>OZ242171.1:0-1998239 GCA_965205525.1 Gammaproteobacteria bacterium
AGGTGATGATGTCGCCACCGCGCACCACCAGAAAGCGATAGTTGCCGCAGCCTGAATTGAATATCAGGTGGCGGTTGTCGCCGGCGGCGGCGGAGATGTCTATACCTGTGCTCCGCAAAAGGGGCAAGGCCTCTTGCAGTATGCGGCCCTTGGTGAGGGCGATGGTAAGAGGGGAGTTCATTGCATCCGGGGCGTAGATTTGCTCTTTAGATTGCGGCAGGGATCTTCGGTTTGTCAGTGGGTAACTTGGCAGGCTGCAGAGGCTAACGCGGGCGGCGCTTTATCTGCGCGCCCAGCTTGTTCAACTTCTCTTCAATCCACTGGTAGCCCCGGTCAATGTGTTCAATATCCTGCACGATGGTCTCCCCCTCGGCCATCAGGCCCGCGATAACCAGGCTTGCAGAGGCCCGCAGGTCATTGGCGCGGACCATGCTGCCCTGCAAGTGCTCTACACCGGTTACAAGCACGGAGCCATCTCCCTGCTTGATCTGGGCACCCATTCTTTGCATGTCTTTCACATGAGCCATGCGGTCGTTAAAAATAGTTTCGGTGACGCATGACTTTCCGCTTGCCAGAGCGTTGATGGCGGTGAACTGGGCCTGCATGTCGGTCGGAAAGCCCGGGTAGGGGGCGGTGCATACATCCACTGCCTGCGGTCTTTTGCCGTCCATATCCAGCTCTATGCTCTCCTCTCCAATTTTGATCTGCGCTCCCGCTGCCCGCAGCTTGTCCAGCACGCTTTCCATATTCTCTGGGCATGCTTTGCAGAGTTGCACACGCCCCCGGGTGGCGGCCACCGCCACCAAGTAGGTGGAGGCTTCAATGCGGTCGGGAATGATCCGGTATTCACCCCCTTGCAGCCTGGGAACGCCTTGGATGAGCAGGGTGTCGGTGCCGATACCTTCAATCTTTGCTCCCAGCGTGTTGAGGCAGTGGGCCAGGTCTGCCACCTCCGGCTCCCGGGCGGCATTGTGCACGACAGTGTTTCCCTTTGCCAGGGAGGCGGCAATCATGATGTTCTCGGTGCCGCACACGGTGGGCTGACGGAACTTAATTTCGGCGCCCCGCAGGCCATCGGGTGCCCGAGCTGCAATGATGTCTTCTCGCTCTTCAAATACAGCGCCCAGGGCGCGCAATCCATCCAAGTGCTGGTCCACTGGCCTAGGACCGATGGAGCAGCCCCCGGGGTAGGGCACCTGGGCTTCGCCATAGCGTGCCAGGAGGGGGCCGAGGACCAGAATTGAAGCCCGCATCTGTCGTGCCTGTTCCACCGGAATAGCGCAGGAGACGACGCTCCGGGCATCCAGTTTGAAAGTATCGGTGGTGGTCATGGTGCGCTCTACGCCGAGGCTGGCCAGCACCTGGTTCATCAGAGCGACATCGCCAAGATTCGGCAAATTGCTGATGGTCAGCGCGTCTTCGCAGAGCAGGCTCGCCGCCATAATCGGCAGTGCCGCATTTTTTGCTCCGGAGACCTCTATTTCCCCTTCTAGGCGGCATTGGCCTGAAATATGCAGCGTCTCGCCGCTGCCGGCATCAGGCATGGCGCTGCTGTCCGTCGTCACCGGACTGCTCCCTCGGGGCCAAGGCCTGGATAGTGACGGCGTGGATTTCACCGCTGGTGATGAGCTCCATAATGCAGGCATACACCTGCTGCTGCCGCTTCACGGGTGCCAGGCCGGCAAAGGTCTCGCTGACAACCGTCAAGTGCAGACGATTTCCCTCGGCAACCATTTCTACCTGGCTTCCGGGAAGCCCGGAATCAATGCGCTGCCGAATGGCTTGCTCGTTCATGCGCTCTTCCCGCGGCTGGCATAGCCGGCGAGAGGAAGCAGCAGCAAGCCGCCGGCAAAGCCGTAGAGATGAGCATCCGTCACCACCGGCACGTCGGCGAGGTCGGCGGTGCCCGGCAGCGGGCCGTGCATCTGCTCTGCTGTCAGTTTGATAATCGCGGCGGCCAGCAGCAGGGGCGCAGTCCAGTCCCGCTCCCGCTGCCAGCAGCAGATCGCCGTTACCGCCAGCATGCCATGCAGCACGCCGGACAGGCCGACATACCAGTGAATCTCCGGGTTGAACAAGAGCAGGCCGAGACCGGTGGATGCCGAGCACACGACAGCGGCGGTTATCCACAGGTACAGGGGCACCCGCCCCTGGGCGTACATCCAGATCAGCAGCCAGGCGGTCAGGTTGAGCCACAGATGGCTGGCGGCGGTATGAGTGAAATTTCCGCTGAACAGCAGCCACCACTGCCCGCCCAGTATCGCCTGCCGCTCGTAGTGCAGCGGTTTATCCGAGACGTAGAAGGTCAGCAGCGCCAGGGCGATGAACAGAAGGAGGGCCAGCCACTGGCCCACGGACCGTCTCCCCGCTGACAGGGACAGGAATGAAGGCAGGCTGCTAGATGCCATTGCTTTGGCAGAATGCGGCGGAGTCTGCTAAAGAGAGGGGAGATGTGCTCACGATTTTTTCTTCGTTGCCGGCGCAGTCTTCCGCGCTGCCTTTTCTTTTACCTCTTTCCGGACTTTTCCTTTTGTTGTTTTTTTCTCGGCAGCCGGCTGCTCCTTCGCGGCTTCCTTTTTCGTCTCGGCGCTCCATTCGTCAATAACACGGTTGAGATTGCCGTTGTATTTATCCGCCAAGGCGCCGAATTGACCGCGGTACAGCTTGCCCAAGTTTATTTTTTCAATGGCGATATTGTGCAGACGCCAGTTCTCGTTATCGCGCATCATTCGGTAGCGCACGGTGACCGGCCGTTCGGTGATCCCGCTGACCTTTTGCACCACGTCTTCAACCCTGCTGTTTTTTTTCTTGCTCCCTACCGTCTCCACCTGGACTTTCCCTCCCAGGGAGAGAAAGGCGTTTCCATAGGCCTGCACCAGACTGGTGCGGAACACCATTGCAAAGCGATCAACTTGCTGCTCCCGCTCTTTCCGCTCAGCCGGGGACAGAGCGGCCATGGCGGATTTGGCGGTATAACGGCCCATTACGCCGCTGGCAAAGGTGCGAAAATCCACCAATTCTTCCAGCAGTGTTTCTACTTCCTGAAAGAATAGCTCCGGGTTTTTCTTCGCAGATTTATAGCTGTCGGCGGCCGCCAGGATTTTGGTACTGAGCTGGTCCACCACCTGCTGCGCACCCATCGGGGCTGCCTCCCCAGAGGCGGTCTGCGCAGGTGCTGGAGCGAGTGCTAATCCCAGCAGGAAGACAGTCCAGCACGGGGTGAGGCGGAGGGGAAGGGGCATGGATACGGCAGGGAGATACAAGGGCCCTTCTATAATAACGGATAATCGTAGGCATTTAGGCCATGCTCAACCCTTTCTTAGAACCCGTTTTTTTCGCACTTGCCGGATTGGTTCTCTTGGTCTGGAGTGCAGATAAATTTGTCACGGCTGCCCTCTTGGTTGCGGAGCGGCTGCATCTGCCCGCGGCGGTTTTCGGTGCCACCGCGGTGGCGTTTGGCACTTCAGCCCCGGAATTTGCCGCTTCCCTCGGCGCCGCATGGGCTGGCAATCCCGATATTGCTGTCGCCAATGCCATGGGCTCCAATATCGCCAATATCGGCATGGTGCTCGGCATCTCTGCGCTCCTCATCCCGCTCAAGGTGGGGGCAAGGTTCTTTCACCGAGAAATACCGCTGATGCTGCTGGCCACTCTGGCCGCAGGGTGGGTGCTTTCGGATATGCAGATCAGCCGCTGGGAAGGCACTTTCCTGCTGGTGCTGCTAGTTCCCGTCCTACTGCCCCTTGCCGCCGGTAGCGCCAGCAGCGATACGCTGCCGGGCGAAAGCGACGCTGCACTGTACCTGGTCTGGGGCAGGTTTATTCTGGCCACCGGGCTCCTCCTGCTCGGCGCCCGCATCTTGGTGCATGGGGCAGAGAAGCTGGTTTTGGTGACTGGCATCGACTCATTCATCATGGGCCTCACTCTTTTTGCGGTGGGCACCAGCCTGCCGGAGCTGGCCGCCACCCTCGGTGCGCTGCGCCGCGGGCATCACGAGATTGCTATCGGCTGCCTGCTGGGTTCAAATATCATTAATCTCTTCGGCGTGATGGGTGCGGCGACGGCTGTTCATCCTTGGCATGCTGCCACAGAAGCTCCGCTGTACAGGGATTTTGCCGCCATGCTTGCCTTCACGCTGGTACTGGCGGGGCTCCTGTACTGGCGGCACTGGCGTCGTGTAGCCGAAGAGGCCGTGCCCGTCGGCCGAGTCTTCGCAGCGCTGCTGCTGGCCGGCTATGCGGGCTATATGACCAGCCTGTTTTATTTCTGAAGAGAGACAGCGTGAACCAGCGTGATACCCGTACCGATTTTGCCGCCGCCGGACGACGTGCAGTGCGCACAGAGCGGGAAGCTATCGCTGCTCTGGAAAAACGTATTGGCCCGGCCTTCGTCGCCGCCTGTGAAATGCTCTTGGCCTGCTCTGGGCGCATTGCGGTGCTGGGCATGGGCAAGTCGGGTCATATCGCGCGAAAGATTTCTGCCACCTTGGCGAGCACCGGCAGCCCGTCTCTATTCGTGCATCCCGCCGAAGCGAGCCATGGTGACATGGGCATGATCACCAGTGACGACACGGTGCTCGCCCTGTCCAACTCCGGCAGGACGCCGGAGATCTTGGCCCTGATCCCCGCCCTGAAACGTCTGCGGGTGGGATTGATCGCCATGACCGGCAGCGAGGATTCGCCCCTGGCCCAGAGTGCCGACATCCATTTGAATACAGGGGTGAGCGCCGAAGCATGTCCGCTGGACCTTGCGCCCACGGCCAGCACCACCGCCGCGCTGGTTATGGGGGATGCCCTGGCGATTGCATTGCTGGAGGCACGGGGGTTTAGCGAAGAAGACTTTGCCCGCTTCCATCCGGGGGGGACGCTAGGCCGGCGGCTGCTGCTGCGGGTGGCGGACCTGATGCACCGGGGCGAGCGCATTCCCCGGGTCACCCTGGACACGCTGCTGGCCGAAACCCTGGTGGAGATGAGCAGCAAGGGCTTGGGCATGACCACCGTAGTGGACAGCGAGGGAATCATGCAGGGGGTATTCACGGACGGCGATCTGCGCCGCGCCTTGGACCGGGGGGTGGACCTGCACAGTACAGCGGCGGAGGCGGTGATGACTCGCGGCGGACGCACGGTGGCGGCGAATCTGCTGGCAGCAGAAGCCCTCAACCTAATGGAGCAGCACCGGATTGCCGCCCTGGTGTGCGTGGACCAGGCCGGTCGGCCGGAAGGCATCGTGCACATGCAGGAGCTGCTGCAGGCGGGGGTCGCGTGATGGATATTCCAATCCCAGAGGAAGTGCTGGAGCGGGCGGCATCCATCCGGCTTCTGGCGCTGGATGTGGACGGCGTTCTCACGGATGGTCGCCTGTACCTGGCTGAGGACGGGAATGAATTCAAGGCTTTTCATGTGCGCGACGGTTTTGGCATTGAGCGACTGCAGGACAGCGGAGTGCGGATTGCCTTGGTGACCGGACGGCAGTCCCAGCTGGTGGCGCGTCGCGCCGATGAGCTGGGCATCACCGAGGTGCGCCAGGGGTGCAGCGACAAGGCGGCGGCCCTGCAAGACCTGTGCGAAGGCATGGGAATAGCGCCGGCTTTTGCCGCTCATATGGGGGATGATCTCCCGGACCTGCCGGCAATGCAGCTGGCCGGATTCGGCATTGCCGTCGCCGATGCGCACCCCGAAGTGATCGCCGCTGCCAACTGGGTGACCCGGTGGCGGGGGGGGCAGGGGGCGGTGCGCGAAGCATGCGAACTTATCCTGCAGGCCGGTCGGCGGTTGACGCGATGAACCGGGTCCGCTTCGCTGCTGTCGCCGCCCTGCTGCTGATAGCAGCCTGGCTTCTGCTGGTGCAGACGGAGACGCCGCCGCCGGTCACTGCCCCTAGCGGTTACGAAGTGCGCGGACTGAAAGCGCTGCGCTACGATGCCCAGGGCGGCTCGTTCCGTCTGGAATCCCGGCTGGCGACACGTGCCCCCGGTGCCAGCAGTATTCATCTCACGGGTCTTGACTTTCACGCTCGCGATCGGCAGGGCCGCCGCTGGCAGCTCCGGGCGGAGCAGGGCACACTGCATGAAGCGAAGGCTCTGCTCCGCATGCGCGGAGCGGTGCGAGTGGAGCAGCTGGATGGCAATACCGCTCTCAGCGCCGACAGCATGCGGATGCTGTGGGATGAGAGCAGTTATCCGAAAATGGTTTATGCGCAGGGGCGTCCCCTGCGCTTCACCCACCCGCGAGCTGCCGGCAGCATCCTGCAGGGCAGCGGGCGGCGCATGGAATATGAGGTTGCCGCGGGCCGCATACGTCTATTCGGCGGCGCGGTGCTGGAGCGGGAGGAGGACATCCTGCGGGGCGAGCGCATTGAATACCTGCTGGAAGAGGCATCTTCACCAGGCTCATGAACTTGCTGAGAGCTGAGAATCTGGAAAAAAATTACGGTGCTGTTGCCGCGGTGTGCGATGTCTCCCTTGAAGTGCGCTCCGGCCAGGTGACGGGTCTGCTCGGCCCAAACGGTGCCGGCAAGACAACCTGCTTTTACATGATGGCCGGCCTCATCACGCCGGACCGGGGCCGCCTCTTCTTAGACGGCAGCGATATCACAGCGCTGCCCCTGCACCGGCGCGCTCGGTGCGGCATCGGCTACCTGCCCCAGGAGCCCTCGGTATTTCGCGGCATGAATGTGCGGGACAACCTTCTCGCCATTCTTGAGGCCCGGAATGATCTGAACCGACAGGGCCGGGAGGCCCGGGCGGACGAGCTGCTGGAAAGATTTCAGCTGACAAATCTGCAGGGTACCAGAGCGAACCTGCTGTCCGGGGGCGAGCGGCGCCGGGTGGAGATTGCCAGGGTGCTGGCGCTGGCGCCGCGTTTTCTGCTCTTAGATGAGCCCTTTGCCGGCATTGACCCGGTGGCAGTGGGAGGCATTAAAGAACTGCTCTGGCACCTGCGAAGCGAGAGCATCGGTGTGCTGCTCACGGATCACAATGTGCGCGAGGCACTGGATGTCTGCGACGTCGCCTGTATCCTCGCAGAGGGTCGTCTGCTCGCTGAAGGCTCGCCGGAAGAGATTGTGGCCGACCCCCGGGTGCGCCGGGTTTATCTCGGCGAGAGTTTCTAATGCCTGCGTTTAGCTGTACACTTATGCGTGCTAGCGTAGCCTTCTCGTGCTGTGGACACTAACGCCACCCACCAACCCTTGGAAATAAGTTCTCTCCTGACCTTGGAGAGAACCTGCTGCTGCTTTGATGGCAGCAGTCCCAAGCGCATTTTGCAGAATGTCGCCGGGCTGATCTCCAAGACGCTCCCGGGACTGGACGAAGAAGATCTTTTCTGCCGCCTCGCCGAACGGGAAAAAATCGGCAGCACGGCAATCGGCAACGGAGTTGCCATTCCCCACTGTCGGACGCCGAATTGTCCCTCGGTCTTGGGCACCCTTCTGAAGCTGCGCGAAAAGGTGGATTTTTCTGCCCGGGACGGCCACCCGGTGGACATCCTGTTTGTTATGCTCGTGCCCATCGGTGCCGAAGAGCAGCACCTGCGGGTGCTGGCCCTGTTGGCCCGTCATTTTGCCCGCCCGGAATTCTGCCGGCAACTGCGGGATGCAGACAGCGACGAGGCCTTGTATCGGGTGGCTGTGGAGTATCGGCCGCCGCAATGAAAGAGGAGGAGAAAGGGAAGCGCTTTATCGTCTTAAGCGGCCGTTCCGGATCCGGCAAGACGGTGGCCCTGCGCCAGCTGGAGGATGCGGGTTTCTACTGCGTGGACAACCTGCCGGCAGGCCTGATTGAGCCACTGCTCAAGCAGACCCTGCACAGTGCGGAGCCGGTTTATAAATGGGTGGCGGTGGCGGTGGATGCCCGCAACCTGGAAAGCGATATGACCCAGGTGACGGTGCTGGTAGAGAGACAGCGCAGCGAAGAGGGCCTGCGGGCCGAGATCATCTACCTTGATGCAGATGACGCGACGCTGCAGCGCCGTTTTCAGGAAACCCGGCGGCGGCATCCCCTGAGCTCGGCAAGCGCAGACCTGAAAGAGGCCATTGCCCGCGAGCAGACGATTCTGGCCCCGCTGCGAGAAAAGGCAGGGCTGTGCATCAACACCTCCACCATCAACCTGCACGAGCTGCAGGACAAAATCGTGGAGCGGGTGGTCGGCCCGGAGGGCGGCAAGGATTTATCACTGCAATTTCTGTCATTCGGCTACAAGAGCGGGGTGCCGCCGGATGCAGACTTGGTCTTTGATGCGCGCTGTCTGCCCAATCCCCATTGGGAGAGCAGCTTGAAGAATCTGACCGGTTGCGACCGCCCCGTGGTTGATTTCTTAGACAGCAAGCAAGAGGCGAAGGAGTTGCTGGCGGATATTCAGTCCTACTTGGAAAAATGGCTGCCCCTCTTGGAATCCCGCAGCTACCTGACCGTCGCAGTGGGCTGTACCGGTGGCCAGCACCGCTCTGTCTACATGTGCGAGCAGCTGCAAAAATGTTTCCAGGAGCGTTTTCCCCATGTGCTGGTCAGCCACCGGGAGCATCCGAAATCATAGGAAGGCTTCATCCGGGATAAGATTAGCCTGTAAGAGGAAATAGGCAGATGATTAAATCCCGGGTCAAAATAGTCAATAAATTAGGTCTCCATACCCGGGCCGTCGGCCTGTTCGTGGAGATGGCCTCTCGTTTCCGCTGCGAGGTGCGAGTCGGCACCGGGGAGCAGATGGTGGACGGCAAGAACGTCATGCAGATCATGCTGCTGGCCGCTGGCCACGGCACCAGCTTGCACCTGCATGCTGAGGGTGACGATGCTCGGGAGGCGATGAGCGCCCTCTGTGCCTTGGTAAAAGACGGCTTCGGCGAAGATGAGAAGGAACATGGCAAGCATTCCTGACGGTCAGCCCCCGGTCGCCGAGCGGCTGCGGATCATTACCGAGGCTCTCGGCGCCGGCGGGGAAGGCGCCATAGAGGGTGTGCGCCGCCTGCTGGCCGGCCTGTCGGCGGAGCGCATCGCTCACCTCTTGGAATCCTCGCCGCCCAAGGTGCGCCGGATTGCCTGGGAGCTGGTGGACCCAGAGCGGGAGGGAGAGGTCCTGCCGTTGCTGAGTGATCAGCTGAGCGGCGAACTGCTGGAGAGAATGGATGCAGCAGAGGTAGCCCTCATCGCCAAAAATATGGCGGCAGATGATGTGGCCGACCTTCTTCACAACCTGCCGGATGCCGTCGCCCGCCAAGTGCTGGAAGCCATGGACATACAGAATCGGCGGCGCGTGGAGCGGGTGCTGGAATTTGAGGATGATACTGCCGGCGGCATGATGAACACGGATGCCATCACGGTGCGGGCGGCCCTGACTCTGGACGTGGTGCTGCGCTATCTGCGCTACCACGAGAGCTTGCCCCCTTCCTTGGACAGCCTGTTTGTTGTGGACCGCCGGGATCACTTTCTCGGTATTCTCCCTTTGCAGCGCATCCTGCTTGCCGAGCCGAGCATGACTGTGCGGGAATTCATGGAGACAGATGTGCAGGCTTTGCCCGCCTCCCTTGCCGTCCCGAAGGTGATCGAGCTGTTTGACCGCCACGACTGGGTGTCGGCACCGGTGGTGGATGAAGAGGGGATTCTGCTCGGGCGCATTACGGTGGATGATGTGCTGGACCGGACCCGCGAGATAGCCGACCGCTCCCTGTTCCTGCGTTTCGGACTCGGTGCCGGCGAGGAGGATACCTTTGCACCGGCACTGCGGGCACTGCCCGGGCGCATGGTCTGGCTCGGCATCAACTTGGCCACTGCTTTTATTGCCGCTGCGGTCATTCGCCTGTTTGAGGACACTCTGGACAAGGTGGTGCTGCTGGCCGTGATGATGCCGGTCGTTGCCAGCATGGGCGGCATCGCCGGCAGTCAGACCCTGACTGTGGTGATCCGGGGTACCTCCCTCGGCCACATCAGCGAGCGCAATGTCGGCTGGCTTTTCAGCCGGGAGATGCTGCTGGGCATCCTGAACGGTCTTCTGTACGCAGCGGTTGTGCAGGTGGTGGCCTGGCTGTGGCTGGGAGACACCAAGCTCGGCATACTCCTCGCTATCGCTTTGGTGATCAACCTGCTGGTAGGCGCGGCAACCGGTGTCGCCCTGCCGATCATTTTGCGTCAGCTGAACATTGACCCGGCGGTGGCTGCCAGTGTCATCCTGACCACGGTGACCGATGTGGTCGGATTTTTTTCTTTCCTGGGCTTGGCGACACTCGCTTACGGCTGAGCGGTCTCTGAAGACGGCTGCGTCTTCGGGGCGACAATCAGCTCCAGCTTCAGGCTGTGCCAAGGGCCGCTCACCCGGAACTTCGCTTTCGGCCCAATATTGGTGGATGTGCGAATGACTTTCCCCACTACCCAAGTGCCCGCAGCGAGTGCAGGCGTGCCCTGCAGCAGGAGCGAGAGGAGGGGCAGGTTGCCGATCATGGCAAAGGAGGCGGCCAGCTCTCCCTCAAAGCTGCGCTCGCGCAGATTGACGGTGCCGGTCAGCACAAAGCGGCTGCCGCCGCTTGATTCGACCTCAAAACCGTCCGGGCCCTGCAGTATCAGCAGGCCAGCGTCCAGCTGCCCGACAGCCGTGACATTGTCGTAGTCCAGCCCGCCGCCGCCTGTCACCACGTCTGTCACCACGCCTGTCACCGCGCTGACCGGGTCCTGCTGCAGGCGCTGGAACAGGCTTTCAATGTTGAACAGCTCCAGCAGACGCAAAGGTCCCGGTGACTGCACTTGGAGAAACCTCCCGTTCTGCAGGCGCAGTCGTGCGGAGCCGGTGCTCTTCTCAATGGAAAAATCCTGAGGATCGCCGGGCCATTGCAGGTTTGCCTGTATGCGCCCATCCGGTTTTACTTCGGTGATGTCACAGTTGCTGGCAGCGATAATTTTCGGCCAGTCGCAGAATCGTATTTCCCCGTCAAAGTGCGAGCGGCTGTCCGCGCTGTCTGTATGCCACACCAGGGTGGCCCCGTCACCCTTGCGGCTGTCAATGCGGATGGCACCGATGTCTCCCTGCAATTCCCGGAGCACTATGCGGCCGGGCTCCAGTTTTGCTGCAAACTGCCAGCTGCCCTTTTCCTCGCCGTCATACCGCAGATCTGCGATTCGTGCCCGAAGTGCGAGGGTTGCTGACGACGATATGCCTCTGCTTTCCTGCAGTGTCGGCAGATGCAGGTATTCCAAATCGGCGCGCAGCGGCTCCCCCTGGCGGGTGCTCTCCAGTGTGCCGCCGGTCAGCGGCGTGTCCAGACGCAGCAGCCATTGCTTGGCGTTGTGCTGGAATTTTGCATTGCCCCCGGACCAGGTATGGCCGAAGGCCTCACCCTCGGTGATGCCAAGAGAGATCTCCAGTTCAGGGCGCATATAACGCAGGCTTCCTTGCAGCCCCTTGAGATACAGGCTGCTCATCGGTGTCAGAGCCACCCCTTCAAAGTCCCCATGCACTTCTATTTTCACCTCGTCCAGCCGTGTGCGTTTCATCGGGCCGCGGAGGTCTACCGACAGCTGGCGCAGGAGGCCCTGCCCCCCGGCATCAACTGCCCAGGACGGTATTTTTTTGCGCGCCGCCTTCGGAATGTGCTCCAGTCCCTGGTTTAGATTTATGTCTCTGCCATCTAAATGCAGTTTGAGTCGCGGCGCAAAGATTCCGGGTTTCTTTGCCACGCGAAGGTCAAAATAGCCCTGCACCTGGCCGCGCTCACCGAGCCTTGCCCGCAGGCTTCGCCCTTGCAGGAGAATCTGCTCGCCCTCTGTCCGCCAGTACAGAGAAACGCCCGCATCCCGATATTGCTGCGCTTTCGGGTACAAAAGCGCCAGGTGGAATTTCATGTTTTCGCTGAAGGCCTCAAAGGAGCCTTCACTGGGATTGACTTTCAGCTGACCCTGCAACCTGTTAACACTGGGCACACCTTTCCAGGACTCCAGCGCAAGACCATCCACCGATGCCTCTAGCTGCCAGTTTGCTTTGGGCTTGTCGGCGGGCATGCGCAGCAGGACATTCTGCAAATTCCCCTGGGGCTGCATGATGGCAAGGGCTGCTCTCGTGCGCTGTCCCAGCGGCAGGGTCTGTAGCGCAATGGCGGATAGTTCCTCAATCCTGACGCTGTCGGAGTAAAACAGCTGTCCCGCTTTTGAGCCAGCGGCGGCGAGCGCATTAATTTTTACCGGTGTGCCCTCCGAGGAGAAGCGCACCTGCCGCCCCTCCATGTGCCAGTGCTGCCGGTCGCGCATGCTGAAGGTGAACAGCCCGCTGGCATCGGCGAGATGCATGTCTCCCTGTTCTGCGTATCGGCGTATGCTGTCCGCCTGCAATCGCGCTGTGCTGTTCAAACCCCGCCTCCGATGCCAGCCGAGCCAGAGCTCTGCGCTGGCGCCTTGGGTCTGCAGTTCGGTGCCGAAGGGCAGTCTCTGCCAGGGCAGGGCATCCAGGCCAGCCACTGCATGGGCATTTATAGAATGCAGGCGGCCGTTCCAGTCACGCCGGATCTCGCCGAGAACATGCAGGGCATCATTTGCGTGGGCTCCGCTGACCGATAATCTGAGGCTTCTGAAACCTGTTTGCCGCATGCGTGCATCCTGTACTGTCAGGTCATACTGCCCGCCGTCAGTTGCGTGCAGTTCAACCCGGCAGTTTTGAACTTCTGCCGCCACAATGCCAGACAGGTACTTGGGCAATGCCATCCCATCAGATCCGCCGCCGCCGGGAGACGGCGCGTCCAGCCGGATAAAACAATCCTCTGCCCGCACATGGTGCAAACGCGGGATGAGATAAAACAGGCTCTGCACGAGGCGGAGGTCCAGCTCCAGGCTGTGTACGCCAAAAACCTCCTGTCCGGGAGCCCCGATGTGCAGCCCGCTAAAGCTGAGCTGGGGATGAAGGCGCAGCCCATCACCCTGCAGACCCTCTATCTGCACGGGCATTTCAATGTTTTCGGACAGTATTCGGGCAATAGTTTCCCGATACTTGTCCGCATGATGTATGCCGACCCGAACCAGCAGGGAATAGACGGCCAGGAGTGCGAGCAGCACTGTTGCCGAAATAAAAATCCTTCTCATCATGTTTACGACTCCCTGTCAGTCACGTTCAAAGCTAAGGAGGAGGGTTTCTAAGCGCGCACTCATAAGTGGCCACAGGAGTGCACCAGCCAAGGCGGGCAGCCCGAAGAAGAAACCGGCGGGGCGCTCGGTGAGCAGATTGACTGCGCTGCATATCCCGTGCAGACCGAGCAGCGGGAGCAGGATCAGGATGGCCTGCTGCCAGAATTGAGTGGCAAATTCCATGCGGTGCCGCAGAGCCAGTGCCAGCTGCGCCAGCAATGCCATGCCGAGTGCATATTTTCCCAGCGGGCCGCCGACCAGCATATCCAGCAGCAGGCCGAGCATGCCTCCGGTGAATACGCCGAAGTGCATGCTGGGATAGCGATGTATGCAGTGCAGAAGTACCAGTCCGCTCCAAAAGGGCCATAGCCAGTGCAGCCAGTCCGGGATGGCGAGAAGGTGCAGGGCAAAGGCGACGAAGAAGGATGCGGCGACGAATAGACGCAGCTGGGTGGTGACAGAAAAGTGCGGGGCAGCCATCAGGGCGTAGCTTTTTCGTAGGGGAGGACCGGGAATGCCAGCAGCAGGAGACGGCTTTGCCACAGGTGCGCCAGAGGCCTCGCATACACGATCAGGAAAGGCGCTGCAATATCATCTTCCACTTCGGTTACCTCTGCTGCGGGATAACCGGCCGGAAAGCGCCTCCCCAACCCCGAGCTGAGCAGGATGTCCCCCTTTTGAATATCTGCGGTATGCGTGATGTGCCTGAGCTTCAGTCGGTCCTGTCTGCCCTCGCCATCTGCCACAGCACGGATGCCGTTGCGCCGCACTTCCACCGGCAGCGCGTGACTGCCATCGGTAATAAGCAGCACCCGGCTGGTGTAGGGGGTCGTTGCCACCACCTGTCCGATTACACCGTAGGCATCCAGCACGGCGTGTCCGACCTGAACACCGTCGGCAGCGCCCTGATTGAGGAGCAGGTGATGAGAAGCCGGTGCAGAGGAGAGGCTGATCACCTTGGCAACGGTCAGGTTGTCCTGCAGGCGCTCACGGGCCTTCAGCAATTGGCGCAATTCACGATTCTCGCTGTGGAGGGCTTCGGCGGCCTGCAGGCGGCCGTTGGCGAAAAGATTCTCTGTGCGCAGACGCTGATTCTCCTGCATTATTTTCCGGCGGCTAGAGAAGGCTTCTATGCCTAGGCTCAGGCTGCGTCCAGGGAAGGCCAAGGTCCAGTGCAGGGGGGTTGCAAGCGCCAGCCCAAGAACATGTATCGGATGCAGAAGATGGGGCCGCGAATGCTCTGTAATCAGCAGGCCGGTTGCCAGCACCGCGACGATGGCAAGTCTGGCAGCCGGTGTATGCGTTTTGAAAAATAGAGCTCTGATGAGATTCTCCGGGCAGGCTTATTCCATCGCCAGCAGGTCCAGTCTCTGTGAATCCATTATTTTCAGCGCTTCGCCGCCGCCCCGAGCAACACAGGTCAGGGGCTCTTCGGCAATGATGACGGTCAGTCCCGTCTCCTTGCTCAGCAGGCGGTCCATGCCGCGCAGCAGAGCGCCGCCGCCGGTCAGCACCATCCCTTTTTCGGCGATGTCCGAGGCCAGCTCAGGCTGTGTCTGCTCCAAGGCCTTCTTGACCGCGTTCACAATGTTAGTCAGGGGCTCTCGCAGGGCATCCAGGACTTCGGAATTGGTGATGGTCAGCTCCCGGGGGATGCCTTCAGCCAGGTTGCGCACCCTCGTATGGTATTCGCGCACCTCTTTCTCCGGGAAGGCGCAGCCGACCTGGTGCTTGATTTTCTCCGCCGTGGCGATGCCGATGATGCTGCCATACTTATGGCGCACATAGTTGATGATCATCTCGTCAAAACGATCGCCCCCTATGCGCACTGATTCGGAATACACCACGCCGTTCAGGGAGATCACGGCAATCTCAGTGGTGCCGCCGCCGATATCCACCACCATGCAGCCGGAGGGAGCGCTCACATCCAAGCCCGCTCCGATGGCGGCGGCCATCGGCTCTTCTAGCAGCACCACCCGGCGCGCGCCGGCACTGAGAGCGGACTCGCGGATAGCGCGCCGCTCCACCTGGGTGGATTTGCAGGGGACGCAGATCAGAACCCTGGGGCTGGGGCGGATGAAGTTAACTCTGTGCACCTTTGCCATGAAGTACTGGAGCATCTTCTCCGTCACCCGGAAATCCGCGATGACGCCGTCCTTCAGCGGCCGGATCGCCTCAATATTGAGCGGGGTGCGTCCTAGCATCAGCTTGGCCTCGCCCCCCACCGCTTCTACGATGGTCTGCCCCCGGTGTTCCCGGATAGCCACCACCGATGGCTCGTTCAGCACTATCCCCTTGTCCCGCATGTAGATGAGGGTATTGGCCGTGCCTAGGTCAATGGACAGGTCGCTGGAAAAAAAGCCTCGTAATAATTTAAACATCAGTAATACCGTAGATTGTTGCAGTTTTCAGATTCCTAGCCTGTGTAATGTAGCGATTCATGACTTTATCGGCAAGAGAGGGCCTGCTCGTCCCCCTCCCGCACTCCCCGCTCTCATAAGCCGGAATCGATTTTCTGCCTGTTATGCTCTCATAAAGGCAGGCTTGGATGGGCAATTATATTCCTGTCTGCCGGGCTTCGCTGTGGACGGCGATTCCAACTGTCCTATCGCAGCCAGCGTGTGCTTGGCCGACTGCCGAATTATACCCTTTGGCAGAATCTCTGCCCTGAACAGGGAGGGACGGCGGGATGAGCCGATAGGTTCTGACGGGATTGCGGGCATTCTTTGCTGTAGAATTTACCTTGCTCAGAGCAAACCTATGCGAATCGCTAATACATTGCCATGCGTGGTCTTGCTGACCGCACTCCTGACGGCGAGCTGCAGCGAGGAGCAGGATGCAGCTCCGACGGATGATCCGGCAATCGTGGAAAGGCAATATAATCGCAGTTGCGCTGCCTGCCATGCCTCCGGTTCTGCGGGTGCATACCGCACCGGCGATGCTGCTGCTTGGGCGCCAGTGCTTGCCAAGGGGATGGATGTGCTGCTGGCAAATGTCCGCAGCGGCTACCGCTCAATGCCGCCAATGGGTCTGTGCAACCAGTGCTCGGAGGAAGATTTTCGTCGCCTGATAATTTATATGGCACAGTCGAAGAACTAGAGAGAGATAGGTGAGAGCACAAAATACAGCCGCCAGCCTGCTGGCAACCCTGCTATTGTCGGCGCTGGCATTTCAGGCTGTTCCGGCTGAAGAGGGGGCAGGAGGAGACCCGGCGGCGGGGCGCAGCAAGGCGGAGCTTTGCGTGGCCTGCCACAACAGCGATGGCAACAGCGTGGTGCCTGTCTGGCCCAAGCTGGCTGGTCAGGGCGAGAAATACCTGCTGCGGCAGATGCGTGCCATCAAGAGCGGTGCCTGGCCCATACCGGAGATGGCAGGACAGCTGGACATCTTCAGCGACCAGGACCTGCAGGATATTGCCGCTTTTTATGCCGGACAGGCCATGAGCCCGGGTGCGGCCGACCCGGAGCTGGCTGCCCTCGGGCAGCAGGTATACCGGGGCGGTATCCGGGCACGGGGCGTGCCCTCCTGCACCTCCTGCCATGCTCCGGATGGTGCCGGCAACTACGCGGCGGGCTATCCGCGTCTGGCGGGGCAGCATGCAGAGTATATTAAAGAGCGCTTGGAGGAATACCGCGAGGGCGAAGAGATTTACGATGAGGTCTCTTCAATCATGGCCGAAATCGCAGCCCCCATGACTACACTTGAAATTAAGGCAGTGGCCAGCTACATCGCTGGACTGCGCTGAGCGACTGGAGGCTGTGCCGATGAAACATCTTTTCCTTTTTCTTTCTGTTTTTCTGCTCCTGCTGACGCCGTTTCCGAGCAGTGCTCAATTTTTAAATACAGACAAGGGGGAGAATGAATTTGAACAGGGCGTTGATTATGAACTGCTAGGTTCTCCGCAGCCGGTCCGCGATCCCAGCCGTGTTGAGGTCCTTGAGTTTTTCTGGTACGGATGCCCGGCCTGCTACAGGCTTGAGCCTGTGCTTCGCGCATGGGTAAATCGCCAGCCGGAGGACGTGCTGTTCCAGGAGATCCCCGCCGTTTGGAATCCGATCTTGGAGACGCATGCCCGCGCCTACTACACGGCCCGCGCCCTGGGCGTTTTGGAGAAACTGCATTTTGACACCTTTGTCCGGCTAGTCCGGGAAGGCGAGCCGCTGAACAACAAGGCGCAAATCCGCAAGTTTTTCGCTCTGCACAATGTGGCGGCAGAGGACTTTAATCGTGCTTGGGCTTCTTTTGGAGTGCGCTCCGCCGTGCGTCAGGCAGCAGCCCGGATGCGCCGCTATGGAGTGCAGGGCACGCCGATCATCGTAGTGCACGGCAAGTACCTTGTGCAGTCTGCAAGAAATACCGCCAAGATGCTTCGCATAGTGGACCATCTGGTGGAGCGAGAGCGAATCGCATTGCTGCCGTCAAATACGCCGAGGAAATCTCCGGCCTCGGTGCCCGCGCCAGAGGATGGAAAGAAATCGGCTGAAAAAACCGCGGCGCCTGTGCCCAAGAAAAGCCCGGCACAGAAGCCAGCTGCAAAAAAGCCGCCTTCGTCTAAGGCTCCCTGACAGCACTTTTCGCTGGTCGGAAAATGCTAGAATAAACTGCGTCAGTGAAAGTAAGCAATAAGTGCTGAGGAGCAACCATGACTTTTGTCGTTGGCGAAAGCTGTATCCGCTGTAAGCATACTGATTGTGTGGAAGTCTGCCCTGTGGACTGCTTTTACGAGGGGCCGAACTTTCTGGTCATCCACCCCGATGAATGCATAGACTGCGCCCTGTGCGAGCCGGAATGCCCTGTGGATGCAATCTATTCTGAGGACGAGCTGCCCGAAGACCAGCAGGATTTTATGGAGCTGAACGCAGAGCTGGCAAACCTGTGGCCCAATATTACGGAGAAGAAAGACGCTCTCCCGGATGCGAAGAAATGGGCCGAAATATCTGAGAAGCGGCAGCACTTAGAGCGCTGACAGCACTGCCTGCTCTGCCTGGCGCGGCCTCCTTGACTGCCGATATCGGCACTCCATAAAAAAGGGCGGGCCGAAGGAGGGCGGTCTTCCCCTCCGGCCCGCTGCGCTCCTGCGCAATTTTCCACTTCCCATGTGGTGACAGGCAGCCATGCCTGCCTTCCTACGGCCTCCATGTTTCGAGGGTTAGTTTGCCCCTTGGAAGGGGGTAAATACAAGGGTAGAGAGCGTAATTCGCAGAAGTTAAATTAACTTTAGGTTTAGAGGAGATAAACGCATAAGGTCTTTTTTATTTTAGAAATTAACGGCAATATATTGATTTAAAGAACATAACCCTTCTAGTGAGGTATGGGCTCTGTCAGCAAGGGCTCCTGTGGCTGGCGCGGATATTTCCAGAGATTCATGGTCCACAGCCAGCATGCGGGCTGTGCTTGGATTGCGTTTTCCAAGGCCCTGGCATATTGCACCAGCACCCCGGTGCCGTCTTTGGAGTAGGGGGGCTGGGCGATCTTTTTCAAGGACAGGACAAAATGCCCACGTCCTCTCCTGCGAACAAAGGCAAAGAGTACAGGGCTGTTCAGGAGCCGCGGCAGCTTGTCTATGCCGGTATGGAAAGGGGTGTCACGGCCCAGCAAGCGCGTCCAGTGCTTACCCCCTTTCTGCCAGGGGCGCTGCTCCGCAAAGAGCATCAGTAATCCCGGGTGCTTGCTGCTTCGCAGTATCTTTCTGGGCGAGATATTGTCGGGGATCATCCTAGGCCCCGTGCGGGTCCTGGTTTCCAGGAAAAATCTTTCCCATAGGGGGCTATGCAGGGGGCGATAAAAGCTGGAAATCTCAAGATCCGGGCGGGCCAGCGACAATGCCAGTGCCGGGATTTCCCAGTTGGCCAGATGACAGCCGAGATAGATAACTTGCCGATGCTCCGCCGTGCAGGCATCCAGCTCATCCAGACCCTGTATTTCCACTCGCTCCTGTATTTCTGTGAGGGGCATGGTGCGGGCCCGAAGAGCTTCACAGGCGAGAGCGCCCAAGTGCCGATAAAAATCTCGGCGGATAGCCGCCCGCTTCCTTTCGCTGAGTTCCGGGAATGCGCGGCGAAGGTTTTCCGTTACCAGCCGGCGGCGATAAAAGCAGCTGCCGAGCAGGGCCAGCAGCGGTGCGATAAGCGTATAAAGCAGCGGCAGCGGCAGCGCTGCCGAGAGGAGTCGCAGCATGGTTGTCAGTGGCGGACGGGAAGCAGCAGAGATAGATGAAGGCCGTTCATGAAGGCCGTTGCAGGGCAGACGGGGGAGTGTAGCCTAAAAATAAAGCAGAGTAAGGGGAGCCGCCGGGCCAGCATTTCGCATGGCCCGACGGCTCACCTGCTGGCCCGGGACTTTATAGGGGGGGGGGGGGTCCCGGGCCCGCTCGCAAACTAGAAACTCAGGCGAGTAATCAGTTCAAAGGAACGGCCCGCTTCCGGCGCCGAGTCCCGTATGAAAGAAGTCGCATTGCGCACCTCTTCGTCCAGCAGGTTGCTGCCGCGCAGCTGCACTGACCAGAGGCCGCGCCAGCTTTCCGGAGACTGCCAGCGCAGGGCAGCAGACAGCAGGGTATGCCCTTCGGTGGACTCCTCGTTTCTGCCGGGCCGGTCCTGCTCTTCCACTTCCATCAGCTGCACATGCCCGGACCAGGCGCTGCGCTGGTATTCCAGTCTCAGGCCATAGCGCAGCGGGGGCAGCCGCGGCACATCGCCGCCCTCATCCAGCTCACCGCGCACATAATCGGAAAGCAAGGCAAGCCGGAAGTCGCGGCCCAATGTGCGGGAGAGTTCCAGTTCTGCGCCGTGGAAAGATGCCTCCTCTTGCCGGTACAGGAATAAGGGTGTGCAGCCGTGCTCTTCGGCTTCGCAGGATTCCTCATCTGCAAATTCCTCTCCATCCTCCGATACCCAGATGCCCTGACCGGCTTCGTAGATATAGTCATCAAATTTCCGCCGAAACAGATTCAGCGTGCCGCCGTAGGGACCTCGGCTCCACTCAATTCCTATTTCCGCGTCAAGCAGCGTCTCGCGTTTCAGTGTGGGATCACCTCGCTCGTAAGTGCCCGTGGCTATATGGGGACCGCAGGCAAATAGTTCTTCCACCGTGGGCGCACGCTGTGAGCGGCTCAGGGAAGTGCGCAGCCGTCCATCCCCGAGATGACGTATCCCGGCGATGGAGAAGCTGACCAAATCATGTTCGGCATCTTTGAAAAGGCAGATGTCTTCAGGGAATTGATCACTCTGGGGCGAGATTTCTGTTTCCTGTCTCTCCCAGCGTCCCCCGATTTCCAGCAGCCATTTTTCCCAATGGAAATCCTCCAGCAGGAATAGAGCCCAGGAGCGAATGTCCGAGCGGGGCACAAAGCTTTCCTCTCCCTCTGCCGAAAAATCACTGTTCCTCAGATGCAGACCGATAACGCCGAAATGGCTTTCGTCACGTTGATGGAGCAGCTCTGTGCGCAGCTCTGTGCTCTCGTTTTCGTAGCGAGTGGCGGCGCTTCCTCCTTCTATTTCATCGTGACGATAATCGCTGTATCCCAGAGAGAAGCGCAGGTCATAGGTGCGTTCTTCGCCTGTTCCCGAAAAGAGGTCCATTACGGCACCGCGCAGGCTGAGGCGGGTATGCTCCAGGTCAATGCGGACATTGTGATCTTCTTCCTCCTCCTCCTCTTCTTCGTGCTCTTCTTCTTCGTGGGCATGCACGCTGCCGGGTATGCCGTATTTATTCACCAGGTGGTTCACCGAAAAACCTGCGAAGCCCCAGTCCCTCACCAGGGATGCACCTAGGGTGCCACTTCTGGCACGGCTGGCGGTGTTCCTGATGAAGCCATGGGTATTCGGCTCCTCCTCTTCGTGCTCTTCTGCTTCCTCTGCCGCCGCCGTTTCACGAGAGGCATATCCATCAATTTCAATGTTGTTGCTTTCCCGGTACAGACCATCCAGATGCCAGGCAAAATCGCCTGCGCCGCCGTCAAGGGTAAATACACCGGCATCCCGGTCCGCCGCAGTGCCGTGGCGCAATTCCAGCCCGCCCTGCAGTTTCTCCGGCACGATGTCGGGAATGCTATTGTCCAGCACGTTTACCGTGCCGCCGATGGCGCGGCCGCTGTAGAGCAGCACCGCTGGGCCGCGCAGCACCTCAATGCGCTGCGCCAGCAAAGGCTCCAGCGACAGGGCGTGGTCCTGGCTGACGCCGGAGACATCCAGGGTGGCGAGGCCGTTCTGCAGGACGGCTACCCGGTCTCCGCTCTGTCCGCGGATTACGGGCAGTCCGACACCAGGTCCGAAAGTGGTGGCGCGAATGCCGAGCTCTTCTTGAAGGGTTTCTCCCAAGGTGTCGGCGGCGCGCTCTCGCAGTTTTTCACCAGATAGGGTGTTGACCGCATAGGCAGTATCTCGGCGCGCGTGGAGCTGAGGCACACTGACGATGGTCTCCTCCATGGGGGAGACGGAGAGAGGCTGGGCCTCAGATAGAGAGCCAAGAGCCAGGACCAGCAGTCCCGGAAGGAAAATTTTGCGCATAGATATTACATCGCTATATCAAAAAATACGGGCGCACGCACCGCCGCTGGCGGCGCGTTCGCAGTGATTTTCAGGAAACCGTCTTAGGAGACGGGAGGTGCGCGAGGCTGGGTATGATGAAGTAGAAATTGCTGGCGCGGGACCGCGCAGGCAGCAGATGGGCAAAGGTTTTTGCCCGTGAATATCGTTGGTGCCGCAGCGATTTCTCCGACGTCCGCATATTCCGTCGCAGAGGAAGCGATGCAGGCTTGGCACTCGGCAACCGGCGCCTCCCCATTGTCATGGAGATGTATCGCCTGTATGCCTGTGCCCCACAGCAGCAGGAGAGACAGCGCGAAAAAGCGGGTTATTTTCAACTTGTCCGTTCGGCGAATACTAAAAGAATAAATCTCTCTCATCACATAACCATGGAGCAGGCTGCAAGATTTGTCAACCCCCGAAGGGGCACGCTTGTTACCATACAGCCATGGACTCAGACCGCCTGCTTCTCCCTCTGGCCTGCCTGCCGGAGGCTCCCCTCTCTGAACAGCTGTCCGCTGCTGCCGGAGCCGGGTTTCAGCGCATATCCCTCTGGGGCACTCATTTGGAAACGGCCCTCGGAAGCGGCGAAAGTCTGCAATCTATTGCCGGCATGATAGCGGATCATGGCCTTCGTCTGGATGTCTTTGAAGCCCTCAGCGCGTGGGCCCTGGGGCGGGACGAAGCCCTTGCCGAGGCGGAGCTTTTTGCCGAGCGAGCAGCAGCTCTGGGTGCGAAAACCTTGGTGGCTGCGCCGATGGTGAGAGAGTTTCGCGATCCGGAGAGGGTGGGAGAACTGCTTCGTGCCAGTTGGCGCATCGCGAGCCGAAGCGGTATTCGCTTGGCACTGGAGCCCTTGCCCTGGAGCCCCCTTGGCGATGCAGCTGCGGCACTGGACTTTCTGGATTCCGCGGGCTGTGCCGAGGTGTCGCTGGTCATTGACAGCTGGCACTGGCACCGGACCGGTGCCGATCGGGCCGGGCTCGTCGCCGCCCAAGGGCGGGTCGCGCTGGTACAGATCAGCGATGCTCTGTCCGAGCCGCTGGATGACGTTATCGTTGAAACCATGCATCGGCGACTGCTGCCCGGCGAGGGGGTCTGTGACATAAGCGGCCTGCTGGAGGCGCTGGGTGTGGCCGAGGCAAGTTATCCTGTCGCCATTGAGGTGCTGAGCGACGAGATCAGGGCCTGTTCCCCGGCAGATGCTGCAGACATATTGATGCATCATCTCAAGTCCGTGACCTGATTTTTATCCCGACAACCCGTACGCTTTTTTTATCCAACCGGTACCGCCCATGCCCGAACGGTCTTGGCCTGACCCCATCCTTCCAGGGGTGGAGCATCACATGCTCCCTGTTGGGGATATCCGCATGCATATTGCGGTGCAGGGCGAAGGGCCGCTGGCGGTGCTGTGTCACGGTTTTCCCGGGCTGTGGTTCAGCTGGCGGCACCAGCTGTCTGCCATCGCAGATTGCGGCTGGAGGGCCGTGGCCGTGGATCACCGGGGCTATGGCCGCACTGATCGTCCGACAGACATCAGAAGCTACGCCGCTGATCAGGCGATTGCAGACATGCTGCATCTTCTGGATGCCCTGGGGGAAGGGCAGGCGGTTTTCATCGGACATGATTTCGGTGCCCAGCTCGTTTGGAACCTGGCTGTTCGGGCGCCGGAACATGTGCTGGGGGTGGCGGCCTTGAGCTGTCCCTACGATTTTGATCTCGCCGGGCGCAGCGGCGCCGGACGAAAGCCTGGCGCGGAATACCCGCCGGATGATCCCCTCGCCTTTGCCTCTCCCCATATACCTCCTAGCGCTGCATTTGCCGCGCTGGCGAAGAAGCATTTTTTCCATATGCATTATTTTCAGAAACAGGGTCCTCCAGAGCGTGAACTGGGGAGCAGCCCGGCACTTTTTTTGAAAAAACTTTTCTGGGCGCTGAGTGCCGAGGGCAACCTGCTGGATTGGAGCCGCTATCCCTCCGAGGGGACCGGCTACTTGGATGTGCTGGCCGAGCCCGAAAGAGATCTGCCCTGGGAGTGGCTCGGGTCTCAGGAGTTTGACTATTTCCTGGCCGAATACACTCGCACCGGAGCGGGCAGTGCTTTTATCGGCGGTCTCAACTCCTACCGGGTGGCGGACCTGAACTGGGAGCTGGGCCGGCCTTGGGCCGATGCCGATGTGAAGAAGCCCGCGCTGTTTATCGCGGGCAGAGAGGATGCGGTCCTGAAGATGATCCGCCCAGATGCGCTGGAGATCATGCGTCGGCGGGTGCCGGGCTTGCGGGGGATTTTGCTGATTCCCGGTGCCGGACACTTCGTGCAGCAGGAGAAGCCCGTTGCGGTAAATCGCGCGCTCGGGAAATTTCTGGAAGAATTGCAGCGCTCACAATCACTTGAACAGACGGTAACAGATTTACAGCCTCCTGCGCATATCTTGTGTTTGGTGTGCGTCGCTCAAGCTGACCGCCAGAAGCCGTCCGCAGTGCGGCAAAATGCAGATAAGAATAGGATAAATAAAGGAGTTTTCCTGACCCTCTCAGCACATATGAGCATTGTCAGTGATTATGGCGGAGAGGGAGGGATTCGAACCCCCGGACCACTTGCGAGGTCAGCGATTTTCGAGACCGCCCCGTTCGACCACTCCGGCACCTCTCCTTCTGGAATAGCTATTTTATACTTTCAGCCCCAGCCGCCGGGCAGCGGTCTTGTAAGACTCCACCACATCGCCCAGATCCTGGCGAAAACGATCTTTGTCCAGGCTCTCTCTCGTCTCGGTATCCCACAGCCGGCAGCCGTCCGGTGTGAATTCATCGCCTAGGGTGAGTGCGCCCCGATACATGCCAAACTCCAGTTTGTAGTCCACCAGCAGCATGTTTCCCGCTTTGAAGATTCCCTTTAGCACTTCGTTTACCTGCAATGTCAGCTCCCGTCCCCGCTCCAGCTGCTCGGCATTGCCCCAGCCGAAGGAGACCACATGGGATTCATTGATCATCGGGTCGTGCAGCTCATCGTTCTTGTAGAACAATTCAAAGACAGGGGGCTGCAATTCCGTGCCTGCCTTGATGCCAAGCCGCTTGCACAGGCTGCCGGCGGCTATGTTGCGCACTACAAACTCCACCGGCAGCATGTCCAGGTGTTTGACCAGCGCTTCGTTTTCAGACAGGCACTGTTCAAAATGGGTGGGGATGCCAGCCTTCTCCAGCTTTTCCATGATGAAGGCATTGAACAGGTTATTGACCCGGCCCTTGTCCTGCAGCTTCTCTGTCTTGGCACCGTCAAAGGCGGAGGTGTCGTCCCGGAAGAGCAGGACCAGACGCTCCGGGTCATCCGTGGCGTGCACGGACTTGGCCTTGCCGGAAAATAGTTGCTTTCCTATCTGGGGCATATTGCTTAAATCTCGTTTTTCAGCGGTGACAAAAGCAGACAAAAAGATTCGCCTGCAGGAATAGAGCGGCTCTCAGGAGGCAAAGGCTTCAATTCTTCTCAAGAGTTCAAGGGCTTCATCCGGGTCAAGGGTATTTTTTTCATTGAAAATCATCACGCCGAAGCCATCTTCTCTCTCATCTATATGCACTTCGTACTGGGGCAAATTTTCTGCCTCTTCCCGGGACAGGCTGGACTGCTCTTCCTTGCGCTTTCTCCCTAGCCCAAACAGCCCTCTCTTGCCTCCCTTCTTCTGTGCCTTCTGATCGTAGGCCACGTAATAGATGCTGGCATCGCGATTCCGGTCCAAGATAAAAAATCCTGCTTTCTGCAGGGTTAGGGCCAGCACGGCCCACACATGGTTGAAGGGCAGGTCAAGCTGGAGCACCGGCTCCTGGTTTTCATCCCACTCAAGGTGCATCCGCGCCTCGGTGTTAATAACGGCAGCTTGCAGGGACACCAATGCCGCAGTCTGGCCCAAATCCACGAAGTAAGTGCTGACCGCCTCCAGCATGGTGCGGGCCCGCTTCGGGTCGTCAGAGATTTCGGGCCAGCCGTCCCCTGCCTCTGGACCTGCCTGCAGCACAAAGATTTCAGAGGTGTCGGCGCGCAGTCCGACACGCACCCGGAAGCGATATTTTTCCTTCGACTGATCGTCCGGCTGCAGCCAGTCGGTTTCAATTACGCCATTTTCAATGTCAATCCGCGCTGTGGGCAGCCGGTTGATGCCCACAAAGCTGCGCAGGCGGGGCCAGGCATGGGTGATGGAGAGTTCCGCCACCATCCATTCTTCGTCCCCCATCTTCCGTATGCGCACTTCACCGAGGGATGGGTTGACCAGGGCTGCGGGGGGGGCGGGGTGACCTTCCCGCGCATCCGCCTGCTGCTGCTCCGGCAGCGGATAGAGGGGGCGCACGGGCACCGGTTCCATATGCTCCGGCACCTGCAATGGCTCAATCTCTCTGGCCTCGGCAACATCGTCTTTGCGATCCTGGATACCAGGGATTTTTACGAAACTGCATGCCGCGAGAAGAGCGGCGGCAGACAGGAGGAGAAGAAAGGTGCAAAGACGCATAAAAAGACTTCAGTTCATACCGTATCGGCGTTTTACAGAACACCAGCCTTGCGAAGAGCTTGTCGCAGATCTTTATGGTGCACAGGTGACAAAGGTGTGAGCGGCAGCCGGATGCCCCGACCGATCAGACCCATCTCCGCCAGTGCCCATTTTACCGGGATTGGGTTGGATTCAAGACCTAGCCCCCGGTGCAGGTCCGCCAGCCGCTGATCCAGCTCCCGGGTCCGCTCTTTGTCGCCGGCCATTGCCGCATCGCACAGCTCTGCCATGGCAGAGGGGACCACATTGGCGGTTACCGAGATCACTCCCCGGCCCCCCAGCAGCATCATTTCAGCGCAGGTAGGGTCATCGCCGGAATACAGCGTGAAGTCTTTGCCGCAGTCCCGGATAATTGCGGCTGCGCGCTTCAGGTTCCCGGTCGCCTCTTTGAGGCCCACCACATTCGGCAGCTGGGCCAGCCGCAAGACCGTCTCCGGCAGCAGATCGCAGGCGGTGCGGCTGGGCACGTTGTAGAGAACCTGCGGAATTTCCACCGCCTCGGCGATGGTCCGATAATGCTGGTACAGCCCCTCCTGGGTCGGCTTGTTGTAGTAGGGGGTTACCAGCAGGCAGGCATCGGCACCTTCGTCGGCGGCGCTTTGGGTCAGCTTCAGAGCTTCCTGGGTGGCATTGGCACCGGTGCCGGCCAGCACGGCGATGCGGCCTTTGACCTGGGTGACAATGTGCTTAATTACCTGGCAGTGCTCCTCTACATTCAGGGTGGCGGATTCGCCGGTGGTGCCCACCGCCGCAATTCCCTGGCTGCTCTGTTGTATATGCCATTCCAGCAGGCGCTCCAGCGCTTCCCAGTCAATGCCGCCGTCGTCCTTCATCGGCGTAACCAAGGCGACGATGCTGCCGCTGACAGGGAACATGACGCTGGTTTCTGCTAAAAGAGTGGATGGCAGACGAGTCAGAACTCGTCTGGCCTGTTCATCGCATCTATTCCGCCGTCTACGAATAGCATTGAACCAAAACAGTAACCGCTGTCCGGGCCGAGCAAAAAGCAGACGGTGGCGGCGATTTGCGCCGGCTTTGCGGCACTGCCTGCGGGGATACTGTCTTGGAATTGTTTCATCGCTTCCCGATATCGCTCATCCTCCATGTTAGCCAGCACCAGCGGGGTGATGGTCATCCCCGGGGCGACTGCATTCACCCGCACTCCCTGTTTTGCCCAATCGGCGGCGTTGCGGCGCATCCACCGGGTCAGTGCCTTTTTGGAACCGCTGTACACCGCATCGCCTTTGCTCTCATCCGCCAGCTGGCAGGACTGTTCCTCGTCTCCTTCCAGGAACCGCTTGGCGAGTTTTTCATTGTTGAAGTCCATGGGCGCAGAATTGGAGGAGATCAGCACAGCGACTCCTCTTTTTTTTGCCAGCAGCGGAATGGCCGCCTGGGTGGTGGCGACGACCGCGAAATAGTTCAGCCGGGCAATAAGAGAGGTCGGTTCTACATGGGGGCCGACCCCGGCGCAGGGCACGAAGCCGTCAAGCCCGTCGGGAGCTTCCTGCTGCATCCAGTCCGCCATCTGCTTGCGGCCTTCGGCGGTGCTCAGGTCTGCCTGCAGATCGGCATCTCGGATGTCCACCACCCGCACCTCATGGCCTTGGCCCAGCAGCTGCTCCCGGACTGCCGCGCCGATCCCAGTTGCCGCCCCTGTCAAGATATACAGACCCATGATTTCTCCCCCTGCTTCAAGTCTGACCGAGCAGGGGACTTTATACAAGCAGGCCCTCCCTGTCAAAGCGCTGCTCCCGGTCTGTCGCTCATCCCGCCCTGCTTTTCCTCTGTTTCTTCTATCATTGAAGTGTTGATACCCTATTGATGCTGGCACTTTGCCGAGCTTTAACGATGCTGTCCACTGCACTGCTGCTTTTACTCTCCCTCGCCGCTGCTCCTGCGGCTGCCCAGAACATAGGCTCCTCAGTACAGCTGGCACCCCGAGACGTGTCTCTAAATACCGTGTCCGCCGCCACCTCTTCCTCAGAAGTGGTGCGCTTGACGGTGTCCGATACAGTCGCCGATGACATGCCAGTGCGTTATGACGCCATTGTGTGGCAGGTGGAGGGAGATCTCAGCGTTTTGGGCAGGCTGGTGCAGGCCGAGGACAGCAGCTCGGGTGTTCTTGATTTTAGCCTGCACGATGAAAACGGCTTGTTGATTCCAAGTGAAATAGAGCTCCGCTTCACTGCAGAGACAATTCTGCTCATCTTCACTTTGCCGACAACGGTTTCACTCAGCACAAGCAGCACTCTGAATGCCCGTGCAATCTATTCCCTGCGCGCAGCTCCACGGGCCGGCGCGCTCGGTGTAATTGATAATGCCCTGTATGTCTTTACGCTAAGAGACATCACCTTGGGCGGTCAGCCCGGTGCGGATCTTCCGGTTCCAATCAATGCGCAAGAGGTTTCGGGCACAAGCGCACAGCTCCGAATCAGGGTGATAGGCACCCAATTGATATGGCCCGCTGATCTGCCGGTATTTGTGGCAGGCCAGGATTTTCTTCTGCTGAATGCCTCTGCTGGAGTGCCTGTAGCGCTGGCAGTGGGGGTGGCCGACAGGTACGGCAACTTGGATGTGGACGCAGCGGTGCGCACCTCTAGTCTGGTAGTGGAGGTGCAGGTTCAGGGCATGCTCGCTGATACCAGGTGGGATGAGCTTTCTGATGTTCGGGCGACGAGCGGAATTATCACTTTCCGCTGGGCCCGCTGGCCGGAGGAAAGCCTGGAATACGCAGACCTGTTCGCAGTGGTGGACGCTGGCGGCAGCACCCCCCTGCGGACGACGGCACCGGTAATCCTGGAGACAGATGCCCTCGCCGAGCGCCTGGTGGTGGAAGATATTCGCATTGAAGTATCAAGCGATCCAGATCGGCCTGCATTCTCTGTCAATAGCCTGCTGGACCGGCGGGACAATATTCTGCGCTTTCGCGCTCGGGCGGTGGCTGGCGGAGCAGATTGCCAGAGGGAAGGTGTGCGCCCCTGTATCAACGACATCCTGTACGCCGAAGATCTATTGCTCCGCCTGACTTGGGATGCAAGTCAATTTGCCCTGGCTGTTGATGAAACAATCGGTGGTCTTGAAAATTCCCTAATTGCAGGGCTGCCCGGCAATATTCTTTTAAGCAACAGCGGCTGGACAGACGGCGAGACAGAAATGGTGTTAGCCTTCACTCCGGCACTGGCAGCTGCGGTGAGCGCGCAAACGCCGACACTTTCCTTTTCTCTGTTTTCGTCTGGAACGGATGAGGGTGTGCGGTTCTCCCGAGCAGTAGCGCGAGTGATCGCGGAGCGCCTTTTAGTGGAGGGCTTGCATATCTCGGTGCGCAATGAGCTCAGTCGGCGCATATCTTCCGCCGAGGCTCTTTTGCAAGAGGATCTTTTAATTGATGTGCAGAATGCACTGAACCAATCGGACGCTTCTGCCGACAGCCTGCAGGACGGGCGAGACAATATTCTGCGTTTTACCGTGCGGGCAGCTTTCGGGGAAGAAAATTGTCAGGAACAGGATGCGCCGCCCTGTTTGAACGACCCCCTGTATGCAGAAGATATCTTGATCAACCTGGCCTGGGATGAAAGCCGGTTCTCCCTGGCCTTTGCACAGGCGGCCGATGCCTCCGAAAGCAGCGCCTTCCCAGATCTGTCCGGCATTGTCTTTGTGTATCAGGGCGGCTGGACCGGCGGCAAGACAGAAGTGGAGCTGATTCTCAACCCGGTGCTGTTGGCGGAGCTTCCCGAGGGAATGCCCGAACTGCTTATTTCCATACTTCCGGTACAAAGCGGCACGCTGCGAGGTTCAAGCTTTTCAGAGACAGTGGCAAAGACCCCCCGGGCTGGCCTGCGCTTTGAAGATGCCGGTGCCGACAGACCGGTGCCGCTGGACACAGCGGAAGCCGGTCCTGTTCGGCTTGCCATCGTGACAGTGGCGGGCGGCACTGCCGATGGCGTGGCGGCGGAATACGACACTCTGATCTGGCGGGCCATGGGGCAGGCGAGTATCCTGCAGGCGCTGGGGGATACCCTTACCCTCACCCTGCATGAGGAGCGCGCCGTCCAAAGCGAGTCGGCTCTTGCCGTTGCCTACGGTCATCTGGTAACTGATCCAGAGAGCGGACTGCCCGCCCGAAGAATTATTTTTACCCGCCCTTCGCCGGTGCGCCTGGAAGAATCTACCCGCACTGTCAGTTATACGCTGCAGGCGCAGTATGAGTCTCCTGCTGCCGCTATTTCCGATAACAGCACCCTTGCCTTCACCCTGCAGTCCATCGGTCTTGCCAGCAGGGTTCCGTCGGCCCTCGTGGATACCGCTGCCCTTGCGGATCGCACTGTCGCAGTACGAGCAGAGGTCGTCGGAACCGAGCTGAGATGGCTGGATACGGGTGATCCGGCCTTGGACTTCAATCCTCCGCTTTTCCTTGGGCTGAGAACCGATGCCGGGGTTCTCGTGTCCCTGGGGGTGGAAGTGACCGATATTCACGGCAATCGGGACTTGGATGTGATAACAGAGGCAGAGGCCCTGTCGGTGGAGGTGCATGTAGACGATAGGCTCGCCGATACCCGGGGTGATGTCTTGACGGATATCCAGCCGGTGCAGGGAGCTGTCACCTTTCGCTGGGCCCGCTGGCCGGAGGAAAGCCTGGAATACGCAAACCTGTTCGCAGTGGCGGATGCCGGCGGCAGCACCCCCCTGCGGACGACGGCGCCGATAATCCTGGAGACAGATGCCCTCGCCGAGCGTCTGGTGGTGGCGGATATGCAGGTCATCGTGAGGGATGCGCTGGACCGCCAGGTGCTCCAGGATGACTTGGTGAGCGGGCCGGAAAATATTCTGCGCTTCACCCTGCGAGGCGTGGCCGGGCAGGAAGATTGCCTGACGAATACGGTCCGTCCCTGTGTGAATGACATTCTGTATGCACCGAACCTGGCGGGCATCCTGCTGTGGGAGGAAAGCCAGTTTTCCCTGCTTGTTGAGCAGATCTCACGTACAAATGGCGTGCTCATCGACCTGACATCTCAGGACAGCTGGACGGATGGCGCAGCAGAGGTGACGATCAATCTCAGGCCGACACTGATACAGGCGCTTCCCTCTACGCTGCGTCTGGAAATTCGTGATCGCGATGCCCGGCTGGAGGTTCTCGCCAATCTCATAGAAACGGTCACAGCGAGGCTGATATTTAATCTGCTGCCGTCAGCGCAGACTGTTTTGGCAGGCAGTCCGACTGCGCTGACGGCATTGGCAGGTATTCCGCCTGCGGTGGGCATTGATGTCATGCTGCAGGCGACTCGGATTGCCGATGCCCTGACACCGCTTCTGGTCGGGGCGCGCAGAGGGCCGGTCTTCGCGCCGCTCACATTTGCGCCCTCATCAACCGAAACGGATGTGGTATTTCCCGTGCTGGCGACGGGGGTATGGCGTTTTTCCATAGCGGGTGCAGGGGAAAGGGCTGTCCTGGCCGGGGCGGATACGGTGACGGCAACAGTGCTGCCGCCGACGGTATCACTGACGGCGCCAGCGCAGGCGGTGGAGCGCAGCACGGTGGTTGCAACCGTAATCGCGGAGCCGGTGCCGCCGGACGTTATGACGACTGTCACAGTGATAGCGAGATTGGAGAATACGAACCGCGCGGTGATGAGAACAGCGATGCTTGGGCCAGATCGCTCTACGGCCCAAGCCGTATTTGAGGCGGGACTGCTGGATAGAGCGGGCACATGGGTGCTGCAGACGATGAGCGAGTCACCCTATGCGGCGGTATCCGATGGCACTACGGTGGGGCTCGCGGTCAGGCTGCCAAACCTGCTCTTGACAGCGGAGAGTCCAATCCGAAGCGGTGAAGCGGCGGCGGTGCGGGTAAGTGCCGAAAAGCCGGGCCCGAGAGAAGATGTGGATGTCATGGTGATTGTGACCTTGGACCGGGCGCCGGGCACCAGTCACGCGGTGACGGTGCGCTTGCAGCCGGATGGTTTTGAAAATCTCTCCGCCAGGTTTGAAAACGATCAATTGCTGCAGCTGGTGGGGACATGGACGGTCCGTGCAGAGGTGATGCCGCCGAATGTTTTGGCTGTCAATAATGCGCCGCCTGCTTCGGTCCAGCTGAGAGTGCTGGCGGCGGGCACCGCAGGATTGGAATTCACAGATGCCGGGGACTCTCGCTTCATTTTGCTGGACAGTGCTGTCCCTGATCCTGTTCCGGTGGCCACAGTGACGGTGCTAGATGAAGATGCCGACGGCGCGGCGGTGCGCTTTGACACCATCGTGTGGCAGGTGGCCGGTTCGGCAGATGCTCTTTTGCAGCTGCGGGACACCAGCCGCATCCTGCTCAGCCTGCACGGGGGACAGGGCGCGAGGATAGAGAGCGCGGCGGTGCTCACTTCCACTCCAGGGGCAGTCTTGGCCGCATTTGTCCTGCCGGCAACAGCTTCCCTTAATGCGGACAGCAATAATCCCGCGGTACGCTCTGCATATACCCTGCATGTGCAGCTGCTGACCGCGTCCGGGGCTTTCATGGATAACAGTGAGTATGTGTTTCGCTTGGAAGATATCGCCTTAAGCAGCGGAGCATTGCCTGTTCTCATTGACTTAGAAGCGGCTGCAAGCGCGAGCGCCCGGGCCCGTGTGACGGTAACGGGCACGGAGCTGCGATGGCTGGATACGGCGCATGTAGATTTCAGCGATCCAACCGCTCTTCAGCTGACGACGACAGCCGGGGCGACAGTGCTTCTGGCGGTGGAGGTGACGGACGGGCAGGGCAGCCGCGAGCTGGATGTGGCGGCGGACACTGCCAATTTGGAGGTGAAGGTTTTCAGTGCATCTCCGTTTGGGGAAATGCTGTCCGACGCCGGAGATTCCATTTCAGACATTCGGACCGATGCCGCCGGGCGCATCACCTTCAGCTGGACTCGCTGGCCTGGTGAAGACAAGGAAGAGGCAGTGATCCGCGCACAGCTCCGCGATGCGGCACTGGGTGTTCTGAACACAGCCGGCAGCATCAGGGTGATCACGGAGGCTGTCGCTGAGCGTCTGCTGGTGGAGGATGTGCGGGCTGCAGTCGGCGGTTTGACGGTGCGCCGCAGTTTGCTCGGCGGAAGCGAGAACGCCTTGCATTTTATCGGTCGGGCGGTGGATGGGGACGGCAGCTGCGAGGAAGAAGGCGCTATTCGGCCCTGCGTGGACGATATTGACTACGCAGGCGATAACTTAGATCTCACCCTAAACTGGATGGAGACGGCGTTTTCTCTGGAAGGCCGGGGCGCAAATTTTTTGAATCCGGATCGGGAGAGCCGTCTCATTGCTTTGCTTGGCTTTGTGCAGATATCAGGCGATCTCATGGACGGAGTTGTTGTCACCCTGCCTATCAGCAGCAGCTGGACCGGCGGCAGGGTGCAGGCGATGTTCTATCTCAGCCCGATGCTGACGGACAATATTTCTCAATCGGTCCTAAGGTTCAAGGCGCGCAATGCCCGTGCTGACTTGGAACCGACATCTTTCACGGTAACCGTGACGGATTCGCTGTTGCAGCTGCCCCCTGCTTCTATTCTTGTCACACTGAAGGTTTCCCCCAGCCCGGCCGCCCCCGGAGCCTGGGTGGCACTTGCAGCCGATGGGGTGATTCCAATCGGCAGCGTGCGCTTGAGTATAGAAGCGAGCAAAAATGGCGGAAGATTTTTTATACCGGCCGTCACCGCGGCGGACGCAAGCACATCCCCCTTGACGATTACTGCAGATGGGGCGCAGTCTTTCTACCTGCCGAATGCGGCGGGAGAATGGGTGTTCAGAATAAGTGCAGCGGACAGCACCTTGGTGGATACGGCGCAATCAAAAGATGTTCGCCTGACGGTTTTGCAGCCTGCACCGCTGGACTTCAATGCTTCCTCTGACAGGGTGGATGCAGATGACCTGGTGCTGGCCCTGCGCTACCTGGAACTGTGTGTGAATGCGCCGCAGACAAATTGCGATGCGATAGCAACTGCTGGTCTGAACCTATTTCGCAATCTCGCGGGCCCAGATGAGCTGCCTGATGACGCCGCCCTGGTAATACCCGATGTAACGGGAACCGGGCAGAGAGCAGGGCAGGGAATGGGCGATGCTGCGGATATTGCAGTGCTCCTGAATTACCTGACGGGTATTCGGGAAGGGCTTTTCCCTTTGCGCATATCCGGGCGCGATCGGGCAGTTTTGGAAGCTTTTGTCCGGCAGTCCCTGGGCATGGACGAGTGAGAAATATTCTTTGCTTTCCCCCTCTATTGCCCTGTTATTCCCCTGGCATCTGAAAATGATGCCCCCATAGGCTGCCGCGATTGGCAGTGACGGTGGGTGTGAATTGACTCCAGTCCAGCTGGCGGCCTTGGCAGCCGTATTCCAGGGCAAAGCCGGAAGGCGTCATCATGTAAAAGGACAGCATCCGATCATTGGTGTGACGACCCAAGGTGGAGAAGATATGAATACCACGCTCGTTCACCCGGTCCAGACAGGCGCCCACTTCGTCAACATTGTCCACTTCCACCATCAGGTGCACACAGCCGCCGGGGAAAGCCTCGGCGGGCAGGCCGTACAGGGCCACACTGTGATGGCGAGGATTATTGCAATGCATGAAATGCAGGCCGGTGGCACTGCCATCCGGGTTGGGCACCTCCATGTAGTCTGAGTCGCCGAAACCCAGCACATCCCGGTAGAAGGCGCGGGTTTCTGCCAGTTTGGGGGCGGTCAGCACTGCGTGTCCCAATCCCATACTGCCGTCACTGCCCGTTTCAAAACGGGGCACCCCCAGCGGGGAGACGAAGGGCACATAGTCCAGTCCGCCGCCGTGATACAGCTCCAAGGTGTTGCCGGAGGGGTCCTGCAGACGCACCAGGCCGGCCACGCCGCGGTGCGCCCGGTCCTTTTTATTGCAGACCGCAAAGGGGATTTTTAATTTTTTCAGCTCGGTCTGAGCACGGATGAACTCCTGCTCGTCCGGCAGCTCCCAGCCTGCCAGCAGGTAGCGGTTCTGCTTGCCCTTTTGAATTGCGAAACGCCAGGGGCGGGGGTCCATCTTGAAATACACACCGTCACCCTCCGGAGCGGCGGGAGCAGGCATCAGGCCGAGCACCTCGGTGCCGAACTCATGCCATTGGGAAGGGGCAGGGCTTTCTATCAGCACATAGCCCAGACTGCGTATATCCAGCATCGGCGGTTAGCGTCCTGTCTCAGGTGCGCACATCAAGCTGGTACACTTTTTTCTTGTCCCAAGAGTGGGGCACAGATTTTATATCCATATAAAACTGCTGATACCACTGCCGCAGCTTGTTCACCGGACCATCGCCATCGCACAGCACCGGGTTATCCACCCGCACTTTGTTGTGCCAGATGTCTACATCCTGGCCGAAGGCGATTTGGTTCTGCTCCACGTAGGTGTCTACCATCGCCTGGTTTTCCTCTGCACTCATCTGCGGATTTTTCTTGACCATCACACCAAAGCGCAGATCAAAACTCTCAGTGGTGACCGGTATATGGGTGACCAATAGCCGGGAAGCTACATCTACGCCATCCACCTGGCCGGTCATGTAGGTGTTCATGTACGCAGGGCCGTAGTAGGTCGCAATGCTGGTGAGGGGCTCGCCTTCGGACAGGCGCTCGCTGGAGCCCTTTGCAATCTGGGTGTAGGTGTGCTTTTCCACTTCGTTGGAAAACTCTGTCATGGGGGCGCCGTGCACCGGGCCGAAATGACCGAAGTCCGCCATGTTGTCCACCAGCTCCCGGCAGTTGGTTTTGATATGCATTTTGCTCGTGTGCCAGGAGGACCATTCCTCTGAGAAGCAGTCATCAATGTGGGGGATGCGCTGTTCCTCTATGGGCGGGTTGCCCTCCGGATCATTCCATACGAACAGCAGCTGATTTTCCTCCATCGTCAGCCACGCCCGCGTGACCGCCTTGTCGGGGATGCGCTTGGCGTAGGGGATATCATCGCAGACACCGTCCGGCCCCCAGCGCCAGGCGTGGAAGGGACAGCGAATGGAGTCGCCCTCCACGCAGCCCTGGCTCAGGTCGGCCCCCATATGCGGGCAGTAGGCATCTAAGATATGCATCTGGCCGCTGGCTCCCCGATAAGCCGCTAGCCGGGTGCCGAAATATTCCAGCATCTGGGGTTTTTCAGTGTACTCCGAGGCTAAGCCCAGGCAATGCCACCCCCGAGCGTAGCGCTCTTCCAAGGTTGCGGCTTCTATTACACGGGCTTGGAGCTGTGCTGACATGGTTTCTACCCTCATCGCAGGCGGCCATTGCCTGGCCGCCGATATACTTGTCTAGGATGGCGCAAAGCGTACTCCACCGCCCTTGCAAGGTCAAGCAGTAAACCTTCGGATGTTTCCCTGGTACAGAAATTCTGTACATCTCGCCGAGCAGTGCAATGAGCCTGCCGGATTTTCACAGTCAGCGGGTCCCTGCCGCCGGACGACAGGGGAGAGCTGCGCGCATGCTGAGGTTTCGGCAATCGCAATATGGGAATATGATAGGCGCATTCAATTCTGGCCAATGGCACTAATCCGACCGGCATGATCCGCTTTCTCCTTGCGGCTCTTCTCCTTCTGGGGGCATGGCTTTTCCTTCGCAGTCTGCATCGTAGCTACGGTCGGCGCATGTGGCTGCCTGTGATTATTGTCACGGCCGTGCTGGTGCTGGCGGTGATGGCGGCGGCGGGGCGGATGCACTGGGTTGGCCCAGCCGCTGCTGCTCTATTCGCCAGCCTGTTCGCCGCCCTGAAATTCCTTCTTCCGCGTCTTTTGACCCTGCTGCCTTGGCTGATGAGATGGCGGCATAGCCGAAATCAGACACCGCCGGATGCGGGGGCGAAGCCGATGGACCGGGAGCAGGCCCTGGCTGTGCTGGGGCTGAAGGAAAGGGCCAGTCGGGAAGAGATTCTCGCTGCCCATCGGCGCCTGATGCAGAAAATTCATCCGGACCGTGGGGGCACCCAGCACTTGGCAGGAACCCTAAATCGCGCCCGGGACGTGCTGCTGGGCTAGTAACCTGCGTGAGGTCCAGCCGTTCCCGGCGCCAATAAAGAGAGCGCGCCCGCTTTTATCCCGTCATCCGGGGCGGCGATCTCGCCAGGGGCGGGCCTTTTCTAACTGCGCACCGAACCGAAACAGGGTGGCCTCATCGCCGAAACGGGCGGCAAACATAGTGCCGATGGGCACTTGGTCGGCATTCCAGTACAGCGGCACAGACATGGCCGGCTGTCCGGTGATGTTGTACAGCGTGGTAAAGATCACAAAGGGCAGCACCCTGCGTGCAAAATCCTCGGCATTCTGTCCCAGGTCCAGATAGCCTAAGGGGGGAGGCGGTGCGGCCAAGGTGGGGGTCAGCACGATATCAAAGTCCCGCATGAAATGCGCCGCCTGCACCATCGTCTGCTCCAGCTGGCGCCGGGCTGCCAGATATTGCGCCCCGTTAATCTTCCGGCCCCCCTCTACCCGCAGCAGGGTCAGGGGCTCTAATTCTGCCGCCGATACTGGCTGTCCGCGTCTCTGCTCCACTGCCTGCACCGTGCTTAGGGCGCTCACGCTGAGTATTGCGCCGGCGGCAGCGGCAATTTTTTGCACGGGGATGTCCAGTGCCGGCATCTGCACGATTTCGTGGCCCAGTTCGCTGCATAGATCCGTTGCATCCCGCAGCGCCGCCAGACAGTCCGGATGCAGCGGTATAGCATTTTCAGCGTTCCCATAGGAGGCGGGCACTGCGATGCGAAGACGCCCCGGAGACCTTTTTGTTTCCTCCAGATAGGGCCGCTTGGGCGGCGGCGGCCCGTTTGTTGCGCCCGGTTCCAGCCCTTGGGTTGCATCCAGCAGGGCCGCGCTGTCTCGCACGGTGCGGGTTATGGCGTGCCCCACCGAGAGACCCGCGTTGACTTCAAGGGGGGAGGGCCCCAGAGGGGTTCGGCCGCGGCTGGTTTTCAGACCGAACAGGCCGCAGCAGGAGGCGGGAATGCGGATTGAGCCGCCGCCGTCGGTGGCGTGGGCAGCGGGAAGCACCCCCGCCGCCACCGCTGCCGCCGCACCGCCGGAGGAGCCGCCACTGCTGAGATTGGTGTTCCAGGGATTGCGAGTGGCACCGAACAGGAGCGACTCAGTGGTGACAGAGCCGCCGAATTCCGGTGTCGTCGTTCTGCCGAAGATCACCAGGCCTGCCCGCTGGCAGCGGTGTACGAGGGTGCTGGTAAAAGAGGAGGTGAAATCGCGAAACAGCCGTGAGCCGGAGGTGGTGCGTGTGCCCTCCAGGTGCAGGCCCAGATCCTTCAGAAGATAGGGCACTCCGGCAAGAGGGCCCTCCGGCAGGCCCTTGGCAATTCTCTGCCGCGCATGCTCGTAGAGGCGCACGGCCATAAAGTTCAGCTCCGGGTTGACTGCTTCCGCGCTTTGGATGGCATAGTCCAGCAGCTCCAGGGGGTCTGCATCCCCGCGGCGGACCAGCTGTGCAAGCCCCACCGCGTCGTAGCTGCGGTATTCCTCTAATCTGGACAGCGAGCGTACCGAGGCGCAGCCTGGCAGGACAGGACTCAGGGCGGCACCGGCAGCCAGCAGTGCAGAGCCCCGCAGCAAATCTCTGCGGCGGGGCCGAAGATAGTCGGCGCTGTCGGTTGGTTCGCGCTTTGCCGCGAGAGATGCGGAAGCATTTGTCTTTTTGTTCATGATTTAGCTTTACTCCGCGAAAAACAGCAGATCAAGGGTCGATTCTAACCTTTCGCCGCCCGCGCCAGAATCCGCTCCGCCGCCGCCGCATGCAGGCTTTCCACCACTCGGCCATCCGCCACCGCGATGCCGCGCCCCTCGGCTTCCGCTTTTCGCCAGGCGGCGAGGGTTCTTTTTGCCTGTTCAATTTCCGCCGCGCTCGGCGCAAACACCCGGTTGGCGATATCCACCTGATCCGGGTGCACCAGAGTCTTGCCGTCAAAGCCCAGCCGGCGCCCCTGCTTGCAGGCAGCTTCAAAACCTTCCATGTCCCGAAAGTCCAGGTGCACGCCGTCCAAGATTTCTATGCCCGCCGCCCGGGCTGCCAGTACCGCGTGGGACAGGGCGTATTGCAGCCCTGCACGCTCCCGGGTGTGGGGCACCCGAAGCATGGCAGTCAGGTCTGAAGTGCCCATCACCAGCAATTCAACCCTGGGGTGGGCGGCGATGGCAGCGGCGGCCAGCACCCCCGCCGGGGTTTCAATCATCGCCCAGAGGGGAATGTCGCTGTCTGCCGCAGCCAGCCAGCTGGCCGCCATGTCCAGCATTTCAACGGTCTCCACCTTCGGCAGCACCGCCGCATCTGCGCCTGCCGCTGCCGCCATATCCTCTCGCCCCCAGGGTGTATCCGCTCCATTGACCCGCAGTGCGCGCTCGCCGGTGCGCCAGCCATCTTCGGCTAGCGCCCGGACAGCATTTTCTCGGGCCTGCTCCTTGCCAGAGGGTGCCACCGCATCCTCCAGGTCAATGATGACCATGTCTGCGGGCAGGGCAGCTGCCTTTGCCAGTGCCCGAGGCTTGTCGCCCGGCACAAACAGTGCGCTGCGGCGGGGGGAGATTTTGTGTGACATGCTGCTTGCCTGAGAGCTGATCTTTTTGCGCAGCCCGGCGGAAATCAATATATAGCCTTTAGATCACCCAGGTGGACAGACCGGCAGCCCCCAGCACGGCTTCCAAGGTATCGGCAGCCGTCCGCCGGAGGAGATGCGGCACCCTAATCCTCGCGGGCAGAAAACGCGGGCTTTTACTGGCCGCCCTGGGCACTGGGGAGATGCACCACCAGATCCTCCAGATCCTCCGTGAGAATAATCTGACAGCCGAGACGGCTGGTCTCCCGACGGTGGCTGGCGGTATCCAGCATCGTCAGCTCTTGGGACACGGGGGGCGGTATCTTGTCTTTCCATTCTCCTTCAATGTAACAGTGGCAGGTGGCGCAGGAGCACATGCCGCCGCAGACCGCCTCAATGCCGGGCACCATGTTCAGCTGCGCACCCTCCATAACCGTCATGCCTGACTCCACATCCACCTTATGCTCTGTGCCGCCGTGCTCAATGTAGGTGACAGAGGGCATATCAATTTTTCCTGCCAAAACGAGAGATTCTATTGTATATGGTTTTCATGGGATCATAAAAAGATTGCATACGGTAATTTTAGGTTTTCCCACGCGGAAAGAGGATGGTTTGTTATGGCTTCGGGAATATCAATATTCTGATCCTGAAGTAGTTTGGTTGCTTTCTCCCTTGTCAGCCGGGCATCCTTGAGCGAATCAAGCCAGCGATCTAATTGATCAAGAGTGGTTTGTTGGTAGATTTTTAGTTGCATTAATAATTTCTGTATGGAATACCCGATTTCTTTACTGTTAAATCTTTCCACTGCTGTTGCTTTTTCAACCATTTTTTCCACTCGGCTGGCCTTTGCGCATTGGGGCCGAGGATAACCTCGTTAAAGCGAAAGTCTTTATCTGTTTCCAGGTAGAAACGTGGAGGGATATTCTCCATGTCAGTTTCTATCTCATCCGGTTTTGTCTCATCCGGTCCCTGTTGCTGATTTTCTTCTGTAAGATGACGAAAACGAATAACCCGCAGCTCTTTTTCTTCTTTATAGTGGTCTGCTTTGAAAAGAAAACGGATTTCATCGAGCAGTTCACGGACAAGTTTTAGAAGTGTATCTTTGTAAAGTTTATCTTTGGGAAGCATATCTTCGGGAAGTTTATCTTTGGGAAGTTTGTCCTTTATTTTCTGTAATGAGTCCGCTACTTTCTTCAATTCATCTGCCAATTTCACCTTCATTTCCCCCTTCATTTCCCCCTTCATTTCCCCCTTCATTTCCCCCTTCATTTCCCCCTTCATTTCCCCCTTCATTTCCCCCTTCATTTCCTCCTTCATTTCCTCCTTCATTTCCTCCTTCATTTCCTCTTGGTAAACAATTCTATAAAGCGGTGGTTTGGCTGGAATTTTTTGGCTTGCCTTATCCAATTGAAGCATTTCTCCTATTGCTGCCGAGAAATTTTCAGCAAAACAATCCCTATCATGTTTGAAAACAAGACAGACTCCCCCGGCTTCCTTTCCATCATGTTTGCCGTATGTGCGCCATAAAAACAGCTTGTCTTTCTTCTCGTCTTTCTGCTTGTCTTTCTGCTTGTCCTCGGGATCTACAGTAACAAAACTGCCAATATACGCTGGGGAAATATACGAAGATATGTCTGGATAAAAATCATCCTTCACATTGACTTTGTGTTCTTCCATTATTTGGGAAAACACATCCCCTTCTTCTGGATCATTCATATATCCAGCATTATAAAGCCGGAAACATCCTTTTTCTCCGACAAGATTTTTCAGGGTATGTAAAGAAGTATAATGCGCAACTTCTCTTGTCTCTTCTTCTCTTGTCTCTTCGTCTCTTCGGGCTTTTGGAACAAGCGAGCTTGTATTGTTTTGATTGCTTTGAACAAATCACATAAAATATTAAAAATTTCAGATCTATCTCTGTATTGATGAATATCTTTAAGATGAAATGCTATGTAAACCAATACATGCTGAAATCTCACACTCGAGTCAAATTCGCAACATTTTAAAAAACTCTTAAGAGAGCATTCGTAATCAAGCTTCAAATAATATGCAATGCCCCTCCCGAGATAAGCCGCTGCATTTTTTTTGTCTAGTGCTATTGCTTCATCAAAAGCTGTAATGGCACGGTCATAATCGTCCTTAGAACGGTCATAATCGTCCTTAGGATGGTCATAATTGCCCTTAGACATGTATGCATGGCCCTTCGCGAGATAAGCCGCTATATTCTTTGGGCCTAGTGCTATTGCTTTATCGGAATCTGTAATGGCACGGTTATAATCTCCCTGCGAACAATATGCAATGCCTCTCTCGACATAAGCCGCCGTATAATTTTTGTCTAGTTCTATTGCTTCATCAAAAGCTGTAATGGCACTGTCATAATCATCACCCTTACCCCTCGAAAAATATGCATTGCCTCTCCAGTAATAAGTCTCCGCATCCTTAGGTTTTGGCTCAATTGCCTTGTCGGAGTCTGTAATGGCACGGTCATAATCTCCCTTATATATGTATGCGATGCTTCTCCATTTATAAGAATCCGCATCCTTAGGTTTTAACTCAATTGCTTTATCAATATCTGTAATGGCACGGTCATTATCTCCCTTAGATCTGTATGCAATGCCTCTCCCGACATAAGCCCCTGTATTATTTGGGTCTAGTGCTATTGCTTTATCGAAATCTGTAATAGCACGGTCATTATCTCCCTTCGAAAAATATGTAATACCTCTCAATTCATAAGCAGCCGCATTTTTTTTGTCTAGTGCTATTGCTTTGCCAAAAGCTGTAATGGCACGATCATAATCACCCTTTTTATGGTATTCTATAGCTCGCTTTATATAAGCAGCCACATTATTTTCTATAGGCTCTTGAGGATCGCCTTGATTTCCATTTGTCTCCGTCATAATTACCTCGTTAAATTATAAATGCCGTAAGGAAGTTGTACGAAAGTTATTTCTTGTCCGGTCAATTCTTTCTGTCCCATCAATGTAACAGTGGCAGGTGGCGCAGGAGCACAGGCCGCCGCAGACCGCCTCAATGCCGGGCACCGTGTTCAGCTGCGCACCCTCCATAACCGTCATGCCTGACTCCACCGCCACCCTATGCTCTGTGCCGCCGTGCTCAATGTAGGTGACAGAGGGCATATCAATTTCTCTTGCCAGGACGAAAGATTCTATTGTATATGGTTTTCATGGGATCATAAAAAGATTGCATACGGTAATTTTAGGTTTTCCCACGCGGAAAGAGGATGGTTTGTTATGGCTTCAAGTAGTTCGACCGCTTTCTCGCTTGTCAGCCGAGCATCCTTGAGCGAATCAAGCCAGCGATCTAATTGATCAAGGGCAGTTTGTCGGTAGGTTTTGAGTTGCATTAAGAATTTCTGTATTTAATTTTGGATTCCTCTACTGTTAAACCTTTCCACTGCTGTTTCAACCATTTTTTCCACTCGGCTGGCCTTTGCGCATTGGGGCCGAGGATGACCTCGTTAAAGCGAAAGTCTTTATCTGTTTCCAGGTAGAAACGTGGGGGGATTTTCTCCATGTCAATTTTTACCTCATCCGATCCCTGTTGCTGATTTTCTTTTCTAGAATCACGAACACAAATAGCCCGCAACTCTTTTTCTTCTTTATAGTGGTCTGCCTTGAAAAGAAAGCGGATTTCATCGAGCAGTTCACGGACAAGTTTTAGAAGTGTATCTTTGTAAAGTTTATCTTTGGGAAGCATATCTTCGGGAAGTTTATCTTTGGGAAGTTTATCCTTTATTTTCTGTAATGAGACCGCTACTTTTCCCAATTCATCTTCCAATTCCTTTATTTCACCTTGGTAAGCAACTTTATAAAGCGGCGGTTTGGCTAGAATTTTTTGGCTTTCCTTATCATCCAATTGATCCATTTTCCCTATTGTTTCTAAGAGAGTTTCAGCAAAACAATCTCCATCATGTTTGAAAACAAGACAGGCTCCCCCAGCTTCCTTTCCATCATGTTTGCCGTATGTGCGCCATAAAAACAGTTTGTCTTTCTTCTCGTCTTTCTGCTTGTCCCCGGAATCTACAGTAACAAAACTGCCAATATACGCTGGGGAAATATACGAAGATATGTCTGGATAAAAATCATCCTTCACATTGACATCGTGTTTTTCCATTATTTGGGAAAACACATCCCCTTCTTCCGGATCATTCATATATGCGGCATTATAAAGCCGGAAACGTCCTTTTCCTCCGACAAGATTTTTCAGGGTATGCAAGGAAGTATAATGCGCAACTTCTCTTCTATTTTGGGGCTTTTGGAACAAGCGAGATTGTGTCATTCTGATTGCTGATGACAAATCAAGTAAAATGTTAAAAGTTTCACCTCTGCATTGCTTTAAATCTTTAAGACAAAATGCTATGTAAATAGTTATATTATTAAATTTTATCCTCGGGTCGCGTTTGTCAACTTCCAAAAAGTCATCAAGAGAACAGTCATAATTACCATTCTTATGATATGTCAAGCCTCTCCATTCATAAGTATTCGTATCCTTAGGTTTTAGTTTTATTGCCTTGTTGAAGTCTCTAATGGCACGGCAATAATTACCCTTAGTATGATATACAATGCCTCTAAATTTATAAGTATCTGCATCCTTAGGTTTTAGTTTTATTGCCTTGTTGAAGTCTCTAATGGCGCTGGCATAATTGCCGTTAAAATGGTATGAAATGCCTCTACGTTTATAAACTTCTGTATTATTTGAGTCTAGTTCTATTGCTTTAGAAAAAGCTGTAATGGCACGGTCATAATCGCCCTTAGAATAATATGCTTCACCTTGCTTTATATAAGCAGCCACATTATTTTCTATAGGCTCTTGAGGATCGCCTTGATTTCCATTTGTCTCCGTCATACTTGCCTCATTAAATTATAAATGCCGTAAGGAAGTTGTACGAAAGTTATTTCTTGTCCGGTCAATTCTTTCTATCCCATCAATGTAACAGTGGCAGGTGGCGCAGGAGCACATGCCGCCGCAAACCGCCTCAATGCTAGGCACCGTGTTCAGCTGCGCACCCTCCATAACCGTCGCCTGACTCCACCGCCACCTTATGCTCTGTGCCGCCGTGCTCAATATAGGTGACAGAGGGCATATCAATTTCTCTTGCCAGGACGAAAGATTCTATTGTATATGGTTTTCATGGGATCATAAAAAGATTGCATACGGCAATAGCGCTTTAATTTCTGTTTTTCAATCCTGCTGAGTGTAGCTAATTGCTGATCAAAAAGATAGTTTGCATAAGCATAAATAGCATAATCCGCACTGTTTTGTTCGCGAAAGGCAGCTGCCAGTTCGGGATCTATGCGCCTAGTATAAAAATTTGGTGTTTTGTTAAACAGCGATTGCCAATACAGTGGATTTCGGTGAGTAGATTTATAATGCTGAAGTGCATAGCCCATTCTGTGCTGAAGAAGGAACATAAACTCAGGGATTCTCTCTGTCACCCCTACGAGAAAAAACGAATCATGAAGTACTGATTTTGCTGTTTTTAGCATTTCAGCAGTTCTTGATTCGGACCAGTGTTGCTTATGCAGTTCCTTATCGTCGGTCGCTTGGGTGTAACGTAACAGAGCGCGGAGCATCTCGTTTCTAAGGCCTTCCCCTTCCTTCCCCCTCCCCCCCTCCCTCTCTCCTTGCCTTATATTGTTCTCCACTATTGCTGAAGGAGTAGGGATGTTGTTGCCAATCGCCCTAATCACATGATGACCATGACGACCTGAAATAAAACGCTCTAAAGGATCTCTCAGCATAGTAATACAAACGTATGAGCGTGGCACATAGTTGCAGCAGTCTATATGTATATGTCCGCTAATAGCATCAAACTGCCCTCGCTCTTCCGCTGGAAGTGTTGCAAAATGCTCTAGAGAGAATCCTTTTGTTGCTGCTTGTCCCGAAGTGTAAGGGTCACCATGATAACAGCGCGAGCAGCGCGTAATTAGGAAATCACGTATAGTGGAGCTGCCTGTTTTTTGCACGCCAATGTGAACTACTGTTGGCTTCTTCTGGGATATAGATTTCTCTCTCAATTCTTTCATTCTGTCAGGGACAGGCGGCAGGTGATTAGGCTTGAACTGCTGCTGCCAAGTGCGCATCCAGTTCGGCCAGGGCCGGCCCGGATTCTGGGCCCACCAGCACCGTGCGCAGCCCCAGCGCATCGGCGGCATGCAAGTTGCCGTCAAAGTCGTCCAGAAATACCGCCCGCTGCGGCGCGACCCCGCCGAGGCGCTCCAGAGCAAGCCGGTAGATGGCTGGATCCGGTTTGCGTATGCCCTCGGCGGAGGAGTCCACCACCGTGTGGAAAATATCGTCCACCGGCAGCAGACTGCGCCAGCCGTCTCGAAATTCGGCGATATTGTTTGTCACCACCGCCAGCTGATAACCGCTTTCTCGCAATGTGCGGGCCTTGGTCACCATTTCCTGGCGCAGGCCGCCGTCTGTGGGGAAGGATTCAAATACCTTGTACAGATCCAGATCCAGTCCTTTCTCGCGACTGAGATCTGTGATTGCCTGTCGCGCCTTTTCTATAGAGATTTCTCCTCGCTCCAGGCAATGCCAGGGATGATCCGTATCGCGGTAGTAATCACCGAAAATCAGTATCCCGACCTGTCTCGGGTCTGCTCCTATGCTTTCGGCATAGCTTTCCACTGCACCGAAGGGAGAATGGGTGAACACGCCCCCGAAATCAAAGAGGACTGCTTGAATGCGTTCCATCCGCTGTACTCGGCTAAAGCTGACAGGCAGCGTGTATCGGTGAATAGAGAGCGGCTTCTATCACTTCTATCACTTCATTCCGTATTTTGGAAACGGTCCGGTGAAAAACCATTCAAACAGCCCGTAGCCTGTATCGCCGGTGCTGGTTTCAAAGCGTGCGCCGGCATCCCGCATACCCCACATGCGTTCCCGATCTTTTCCCATGTCCAGGCTGAAGTGCTGGACTTCCAGCTTGCCATGGTACATGCCATGACGCCAGTCTTCCTCCAGCCCGTAGCCAGTGCCCACCATCACAAACAGAGTTTCCAGGGGGAACGCCTTAATTTCCAGTGCGCCGCCGGGTGCATCGGGAAAGAGCAGACGTCCTTCCACGACATCGCTTCTGTCATCGGTAAAGCGGTGCTCGTGCTCCGGCCGTCCTAAGTATTCCGGCTCCCGGTTCGGGTCAGCCCACACCTTGGTCGCTTCCTCTAATTCGCGACTGCCGTCGGCGTGTTCATTGCAGATGAAAAGAATGGAGTAGTCATCAAACTGCATCGGGCAGTAGTTCCACATGCCCTGCATGCTGCCGGTGCTGCTGGCATGAATGCCCGGCGGCTCCATTTCGCCCACCGGACGAATGCCCCAGGAGCGGTCGCGGCTGCCCTTCCAGCGGTCGGGGGTGACTTTGATATCCTCGTCGCCTACACGCAGTGTGCCGCTCCAGCAGCCGGTCTGCGCGAAACGCCGGGAATCAAACATCGCGCGCCCGTGGCGGCGGATAAATTGATGCGGCTCCAGCAGGGCAGGTATCGCCCCTTCCCAAGTGACATCCATGGCGATGGGGTGCTCCTTGGAATCCTCCAGGATATAGCGCACTTTCTTCAGCCCCTCTATGATTTCCACGCGAAAAGGGCCGACGGAGATGTCGGAGCGGTCGCCGAGCTCCCGGGAGGCGCGCACCACATGATGGCTGCTGCCCCGGCGCACCGCTGCAAAGGCATCCTGCACCCCCAGGTTGGGGTATTGCCCGAGGCCCATCACCATGAACAGCTCGTCGCTGCTGCCATGCAGATTGAAATAGTAGCGGTCATAAAAATTGCGGTCGCTGGTGCCGACATGACGCATCACTTCGGGTGTTTGATGCAGGGGGTAATCATCCATTTTTGAGAGCATGGCTATTCTCCTCTAGAGGTGCAGACGATGGCGACGGGCACGCAGTGCAACCGGTTCAGAATGCGGCTTCATAATACCAGTTGCCCGGTATCATCCAAAAGCGGTGCCGCGGTCCGGACAGTGCCGGGTCGCCCTCTTTGTAGCCTGCATCTTCTTCGTACAGGTTGCAGATGGCATTGTCCTGCATCACGATTTTTGGCACAAAGCGAAGTGCGCCGCGCGCTCTGCAGGAGTGCAGGATTTCCGCCGTGGAGGCCGCTTCGCACAGCCACTGCAGGGTGACGAAGGTCGGCGGCAGAATGGAGATTTCCCCTTGCTGCTGGGCGTTCAGGGCTTCCTGCGGGTGAAACCAGCGATGGCGGGAGATCTCGCTGCCGTCCACTGTCACCGCCTGGCCCGGCTCCGCAGCAGCGAGAAAAAACCAGGTGGAGTAGCGTTTCGGGCTCTCTTCGGGAGCCGTCCAATGGGCGATATAGAGCAGGGAAGAGGCATCCAGCTTAACGGCGGCCTCCTCTTCGGTCTCGCGCACCGCCGCCTGCCGGGCCGCCGCCTCGCTCTCCGGCGACAGGCCCGCCGGGCAGTCCTCCGGGTCTACAGCGCCGCCCGGGAACACCCATGAGCCGCCTATAAACTTCACTTCGCGGCTGCGCCGCAGCAGCAGCACTTCCGGCCCGTCGCTGCCGTCCCGCACCAGCACCACGGTGGCGGCCGGGCGCAGGGGCGGCACCTTATTGGGGGCAACGGGCCGCAGGGCAGAGGCTTTGGGATTTTCGGTCTGCACGGGAGATCAGCTGGCCAGATTCAGAACTTTGCAGGCGTTGTCGCGCATGATGCGGCGCACCGCGGCGGCCGGCATTCTGCTCATGCCCTCCACCATCTGCACCGGCCACTCCAGCCCCTCGGGGTGGGGAAAGTCGGAGCCGTTGATGATCTGCTCTTCGCCAATCGCTTCTGCCAGTTCCACAATGTCGTCCTCGTGGAAGGGCACCACCTTGAAGTGGCGGCGGAAGATTTCACTGGGGGGCTGCTCCGGCTTGCCATAGCGCCACCGGCTCTTGTGCTCGTTTACGCGGTACACCTTGTCTATGGTCTTCACGAAATGCGGCACCCAGGCGGCGCCGAATTCCACCGCCAGCACGCACAATCCGGGAAAACGCCCGAACAGGTTGTGAAACAGCATAGATGCGGCGGTGTCGGTGATGTTGCGCTCGCCGATGCCGACATAGGTGTTGAACGCGGTAAAGCGATGGGAGGGCGGGGCTGCCGGCTCGCCCCAGGGCGCTGCATATATTTCGTTGAAGCCGGTCTCGCCGATATGCAGGGCGATGATAAGACCGGCCTCCTGCACCCGCGCCCAGAAGGGGTCGTAGCAGCTGTCGGCAGGGGATTTGCCGTCAATGGGTCCAGCGGTGATGTGCAGGATGCGCACTCCCTCGCCGAGCAGGCGATCCACCTCTCGCACCGCCTCTTCCACATCCGCCAGGGAGACCACGGCGGTGGAGAAGATGCGCCCATCTCCGCCCCAACCCCATTCCTCGGCCACCCAGCGATTGAAGGCGCGCAGGCTGGGATAGAGCGCGTCCGGGTGTTCGCGCAGCTGGTATTCCACACCGACACCCAGAGTAGGCAGCATCACGCATGCCTCCACCTGCTGCTCGTCCATCAGCGCAAGACGCGCTTTGCGCTTGGTGAAGGCCGGGCAGTCCTTTATCTGGATCGGGTTCAGGTTGACATGACCGCCCTCCTCGGTGACACCCTTGAAGAAGTTGCGCATTGCCCCTGGCGGTCCCACATGATCGGCGACTCCGGTGCTGAAAAAACTCAGCCGCTCGTCTCCCAGCATCATCACGCCGAGGCCGTCCGAGCGGCTCTTCCGGTCTACCCACACAGTGTGTTTCTGATGCTTCGCCTCAATGTGGCGGGTGAAGCAGTCGTCCGGCTCGTAGTAGTGGTTGTCGCAGTCTATGATGGGAAAGTTCACTAAGGGTTTGGGCTTGCTGGCCATGGCGGCTTGCCTCCTCTTTAGAAATAAAAGCGGCTGACGGTGTCGGCTACGCAGGCGGGCCGCTCGCTGTTCTCCAGCTCCACCGTTACCCGCACCACTGCCTGCACGCCGCCCTTGACTTCATCCACCTCTGTGAGCGCGCCGCTGCCGCGCACGCGGGAGCCTGCCGGCACCGGTGCCGGGAAGCGCACGCGGTTGCAGCCGTAGTTGATGCCCATGGAGCTGTTCTCCACCTTGCAGATCTCCGGCAGAAAGAGATTCACCAGGGACAAAGTCAGGTAGCCGTGGGCGATGCACGCACCGTAGGGTCCCTCCTTTGCCCGCTCCGGGTCCACATGAATCCACTGATGGTCGCCGGTTGCATCTGCGAACTGGCTGATGCGCTTCTGGGTGATTTCCAGCCAGTCGCTGCTGCCCAGCACTCGGCCCGGCTCGGTGCCCAGCAGCTCAGCGGGTGAGGAGAAGACAGTGCCCATCAGTTCTAGACGCCGTAGCCGCCGTCCACCGCCAGCAGCTGCCCGGTGACATAGGCGGCGCGGTTAGAAGCGAGGTAGACCGCCGCATGTGCAATTTCCTCCGCCTTGCCCCAGCGCCGGATGCACAGTTTTTCGTGCACGGCCTGTACCCACTGTTCATCAAACACCCCTTCGTCCAGCAGCCGGAGAAAGATGCCGGTTTCAATTACCCCGAGGGCGATGCTGTTGGCGCGGATGCCGTGGCGGCCCTCCTCCTTGGCGATGCCCTGCACCAGGGATTCAATCGCCGCCTTCGGAGCCACCGACAGCACATCCCGGTCCGGCCAGCGCTGCAGGCCGGCGGAGCTGATATGCACAAAGGAGCCGCCGCCCCCGTCCCTGAGATGGGGCAGGGAGGAATGCACGATGCTGAAAAACCCGTTGAGGTCGGCTTGAATCACCTTCTGCCATTGCTCCGGGCTGAGATCGCGGATCATCACCTGCTCTATGTCGGAGCCCGCGGCCACCACCACCGTGTGCAGACGGCTTTTGCCCGCGACGGCATCTATCACCGACTTCACCTGTGCCGCATCGCCGATGGACAGGGCGTGGCACTCGGCGCGGCGGCCGAGGGCCTCCACGGCGGCGGCGGCTTCCCGGGCGCGGTCTTCATTGCTGCGGTAGGTGAGGGCGACATCGCTGCCCGCCCGGGCCAGCTCTTCACAGACGGCGGCGCCGACACCGCCGCTGCCGCCGATCACCAGGGCGGCGCCTTCGGGGAAATCAGGTGCAGATGTCATGATGAATACTCCTCAGGCCTGGCTGGAAGGGTTGTCAACTTCCAAAGGCGCGGTGCGTCCGGCGAACAGAAGACGAAGGTCATCGCTGTAATCCAGCATCTGGGTGGAGCTGACTTCAAAGGCCGAGTGCGACATGTGCCAGCCCTCTTTTGTGCGGACATACTCGTCCCGGTATATCCCGCCCAGCTGCACGGCATTCTTATCCCGGGTGTTGATCATGTAGTAATACAGACTCCAGACCCCCCGCGCATGCTCTCTGTCCAGGATTTCAATGTCCGGGTTCTGGGCGTGATGCATCTCCACGATGTGCTCTTGGCAGGCGAGGTCGGAGAATACCTGGGTCAGCTCATCCCGGCTGCGGTACGAGCCGATACGCCCGTATTCAATAGTGATTTCCCCCTCGGCAAAGCAGCTGCGAAAAGCCTCTTTGTCCTTGCCGTCACAGGCCCGAAAATAGCGGTACTTGAGCTGCTTGATGGCCTCCGTATCCTCCAGTGCGCCGATGCGCTTTTCCAGTGCGGCGAGATCTGTCATGGCACTCTGCAGCTTACTTCAGCAGTCCCGGTTCCGTCGCCTGCACCATGCGACGGATGCCGTCTTGCCAATCCACTCGGGTCTTGCCGATGAGCTCATGCATCAGGGTGGTATCAATGGCAAGACCGCCAAAGGCATCGGGATTGTCCTGAAAGCGCGGCACAAGACCCGTCAGCTCTCCCATGTATTCACACCATTCTTCAATCGCGACAGCGGTGGAGCCGCCGAAGTTCACCGTTACTGCCTCAGAGGATGCGGCGCCCAGCAGCAGCGGAACCTTCTCAATATAGTCATCCACATGCAGAGGGTTGTAGCGATTGGGACGGTCCGGATGAACCTCAATGGGCTTCCCCTCCTTCAGCAGCAGCAGGTGCAGCCAGGGCCAGCCGCCGTTGTCGCCGTAGGGCACGCTGAGGCGAGCGATAATGGCTGGAATGCCGAATTGCCGCGCTGTGAAACGAACCATGCTTTCGGCGGCAATCTTGGAAATGCTGTAGGTGGGGAACATGTGGCGATGATTGTCGCCCAGGGGCGCGTCTTCCCGCCGCAGCGCCTGCCCCTCGTATTGGTAGACAGCAGTGGAAGAGCAGTGCAGCACCGCCCGGGCACCCCGGCAGTGCGCCATCAGCCGCCCAATTCCCTCCGCATTGGCCGCTAAGTCATAGGTAAAATCGCCGCTCTTGACCACGGCGAAGTTCAGAATGTAGTCAAAATCCTTCGGCACTGCCGCAAGACCATCCGGCAGCGCCAAGTCCGCCGCCACCGGACGAATGCCCAGCTTCTCTATCCGCTCCCTGGCCTCCGGCGCAGCAAAGCGGGCCAGCCCCCAGACCTCCGCCTGCCCCGCCAGGCTTTCGGCCACCGGCAGCGCCACCTGGCCGGTTACGCCGGTAACCAGCACCTTGCGGCCAGCGAGTTCAACTGGGGAGACGGACATGGAATCATTTACAAAAGCGGGCAGAGAAGACAATCATACATAAAAATCAGGCTTTATGTATAACATCACTCAGTACAGGTGCACACGGTCATCAATGGAGGCGATTGCAGATGTGCAAACGCCAAGGGCTGAAAAGCCGGCTCATCGCCATTAATCAGTAGGTCTGTTCCACAACCTCTTGATTATTCTACAGGTATCATGCCCATGCCATAATGGCCAACCACAGCAAAGTATGGATACGCAGATCTAGGGGGGACTAGATGATCAGCATCGCGCAGTTTGAAAGGACCTCTGTTTGGATTATGATTCATTGAGCTGCGGATCTCTGTGAGAAGGGACTTGATCTTCTGAGACAGCAAAATTTTTTATGAAAATAAGCAATCAAGAAAAGCAGGAGGTTTTGCATCATTTAAACGCTGGCAAACCCCTGCCGGATAAATACCGCTTTCTGCTATTTGATGAAACGCAGCAAGTAGAGTTGATTTGGAACGGCAAAACCAACGCTGTTTGCGATGTGGTGTTGCCGTTTCAAACGATTGAGCAAGTAGATGAGCCGCGTTCTGAGGAAGCTATGCAAAAGGAATTGGGTCTGTTTGACCCTGAGAGCGGAAGACAGCTCAAAGGCTGGAGCAACAAACTTATCTGGGGAGACAACAAACTAATTTTATCATCGCTGCTGCGCGGCCCGTTGAGACAGGAGATTGAAGAGCAAGGCGGATTGAAACTGATTTACATTGACCCGCCGTTTGATGTCGGCGCGGATTTTAAGATGAACATAGAGATTGGCGATGAAACGCTGGCCAAAGAGCCGGGGATTCTTGAGGAAATCGCCTATCGGGACACTTGGGGCAAAGGGGCGGATTCGTTTATTGCGATGATTTACGAGCGGTTGCGACTAATGCGTGATTTGCTTGCGGAGGATGGGAGTATTTATGTGCATTGTGATTGGCGATTATCCAGCCAGATTAAATTGGTTCTTGATGAAGTTTTCGCATCGTATTTTAGGGGTGAAATTATCTGGAAAAAGGATGCTGTAGGTAAAGGTGGCAAGAAAAAAGCGAAACATTGGCCGAAGACTTTTGATAATATCATTGCTTATTCTAAAGCGCAGGAAGTGATCTTTAACATGCTTACTGGATCAATCACTGATAAGCAGGTCAAAGAGTTTCGATATGAAGATCCTGATGGACGGAAGTTCAAGCGGACATCGTTAGGTAACTATTCCGATGATTCAATTGCGAAAATGGAATACGAAGGATATATCTATGTTTCTCGAACTGGCCAAAAATATAAAAAATACTATTTAGATGAATATACTATTCCGCTTGATTCGATTTGGATCGATATTCCGGGATTCGGTGTGGCAACGGCGTCTCAGGAACTCGTAGGTTACCCAACCCAAAAACCCGAAAAACTTCTTGAGCGCATCATCAAAGCATCTTCAAGTGAAGGCGACCTTGTCGCCGACTTCTTCTGCGGTTCCGGCACGACCGCCGCCGTCGCTGAAAAACTTGGCCGCAAGTGGATTTGCTCAGACCTCGGCAAATTTGCCATTCACACAACACGCAAACGGATGATTGGCGTTCAGCGGAAATTGAAAAAAGACGGCAAAGATTACCGCGCCTTTGAAGTGTTGAACCTCGGCAAGTATGAACGCCAGCATTACATCGGTGTCAATCCAAACCTTTCTGAAACAGAGCAAGGCGTCCAACTCCGGCAAAAGGAGCGAAAATATGTGGAACTTATTTTGAGCGCCTACAGCGCCGAAGCAATTGCCAATGACGGATTTTTTCAAGGCAAGAAAGCCGGACGAATGGTTGCCATTGGACCCATCAACCTGCCGGTTGCGCGTCCCTTTGTGGAATCTCTTATTGCCGAATGCCTTTCCCGTAAAATCACCCGCGCAGATATTCTCGCCTTTGAGTTTGAAATGGGGCTATTCCCGAGTGTTCAGGAAGAAGCAAAACAGCAAGGCATAGATTTGGCATTGAAATACATCCCGCCCGATGTCTTTGACAAACGCGCCGTGGAGAAAGGACAGGTTGTTTTTCACGATGTTTCCTATATTGAGGTGAAAGTCCATAGTCGCAAACAGAAGAAACGACTGTTTATTTCAGTGGAACTTGCGGGCTATTCAGCACACTATTCGCAAGATGCCGACATTGCCGAAACCTTGAAGAATAACAAAAGCAAAGTCATTGTGGAGAACGGAAAGGTTATCAAAATCAGCAAAAATAAAGAAGGCAAACCCTCCCATAAAATCCTGACCAAGAGTTGGAAAGACTGGATTGACTACTGGGCGGTGGATTTTGATTTTGAAAGCAAACAGGAGTTCATCCGCAAAGAGAATCCGGACACCAGAGAGTCAGAACAACACGCCACCGGAGACTTCATCTTTGAAAACGAATGGCAGAGCTTCCGCACAAGGAAAAGCAGGGAGTTGGAGTTTGTGAGTGTGGAGAAAGGAATAACACTGCCGCGCAAGGTTGCCGTTAAAGTTGTAGACATCTTTGGCAATGATACAATGAGGGTTGTGAAAGTATGGCCATAAAAGCACAAATAACTCCTATAGTGCTATCTTGGGCAAGAGATAGTGCCGGATACTCTGTTGACGAAATAGCAGAGAAACTGAATCAGAAAAGAGTGTCATCAGCAACGATAGAGGCTTGGGAAAATGGTGAAGACAAACCAACCTACACACAGTTGGAAAGGCTTGCCGAATACTACAAACGTCCCATCGCTGTATTTTATTTCCCATCACCACCCGAGGAAGATCTTATTGATAAAAGATTCAGGTCTTTACCTGAATCTTATTTGCAAAATTTGCCACCCAACATACGATATATTGTGAAAAAGGCATCAGCAAGACAACTTGATTTGTATGAACTACATGGAGGTGCTATGTCAGAAAATATACAGATTTTTAAAAACAATATTGCAAATGTTGGACATAACATAACAGAATTAGCATCTCGAGTGCGAGATATAATCGGCATTCCATTAGATACACAGCGCAACTGGAAAAACTCCGATGAGGCTATGAAACAATGGCGTAGTGCCTTGGAAGGTATGGGCATTTGGGTATTTAAGGATGCATTCAAAAATAAAAATTACAGTGGCTTTTGCCTCGATGATCAGCATTTTCCAGTGATTTACATCAATAGTAGCACAAGAAAACAACGCCAAATCTTTACGCTGTTTCACGAACTAGCACATTTGATTTTGGGAAAGGGAGGAGTCAGCTTTTGGGACAATATGGAAAATACATTTGTTGGCAAATATAAAAGCGAAGAAAAATTCTGCAATGCATTTGCTGGTGAGTTTCTAGTGCCTGACTCCAGCCTGTCAATATCTGGAAAACCCGACGAAATTGAAATTGAAAAATATGCAGAACAATATAAAGTTAGTCGTGAAGTTATCCTGAGAAAATACCTTGATAAAAACCTGATCAACCAGAAATTTTACAATGAAAAAGTACACCTTTGGAAAATCCAATGGGAAGAAAAACAAGGAAAACAAAAACAACACACAAAGAAAAAAGGAGGCCCCACCTACTACTTAACCAAAAAATCTCATCTGGGAAATAAATACCTGGACTTGGTCTTTTCAGAATACTATAAACAGAGAATTAACCAGTATCAACTATCTGATTATCTGGGGGTGAAAATTAAGTCTTTGGCAACTCTTGAGGGATATATGCATCAGGGAGTTTCAGTCTAATGCACTACGTATTAGATACCGGGTTTTTCGTACGAAGCCGCTCCTATTATCCTAATACTTTTCATTCTTTTTGGGAAAAGCTTGATGAATTAGTAATATCAGAAAATATATCATCCGTAAGCCAGGTTAAAAAAGAAATAGAGAGTTATAGAGGAGAACAAGAACACATGCTTGAATGGATAACGCAAAACAAAAAGATTTTTACTCAACCGAATGAGGAGGAGCAAGAAGCAGTTCGTCGTATCTTTGCAGTTCCCAACTTTAGATCTTTGATAGAGAGTAGAGATATGCTAGTAGGAAAACCATGTGCTGACCCTTTTGTTATTGCAAAGGCAATGACAAAAGAGGGTGGAAGAGTAGTAACCAGTGAAAAACCTGCAAAAAAGGATAAAAGAGAAAACATTCAAGGATCTCCCAAAATCCCTGATGTATGCAGTTATTTTGAAATTCCTTGTATAACACCGCAACAGTTTATGGAAGAACAAAAGTGGACCTTTTAGACTCCATAGGTTACATAAATGCCAATTCCCAAAACCCTATCCACCGACCCCTACACGATCCTTGACCCAAGCGACCGTTGGCAACCGGATGACGGAAGCCTTTTGCCTATCGGTCAACTTTTACCTCCGCTTGTGGAAGAAGTCCGGCGAGACGTCAAAAAATGGCGCGATGACGGATACCCGAAAATTAGCAACACTACCCGCGCCCTGCTCTCTTGGTGGTTTGACCGCAGCGGCGAAGAAGATTCCGCTATCCGTTATTACTTTTCCCAGCGTGAAGCGGTGGAGTCCGTAATTTATCTCTATGAAGCCGTTCCAGTCCGCGACAAGTTTGACCTGTTGCGCTTTTCTTCCGGCGGTGTAACACCGGGGATGATGCCCGAAACCTGGCGGCGCTTTGTTATCAAGATGGCAACCGGCAGCGGTAAAACAAAGGTAATTTCACTATTGATTGCATGGTCTTATTTCCACAAACTCTATGAAACGGACTCTCAACTTTCGCGCAACATCTTGTTGATAGCCCCAAACATTATAGTTTTAGACCGCCTTTACAGAGACTTTGCAGACTTGCGTATTTTTCATGAAGACTGCGTATTGCCCCACAACGGTTATGAGGGACACGACTGGCAAAGCGACTTTCAAATGCACTTGCACAAGCAGGATGAGGTGCGCTCTCATTCGGAAACTGGCAACATCTTTCTGACTAATATTCACCGCGTCTATGTGCGCGACAATACTCCGCCCTCCGCCGATGATAAAAATACGAAAGACTACTTTCTTGGAAAAAGTCCGAGCGGCACATTGACCGATGGCAAAATTGACTTGGGTGAAATTGTTCGTGAGCTGGATGAACTACTGATTATCAATGACGAAGCGCACCATATACACGATGAGAGAATGGCGTGGTTTAAATCCATTGAGGACTTGAACAACACGCTGACACAAAAAGGGAAAGCACTTTCACTGCAAATGGATATGACCGCAACGCCCAAGCACCATAATGGGGCAATTTTTGTCCAGACAATAGCCGACTACCCTCTTGTGGAAGCGATACATCAGAATATCGTCAAGCGTCCGGTTATTCCCGATGATGAAAGCAACAACAAAATGAAAGAACGACAAAGCGCTGATTACGGAGAACGTTACGCCGACTACATAGAACTTGGCGTTAAGGAATGGCGCAAAGTATATGAGGTTCATAAAAAGGCGGGCAAAAAGGCGGTGATGTTTTTGATGACCGATGATACAAAAAACTGTGATGCAATGGGCCATTATCTGGAAGCGAAATATCACGACTTGAAAGGGAAAGTTCTTGTCATACATACCAAGAATAATGGAGAAATAACAGAGAAAAGAACAAGCGGTAAAAAGGAAAAGGAACTGGCAGAGTTGAGAAAACAAGCTGCCAGCATAGACGAGTGGGACAACCCCTACCGCGTTGTAGTATCCGTGCTGGTTTTACGTGAGGGCTGGGATGTGCGAAATGTAACAACGGTTGTCGGCTTGCGGGCTTTTACCGCACAAAGCAACATTCTGCCGGAGCAAACCCTTGGGCGCGGCTTGCGCCTTATGTATCCCAAACAGAACGATATCGGGGAGAAGGTAAGCATTATCGGTTCCCCGGCTTTTGTTGATTTTGTAAAAGAGATAGAGAAAGAGGGCATCAAACTTGATCGGGAGGCGATGGGCGGAAGGTCAAAGCCAAAAGCGCCATTTTTTATAACCATTGACCATGAAAATACGGGAAAGAACATAGCTGATTTGGAAATCATCGTTCCAATACTGTCGCGCCGGTTTTCCGTGGATTTTTCTAAAATAACGCAATTGAAAGCGGAAGAAATCCCTTGCAAGGTACAGGAGTATAAAACATATCAGCCCGCCAGCACCCTGCGTGAGATTACCTTTCGGTATGTGCTTACGGACAAAGTCAGCCATAAAACTCAACTGGGTGACAACATGGTTGACGACTACAGCCGTGTCATCGGCTATTTCACTCTTCAGGTTATGGATGAACAAAAGTTGTTCAGTCAATACGGCTTCCTTTACGAAATCATGCAGGAATTCATACGTGATTTTCTGTTCGGCAAGACCGTTGATTTAGAATCCGCAGAAACCATTCGAAATCTAGATGAACCATCCGCGAGGAAAGCAATAATGGAAGGATTTTCCCAGGCGATTACCGACTTGCTGACAAAAGACACATTTCAAACCAAGATACAAGGCGAACTGAAAGTGACCAATATGCGCCCTTTCCCAATAAAACCGCCCAAATACTCTTATGCGCCCCAAAAGAGTGCGCAAAATTACATTGCTGAAAATTTTTCATTGGAATATGAATTCGCCAAATTTCTGGACGCTTGTCCCGATGTTGCGGCTTTTGCCAAAAACTACCCCGCGGTTAATTTTCGCTTGGACTATATCAAAACCGACGGGGAAATCGCCAACTACTTTCCGGATTTTCTGGTTCGCAACAATAAAGGCGAGGTATGGATTGTGGAAACCAAGGGACGCAAAGATGAAAACGATGTCAGGAAAAAGAACCGCTTGGAACAGTGGTGCGAAGATGTGCGTGAATTGACTCAAACACCTTTTGTCGGCTCATTATTTGTAGAGGAAGAAAAATATAAGAAACACCGCTCTACAAACTTTGCAGATTTGATTAATATGTTTGAAGATGAATAAATCCTAAAAATATGTGTGGATCAGTCGCAACCGGGGAGACTCGTATTTTTCCTTACATAGCGAAGAATCCGAAGGGGAATGGCATTCGGGACCGCGGCATTTTCGTCGCTCCAAAAGTGTTGCGATAGAGGCGGCGGTGACTACATCGCCCTCAGCCGCACCGGCAGTGCGCTCATGCGGGGTATGCCCGCCAGCGGGTCGTAGTCCTTGCAGGCATTCAGCAGCCTGCTGGCGGGGGCGCCCACCTGTTCTATATTTTCTTTTTGGTCCGGGTCGCCGCCGAAGCAGTGGGACATGGATACAACCCCGCGTCGCAGTGCGGCTTCTGCCCTGACGACTACTTTTACGGCGGCGTGCTCGGATTCCAGCGAGGCGACATCGCCATCTGCCAGGCCGATCTCCGCTAAGTCCTCCGGGTGCACATAGGCCGGGTTGCCCGGGGGATTGCCGGGGAAGTCATGGCAGGAGGAGTTGTAGACATGCTTGACCCGGCGCACGGTCAGCAGGTGGGGGAAGTCCTCTGACAGCCCGCCGTCATCTTCCGCCAGAAAAGAGCTGATGTCCTCCTGGATGCCTTCGGGCATGAACTGCAGCCTGGCATCCATGCCGGGGTAGGGCGCCGCTACGCGGATATCTGCAAACTCTTCAAACAGCTGCCCGCCCCTGCGCTTTGCGAGTTCGCGCACCGGCACCTTGGTCTGCTCGGGGGGGAACATCATCTCCAGCACATCAATGGTTTCCGTCTTCGGATTGCTGACATCAAGGGTGCCGCCGGGCAGATCAATGCTGGTCCCCATCCTCGCCGCCAGCCCGGCCAGGTAGCGCCACTCCTCGCGCACATCGCCCTGTTTCGGCAGCAGCGGGCCGCTGTACTGGGCGCAGGGTTTCTCGTAGAGCCGGTCGGTAAACTCCGCCAGATTATCTCGCTCAAAGGCATGCGCAGCGGGCAGCATGTAATCCGCCCGCCGGGTGGTGGCGGTCTCTTTTATGTCAATGCAGACCAGCAGCTCCAGGTCTGCCAATGCCCGCAGAGTCTTCTCCTGGTCGGGCCATGACATCACCGGATTGCCGCCGATGACCACCAGCGCGCGCACCCTGCCTTCGCCGGGGGTGAGGATTTCATCGGCGGCAACGCCTGTCGGCATTTCTCCGTAGAGCTGCCGGATGCCGCGAATGCGGGAGATCGCAGCATTGGCCTCCGGCCTGAACTCCTCCGGCAGAAACTCCACCGGCAGCGTCTGCGCCGGGGGCGGCACATTGGGTGTCAGCAGGCTGGGGGCGGCGACCCGCTCTCCCTCCCGGTTCCAGCGTCCGCACAGGCTGTTCAGGGAGATGATGAGGTGCTCGGTGAGATTGGGGTAGCGCGCCATGTTCGGCCCGGTGCCGGAACTGACTGTGCCCTTCTGTCCCTCGGCAAACATCCGGGCGGCGGCGGCGATGTCTTTGGCGCGAAGACCTGTGCGCTCTGCCGCGCACTCCAAGGTGAAGGGCTGCACCGCTTCCCGCAGTGCCTTCAGGCCCTCGGTATGCGCATTGCAGAATTCGGCATCATGCAGGTTTTCCTCCAAGATCAGCCGCATCATGCCGGCCAGCAGGGCGGGGTCCTCCCCCGGCCGGATAGGCAGGTAGATGTCTGCGTGCTCCGCCACCTCGGTCCGGCGCGGGTCGGCGACGATCAGCTTCAGACCGCGCTTTTTCGCTTCCCGCAGCGCCGTGGGGTAGTAGCCTGGCGGTCCCCCCATCATGTGCAGTGCCGATATGATGGGATTATTGCCGACCAGCATGCAGACATCGGCATCCGCAAAGCCGTGGGCGCCGCCGCCCCAGATGCCGTGCCGTCCGGCAGCGACAATCTTTGCCGGCTGGTCTATGGTCAGGCTGCTGAAGTCCATCTCGGAGCCCAGCCCCTTGAGCCAGGCGTGGGCGATCTGATTGCCGTTGGAACTCACCGACAGGCCGTTGCCGCGATAGCCTGCCACTGCCCGGGGGCCGTGTTTTTTGATAATGGCTTGGAGCTTTTCGGCGATTTCATCCAGTGCCTGCTCGGGGTCTGTGCGGCAGAAGTCCGCCTCCCGGGAATCCCGTTTCTGCGCATACAGCAATCGGTCCTTTGCGTAATACTGCGAAGCCCACTGCCGCCCCTTGGTGCAGGTGTAGCCTCGGCTCATCGGGTGCTCTGAGTCGCCGGAGATAGCGATAATCCTGCCGTCTTTGATTTCCACCTCAATGCCGCAGTAGGCTGAGCATATTCGGCAGAAGCTTTTGTGAATACCCATGGTGTCCCTCGGTCGCTGTCGCAGTGTCGGTGCACACTCGCATAATAACCCTATGACAGGGGTTGCAAAAGGGGGGCCGCTCAGCCGCCCCCGGATGTGCAGGAGAGCAGGGGGACAGGAATGTCCCCCTTCCGGTGACAATGAGTAGGAGCAGAGGCAGTGGGCCTCCTCTTGAAGCTAGAATTCACAGCCCTATATAAGAGAAAGTAAATCTGCTTCGCTGCCAGCATAAAACACTTGAGGGTATGCCGCAGGCACTGTCCTAAATACTGATGAATGGCGTAGTCCAAATATGAAAACGCAGCCCTGATCATGAAAAAAGTACAGAAACTAATAAATAAAATACAGGAGCAATTTGAATTTTATAGGGGACTTTTAAAGTCAGAAGCAGGAGAATACGAAAAATGCTTTAGATCGGCATCAAGAAGCCATTGAAGATTATGATGAGGCCATTATTCTCAATCCTCAAGATGCCGGCCGATGCATATTACAACCGAGGCAGGGCGGAATCTGCTTTAGGGCGGTATCAAGAAGCTATTGAATATTATGACAGGGCCATTGAAATCAATCCTCACTTGGCCAAGGCATATAGCAACCGAGGTGTTGCAAAACAAGCTTTAGGGCAGCATCAAGAAGCCATTGAAGATTGTAATGAGGCTATTAGGCTCAATCCTCACTTGGCCAAGGCATATAGCAACCGGGGTGTTGCAAAACAAGCTTTAGGGCAGCATCAAGAAGCCATTGAAGATTGTAGTGAGGCTATTAGGCTCAATCCTCGCTCGGCCATGGCATATAGCAACCGAGGTGCTGCGAAATCTGCTTTAGGGCTTCATCAAGGAGCCATTGAAGATTGTAATGAGGCTATTAGGTTCAATCCTCGCTCGGCCAATGCATATAGCAACCGAAGTGCTGCGAGATCTGCTTTAGGGTTTCATCAAGGAGCCATTGAAGATTGTAATGAGGCTATTAGGTTCAATCCTCACTTGGCCGTGGCATATAGCAACCGAAGTGTTGCGAGATCTGCTTTAGGGTTTCATCAAGGAGCCATTGAAGATTGTAATGAGGCTATTAGGCTCAATCCTCGCTCGGCCGAGGCATATGGCAACCGAGGCGCTGCGAAATCTGATTTAGGGTTTCATCAAGAAGCCATTGAAGATTGTAATGAGGCTATTAGGCTCAATCCTCACTTGGCCAAGGCATATAGCAACCGAAGCGTTGTGAAATTTTCTTTAGGGTTTCATCAAGGAGCCATTGAAGATTGTAATGAGGCTATTAGGCTCAATCCTCGCTCGGCCGAGGCATATAGCAACCGAGGCATTGCGAGATCTGCTTTAGGGTTTCATCAAGAAGCCATTGAAGATTATAATGAGGCTATTAGGCTCAATCTTCACTTGGCCGTGGTATATAGCAACCGAGGTGTTGCAAAACAAGCTTTAGGGCAGCATCAAGAAGCCATTGAAGATTGTAATGAGGCTATTAGGCTCAATCCTCAACATTCCGATGCATATTACAACCGAGGCGCTGCGAAATTAGCTTTAGGGCTTCGTCAAGAAGCTCTTGAGGATTATGCTAAGGCGGCTAAGGCACTGCGAGAGGAACAGCGCAAAGATTAGGAGGCGGCCCTCTTGAAATCTGGTTTTATATTCCTACATAGGAATTGCCAGCGGCCAATTTTGGTGCTGGTGAGGAAGGACGGAATGCCTAAGGCTCGCTTGGCGGGAGACTCCGGAGCAGCGAAAATCGCGCTCTGGTCCATCAGTGGGTATAAAGCACCTTCCTTGCGACGACAAAGTAAATCTGCTTCGCTATCAGCATAAAATACTTGAGGGTATGCCGCAGGCACTGTTCTAAATACTGATGAATGGCGTAGTCCGAATATGAAAATGCAGCCTCGGTCATGAAAAAAGTACAGAAACTAATAAACGAGATACTGGGGGAATGTGCTGATGGAGAGTATATTTTCCGCGGCACGCCGGAAGTTTACAGTAAAAAAAGGGATGGCATTAGTTCATCGCTTTATCGCTGGGCGAAGAAGAAGGACAAGGAAGTTCTATTTCATAAGAATTTCAGTCCAGCACATATGGAAGAAGAAATAGTAGAAAATGCAAAGAAGCATTTTCCACCCCATACCAGTAATATAGAGATATTGACCGATCTGCGGCATTACGGCGGAAAGGTGACGCTTATAGATTTCACTTACAACTTGTATGTCGCCCTGTTTTTTGCTTGTACCGGCGATTTAAACAATAAAAAAGGAGAATTAGTATTATGCAATAAAGATGAAAGAAAGAGAATAAAAGACATTAAATATGACGAAAAACATTTTTCTACTTCCATCGGCTTTATAGAACCTGCTAATACCCAAGCCAGCAAGGGACGCATAATTGCCCAAAGCAGTATTTTTGTATATTCCTCCAAAGGGTATCTTCATAAAGATGATTATAAGCGCTTTGAGATTGATAAGGAACTCAAGCTGGAAATTTTAGAGTATTTGAGAAGATTTCATAACATATCTCAAGATACTATTTATAATGACCTGATTGGCTTTATCGCCAATGAAAAAAATTATGCCACTTCCCATTTTGAATTTTATAGGGGACTTGCAAAGTTAAAAGAAGAAAAATACAAAGAAGCGATTGAATATTACGACAAGGCTATTAAAATCAATCCTGAATATACCGCAGCATATAACAACCGAGGTGTTGCGAAAAAAGCTTTAGGGCTTCATCAAGTAGCCATTGAAGATTATAGTGAAGCTATTAGATTCAATCCTCAATATACCATGGCATATCACAACCGAGGCAATGCGAAATCTGCTTTAGAGCGGTATCAAGAGGCCATTGAGGATTATAGTGAGGCTATTAGATTCAATCCTCAAAGAGCCAAGGCATATAACAACCGAGGTGTTGCGAAAGGTTCTTTAGGGCTTTATCAAGAAGCCATTGAAGATTGTAATGAGGCAATTAGACTCAATCCTCAATATGCTGCAGCATATTACAACCGAGGCAAAGCGAAATCTGCTTTAGGGCTTCATCAAGAAGCTCTTAAGGATCGTGCTAAGGCTAAGGCACTGCGAGAGGAACAGCGCAAAGATTAGGGAGATGGGCGGCCCTCTTGAAATCTGGTTTTATATTCCTACATAGGAATTGCCGGCGGCCAATTTTGGTGCTGGTGAGGAAGGACGGAATGCCTAAGGCTCGCTCGGCGGGAGACTCCGGAGCAGCGAAAATTGCGCTCTGGTCCATCAGCAGGTTAAAGCGCCCTCCTTGCAGCAACAAAGTAAATCTGCTTCGCCGCCAGCATAAAACACTTGAGGGTATGCCCCAGGCACTGTCCTAAATACTGATGAATGGTATAGTTCGAATATGAAAATACAGCCCTGATCATGAAAAAAGTACAGAAACTAATAAATAAAATACAGGAGAAACTTGAATTTTCTAGGGGATTTTTAAAGTCAGAAGCAGGAGAATACGAAAAAGCGATTGAACATTACGACGAGACCATTAAAATCAATCCTCAATATGCCATGGCATATCACAACCGAGGCAATATGAAAAAAGCTTTAGGGCTTTATCCAGAAGCCATTAAAGATTATGACAAGGCCATTGCGATCAATCCTCAATTGGCCATTGCATATAACTACCGAGGCACTGCGAAATCTGCTTTAGATCGGCATGAAGAAGCCATTAAAGACTATGACAGGGCCATTGCGATCAATCCTCAATTGGCCATTGCATATAACAACCGAGGTGTTGCGAAAGCAGCTTCAAAGCTGTATGAAGCGGCCATTGAAGATTATGATGAGGCTATTAGATTCAATCCTCAATTTGCCGAGGCATATAGCAACCGAGGCAATGCGAAATCTCATTTAGGGCGGCATCAAAAATCTCTTGAGGATTATGACAGTGCCATTGCAATCAATCCTCAATTTGCCGAGGCATATTACAACCGAGGCAATACGAAATCTGCTTTAGGGCGGCATGAAGAAGCCATTGAAGATCATGATGAGGCTATTAGACTCAATCCTCAATTTGCCAATGCATATAACGGCCGAGGCAATGCGAAATCTGATTTAGAGTGTCATCAAGAAGCCATTAAAGATCATAGTGAGGCTATTAGACTCAATCCTCAATATGCCAATGCATATTACAACCGAGGCAATGCGAAATCGGCTTTAGAGTGTTATCAAGAAGCCATTAAAGATCATAGTGAGGCTATTAGACTCAATCCTCAATTTGCCAATGCATATTACAACCGAGGCAATGCGAAACTTGCTTTAGGGCTTTATCAAGAAGCCATTGAAGATCATAGTGAGGCTATTAGACTCAATCCTCAAAGTGCCGACGCATATAACAACCGAGGCAATGCGAAGCTTGCTTTAGGGCTTTATCAAGAAGCCATTGAAGATTATAGTGAGGCTATTAGACTCAATCCTCAACTTGCCGAGGCATATTACAACCGAGGCAGTACGAAATCTGCTTTAGGGCTTCATCAAGAAGCCATTGAAGATTATGATGAGGCCATTAGACTCAATCCTCAATATGTCGACGCATATGACAACCGAGGCAATGCGAAATCTGCTTTAGGGCTTTATCAAGAAGCCATTGAAGATCATAGTGAGGCTATTAGACTTGATCCTCAAAGAGCTGATGCATATAACAACCGAGGCAATGCGAAAACTGCTTTAGAGCGGCATGAAGAAGCCATTGAAGATTATAGTGAGGCTATTAGACTTGATCCTCAACTTGCCGAGACATATAACAACCGAGGTGTTGCGAAAGATGCTTTAGGGCTTCATCAAGAAGCTCTTGAGGATTATGACAGGGCCATTGCGATCAATCCTCAATTGGCCATTGCATATCCCAACCGAGGTTTTACGAAAGATGATTTAGGGCTTCATCAAGAAGCTCTTGAGGATTATGACAGGGCCATTGCGATCAATCCTCAATTGGCCATTGCATATCCCAACCGAGGTTTTACGAAAGATGATTTAGGGGAGTATGAAGAAGCCATTGAAGATTATAGTGAGGCTATTAGACTCAATCCTCAATATGCCATGGCATATCACAACCGAGGCAATGCGAAAAAAGCTTTAGGGCGGCATAAAGAAGCCATTGAAGATCATAGTGAGGCTATTAGACTCAATCCTCAATTTGCCATGGCATATCACAGCCGAGGCAATGCGAAAAGAGCTTTAGGGCGGCATAAAGAAGTCATTGAAGATTATAGTGAGGCTATTAGACTCAATCCTCAATATGCCGCAGCATATTACAGCCGAGGCAATGCGAAAAAAGCTTTAGGGCTTCATCAAGAAGCTGATGAGGATTATGCTAAGGCTGAAGCACTGGAAAAGGAACAGCGCAAAGACTAGGGAGATGGGCGGCCCTCTTGAAATTTGGTTTTATATTCCTACATAGGAATTGCCGGCGGCCAATTTTGGTGCTGGTGAGGAAGGAAGACGGCTCTAGCAGTGTTTTCCGACCTGTTTGCTCGCTTCAATTGAAGGAGAAACATCATGAACGCACTTAACCTTTCCCCCCTGTTCCGCACGACGGTGGGCTTTGACCGCCTCGCCAATCTTATGGATGCGGCGATGGATGCCAAGGTGCCGAACTACCCGCCCTACAACATTGAGGCGACGGGTAACGACTCCTATGACATCACGATAGCTGCAGCCGGCTTCGGGCGCGATGACATGGAAATCAGCGTTGCGGACCAGACCCTGACCGTGCGCGGCCATGTGAAGGCGGAGGAAGAAAGCGAAAAAGGGCGCGAGTACCTCTACCGAGGCATCGCTGCGCGCAGCTTTGAGCGCAAGTTCAACCTCGCCGACCATGTGCGCGTCACCGGCGCGGAGCAGAAGGACGGGATGCTGACGGTCCACTTGGCCCGGGAGATCCCGGAGCAGCTGAAACCTCGTTCCATCCCCATCAAGTAAGCCAGACGGCTTACCGCACCGGCGGGATTCGCAACTGGCGGATCCCGCCGGTTTTTATATCGGCGTATATCGCCTCAATACCCCAGTGCCAGCCCGCCGCTGCGGCGGGTATCTGCTGCGCCGTAAAGCCAGCCGCTGCCGATGGCAATAGTGCCTGCGTTGCCGATGGCTCGGTCTTGCACCAGGTTGTGTCCGGCTGCCCGCAGCAGGGCCAGGGTGTCGGGGCTGATGCCCCGCTCCGCCGAGAGCCGGTCGGGCATCCACTGGTGGTGTATGCGGGGTGCGGCCACGGCTTCGGCGGGGTTCATGCCGTGGTCAGCAAAGTTCAGAATAATTTGCAGGACCGTGTTGATGATGGCGCTGCCGCCGGGGCTGCCGGTGACCAGCGCCAGCTTGCCGTCCTTGAGCAGCAGTGTCGGGGTCATTGAGCTGAGGGGGCGCTTGCCGGGCTGGATTGCATTCGCTTCACCGCTGAGCAGTCCGAAGCCATCCGGCTCTCCGGGGCGGGCGGCGAAGTCGTTCATCTCGTTGTTGAGAAAGAAGCCGAGCTTCGGCACCAGGATGCTGGAGCCGTAGCTGTAGTTCAGGGTATAGGTGTTGGCCACGGCGTTGCCTGCGGCATCCACTATGGAATAGTGGGTGGTGTCTTCGCTCTCCTCGGGCAGCACGGCCCCCGGCGCAACCTGGTCGGAGGGAGTGGCCCGCTTTTCGTCAATGCTCTTGCGCAGGCGGGCGGCGTACTCCTTGGCAGCAAGCGCTGCCAGCGGCACCGGCGTGAAGTCGGTGTCTCCCAGATAGCGGCTGCGGTCTGCGTAGGCGCGCCGCATGGCCTCGGCTGTCAGGTGCAGGGTGCGGGCGCTGCCCGCGCCGTATTCGGCGATGGGATAACCCTCCAGGATGTTCAGCATCTGCACCAGATGCACTCCGCCTGAGCTGGGGGGCGGCATGGAGACCACCCGATAGCCCCGGTAGTCTCCGACAATTGGTGTGCGCTCGGTGATCCGGTAGCGGGCCAGATCGGCGGCGGTTATCAAGCCGCCCCCGGCGCGCATGTCCGCCGCCATAGCTTCGGCTGCAGAGCCCCGATAAAAGCCGTCCGCTCCGCGACGGGAAATTGCTTTCAGTGTGCGCGCCAGGGCTGGCTGGCGAAGCCGCTGACCAACCCGCAGGGTTGAGCCGTCCCGATTGAAAAGCAGTGCCCGCGCCCCCGGGTCCCGCGAAAGACGCCCGGACCACCGGGCCAGGGCAGCGGCCATCCCAGGGCTGACCGGGAAGCCCTTGCGGGCCAGGCGGATAGCCGGGGCCATGACCTTGCGGCGGGGCAGGGTGCCGTACTGCTCCAGGGCGTGAAGCAGGCCGGCAACGGTGCCGGGCACCCCGGCCGCCCGACGGCTGAAGCGGGACAGGTTTTGGTCTACCTTGCCTGCGCCGTCTAAGAACATGTCCCGATGAGCCGCCATCGGCGCCCGCTCCCGATAGTCTATGGCCACAGTGCGGTTTTCTTCCGCTAAGTGCACCAGCATAAAGCCGCCGCCGCCGATGTTGCCCGCCCGCGGATAGGTGACCGCCAGCGCAAAACCTACTGCCACTGCCGCATCTACGGCGTTGCCCCCCGCTCGCAGGATGTCCACGCCGATGCGGGTCGCCTCTGCCTCGGCGCTGACCACCATGCCGTGCTTTGCCGCTATCGGCTGAAAGCGCACATCGTTGCGGAGGATGGGCTCCGACTTCTCCTGCGCCAGCGCATCCGGCAAGAGGAGCCAGGGCAGCAGGAGAAGGGGCAGGGCCCACAGTCTGAGTTTCATCTGCTCGCTATCGCCGGTCGGAGCAGGCGGTGAACTCTGTCGCCTGCTGAGCGGGTTCTGAGCATGCGGGGGGCAGCGCCCTCTGGCCGTCCATCTGCACAAGTTTCTTCCGAAGATGTCCGCCGATAATGGGCGGCATAAGAATAAGAACAGGTCTCACAGGCTGATTTTTATCTGTCCACCGGGGGCGGCTGGGGCAGATGATGGGAGATGTCGCCCACCAGATTGGTCTTGTACATGCGGGAGACAAAGCGCCATTCACCGTCCACCTCTGCAAATTCATCCCGATAGCGGCCGCCGATAATCGGCTGCATGGGAAAGTCGGACATCGCTTGAAATACCACAAAACGGCTCCGCCCTCGGGCGGATTTGCCATCCGCTGACACTTCAATAATCGGGTTGCTGATGACATGGATGGTGTAAGGGGTGCCCCGCTCCTTCGGGAAATCCACTCGCTTTTCATTCCGGTCGTAATACTTGGTGAAGTCGCCGAACATTTTCTCCACACCTTCGCTGCCCGGGTAGGGCGCATCCTCGCTGCCGGCGTACAGGACAGCGTGCCGGAACAGCTCGTTCAGGGTTTCCATGTCACCGTCATCCACTGCTTCTGCATAGCGGTACAGCAGGTTGCAGATAGCGTGTCTGGCATCGGCGGCTTTGTTGTTCATGGGCATGTGCTCCTGGCGGGGAACTCCCTCAGCGGTGCTGAAGCGAGGTTGCGGAAACCTTCTTTCCTCTGGCATTTTATTCCTACTTTGCTTTTTCTGTGCTCCATTTTTTCCGGATCCCTAGTCTGACACTTCCATATAACTAACACTATAGCGGGGACGTATTGCGATCATGCTTGATATTAATTATTCTTTTAAAAGTATGCGAATGTTCTATAAGACAGACGCTAAGAACTGTCTCGCCCAGACAGGTGAGCCAGTGTTTTCTGAATGGTCTCCCGTTCAAAGCCGCGGCTTTCCAGGTAGCGGGCGTGCTTCATCTTCTCTTCAAAGCTGGCCGGTGCCGCGCCGCCAAACTTGCGGGCATGCATGTGCTCTGCCAGCTCCTGCCAGTTGCAGTCCGCCGTTTGCAGTCCTTTTTCAATGCAGTCTTCCTCTGCACCCCGCTGCCGAAGCTCTTGGCGAATCCGCACCGGGCCGCAGCCCCGTCGCACCCGGCTGCGGATCAGGGCTTCCACAAAACGCGCTTCACTGAGATGTCCGGCCGCCTGCAGCGTGTCTAGCAGATTCTCTGTTGTCGCCTCGTCGCCGCCATCCCGCGCCCTGAGCTTGCGCCGCAGCTCCGCCCGGCAGTGCTCGCGCCTGGCCAGGCAGCCCAGCGCGTAGTGATGCAGCGACTGCGCCCGGACTTTTTCAGTCTCCGCCCGGGCCGTGGTTTCAGGCATTCGCCCTCGCGGCATCCTGCGCCTTGTCCTTCGCTGTGCTGTCAGCTGCCGGCTCCTCTTCTTCTGTCTCCTGCTCGTTTACGGCTGGATTCAGCTGCTCCCGCACGCCCTTTTCCACTTTTTCGGCCACTTCCGGGTGCTTTTCCAGAAAGGTGATTACAGATGCCCGGCCCTGCCCGATTTTCTCCCCCTGGTGGCTGTACCAGGAACCGGCTTTTTCCAGCATGCCGAACTTGACCCCAAGGTCCACCAGTTCCCCGGTGCGGTTGATGCCCTGATCAAAAAGAATCTGGAATTCCGCCTTTTTGAAGGGCGGCGCCACCTTGTTTTTCACCACTTTTACCCGCACCTCGTTGCCGATCACCTCGTCCCCCTCCTTGATGGTGCCGATGCGGCGGATGTCCAGGCGCACCGAGGCATAAAATTTCAGGGCATTGCCGCCGGTGGTGGTCTCCGGGTTGCCGTACACGACGCCAATTTTCATGCGGATCTGGTTGATAAAGATCACTAGGCAGTTGGCCTGCTTGATGCTGCTGGTCAGCTTCCGCATCGCCTGGCTCAAGAGCCGCGCCTGCAGACCCATGTGGGAGTCTCCCATCTCCCCCTCAATTTCGGCCCGGGGCGTAAGGGCCGCCACTGAATCCACCACCAGCACATCAATGGCGCCGGAGCGCACCAGCACGTCTGTCACCTCAAGGGCCTGCTCGCCGGAATCCGGCTGGGATACCACCAGGTCGTCGGAGCTGACTCCCAGTTTTCCGGCATAGGCCGGGTCCAGCGCGTGCTCGGCATCCACGAAGGCCGCTGTGCCCCCCATCTTCTGGCAGGAGGCGATTACCTGCAGACTGAGGGTGGTCTTGCCCGAGGACTCCGGTCCGTAGATTTCCACGATGCGTCCCTTCGGCAGGCCGCCCACTCCCAGGGCCATGTCCAGGGCCAGGGAGCCGGTCGGAATCGCGGTGACCGGCACGGTTGGCGAGTCGCCGAGGCGCATCGCCGTACCCTTGCCGAATTGCCGTTCAATCTGTGCCAGCGCCGTTGCCAGCGCCTTCTGCCGTTTCTCATCCATTGTCTTCTCCTCTGCCGGAAATGGTTGTCGTTTGCGTCACCAGAACTCTATTGTCGCCTGTCAGCGATTTTCTCGCCGAACCACCGCCAGCAGCCCGCGCAGGGAATGGCTAATTGCCTGCGAGCGCACCGCATTGCGTTCCCCCGTCAGGCAGCACAGCTCGGCGAAGGTATTCACCCCTTGCAGGCTCCAGGCGATCCACACGGTGCCGACAGGCTTGTCCGGCGTGCCGCCGCCGGGGCCGGCGATGCCGCTGATGGCGATCCCGGCCTCGGTATCCAGCAGCTCCCGCACCCGCAGGGCCATGCGGCGGGTCACCGCTTCGCTGACTGCGCCGTGTTGGTTCAGCAGATCCTCCTCTACGCCCAGCAGGCGCTGCTTGGACTGGTTGCTGTAGGACACAACCCCGCCGGCATACCAGGCGGAGGAGCCGGGGATACGGGTGATGGCCTCGCTGAGACCGCCGCCAGTGCAGGATTCAGCCGTGGCCACATGCCAGTTCAGCTGCTCCATGACATGACCCAGTTTGGCTGCCAGTCTGCCAGCTTCGTCAGCTGCCATGAGTTGCGCCTCCCATACTTGACAAAGAGGTAAACTACATCATCGGTAATCCTTCCGGCGGGGTCAAGTTGCTCCCCCTTGCGCAATTCAATTTTTGCTGATTCTTTCCGATGCTGGAATTGACCTCCCCTGATCCCGATACTGGTCCGAGTTCCGGACACAAGACGCCGGGGATGCAGCAGTATCTGCGCATCAAATCCGAGTACAAGGACATGCTGCTGTTCTACCGGATGGGGGATTTCTACGAGATGTTCTACGAAGATGCCAAGCGGGCCTCTGATCTGCTGGACATCACCCTGACCGCCCGCAGCAAGTCCACCAAGTCGCCCATCCCCATGGCGGGCGTGCCGGTTCATGCGGTTGAGGGCTATCTGGCCAAGCTGGTGCGCATCGGGGAATCGGTTGCCATCTGCGAGCAGATCGGCGACCCGGAGACAAGCCGCGGTCCGGTAGAGCGCAAGGTGGTGCGCATTGTCACCCCCGGCACCCTGAGCGATGAAGCCCTTTTGGACGAGTGTCGCGATAACCTTCTCCTGGCCTGCTGCCAGCAGCAGAAGGGCGGTTTTGGGCTCGCCTGCCTGGATATTGCCGGCGGCCGCTTCACGGTGGCCGAAGTGGAGCACGAGGAGGGGCTGCAGGCGGAGCTGTACCGCCTGCGTCCGGCCGAGGTCCTGGTGCCCGAGGATATGCCGCTGCCGCCATTTCTGAAGGAGCATGCGGGGCTGCGCCTGCGCCCGCCCTGGGAATTTGACTTGGACAGCGCCGAGCGCGGCCTCAACGAGCAATTTCGCACCCGCACGCTGGATGCATTCGGCTGCGCCGACATGAAGACGGCAGTTCAGGCCGCCGGCTCCCTGCTCATATATGCAAAAAGCACCCAGCAGGGCTCGCTTCCCCACATCCGCAGCCTGTCCTGCGAGCACCGGGACAGGGGTGTGTTCCTGGATGCTGCCACTCGCCGCAACTTGGAGATTGAAATGAATCTCGCGGGCGGGCCGGAGAATACTCTGGTGTCGGTAATGGACCGCTGCGTTACGCCGATGGGCTCGCGGCTGCTGCGGCGCTGGCTGCACCGTCCGCTGCGGGACCGGAAGATGCTGGAGCAGCGCCTGGCGGCGGTGGAGGCATTGCAGCAGGATGACCGCTCGGAGACCCTTTCCAAAACCCTTCGCCCCGTCGGGGACATGGAGCGCATTCTCGCCCGGGTGGCCCTGCGCTCGGCGCGCCCCCGGGATTTGGTGCGCTTGGGGGAAGGGCTGGCAGCCTTGCCGGAGGTGCGGACCGCCGCCCTCGGCGAGGAGCTGGCCGAGCGCAGGGAGGCCCTCGGCGAGTTCAAAGAAATCGCGGAGCTCTTGTCCCGGGCCATCGTGGAGGCGCCTCCCGCGACCCTGCGGGAGGGAGGCGTCATCGCCGCCGGCTACGACAAGAACCTGGACGATTTGCGCAGCATCGACACTCGCAGCGGCGATTATCTGATGGAGCTGGAGGTCCGGGAGAAGCGCCGCACCGGTATCACCAATCTGAAGGTGGGCTACAACCGCATACACGGCTACTACATTGAGGTCAGCCGCTCCCAGGCGGATCGTGTTCCCGAGGACTACATGCGCCGCCAGACCCTGAAGAGCGCCGAGCGCTACATTATTCCCGAGCTCAAGGAGTGGGAGGACCGTGCCCTCAGCAGCCGCAGCCGCGCTATGCAGCGGGAGCGGGTGCTGTACGACGCCCTTCTGGAAACCCTCAATGAATCCCTGGAGCCCCTGCAGAGCACGGCGGCGGCGCTTGCGGAGCTGGATGTGCTCGCCAGCCTTGCTGAACGGGCCGAGGCCCTGCGCCTGTGCCGACCCGAATTCACCGAGGAGGCAACCTTTGCCATTGAAGAAGGGCGTCATCTGGTGGTGGAGGCGGTGCAGGAGGCACCCTTTGTGCCCAATGCGCTGCATTTGGATGACCAGCGTCGCATGCTGATAGTCACCGGGCCCAATATGGGCGGCAAATCCACCTACATGCGGCAGATTGCGCTGATAGCGCTGCTCGCCCATATCGGCAGCTTTGTGCCGGCGAGCAAGGTGCGCCTGCCCCTCCTGGACCGCATCTTCACCCGCATCGGATCCTCCGATGACCTGGCCAGCGGACGCTCTACTTTCATGGTGGAAATGACCGAGACCGCCGGCATTCTGCACAATGCCACGGCGGACAGCCTGGTGCTGATGGACGAGATCGGCAGGGGCACCAGCACCTTTGACGGCATGGCGCTGGCCTGGGCCAGCGCGGTGCATCTCGCCGAGCAGGTGCACGCCTTTACCCTGTTTGCCACCCATTACTTTGAGCTGACGGTCTTGGCTGAAACCTGCCCGGGAGTCGCCAATGTGCACCTCGGGGCCACCGAGTACGGGAACGAAATCACTTTCCTGCACAGCGTGGAGGAAGGGCCGGCCAGCCGCAGCTACGGCTTGCAGGTGGCGCAGCTGTCCGGCATTCCGCCCCAGGTGCTGGCCGTCGCCCGGGGAAAGCTCGCCGAGCTGGAGCGGGAGAAGCCGCACATGGCACCTTCGGCCAAGGCTGCTTCCCCGTCCATCTCCCCTGTGGAGGAGGCCCTGCGGACGCTGGACCTGGATGCCATCACGCCCCGGGATGCCGTGACCGCGCTGTACCGTCTGCGAGACCTGGCAGGCGGCGGTGACGACGGCTGAGGAGGGCCGCTTCATCTATGCTGTCCTCGGCCGCCGCCTTGGGAAGGGGAAGGGGAAGCCTTCTGGTTTCTTGAATAGTCCGCCAGCCGGGTGAGATTGCCGCCGAGAAACACCTGGCTGGCATTGATCCCGACATTGCGTCCCACCTCCTGCATGAAGCGGGTGAACAGCAGCGGCAGCAGCATGTAGGCTAAGAATACCATCGCTTGGAACATCAGCTCAAAGGCGCTGGAATACACCGCTCCGTAGAAGCTCTTCGGCAGCACCGCATCAATAAGAGTGCTGTCAATCCAGTAGACCAGCTTGAACAGGAAACCCCAGAACACCACGGACATGAAGATCAGGCTGAGGGACAGCATTGCTTCCAGACTGTAATTGCCTGTCGCCAGCAGAATGGGCAGGGAGAGAATCAGCAGCAGGAGCACCAGCGCCTGCAGGATGGGCGCAGTGTCCCGGATCACCTTGAAGCTGGCGGCAGTCTCCGGCAGGGCCTGCAGTGCGGTGATGCCGGCCAGGAAAGTCAGCGCGCCCTCCTGCAGCATGTTGACCAGACCGCTGCCCCGCAGACTGCCCGCCACCGCGGTGGCACTGAGCTCTTGCCCGGTGTCAAGGAGCGCGCGCAGCAGCGCATCCTCTGAGCCCTCCTGCCGTCGGCGATGGTAGTAATACCACTTTTCCTGCAATTCTCGGTCTGCCAGTGCCAGCAGGCGCCCGCGCAGGCCGTGTTCTGCATCCAGCCACCACTGGCGGCAGGAGGGCCATCCCCGGCCGTCCGCATGGGCCGGCGCGGCAAAGGCGGCATCTCGCTCTGGGTCGTAGGAGAAGCTCTGCACCCCTTCCTCCGGAAAGAGGGAGTCGTAGTAGCCCGGCGTGTCTAGGAAAAACGAAGAGCCGGCCCAGGCCAGGTCTTCGTAGAGGGGGGTGCCGTCCGGCAGCGTCGCCGGCGCTTTTCGGCGCTGCTGCGCGTACAGGCGGCGGGCGGGCTGCCAGCAGTCCCGGTGAAAGACCGTGACCTCCCCCTGCAGCTCCGGCTCCTTCACCGCTGCGCTGGCCACCGCCGCCGAAAGTCCGCGCAGATCAAGATTGCACGGCAGCGCATTGATGGCGGCGGCGGTGAAGCCCTGCGCCAGGTTGTTGAGCAGCCACCACCAAACCGGTATCAGCACCGGCTCGCCGCCCACGGTGAAGAAGTCGTAGGTGGTGCCGCTTTCACCGGGGCGCTGTTCCTGCAGCGTGCGTGTCAGGTCCAGCTGTGTGAGCGTGCAGGACTGCTCCGCGTATACCATCTCTTCAGGTGTAATCGGAACGGTGGGCACGACACAGAACAGCACTACCCCAAAAGCCAGGTACAGACGGACTTCCGATAGCCGCAGGGCAGCGAGCCCCGGCCCCGGGTCGCCGTTTTCTCTGGCCTGGCGGAGGGCGGAGAACAGGATTGCGGCGAAGGGGAGATAGGCGAGACCGGTGCTCACCAAGAGGTGCCATATCTCTGCGTATGTGCGCCATGCTGCTGCTGCGGTAACAAGCTCCAGAAAGCTGCCGACACTGTACATTCTGGCCCCTCAATTCCTGTCCGTGCGCCGCCGTGCACCGCCCTCTATCAGCGTCGGCGGTGCGCTCGCTGGCAGGCTCTCCGGCAGGGCCGCTATGCCCTGTGTGCGCCGTGTCCGGTGCCGCTCCAGCAGCAGGAAGGCGGTGTTGGTCAGCGCTTCCCGCCGCACCCGCTGCTCAAACAGCACGTTTTCAATCTCGCTGTCTAATCGCTTCAGCAGACGGCCGCTCTCTCGCTGGGCGGCATCGTTGGCGGCGACATTCACTTCCCTCTGCCCGATACGCAGCAGCTGGCGCAGCAGCAGCGCCTTTTCCAGCGTCCGGGTGAGGGCGATCTCCGTGGCCAGCCGCCCGGCGAGTATTGCCCGGTTGGCGGTCAGCTCTTCCCGCAGCGCCTGGATAACCGCGGGGCTCACGGCGATGCCCATGCCCGGCGAGGTGAGCGCTGCCAGCTGTTTTGCATCGGGCCGGCCCCGGTTTTTCAGAAGGGCATCCAAGATGGCGAGGGCATCCGTCTGCTCCCTCTGAATCTCCCTGTGAAAACCCTGTTCCGAGGCGGTCTGCAGCTGCTCACAATTGCGGCATAGGCGTATCTGGCTTTCGCCGAGAACGGACACCGCAAAGGCGGCGGCAGCCTCTGGGCTCTCCCAGATGTGTGCCAGGGGGCTCGGTCCGCCGCCCTCCGGCTGCCACAGGCGGTAGCCGGCTTTAGTTACATCGCTGGTGATGCGTATCGGAGCCTGATCCGCACCGCCGGCCCGCTGTCCCCCCACCCAGCGAATGCCGTTTTCGCCGGCCTGCTCCTCAATGTTGCGCTCTGCCTCCACCGGGTCTGCCGCCTGTTCCCAGGCTTCCTTCCATTGGGAACCCCGGGCGATCTGCCGCCAGCCATCCAGCACGCTTTCCCCCGCCTCCAGATCGCGCCGGATCTGCTGACAGCTCTTGACGGCAATATCAAAAGCCTCCTTGCCGTCGGCGATGCCCCGGGTGACCAAGTCGTACATGCCGGGGTTGGCGCGCTGCAGAACCGACAGACCGCCGGCCCGCAGCAGGGACTGGGCGGAGTCGACAATTTCCTTTTCCAGCCCGTACAGGTTGCGCTGCAGTTGATTGAAATGGCTGCGAATAGACTTCTTGATATCAAAGCCGCAGGCATCTATCCGCCGCTTCAGCCCGGATTGGCTCAGCGGGCTGACCGTGTCGGCGCTGATATTCAGCACCGGCCTGCCGCCCCCGATCTGGTAGTACCAGCTGCCGTTGCCGATGGGATGCGGCAGCACTGCCTTGGCCCCGGTCTCCTCTGCGCCTGCGGCGCCAGCCAGGCCGGCGAGCAGCAGCACTGCCGGGGGCAGAAGCGGGCCAAGAATCCTCCCAGCGGGGAGACCGTGCCGCTCCTCTTTGCTCTTTGCTGTCGCCGGTTTCCTGCGTGCGGCCAGCCTGACACTTGCAGGCGGGGAGGCCGGCGTTTGCCGAAGGCGCTGCCAATAATAAAAGCGGGACATGGGGACTAACTCTCCAGCGGGATTACCGTAAGCAGCATCTGTCCCCGAGGCTTGCAGCAGGTATACGGACGCCACAGGTGCCAGGCATGCTGTTCTCGGGAAGAGCCCCGCCCGGCACTCTTTTCTTCGGCTGCGCCGAAGACGGCGCAGTGCTTTTCGCGCCGGGGCTGCAGCATCTGCCACTTGCCGGTTTCCGGCGCGTTTTCCCGCAGTGCTCCCGGCCCCCAGCAGCCCCTTCCGCAGGCGCTGCCGAGCAGCCGATACAGGTGGGGCTGACCAGGGCGAGTCGCGATGTCCGCCGCCCGCTGGGCCGCCACGGCGGCCGCCTTGAAGTCGTCTGCTTGCACTAAGAAGCCCTGCCGGGGGCGCACGCTGCCCCAGGCGCTGCCCGGCGCTCCGATGAGGCGCTGCCCGGGCAAGAGGGCCTCCGGGTGCAGGGTTTCAGGGATGCCGAAACGCCAGCCGACGATATCCGCATCGCTCAGAAAATATGGCGTGTAGGGCTGGGCTGCAGAGGGGCATAGAAAGCCTGTGCCGGCTGCGAGTCCGGCAACTGCCAGTCCGGGACTGCCGATAATTTCCACGTTTTTAAAACGCAGAAAACCTTCCCGGGGGCTGACTCGGGAGGTGCCGCCGCCGCCGTTGCCGAACATGGCGGCGGCACTTTTAGAGAGCGCTTCGGCATAGGGCCAGGAGGAGCGGGCGGTATGGGCGGTGACCACTGCGTCCGGCAGATAGTGACGCACCCGGGGAGAGACCCGGGTCGCGCAGCCCAGGGGACCGCACTTAAGCCAGATGCAAAGTCCGTCAATCCGGTAGTCCAGGCAGTCGGTGCTGGCGGCGGCAGCTGTGATCTCGGCATCTTCCAGGGAGGCGGAGACCGCAACGGGTACCGGCGCCGGAAGCGTGAGAGCGAGGCACAGCAGGGCCGGCCCGAATTTTCTGAGCACGCAGTTCATGAGTCCGGGGCCTTTCTCTCCTGCCGCCTTGCCGCCGCCAGCTCCCTGGCAATCACAAAAGCGGCCTCCATCTCTGTGCAGCCCTGCTCGGCCATGATTTTGGCGCGGCGAGTTTTCTCCTCCTTCTCGGTCTGGGCCAGCGCCAGGCACAGGGCGGGGGGCACGCTGCGGAACAGTCCCTGCACGGTGTCGGAGAGCAGCACGCCCTCCGTGTAGCATCCCGGCACCTTGCGCGTACTTTGCAGCATGTCTCGCTCATCCGGTGTGAGGCGCCGGAAGCGCTCCAGCTCCTCCAGCTCTCCCTTGCCCGTATGCAGGCACAGCCACCACTCAAACATGGAAAGCATTTTTTCCGCTTCGCCGCAGAAGTCCTTCATGTTCTGGGTGGCCATCCACAGCCACAGGCCGAGGCGCCGGCCCAGCAGCTTGGAGACCTTCACCACATAGCTGGCGAGCAGCGGATTGCCGGTGATGACATGCGCTTCGTCGGTAATCAGGATGGTGGGACGGCCGTCCTGCTGATTCCGCTCTGCTATTGCCACCACGGCATTGATCAGGCCGAGCCAGGCCACCGCCAGCTGCTCTCCGTGCTGCACATCCGCCAGGGTGCCCATCTCCAGGCGCAGGTAGTCCGCCTCTGGCCAGGAAGAGCCGGGGCGGTCAAACAGCTCGCCGGCGAAGCCGGTAGTAAACAGGCTCATGGCGGCGGCCATTTCCTGCAGCCGTGCCCCCCGGGGGGTGCTGCCGCCCCCCAGCTCATCGGCCAGTTCTGCCAGCATCCGGCACAGCTCTGATACCCGCAGGTCCTGCCGTCCGGCCTGCCGCGCGTATGCGCCGCCGCGCAGCAGCGCCTGCTGCAGGGCCGCTTCATCGGCACGGCTGAAAGAGGCTTCTTCCGCCGCTCGCCCGCCGGTCACCATCAGGCGCGCAATGAGTGTGAACTCGCCGAGCAGATCCCGCCCGCCGAAATTGGCCGATTTCCCTGTCTCATCCTCCCCGGGCAGTCTGTTCCCAGAACTTTCCAGTCTCGCTGCCCCCGCAAAAGGGGGCAGGGATGCGCCGCAGCCTGGGCGCAGGACGATATCCCGGACGGACAGTCCTTCGGCGCGAAAGAACTGAGACAGCAGGCCGAAAGAGTTGCCCGCCTCCACGGCGATGATGCGTGGCCTGTAGAAAGCCATCAGTGTCATCTGCAGGTAGACCAGGGTGGCGGACTTGCCCGAGCCAGTGGGGCCGAACAGGAACAGGTGCGCATTCTTGGTGCGGTCTTCCAGGCTCAGGGGGTCGCAGGTGAGCAGCTCGCCGCCCCGGTTGAAAAACGTGAGGGCCGGACGGCCGGTGCCGGTGGTGCGGCCGTACAGGGGCAGGAGGGCGGCGGCATCGGAGGCGTAGATCATGCGGTTGCGGCGGCGCACCTGGTCCAGGGCGTAGCGATAGCCCATCGGCAGGTGGCGCAGGTAGGCATCTAGCGCCACCGGGTCTAAGGACGGCGGGATGATTTGCAGGCGATTGCTGAGCAGCAGGGTGTCCAAGGCTGCGCATCGCTCCGCCATCTCTTTCAGGTCGGCGGCCCGTACCAGGAGAGCGAGAGAGAAGGGATAGACCTTGTTGCCTTCCAAGAGCAGCCTGCGGGAGGTCCGGGCCGCTTCTCGGCTGACCAGGGCGGCGACGGTGTCTCCGACGGCGCCGAGTTCAACCCGGTCCAGCTGGGACTGCACCATGCTCTGGGGGATAAAGGCCAAGGTCATGGTGAGGACCGTGCCGGGGGGCATCTGCTCCAGCGGGCATAGGGCGATGTCCCCCGCAATGCGCTCTGCGGACAGCTGACCGGGAAGCGGTGCACCCCGCAGCCGCTGCAAGCCCAGCGCCCGGTGGGGCAGACCGTCAAAATACCAGAGACCCTGCTCCCGCTCTGAGCGGGTGTCGGGGCTCGCCACCGCATCTGCCAGCGAGTAGTCAAAGGTCCCGTGCTCTACCGTTGCCTGGCCCTGGGGGCAAAGCTCGGGGCGGCCGGCGGCACCGGGATGGAGCCAGCCCAGCAGCCAGTCATGGATTTCGGGGCCTGTGAGGATGCGGCTGCCCACCCCCGCCGCCGCCAATTGCTTTTGCAGGCGCTCTCTCTGCTCTGCCAGTTCCTGCCCGATATCCTCCGGTCCGCCGGAGGCCCGGGTGCGGCGCCTGTAGATGCAGGCGATAACCCGGCGCCGAGAGCCGCGCCAGCGGCACTCGCTGAGAGGGTCTTCAAACAGTCCTTCCGGTCTGGCGATGTCGTGTATGTGCTCGGCAAACATCTTTTCAAAACGCTCCCGATAGGGCGAGCTTGCAGCTTCCCGCCGGTAGGTGGCCGCCCGCTGCCAGTCCGCCTCCAGCCCTCTCTCGTCCTGAAAGGCGAACACTTGCAATATCCAGGGGCCGTGGGCGTATTCGGTGAAGGTATCCGTGAGCAGCCGCGTCAGTGCCTCCTGCAGGGTGCGGAGAAATGCAAAAGAGCGCCCTTCCGTTGCGACCGGCCGGAGTTCTAGCACGGCGCCGACGCTGCGGCCGTCCTCCAATAGCACGAAGTGATTTTCCAGGAGGGCCAGCCAAGGCAGCAAATCGGTGAAGGAAGGCTCCTGCCGGTACCCTGGGCGCAGGTGCTCGCAAGTGGCTAGGCGGTGCCCGCCGAAGGGACTTCCCCGCCGAAAGAACTCCAAGAACCCGCTCTGAAATATGCGGAGACTGTGTTTCATGGCGGGGTCTCACTGGGGAGCGCGAAATAATCCCGCTCGTACAGATGAAAAGCGGTGGGATAGCCCGGGATCGGAACCGTGTGCGCTTCCCCTGCCAGATGGGGATGCACCCACATGAACAGCACCGGGTTGGGCAGCAGCGGAAAACGCTCCGGGGGCCACTCGGTCGGTTCGGCCGGCGGCCTCTCATACCAGGGCGGGGGAGAACGGTGTGCAGCCTGCTGTCCCAGAATCTGCCGCATATCCGGAGTGTCCTCGTCCAGCTGCTGCAAGGGAGCGACGCCGCAGCCTGCCGCCAGCAGAAGCACTGTCACCCAGGGGAAGACTGCCGGCAGGCGCGGACTAATCCAGCTCTGCAATTGGGGCAGCTGCAGTTGCGGCATGCTCAATCTTCCGTCCTCCAGGGGAGTAGTTAATTTCCAGCTGTTGCGTGATGTGCACTGCAACCCGGCTGCCGGGAGGCACATACACCGCATCAAAGCTGCCGCTGTCCCGCTCGGCGGCAAAGTTTTCCAATTCCCCAAGAGCGCTCTCCAGGGCACTGCTGCTCGCGTAGTCCTTAGCGCTGCCGGTCAGGGAGCGGAGGATGTCGCTTTGGGACGAGATGATCTCGGTGATCTCCGATTCCCCCCGGGCCCCGGCGTAGCCCCGGGCGGCGCTTAGCAGCACCCGCTGTGCCGCTTTGCGCCCGGCGGTGGTCAGCAGCTGTCCTGGAATGCAGGGGGTTCCCTGGGCATTGGAGAGCCAGCCCAGCATCGTGCCGGCATCGCTGCCCGGCAGTCCTCCCGCCGTCATGTGCCGCACTGTGCCGTCGGCAAAAATAAAGGTGGCATCGTGCAGCCGCACGGAGACGCAGCGCAGCGTCCAGTCTCCGACCGCCGTGCCGGAAAACATCATGCCCGAAAGGCCGGGGATGACTTGACCGCCCGCCGCCAGATTGTCCTCGCCGGCGAGCACTTTGACCGGCAGGGGGTCCGTCACCTGCCCATTCACCGGAATCCGGCCGATGAGGGCTGTCAGGGCCACGGCATCAAAGAGGATGGCATTCGGGGGAATCGTATAGACGGGGCGGGCCTCGAGGGGCTCCTGCGCTGATTTGCTGAGAGCTGCCAGCGGTGTCTGGGGCGTGCCCAGGGGCCAGATGCTCCGGTAAGCCGCCTCTGAAATTATTTTTGCCGACAGCTCCTCAGGCTCTTCGCGATTGGATACTGTCTCCTTCGACTGCTTTTGCATGTGCCGCTCCAGTGCTGCCAGGCGCTCCTGCAGCAGTCGGAGCTGACCCTCTGTGGCCCGCTGTCTTTTTGCTGCCGCCTCCGCTGCCGTCTTATCGGTCTGGCGCAGGGACTGCAGGTGAGTGGCCAGCCCGTCCACCTGGGCGATGAGGGTGTGGAGGGTCTCGGCAGCAGTATCTCCTTCCGCCGACCTGCCGGGTGCAGCGGCCTCCGCCTTTTGCTGTGCGTCGCCGCTTGCGGTGTCGCGGCTGCCCTGTGTGGAAAGCAGGGCCAGGATGATGGCTGCCCCTAAAGAGAGAAACAGGGGGTAGCGCAAAGATTTGCGTTTCATGGCGCGGCATCTCCACGCAGGCTGGCCCTGAAGGGCTGTCGGGAGACCAGGTACAAAACGGTGGTGTCGGCGGCACCGGCACTGCTGGCAGGTTTCAGCCAGCGGTGCTGAAAAGTGCTGGCAGTCCATCGCCCCCGAATCCGCCGATGCTCAAACAGGCGCGGGTCCAGCGGGATTTGCAGCGAGGAGCGATTGCGGACCTGCAGTGCAGTGACATGGTGTCCGTAACCTCGCCAGGCGGCCAGAACCTTGTAGGCCAGGTTCACACCCTGAATGAGCGGGCTGTCCTCCGGCAGGGCGGGGGGTGCGAGGCGCGAAATGCCGGCATCGTCGGGCCGCAGGCGCTCCGGGGCGTACAGGTGCCGGGCGGCAAACCGCGTCAGGCGCACCGGTGCCAGCTCGGACTGCGGGGCGGGGGGCGCCTGCCCGGCGACGGGCTCTCCATCCACAATTTCAATTGGCAGCCCGCCGCCATGCTCACTCACCGCCAGGTCCAGGAGATAGACATTTCCCCCCGCCGTGCTGACCACAGCCCGCTGGCGGGCGAAAGGCTCGGCGGGCCGCCAGTGCACTCCCTTGTCCAGCACCTGGGTGCGCAGCTTGCCGTCCAGGGCGGCGGGCACCCGCACCTCCAGCACTCGGGCGGGGAAAAATACCGAGCGCTCCTGATCGGGGCGCATGCTGACAACAAGGGGCAGACCTTTCCATACTGCTTTCTCCATGCCGTCATCGCCCTTTGCTGCGCCGGCGGCGAGCAGGCACAGGGTTAGTATCGGGGGCAGCGCCCGGGGCAGAGCAGCGTCCATCTCAGAGGGCATCTATCCGCTCCGGAGGGTGTTCGTGCCCGTCCAGGGCCAGCCCCCAGGGGTTGCACTGCCGTGAGATGTCAAAGGCGGTGACACGCAATGTATAGCGCACGGCGGTGTCCTTTACCTTGCGGTTCTGCACCCATTCGCTGAGTCCCATCTCCAGCTGCACAGACCAGGTGTCCGGGCCGATGCGGCGCACCCGCTCCTCGGCGTATCCCGACAAGGGCTGCATGCCCCGGGTGCGGTGCAGTTCGCCGCGCAGGCGTTTGTCCTGAATATTTTTCTTTACCCAGCGCCGAAAAGCCGGGGTGTGGTAGCACCGATGGGTCTCTGCTGTGCGAGAGTAATCCCGCTCGCCGTTCTCAGGCCAGAAATTCAGCGACTGAAACATGGTGAGAGCAAAGGCGTATACGTTCGGTGCCGGCACCTGTCCGGCGGCCAGGGTCGCCCCGGCGTGCAGGTCCGGCGGGATATGGACGGTGATCTCTCTGCGAGTGTTCCACCAGCCGAGAACCAGCAGCATGAGCAGGAGCAGCAGCCCGACGATTGTCATGCGCAGGGTCCAGATATGCGCATCTCGGGCAGCGATTACATTCAGAGGACTGGCCATGACACATCCTTGCCGTGTTCACAGGGAGCGGCCGAGACCCCAGTGCCCGCTGCGCACCACCAGCGTGCGGCTCCAGCCGAGGCGAGCCAGCGCTGCCATCAGCCACAGGCGGCAGTAGTGCGCCGACTTGCCGTCCTTCAGGCGGCGCAGAACGAGCACGGCAGAGCAGGCGCACAGCAGCGCACCCAGGGCGCCGGCACCGATGGCCAGGGGAAGGTTTCCCGCTGCCCACCCGAGGCCGCCGCACAGGGGCAGGCACAGGGATACTGAAGCGATGGCGATGCCGCTCAGTTCCGGGGTGGTGCAGCCCGCGAATATCACCGGCTCTTCGTTGATCCATTCAGCCAGTCTCACGGTGTCCGGCTGCAGGGTGCGCAGGTTTTCGCTCTCCATTGCGATACGAGTCCTCAGCTGATGATGTCGCCCAGATAATTGGCGAGGAATACCACGAAGAGAGTGGTGGCCACTCCCACAAAGGCGGTGATCACCACGCGTCCGAAATCTCCGGTTTCCTTGCGGGCATCGTTGAACTCGCTGATAACGCGCCGTCCCACCGAGAGCACCACCCAGATAATGGACAGGGCGGCGATCAGATAGACAAAGTAGGTGACGATGCTCTCCAGCGCAGCGATGGGCCCCTTCTCAGGGTCCACCCCCTCCACCTCCGGCAATTCGGGGATGGTCAGACGAGCGGCGGCTGTCCCAGCCCACAGCCACAGCAGAAGTGCGCTCCAGCGCAGTTGTCCCCGGCCTGCACTTGGCTGTGGTTTGTACCATTGGAATTTCATAGAGGCTCTCCTTTGCGATTTCGGTTCTGGGTTTATGCGGTATTCGCCATGTGAAGCATCACCACTCCGAGCAGCAGCAGCAGTGCCAATGCCCGCAGCGTGTAGACCACCAGATCCTGTATTTCCACCCGGGCGCCCTCCTGCTCTCCCAGCATTTGGAAAGCGGAGACGACGGTGGCGATTACCAGAAAAACGGCAGTGGCGGTGGCGATGCCCGACAGCAGCGTCTCGCTTCTCTCCAGATTGATTCGCGACACTTTTTCAAAAATCTCGTTCGGCTTTACCATGGCGTATCACTGTAGACCGAAGGCGGAATAAACCCGCCGCAGAGGCTCCATCGGGCGCGGCACCCGGGAGGGCGCTTGCAGATGGTTGAGCACGCCGTCTCGCATGTGCCGCAGGTCGTCCAGCAGCGCAGAATAGTGAAATGTCTCCAGACCGCCCGCCCCCACGCTGCGCTGCGCCCGCCGCACCGATTGCAGGATCAGTTCCAGTTCCTCCACCACCTGCAGCAGGAGCTGCCGCTCCCGCACAGACGCCGGATCCGTCGGAAAGTCCGCCCGGGCATCAGAGGCGAAAGACAGCCACAGAGCACCTGCCAGCATTGCCGAGATGCCTCGGCTGTACCGAGATGCGCGCAATGAAATCAGCAGCGATTTCATTGCACAGACCCGGTCAGAAGCGCGGGGTACGAAGAGATGAAAAATTGCTCTGCGAATGCGTCTGCACTTGTCGGCACCAGCTGCAGTTCCGGCGCAATGGCCTGCAGTTTCAAAAAGCGGGTCCGACTTTTCACTTCAATAATCAGTCCCAGCGCATTCATGGTGCGCAGCTTTTCCCGATGCCGCCGGAGCCAGCGTCGGGAGGCGGGCTCGTCGCCGATTAGAAAGAGGGGCTGTTCTAAGCCGGGCACATAATGCTGTGTACCTTTCTCATCCCCCGGGCGCAGGTTCGGGCTCTGCACGGGAAAGGGCAGTGCCGCCGCCTGGCTTTCAATATCAGTCGGCGGAGCGGCCTCGGCAGCGGACGCGGCAGCTAGCAGTGCGGCCAGCAGAATTTTTTGTATCTTCCCGCTCATGGGCGAAACGCCAGCAATTCATCGCCGCGCTGCACCATCAGGCGGGGCGGCCCCCCCGCCGGGGTCGCATCGCGATTGAGGGTGATCTGGTGTGTGCGCATGGTCTGTCGGCTGATACCCAGCGTCCGGGCCCATTCCCGCATAGCCGTGTCGTCCGGCGCACCGGACAGGTAGATATCCAGCCCGGCACTTCCCCTCTGCAGAGCGCGCCGGGCGGTGTCCAGCAGCGGCCGGCAGTGCGCAAGACAGGAGAGGGGAGCGAATAGGAGCAGCCGCTCTTCGTTCTGCACTACAGGTTTATCGGGCACCAGCAGCGGCAGCTCGCTGTATCGCGCTTGCACCGCTGCATTGACGGCGCGCTGAAAAGCGAGCTCTTCCTGTATGCGCCGGTTCTCCATGTCTACGAAGCGCTCCGCCAGGCGGCGGCGCTCCGCATCTGTCGCCGCGTGAATGCCGAGTGTTGCAATGGGGTCCAGGAGGGGACTCCAATGCCCCCGGGGACCGTGCATCAGCTCCTGATACCGGCTCCATTCCTTCTCGCTGAGGTTCCAGGCGCGGCGGGTGGATTCTTCCAGGCTCTCGGCAGCGGCGCGACGCAGGATTGTGCGTCGCAGCTCGGATGTCGGGTATTGCAGCGGGACGGCAGCGGTCCCCTGTCCCGCAGCAGCTTTGGTCGCCGAATACCATGCCGCTGCCCCGGCAAGCAGCGGTGCAGCGCACAGAAGGGCAATCCCGAAAAAAGAAATTCTCATCACAGGGTGCTCGTGTAGCGGTGGCCGTCGTCGCTTTCAAAGATGGCTGCACGCTTCTGGAAATCTGCGGCCATCAGCCGCCAGCCGTTCAGCGTGTCGTCGGGAAGCAGAACATGCCGCCGTCCCTGTGCATCCAGCACGGTGACATAGGAGCGGCCTCCCAGTTGCTTGATGGTCACCGCTAGGAAATCGGGACGGCCCGCTGTCTCTTGCTTCTGTGTCGCCGGTATCTTGGTATGCTGCTCTAAGTGCTGAAGGCGCTGTCCCATGTCATCTAAGCTCATGGTCTGCTCGTGAATGCTTTTCAGCTGAGTGCCGAAACCGGTGATGCGGGCCTCGGTCTCCTCTCGCAGCTGCTTTATGCTTTGCAGCAGGGCATCGCTTTCTCTCGGGACGGCGGCACTGCTTTCCGGCCAGCGCGTTTCCATCTGCGCTATTTTTTCCAGGATTCTTTGCAGCTGTGTCTCTACCGTGCCGATGCGCTCTGCATCCTCTAGGGGCAGTGGTGCGCCGTCGGAGATGTCCGGGGCGTAGTTGTGAAACTCAGCTTCTGCCCCCGACCACGGAGACAGGAAAAGAATGCAGCCGGTGACAAGAGCGCTGCCCAGGATTCCCGCAGCCGCGAAACGGGTGCGGCGTCGGCGGAGACCGGGGTGCGGAACATCTTCGTCTCTTCCCCTGTCGTCTCGGCCTGTGTGCGACAGGCTGCCATCGGCAAAGGCAGCCGCGCGGCTGTGCGGCATTGCGCCGCAGTCCTCGCTGCCGACGAGGGGCAGGGGAGTGTCGGCTTCTTGTGCAGCTGTAAAGTGCGGCGGGCAGGCGGCCCCTCCGGGCTCCGCCCCGTCTATTTCCCCGCGGGCGAAATCATCGCAGGGTTTGTCCGCATGGGGGAATATCCCTGCTTTGTCGCTCGGTGCAAAATGCCCGTCGTCTCCGGTAAAAGGAAAGGGCTCGCGGTCCATGGTGCTCATAGGTGTCCCAAGTTTCGGTTCTTCAAACAGGTGCCCCGCCGACACGGGCGTGATTCCCAGCAAGCAAACGAGGCATGCTATACGGGGAGACGCGCTTTGCGGCAGGATCTGGGAAGGGGCGAGTTCCCGCCCCAAAAGCGGCGTCGGGAATAGTCCAATTCCCATGCCCGGGCCGGCAGGGCGATAGAGTGCGATCTCGGTCGGAAAACGGTCGGCGATAGCGAAGAGGGATTTCCCTGCAGAGAGGAAGCATGCGAGGGTGCCGTCGCCGGGCGATGGCGCAGAAGGAAACGGAGTCAGCAGGCTGCTCTCTGCAAGGGTGCAGGGAGGGCGAGGGCTTCAGTGAAGCCATCGGTGAGGGCTTGAAAATCTGGCGGCGGTTCATCGTCCTTGCTTGCCTTTCCCTAGTGAGAAAACTCTGCTCTGACACTCGGTGCACAGTTGGCGCCGAATGCCGAGCCTCGGAGTAAATATAGAAATTTCTGCGGTGGTGTCAAGCCCTTAGGCTGTTTGAATGTTGGGCAATCATCCGGTTCATGCCTCGCATACGCTCCTGAGGCTGCCATCCGCCACACGTCAGGCCGCTTCGGCAGACCCTTGCCAGTGCGCTTGACGCTGCCCTTTTCTTGTAAACTATGGCATCTGTTTTGCACGTCCCGGAACCCACTTTGTGATCCATTTCTTGCCTGCGATACTTATAGGTGCGCCCCTTGCAAACTGGAATGGCACTAGTAAAAGGGGGGGGGGGGGAGCAAAAATACCCGAAGAAGGTGAACTGCAGCCCTGCCTGGGTTCCTCCTGCTGCGGCACAGCCGTTTGTGTTGGATAGTCCAAAGATTGGCATGCTGGTGCGGCAGATAAGAATAGTACTGCTGCTGCCTCTGCTGCTGCTTGCCTCTGTCTCTGTTCTGGCACAGGCGCCCAGGCTGACCCTCTCGGTGGACCAGGGAGTGCAGTCGGGGGAGCCTCGCCTAGCTAGGGGAATTGACGTAATAGGTCTTTCTGGAACTGCCCTAGAAGGAATTGCCGTCAGTCCAGACGGCAGGTGGCTGCTTAACGGTGGCGTCGGCTTTGATCTCTGGGAGATAGACAGTGCCAGAGGCATTATCACGAGAAGGGCATCTGAATCTCTTCCTAGGCCCCTAATAATACCCCGCGGCTTGGCAGTGAGCCCAGACAGCAGTCTTGTGTTTGTGCCGAGTAACACCACCACTGGCATTGTCACTGTCTGGCACCTGAATGCCGATGATGGCAGCCTGGAGGAAGCGGCAAGGTACACAGAGGGAGGAACAGATGCTGCAGGGAACACCGTCAGAGGGCTGACTGACGTTTGGGATGCCGTGCTGAGCCCGGATGGCCGCCTGCTGTTTGTGACGAACAGGGGGAAGTCAGACAGTGCCGGAGGCGCCCTCAGTGTGTGGAGTGTAAACCCTTCCGGCACCCTTGTTCAGACCGATGTGCATGTCTCTGCCGGGGCTTCGGATACAGAGGGCTTGAACCGGGCTGCCGGTGCCGCCGTGACCCCGGATGGCCGCCTGCTGTTTGTAGGGTCAGCCTACAGCGCTCAGCAATTGGATAAGAGTACGCTCAGCATCTGGCGTGTGAATGCTGAAGCGTCTACGGTCTCCTTTGTGAGGGCTCTTCAAGACCGCCAGAGGCTGGCACATCCCCAGACTATAGCCCTCCACCCCTCCGGTCGTCTTCTGTTTGTAATAAACCCTGACGCAGCTGAAGCAGATAACTCCTTATCTGTTTACAGAGTGGATGCTGCAGAGGAGGATCTTGAAAGTGTGGGCCCCAGGCTCATGGGAGAGAATCCATTCCACATAACCGCTACCGAGGAAGTACTGATTGCCAGTAATAATGTTCAAATTTCCCTTTTTCAAATAAATGAGGACGATACCATCAGCGGCCCTGTCAGCAGTCTACAAGGCTTCTCACCGAACAGTGTGGCGGCCAGTCCCGCTGGCGGTCTAGTGTTTACCAACTCTGTTCTCAGTTCTTTTCTAGGAGTTTGGCAGGTGCTGGGAATCCCCCGGGTGCCGGCGGGGCAGGAAGTGCGGGTGATGGTGAATGCAGAGTCGGCGCTGGACACCGCCCTGACCGTGATGGTGCAGGCGAGGCAGGGCAGCCGGGTTCGCATGGCAGCGGCGACTCTGATGCCGTCAGATACTCAGGCGGAGGCCGTGTTCTCGGGGAGTGATCTGGGTCAGGGCGAGTGGATATTTTCGGCATCGGTGCCGGCAGATATGGCAGATATTGTGGATGTATCGGCGGCCCGGGCGACACTGCGGATTAGCGGTCCGCTTGTCAGGCTGGAAAACCTGTCGGGCGTAATACCAGAAGGAGCAGATCTGAATATCAGAGTGAGCACGGAGGGAATGGTTCCTGTGGCAGGGGATACGGAGGTGACCTTGCAGGCAGCGCAGGAGGGCGCTCAGCCTCGGACGGCGATGGGATTATTACGGGAGGGGCAGACATCGGTCACGGTGACCTTTGCCGGCAGGGAATCCCTGATCGAGGGTGACTGGGTCTTGTCAGCATCATCAATCCTGCCCACAGATGCAAATTCTACGCTTGCAGTGACCGTCGGGCCGCCTTTGATCAGGCTGACCCTCTCGGTGGACCAGGGAGTGTCATCAGGGGAGATGAGGCTGGTCCAGACTGATACTAAACCCGGCTTGGGAACTGAAGAAGGGCTTGCTGTCAGTCCAGACGGCAGGTGGCTGCTTGCCGGCGGCATAAGCGGCAGAGGCTTCATCAGGACCTTGGAGATAGACAGCGTCAGGGGCATTGCCACCCCGGTTGAACTTTATACTGGCCTGGGAGGCCGTAGCCTGGCAGTGAGCCGAGACAGCAGTCTTGTGTTTGCATCGGATAATGCCTTTATGAGCACTATCAGTGTCTGGCGCCTGAATGCCGATGATGGCAGCCTGGAGGGAGTGGCACAGTACACAGGGGGAGGAACAGATGCTGCAGGGAACACCGTCAGAGGGCTGATTTCCACCCATGATGTCGTGCTGAGCCCGGATGACCGCCTGCTGTTTGTGACGAGCAACGGAGAGTCAAATTCAAATAATGGCGCCCTCAGTGTGTGGAGAGTAAGCCCTTCCGGCACCCTTGTTCAGACCGATGTGCATGTCTCTGGCGGGGGTGCGGATACAGAGGGCTTGAACGCAATTGCCGGTGCCGCCGTGACCCCGGACGGCCGCCTGCTGTTTGCAGGGTCATTCTACGATTCTGGTTTTTTAGACCACAGCACGCTCGGCATCTGGCGCGTGAATGCTGAAGCGTCTGCGGTTTCCTTTGTGAGGACTCTTTCCGACAGACGCATGCTGCGCAGGCCCCGGGTTGTGACCCTCGGCCCCTCCGGCCGTTTTCTGTTTGTGTCCAGCCAGGTTGGTGCAGATGCTGAAACAGACCCACTGTCTGTTTACGAAGTGAATGCTGCAGAGGAGAATCTTGCAAGTGTGGCCTCCTATGGCGAGGACATATCGGGGGATGCCATCGGCCTGGCCGTCACCAGAGAAGTGCTGGCAGTGGCCGAATTTACGCAGGGCAGTGTCGCTCTTTGGCAGAGAAATGATAATGGCACCCTCCGTTTTGCCAGCAGGCATGATTCAGCCAGCCCGGTTAGCCTGGCGGCCAGTCCGGCCGGCGGTCTGGTGTTTAGCAGCTCAAGCTCAAATGATGGGTCTGTCGGCATCAGCGTCTGGCGGGTGCAGGGGATCCCGCGGGTGCCGGCGGGGCAGGAAGTGCGGGTGATGGTGAATGCAGAGTCGGCGCTGGGCTCCGCCCTGACCGTGATGGTGCAGGCGAGGCAGGGCAGCCGGGTCAGCATGGCAGCGGCGACTCTGATGCCGTCAGATATTCAGGCAGAGGCCGTGTTCTCGGGGCGTGATCTGGGCCAGGGCGAGTGGATATTTTCGGCATCGGTGCCGACAGATATGGCAGATGTTGCGGATGTATCGACGGCCCGGGCGACACTGCGCATTGGCGGTCCGCTTGTCAGGCTGGAAAACCTGTCGGGTGTAATACCAGAAGGGGCAGATCTGAATATCAGAATAAGCACGGAGGGACACCCTGTGCTGGAGGATGCAGAGGTGACCTTGCGGGCAACGCAGCAAGGCGCCCAGCCTCGGACGGTGATGGGATTATTACGGGAGGAGCAGGCAGAAGTTACGGTGACCTTTGCCGGCAGGCAATCTCTAACCGAGGGTGACTGGGTCTTGTCAGCAGAATCATCAGTTCTGTCCACAGATGAAAATTCTGGGCTTGATGTGACCGTCAGGCCGCCTTTGCCCAGGCTGACCCTCTCGGTGAACCAGGGAGTGTCTTCAGGGGAGATGAGGCTGGTCCAGACTGATGCTAACACCGGCCTTCCAGCTGGAGATAGTGAAGGGCTTGCCGTCAGTCCAGACGGCAGGTGGCTGCTTGCCAGCGGCGGCGGCCGCATCACGGTCTGGGAGATAGACAGCGTCAGGGGCATTGTCACCCAGAGAAGTACGGAAATGGGTACTGGCCTGGGAGGCCGTGGCCTGGCAGTGAGCCGAGACAGCCGTCTTGTGTTTACGTCGGATCGTGCCAGTACTAGCACTATCAGTGTCTGGCGCCTGAATGCCGATAATGGCGGACTGGAGGAAGTGGCAAAGTACACAGGGGGAGAAACAGATGCTGCAGAGAACACCGTCAGAGGGCTGACTGTCACCCATGCTGTCGTGCTGAGCCCGGATGAGCGCCTGCTGTTTGTGACGAGCAATGGGAGGCTGGACGATGAAGGAGTCCCCTTCGGCGGCGCACTCAGTGTGTGGAATGTAAACCCTTCCGGCACCCTTGTTCAGACCAATGTGCATGTCTCTGCCGGGGCTGAGGATACAGAGGGCTTGAACCAGATTGCCGGTGCCGCCGTGACCCCGGACGGCCGCCTGCTGTTTGCAGGGTCATTCCACGATTTTGGTTCATTCGACCGCAGCACGCTCGGCATCTGGCGTGTGAATGCTGAAGCGTCTACGGTTTCCTTTGTGAGGACTCGTCAAGACACCCGCATGCTGCGCAGGCCCCGGGTTGTGACCCTCGGCCCCGCCGGCCGTTTTCTTTTTGTATCCAGCCAAGTTCTTAATGACGCTCAAATAGATCCACTGTCTGTTTACAGAGTAAATGCTGCAGAGGAGGATCTTGTAAGTCTGGCCTCCTATGGCAATGACATAGAAGGGAGGACCATCGGCCTGGCTGCCACCAGAGAAGTGCTGGCAGTGGCCGAGGAGGATGGTGGTGGTGGTGGTGTCTCTCTTTGGCAGAGAAATAATGACGGCACCCTCCGTTTTGTTAGAAGGCATGCTTCATTCAGGCCGATTGGCCTGGCGGCCAGTCCGGCCGGCGGTCTGGTGTTTAGCAGCTCAAACGAAGGGTCTGAAGGCATCATCGTCTGGCAGGTGCAGGGAATCCCGCGGGTGCCGGCGGGACAGGAAGTGCGGGTGATGGTGAATGCAGAGCAGGCGCCGGACTCTGCCCGGACCGTGATGGTGCAGGCGAGGCAGGGCAGCCGGGTCAGCATGGCAGCGGCGACTCTGATGCCGTCAGACACTCAGGCGGCGGCCGTGTTCTCGGGGCGTGATCTGGGCCAGGGCGAGTGGATATTTTCGGCATCGGGGCTGACAGATACGGCAAAACTGCGCATTGGCAATCCGCTTATCAGGCTGGAAAACCTGTCGGGCAGAATACCAGAAGGGGCAGATCTGAATATCAGAATAAGCACGGAGGGACACCCTGTGCTGGAGGATGCACAGGTGACCTTGCGGGCAACGCAGGAAGGCGCTCAGCCTCGGACCGTGATGGGATTATTACAGGAGGGGGAGACATCGGTTACGGTGACATTTGCTGGCGAAAATGCCCTGACCGGGGGAGACTGGGTCTTGTCGGCAGAATCATCAATCCTGTTCACAGATGCAAATTCTGTGCTTACAGTGACCGTTATACCGCTGCCTAAGCTGACCCTCTCGGTAGACCAGGGAGTGTCCTCGGGGGAGATGAGGCTGGTCCAGACTGATAACAAACGCCTTGCAAGTGGAACTGAAGAAGGGCTTGCTGTCAGTCCAGACGGCAGGTGGCTGCTTGCCAGCGGCGGCGGCGGCATCACGGTCTGGGAGATAGACAGCGTCAGGGGCATGGTCACCCAGAGCAGTGATCGTATGGGTGCTGGCCTGGGGGGCCGTGGCCTGGCAGTGAGCCGAGACAGCAATTTTGTGTTTACGTCGGATGGTGCCAGTACTAGCACTATCAGTGTCTGGCGCCTGGATGCCGATGATGGCGGACTGGAGGAAGTGGCAAAGTACACAGGGGGAGGAACAGATGCTGCAGAGAACACCGTCAGAGGGCTGAGCTCTGTTTGGGATGTCGTGCTGAGCCCGGATGACCGCCTGCTGTTTGTGACGAGCGCGGGGGTGTCAGATAATGGCGCCCTCAGTGTGTGGAGTGTAAACACTTCCGGCACCCTTGTTCAGACCGATGTGCACCCTGCCGGGGATTCGAACACAGAGGGCTTGAACGCAATTGCCGGTGCCGCCGTGACCCCGGATGGCCGCCTGCTGTTTGCAGGGTCAACGCGAGACAGGAGGCTCAGCCTCTGGCGCGTGAATGCTGAAGCGTCTACGGTTTCCTTTGTGAGGACTATTCCCGACAATATCGGGCTGCGCAGGCCCCGGGTTGTGACCCTCGGCCCCGCCGGCCGTTTTCTGTTTGTGTCCAACTCGATTAATTCGAGTGACAATGATTCAGATTCACTGTCTGTTTACAAAGTGAATGCTGCAGAGGAGGATCTTACACTTGTGGACTCCTATGGCGGGTTAGGGGTTACCTTCGGCCTGGCCGTCACCAGGGAAGTGCTGGCATTGGTCTCAAGAAGTCAGAGCAATGTCACTCTTTGGCAGAGAAATGCTTCCGGCACCCTCAGTTTTGTCAGCAGGCATGCTTCAGGCAGAGCGCATGGCCTGGCGGCCAGTCCGGCCGGCGGTCTGGTGTTTAGCAGTTCAAACAGTGGGTCTGAAGGCATCAGCGTCTGGCGGGTGCAGGGAATCCCGCGGGTGCCGGCGGGGCAGGAAGTGCGGGTGATGGTGAATGCAGAGCCGACGCTGGGCTCTGCCCTGACCGTGACGGTGCAGGCGCGGCAGGGCAGCCGGGTCAGCACGGCAACGGCGACTCTGATGCCGTCAAACACTCAGGCGGAGGCCGTGTTCTCGGGGAGTGATCTGGGCCCGGGCGAGTGGATATTTTCGGCATCGGTGCCGGCAGATATGGCAGATGTTGCGGATGTATCGACGGCCCGGGCGACACTGCGCATTAGCGGTCCGCTTGTCAGTTTGGAGATGACTGGCGGAAGTGCCATCGTTGCCTCGGACGGGATGATAACGCTTATCCTGCGCGTGATGCCGGCACTATCCTCCACGGTCATGGTGACCGTGGCGGTGACCGATGAAGACAACAATACGATATCAGAGCAGCTGGAGGCTCTGTCCTCTTCCCTGCGGCTCACTTTCCGCGCCAGTGATTTGGGAACAGGCCGTCTGCGCTTTACTGCCCGGGGGCCGGCAGGAGTATTAGAAGACAGCGAAGCCGAGGTGACCGTGCTGGTGGACACTGCTGCTGGTGTCGTTCTGTCTGCAAATCCCGAGGAGGATGTCTTTCCGGGCGATGAGGTGCGCCTGTCGGCAGAAGTACTCTCCGGGTCAGACCTGGCCGGGATAGATGTCGTGCTGGAGGTGGCAGTTGCACCTCCCGATGGAAGCACGCGCAGCAATGTCCTGATACCAGTGTCGGCTGAAACCTCTACGGGCACCCTGACCTTTATCCCGGATGCAGTGCCGGGCACTTGGAATTTCAACGTAATAGAGAGCGATGGGATAAGCGTATCTGCGACACTTACAGTGATGGTGGCGGCAGTCGTGCCCCTGCCCCTGGACTTCAATAATCCATCGGACGGGGTAAGCGCAGATGACCTGGTGCTGCTTCTGCGCTATGAGAGGCTGTGTGCGGGGGGAGATTCCCGGCCGCTGCCGGCCAATTGCTCTGCCCTCGGTTCCGAGGCACTGGCGGCTGGACTTGCCTTTGACAGTTCTTCCGACCGGCTGGCAGATCTGCAGAATGTCCAGCTGCCGGATGTGACCGGCACCGGTATCGGCAGCGTGCAGACACTGGCCATACTGCTGCAGGCCTTGGCAAATGTCCAAGACGAATTGCTTCTTCCCGCCGCTGCTTCATCCGCCGAGGCCGAGCAGGCTCGCGATGCGCGGCTTCGCATTATCCGGCAGCTCCTGGGACGGGAATAGAGAGCAGTATCTGTTCTTCATGCCCTGAAACCCACTTTGCGATCCATTTCTTGCCTGCGATACTTATAGGTGCGCCCCTTGCAAACCGGAATGGCACTAGTAACTAGTAAAGGGGGAGGGGGGGATACAATTGCCGCAAGCAGGTGACCTGCAGCCCTGCTTGGATTCCTCCTGCTGCAGCACAGTTGTTTATGTTAGATAGTCCAAAACTTGGCATGCTGGTGCGGCAGATAAGAATAGTACTGCTGCTGCCTCTGCTGCTGCTTGCCTCTGCCTCTGTTCTGGCACAGGCGCCCAGGCTGACCCTCTCGGTGGACCAGGGAGTGCCCTCAGGGGAGATGAGGCTGGTCCAGACTGATGTCCACTTTTTTACAAGTGGAAGTAATGTAGGAGGGATTGCTGTCAGTCCAGACGGCAGGTGGCTGCTTGCCAGCAGCGGCAGCAGCATCACGGTCTGGGAGATAGACAGCGCCAAGGGCATTGTCACCCAGAGAAGTGCTCAATCGAGTGCTGGCCTGAGAGGCAACCTGGCAGTGAGCCGAGACAGCAGTCTTGTGTTTGCGTCGGATCGTGCCAGTAACAGCACTATCACTATCAGTGTCTGGCGCCTAAATGCCGATGATGGCGGACTGGAGGAAGTGGCAGAGTACGCAGATGGAGGTCTAGATGCTGCAGGGAACACCATCAGAGGGCTGTTTGTCACCCGTGGTTTCACGCTGAGGCTCGTGCTGAGCCCGGATGACCGCCTGCTGTTTGTGACGAGCAGAGCGGGGTCAAATAATGGCGCCCTCAGTGTGTGGAGTGTAAACCCTTCCGGCACCCTTGTTCAGACCGATGTGCATCTCTCTGCCGGGGCTTCGGATACACAGGGCTTGAACCGGATTGCCCGTGCCGCCGTGACCCCGGACGGCCGCCTGCTGTTTGCAGGGTCATTCCACGGTTCTCATTCATTTTTCAGCAGCACGCTCGGCATCTGGCGTGTGAATGCTGAAGCGTCTACGGTTTCCTTTGTGAGGACTCTTTCCGACAGACGCATGCTGCGCAACCCCCGGATTGTGACCCTCGGCCCGGACGGCCGTTTTCTGTTTGTGTCCAACCTGATTAGAGGTGCTGAAATAGATCCACTGTCTGTTTACGAAGTGAATGCTGCAGAGGAGAATCTTGCAAGTGTGGCCTCCTATGGCGAGGACATATCGGGGGATACCATCGGCTTGGCCGCCACCAGAGAAGTGCTGGCAGTGGCCGAAGTTGATCAGCGTAGTGTCGCTCTTTGGCAGAGAAATGATAACGGCACCCTCAGTTTTGCCAGCAGGCATGATTCAGTCAGACCGATCCTCCTGGCGGCCAGTCCGGCCGGCGGTCTGGTGTTTAGCACCTCAAATTCACTTGATGGGCCTGACGGTATCACCGTCTGGCAGGTGCAGGGAATCCCGCGGGTGTCGGCGGGGGATGACGTGCGGGTGATGGTGAATGCAGCGCAGGCGCTGGGTTCTGCCCTGACCGTGACGGTGCAGGCGAAGCAGGGCAGCCGGGTCAGCACGGCAACGGTGACTCTGATGCCGTCAGATACTCAGGCGGCGGCCGTGTTCTCGAGGAGTGATCTGGGCCAGCTGAGCCAGCTGGGCCAGGGCGAGTGGATATTTTCGGCATCGGTGTCGGCAGATATGGCGGATATTGCGGATGTATCGGCCGCCCGGGCGACACTGCGCATTAGCGGTCCGCTTGTCAGGCTTTCAAACCTGTCGGGCGTAATACCAGCAGGAGCAGATCTGAATATCAGAGTGAGCACGGAGGGAATGGTTCCTGTGACAGGGGATAGGGAGGTGACCCTGCAGGCAGCGCAGGAAGGCGCTCGGCCTCGGACGGTGATGGGATTATTACGGGCGGGGCAGGCAGAAGTTACGGTGACCTTTGCCAGCAGGGAATCTCTGACCGAGGGTGACTGGGTCTTGTCAGCATCATCAATCCTGTCCACAGATGAAAATTCTGTGCTTGCAGTGACCGTCGGGCCGCCTTTGACCCTCTCGGTGAACCAGGGAGTGCCCTCAGGGGAGATGATGCTGGTTCAGACTGATGCTAACACCGGCGTTGCAAGTGGAACTGGAGAAGGGATTGCTGTCAGTCCAGACGGCAGGTGGCTGCTTGCCAGCGGCGGCGGCGGCATCACGGTCTGGGAGATAGACAGCGTCAGGGGCATTGTCACCCAGAGAAGTGCTCATACGGGTGCTGGCCTGGGAGGCCGTGGCCTGGCAGTGAGCCGAGACAGCAGTCTTGTGTTTGCGTCGGATCGTGGGTCTTCCATCAGTGTCTGGCGCCTAGGTGCTGATGATGGCAGACTGGAGGAAGCGGCAAAGTATACAGGGGGAGGAACAGATGCTGCAGGGAACACCATCAGAGGGCTGGCTAGCATTTGGGATGTCGTGCTAAGCCCGGATGACCGCCTGCTGTTTGTGACGAGCAACAGGGTGTCAAATAATGGCACCCTCAGTGTGTGGAGTGTAAACGTTTCCGGCACCCTTGTTCAGACCGATGTGCATGTCTCTGCCGGAGCCTCGGATACAGAGGGCTTGAACCGGATTGCCGGTGCCGCTGTGACCCCGGACGGCCGCCTGCTGTTTGCAGGGTCATTCTACGATTATGGTTCATTAGACAGCAGCACACTCGGCATCTGGCGTGTGAATGCTGAAGCGTCTACGGTTTCCTTTGTGAGGACTCTTTCCGACAGACGCATGCTGCGCAGACCCCGGGTTGTGACCCTAGGCCCCTCCGGCCGTTTTCTGTTTGTGTCCAGCCAGGTTTTTAATAACGCTCAAACAGATCCACTGTCTGTTTACAAAGTGAATGCTGCAGAGGAGAATCTTGCAAGTGTGGCCTCCTATGGCGAGGACATATCTTTGGAAACCGTCGGGCTGGCCGCCACCAGAGAAGTGCTGACAGTGGCCGAACTTGCGCGGATAAGTGTTGGCAGTAGTGTCGCTCTTTGGCAGAGAAATGCTTCCGGCACCCTCAGTTTTGTCAGCAGGCATGCTTCAGAAAGCCCGGTTGGCCTGGCGGCCAGTCCGGCCGGCGGTCTAGTGTTTTCCAACTCACGCGACGGGTTTTTCATAACCGTCTGGCAGGTGCAGGGAATCCCGCGGGTGCCAGCGGGGCAGGAAGTGCGGGTGATGGTGAATGCAGAGCAGGCGCTGGGCTCTGCCCTGACCGTGACGGTGCAGGCGAGGCAGGGCAGCCGGGTCAGCACGGCAACGGCGACTCTGATGCCGTCAGATACTCAGGCGGAGGCTGTGTTCTCGGGGCGTGATCTGGGCCAGGGCGAGTGGATATTTTCGGCATCGCTGCTGACAGATACGGAAAATATTGTGGATTTGCCGACAGTCCGGGCGACACTGCGCATTGGCAGTCCGCTTATCAGGCTTTCAAACCTGTCGGGGGCAATACTGCAAGGAGCAGGTCTGAATATCAAAGTGAGTACGGAGGGACACCCCGTGCTGGAGGATGCAGAGGTGACCCTGCGGGCAACGCTGCAGGAAGGCACTCAGCCTCGGGCGGTGATGGGATTATTACGGGAAGGGCAGACATCGGTTACGGTGACCTTTGCTGGCGAAAATGCCCTGACCGTGGGTGACTGGGCCTTGTCAGCAGAATCATCAATCCTGTCCACAGATACAAATTCTGTGCTTGTAGTGACCGTCGGGCCGCCTTTGCCCAGGCTGACCCTCTCCCTGCAGGAGACTGCAGAGCCAGAGGTGCCGGCAGGCAGTACTTTGGGGATTACGGTAATGGCGGATCGTCCCCTGATGCAGGACCTGACGGTGGCGGTACAGGCGGTTCGTACCGTTACAGCACCGCCGACGGTGATGACAGCAACGGTGACGACTCAGCTGTTTGCAGGAGAGGAGATGGGAAGGGTACTCTTTGAAGGGGAGAATGTACTGTCTCCGGGCCAATGGGTCCTTACGATTGCGGAGGTCCTGCCCGAGGACTCTGCCGAAGTATCCACATCCACTCAGCAGCTGCAGGTGAGGGTAGGACCATCAGCCCTTGGCCTGTCGGCGCCGATGGGTCTGTTCCAAGGGCAGGAGGCGGCGATTGAGGTAAATACGGAGGTGGCGCTGGGGGTGGAGGTGCGTGTCATGGTGACGGCAACCCATGCATCTACTCCAACCATAACGGCATCAGCCGCCGCCGTACTTGGGCCCCGCACACTTGCCGCCGAAGCGAGGTTCCCTGCGAACATGCTGAGCCTGGTGAGAGAGGGGACTTGGAATTTTGAGATTACTGCGGCGACGCCCTCTGTGCTGATGACAGATACGGAAGAGTTTCCCCTAGTGGACTTCACAGAGACGACGGTAACACTGCAAGTGACAGTGCCGAGAGAGCCGACTCTTTTCCTGGAGTTGCCGCCGCAGCCGGTGGACCCGGCCCAGCCTGTGTCTATCCGCCTGCAGAAGAGCACGACTATAAGTGAAAGGCTGACCGTGGATATAACGGCAATGCGGCCGTTCGGCGAAAGGACACTCACCAGCACAGCAACGGCAATGCTTTCGTCTTCTGACACAATGGCGACGGCGGTATTTGGCCCGGGAGCACTCTCTGCCGGCAGATGGACCCTGACGGCGAGTGTGAGACCGCCCGGGGCAGTGCCGGTTTTCCCTCCTACGGCAACGATGACGGTGCGCTCTCCCCTGCTTCGCCTGCAGCGGCTGGGGCCGGCTTCGGTGGCAGCGGGCACCCGGGTCGCGGTGAGGGTGGAAGCGGAGGCCATGCCGGAGGATGAGGGGCTCGGTGTGAGGGTCATCGCGCGCCAGGCGATGCGAGCGGATAGAGAGAGGAGCGCCGTGCTGGGATCTCAGTCTGATTTCTCTGCCGATGTGGAGTTCACTTCGCTGCCGCCCGGGGAATGGATGCTGACGGCGGAGGCAGAGCGGCCTGATGCATTCCGAACGGAGAATGCTCGGGACACGGTCACCGTAGAGCCCGCTGTCCTGACCCTGACCCCTGTGCTGGAAAGGGTGCCGGCAGGGGAGTCGGCGCGTCTTATCCTGGGCAGTGTCGTGCCTCTCGGCGTGGCTGTGAATCTAAATGTGGTGGCGGAGCCGGTCTCTCCGTCATTTTTGCCACAGATGACAGCTGTAAATCTGGACGCGGCTTCAACCTCCACAATAGTCGTGTATGACCCTGGCGAACTGGCTCCGGGAATATGGAATTTTAATGTGCAGGTGATGGATGCGGCTGTCCGGACGGCGGCAGATGTGTCAATGGCGACCGCGACACTGCGGATTGCTGCTCCCCTTGTCAGGCTTTCTAATCTGTCGGGCGAAATACTGCAGGGAGCAGAGCTGAATATCAGGGTGAGCACGGAGGGAATGGTTCCTGTGGCAGGGGATGCGGAGGTGACCCTGCGGGCGACGCTGCAGGAAGGCACCCAGCAGCGGACGGTGACGGGAAGATTGCTGGAGGGGCAGACATCGGTCACGGTGACCTTTGCCGGCGAAAATGCCCTCACTGAGGGTGACTGGACCGTGTCGGCGGAGACAGCATCAACGCTGCTGCAGACGGATGCAAATCTTTCTTCTCTGACAGTGATTGTCGGGCCGCCGCCCCGGCTCCTTTTGGAGCGGACTGGCGGAAGTACCCTCGTTGCCTCGGACGGGATGATAACGCTTATCCTGCGCCTGATGCCAGCACTATCCTCCACGGTCACGGTGACCGTGGCGGTGACCGATGAAGACAACAATACGATATCAGAGCAGCAGGTAGCTCTGTCCTCTTCCCTGCAGCTCACTTTCAGCGCCAGTGATTTAGGAACAGGCCACCGGCGCTTTACTGCCCGGGGGCCGGCAGGAGTATTGGAAGACAGCGGAGCCGAGGTGACCGTGCAGGTGGTCACTGTTGTTAGTGTCGTTCTGTCTGCAAATCCCGAGGAGGATGTCTTCCCGGGCGATGAGGTGCGCCTATCGGCAGAAGTACTCTCCGGGTCAGACCCGGCCGGGATAGATGTCGTGCTGGAGGTGGCAGTTACAGCTCCCGATGGAAGCATGCGCAGCAATGTCCTGATTCCAGTGTCGGCTGAAACCTCTACGGGCACCCTGACCTTTATCCCGGATGCAGTGCCGGGCATCTGGAATTTCAACGTATTCAACGTAATAGAGAGCGATGTGATAAGCGTATCTACGACACTTATAGTGATGGTGGCGGCAGTCGTGCCCCTGCCCCTGGATTTCAATGATCCATCGGACGACGATGTAAGCGCAGATGACTTGGTGCTGCTTCTGCGCTATGAGAGGCTGTGTGCAGAGGGAAGTTCCCCGCCGTTGCCGGCCAGCTGCACTGACCTCGGTTCCGAGGCACTGGCGGCTGGACTTGCCCTTGAAAGTTCTCCCGACCGGCTGGCAGATCTGCAGAATGTCCGGCTGCCGGATGTGACCGGCACTGGTGTCGGCAGTGTGCAGACACTGACTATACTGCTGCAGGCCTTGGCAAATGTCCAAGACGAATTACTTCTTCCCGCCGCTGCTTCATCCGCCGAGGCCGAGCAGGCTCGCGATGCGCGGCTTCGCATTATTCGGCAGCTCCTGGGACGGGAATAGAGAGCAGTATCTGTTCTTCATGCCCTGAAACCCACTTTGCGATCCATTTCTTGCCTGCGATCTTATAGGTGCGCTCCTTGCAAACTGGAATGGCACTAGTAAAAGGGGGGGGGGGGGAGCAAAAATACCCGAATAAGGTGAGCTGCAGCCCTGCCTGGGTTCCTCCTGCTGCAGCACAGCCGTTTGTGTTTGACAGGCCAAAACTTGGCATGCTGGTGCGGCAGATAAGAATAGTACTGCTGCTGCCTCTGCTGCTTGCCTCTGTCTCTGTTCTGGCACAGGCGCCCAGGCTGACCCTCTCGGTGGACCAGGGAGTGTCTTCGGGGGAGATGAGGCTGGTCCAGACTGATGCTAACACCGGCCTTGCAAATGGAGTTGGAGAAGGGCTTGCTGTCAGTCCAGACGGCAGGTGGCTGCTGGCCGGCGGCGGCATCGGCATCGGCATCACGGTCTGGGAGATAGACAGCGTCAGGGGCATTGTCACCCAGAGAAGTGCTCTTACGGGTAATTTCCTGGGAAGTAATGGCCTGGCAGTGAGCCGAGACAGCAGTCTTGTGTTTGCGTCGGACAGTGCCAGGGTTAGCACTATCAGTGTCTGGCGCCTGGATGCCGATAATGGCAGACTGGAGGAAGTGGCACAGTACACAGAGGGAGGAACAGATGCTGCAGGGAACACCGTCAGCGGGCTGGTTTCCACCTATGATGTCGTGCTGAGCCCGGATGACCGCCTGCTGTTTGTGACGAGCAGAGGGGAGTCAGACAGTGCCGGAGGCGCCCTCAGTGTGTGGAGTGTAAACACTTCCGGCACCCTTGTTCAGACCGATGTGCATGTCTCTGCCGGGGCTTCGGATACAGAGGGCTTGAACCGGGTTGCCGGTGCCGCCGTGACCCCGGACGGCCGCCTGCTGTTTGCAGGGTCATTCTACGGTTCTAATTCATTAGACAACAGCACGCTCGGCATCTGGCGTGTGAATGCTGAAGCGTCTGCGGTTTCCTTTGTGAGGACTCTTTCCGACGGACGCATGCTGCAGAGACCCCGGGTTGTGACCCTCGGCCCCGCCGGCCGTTTTCTGTTTGTGTCCAGCCAGGTTGCTGCAGATGCTGAAACGGATCCACTGTCTGTTTACGGAGTAAATGCTGCAGAGGAGAGTCTGGCAAATCTGGCCTCCTATGGCGAGGACATATCGGGGAGTGCCATCGGCCTGGCCGCCACCAGAGAAGTGCTGGCAGTGGCCGAATTTGCGCAGAATGGTGTTGCTCTTTGGCAGAGAAATGCTTCCGGCACCCTCAGTTTTGTCAGCAGGCATGCTTCAGAAAGCCCGGTTGGCCTGGCGGCCAGTCCGGCCGGCGGTCTGGTGTTTAGCAGTTCAGATCTTGGGTCTGAAGGCATCAGCGTCTGGCAGGTGCAGGGAATCCCGCGGGTGCCGGCGGGGCAGGAAGTGCGGGTGGTGGTGAATGCAGAGCGGGCGCCGGGCTCTGCCCTGACCGTGATGGTGCAGGCGCGGCAGGGCAGCCGGGTTCGCATGGCAGCGGCGACTCTGATGCCTTCAGATACTCAGGCGGAGGCCGTGTTCTCAGGGAGTGATCTGGGCCAGGGCGAGTGGATATTTTCGGCATCGGTGCCGGCAGATATGGCAGATGTTGCGGATGTATCGACGGCCCGGGCGACACTGCGCATCGGCAGTCCGCTTATCAGGCTTTCAAACCTGTCGGGCGTAATACCAGAAGGAGCAGATCTGAATATCAGAATAAGCACGGAGGGACACCCCGTGCTGGAGGATGCGGAGGTGACGCTGCGGGCAGCGCAGCAAGGCACCGAGCCTCGGACAGCGATGGGATTATTACGGGAGGGGCAGACAACGGCTACGGTGACATTTACCGGCGAAAATGCCCTGACCGGGGGAGACTGGGTCTTGTCGGCAGAATCATCAATCCTGTTCACAGATGCAAATTCTATGCTTGCAGTGACCGTTATACCGTCTTTGACCCTCTCCCTCTCGGTGGATCAGGGAGTACCCTCAGGGGAGATAAGGCTGGTCCAGACTGATGCTAATACCAACCTTGCAAGTGGAACTGAAGAAGGGCTTGCCGTCAGTCCAGACGGCAGGTGGCTGCTTGCCAGCGGCGGCGGCGGCATCACGGTCTGGGAGATAGACAGCGTCAGGGGCATTGTCACCTCGGTTGAAACTTATACGGGTGCTGGCCTGGGAGGCCGTGGCCTGGCAGTGAGCCGAGACAGCAGTTTTGTGTTTGCGTCGGATGGTGCCAGTACTAGCACTATCAGTGTCTGGCGCCTGGATGCCGATGATGGCGGACTAGATCCAGTGGCAGAGTACACAGGGGGAGGAACAGATGCTGCAGGGAACACCGTCAGAGGGCTGATTTCCACCCATGATGTCGTGCTGAGCCCGGATGACCGCCTGCTGTTTGTGACGAGCAGAGGGGAGTCAGACAGGGCCGGAGGCGCCCTCAGTGTGTGGAGTGTAAACATTTCCGGCACCCTTGTTCAGACCGATGTGCATGTTTCTGCCGGGGCTTTGGATACAGAGGGCTTGAACCGGGCTGCCGGTGCCGCCGTGACCCCGGACGGCAGCCTGCTGTTTGTGGGCTCATACTACGACGATCGATTCATTGTCGGGTTCAGCACGCTCGGCATCTGGCGTGTGAATGCTGAAGCGTCTGCGGTTTCCTTTGTGAGGACTCTTACAGACCCCCGGAGGCTGCGCAGGCCCCGGTTTGTGACCCTCGGCCCGGACGGCCGTTTTCTGTTTGTGTCCAGCCAGGTTTTTAATGATGCTGCAACAGATCCACTGTCTGTTTACGGAGTGAATACTGCAGAGGAGAATCTTGCAAATCTGGCATCCTATGGCGAGGGCATATTGGGGAATACCATCGGCCTGGCTGTCACCAGAGAAGTGCTGGCAGTGGCCGAATTTAATCGGGATAATGTCGCTCTTTGGCAGAGAAATGATGACGGCACCCTCCGTTTTGTCAGCAGGCATGCTTCATTCAGGCCGATTGGCCTGGCGGCCAGTCCGGCCGGCGGTCTGGTGTTTAGCAGTTCATCCTCAGAGTCTGAAGGCATCAGCGTCTGGCAGGTGCAGGGAATCCCGCGGGTGCCGGCGGGGCAGGAAGTGCGGGTGATGGTGAATGCAGAGCAGGCGCCGGACTCTGCCCGGACCGTGATGGTGCAGGCGAGGCAGGGCAGCCGGGTCAGCATGGCAGCGGCGACTCTGATGCCGTCAGACACTCAGGCGGAGGCCGTGTTCTCGGGGAGTGATCTGGGCCCGGGCGAGTGGATATTTTCGGTATCGGGGCTGACAGATACGGCAAAACTGCGCATTAGCGGTCCGCTTGTCAGTTTGGAGCTGACTGGCGGAAGTGCCCTCGTTGCCTCGGACGGGATGATAACGCTTATCCTGCGCGTGATGCCGACACTATCCTCCACGGTCACGGTGACCGTGGCGGTGACCGATGAAGACAACAATACGATATCAGAGCAGCAGGTGGGTCTGTCCTCTTCCCTGCAGCTCACTTTCCGCGCCAGTGATTTGGGAACAGGCCGTCTGCGCTTTACTGCCCGGGGGCCGGCAGGAGTATTAGAAGACAGCGAAGCCGAGGTGACCGTGCTGGTGGGCACTGCTGCTAGTGTCGTTCTGTCTGCAAATCCCGAGGGGGATGTCTTCCCCGGCGATGAGGTGCGCCTGTCGGCAGCAGTACTCTCCGGGTCAGACCCGGCCGGGATATCTGTCATTCTGGAGGTGGCAGTTACAGATCCCGATGAAAGCACGCGCAGCAATGTCCTGATACCAGTGTCGGCTGAAACCTCTACGGGCGGCCTGACCTTTATCCCGGATGCAGTGTCGGGCACTTGGAATTTCAACGTAATAGAGAGCGATGTGATAAGCGCATCTACAAGACTTACAGTGGTGGTGGCGGCAGTCATGCCCCTGGACTTCAATGATCCATTGGACGAGGTAAACGCAGATGACTTGGTGCTGCTTCTGCGCTATGAGAGGCTGTGTGCAGAGGGAAGTTCCCCGCCGTTGCCGGCCAGCTGCACTGCCCTCGGTTCCGAGGCACTGGCGGCTGGACTTGCCTTTGAAAGTTCTTCCTACCGGCTGGCAGATCTGCAGAACGTCCGGCTGCCGGATGTGACCGGCACCGGTATCGGCAGTGTGCAGACACTGACTATACTGCTGCATGCCTTGGCAAATATCCAAGACGAATTGCTTCTTCCCGCCGCTGCTTCATCCGCCGAGGCCGAGCAGGCTCGCAATGCACGGCTTCGCATTATCCGGCAGATCCTGGGGCGGGAATAGAGAGCAGTATCTGTTCTTCATGCCCTGAAACCCACTTTGCGATCCATTTCTTGCCTGCGATTCTTATAGGTGCGCCCCTTGCAACCGGAATGGCACTAGTAACTAGTAAAAGGGGGAGGGGGGATACAATTGCCGCAAGCAGGTGACCTGCAGCCCTGCTTGGATTCCTCCTGCTGCAGCACAGTTGTTTATGTTAGATAGTTCAAAACTTGGCATACTGGTGCGGCAGATAAGAATAGTACTGTTGCTGCCTCTGTTGCTTGCCTCTGTCTCTGTTCTGGCACAGGCGCCCAGGCTGACCCTCTCGGTGGATCAGGGAGTGCCCTCAGGGGAGCTCCGCCTAGTTAGGAAATCTGCCGCAAGTGGATCTAGCAGAAATCTTGGAGGACATGCCGTCAGTCCAGACGGCAGGTGGCTGTTTTACGCTGGCAGTAATTTAGAGGTCTGGGAGATAGACAGTGCCAGAGGCATTGTCACGCAAAGGATGTCTTCTCCGCAGTCTGGCTTCTTTAGCTTCCTGGCAGTGAGCCGAGACAGCAGTCTTGTGTTTGTGCTGAATCGCCAAAATAACCAGATCACTGTCTTTCGCCTGAATGCCGATGATGGCAGACTGGAGGAAGTGGCAAAGTACACAGAGGGAGGAACAGATGCTGCAGGGAATACCGTCAGAGGGCTGACTAATGCTTCTGATGTCGTGCCAAGCCCGGATGGCCGACTGCTGTTTGTGACGAGCGGCGGGGATTCAGGGACTACCGGAGGCGCCCTCAGTGTGTGGAGTGTAAACTCCACCAGCACCCTCACTCAGACCGATGTGCATGTCTCTGCCGGGGCTTCGGATACAGAGGGCTTGGAGAATGCTGCCGGTGCCGCCGTGACCCCGGACGGCCGCCTGCTGTTTGTAGGGTCATCCCACAATTTAGATTCATTAGACAACAGCACGCTCGGCATCTGGCGTGTGAATGCTGACGCGTCTACGGTTTCCTTTGTGAGGACTCTTTCCGACAGACGCATGCTGCGCAGACCCCGGGTTGTGACCCTCGGCCCCGCCGGCCGTTTTCTGTTTGTGTCCAGCCGGGTTAGTGCAGATGCTGCAACAGATCCACTGTCTGTTTACGAAGTGAATGCTGCAGAGGAGAATCTTGCAAGTGTGGCCTCCTATGGCGAGGACGATGACATATTGGGGAATACCATCGGCCTGGCCGCCACCAGAGAAGTGCTGGCAGTGGCCGAATTTGATCAGGGTAGTATCGCTCTTTGGCAGAGAAATGATGACGGCACCCTCCGCTTTGCCAGCAGGCATGATTCAGCCAGCTCGACTGGCCTGGCGGCCAGTCCGGCTGGTGGTCTGGTGTTTGTCAACTCATACCAAGAACGTTTCATAACTGTCTTGCAGGTGCTGGGAATCCCCCGGGTGCCGGCGGGGCAGGAAGTGCGGGTGATGGTGAATGCAGAGTCGGCGCTGGGCTCCGCCCTGACCGTGATGGTGCAGGCGAGGCAGGGCAGCCGGGTCAGCATGGCAGCGGCGACTCTGATGCCGTCAGATACTCAGGCGGAGGCCGTGTTCTCGGGGAGTGATCTGGGCCAGGGCGAGTGGATATTTTCGGCATCGGTGCCGGCAGATATGGCAGATGTTGCGGATGTATCGACGGCCCGGGCGACACTGCGGATTGGCGGTCCGCTTGTCAGGCTGGAAAACCTGTCGGGCGCAATACCAGAAGGAGCAGATCTAAATATCAGAGTAAGCACGGAGGGGGCCCCCGTGCTGGGGGATGCGGAGGTGACCCTGCGGGCAGCGCAGGAAGGCGCTCGGCCTCGGACGGTGATGGGATTATTACGGGAAGGGCAGACATCGGTCACGGTGACCTTTGCCGGCAGGGGATCCCTGACCTTGGGTGACTGGGTCTTGTCAGCATCATCAATCCTGTCCACAGATGAAAATTCTACGCTTGCAGTGACCGTCGGGCCGCCTTTGCCCAGACTGACCCTCTCAGTGGACCAAGGAGTGCCATCAGGGGAGCTCCGCCTTAGGAGATCTTCTGCCGTAAGAACAAATTTAATTGGCAGTAAACGACTTGCCGTCAGTCCAGACGGCAGGTGGCTGCTTGCCAGCACCAGCTTCCGCATCACGCTCAGGGAGATAGACAGCGCTAGGGGCATTGTCGCGCGAAGAATGTCTTCTGCGAGTCCTGGCGCATCTCGCGGCCTGGCAGTGAGCCCAGACAGCAGTCTTGTGTTTGTGCCGAATGAATCAAATAACCAGATCACTGTCTTTCGCCTGAATGCCGATGAAGGCAGACTGGAGGAAGTGGCAAAGTACACAGAGGGAGGAGAAGATGCTGCAAGGAATCGCATCAGCGGGCTGGCTAATGCTGATGATGTCGTGCCAAGCCCGGATGGCCGCCTGCTGTTTGTGACGAGCAGAGGGGCTGCCAACGCCCTCAGTGTGTGGAATGTAAACCCTTCCGGCACCCTTGTTCAGACCGATGTGCATGTCTTTGCCGGAGCTTTGGGTAACCAGGCTGCCGGTGCCGCCGTGACCCCGGACGGCCGCCTGCTGTTTGTAGGGGGGGCTGGTACGCTCAGCATCTGGCGTGTGAATGCTGAAGCGTCTACGGTTTCCTTTGTGAGGACTCTTTCCGACAGACGCAGGCTGCGCAGACCCTCGGTTGTGACCCTCGGCCCCGCCGGCCGTTTTCTGTTTGTGTCCAGCCAGTTTGCTGCAGATTCTGCAACAGATCCACTGTCTGTTTACGAAGTGAATGCTGAAGAGGAGAATCTTGCAAGTCTGGCCTCCTATGGCGATGACATAGAAGGGTCTGCCAGAGGTCTGGCCGCCACCAGAGAAGTGCTGGCAGTGGCCGAATTCAAATTGTCGCAGGGTAGTATCGCTCTTTGGCAGAGAAATGCTTCCGGCACCCTCAGTTTTGTCAGCAGGCATGATTCACGCCTCCCGGTTGACCTGGCGGCCAGTCCGGCCGGCGGTCTGGTGTTTATCAGTTCAAATCGTTCGTCTGAAGGCATCAGCGTCTGGCAGGTGCAGGGAATCCCGCGGGTGCCGGCGGGGCAGGAAGTGCGGGTGATGGTGAATGCAGAGCCGGCGCCGGACTCTGCCCTGACCGTGACGGTGCAGGCGAGGCAGGGCAGCCGGGTCAGCACGGCAGAGGCGACTCTGATGCCGTCAGGCACTCTGGCAGTGGCCGAGTTCCCGGGGAGTGATCTGGGCCCGGGCGAGTGGATATTTTCGGCATCGGTGTCGGCAGATATGCCGGCAGATATGGCAGATGTTGCGGATGTATCGGCGGCCCGGGCGACACTGCGGATTAGCGGTCCGCTTATCAGGCTGGAAAACCTGTCGGGCGAAATACTGCAGGGAGCAGATCTGAATATCAGAGTGAGCACGGAGGGAATGGTTCCTGTGGCAGGGAATGCGGAGGTGACCCTGCGGGCAACTCAGGAAGGTGCCCAGCCTCGGATGGTGGTGGGATTATTACGGAAGGGGCAGATATCATTTACGGTGACCTTTGCCGGCGGATCAGTCCTGACCGCGGGTGACTGGGTCTTGTCGGCAGAATCATCAATCCCCCTGCTCCGCACAGATTCAAGTTCTTTCCTTGTAGTGACCGTCAGACCGCCGCCGCTTATCAGGCTGGAAAACCTGTCGGGCGAAATACTGCAGGGAGCAGATCTGAATATCAGAGTGAGCACGGAGGGAATGGTTCCTGTGGCAGGGAATGCGGAGGTGACCCTGCAGGCAACCCAAGAAGGCGCCCAGCCTCAGACGGTGATGGGATTATTACGGGAGGGGCAGACATCGGTTACGGTAACCTTTGCCGGCGAGAAAGCCCTGACCGAGGGTGACTGGATCTTGTCGGCAGAATCATCAATTCTGCTGTCCACAGATGCAAATTCTACCTTTGCAGTGACCGTCGGACCTCCTTTGCCTAGGCTGACCCTCTCAGTGGACCAGGGAGTGCCTTCGGGGGAGATGAGGCTGGTCCAGACTGATGCTACCAGCCTTCTAGATTCATTAATATTTACAGGAGGGCTTGTTGCTGTCAGTCCAGACGGCAGGTGGCTGCTTGCCAGCGGCGGCGGCCGCATCACGCTCAGGGAGATAGACAGCGCTAGGGGCATTGTTACCCCGGTAGCAACTTATCGGGGTGCTGGCCTGGGAGGTAATAGTCTGGCAGTGAGCCGAGACAGCAGTCTTGTGTTTACGTCGGATAGGAACACCAGTACTAGCACTATCAGTGTCTGGCGCCTGGATGCCGATGATGGCAGACTGGAGGAAGTGGCAAAGTACACAGAGGGAGGAACAGATGCTGCAGGGAACACCGTCAGAGGGCTGATTTTCACCCATGGTGTCGTGCTGAGCCCGGATGACCGCCTGCTGTTTGTGACGAGCAGGGGGGAGCCAGACAGTGCCGGAGGCGCCCTCAGTGTGTGGAGTGTAAATCCCTCCGGCACCCTTGTTCAGACCGATGTGCATATCTCTGCTGGGGCTTCGGATACAGAGGGCTTGAACCGGGCTGCCGGTGCCGCCGTGACCCCGGACGGCCGCCTGCTGTTTGTAGGGTCATTCTACGATTCTGATTCATTAGACAGCAGCACACTCGGCATCTGGCGTGTGAATGCTGAAGCGTCTACGGTTTCCTTTGTGAGGACTCTTTCCGACAGACGCATGCTGCGAAGACCCCGGGTTGTGACCCTCGGCCCGGACGGCCGTTTTCTGTTTGTATCCAGCCAGGTTGATAATGATGCTGCAATAGATCCACTGTCTGTTTACGAAGTGAATGCTGCAGAGGAGAATCTTGCAAGTGTGGCCTCCTATGGCGATGACATATCGGGGGATACCATCGGCCTGGCCGCCACCAGAGAAGTGCTGGCAGTGGCCGAATCTTCGCTGGATGGTGTCGCTCTTTGGCAGAGAAATGATAACGGTACCCTCAGTTTTGCCAGCAGGCATGATTCAGCCAGCCCGGCTGGCCTGGCGGCCAGTCCAGCCGGCGGTCTGGTGTTTAGCGGCTCATCCGATAGGTCTGTCGGCATCACCGTCTGGCAGGTGCAGGGAATCCCGCGGGTGCCGGCAGGGCAGGAAGTGCGGGTGATGGTGAATGCAGAGCCGGCGCCAGACTCTGCCCTGACCGTGATGGTGCAGGCGAGGCAGGGCAGCCGGGTTCGTATGGCAGCGGCGACTCTGATGCCGTCAGATACTCAGGCGGAGGCAGTGTTCTCGGGGAGTGCTCTGGGCCAGGGCGAGTGGATATTTTCGGCATCGGTGCCGGCAGATATGGCAGATAGGGCAGATAGGACGGCTCTGTCGGCAGCCCGGGCGACACTGCGCATCGGCGGGCCGCTTATCAGGCTTTCAAACCTGTCGGGCGTAATACTGCAGGGAGCAGATCTGAATATCAGAGTAAGCACGGAGGGACACCCCGTGCTGGAGGATGCAGAAGTGACCCTGCGGGCAACTCAGGAAGGCGCCCGGCCTCGGATGGTGGTGGGATTATTACGGAAGGGGCAGATATCATTTACGGTGACCTTTGCCGGCGGATCAGTCCTGACCGCGGGTGACTGGGTCTTGTCGGCAGAATCATCAATCCCCCTGCTCCGCACAGATTCAAGTTCTTTCCTTGTAGTGACCGTCAGACCGCCGCCGCTTATCAGGCTGGAAAACCTGTCGGGCGCAATACCAAAAGGAGCTGATCTGAATATCAGAGTAAGCACGGAGGGAATGGTTCCTGTGGCAGGGAATGCGGAGGTGACCCTGCAGGCAACCCAAGAAGGCGCCCAGCCTCAGACGGTGATGGGATTATTACGGGAGGGGCAGACATCGGTTACGGTGACCTTTGCTGGCGAGAAAGCCCTGACCGAGGGTGACTGGATCTTGTCGGCAGAATCATCAATTCTGCTGGGCACAGATGCAAATTCTATGCTTGCAGTGACCGTCAGGCTGCCCAGACTGACCCTCTCGGTGGACCAGGGAGTGCCGTCAGGGGAAATGAGGCTGGTCCAGACTGATGTTAACACCGACCTTATGAGTAGATCAGTATATCCAGAAGGGCTTACTGTCAGTCCAGACGGCAGGTGGCTGCTTGCCAGCGGCGGCGGCATCACGGTCTGGGAGATAGACAGCGTCAGGGGCATTGTCACCACGGTAGAAACTTATCGGGGTACTGGCCTGGGAGGTAATGGTCTGGCAGTGAGCCGAGACAGCAGTCTTGTGTTTACATCGCATGGTGCCAGTATTAGCACTATCAGTGTCTGGCGCTTGGATGCCGATGATGGCAGTCTGGCGGAAGTGGCACAGTACACAGAGGGAGGAGAAGATGCTGCAGGGAATATCGTCAGAGGGCTGACTTTCACCCATGATGTCGTGCTGAGCCCGGATGACCGCCTGCTGTTTGTGACGAGCAGGGGGGAGCCAGACAGTGCCGGAGGCGCCCTCAGTGTGTGGAGTGTAAACTCTTCCGGCACCCTTGTTCAGACCGATGTGCATGTCTCTGCCGGGGCTTCGGATACAGAGGGCTTGAACCGGGCTGCCGGTGCCGCCGTGACCCCGGACGGAGGCCTGCTGTTTGTAGGGTCAGACTACGACGATCAGCAATTGGATAAGAGTACGCTCAGCATCTGGCGTGTGCGTGTGAATGCTGAAACGTCTACGGCTACGGTCTCCTTTGTGAGGACTCTTTCCGACGAACGCATGCTGAGCAGACCCTGGGTTGTGACCCTAGGCCCCTCCGGCAGTTTTCTGTTTGTGTCCAGCCAGATTGTTGATGCAGATGCTGAAACAGATCTACTGTCTGTTTACGAAGTGAATGCTGCAGAGGAGAATCTTGCAAGTGTGGCCTCCTATGGCGAGGACGACATATTGAGGGCTGCCTTTGGCCTGGCCGCCACCAGAGAAGTGCTGGCAGTGGCCGAACTTTCGCAGGGTAGTGTCTCTCTTTGGCGGAGAAACAATGACGGCACCCTCCGCTTTGCTAGCAGGCATGCTTCAGACATCCCGTTTGACCTGGTGGCCAGTCCAGCCGGCGGTCTGGTGTTTAGCAGCTCATTCGGGGATGCTGGCAGCGTCTGGCAGGTACAGGGAATCCCGCGGGTGCCGGCGGGGCAGGAAGTGCGAGTGATGGTGAATGCAGAGTCGGCGCTGGACTCCGCCCTGACCGTGATGGTGCAGGCGAGGCAGGGCAGCCGGGTCAGCACGGCAGCGGCGACTCTGATGCCGTCAGATACTCAGGCGGAGGCCGTGTTCTCGGGGAGCACTCTGGGCCAGGGCGAGTGGATATTTTCGGCATCGGTGCCGGCAGATATGGCAGATGTTGCGGATGTATCGGCGGCCCGGGCGACACTGCGCATCGGCAGTCCGCTTGTCAGGCTGGAAAACCTGTCGGGCGCAATACGAGAAGGAGCAGATCTGAATATCAGAATAAGCACGGAGGGACACCCTGTGCTGGAGGATGCACAGGTGACCTTGCGGGCAACACAGGAAGGCGCTCGGCCTCGGACGGTGATGGGATTATTACGGGAGGGGCAGACATCGGTCACGGTGACCTTTGCCGGCGAGAAAGCCCTGACCCAAGGTGTATGGATCGTGTCGGCGGAGACATCGTCAACGCTGTTGCAGACAGATGCAAATTCTACCCTTGCAGTGACTGTCGGACCGCCTTTGCCCAAGCTGACCTTCTCCCTGCAGGAGACTGCAGAGCCAGTGGTGCCGGCAGGCAGTACTTTGGAGGTTACGGTGATGGCAGATCGTCCCCTGCTGCAGACTCTGACGGTGACGGTACAGGCAGTTCGTACCGTTACAGCACCGCCGACGGTGACGACAGCAACGGTGACGACTCAGCTATTTGCACAAGAGCAGGTCGGAAGGGCTCTCTTTGAAGGGGAGAATACGCTGTCCCCAGGCCAATGGGTCCTGACGATTGCGAAAGTCCTGCCCGAGAACTCTGCCGAAGCATCCACTCAGCAGCTGCAGGTGAGGGTAGGATCATCAGCCCTTGGCCTGTCGGCACCAATGGGTCTGTTCCAAGGGCGGGATGCGGTGATTGAGGTAAATACGGAGGTGGCGCTGGGGGTGGAGGTGCGTGTCATGGTGATGGCAACCCATGCAGAAGCTCCAGCCACAACGGCATCAGCCGCCGCCGTACTTGGACCCTCTGCACTTGCCGCCGAAGCGAGGTTCCCTGCGGACATGCTGAGCTTGGTGAGAGAGGGGACTTGGGATTTTGAGATTACTGCGGCGACGCCCTCTGTACTGATGATAGATACGGAGGCTTTTCCCCTAGTGGACTTCACAGAGGCATCGGCAACACTGCAAGTGACAGAAGAGCCGACTCTTCTCCTGGAGCTGACTGGCGGAAGTGCCATCGTTGCCTCGGACGGGATGATAACGCTTATCCTGCGCGTGATGCCGGCACTATCCTCCACGGTCATGGTGACCGTGGCGGTGACCGATGAAGACAACAATACGATATCAGAGCAGCAGGAGGCTCTGTCCTCTTCCCTGCGGCTCACTTTCCGCGCCAGTGATTTGGGAACAGGCCGTCTGCGCTTTACTGCCCGGGGGCCGGCAGGAGTATTAGAAGACAGCGAAGCCGAGGTGACCGTGCTGGTGGCCACTGCTGCTGGTGTCGTTCTGTCTGCAAATCCCGAGGGAGATGTCTTCCCGGGTGATGAGGTGCGCCTGTCGGCAGCAGTACTCTCCGGGCCAGACCCGGCCGGGATAGATGTCGTGCTGGAGGTGGCAGTTACGGATCCCGATGGAAGCACGCGCAGCAATGTCCTGATACCAGTGTCGGCTGAAACCTCTACGGGCGGCCTGACCTTTATCCCGGATGCAGTGCCGGGCACTTGGAATTTCAACGTAATAGAGAGCGATATGGTAAGCGCATCTATGATACTTACAGTGGTGGTGGCGGCAGTCATGCCCCTGGACTTCAACGATCCATCGGACGAGGTAAGCGCAGATGACTTGGTGCTGCTTCTGCGCTATGAGAGGCTGTGTGCAGAGGGAAGTTCCCCGCCGTTGCCGGCCAGCTGCACTGACCTCGGTTCCGAGGCACTGGCGGCTGGACTTGCCCTTGAAAGTTCTCCCGACCGGCTGGCAGATCTGCAGAATGTCCGGCTGCCGGATGTGACCGGCACTGGTGTCGGCAGTGTGCAGACACTGACTATACTGCTGCAGGCCTTGGCAAATGTCCAAGACGAATTACTTCTTCCCGCCGCTGCTTCCTCTCTGCCGGAGACGACAATCGCCGAGGCCGAGCAGGCTCGCGATGCACGGCTTCGCATTATCCGGCAGCTCCTGGGACGGGAATAGAGAGCAGTAAGCGAAGAGCTGCTGTTTAGCGCATCCTATTGTTTTCCGGAGCGGAATAGGAAGCACAGAGGTGATTAAGAATCCTCTGCCGCCCGCTCCTCTAGTTTGCGCACCGCCGGTGAATAGTGCGTCTCATCAATGCCGGCAAGATAGGCGCGCAGCGGCGGGAAGGCATCCCGCAGCCGCTCAAAGTCATCCCGGTGCACTATCAGCACCACGCTGTTCTCCAGGGCGGTCACTACCCCTGTGCTGAGGCAGTCCGTTTCTATGATCCGCTCTCCCCAGTGCTCGCCCGGAGTGTATCGCTTGACAAAATCTTCGCTGCCCGACTGATCCGGTATGCGCATCTCCAGTGCGCCGGAGACGACAATATAAAAGCCTTCTAACAGCTGGTCCTTCTCGCAGACGGTTTCCCCCTCGGCGTAGTGCGCCTGGCGGCAGGCGGGCCGGCCTGACTGCTGGGTCTGGACAATGGTCCGGGGGATGAAATAGTCAAAAAACCAGTTCAGCGCGACCCGCAGGCGGGTTGAAAAACCGGGCAGCATGGAGAGGTAGATGGCGCGCCAGAATAGCCAGGCCGAGAGGCCGGAGAGATTTATGCCGAAGACCTGGGCGACCCCTTTGTATTTCCCCAGTGAAGCCAGCGAGCCCTTCGGCTGGTAGCGGAACGGGAGCGGCTCCTTGCCCATGGTGACTGCCAGAATATTCTCTGCCAGCGTCCGGGCTTCGCGCACGGCAAACTGGGCGGTGGGGGGGGCATAGCTGCCGTCTTCCTGGGGGATCAGAGCGATGTCTCCCAGGGCCCAGACATTTGGCTTGTCCGCATCCATGAGCCGGAGGCAGCTGTCGGTGGGCAGCCGCCCCCGCTCCAGTGTCAGCGGCAGGGTGCGCAGAAAAGGCGAGGGCCCGTTGCCCATGGTGGTGACAATCGTCATCGCCTCAATGCTCTCCCCCTGATCGGTGCAGAGCGAGGTGTCGGAGGCGGAGACCACGCCGGTCTGCAGGCGGATATCAATGCCTCGCTTGCGCAGAATCTTTGCTGCGTACTCGCCGAGAGCAGCGGGCAGCTCCGGCAGAATCTGATCGCCGCGCTGTATCATGATGGCATGCACATCCTGAGGGCGGAGGCGCGGATAGAAGCGCAGCGTTCGCTGGATCATCTCCATCACTTCACCCATGGTCTCCACCCCGGAGAAACCGGCGCCCACCACGACAAAACTGAGGGCGTATTTTTTCAGCCGGGGATTTTCCGTGATATCCGCCAGTTCCAGGCAGTTGATGATGTGATTGCGCAGTGTGTGGGCATCCGCTAAATCCTTCATCGTCAGGCTGTGCTGGGGAAAGCCCGGAAAGCGGGACAGGTCAGTGACCTGGCCGGTGGCGATGACCAGATGGTCGTAGTGAATGGGGATCAGCACCTTTTTTCTGCCCTGCACCACCTGCACAATGCGGTTTTCAAAGTTGATGGACTTGGCCTCCGCCAAGCGCACCCGGATGTCCGGCAGCAGCATGCGCAGCGGCGTGACCGCGTCCTGGGCGTTTAGAATGCCGGCGGCCACTTCCGGCAGCAGGGGTTGAAAAACAAAATAATTGCGCTCGCTGATGAGCTCAACCTGCAATGTATTCTTGGCCAGCTGACCGAGATGCTTAGCAGCGAAAACCCCGCCGAAGCCGCCCCCTATGATGAGCACTTTTTTCTTCATAAATTTCTTGTGCCTGTGTGTGCGTCTGGCGGGGAATGAGGGGCCGAGGCCTGCAAACCTGCTCTTTCCTGCCCGAGAGTCTCAGTATCCGCACTTGGCTCTTGCCGGGTGCACACGACCGAAAATATAGCAGGGACTATAGCAGAGGGAGATTGCGCCCGCTAGCGCCTGAGTGAAATTGGCGCGCCCGGCAGGATTTGAACCTGCGACCTCTGGCTTCGGAGGCCAGCGCTCTATCCAACTGAGCTACGGGCGCATATATGGTGCAGACCCCAATTATAGGGAGCACGACCCCGATTGCATATTTTCGGCCATGATGCCCGTCGTGTTTTCGGGGGCCGTGCCGGTATCACCCTGCGCTCCCCGACAAAAGATGCGGGCTCAGTCTGGGACAAAGCGGGCCAGCACATCGTTCAGAAAGCGCCGCCCCAAAGGAGTGGTTTGTATTCGGGCTGGGTCTTTTTGCAGCAGGCCTTCCTCTCGCAGCTCCGAGAGATTGTGCCCTATGCTGGCCAGCGCCAGGCCGGTGCGCTCTGCAAAGAGAGCGGCTGGACAGCCTTCCTCTAAGCGCAGCGCATTCATCATGAACTCCAGCGGCAGCTCCTCCTGCTCCAGGACAGCCCTGCGGTGAGGGCCGCCGCTGCTCTGGCGCAGATAGTCAAAAGGTGCGCGAGTCCTAAAGGTGCGAAGGATGCGCCCGGCGGCGGCTTCGGTGATCTTGCCGTGAGCACCGGCGCCGATGCCCAAATAATCGCCGAAGAGCCAGTAGTTGAGATTGTGCTTGGCCTCGCCTCCGGGCCGGCTCCAGGCGGAGACCTCATAAGAGCGGTAGCCCTTTCCCCGCAGAAACGCCGCTCCCTCACGCTGAATCCTGTGCAGAATATCTTCGGCGGGCAGGGTCGGGGGGCGCCGGTGGAAGGCGGTATTCGGCTCAATGGTGAGGGTATACCAGGATAAATGCTCCGGCTCAAAGGCAGCCGCCTCTCGCAAGTCCTCCATCGCCTGCTGCGAACTTTGCGCCGGCAGTCCGTGCATCAAATCCAGGTTCAAACGATGAAATCCCGCCCGGCGAGCTGCCCGCACTGCCTGTCGGGCGGTATCTCCGTCGTGAATGCGTCCCAATGCGTGCAGAAATTTGTCATCAAAACTCTGTACGCCGATGGACAGGCGATTGATCCCAGCTGCTCGGAAGCCGCTGAATTTTTCTGCTGTAACCGTGCCCGGATTGGCTTCAAGGGTGATTTCCGCGTCCTTATCCAGGTGGAGGCGTCCTGCGATGTTCTCTAGGATGCGGCCGATGGCGGCGACCGAGAACAGGCTGGGGGTGCCGCCGCCAAAAAAGACCGAGCCGATGCTGCGCCCCTGAACATGACCCGCTTCGGTGTCTAGGTCCCGCAGCAGGGCGTTGCTGTAATCTTCTTCCGGCAGTTCGCCGCTTGCGGCATGGGAGTTGAAATCGCAGTAGGGGCACTTCCGCACGCACCAGGGGATGTGCAGATAAAGGCTGAGGGGCGGCAGCTGCAAGGGAGATTGCTGAAGGACTGTTTGGCCGATGGCGGTCGCGGGCATGTCGGCGGCACTTCTCAAATTAATTGGAGCAGAGTGCAGAGCGCCTTGCCCCGGTGGCTGAGGGTGTTTTTGTCGGCAGCAGACAGCTCCGCTGCGCTGCAGCCTCGCTCGGGCACTAAGAACAGCGGGTCGTATCCGAACCCCTCTTTGCCTTGCGGCGCCTCCAGTATGTGCCCCTCCCAGCAGCCTTCGCCGATCAGGGGGGCTGTCTCTTGCGAGGGGAGCGCCAGGGCCAGCGCACATCGGTAGCGGGCTCTTCGCATCTGCTGCGGCACACCTTGAAGAAGCGCCAGAAGCCGCCGACTGTTATCTGCATCGTTCGCGTTTTCTCCGGCAAAGCGTGCCGAGCGAATGCCCGGGCGGCCATCCAGTGCGTCCACTTCCAGTCCTGAATCGTCGGCGAGGGCGGGCAGCCCGGTGTGCCGAGCTGCGTGCTGCGCTTTCAGAATTGCATTTTCCACAAAGCTTTGCCCGGTCTCAGGGATTGGTGACACTTTGAATTCGGATTGGGACAGCAGCTCCGTATCTTGGGCGGCGAGGAGGGAGCGGAATTCGCAGAGTTTGCCGGCATTGCCGCTGGCCAGAACGATTTTGACCGGCAGCGTCATCAGCGCCCGTCAGCATATAGACGGCGGCGGAATTTCAGCAGCAGAGGCCGGGAGGCTCCTTCGGGTGTCACCTGAATGCGAAAGCGCAGCAGGTCCCGGTGGCTGAATTGGAACCCCGACAGATAATAGACAGCCTCTCCTTCCCGCACTTCCTGAAAATTCAATTCATGGCCGTGGATAAGATCCCGGTAGCCACCTGTCACCTGGGCGGGGGCTGGGTAGCTTTCCTCTCCTTTGCGATGGCGCAGGGCGATGGTGATCACCGCTCGGTTTCCAGCGCGGGTGATACCGATGGAGGCGGCGTTTTTTGCACGCAGGAAAGTGCTGTTGAAAACGCTGTAGTGCAGCTCCCACTCCTTGCCGAAATACTGCACGCCGCCGTCCGCAGAAAATCCGCCATCCGCTTCCGCCCATGCGGATCCGGCTGCCAGCATCACCGCCAGCATTGCCGGGAGCACAGTTGATGACCTCATGTGCGAAGGGGTGCGGCGGCGCCTATCTGGCGACTGATTCGGTACAGTGCCGAGGCGGCGAACAGGTTTGGCCAGCGGTGAAAGAACACTCCGAGACGGCGCTCATTTAAAGCGATGCGATTCAGGATCTGGAAGTTCTGCTCCTGGCACAGCTCTTCAAAGTTCTGCATGGTGCACAGATGAATATTCGGCGTTTCGTACCACTTTTTCGGCAGCGCAGTGGTCAGCGGCATGCGTCCGCCGAGACCCAAATCCAGGCGGCAGCGCCAGTGGGCAAAGTTGGGGAAGGTGATCATGCATTCTCGGCCGATGCGCAGCATTTCAGTAAGCACTTTCAGCGGGTTACTCACCTCCTGCAGGGTGTAGGTCATGACCACCGCATCAAAGCTGTCATCGTCAAAGATCTCCAGCCCCGCGCCGAGATCCTGCTCCAGCACTTGCAGTCCTGCCTTTAGGCAGGCGGCGATGTTGTCTTGATCAATTTCCACGCCGATGCCCTCCGTCTGTCGCTCCCGGCGCAGCAGCTGCAGAAACTCGCCATCCCCGCAGCCGAGGTCCAGCACCCGGGCGCCGGGCGGGATCCACTGCAGAATCTGTGACATGTCGTGCCGCATCATGCCCTCCCAACGCGCTGCATGTAGGCACTCAGCACTTTCAAGAAATTCGGGATCGGCAGCAGAAAAGCATCGTGCCCCTGGGAGGCCTCAATCTCTGCGTAGCTTACCTGCCTGCGGGCAGCGAGCAGTGCCGAGACAATCTCCCGAGATCTCACCGGCGCAAAACGCCAGTCGGTGGTAAAGGAGACAACAAAGAATCCGGCCTTGGCGTCGCGGAAGGCGGCCACCGGGTCATTGCCGTACTCCCGTGCGAGATCAAAGTAATCCAAAGCGCGTGTGGTCAGGAGGTAGGTGTTGGCATCAAAATTTTCTGCAAATTTATCCCCCTGGTGGTGCAAGTAGCTCTCCACTGCAAAGCGCACCATCTCCGTAGTGCCTTGCTTGAATGAGCCGGCCTGCAGTTCACGGCCGAAACGGGCGTCCATTACATCATCCGACATGTAGGTCAGGTGGCCGATCATGCGCGCGATGGCGAGTCCGCGTCTGGGGTGCTCGCCCTGCTCCAAGTAGCGTCCGCCGTGAAAATGCGGATCTGAAGTAATCGCCTGGCGCGCGATTTCATTGAAGGCGATGTTCTGCGCTCTCAGCCCCAGCGCCGAGGCGATCACAACGCAGTGCTCCACTTCCAAAGGGTGCTCCAGGGACCAGCGCATCACCTGCATGCCGCCGAGACTGCCGCCGATGATGGCCGCCCACTTGGGAATTTTGAGATGCTGCATCAGCCGCCGCTGACCGGCGACCCAGTCCCGCACCCGCAGGGGCGGGAAGTCCGGGCCGTAAATTTTGCCGGTTTCGGGATTGGTGCTGGTGGGCCCGGTGCTTCCGGAGCAGCCGCCGATGTTGTTGGGACAGACCACGAAGAGGCACTCCGTGTCAATGGGCTTGCCCGGGCCGATGCAGGTTTCCCACCAGCCGGGTTTTTTGTCGTCGGGACTGTGATAGCCCGCCGCATGGTGGTCACTGCTCAGGGCATGGCAGATCAGCACCGCATTGGAGCACTCTGGATTCAGCGTGCCGTAGGTTTCGTAAGTCAGTTCAAACTCGGGCAGGGCTTTGCCGCAGGCCAGCTCCAGCGGCTCTGTAAAGTGCTGCCGCCGAGGCGTTACCAGCCCCACCGAGTCTTCGGGGATGCTCGGCATGTCACTCAGATGCCCAGCACCAAATGTCTTGCCAAGTTTGTGTCGTCCGCCCAGCCGCGCAGTATGATCTGCAGCACGTTGATGACCATGAACAGCAGGATGGGCGACAGATCCAGCCCGCCCAGCGGCGGCAAGATGCGCCGGAAGGGGTTCATTACCGGCTCCGCCATCTGCCGGACGAAATCCAATGCCGGATGCCGCCGAAAGGGTGCGACCCAGCTGAGGATGATAACGGCCAGCACCAGAAAGAAATAGATGTCCACCACCATGTTGCAGATGCCGATGCAGGCCCAAATGACCATGCGTAACGGATCCACAAAGGGCGTTTCGCCCTCTAGGGCAAGGAACAGGGCAATGCTTCCAATGCCGAGGAGCAGTGCGGACATCAGGGTGCCGGTATCCAAGTCCCGGATTACCGGCATGAAGGATTGCAGGGGTGCCACCGCAGGCTGCGTCACACGCACGATGGTCTGGGTGATCGGGTTGTAGAAATCTGCATTGGAGATCCGCAGCAAAAGACGCAGGACGATGGCCAGCAGGTAGATGCCGATGATTTTATTCAGCAGAACGGTGGTGATGGAGAGTGCCATAGTCTGTGTATTGTGATGGAGTTTTCCTGCGTTCTATGCTCAGATTTTCTCGCTGTCCGCCCGCCCCAGCTCCCGAGAGCGCTCCGCAGCTGCCTGCAGTGCTTGGGCGAACAGCTGAGACAGACCGCCCTGCTGCAGAATTTCCAGGGCACGCTCCGTGGTGCCCCCAGGGGAGGTTACCCGGCGCCGCAGTTCCGCGATGTCCGTATCGCTTTCTGCTGCGAGACGCGCCGTGCCCAGCGCAGTTTGCAGTGTGAAGCGATTGCTTATCTCAGGGGGCAGACCGAGGGCCGCGCCGGCTTCCCGCAGGGCTTCCATGACCAGAAGAAAATAGGCCGGCCCGCTGCCGGACAGGGCGGTAATCGCGTCCAGCAGATCTTCCTCTTTCACTTGGCTGGTGATGCCCACCGCAGCCAGCAGGTGCTCTGCCATCTGCAGCTGGTATTCGTTTACATGCGCATTGGCGAAGAGCGCAGTGGCGCCGCAGCCCAGCAGGGCAGGCGTGTTGGGCATGCAGCGCACTATGGGCAGGGTATCATCTCCCAGCCATTCGCCTATGCGGGCCACGGGTACGCCGGCGACAATGGATACCAGCAGCGGGCGCTCCCGGCGCAGTCTTGCCGCCAGCGGCTGGAGAACTCCCTGCAGCACATCGGGCTTGACGGCCAGCACCAGGCTATCCGCTTCCGACAGGGCTTCTGCATTGTTCCGGGTTGTTTTGACCCCGGGCGCCTCGGCGCGCAGCTGTGCCAGCGCCCCCGGCGCCGGGTCGGCGACGGTGATGTTTTCGGCTTTCAGCTTCTGCCGGATCAGCCCGCTGACAAGGGCCGTGGCCATGTGGCCGCCGCCGATAAAACCGAGTTTTATTGTATTTTCCACGATGCTGTTCTCTCTGCCTTTATTTGCTCTGCGCTTTCCATTTTATGTTGCAGCCCATGCTGGGCACCTGATCTTCCGTCACCTCTCGTCCTTCTAGCACACGGTCCAGGGCCCGGCGCAGCACACTGCCGTCCGTCGGTATGTCGTTGCCCGGGCTGGATTCATCAAACCGCCCTCTGTATACGCAGTGGAGGCTGGCATCAAATAGGAAGAGATCCGGCGTGCAGGCGGCACGGTAGGCCCGTGCGACATTCTGGCTTGCGTCGTACAGATAGGGGAAGGGGTAGCTCTTTTCCTTAGCGCGCCTGCCCATCTGCTCCGGGCTGTCATCGGGGTAGGCCTCTGCGTCATTGGCGGAGATAGCCGCAATGCCGATGTCGGAAGTGCGGTAGTCGTGCCCCAGGGCGAGCAGCCCTTCTTCAATGTGCAGCACATAGGGGCAGTGGTTGCAGATGAACATGACCAGCAGACCCGCTGGACCTCGGCAGTCGTCACGGCGGACGGTGCGCCCGCTCGCTGTATCCGGCAGGCTGAAATCCGGGGCAGGAGTTCCCAGCGGCATCATGTTGGAGGGAGTAAGAGCCATGCTGCGTCCTGTCGGGGGGAAGGGGGATGGTGCGAACAGAATTATAACTGCCTGCCCGAGCGGGGTCCGAAGATGCCCGTGCCGATGCGCAGCAGGGTGGCGCCCTCCCGGACTGCGCTCTCCAAGTCTGCCGACATGCCCATGGACAGGGTATCCATCTGCGGGTGCTCTCGGCGCAGTGCTGCAAAACACTCTGCTGCACGGCGAAAGTGCTTCGCCATCGCATCCGGCTCCGCTGCCGGCGGCGGCAGGGCCATCAGTCCCCGCAGCCGCAGACGGGGCAGCAGAGCTGTCTCTGCTGCCAGCTCTGCCAGCGCCTCTGGAGCAGCGCCGGATTTCCAAGGCTCGTTTCCCAGCTGTAGCTGCAGGCAGACCGACAGCGGCGGCAGCTCCGCCGGCCGGCCATCACTGAGACGCTGCGCAATGCGGGGGCGGTCTACGCTGTGCACCCAGTCAAAGCGGCTGGCGATGGCGCGGGTTTTGTTTGACTGGATAGTGCCGATGAAATGCCAGCGAAGGGGCAGGTCTGCCAGTGCTTCCATCTTCTCCAGCGCCTCCTGCAGGTAGTTCTCGCCGAAGTGCAGAAGGTTGAGGCGGCAGGCGGCCCGCAGGGCCAGGGCGGGCTGCGCCTTGCTGACGGCGAGCAGCTGCACCGTCTCCGGGGCGCGTCCGGCGGCCTTGGCGGCTCGCCTTATCCGAGCCTGCACTTGGGCGATGCGTGTCGCCAGCGCCTCTTCATCGGAGTTCACCGCCCGTCTCCGGTGCGGGCCTGCTCCTCGGCGAACCAGCTTTCCAGCACCAGGCGGGCGGCGGCACTGTCCAGACTGCGTTTGCGGCTGCCTGCCAGCTGCTGCCGTGCTTCCTCGGTGCTCAGACGCTCGTCCATCATCTCGCAGGGAAGACGAAAGCGTTTTCCCAAGGTCCGGGCAAAGCGGCGTGCCCGGTGGGCCATCCTGCTTTCTGTGCCGTCCATATTGAGCGGCAGTCCCACCACCAGCAGTGCTGGCTGCCATTCCCGAATGAGTGCTTCTGCTGTCGCCCAATTCGGCACGCCGTGCCGGGCGGAGAGGGGGGAAAGCTCACCCGCCTGACCGGTAACCTCCTGTCCGGCTGCCACACCGATGACAGAGAGGCCGAAATCAAAGGCCAGCACGGTGCGCGGGCGCATTGTCTCACTCATGAGGCGGCGATTTTCTCTGCGATGCAGTCCAGCAGCTGTCCTCCGATATCCAGGTTGCAGGCCGCATCCAGCTCGCGGATGCAGGTGGGGCTGGTGATGTTGATCTCGGTCAGGTGCTCGCCGATCACATCCAGACCGGCGAAGAGCAGGCCCCGCTCCCGCAGCTCTGCTCCCACCCGGGCGGCGATCTCTCTGTCCTTTGCGCTGAGGGGGCGCTCCTCGCCGCGCCCGCCGGCGGCCAGGTTGCCGCGAAAATCATTCTCCGCCGGTATGCGTGCCAGCAGTCGGGGCACCGGCTCGCCATTGATGAGCAGAATGCGCTTATCCCCGTCTTGAATCTCCGGCAGATAGCGCTGCACCATGATCGGGTACAGGCCTTCTTCGCTGAGAGACTGGATGATGACATTCAGATTGGCACCGTCCTCCTGCACCCGGAACACACCGCGCCCGCCCATGCCGTGCAGGGGTTTTAGCACGATGTCTCGGTGCGCGGCGTGAAAGTCGCGAATGTCCCTAGTGTCACAGCTGACCAGAAGCGGCGGGCAGTGCTCCGGGAAAGAGGTGATGAACAGTTTCTCGTTGCAGTCTCGCAGGCTCTGCGGTTCGTTCACCACCAGCACGTCTTCTCGCTGCATCGCTTCCAGCAGGAGGGTGGTGTAAAGGTAGGAGCGGTCCACCGGCGGGTCCAGGCGCATCAGCACCACATCCAGCTCCCTGGCCGGACGTCGCCGGCGGCGATTCTCTAGGGTGAACCATTGCAAAGGGTTGTCAAACACTTGCAGCTGCCGCGTATAGACTTCGGGCCGGTCCGCCAGAAGCAAATCCTGGCGCTCCATGTAATGCAGCTCCCAGCCCCGGGATTGGGCTGCCAGGAGCATGGCGAGGGTGCTGTCTTTTTTGGGATTGATGGAGCCTATGGGATCCATCACCACACCGATGCGAATACTCATCTGCAACCCTCGGTGCTGTCCGGCGGAGCCGGAGGGCGGTTTGTGGGGTGCGCACCCTGGGGGGTGCTGCGCCCGCGCCGGGCCTTCATTTTTGTCTGCCGATTTTCTCGCGCGCCTGCAGAACGGCTTTTCGCACTGCCTCCGGCGCCGGGCCGCCGGGGTGCGCATGGCGATGCATGGCGCCCTCCGGATGCAGCAGTTTGAGCACGTCTTCGTCAATTTCTGCGCTGAAAATTTGCAGCTCTTCCAGGCTGAGCTCCGGCAATTGCTTGCCCTCTGCAATGGCCTTTGCCACCGCCTGTCCGGTAATTTCGTGGGCATCCCGGAAGGGCACGCCCTTTGTCACCAGGTAGTCTGCCAGCTCGGTGGCGGTGGCATAGCCCTGCTCCACGGCCTCGCGCATTGCATCCCGGTTTATCTGCAGAGCCCCCAGCAGTCCTCGCAGAACGCCAAGGCAGCCCCGCAGGGTGTCAACACTATCAAACAGCGGCTCCTTGTCCTCCTGGTTGTCCCGGTTATAGGCTAGGGGCTGTCCCTTCAGAAGAGTCAGCAGTGCCACCAGGTCACCCAGCACACGCCCGGCCTTGCCCCGAATCAGCTCCGGCACATCCGGGTTTTTTTTCTGCGGCATGATGGAGGAGCCGGTGCAGAAGCGATCCGGCAGTTCAACAAAACCAAACCGGGGCGAGCACCACAGCACCAGCTCTTCGCCCATGCGCGATAAGTGCACCATCAGCAGTGCCGCCGTCGCCACGAATTCCACGGCGAAATCCCGATCGCTCACCGCATCCAGCGAGTTTTCAAAAGCCCTTTCAAAGCCCAGCAGCTCTGCGGTGAAAGCCGGGTCCACCGGATGGGAGCTGCCCGCTAGGGCGGCAGCGCCCAAGGGCGAGACGTTGATGCGCTTTCGGCAGTCCGCCAGCCGCTCCCGGTCCCGCTCCAGCATTGCATTCCAGGCCAGCATGTGGTGACCAAAACTTATCGGCTGGGCTACCTGCAAGTGCGTGTAGCCGGGCATGACCGTCTCTGCCTCCTGCTCGGCCAAGTTCAGCAGCACCTCCTGCACCTCCCGTACCAGGCCGCTGATTTCATCGCTCGCTTCCCGCAGATAAAGCCGCATATCCACGGCCACCTGGTCGTTGCGTGAGCGGGCCGTGTGCAGCTTTTTACCGGTCTCCCCGATGCGCTCCACCAGTGCGGATTCAATGTTCATATGAACATCTTCCAGCTCTGGGCGCCAAGTGAAGCTGCCGCTTTCAATCTCCTCGCGGATCTGCTGCAGACCGCTCTGAATCTGCTGGTGCTCCTCCGTGCTCAGCAGGCCCACCCGGTGCAGCATCTCGGCATGGGCCAGGGAGCCCCGAATGTCCTGCCGGTACAGGCGCCGGTCCAGGTGCACCGAGGCGGTGAACGCTTCCACCGCGCTGTCGGTCTCTTCGCCGAAGCGACCGCCCCAGGGCTTGGTGCCGCTTTTCGCCTTGCCTTTCATCAGGATATAAAAACACAGAGAATAGCCGCGGATTATAGCCTTAGCTTCCCGCAATGCCCTGTGACAGCGAGCTCCGATGTGACAGTGCGGATAACGGTGCGGTGATTGCAGGCAGACATGCAACCGCTTATCCGGCGTAATTCATGGCAGCGGGTTCCGGCAGAGATTGGGTGATATGGGGCTGGGGAGAGACGATGGTCAAAAGCGGGCAGGAGAGTGAATGGCGTATGCTTAAAAGAGATGAAAGACCGCCTGCTGCTCGCCTATTTTGTGTTTTCCTGTAAATATTCTGCTTGTCTCCAGTGCCGACACTTCGCCTAGCCACCCGCAGCAGCACTTTGGCCCTGTGCCAGGCGGAGCTGGTGCGGAGCTCACTGCTGGCGGCGCATCCCGGTCTGTCGGTGGAGCTGGTGCCGTTGATGACTAGCGGTGACCGGGCCAAGGGGACTTCCCTGGCGGCGCTTGGCGGCAAGGGGCTGTTCGTCAAGGAGCTGGAGCAGGCGCTCCTGGAGGGACATGCCGACCTCGCCGTGCATTCCATGAAGGATGTGCCCTCTGACTTGCCTCCTCCCTTTGCCATCGGTGCCGTCCTTGAGCGCGGCGATGTGCGAGATGCGGTGCTCTCTCGGGAGGGAACCGGTCTCGCCGAGCTGCCGGACGGGGCCCGGGTGGCCTCCTCCAGCCTGCGTCGTCAATGCCAGCTGCTGGCTGTGCGGCCGAAGCTCCGCTGGCAGCCGATGCGCGGCAATGTGCCCACCCGCCTGGCGAAGCTGGAGCAGGGCGAGTGCGATGTGCTGGTGCTGGCTGTCATCGGTCTGCAGCGTCTTCAGCGGATGGAGTGTGTCACCGAGTGCATAGAGCCCTCTGTCTGCCTGCCGGCAGCAGGGCAGGGTGCTCTGGCGATTGAAATTCTGCAGGACAGCGAGCAGGCGCAGGCTTGGGCCGCTCCTCTTCACCATGAACCTGCGGGCACCTGCGTGACGGCAGAGCGAGCCCTGTGCCGGCATCTCGGTGCGGACTGCGAAGCCCCTCTGGGGGCCCTTGCCGAAATCCTTCCGGAGGGGGGCCTCCGGCTGCGGGCAGCGGTCGGCAGTCCGGACGGCCGCCGCCTGCTGCGGGCCGAGCAGCGGGGGGCGGCGACGTCACCTGAGCGCTTAGGCTGTGAGCTCGCGCAGGAATTGTTGGAAAATGGGGCTGGAGATTTTCCCGGCATCAGAGGCGTGCAGACATGACAGAAGCCGAAGAGACGCTACACGGGCGCTGTGTGCTAGTCACTCGGCCCGCGGACCAGGCAGAAAAATTAATTGCCCTGATCAAAACTCGGGGGGGAGATGCAATACATATCCCGGCCTTGGCTGTTGAGTCCCTGGAGCCGGATTCCCTGATTCCTGCCATCGCCCTGATGCGGCAGCTGCACACTTTCCAGCACGTGGTGTTTATCAGTTTCAATGCCGTGCGCTTCGGCTTGGACTTGATCAGAAAACATCGCGGTGACCTGTCCGGCATGCCCTCCTGCTATGCCGTGGGTCCCGTCACTGCCGCCGCCCTGCGGGAGGCAGACATTGAGGTGACAGTGCCGTCTGGCGCTGCGGGCAGCGAGGAACTGGCGGCACTGTCGTCGCTGCAGTCACTGGAGGGGCAGCGGGTCCTGATATTCCGCGGCATCAATGGTCGCGAAGACTTGGCAGAGACACTGGGCGAAAAGGGTGCAGAAGTGCGCTATTGCGAGGTATACCGCCGCACTTGTCCGAAAAATAGCGGCCCGCTGCTGCGCGCTGCGCTGCAGGAGGGACAGGTGGATGCAGTCATCGCCGCTAGCATTGAAACCTTGAACAATCTCCTGGTGCTGGCGGGCGGCGAGGCGGATACGCTGCGCAGCCTGCCTATATGCGTGTTCGGCGAGCGCATGGCGGTCCGGGCGAGACAGAGCCGCTGCACTCGGGTCATACAGGCACAAAGCGGTGACAGCGAAGCCATGGTGGATGTGCTGGCGACGGCCTTGGCGTGAAGTTGACGGGCGCAGGTTTCAAGCCTGATCGAAGTACTGTTCACCGGTGAGCGGGCGTGCCCGCAAGCCGATCGGCGTATAAGTCCGTTTTATTTTTATTCTCCCCGCCGGACGGCACGCTGGTCGCGCCGGATTTTTTATTGGGCACAGCCGTCCCCCCACAGGTATTGCAGCACGGTCAGTGCCGCCGCCGGCGCTGTCTCTGCCCGGAGTGTTCGCGGGCAGAGAGACCAGCCGTAAAAACCGCGATCTTTTGCCAATGCGATTTCTTGATTGCTGAACCCCCCTTCCGGGCCGCTTAGGAGAGCGCAGGAGCCGGGGCGGTCAGCGGGCAGGCTGCGGCTGGCATCCTGATGCAGCAGAAGCAGGCAATCTGACTGCACCTGGGCGACCCACTCTGTGAATTCTTGCGGCGCGTGCAGCAGCGGCAGCGCGGTGCGCCCGCTCTGCTCACAGGCGTGAATTATGATCTGCTGCCAGCGGTTCATGTGCCGCTCCTGCCGCCTTCCCAGAATCTTTACTTCAGAGCGCTCGCTTGAGAGGGGCGTGATTTCGTGCACACCGGTTTCCACCGCTTTTTGCACGGCCCAGTCCATGCGTTCGCCGCGGCTGAGAGCGAGTCCGAGGTGAGTGTGCAGGGAAGATTCCCGGTCTTCCTCTCTGTGCTCCCCCACCTTGACGACCGCTCGATTCCGACCGAAAGAGACAAGATGCCCGCGATGCTCGCCGCCGCGGCCATCAAACAGCAGAACTTCAGCGCCCGCTGTCAGGCGCAGCACTCGGCTGAGCCGGTGCGCGGCTTCTACCTCCAAGGTGATGTTTTCACCAAGCTGCAGTGGCGCGCCGATATACAGACGGGGAATGCGCACAGCCTGCAAAATGCTCTCAGGATAGGCCCTGCAGCGCCTGCCAAATAGCACTCACAGGCTCGGACTGGTTCAGCGTGTAGAAGTGCAGTCCCGGCGCTCCCCCCTGCAAGAGACGGCTGCACAGGGCGGTGACGAACTCAATGCCGAAACGCCGCAGTTCCTCCTCCGAGGCGCAGTCATCCAGGCTGCGGTTCAGCCAGCGCGGGATCTCTGCACCGCACTTCGCCGCAAAGCGGCGCAGACCGTCCAAGCTGGTGATCGGCATAATGCCGGGATAGATGGGCTGGTGAATGCCCGCGGCACGGCAGCGTTCTGAGAAATAAAAATAAGCGTCGGCGTTGTAGAAGAACTGGGTGATGGCATTGTTTGCACCCGCATCCAGCTTCTCCTTGAGGAAAGCGATATCGCGGCGGTAGCTCTGCCCCTCCGGGTGCACCTCCGGGTAGGCGGCCACTTCAATTTCAAAATGATCTCCGCTGTGCTTGCGGATGAAAGTGATCATCTCAGCCGCCCGGCGCGGGTGGGGGGATGCGCCTTCCGGAGCATCGCCGCGCAGGGCGACGATGCGGCGAATGCCTGCTTTTTGGTAGATGTCCAGCAGCTCCGAAATGCGCCGGTCATCATTGCCGCCGAAGGACAGGTGCGGTGCGACGGGAATCTTCCCGGCCTGAAGTGAGAGGGCCAAGTCCCGGGTGCCGTCCCGGGTTGAGCCGCCGGCCCCATAGGTGATGGAAAAGAAATCTGGGTTCAGGGCGGCGAGGGCTTCTCGGGTTGCAGCGAGCTTTTCTTGTCCTTTTGCCTCTCGGGGCGGAAAGAACTCAAAGCTCAGGCGTGGCTGCTGCTCACTCATGGCGGTGCCTGTCCCTGTCAGTACTTGTAGCTGTCCCTTTTAAAGGGGCCTTCTACCGGGATATGCAGATACGCGGATTGCTCCCCGGTCATCTGCGTCAGTACGCCGTCAAAACCGGCCACCATGTACCTGGCCACCTCTTCGTCCAGCCGCTTGGGCAGCACTTCTACCAAGAGCAGGGACTGCTGCTCGTCGGGTGTGCAATTGGCGAACTGTTGCTGGTACAGGTGAATCTGCGCCAGCACCTGGTTGGCGAAGGAGCCATCCATGATGCGCGAGGGATGCCCGGTGGCATTGCCGAGATTGACCAGCCGACCCTCGGACAGCAGCAGCAGGGAATCCTTTTGCACACGATTCCGATAGACCCTGTGCACTTGCGGCTTGATCTCCTCCCACTCCCAGGCTTCCCGCAGGAAGGCGATGTCAATCTCATTGTCAAAGTGGCCGATGTTGCACACCACAGCGCCGCTTTTCAGCGCAGCCAGCATGTGCCGGTCGCAGACGTTGATATTGCCGGTGGCGCTGACCAGCAGGTCGGTGCCGGCGAGCAGGGGCCGGTTGAGATCTTCCGGGCGGCCGGTGTTCTGTCCATCTATGTACGGGGATACCACTTCGTAGCCGTCCATGCATGCCTGCAGTGCGCAGATGGGGTCCGCTTCGGTCACGCGCACGATCATGCCCTCTTGGCGGAGAGACTGCGCCGAGCCTTTGCCCACATCCCCGTAGCCCAGCACCAGCGCTTTTTTGCCGGCGAGCAGGTGGTCTGTGGCGCGCTTGATGGCATCGTTCAGCCCGTGACGGCAGCCGTAGCGGTTGTCATTCTTGGACTTGGTAACCGAGTCATTGACATTGACCGCCGGCACTCGCAGGGTGCCCTTCTCCAGCATTTCCTGCAGCCGGTGCACCCCGGTGGTGGTCTCCTCGCTGATGCCGTGCAGATCTGCCAGCACCTCCGGGTGCTTGTCATGCAGCACTGCGGTCAGATCGCCGCCATCGTCCAGCGCCATGTTGGCGCCCCAGGGCTTCCCGTCTTTGAGAATGGTCTGCTCAATGCACCACCAGTATTCCTCTTCGCTCTCCCCTTTCCAGGCGAATACCGGGATGCCCTGGGCGGCGATGGCCGCCGCCGCATGATCCTGGGTGGAAAAAATATTGCAGGAGGACCAGCGCACCTCGGCACCCAGCGCCGTCAGCGTTTCAATAAGAACCGCTGTCTGGATAGTCATGTGAATGCAGCCCATGATGCGCGCCCCCGCCAGCGGCTGCTGTGCGCTGTACTTGGCGCGGATGGCCATCAGGGCCGGCATTTCGTTTTCGGCGATCTCCATTTCTCGCCGACCCCATTCTGCCAGTGCCAAATCGGCGACGCGAAAATCTTCGCCGGTGCTTGCAGTTCTTAGCTTGGTGCTCATGTCATGCGCCTTTGTGCGTGCGGGTCATACTTACAGGCCGACGGCCGCCCTGAGAGCCTTGGCCCGATCGGTGCGCTCCCAGCTGAAACTTTCTTCGGTGCGGCCGAAATGACCGTAGACGCTAGAAGGGCGGTAGATCGGCCGTTCCAGCTGCAGCATCTTGATCAGTCCCCAGGGGCTCAGATCAAAGTGCTCGCGGATCAATTCCGCCACTTTTTCATCCGGCAGAACGCCGGTATCAAAGCAGTTGGCGGCAATGGAGACAGGCTCGGGAACGCCGATGGCGTAGGACACCTGAACCTCGCACTTTCGGGCTATGCCGGCCGCGACAATATTCTTCGCCACATAGCGGGCCGCATAGGCGGCAGAGCGGTCCACCTTGGAGGGATCTTTGCCGGAAAAGGCGCCGCCCCCGTGCCGGGCAGCGCCGCCGTAGGTGTCTACGATGATCTTGCGGCCGGTGAGACCGCAGTCTGCGACCGGACCGCCGCTGGTAAACCGCCCCGCCGGGTTGATATGACAGGCGGTGTCGGCATGCAGCCATTGCGCGGGCAGGACGGCGCGAATAATTTTTTCCATCACCGCCTCCCGGATGGCCTTCTGTCCGATTTCTGCGCTGTGCTGTGTGGACAGCACTACCGCATCAATGGCAACCGGCCGCCCTTGGTTGTCGTAGCGCATGGTGACCTGGCTTTTGGCATCGGGGCCTAGCCAGGATAGATCCTTGTCTTCCCGTCTGAGCTCGGCCTGGCGTCGCACCAGGCGGTGGGCGTAGGCGATGGGGGCCGGCATCAGCAGGGGGGCCACCTCCGGATCAATGTCCGCCGACACCTCATCGCTGGCGTAGCCGAACATCATGCCTTGATCTCCGGCACCCTGTTTTCGCCTATCTGCATCCGTTTCTGTTTTTTGTGCGCCGTCCACTCCGAGGGCGATGTCGGAAGATTGCCGGCCCAAGGCTACCAGCACTCTGCATTTGCTGCCGTCTAAGCCCATTTCTTCTCTGTCGTAGCCGGCGCCTGTCACCACATCGCGCACGATCCTGCGGGTGTCCGGCATTTCGTCTTCGGCAATGTTGCCGATCTCGCCAGCCACGACGACGAGATCATCCTTAATCAGGGCTTCCACCGCCACCCGTGCGCGGGATTGTCTGCTGAGCAGGGCATCTAGCATCGCATCGGACACCTGGTCCGCCAGTTTGTCAGGGTGTCCCTCGGATACTGATTCCGAAGTAAAAGTGCGATATTCGCTCATCGTCATATTCGCCTCACACACTCTTGGCAAACTCTCGGACCTGCACGCAGAAGCCATTGCGCAGTGAAAGGTACATGCTGCGCCCCGGCTTCAGTCCCGCTTCGGCTGCCCAGCCATCCAGCTCCTCCGGTGCAAAGCCCAGCCACAGGTCGCCGCAGGCGCCTTGCACCCAGGGCTGATCATGGCGGCAGAGATCGGTGACCAGCAGCACGCCCCCCGGGACCAGCGTCCTTGCCGCATCGGCCATCACTTGGGAGGGGGAGGGGGTATGGTGCAGCACCATGCTGGCTGTCGCGCAGTTGGCGCTGAGCCCCCTGAGAGACCGATGGCTGGTGTCGCCGAGCACAAACTTTATATTGCCGCTGCCCGCTTCCCGGGCCGTGGCCTTGGACTTCTCCAGCATCTCGCGGGAGCTGTCCAGCGCGATTACCGAGCGGAAGCGCTCTGCCAATATCGGCAGGAAAGCGCCGTCGCCGGGGCCGATCTCCAGGGCGCAGCGGCGCTGCTGGGCGGGGACGCAGGTATCTAGCATTTTGATGATCGCCTCCGCGTACTGGGGATATTCGGCAATCAGATCCTGCCGTTCCCGAAAGCGACAGCTGTTGGCAGCGAAAAAACGCCGGGAAGCGGCGGCTCGGGCCCCCTGAACACTTTGCAGCCGCCGCTGAATTGCAGGGGGCAGGCTCGCTTTGTCCACGGCTGAAAATAAGGCTGCCTGCGCATCCTCTAGGGATTCCTCCAAGGCGGCGTGGGTGCGGCGATAAAAAATGGAAGTGCCCTCCCGACGTCCCTCAACCAGGCCGGCCAAAGACAGCACTTTCAGGTGGTGGCTCATGCCAGGCTGGCGCATTTCAAAGATTTGGCATAGCTCCAGTACCCCGAAAGCATTGCGCTGCAAGACCCGGAGGATCTGCAGCCGCAGCGGCTCGCTGCCGGCTTTGCACATTTCGGACAGCGCTCTCAGCTGCCCCCCGCTGTCGGCGGCGGCGGCTGAAGTATTGCGTATCTTTACGGCAGCTTTGCCCATGCTCTCTGTGAGTGGCCCGAGCAGGCCTCTTTGAAATTGAAGGGTGCACTATATCAAAAATTACTGATATATCAATAATTCCCCTGCCCGATAATCTCCCGACGGGCGACTTGTCTCCCTGCTTGGCTGATTGAGGCTTGCCTGTCTTATGAAGGGGGCAGAAAGCCTGCCTGCCCTGCCGGGCATTCGCCGACTGTCGCCCACTCCCGGACGGCGGCAGCGGAGCATGTACCTGTTTTCCGCCGCGTATTTACCGGCTGTCCGGCCCGTGCTGGTACCGGGTGGAGGGGTTTTATAGTCTGTACAATAGTCTGTCTTTTCCGAGTATCTACATCGGTATAGCTTGCTGCCAATGGTTTCTCATTCTGACTTAGCAGCCTCCCTGCGTGTGCTAAGCATGGATGCAGTGCAGCAGGCCCGCAGCGGCCATCCCGGCATGCCGATGGGCATGGCTGATATTGCCACAGTCCTGTGGCGTGAGTATCTGCGCCACGATCCGGCCAATCCCGACTGGCCTGACCGGGACCGCTTTGTCCTGTCCAACGGACACGGTTCCATGTTGCTGTACGCACTTTTGCATTTGACAGGCTACGACCTGCCAATGAAGGAGATCAAGAATTTTCGCCAGCTGCACAGCCGCACCCCGGGACACCCGGAGTACGGTCTCACACCCGGTGTGGAAACCACCACCGGCCCCCTCGGTCAGGGTTTGGCCAACGCCGTGGGGATGGCCCTCGCTGAAAAGATTCTGGCGGCCCGCTTTAATCGCCGCAGGTATTTCCTGATTAACCACAAAACCTATGTTTTTGTCGGCGATGGCTGCCTGATGGAGGGGATCTCCCACGAGGTCTGCTCCCTGGCTGGCAGCATGCGGCTCGGCAAGCTGATAGTGTTTTATGACAGCAATGGGATTTCCATAGATGGGGCTGTAAGCGGCTGGTTCACAGACGACACCGCAGCGCGCTTTGCCGCCTACGGCTGGCAGACCATCCCGGAGGTGGACGGCCATGACCCCAAGGCTATTCAGGCGGCCATAGAGAAGGCCCATGAGGACCCTGAGCGCCCGACCCTGATCTGCTGTCGCACGGTAATCGGTCGCGGGGCGCCGAATAAGCAGGGCTCAGCGGATGTGCACGGTGCACCCCTGGGCAAAGATGAAGTGGCCGCCGTTCGGGAGGTGCTGAACTGGCAGCACGAGCCCTTTGTCATCCCCCAGGACATTCGCCAGGCCTGGGATGCGCGCAAGGCAGGACGAGCCCATAGCCGTGAATGGGAGAAGCAGCTGGCCTCCTATAAGAAGGAGCATTCGGAACTGGCCGGTGACCTGAAGCGATGCCTGGCGGGGAGTCTGCCGGGCGGCTTTGCCGAGACCGCCCGGCAGTTTATCCACAGCAGTCAGCTAGCCAATGACGGTGCAGGAAAAGAGTGCTCCACTCGCAAGGCCTCGCGTCTCTGCCTGGATGCCTATGCGCCCCTCCTGCCGGAGCTGATGGGGGGCTCTGCTGATCTCAGCGATTCGAATAATACCCGCTGGGCCGACAGCCGCACCATAACCGGCGAGCAGCCCGGCGGCAACTACATTCATTTCGGTGTGCGCGAATTCGGCATGAGCGCCATCCTGAATGGCATCGCCCGGCACGGCGGTTTTATCCCCTACGGCGGCACTTTTCTGGTATTTATGGAATATGCGCGCAATGCTGTGCGGCTGGCAGCGCTGATGAAGCAGCGCTGCATCTTCATTTATACGCATGATTCCATCGGTCTCGGTGAAGACGGTCCCACCCACCAGCCGGTGGAGCAGCTGTGCGCTCTGCGCTCCACTCCGAACCTTTCCGTTTGGCGTCCTTGCGATACCGTGGAGACGGCGATAGCTTGGCAGGCAGCCTTGGAGCGGCAAGATGGTCCCACGGCCCTAGTGCTGAGCCGGCAGTCCCTGCCGGCGATTCGTCGGGACTTAGAGCAGTTGGACGATGCGGCTCGCGGCGCTTATGTGCTGCGAGAACCCGAGGGAGGCGAACCGGAGGGGGTGCTGATTGCCACCGGCTCTGAAGTGTCGGCGGCACTGGCGGCAGCGGAGCTGCTTGCCGCGCGCAATCGCCGGGTGCGGGTGGTATCCATGCCGTCAGCCGATGTTTTTGAGCGCCAGGCAAAATCCTATCGGGAGGCCGTTCTGCCCGCCGCCATCCGTCGCCGGGTCGTCGTGGAAGCGGCGCACCCGGACTGGTGGTATCGCTACGCTGGATTGGATGGGACAGTGCTGGGTATCAGCCAGTTCGGCGCCTCTGCTCCTGCTGAGAAGCTGTTTGAGCACTTCGGGTTTACGCCGGAGCAAGTGGCGGATGAAACGGAAAAAATTCTTTCTGTCTGAAGATTTCTGCCTGCGGTCCATGGGGCTGGGTGCCCGCTGGGCGAGCGGCGTCTTGATTCCTTAGAGGATGACAGCCCGCATTGCCATCAACGGGTACGGGCGCATCGGCCGCAGCGTGCTGCGCGCGCTCTACGAGTGCGGCTATCGGAATCGCCTGCAGCCAGCGGCGATCAATGACCCCGCCCCCCTGGTCGCGGTCAGCCACCTGACCCGCTACGACACGGTGCACGGCAAATTCCCCATTGCGGTGGAGGAGGGGGATGACTGCCTTCGCATTGCGGGTGATGAAATTCAGCTCAGCGGAGAAACCGACCCGGCGCGCCTGCCCTGGCGAGATCTGGATGTAGATATCGTCCTGGAGTGCACCGGACAATTCAGGGAAACCTCTCAGCTTGCGCTGCACCTGGATGCCGGGGCTCACCGCGTGCTCCTGTCCCAGCCCGGTGCCCGGGAGATTCCCGCGGTGGTGTGGGGCATCAACAGCCGACTCTTGCAGACGGAGGCGTCAATTATCTCCTCTGCCTCCTGCACCACCAATGCAGTGGTGCCGGTTATCGCGGTCTTGGACCGGACGCTGGGGATAGAGAGGGGCGCGATCACCACCCTGCATTCCGCCATGAATGACCAGCCGGTTCTGGATTGCTACCGGCCCGGCGCTGACCTGAGGCTTATGCGTGCAGCCGGGGGCTCCATGATCCCGGTAGATACCCAGCTGGCGCAGGGCATCAGCCGCATACTGCCCCATTTAGAGGGGCGTTTTTCCGCCTCTGCCCTGCGGGTGCCCGTGCTGAATGTGTCCGCTATGAATCTCTCGGTGCAGGTTTGCCGGGACACTTCTGCCGAGGAGGTCAACCAGCTGCTGGCAGCGGCGGGGCAGGACTCCTTTCTGGCGGGAATTCTCGGGTACAGCGAAGAGCCGCTGCCCTCCTGTGATTTCAACCACGATCCCCGCTCCGGCATCGTGGATGCCGGGCAGACCCGGGTCAGCCATGGGCGTCTGGTCACCACCTTGACTTGGTTTGACAATGAATGGGGCTTTGCAAACCGCATGCTGGATTTGGCCTCTGCCATGGCCGAAATTCAGTCCGGCGGTGATGCGCAGCAGCTGAGAGAATTCCCCCATGGGTGATCTGCCCCTGATGCAGGATTTTGATCTGGCGGGCAGGCGGGTGCTGATCCGAGAGGATTTTAATGTTCCGATGCAGGGCGGCAAAATCCGCTCTGATGCCCGCATACGAGCGGCCCTGCCTACGCTGCGAGCCGCCCTGGAGGCGGGTGCCGGAGTGCTGATCATGTCCCACTTGGGACGTCCCAAGGAGAATGCGGCGGGGGAGGAGCGGGCCCGCTTCAGCCTGGCGCCGGTGGCCCGCCGCTTAGGTGATCTCATGGATTGCCAGGTGTCGCTGGTGGAGAACGGGTGGGATGGAGTGCAGGCTGTTCCCGGCACGCTGACCCTGCTGGAAAATGTGCGCTTTCTGCCGGGGGAGAGTGCCAACAGCCCGGCGCTGGCAGCCCGCATGGCTGCCCTGTGCGATATCTATGTGATGGATGCCTTTGCTGTGGCGCACCGGGCCCACGCATCTACCTGCGGTGTGGCCGAATATGCTCCCCAGGCCTGCGCAGGTCTCCTCCTGGCCGCCGAGCTGGAAGCCTTGGGACGAGCCCTCTTTGAGCCCCCTCGCCCGGTGGTGGCAGTGGTCGGGGGCGCCAAGGTGTCTACCAAGCTTCGGGTGCTGGAATCTCTGGCCAAGAAAGCGGATCGGCTGGCGGTAGGGGGCGGGATTGCAAATACTTTTCTGCATGCGAAGGGCTTTGCGGTGGGGCATTCTCTTTGTGAGCCGACACTGGCGGGAGCGGCCCGTTCTCTTTCAGAGCAGATTGATGTCCTCCTGCCCGAGGATGTCCTGACCGCAGCCGATGCCGGAGCGCAGTCCGCCGTTTCGCTGCGGCCCGTGGCAGAGGTGCCAGAGACGGAGAGTATCTTTGATATCGGCCCCGCCAGTGCCGCCCGGCTGGCGGAAGCTGTGCGGGGTGCCGGTACGCTCATCTGGAGCGGGCCAGTGGGCATGTTTGAGGACCCCCGTTTTACGGCTGGAACTGCCGCCTTGGCCCAGGCCGTCGCCGACTGTCCGGGCTACACCTTGGCTGGGGGCGGCGATACTTTGGCTGCCGTGGAGAAATACGGCGTGGCCGAGCAGATATCCTATCTCTCCACCGGCGGCGGCGCATTCTTAGAGTGCCTGGAGGGCCGCATTCTGCCGGCGGTGGCAGCCCTGGAGAGCCGTGTCGGGGGCTGAGTGCGGACTGTCCCGGCAGGGTAAAATGGGCTTTGCCACCGTGAAATCCGAAACTGAGCTGCAGAGGAAAGAGTCATGGCATTGATCAGTATGAGGCAGTTGTTAGACCATGCCGCCGAGCACAGCTACGGTGTGCCTGCTTTCAATGTCAATAACGTAGAGCAGATGCGCGCCATCATGGAGGCGGCGGATGAAACCGAAAGCCCAGTCATCGTGCAGGCCTCGGCAGGGGCGCGCAAGTACGCCGGCTCCAACTTTCTGCGCCATCTGATCCTGGCTGCCGTGGAGGAGTTCCCGCATATTCCGGTGGTGATGCATCAGGATCACGGCGTCTCTCCGGCGGTGTGCCAGCGCTCCATCCAGCTGGGCTTCACCTCGGTGATGATGGATGGCTCCCTGCAGGAGGACGGCAAGACGCCGGCGGACTATGAATACAACGTGCAGGTCACTCAGAAGGCGGTGTCCATGGCTCACGCCTGCGGTGTTTCGGTGGAGGGGGAGCTGGGCTGCCTCGGCTCCTTGGAGACCGGCGAGGCGGGAGAGGAGGACGGCATCGGCGCTGAGGGCTCCCTTTCCATGGAACAGCTGCTGACCGACCCGGAGGAGGCGGCGGATTTTGTCGGCAAGACACAGGTAGATGCGCTGGCAATTGCCATCGGCACCAGTCACGGCGCCTACAAGTTCTCACGCAAGCCTACCGGCGATATCTTGGCCATCGGACGGATCAAGGAGATCCATGCTCGCCTGCCGGACACGCATTTGGTGATGCACGGCTCTTCATCGGTGCCGCAGGAATGGCTGGAGATTATCAATGCCCACGGCGGTGACATTCCCGAGACCTACGGTGTGCCCTTAGAGGAGATCCGCGAGGGCATTCGCCACGGCGTGCGCAAGGTCAATATTGACACAGATCTGCGTCTTGCATCCACCGGCTCTATCCGCCGCTGCCTGGCGGAAAATCCCTCCGAGTTTGACCCGCGCAAATACTTAAAGGCCGCCATCGCTGGCATGAAGGCCATCTGCAAGGAGCGCTACGAAGCCTTTGATGCCGCGGGCCATGCTGCAAAAATCCGCTGTATCAACTTAGAGGACATGTATCAGCGCTATGCCAGCGGCGAGCTGGCTCCAAAGGTGAATTGATCTCCGACTTAAAGCGCCTTCTGGGCGCGGAGCGGGTGGCAGTGGATGCAGATACCCGCGCTCGCTGCCGCACTGATTGGAGTCGTGTGCCGGCACCATTGCCGGAAGCGGTGGTCTTTCCAGGGACGAGCGAGCAAGTGCAGAACTTGGTGTGCTGGGCAGCGCAGAAATCGGTGCCCCTGGTGCCTATCGGCGGGCAGACTGGTTTGTCCGGCGGGGCGGCGGCGGTGCCCGGCGGAGTGATGGTATCTTTTGAGCGCATGAACCGTATCTGGGAATGCGTTGCAGAGGATTGCCTGGTGCGCTGTGAGGCGGGGACGGTGACCCGGGACCTGCAGGAGTACGCCCGTGACCGAGGTCTGTTCTACCCGGTGGATCTGGCTGCTGCCGGCAGCAGCCAGATCGGCGGCAATGTGGCTTCCAATGCAGGGGGTGTGCAGGTGTTTCGCTACGGTATGACCCGGAACTGGGTGGCGGGACTTCGGGTGGTAACCGGAAACGGCGAGCTGCTGAATCTGGACCGGGCGCTGGCCAAGGACAACGCAGGCTACGATCTTCGTCAGCTGTTCATAGGTTCAGAGGGGACCTTGGGCCTGATTACGGAGGCGGTGCTGCGCCTGACCCGCCTGCCTCGCTCCCCCTGTGTGCTGCTGCTGTCGCTGCCGGCGCTTGCGGCGCTGCCGGAAGTGACGGCCCGCTTTCGCTCGGAAATGGAGCTTCAGGCCGCCGAATTTTTCACCGAAGCCGCGCTGACAAAAGTGCTGACCGCAGGCAAGATCCCACGGCCTCTGCCTCCCGCTCCATGCTACCTTCTGCTTGAATTTGAAAATCCAGATGGCCAGATGGCAGCCCGGGGCATGGAAATCTTTAGCGAGGAGGCGCGTGCCGGCAGGCTGCAGGATGGCGTGACCGGAGAGAGCGAAACGCAGCGCAGAAACTTGTGGCGTCTGCGGGAGGAGATCACCGCAGTTTGTGCGCCCCTCAACCCCCGCAAGTACGACCTTTGCCTGCGTCCATCCCGGCTGCCGGATTTCCTGCAGGAGGCGGAGGCGATCTTGGAAGAGAGCGTAGCGGAGGTGGAGGCAGTGTGGTTCGGCCATGCCGCAGACGGCAATCTGCATCTGAATCTATTGCCGCTGCAGGCGCTTGACCCGAGTGTCTTTGCTGAGCGCTGCCAAGCGGTTGAGGGGGCCTTGTTTGAGGCAGTGCGCCGCCACGGCGGCAGTGCCTCGGCGGAGCACGGCATCGGGCTGCTCAAAAAGAACTGGCTGGAGGAGGATCTGTCCCCAGCGGCACTGGCATCTATGCACGCATTGAAGAAAGCTTTTGATCCTAAGGGCATTCTGAACCCTGGCAAAGTGCTTGCTTCTGCGGGAGAGCAGGACGCACATTGAAGAGCCTCGGGCGCCTGTCCCTGCCCCGCATATCAACGGGCCGAGCTATTCTCTCTGTCTATAAGTGTCCGCAACCAGTCTCTCTGCTGTAACCGCTATTCCATTTTCCAGGATATGCCCGTCAGGGGCCGGGTGCGGTGATCTCTTCCGTTCCTGACTCGCTGGCGAGCAGAAGCCTGTCCGCCGGACGGCGTGCAAAGATGCCATTGCACACGACTCCGGTGATCTGGTTCAATTTTTCCTCCAGGGCGGCGGGGCGGCTGATATCAAGACCGTGCACATCCAAGATGATATTGCCATTGTCCGTGATAAAACCCTGCCGGTAGACCGGGTTGCCGCCCATTGTGGCGAGGGCTCGCGCCACCAGACCCCGTGCCATGGGGATGACCTCCACCGGCAGGGGAAAATTTCCCAGCATGTCCACCTGTTTGCCCGCATCGGCGATGCAGATGAATTCCCGGGCTGCTGCGGCAAGTATTTTTTCGCGGGTCAGAGCACCGCCGCCGCCTTTGATCATCTCTAGGCGGAGATTAATTTCGTCAGCGCCGTCCACATACACGGGTATGGCGTTTGCTGCGTTTAAGTCGTATACGGCAATACCGCAATCGCGCAAGCGCTCGGCACTGGCCTCGGAACTGGCCACTGCGCCGTCAAATCGTCCCCGATGTGCTGCCAGTGCATTGATAAAGCAATTTACTGTGCTGCCGGTGCCGACGCCGATGATCGTGTCCGTCTCCAGCCGGGACAGAACCTGCTCCAGTGCGGCATCGGCGGCCGCTTGTTTCAGTGTACCCCGGTCCATGGCGCCCCCGATGTATGATGTGCTGTTTTGATGACAGGCCTACTCGCACGGCGTACGATGCAAAACTATATCAGAAAAATTGAAACTGCTCGGAAGCGGCTTGCGGGCATCGCCCGTTACACACCCATTGATGAAGCTCCGCTGCTGTCGCAGCGTCTTGGCAGCAAGGTGCTGCTGAAGCGAGAGGATTTGCAGCCGATTTTCTCCTTCAAACTGCGCGGCGCCTTCAACAAGATCGCAGGTCTCAGCGAGGCGAAGCGCAGTGCCGGAGTAATCGCTGCCTCTGCTGGCAACCATGCTCAGGGGGTGGCGCTGTCGGCGCAGCACTTGGGGGTGCGCGCCGTCATCGTTATGCCGCGCACCACGCCGCCCATCAAAGTTGCGGCCGTGCGCGCCCGGGGTGCCCGGGTCATCCTGCATGGCGACACCTACGACGAAGCTGGCAGCCATGCCCGGCAGCTTGCCCGGGAGCACGGGTGGACGCCTATCCCACCCTACGATGACGCGGATGTAATTGCCGGTCAGGGCACCATCGCCGCAGAAATCCACGAGCAGTACCCCGACCCCCTGCACGGGGTGTTTGTGCCCGTGGGCGGCGGCGGACTGCTTGCGGGAATGGCGGCTTTCCTCCATTCTGCGCGACCGCGGCTGAAAATATACGGCGTGGAGCCGGCGGATGCCGCTTGCCTGGCGGCTGCCCTGGAGGCAGGCCGCCGGGTGAAGCTGCCGGAGGTCGGCCTGTTCGCCGATGGCGCGGCGGTGGCCCAAGTGGGACGGGAGCCTTTCCGGATCGTGCGCGAGCTCGGCATCGCCGGAGTAATTCGTGTCAGCAACGATGAGATCTGCGCAGCGATTAAAGATATTTTTGAAGACACGCGCTCAATCGCCGAGCCGGCGGGTGCCCTGGCAGTGGCGGGCATGAAAAAATACGCTGAGATGCACCGCCTGAAAGGACATACCCTGCTGGCCCTGCATAGCGGTGCCAACATTAATTTTGATCGCCTGCGTCACATCTCTGAGCGCACTGAAGTCGGTGAGCGCCGCGAAGCAATATTCAGCGTCACTATTCCAGAACAAAAAGGCAGCTTCTGGAAGTTTTGCCGCTGTCTCGGACAGCGTAATATCACTGAGTTCAACTATCGCTATGCAGACAGCAGGGAGGCCCGGGTCTTTGTCGGTGTGCAGATCGCCCCGGAGGGGAATGAGCGCGCCGTAATCTGCAAGTCTCTCCGACAGGCCGGTCACCGAGTGGTGGATATGACCGACGATGAAGTGGCAAAGCTGCATATCCGCCACATGGTGGGAGGATGTGCCCCCGCTTCGCTTCAGGATGAGGTTCTCTACCGCGTGCGGTTCCCGGAGCGTCCGGGCGCGCTGCTCAGTTTCTTGAGCCGGCTGGGACGGCGCTGGAATATCTCCTTGTTCCATTATCGTAACCACGGTACCGACTACGGTCGTATTCTGGTGGGCATACAGGCGGAAAAGAAAGATCTGCCCGAGGTTCGCCGCCGTCTCACCGGGCTGGGCTTTCCCTGGCATGAAGAGACAGACAATCCCGCCTACAGGGATTTTCTGCGCCAATCCTGAACGGCGGCAGCGGACCTCTTGTAAGACGCAGTCCGAGCTTGGCAGCCGCTGCATCTAATGGCTTGCCGACAGAGAGAAGCAATGATTTTAGAGCGTAGGGGCAAGCGCGCACTCTATTGACTTTACGGCAATAGGGCACCGTGTGTTTTTTGCTTCCTAGTTCCCTAATTAAATCGCCATAACCCGCGCTCGGTCGCCACCGCGTCCAAGGGTACATCCCAAACTGCCATCGGCACTTCTTCCACCTGCTGCAGGGAATATGCGATGCCCAGAAGGACAGGCCGCCGCTGTCCCTGCCTGCGAAAAGCAAAGCAACGGTCATAAAACCCACCGCCCTGACCCAAGCGGCAGCCTCTTCGGTCAAAGCCCACTAGAGGGACCAGCACCAGGTCCAGTCGTCTCAGTTGCACACCCCGTCCCGGCGGATTGGCGATTCCCGTCAGCTGCGATATTTTCGGGCGGCCCCTCTGCAGTCGCCCGGGCACAAAGCGCCGTTGCCCGCTCCGGCTTGTCGGCAGGAATAATCGGCTGTTTTGGGGTGCATGACGCAGCAGGGGAGCAAGGCTCATCTCCTCATTGTCTGCTGAGTAGACAGCGATGCGCCGCGCATGGTGGAAAAGAGGATGCGCCTTGACCTTGCGGGCTAAGCGGAGAGCGGCGAGGCGCCGCTTCCAAGAGGGCAGTGCTCGGCGCCGGGCGCGGAGTGACTGTCGCAGGGATTGCCGCCGCTGGCGGGAGTCCTTGGGCAACCAGCCAGAGTGCTGTTGCTGATATCCGCCTTCTTTGTGCAAAAAAGAGCCCCCCGCACATACCGCTGACGTTCAGCTCTCGGACGTTTCAGTCCAAGGATGAGGCGCCGCTATGCTTTCAGGCTTCCCGTACGAAACGGGCGTGCACACCAGTCATAGCAGACGCACTCGCGCTGGCGAGTTAATAGCCCGGAGAACGTTCACGCCTGGCGCATATGGCAGGGGGCTGCTACCGATTATAAGGGAGAAATTCCATATTGCACTTATTCCAGTTCCAGCTGTTCGCCGCCATGCTGATCTAGTACTTTACCGATGCGGCTGTTCATGGATTTGAGAGCTTGCCCGATATTGCCATCTCCCACCACGGCTTTTTCTTTGAGCAGTTCATTGGCAATGTTGAGAGCGACCATAATGGCGGTGCGTTCCAGGCTGCTGCTCTTTCCCGTCTCGCGAGCTTTCTTCATCCGATCGTCCAAGTAGCTGGCGGCCTTTTGCAGCTCTTTCACCTCTGCCTGTTTGCAGCGCACCTGGTAGCTGCGAGCCAGGATTTGTATGCTGACGACTGTACTGTCCTTCGGGCTCGTTCTGCTCATAGGGTTTTCTCTAGCAGGCGCAATTTTTCAAGCAGTTGCTGCACGCGTTGCCTTATATCCTCCTGCTGTCGGAGAAGCTCCTTATGCAGCTTTTTCAAGCTGGCGGTTTCGGCCTGTATCGCCTGGTTGCGCTCATCCAATTTCGCACACAGGACGATCAGCTTATCCACCTGCTGGCCCAGCGTTTGAAGATCGGATGCCTCATTGTCGTTTTTCATATTGCCTCTGTATCGGGGGCACATGCCTTATTATGCATTGCAGAATATAGGGGATATTGCCCAAGGCGGTCAAATTACCCTATTTCTCTCCCCCCCTGAAGTGGTCATTCCATGTCAAAGAGAATCGGTTTTACAGTGCTTCTGGCGGAGTTCCAAGGAGGAGCCAGTGGATAAGTATGCTGTGTTGGAATGCCTTCAAGAATCCTCCGAGCCCCTGAGTCTTGCCGCAATCGCCGAGGGAATGAGAGAGGGGAAAGGCCACCAGCAGGATATTTCAGAGGTGCTGGCCGCTCTGGAGGAGCAGGGCAGGGTGGTGCGCAATCGCCGGGGCGCCTACGGCCTGCCGGAGCGCATGGGGCTGATGCGGGGCGTGGTGCGCGGACATCGCAGCGGCAGTGGAACACTGCTGACGGAAAGTGGCGAGGAGCTGTTTCTCTCCTCCCGAGAAATGCGCCAAGTGTTTGACCGAGACGAGGTGCTAGCCGGTATTCGGCCGGGCGGTCGGCAGGGCAGCCCGGAGGCGGGCATCGTGAGGGTGCTGCAGCGCAATACGCAGCATTTGGTAGGGCGCTACCGGGTGGACCAGGGCGCAGGCTTTGTGAAGCCCGATGATGCCGGCAATCGGCACTTGGATATCGTGGTCAAGCCTGGCGATGCCAAGGATGCCCATGATGGCGACATGGTGGCCGTTGCGATTGTCCGCCAGCCAGACGACGAAACTCCCCCTGCCGGATGTGTGGATGAAGTGCTAGGGGAGTGTCTCAGCCGCGAGCAGGCAGTGCATATCTCTGCCCTCAACTACGACATTCCCGCCACCTGGCCCCCAGAAGTATTGGAAGAGGCTGCGCAGTTCCCCGCCGCCCCCGCCGCCGAGGACGGGGCAGCCCGGGTAGACCTGCGGGATCTGGACCTGGTGACCATTGATGGCGAAGATGCCCGGGATTTTGATGATGCCGTGCACTGCAAGGTGAAGCCTGACGGCGGCTGGTGGCTGTGGGTGGCGATTGCCGATGTTTCTCATTACGTGACCCCCGGCTCCGCCTTGGATCGGGAGGCGGCCCAGCGCGGCAATTCGGTGTATTTCCCGGAGCATGTCATACCGATGCTGCCGGAGGCTCTGTCCAACGGCCTGTGCTCCCTGAACCCCGAGGTGGACCGCCTGTGTGTCGTCTGCGAGATGAATATCAGCCCTGAGGGCAAGGTGGGCTCTTTTCGTTTTTGCGAAGGGGTGATGCGCTCCCGGGCGCGTCTGACCTATACCGAAACCGCGGCGCTCTTGGGCATGGGTGGGGATAGAGCAGATGAAAAAATGCAAAGCCGCCGAAGCGATCTGTTAGAGCCCCTGCGGGAGCTTCAGCGCCTGTTTAAAGTGCTGCTGCGAGCCCGCCGCGAGCGGGGTGCCATTGATTTTGAAATGCAGGAGAACCGCATCCTGTTTGACGAGGAGGGGCAGGTGCAGTCCGTGGTGCCGCTGGTGCGCAACGATGCCCATCGCCTCATAGAGGAGTGCATGCTGTGCGCCAATGTGGCGGCGGCCCGCTTTCTGCAGAAGCACCGCTTGCCCGCCCTGTATCGGGTGCACGAGGGGCCATCACAGGAGAGTTTAGAAGATCTGCGCCAGCAGCTCGGTGGGCTCAACCTGAAGCTGCAGGGGGGCAGCCGCCCGTCACCGAAGCATTTTCAGCATCTGCTGAGCCAGGTCCAGGGTCTTCCCGAGGCGGCGGCAGTGCAGATGATGCTGCTGCGCGTGATGGGCCGGGCTGTGTACCAGCCGGAGAACCACGGTCATTTTGGCCTTCATTATCCGGCGTACGCCCACTTCACCTCACCCATTCGCCGCTATCCCGACTTGCTGGTGCACCGGGCAATCCGCCATATCATCCGCAGCGATCGCGACTCGCCCCACGTGCTGCGTGTCCCCGGCGCTAGTGTTCTCGCCAAGAAGGATATCTTCCCCTACCAGCCGGCGGAGATAGAGCCGTCCGGCATTCACTGCTCCATGACTGAGCGGCGAGCCGATGAGGCCACTCGGGATGCGACCAAGCGCCTGGTCTGCGAGTGGCTGCGGGAGAGGGTGGGCGAGGTTTTTGACGGCGTGGTGACCGGTGTCACCTCCTTCGGGGTATTCGTAGAACTGGGCGGGGTTGCCATGGACGGCCTAATGCATGTGAGCAGCTTGGAAAATGATTATTATCATTTTGATCCTGCCCGGATGCGGCTCAAAGGACAGCGCACCGGGGAGGAATACCGTCTCGGCCAGTCTCTTCGCGTGCGCATCGCAGAAGTGAATGCGGATTTGCGCCGCATTGACCTGCAGCTGGAAAACCAGGCGCCCCGGAGCTCTCGCCGCCGCCGCTGGCAGCGTCGCCGCTAGCGGGAGTTGGCTGCACAGTGAGCGCTGAGAGCGACACCTGGGTCTACGGCCTGCACGCCGTGGATGCCCTGCTGGAGAATGATACAAAGGTGGGGGAACTCCTCGTGCAGGAGGGCCGAAAAGACCGCCGCATGGCACAGATCTTGGCCCGGGCCTACGCTGCTGGCGTGCCGGTGCGCCGGGTATCCCGTCGGGAACTGGATGCCTTGGTGCGGGGTGTGCACCAGGGCGTGGTGGCGGCCTGCGAAGAGCCGATACCGGAGCGGGATGAGAAGTGGCTGCTGACGGCGGTGACAAACACTGAATCCCCCCTGCTGCTGGTGCTGGACGGAGTGCAGGACCCCCATAACTTGGGAGCCTGCCTGCGCTCGGCAGATGCCGTCGGGGCCCTGGCGGTAGTGGTGCCCCGCAGCCGCTCGCCGGAGCTGACCCCAGTTGTGCGCAAGTCTGCCAGCGGCGCGGCGGAGACCATGCCTTTGGTGCGGGTCGGCAACCTGCACCGCACCCTGACAGCCCTGCACAAGGCCGGGCTGTGGCTGGTGGGCACGGAGGCGGGGGCAGAGGACAGCCTGTACGACTTGGATTTGCGGGCATCCCTGGCCCTGGTGCTGGGGGGCGAGGGCGATGGTCTGCGCCGACTCAGCCGGGAATGCTGCGATAAGCTGGCCCGGCTGCCGATGCGAGGGGCGGTGAATAGCCTCAATGTCTCCGTGGCCGCCGGAGTGTGCCTGTTTGAGGCCGGGCGGCAGCGACAGCGCACCAAGTAATCAGCGCTTTCCGACGGGCATATGTTTTCTCGGCCACACCCCGCCCGCCCTCGTCTATAGTAGACAGGATGCTTTTCCTCGCATAGCATTTCCCCCCTTCGCGCTCAACCTTCCCCTTTGCTTATGGCGAATAAATCTTTTATTGCGATTCTGATGGGCTCTTCTTCGGATACCCCGGTTATGCAGCGGACGGCGGAGATCTTGGAGCACTTCAATGTGCCCTATGAAATGCGGATCCTTTCCGCCCACCGCACCCCGCAACGGCTGCAGACTTATGTGAAGAATGCCGAGAGGCGAGGCTGCGCCGTATTCATCGCCGCCGCCGGCATGGCGGCGCACTTGGCCGGCTCGGTGGCCGCCATCACCCTGCGGCCGGTTATCGGGGTGCCGCTGGAAGCCTCTTCCCTGGGCGGCATTGACTCCCTCCTCTCCACGGTGCAGATGCCGGCGGGTGTGCCGGTGGCCACTGTGGCAGTGGGGAAGGCCGGGGCGGATAATGCCGCCTATCTGGCCCTGCAGGTGCTGGCCCTGGGGGACAAGAATCTGGCGAAGCGTCTGGTAAATCAGCGGCAGAAGCGGGGTGCCGCAATCCTAGCTGCCGACCGGAAGCTGCAGGAGAGCTTGGATGGCGACTGAGCAGCTTTCCTAATCAATGTGTTGACACTGCCCCTGCGCCTGGCGGCGAAGGCACTTCATACGGGCTGTGTGGTCGCGTATCCTACCGAGGCGGTCTGGGGGCTGGGCTGTGACCCGGAAAACCCCGAGGCGGTGTCCCGTCTGCTCCGGCTGAAGAGAAGAAGTCCAGCGGCGGGGCTGATCTTGGTGGCGGCGAGTATCGCACAGCTGGAACCCTTGCTTGGCGACCTGTCCCGTCCCATGCGCAAGCGGCTGGAGGAGAGCTGGCCTGGGCCGGTGACTTGGCTGGTGCCGGATGTCGGGGCAGTTCCGCCCTGGATTCGGGGTGTCCACGATACGGTGGCACTGCGGGTGACAGCGCATCCGGTAGCAGCTGCCCTGTGTCGTTTTTTTGGCGGCCCGCTGGTATCTACCTCTGCAAACCGCAGCGGAGGACGGCCCGCTCGGCGCATTTTTCAGGTGCATCGCTTCCTCGGCGGCGAGGTGGATTGCGTGGTGCCGGGCCCCCTGGGAGGGCAGCCCCGCCCGACGGCAATTCGGGACCTGGCCACCGGCAGAGCTGTGCGCGATGCCTGACAGGGCGCAGCCGGTTCCTCCCGGGGGTGGCGCTTTGCATGCCGGCGGGTTCTTCTGCGGGCGGTATCCGAAGTTGCCTTGCCATGTCCGAGCAAAAGCAGCCTGACTTTTCAGAGGTGGAGCAGTGGCTTGCCTCCTGGCAGGACACCCTGTGCGCCGCCCTTGAGAGAGAGGATGGGGGGGCGCGTTTTCTGGAGGATCGCTGGAGCCGGCAGGAGGGTGGCGGCGGGCTTTCCCGGGTGCTGAAGGAAGGGCATCTGTTTGAGCGTCTGGGCGTTAATTTTTCCAGCGTGCAGGGGCGGAAGCTGCCCCCCTCCGCCACTGCTGCCCGCCCGCAGCTGGCCGGGGCATCTTTTCGGGCGGCGGGGGTATCTTTGGTGGCGCACCCGGTCAATCCCCACGTTCCCGCCGCCCATGCCAACCTGCGTTTTTTCCAGGCAGAGACCTCGGGAAAGCCTGCCGCCTGGTGGTTTGGCGGGGGCTATGACCTCACCCCCTGCTACGGCTATGCAGAGGATTGTCGTCACTGGCATAAAACCGCGCGAGCTGCCTGCGAGCCCTTCGGGGCGGGCATCTATCCGCGTTTGAAAAAATGGTGCGATGACTACTTTTACCTGCCCCATCGGGGCGAGACCCGAGGTATCGGCGGATTGTTCTTTGATGATTTCTGCGAATGGGATTTTGCCCGCTGTTTCGGGTTTGTCCGCGCCGTGGGGGAGAGCTTCACCGAGGCTTATCTCCCCATCCTAAAGCGGCGGCGGGAGATGCCCTACGGTGAGAGGGAGCGGGATTTTCAGCTGTACCGGCGCGGTCGCTATGCGGAGTTCAACCTGGTGTACGACCGGGGCACCCTGTTCGGCCTGCAGTCCGGAGGGCGCACCGAGTCTATTCTGATGTCCCTGCCGCCCCTAGTGCGCTGGGACTACAACTGGTGCCCAGAGACAGGCAGCGAAGAGGAGCGTCTGTACCGGGAATTCCTGCCCCCCCGGGACTGGGCTCGAGACGATGACTGATCGCTACGCGCTATTCGGCAATCCTATTGCCCACAGCCTGTCCCCCCGCATACACGCCGCCTTTGCGGCAGAGAGCGGGCAGGATATGTGCTACGAGGCGCGGGAGATTGCAGCGGGGGATTTTCAGCGAGCAGCGGAGATTTTCTTCAAAGAGGAGGGCGGGGCGGGCCTCAACATTACCCTGCCTTTCAAGGAGGATGCCTGCGCCGCTGCCGACGAGCTGGGGGAGTACGCCCGCCGGGCCGGGGCGGTGAATACCCTGATGCGCCTGCCTGACGGCAGAATCGCCGGGGAGAATACAGACGGCATCGGCCTGCTTAGGGATTTGCTGGACAACCAGGGCTGGCAGCCGGCGGGCAGCCGTCTGCTGCTGCTGGGTGCCGGCGGTGCGGTGCGGGGCATCCTGCCGATGCTCTTGGACCAGCGGCCTGCCCGTCTGGTGCTGGCCAATCGCACCCTCTCCAAAGCCAGACAACTGGCGGCAGAAATCACCGGGCCGGCAAAGACGGAAGTTGTCGGCTACGAGCAGCTGGGCGGGCAATCCTTTGACCTGGTGATACACGGCACCAGCGCCGGCCTGTCGGGAATGCCGCCGCCGCTGCCCGATGATCTGCCCCTAGAGCAGGCCCGCTGCTACGACCTCTCCTACGGTGCTGGAGCAGAGCCTTTCCTGCGCCGAGCAGAGGCAGCCGGGGCGAAACAGCTGGCGGATGGCCTAGGTATGCTGGTGGAGCAGGCGGCAGAGTCCTTCCGCCTGTGGCGAGGGGTGTGCCCGGATACCAAGGCGGTAATCCAAGGCCTTCGCGACCCTCAAGATGCCGATTCTTGACGATAGCGCAGGTTGCTACGAGGCTTATTTTTGAAAATCAAGAAGAAATTCCTCCTACACATCTAGGCAGGTTGATGGATGCAAATGTTGGGGGTTCTCAAGTCAGTTCCATTGGTTCAATAGAACCTATTGAACAGAATATTGAAAGATATGTTATGCACTAGTGTAGGGTCGCCGCCAGGCTAAGTATGTGGTTGTCGGACCGAAGGCAAAACCTTGGTTTTTGATTTGTAAGGTCTCAGCCATCCTGCCTGAAGGGCAGTCTCTCCTTGGCTGCTTTGCGGTACTCCGCCATGTGCGCGGTCTCCCGCACTAGGAAGTCGGCGATGGCTTCCCGAAAATCCGGGTGCGCAATCCAGTGGCAGGAATGGGTTTCCACCGGCACAAACCCCCGTTGTATCTTGTGCTCCCCTTGCGCACCCGGGTCAAAGCGCTGCAGGCCTTCCTGGATGCAGTACTCAATGCCCTGGTAGTAGCAGGTTTCAAAATGCAGGCAGTCAAATTCCTGCAGTGCTCCCCAGTAGCGCCCGTACAGGGTGTCCCGGGAGCGAAAGCAGAGGGCAGCGGCTACATTCTGGCCTCGCTGCTCGGCGGTGATCAGCACGATATGCTCCGCCAGGGTGTTTGCGATAGTTCGAAAAAAATCCGGGTGCAGATAGCCGCCGTGACCGCTGCGCCGGGCGTGGGTCAGCTGGTAGCAGCGGTAAAAGAAGTCCCACTGGGCGGGGCTGATCTCCGGGCCTGGCCAGACCTTGAGATCTAGTGCCTGCTCTTGCACCCGCTGCCGCTCCCGACGCAGGGTTTTACGCTTGCGGGAGTTGCAATCGGCCAGGAAGTCATCAAAGTTTTGGTACCCCCGGTTAAACCAATGAAACTGGCAATCGCTGCGGCGCATCAGGTCTGCGCCTTCCAGCTGCTCTGCCAGGCCGTCTTCTGGGAACAGCACATGCCAGGAGGAGGCGCCGAGCTGCTGGCTGATTTTTCCAATGGCTTGAGAGAGGGCTGCGATGATTTTTTCCGGTGATTCACCGGCGGCCAGCCCGATGCGGGGGCCGGTTGCGGGGGTGAATGGTATGGCGGTCACCAGCTTCGGGTAGTAGGGCAGCCGACAGCGCTGATAGGCGGATGCCCAGCCCCAGTCAAAGACGAATTCGCCGTAGGAGTGGTCCTTCAGATACAGCGGCATGACAGCGATGAGGTCTTCTTTCCGGCGTACCGCCAGATGGCAGGTCTGCCAGCCGCTGTCTTTGCCGATGCTGCCGCTCTCTTCCAGGGCAGAGAGAAATTCGTGGCGCAGAAAGGGATAGTCGGTGCCGCACAGGCGGTTCCAGTCCTCTGCCGGCACCTCTGACAGTTTCTGCAGAACGCTCACTGTCAGGGGTGCTGCGCCCTGCTGTTTATCCGCTGCTGCCGACATGGTAGTCCAATGCAATTCCCATCATGATCGCGATGCCCACCCACCGGTTGTGGAGGAAAGCATCAAAGCATCTGTCCGGCTCCCGACCCTTAGCCAGGTAGTGCTGGCGGACGAACAGCAGGGTGGCGAGGGCGAGGCCGCCCCGGTACCAGGGGCCGAGGCCAAACTCCATTCCTGTCAGAAGGAGCAGGGCGAGGGCTGCGGCCTGCATCAGGGCGATGCCTAGCAGGTCTGCCCGGCCGAGCAGGATAGCACTGGAGCGCACGCCGATGCGAATGTCATCCGCCCGGTCTGCCATAGCATAAAAGGTATCGTAGGCCGCCGTCCACAGCAGCGTCGCAAAATAGATGAGCCATGCCTGGGGAGGGACCTCGCCATTGACGGCGGCAAATGCCATCGGCACACACCAGGCAAAAGCTGCGCCGAGAACCGCCTGGGGGAAATCGGTAAAGCGCTTGGCAAGGGGGTAGAGAGCGGCCAGCAGGGCCCCGGGGATGGCGAGGAGCAGAGTCAGGGTGTTGGTGAACAGCACCAGGACGAAGGCTGTGCTCAGCAGTGCGGCGAAGAGCCACAGGGCCTCCCGGGGGGTGGCGGCCCCGGTGACCAGCGGGCGCTTCCGGGTGCGCTGTACCCGGCCGTCTATGTCCCGGTCGGAGTAATCATTGATGACGCAGCCCGCCGAGCGCATTAGAAAGGCACCTGCTGAGAAGATGAGCAGCAGGCGAAGGGGCGGGTGCCCCTCGGCGGCCAGCAGCAGGCTCCAGATAGCGGGGAGCACAAGGAGGATAAAGCCGATGGGGCGATCTCCCCGCATCAGCTGCCACCAGGCTGTGAGCCGCTCTTTCATCTGCCGGGGGGCTGCTCTCGCTCTTCCAGCCAGTGCTGAAAAGAGGGCAGAAAGGTCTCGCTGAGGAGGAGCGGCTGGCCGTACAGCAGGAACAGGGAGCGCCGCCCCCACACCGCTTCCGGCCAGTGCAGAGAAGGGGACAGAGGCGGGTGCGGGCCGTACAGCCGAGCGATTTCAAAGGGTGTGCGCTGCAGGGTGGATACGCCAAAGAGGAACTGTCCCATCGGTTCATCGCCCAAGAGGCGCAGCCGTCTGCCGGGCCCCTGCAGGGTGCGGGGCGGGATTACAGTCCGGGCCAGCATCCAGGGCTCAGAGCGGCACAGCAGCTCCACTTCTCTAATCAGTGCCCGGCGCCGCCGGGGCAGGTTCAAAACGCTGGCTTCTGCGCTGGAGGGCACGGCCCAGCCCAGCCTGATTAGGCGCACGGTGGGCGGCACCCCTCCTGCCTGCTGCATCAGCCGGCTGGTTGAAGTGCCGTCCAGAAGCCAGCTCTGCACCTTTGGGGGAGGGCGCCAGCCCGTATAGCGCACGGCGGCCCGCCAGTTAACCTGCGAGGTCATGGATTACAATACCTATGGGGGTCCAGCATCCCTTATTTTCCGACTTGATTATAAAACTGTGCGTAACTGGGAATGTATTGTCTGCGGCTGGGTCTACGATGAGGCCAAGGGTCTGCCGGAGGAGGGGATTGCCCCCGGCACGCCTTGGGAGCAGGTTCCCGAAGACTTTCTGTGCCCCGACTGCGGTGTAGGCAAGGAGGATTTTGATCTCCTTGAGGAGGAGGGAGCCGCCCCCTCGGCAGAGCTTGCTTCGGCAGAGGACGGGGCAGCCCAGGCGCCGGTGGTGATTATCGGCACTGGACTTGCAGGATACAATACAGCCCGGGAGTTTCGCAAGCATAACAGCGATGCGCCCCTGCAGCTGCTCACCGCCGACGATGGCCGCTTTTACTCCAAGCCGATGCTGTCCACCGGTTTCACCAGGAATACAACCGCCGATGATCTTGCCACCGCCAGTGCCGAGGAGATGGCAGAGCAGCTGCAGGCGGAGGTGAAAACATTTACCCAGGTGAAGAGCATTGATACCGACGGACACACCCTTCAGACAGACAAGGGAGAGACCATTCCCTACAGCAAACTGGTGCTGGCATGGGGGGCGGAGGTCGTAGAGCCCCCCTTGAAGGGGAATGCCCTGGAAAAGATGTATGCCGTCAACGATCTCCTGGACTACGATCGTTTCCGCCATGTGCTGGAAGAGAGCGGGGTCAAGAAGATCCTGCTCATCGGGGCGGGCCTCATCGGCAGCGAGTTTGCCAATGACCTGCACAATGGCGGATTCACCCTTGAGGCGGTGGAGCCTCTGGGGTACTGCCTGCCCACCCTGCTGCCGGAGCCGGCCGGTCAGGCCGTGCGTGAGGCGTTGGAAGAAAAAGGCGTACGCTACCACTTCGGCGTGGTGGTGGATGAGATTAACCATGCCCCTGAAGGCGCCGGTGTGATTGCCCGCCTCAGCGATGGCAGCGAGGTGGCGGCGGATCTAGTGGTTTCTGCGATCGGCGTGCGCCCCCGCATTGCGCTGGCGGAGAAGGCGGGCATTGCAGTGCAGCGCGGCATTGTGGTGGACCGCTCTTTGCAGACCAGTGCCCCCGATGTCTATGCACTGGGTGATTGTGCGGAAGTGGAAGGGCTTGTGCTGTACTACGTGGCGCCGCTGATGGCCTGCGCCCGGGCATTGGGCCGCAGCCTGGCCGGCGAGCCGACATCGGTACAATATCCGGCCATGCCGGTTACGATTAAGACCCCTGCCTGCCCGGTGGTAGTGTCACCACCGCCCCGGGATTCAGAAGGGGAATGGCAGTTCCGCCAGGATGGCAGAGATATCGTGGCAGAGTTTCGGGGGAGCGACGGCAGTCTGCTCGGTTTTGCCCTTACCGGCGGGGGTACAAAAGAAAAGATTCGCCTGCAAAAAGAGCTGCCGCCTCTGCTGTCCTGAACAGATCTATCGCATTCTCTTTAGGAGGATAATTTTATGCTTCGCATCGCTCTGCATTGGCAGATTCTTGGGGCCATCCTGCTGGCCGTCTTTTTCGGCATGAACATGACGCCGGACAGCACCCTGTACGCAGTCTGCGATTTTATCGGCACTCTGTTTTTGAATGCCCTGCGCATGGTGGTAGTGCCGCTGGTCTGCGCTTCCATCATCTGCGGCATTATCGGCATCAGCGGCCGAGATCTCGGCCGCTTGGGCAGCAAGACCTTCCTTTTTTACATGCTGACTAGCAGCTTGGCGATTGTGGTGGGTCTGACGGTTGTCAATCTGTTCAACCCGGGCATAGTGGATGGGCAGCCGGTGGCTGACAAGCTGGGCCTGATGGTGGATTCCGAGGCAACGCAGGCAACCTTGGCGATGGCATCGGATCGCGATCTCGGCGACATCGTTGATGTGCTGCTGCGCATGGTGCCCTCAAATGTTGTGGCCGCTGCTGCTGGCGGCCAGATGCTGGGCCTGATCTTCTTCAGCCTGCTGTTTGCATTTTTTGCAGCCCGCATTGAGGGGGAGCCCGGCAAGATTATTCGCGGCTTCTGGCAGGCAATCTTTGACATCATGATGCGCATCACCATGCTCGTCATGTACTTTGCCCCCATCGGGGTGTTTGGCCTGGTGGCCCGGACTATTTCGGTAACAGGCGTATCGGCACTGGTTTCAATGTTCTGGTTTGCTTTGGCGGTGACTCTGGCGCTTGCCATTCACATGCTGGTTACCCAGCCTCTTCTGCTCACACTGATCGCCCGGGTAAAGCCGCGCCGGCATTTTCGGGCCATGGCTCCCGCTCTGCTCACCGCCTTTTCCACTGCATCCTCCTCCGCCACCTTGCCAGTCACTATGAAGTGTGTGCGCGACCGAGCCGGTGTCTCTAAGCGGACCTCTAGCTTCGTGCTGCCCCTGGGCTCCACCGTAAACATGGATGGCACTGCCCTGTACGAGTGCGCCGCCGCCTTATTCATCGCCCAGGCCTACGGCATTGAACTCGGCTTTGGCGGACAATTTATTATCGTGCTGACGGCGCTTCTCACTTCGGTCGGCGCCGCCGGCATTCCCTCCGCCAGTCTCAGCATGATGGTGATCATCTTGAGTGCGGTGGGATTGCCCTTGGAGGGCATCGGGCTGCTGCTGGCCATGGATCGTGTGCTGGACATGATGCGCACAGCGGTCAATGTCTTCGGCGATTCCTGCGGCGCGGTGATTATCGCTCGCAGCGAAGGCGAGAACGAAGTGCTGGCGAATGATAAGGAGCCGCCTCAGGCTTCTCCATAGCGATCCGCCTCTCCCAGCCAGCGGCGCACCAGGGGCACGGCCCGCTCTGGGTGCTGCTTCATGATTTTTTGAGCGCTCTGGTGCGCATCTTCCAGCAGGTCTTCGTCCCGCTGCAGGTCGGCGATCTTGAATGTTGCAAGGCCGGTCTGCCTGGTCCCCAGCACCTCTCCCGGGCCGCGAATTTTCAAGTCTTCCTGCGCGATTAGAAAACCGTCGTTACAGCGGCGGATGATTTCCAGGCGCTCGCGTCCTTTAGCGGAGAGCGGTTTGCCGTACAGCAGCAGACAGTAGCTCTCCTGGTTGCCGCGGCTGATCCGTCCCCGCAGCTGGTGCAGCTGCGCCAATCCGAGACGCTCGGGGTTTTCAATGACCATCAGGCTGGTGTTCGGCACATCCATGCCAACTTCAATGACGGTGGTTGCGACCAGCAATTGGATCTCGCCTTCCTTGAAACGCTTCATGGTGGCAGTTTTCTCTTCTGTTTTGCAACGGCCATGGATTAATCCGACTTCAATCTCCGGCAGCTCGGCGCGCAGCTTTACGGCGGTATCTTCTGCGGCCTCGCATTGCAGGACTTCGGACTCCTCTATCAGCGTGCATACCCAGTAGGCTTGGCGACCGGCGCGGCATGCCTCGCGCATCCGCCGTATCACCTCGTCCCTGCGCTCGGCGCTGAGCAGCAGGGTCTTGACCGGTTTGCGCCCGGGAGGCAGTTCGTTCAGGATGGAGTGATCAAGGTCTGCGTAGGCCAGCATGGACAGGGTCCGGGGGATGGGGGTGGCCGTCATGATCAGCTGGTGCGGCGTGTGCCCTGAGGAGCCGCTCTTTTCGCGCAGGGTGAGCCGCTGGTGCACACCGAAGCGATGCTGTTCGTCAATAATTACGAGACCGATGCGGCTGAAATGCACGTCTTCCTGCAGCAGGGCATGGGTGCCGATAGCGAGCAGGGTGTCTCCTGTGCGCAGTCGCTGCAGTGCTTCCTGCCGCCGTTTCCCCTTTACCCGGCTTGTCAGCCAGGCAATTTGAATCCCGAGGGGAGAAAACCACTGGTCAAAGCACAGGAAATGCTGCTCCGCCAGCACCTCCGTGGGTGCCATCAGGGCAGTCTGAAAGCCGTTGGCAATCGCTTGCAGAGCGGCAAGGGCCGCGACAGCGGTTTTCCCTGAGCCGACATCCCCTTGCAGCAGGCGCAGCATCGGTCGCTTCTGGCTTAGGTCTGCCTCAATCTCTCCGCCGACACGTTTCTGAGCGCCGGTCAGCGTGAAGCCCAGCCTCTCTAAAAAGCGCTGTTGCAATGCGGGGTCGGGGGGCGACAGGGGCGGCGCCTTCGTCTGACGCACCTGGGAGCGCAGCCGCATCAGGCTCAGGTGATGACTCAGCAGTTCTTCAAAGGCCAGTCGCCGCTGGCAGGGATGGGTGCCCTCCGCCAGCTCCTGCAATCGCGCATCTGGGGGCGGGGCGTGCAGGTAGTGCAGTGCCTCCTGCAGATTGCCGGCGTCTCCATGCAGGAGGGATTTTTTCTTTGGCAGCGTACCCGCCGGCAGCAGCTCTGCCAGGCTTTGCTCGTTTAGTTTTGCAAAAGCGCCCTCCGCCAGCCGTCGCAGGGTGTGCTGGCTGATCCCCTCGGTGGCCGGGTAAATCGGCGTTAGGGACTGCTCCAGCGCGGGGGTGTTCTGCCCGAGCAGTGTGTATTCCGGGTGGTACATCTCCAGTCCGCTCTGTCCCCGCCGCACCTCGCCAAAGCAGCGCAGCTCCGCCCCGGGCTTCAGGTGATTCTGCTGGATGCGATTGAAATGAAAGAAGCGCAGACCTATTTCGCCACTGTCATCCGCTAGTGCGCATACCAGGCTGCGACGGCGTCCGTAGCGGATGCCGCTGGCGCGAATCACCCCCTCAATCACTGCCTCCTCGCCGAAGCGCAGGCTGCCGATAGGGGTGCGCTGTGTGCGGTCCTGATAGCGTGCGGGCAGGTGAAACAGCACATCCTGCACGGTGTGAATGTTCAGTTTTTGCAGCCGCTTGGCGACCTGTTCGCCAACACCGCGCAGCTCGGTAACAGGAATACTGGCCAGGCTGGTATCGGTCATCGGCGGCGGTGCGGCGGGCAGTTAGGGCATTGTAATGCGATGGGAATGCACAGGTGAAAAGGGCTCTGGCAGCCGGCCCGCATAGGTCGCCGATTTATCCAGTGATAAACTGAAATCCCTTACGCGATCTGCAAATTGACCGACTGGTGTCAGCCTTACTGCCATTTCGAACTGCCCCTGGCGTGGCTTTGCCCTCTTTTTTGCCCTTAGCCCATGCGTGCTCTTTTGGCATGGTCTCTGCCCTGCCTTCGGCTGCGGGCATCCGCTGCAAGGAGAATTCGGTGCGACAGCTGCAGGAGTCGGTGAGATATGTCTAGCAGTGTGCTGATTGCGGGCTGCGGCGATATCGGCCTCCGGGCTGCTCGGCTGCTGGCGGCAGGGAAGCATGATGTCCGGGGTTTTCGGCGAAACCCTCCCTCTGCGCCGCCGGGTACGAGCCTGTTCTCAGCTGACTTAGAGGATGCCGCCGGACTGTGCTCGGTGCTGGCCGGACTCCGTCCCGATTATGTGCTGGCAGTCCAGACGGCGGGGCAGTTTTCCGACAGCCGTTACCGGGCCGTGTATGTAGAAGGTCTCCGCAATCTTTTAGCTGCACTAGAAGGCGTATCGCCACGCAGAATATTCTTGGCTTCTAGCAGTCGTGTCTATCATCAGGATGGTGGCGAATGGGTGGACGAGGACAGCGTCACCCTGCCACAGGGTTTTGCCGGTCAGCGCCTGCTGGAGGCGGAGGAGCTGCTGCGGGAAAGCGGCTTTCCCTTCTGCATTGTGCGCTTTACCGGTATTTACGGTCCAGGCCGCCCGGGACTTCTGCACCGAATAAAAGAAGGTGTCGGCTGCCCGCCCATGCCGCCTCTTTACACCAACCGCATTCATGCCGATGACTGCGCCGGGGTGCTGGCCCATCTGTTGGAGCGGGATGCGGCCGGGCAGTCCTTGGAGCCATGCTATCTGGCGACAGACAGCGAGCCCGCGCCTCTGTATGAGGTGATGGCATGGCTGGCGGCGAGGATGGACAGCGAGCTGTCTGAAGAGGCACCGCCGGCAAACCGTCGTCGCACCAGCAAGCGCTGCTCTAATCGCCAATTGCTGGACAGCGGCTATCGCTTTCTGTATCCCAGCTACCGAGAAGGCTATGCCGGGCTGATGTAGCGGGTTGTTTGCCCGCTGGCAGGCTCTGCCTATTTTTTTCTGAGCACCATCACGCCGTCCACTTCAATGGCTGCCCCCCGAGGCAGGGCAGAGACACCGATGCAGAAGCGTGCCGGGTAGGGCGGCTCAAAATAGCGAGTCATCACCTCGTTGGTGACGGCGAAATCATTGAGGTCAACCAAATAAATTCCGATTTTTACTATGTCCTGCAGGCTGCCGCCGGCGGCTTCGGCCACGGCTCGCAGGTTTTCAAATACCTGTACCGCCTGTTCTTGGAGTCCTCCCTTTGCCAATTCCATGGTATCTGGCTGCAGGGGGATCTGGCCGGACAGATAGACCGTGTCGGCGACCTGCACGGCCTGGGAGTAGGGACCGATGGCCTGCGGGGCGCGCTCGGTGTGAATGGGTACTTTGCCTGCTGTCGGTTTCTTTGTGCTAGTCATTAGCCTTGGATCCTCGCTACACGGTTGATGGCTTTTAAATGGCGAATTTTACGGATAATGCGGGCGAGATGCACCCGGTCACGGACGCCTATGGAAAGGGATATGCTGCCGACGTGGCCATCCCTTTCGTTCTGGCTGAGTTTTTCAATATTGCCGTCTGCACTGTTGACGATGTTGGCAATCTCCGCGATTATCCCGCGCACTTGGCGTGCATCAATCCGCAGGCGGGCGGTGAACTCGCCCTCTACTTTTGCAGCCCAGCTGAGGGGGACATGCTCTTCACCTTCCTCTGATTTCATGGTCACATTGGGGCAGTCCGTGGTGTGCACTACCAGCCCTCGCCCAGTGCTTAGGTGTCCGACTATCGGGTCCCCTGGGATCGGGCCGCAGCATCTTCCAAAATCTACAACCATGCCCTCTGTGCCGTATATGGGCAGCGGTTCGTGCCGGGCGCGGATGCCAAGCTCGAGGTGTCGGGACAGTGACCACCAGGTATTGTCGTCTTCGGCGTCACCCACCAGGTGTCGCGTGGTCAGGACTGCGGCGCGGTTGCCGAGGCCGATATCGGCGAGAAGCTGATCCAAGTCTTCAAAACCGGTTTTCTGCAGCAGTGACTGAATGCGCTTCTGGTCTACGGTTTGCAGTGAAGTCCCCCGGCTGCGCAGGGAGCGCTCCAGCAGCTGTCGGCCCAGTGCCACCGCTTCCCGGCCTTGCCGTTTTTTCAGGTGGTGACGGATGGCGCCCCGCGCTTTGGCGGTGACGGCGAAGTCTAGCCACGAAGGGTTGGGAGAAGCGTCCGGCGATGACAGGACCTCCACGGTTTGCCCGCTTTCTAGTATCTTGCTGAGAGGCCCGGACTGCTTGTCAATGTAGCAGCCGATACAGGTATCGCCAATGTCGGTATGCACTGCGTAGGCAAAATCCACCGCGGTGGCACCCTTCGGCAGCTTTATGATGTCGCCGTCCGGCGTAAATACATAAATTTCGTTGGGGAATAAATCCGTGCGCACATGCTCAATAAATTCATCTGAACTGCCGGACTGCTTCTGCAAATTAAGCAAATTCTGAATCCATCTGCGGACATGCTGCTGTCGGCCATCGGAAAGCGCCTGCTGTTCGCCGAGCTTGTAATGCCAGTGAGCGGCGATGCCATGGTTGGCCATTTCGTCCATGGCATGGGTGCGAATCTGGATCTCCACGCGCACCCCGTGCAGGCCGATTAGGACAGTGTGCAGCGACTGGTAGCCGTTTTCCTTGGGAATGGCGACATAATCCTCAAACTGGCCCGGCACCGGTTTGTACAAGTTATGCATGATGCCGAGCACACGGTAGCAGGTGTCCATGCTTTCTGTGATTACCCGAAAGCCAAACACATCCATGATTGCGTTAAAACTCTTTTGTTGCTCGCGCATTTTTGAATACACGCTGTACAAGTGTTTTTCACGGCCATACACCTTGGCATCAATGCCTTCTTGGGCCAAGGTCTCCTCAATTTGTTGCTGTATCTGTGACACTAGCTCTAGGCACCGATGGCGAGCTTGTTCTACCGCCGCTCCGATGCGGCGTGAACGCATTGGGTACAGTGCACGAAAGCTCAAGTCTTCCAGTTCAACGCGCAGGTTGTTCATGCCGAGCCGCATTGAAATGGGTGCATAGATTTCCAGGGTTTCACGGGCAATGCGCTGTCGTCTCTCTGCGGGCAGCACGTCTATGGTGCGCATGTTGTGCAGTCGGTCTGCCAGCTTCACCAGGATGACCCGGATATCCCGGGCTGTGGCCATGGCCATCTTGTAGAAGTTCTTGGCCTGCACCTCAATGTGCGAGTAGCCTTTTATTCGGTCCAATTTGCTTACGCCATCCACCAGATCTGCCACCGAGGCGCCAAATTCTTTGTATATGGCCTGCTTGTCGGTATCGCAGTCCTCCAGTACATCGTGAAGGATAGCGGCGGTAAGGCTTTCGCAGTCCATGCGCATATCCGCCAAGATATGCGCTACGGCCAGTGGATGGGTGATAAAGGGCTCGCCGCTATGTCGCTGCTGACCCCGGTGCGCCGCTTCTGCGTAGTGATGCGCATGGCGCACCTGCTCCACTTGGCCGGGCTCCATGTAGGCGTCGATCACTTTGCACAGACCTTCTATGGTGGCCTGCGGCGCAGGGGGAGCTTGTGTAGGGGGTGCGGCTCTGGACTCGGGAGTTGCCGTCATGATGACCCGTCTCTACAGTATTACGGGGTGGGCGGGCGGTCCAGAGCCGCCATTGGTCAGTCCTCTTTTTTCTGCTGCTGGGCCGAGGACTCCGCATCGTCTGCGGTGGCCTCTGCTGAAGCAGCATTGTCTGTAGCATCTTCCGCTGAAGCAGCATTGTCTGTGGCATCTTTCGCTGAAGCAGCATTGTCTGTGGCGTCTTTCGCTGAAGCAGCATTGTCTGTGGCGTCTTTCGCTGGAGCAGCATCGCCGGCAGCACTGTCGGAGGGGGCCTCACCGCTATCCGCCGTGCTGGATTTTGCCTTTGCGCCTTCTTCATCCTCTTCCGCATCTATGATGGGCTTGTTCCAAGGTGATGCGGGCACTTCCTCCCGCTTCAGATTGCTGGCACTGAATTCTGCCAGCATGTCTTTTTGCCTGCCGGACAGGTCTTCTTCGTCCAGAATGCTTTGCGAGATAAAGTCTGCTTCAATCTCCCGCAGGGCGATAACTGTCTGCTTGTCATTCTCCCGGTCCACCAGCGGCACGCCGCCTTCAAGGATTTGGCGCGCCCGTTTGCTGGCGGTGAGGACCAAGTCAAAGCGGTTATCAAATTTTTCTAAGCACTTTTCAACGGTAACGCGAGCCATGGCAGCGGATTTCCAGCAGGTTGAGGGCCTCCCATTCTAGCAGATGCAGTCTGTGCCTGTGTTTGCGGTGCTTCGGGCAGGAGCTGAGGCGGATACTCTTTGCCGAGAGTGTCTGCCTGCCCGGCGAAAATCTGGGGTCGCCCTGATGCCGCAGGCGGGGCGCCGTGAGGGGACGCCAGCGGCGGCCAAGCGCTCGTGCTGGGGAGGATGCGCTGCTGGCACCCCGGCGGACCGGAGGTTATTGGGAGCGCGGCTTATTTCCGGTCAAGGTATCTAGCAGGGTGCGGTGCTGCTGCTGCTGGCGCTTGTATTGCAGACGGCAGGCATGCACGATTGTCTGCAGGTCTGCCAAGGCCTGCTTAAAATTCTGATTGATGACGAGATAGTCGGCATAGCTGGAACACAGGATTTCCTTTTCGGCCTCCGCCAGACGCCTTTTGATGGTCTCGCCGTCGTCCCGGCCCCGCTCTACCAGGCGGGCCTTCAAAGTGGCGGCATCCGGCGGCAGGATAAAAATAGCTAGGCTGCCGGTTATTTGCTTTTGCACCTGCAATGCCCCTTGCCAATCGATTTCTAGGATGACATCCTCCCCGCCGGCCAGAGTGTCTTTCACCCATTGCCTGGGCGTGCCATAGAGATGGCCGAACACCTCGGCATGTTCCAAGAAATCGCCCTGGTCCACCATTTTGCGGAATTTTGACGACGTGACAAAGTGGTAGTTGTCGTCGTCCTTCTCGCTCGGCTGCCGGGGCCGGGTTGTGCAGGAAATAGAAACCCGCACGCTAGGAACGGATTTTTCTAGTGCATCAACCAGACTGCTCTTGCCGACACCGGAGGGGCCGGCGACGGTATATAGGGTCCCGCCATGAGTCATGGGGTGGTATTGTCATCTCCTGTGCTCGGCTGCTCATTTTATCCCAGTCCCGGAAAAGAACAGTGCCCTCCCACCTCTCGGGGGGCTCCCCCTCTTCCTCTGGGATAAGCGGCTCCTTCATTCTCCTTGGGAGAGCGACTCCTGCTCCCTTTGGGAGAACTTCTCCCTCTTCCCCATGAAAGCAATCCCCTCGTTCCCTGGAGCAGTATCCGGTTTCAAGGATGCCTGAGGCGGATTTACTCTATAATCCCTCGCCTCGTATGTATTTTCTTCAGTAGCGTGGAAAGACCTAGTGGTCGCCGTCCCGATGAGATGCGCCCGATCACTTTTGACCGTGGCTATACCTGCAATGCGGAGGGTTCGGTCTTAACTTCTTTTGGCGGGACCCGAGTGCTCTGCACGGCCACCATAGAATCAGGCGTGCCGAGCTTTCTTCGCAATACCGGCCGAGGCTGGGTCAAGGCTGAATACGGCATGCTGCCCCGTGCCACCCGGGAGCGCTCCCGGCGCGAGGCCGTAAGCGGGGGCCAGGGAGGACGCACCCAGGAAATACAGCGTCTGATCGGCCGAGCCCTGCGAGCCGCTGTAAACGTGGACGCGCTGGGCCCCAACACCATCATCGTGGATTGCGATGTTCTCCAGGCGGATGGCGGCACTCGAACCGCTGCTATCACCGGCGGCTGCCTGGCTCTGGCCGATGCGCTGACCGAGCTGAAGCGGCGCGGGCTGGCGATGGGTGAGCCTTGGCGAGGCTTGGTAACCGCGGTGTCGGTGGGCATCTGGCAGGGGCAGCCGATCCTTGATATGGATTATGCCGAGGACAGCACGGCGGCATCGGATCTCAATGTGGCGGTGGACCAGGCTGGGAAATTCGTGGAGATTCAGGGTACTGCCGAAAGTGCCGCCATCAGCCCAGAGGAGCTGCAGTCCCTGCTGGAGCTGGCACAGGGAGGGACGGCAGTGCTGGCGGATGCACAGCGTCAGGCACTCGCGGTGACGGAAGCGGCAAGTGAGAGAGCATAGCCGCGTCTTCTTGGAGCATGCAATCGCATGCGGTGCGCTGTGCTTTGGCAATTTCACCCTCAAGTCCGGGCGCAGCAGCCCTTATTTTTTCAACTTGGGCACCTTTTCCAGCGGTCGTGCGCTGGCCGTGCTGGGCGACTGTTATGCAGCCGCAATGGCCGAGGCTGGCATAGATTATGACCTCCTGTTCGGTCTCGCATACAAAGGCATTCCCATCGTGTCAGCGGTCGCTGTTGTCTTGGCAGAGAAGCACGGCACTGATGTCCCCTGGGCATTTAATCGTAAGGAAGCCAAGGATCACGGGGAGGGCGGCACCCTGGTCGGCGCATCGGTGAGGGACAGGAGAGTGTTGATCCTGGATGATGTGATCACCGCTGGCACAGCGGCGCGACAGGCAATAGCCGAATTGCGGGAGGCTGCCGCCCGGCCAATCGGCTTGGTGGCTGCCTTTGACCGCCAGGAACGGGGGGCCGGGGATGCCTCTGCATTTCAGGAACTGGAGCGGGAGTTTGGATTGCAGCTGCTGTCCATTGCCAGCTTGGAAGATCTGCTGTCCTATCTGGGCGCACGGGGTGAATATGCAGCTGAGCTCGAGCGGCTACAGCATCACCGAGAACAGTACTGCGTAGCCGTCTGATTACCGGGACGGGGTGATCAGTGTCCCCACTCCCTGGTCGGTAAAGATTTCCAGCAGCACCGCGTGGGGCAAGCCTGCATTGATAATGTGCACCTGCCGGATACCGGCGTCTGCCGCTGCCAGGGCGCACAGTGCCTTGGGCAGCATGCCGCCCTGGATGGTGCCATCAGCTATTAGCCGGTGCATTGTCTTCGCATCCAATTTTTCAATAAGCTGGCCTTCTGCATTCTGAATGCCCGGTACATCGGTGAGGAATATCAGCTTGGGCGCCTGCAGCTGTTCAGCGATGCGGCCGGCGGCCAAGTCGGCATTGATATTCAGAAGACCTTCTTCGTCGGTCCCGACTGGAGCGATGACTGGGATATGTCCGGCAGAGGTTGCATTGTTGATGGCATGTGTATCCACCTTGATTACTTCCCCGGCGCGGTCTAAATGCTGGGAGATCGGACGCGCATGCAGCAGCTGTGATTTTGTGCCGGGAAAGGCTGCTGCCTGTCCGCCGACTGTTTCAATTATCTCTGCAACTTCTCGGTTAACGCTGGTCAGCGCTTCGGCCACAACCGTCATTATCTCTTTGCTCGTAACCCGCATGCCTTCTTTGAAAGTGCTTTCAATCCCCCTCTCCTTGAGCAGGCGTGTGATATGAGGGCCGCCGCCGTGCACCACTAAGGGATGTATGCCTACCTGTTGCAGGAGCACTGCATCCCGGGCAAAGTTTTGCAGCAGCGCGGAGTCCGTAATTGCCTGCCCGCCGAGCTTCATCACCAGATACTCACCGGCAAAGCGGCGCAGATAGGGCAGTCCTTGATGCAGTATGCGAGCAGCTTGCAGGGCTTCTTCTCGTTCCATGGGAAAGCAGGGCTAATTAAATTAAAATGGGATAGCAGGATAGCAGAGTCACTGCCATGATGCGCCAGCAAACAGCGCAACTATGGCAAAATAAGGCGGATTAGCCGCGGCTTTTATATCCCGCTGGCTTTTTTGTCTGACCTAATCAAACTCCCGACTGCCCGCCGAGATCGGCCCTTGATCCCTCGTATTATTCACCAGACATGGAAAGATAATCGTGTGCCCCGGCGCATGTCTGCCTGGCAGGCATCCTGGCGCAAACACCATCCTGACTGGGAGTATCGCCTGTGGACAGACCGGGACAACCGCGCTTTCTTAGAGCAGCATTATCCGTGGCTGCTGCCCATGTACGACCGCTACCCAGAGCCGGTTATGCGGGCAGATTTGGTGCGCTACTTCATCCTGCATCATGAAGGGGGGGTATATGCCGACTTAGATCTTGAATGCCTGCGTCCCATTGACAGCTTACTGACCGAGCGCCAGCTGGTTATCGGTCTGGAGCCGTCCCAGCACAGTCTGCGAGAACTCGCTAGCGCGCGCGGGCTGAATGACATTCTCTGCAATGCTTTTATGGCCTCGGTGCCGGGGCATACGTTTTGGGATACGGTGGCAGAGCAGCTGCAGCGGTATGCTGGGGAAGCCAGCCCGCTGGATGCCACCGGGCCCTTCATGCTTACCCGGGCTTGGCAGAATGCACCGGATCGGGATGCGCTCACTCTCGTGGAATCAGAGCTGCTCTATCCGGTGACTGCCGAAGATGCCGAAGCCGGTCGCACCGGGCAGGCATTGCAGGAGGGCGGGCACGAAGGAAAGGCGTACACCGTGCACCATTGGGAGGGCACTTGGATCCGCCGCGACTTGGCAGCGCGTCTGGCGCGTTACATGGTGCATCATTCCAATGCCACGGTGCGGTTCGTGGCCAAGCTCTGTTATCCGCGGCTGCGCGCTTTGCGGCGCACACTCAGATTCCTTCTCCGCCGAGCGCCACAGACGCGCATCGCCTCCCGACGTATCGTGGAGCCGGTGCGGCCCCTGTCGGCAGAAGAGCAGCAGCAGACCATCCTCGTCACGGTGCCGGTGAAAGATGCCAAGCGTTTTCTGCCCTCTTTTTGTACCCTCCTGGCTAGTTTAGATTATCCCCAGAGAAATATATCCCTTGCTTTTCTTGAGAGCGATAGCAGCGACGGCACTTGGGAGTGGCTGCAGGAACAGCGCTCTTTTCTAGAGCAGCAATACCGTTCCGTGCAATTATTTAAGGAAGACTTTCATTACCGCACGCACCGTGTGCGCAGCGATATACGGGAGCAGCTGCAGCGGCGTTCTGTGCTTGCTCGCAGCCGCAATCTCCTGCTGCGGCAGAGTCTTCGCGACGAAAACTGGGTGCTGTGGATTGATGTGGATGTGGAATGGTGGCCGCCGAATATTCTCCAATGCCTGCTGGCGGAGGACCAGGCGATTATCGTACCTCATTGTGTGCGCCCCGACGGAGAAACCTTTGACCTGAATACTTTTCGCATTACTTCCGGCATGCGGGAGGGAGACTGGGCGCCGTATATCCGTGATGGCCTGCTCCAGCCGCCCCGGGGATTCGGGCGGCAGTACCTGGGGGAGCTGCGGGATGAGCGCTGCGTCGCAATTGATGCAGTGGGCGGCACTATGCTGCTGGTGCGCGCCGACCTGCACCGGCAGGGGCTGCTCTTCCCGGAAGCACCCTACCAGCATTACATTGAAACGGAGGGCCTGGCGATGATGGCGAAGGATATGGGCTACAGCAGCTGGGGCATGCCAAACCTGGAAATCATTCATCCCGTGCACTGACCAGGAACCCCGGTGCTGCATGATGGCAACAATTCTCTGTCTCGGTTCACAGGATATTCGGTCTCCTCACCGGGGCGGTGAGCGCAGTGTGCGCGGCAGCGTGCAAGCGCTGGCGGATAGCGGGCATCGTGTCCTCTATGTCTACCCGACATCCCGAGCGGTGGAGTGTGAATTGGCTCCGGGCTTGCAGGTCATAGGGATTGCGGCACCCCCGAGGGAGGGGTTTCGCACCTTGCTGCAGAGCCTTGTGCATCGCCTGCCGTACAAGTTTGCGAAGTACTACTTGGCTCCTGTTGCTGCTGCTGCCATTGCCGCGGGTCGCAATGCGCATGCGGATTTGCTGCTGGTGCATGGTGCACATTCGGGTCGTACCGGCCTGGCGGCACGCAAAGCTCTCAATATTCCCGCGGTCCTGCGTGCCCACAACTTGGAGTTTGAAATTGTTGCAGGCTATGCAGCCCGTCTTCCTCGTCTGCTTCGGCCCCTTGCCCGGTGGCAGGCGGAGCGAACCCGACGCACGGAGCTTGCACTATGGCAGGCATATGACAGGACTTGTTTTATATCGGATGCGGATTTTCGCGGTGCCAAGAAGCTGCTTGGCAGCAGCGGCACATCTGCCTGCGTGTACGACGGTGTGAGTTTCCCTAGTGCACCTGTTTCATCGCCGCCGCCAAATACTTTTCTGCTCGGCGCCAATTTGGATATTCCGCAGAACCGCGCTTCGCTTTCTTGGTTTCTCCGGGTCATTTGGTTTCCCTGCATGGCGACCTGTAAAAATACAGACGTGCAGCTGACCATCGTCGGGGCTGCGACCGAAGAATTGCACAGGCGTCTATCCCTGAATGCAGAGATACTGGCAGCTCATCGTGTCCGGGTGAAGGGCTTTGTTCAGGACTTTCAGCACGAAGTGAGACAGCATGCCTTTTTTGTGTCGCCGACAATCTTAGGTTCTGGCTATCGCGTTAAAATAGTAGAAGCAGGCGCCGCTGGCACCTGCATGCTCTTGACACCAATAGATGAACAGTCCTTGAATTTTTTGCAGGATGGAAGGAACTGCCTAGTTTTTCGTGATCGGAAAAGTTTTGCCGCAAGCATGCAGAAACTTAATCAGCAGCCGGCGTATCGCAGTCAAGTCTGTCAGACATTGCAGGATGACCTGCGCACACACATGGATTGGAAACGCCATGCTCGTCATTTGGCGGAAGGGCTGCTTTGATGTCTCGCACTCCCCCTTTGGTCTCTGTGATCACTCCCTGCTGGAATGCAGCGGCGTACTTGCAACAGACGATCGAATCGGTGCAAAAGCAGAGTTTATCTGACTGGGAATTAATTATTGCAGATGATGCTTCGTCCGATGCATCGGTGTCAATAATACAAGAATTTCTCACGCGGGATACGCGGGTACGCCTGATTCAGTCGCCTTGCAATCGCGGTCCCCAGGAGATGCGCAACTTAGCTACCACCGCTGCCCGGGGCCGTTACATCGCTTTTTTAGACAGCGATGACTGGTGGCTTCCCCATGCTTTGCAGTACCGCATTGAATACATGTCTCGGCAAGGGGTGGAATTTGTGTGCGCTGCCTATGAGCAGGTGGATGCGCAAGGGCAGGGGCTCGGTGAGTTTTGGCCGCGTCGGCAACTCCGCTATCACGATCTTCTTATGACCAATGACATCCCGTGCAGCACCGTTATATACGACAGCTGGCTGCTGGGGAAAATATATAATTTTCACCTGTATGGCGTAGACGATTATGTGATGTGGCTGCAGGTGCTCAAGCGAGGTATTACGGTGCATGGCCTGCAGGAGATTCTGACGGCGTACCGGCAACATGCGGACTCACGGTCGTGGAATAAATGGCAGCCGGTGCGTCAGCAATGGCAGACCTATCGGCGAGTTGAGCAGTTAAGCTTTTTATTCAGCCTGTACTGTTTCCTCTGCTATGCGATGCATGGATTGCACAAGTACTGGAGGCCTGCTCTGCGCATGCTGTGGCACCGGGCCTCATGAACGATCTGTTTTCGGTGCGGGAAGTGGGTGCCATCAAGGCTGCGCCGGGTGCCCGCTTTAATACCGGGCTGGTGATCCCTTTCTGGAACCGCCCGGATTATCTCAGGCGCATCTTAGCCTCCCTGTGCGCCAGTGCCTTGGAGGATGTCATCGTGATTTTGGCGGATGATGCCAGCGAGGATCCCCGCATTGCAGCCGTGCTGGAGAATCATGGGTTGCCAGCTGTGCCGATGCTCTATGTCCGTCGTCGGCAACGGGCCGGTATAAAAATAAATGAGTCTTTATGTTTTGCCTGGGATCTTTTAGACAGGCAATATTCCTGCGAGCATTTTGCGCTTCTTGACAGTGATATGGTGGTGCGTCCCTATTGGCTGGAAAAACTGCGCACGGTCCACAAAGAAGCCGCAAAGAAACATGCGCGCTGTGTCTTGACAGGTTTCAATACATTTCGGCATCCAATACTGCGCCATGAAGATAGCTATTGCATTAAAAAGAGCATAGGAGGCTGCAGCTTGTTTTTTGAGCGGACACTGTACCGTGGCTTGGTGCGTCCCTGCCTGGTGCCAGGGAGAGCTGGGCTTCACTGGGACTGGTCGCTGGTGCAGCTCTGTCATACCATGCGTGTGCCGTTGGTCTGCACCTGCCCTTCTGTTGTCCAGCATACGGGAAGGCAAGGCACGTGGTCCCGGGGCTTGGGACGCTACGACTGGGCGCCGGATTACTATTTTGGGCGTATCTTTACGATCACTGTCTATCCGCTTCTTTTTGCTATTTTTGAATTGCGTCGTCGTTTATCGTTTCACTAAAACGATTTCAGGAAACAGAAGCATTCTCCAAGTCTGCCACCTGGTCCGCCCGGTGTTGTGAGCGCAGTGCTGTACTCAATTCATCCAAGTTTCCATCCATGATTTCCTGGAGCTTGTGCAAGGTAAGATGAATGCGATGATCGGTGACTCTTCCCTGTGGAAAATTATATGTGCGAATACGCTCCGAGCGATCGCCGCTTCCCACTAGGCTGCGGCGCCGGTCTGCAATTTCCTGTCGCTGTTCTGTGCGTGCTTTGTTCAGCAGTCGCGCCTGCAGCAGGCCCATAGCCCGCAGCCGGTTTTGGATTTGTGATCGCTCCTCTTGGCATTCTACGACGATTTTGGTGGGCAGATGCGTGATGCGCACTGCAGAATCGGTTTTGTTAATGTGCTGTCCTCCTGCACCCGATGCGCGGTAGGTATCTATCTTCAAGTCCGACTTGTTCACCGTGATAGTATCAATACTTTCGGCCTCTGGCAGGATGGCCACAGTGCATGCGGAGGTGTGAATGCGCCCTTGTGATTCTGTTTCCGGAATGCGCTGTACCCGGTGCGTCCCCGATTCAAATTTCATTTCCGCATAAATATTCTGACCTTCAATGCGGCTGATGATTTCCTTATAGCCGCCGTATTCACCGCCGCGACTGTTCAGCATCTCTACCTTCCATTTTCGCCGCTCGGCATGTCGTGTATACATGCGAAAAATATCCCCAGCAAAGAGGGCTGCCTCCTCACCGCCGGTGCCGGCACGTATTTCAAGGAACACGTTGCACATATCATCCGGGTCGTCCGGCAGCAGGAGCTGCTGCAGTTTTTCCGTCAGTTCTTTGACCTTGGTCTCGGCATGGGTCAGCTCTTCGGCTGCCAGCTCGCGTAACGTGCTGTCCGGATCAGCTGTCAGCTTGCGGGCGACTTCCATTTCCTCGCAGGTGGCCCGGTAGTTGGCGTAGTGCTCGGCAATTGGGCCGAGCTTGGAGAATTCACGGGATAGATCTCGCAATCGATCCCGATCCTGCAGAACCTCCTGACTGCCGAGCAGGGTTTGCAGCTTGTCATAGCGCTCCAATATCTGCTCCAGCCGATACGTCAGACCACTGTTCACGGCTTCTTTTTCTCGGGCGGTTCGCCGTTTTTTCCGGCCGGTATGCCGAGGAGATGTTGCGCCCAGTTCAGCAGGTCGTGGCGGCTCTCCTCGCCGGCCTGACGGAGCCCGACAATGGGGTCATGCACCAATTTCCCGGTAAGTGACTGCGCCATGTCATGCAGCACCGTTTCTGCAGCGACCCCTTTCTGCAAACGTTTTTGTGCTCGTTTTTCCTCCGCTCGGCATAGTTCCTGGGCCCGGTCTCGGTAGCTTACTATCAGCCCGTCGGCATCGCGCCCGCGCATTTTTTTCTCGGGCGGTTCGCCGTTTTTCCCGGCTGGTATGCCGAGGAGATTTTGCACCCAGTCCAGCCGGTCGTAGCGGCCCTCCTCGCTGGCCTGACGGAGCCCGATACTGGGGTCATGCACCAATTTTCCGGTGAGTGACTGCGCCATGTCATGCAGCACCGTTTCTGCAGCGACCCCTTTCCGCAAACGTTTTTGCGCTCGCTCTTCTTCCGCTCGGCATAGTTTCTGGGTCCGGTCTCGGTAGCTTACTATCAGCCCGTCGGCATCGCGCCCGCGCATTTTCTTCTGGTAATTCTTTATCTCTTTCCCGATCAGTTTCTCGGCCGGCTCTTCTTCCGCTCTGCGTCTGCTGGCTCCGTTTTCAACTAAATCCTGCAGGTCGTCAATACAGTAGAGATGAATATCCTCTATTTCGCTGATCGCCGGATCAATGTCCCGGGGTACTGCCAAGTCCACCATCAGCATGGTATGGCGCCGCTGACGCGCTGCCTCTTCCATCATTTTGCGATCAATAATTGTCTGCGGGCTGCCGGTTCCGGATACCACGATATCGGCCCGGGACAGAAAACGCGGTATTTCCGCAAGGGGCACAGGACAGGTGCCCATACTGCCCGCCAGGCTTTTGGCATGGGCTCGCGTGCGATTGGCAAATACGATGTGCCGCAGTCCCTGGTCTTTGAGGCGCTGGGAGGTGAGCTCTATCATTTCTCCCGCACCGATCAGCAATGCCTCCAACTCATTAAGACTGCCGAACTGCTGGCGTGCCAGCTTCAATATTGCAGAAGCGTAGGACACAGAGCCTGCCCCGATGCCGGTCTGTGTACGCACCCGCTTGGCGACATGAAACACATGGGGGAAAATACGTCCTAGCTGCAGGCTGATGCAGTTATGTCGCTGGGCGATGTCAAAGCTTTCCTTGACTTGGCCCAGAATCTCCGTCTCGCCAAATATCATGGCATCCATTCCGCAGGCCACCTGAGCTAAGTGCTCAATCGCTTCGGTGTCCCGGTACAGATAGAGAGGCCCGTGCAGATCTGCCGCCGGCACCTTCCGGTTTTCAGCCAGCCAATTGATGATGGGCTGTTTTTCAAGGGTGTCGCCGTTTCCGATAATTTCGGTGCGGTTGCAGGTGGAGAGGATCACCACCTCTGACAGTCCTTCTATGTTGTCCCGGGCATCTTGCAGAGCGGCTGGGATTTCATCCACGACAAAGGCGACCTGTCCCCGCAGGTTCAGGTCGGCAGTCTCATGGTTGATTCCTGCGATAAGGAGGGGCATTATGGGCACTATGGCGGCGCGAAGCCGCTCCAATTCTAGCAACTTTCCCCGTATTAGCCATGTGCATAAGAATTTCTGTGCTGCTGGCAGTTGCCTTGATGGCGGCAGCGTGCAATTCTCCGTTGCGGCCATCGGCGCTGCCGGTATCGGCTCCGGCGGCCTCGGCGGCGTCTTTGCCAATCCAAGCGAGTGCGCCTTTTGGCAGGGAGTCCCTGTACGGGCTGCTGGCAGCTGAATTTGCCCTGGAGCGCAATCTCCCCGCCGTCGCCCTGCACTACTACAGCGAGCAGCTGCGTCGCACACGGGATCCTGCGATCGCTTGGCGTACTGCGGAAATCGCCGGTGCCCTAGGCCTGCACGGGCTGGAAATGGAGGCGACCAGGCACCGACTGGCCGCACTGCCCGGTGACGGCATCGCCCACTTGAATGCGGCTCGCATCCTGCTGCAGACAGGGCGGCCGGAAACAGCGCGCCCCCATCTCATCGCCGCCGCCAGAGCGGGACTGCACATACGCTACCAGCAGCTGGCCCTGGTGGTATCCAACCGGCTGGAGGCGGACCGCCGGGCGAGCCTTCGCGTGCTGCAAAGTCTCCCGATAGAGCGGCAGGATACGCTGGTCTACCCGGAATGGCTGCAGGCGCAGGCGCTGCTGCTGGAGAGCCTGGGCGAAGCGGGCCAGGCGCTGGCTTTGCTGCGGGAGGCTGTGCGCGCTGCTGCCCCGCGGAACAGCGACCCGGTGCTGGCAGAAGTGAAGCTGTTAGAGCGCATGCAGCAGCCTCTGGCGGCGCGCCGGCGCCTGGAGGATGCACTGGCATTGCATCCGGAGAGTCGTCCATTGCGCTGGCATTACGCGGTTCTGTTGAGCGCAAGGGAGCCGGAGGCGGCGCTCCGGCAGCTGGAGACCCTCGTACGAGAGCGCCCAGATGACTACCCGGCGCTATTCTCGCTGGCATTGCTGAACTGGGAAATCGGGCATCTGGACATTGCCGAGCAGCAGTTCTATCGCATGCTCGCTGCCGGTTTCCGCCCAAGCCTGGTGCATTTTTACCTGGCTCGCCTGGCGGACCTGCAAGGGGATGTGCCCCGGGCCATAGAGCACTACTTGGCGGTGCCTTCCGGCCCGCAGCTGGCAGCGGCGGCCAGGTACCTGGGGGCGCTCCTGATGCGCGAGGATCGCGTTGACGAAATGCAGGTGATGTTTGCCGGACACCGCTTGTACAGCCCGAGGCGGACCTTGGTTTTCTATCTTCTTGAAGCGGGGCTGCTGGCGGATGGCGGCCACTGGCAGCGCGGTCACCTGCTCTTAAGGAAAGCTTTGCACCGTCATCCTGGCAATCAGGATCTCCTTTATATGTACGCCTTGGCCGACTTGGAGCTGGGAAATTTTGCCGCCGCGGAGAAGAATTTGCGAGCACTCCTGCGAAGCAATGCCGAAGATCCGCGGCTTCTGAATGCGCTGGGCTACAGCTTGGCAGATCGCACCACCCGGTATGAAGAAGCATATCAGCTGATACATCGGGCATTTATCAAGCGCCCCGAAGACCCGGCCATCTTAGACAGCATGGGATGGGTGCACTACCGCATGGGAGACTTAAAGAACGCTCTTGAATACTTGCAGCGCGCCATCTCCTTGCAGCCCGACCACGAAATTGCTGCTCATCTCGGCGAAGTGCTGTGGATGCTCGACCGCAGAGAGCAGGCCCGGAAGGTGTGGCAGCATGCCATGCAGGCCAAGCCGGATAGCACCATCCTGCGCACCACCATGGAGCGCCTGAAGCAGCTGGCGAAGTGGTAGTTTTCTGTACCCGGCTGTTGCCGATATGTCTGCTCGCACTTACTCTTGCCGGCTGTCATGTGTCCCTGCGAGAGGATGCTGGATCCCCCCTCCGCTGGGAAGAACTGCAGTCCAAGCTGCGCACCCTGCCTTCTTGGCAGATGCGCGCTCGTCTGCACACAGAGAATCCGGGCGGGCGGCAGACTGTCTGGGTGCATTGGCGGCAGGAGGGTGAGCAATACTCTGTGCGGCTATCCGATCTGCTAGGGCGCACCGCGCTTCTCTTGGAGGGCGGGGACGGACAGGCGCTCCTGAAACGCCCGGGACAGGACCCGGTGCGGGCGGCTTCCGCCGAAGAGGCTCTGCAGCACGCGCTGGGCTGGGCTGTGCCGGTCTCCCAGCTGCGCTACTGGCTTCTCGGCATCCCCGCTCCCGGCCTGCAGACCGCTGCACAGCGGGTGGAATCTGGCGTTCTGGTTGAGCTGCAGCAGTTCGGCTGGCACCTGCAATTCAGCGATTATCGCAAAGTGGATGAGCTTCGTCTGCCAGACCTTCTGCAGGGGGAGCGCGATGGGCTGCGGATATCTTTGAACGTATCTCACTGGTATCTCCCCGGGAGCTGACCCGCGGCCATGCCACCTGGCGAAATCACCCTGCGGGCACCCGCTAAGCTAAATCTCTTCCTGCGGGTGCTGCGGCGCCGCCCAGACGGCTACCACCGCTTGCAGACCGCCTACCAATTTCTGGATTTTAGTGACCAGCTGCACCTGCGTGTGCGCTCGGACGGGCGCATTCACCTGAAGGTGTCTCCTCGGGACCCGGCGCCGGGGCACAACCTGGTGCTGCGGGCAGCGCGTTTTCTGCAGGCCCATACCGGCTGCCGGGCCGGTGCCGACCTGCACTTGGAAAAGCATATTCCCGAGGGCAGCGGGCTCGGGGGCGGCAGTTCGGATGCCGCCGCCGCGCTTCTGGGCCTGAATGCGCTGTGGGGTGCCGGGCTCTGTCGGCGGGAATTGGCCGTCCTCGGCCGTCGCTTGGGAGCAGATGTCCCGCTATTCATCTACGGCCGCTCGGCTTGGGCAGAGGGCGCCGGGGAAATACTTTGGCCGCTGGGCCTTCCAGAGCGGGATTATCTGCTGCTCCTGCCGCCATGCCATGCCTCCACGGCGGCGATATTTGCTCACCCTTCGTTGACACAGAGTGCATCGCCTATGACAATATCCCTCCTTTCGGAATGCAGCGGCCACAATGACTGCGAGGGAGCAGTGAAGGTTCTGTATCCGGAGGTAGGCGAGGCCCTGCAACGGCTCAGCGCCGTGGGGATGGCTGCTGTGACCGGCACCGGTTCCTGCGTGTATGCTGCCATTGAGCATGCCGGAGCGGCGGAGCGTGTGCTGAATGCTCTGCCTGCCGGGTGGCGCGGTCGCCGCGCCAAGGGTCTGAACCGCTCTGTGCTGATGACAGACTGCGCTGTCCCGTAAAACGGCAGCGGTGTCCTAAGAAAGCTGTTGGGGCGTGGCCAAGCGGTAAGGCACCGGGTTTTGATCCCGGTATTCGCAGGTTCGAATCCTGCCGCCCCAGCCATTTGGCCTAGTGCAATAGAGAGAGCCTAGAAGTGTCTAATAACATGATATTGTTTTCCGGCAACGCCAACTTTGCGCTGGCGGAGCAGGTTGCGGATCACTTGGGGCTATCCCTCGGTCTCGCTACAGTCAGTCGCTTCAGCGATGGCGAAATCTCTATTGAAGTCCAGGAGAATGTCCGGGGCAAGGATGTGTTTGTTATTCAGTCGACCTGTGCGCCCCCGAATCGCAACCTGATGGAGCTGATCCTGATGGTGGATGCATTGCGGCGCGCCTCGGCAGCCCGCATTACGGCAGTCGTTCCCTATTTCGGCTATGCCCGCCAAGATCGCAGGGTGCGTTCGGAGCGAGTGCCGATCAGTGCCAAGGTAGCTGCTGGCATGATGGTCAGTGCCGGTGTGAACCGGGTACTTACCGTGGACCTGCATGCCGAGCCGATTCAGGGTTTCTTTGATGTGCCGGTGGACAATGTCTACGGCTCCCCGGTTCTCATTGATGACATGGAACGGCGCAATTACAAGGACGTGGTAGTGGTATCCCCGGATATCGGCGGCGTGGTGCGGGCACGGGCCTTTGCCAAGCAGCTGCATGACGCAGACCTTGCCATCATTGATAAGCGCCGGCCCCGCGCCAACGAAAGCGAGGTGATGAACGTAATCGGCGAGGTGGAGGGGCGGGTATGCCTGGTGGTGGACGATATCGTGGATACCGCAGGCACTCTGTGCATGGCGGCGCAGGCGCTCAAGGCCCGCGGTGCCTCCGACGTGTTTGCCTATTGCACACACCCGGTCCTGTCGGGGGCCGCAATTGAGAACCTTGAGAGTTCCCTGTTGGACCAGCTGGTGGTTACCGATACAATTCCCCTGACAGAACAGGCACAGGCCTGTTCTCGCGTTCGGCAGCTCAGCATTGCTAGCTTGCTCGGTGAATCCATTCGCCGGGTGAGCAATGAAGAATCAATCAGCGCATTATTTCCGCTGAAAAGTGGATAAGAGGCAATAATTATGTCAGAAGATTTCGTTTTCAACGCAGAATTGCGTACTGCAGGAGGTCGCGCCGCCGCCCGTCGCCTGCGGCGCACTGCCGATATGGTGCCGGCAATTATCTACGGCAACACCGAGCCTCTCGCTGTGCAGATCCGCCATCGGGACTTGGAGCGTGCACAGCATCAGGAGGCTTTTTATACCCGGGTGTTGACCATCCGTGTAGGAGAACGAGAGGAACGGGCCATCCTTAAGGGTTTACAGCGTCATCCGGCCCGCAATCGCATTCTGCACGCCGATTTTCAGCGGGTCATTGCTGGGCAGAGGATCACCGTTCACGTGCCGCTGCACTTCCTCAACGAAGATAAATGCATCGGGGTCAAGATGCAGGGTGGCCTGATTGCCCATGCGGCGACAGATGTAGAGCTGCGCGGTCTGCCAGAAAACCTGCCCGAGTACCTAGAAGTGGATGTGGCAGAGAAGGAGGTGGGGCAGACGATCCATATCTCCGATTTGAGGCTGCCGGAGGGCGTAGAGAGTGTAGCCTTGGCACAGGGTGAGACACACGACCTGCCGCTGGTCAACGTGCTCTCACCCCGTGGCGGCGTGGATGCGGAGGCGGAAGAAGCCGCGGAGGCCGCCGAGGCCGCGGAGGCCGCGGAGGCCGCCGCCATTGCCGCCGGGCAGGAAACAGAGCAGGAAGAGCAGACAGCCGAGGATGGCGGGCAGGAGGAGAAGGAGAAGGAGAAGGAGAAATAGGGCAAGCCCCTCCGTCCTGCTGGCATCTTCATGGAGAAGCAGGCTGGCGATGGTCAGCTGACCTTGGTGCGCCTTCTCGTCGGCCTCGGCAATCCCGGTCCGGAGTACCGGGATACTCGCCACAACTTGGGGGCGCGTTTCGTGGAGGCCTTGGCTGCAGACAAAGGCTGCTCGCTGCGCCTGGAGGCCCGATTCCATGGGTATGTTACCCGCTGGGAGGCTCTCTTTCTGCAGGTTCCCTCCACTTGGATGAACGAGAGCGGTCGGGCGGTAGCAGCCTTGGTGCGTTATCACAAACTGCTGCCGGAAGATGTCCTGGTAGCCCACGATGAGTTGGACCTGCCGCCGGGCTCTGCTCGTTTTAAGAAAGGCGGGGGACACGGCGGCCACAAGGGCCTGAAGGATATTGCCATGGCATTGGGCTGCGGTGATTTCTACCGGCTGCGTCTCGGCATCGGTCATCCGGGCACAGGAGATCATGACCGTGTGACCCGCTATGTGCTAGGCACGGCATCCAAGCAAGAGAGCAAGCTGCATGAGGCGGGGATCAGCCGTGCGCTAGAGGTGCTGCCCGATGCTGTGGCCGGTCGTTGGGAGAGTGCCATGCAGCGCCTGCATACGCAGCAGACGGAGGGCTGAATGAGTCTGCACTGCGGCATGGTCGGCCTGCCCAATGTCGGCAAATCCACACTCTTTAATGCGCTTACCAGCATTGGTGTCGCGGCGGAGAATTTTGCCTTTTGCACTATTGAGCCCAATGTCGGTGTAGTGCAGGTTGCGGATGAGCGGCTGGACCGCTTGGCGGCGGTGGTGCAGCCGGAGAAAACAGTTCCGACGGTCATTGAGTTTGTAGACATCGCCGGCCTGGTGGCCGGCGCCTCCAAGGGGGAAGGTTTGGGCAACCGCTTTCTCGCGCATATTCGGGAGATGGACGCGCTTTTGCATGTGGTGCGCTGCTTTGACGACAGTGATGTCGTCCATGTAGATGATCGCGTGGACCCGGCCAGCGATATTGAAACCATTGAAACAGAGCTTATCCTGGCGGATCTGGAGAGCGTGCAGCGGCAGCTGGAGAAAAATATGCGGGCGGTGAAGGGCGGTGACCGAGAGGCCGCCCGCGTTGTGGATCTGCTGATAAAAATTCAATCCGAGCTGGACCGGGGACAACCGGCGCGGGCGATAGAGCTCAGTGCGGAAGATGCAGAGCTCAGCCAGCATTTTCACCTATTGACCGCCAAGCCAGTGCTGTATGTCGGCAATGTCGGAGAAAGCGATCTTGCCGGCAATGAGCATTTGGAAACGCTGCAGCGCAGCGTCGCAGTCCAGGGGGCCGAGGTATTGCCGCTGTGCAGCAAGCTGGAAGCGGAAATCGCAGAACTGGAGGCGAAAGATGCGAAGGTATTTTTAGCAGACCTGGGTCTTGAGGAACCCGGCCTGCGCCGACTGATTTCTGCCAGCTACCGCCTGCTCGGTCTGCAAACTTTTTTTACGGCGGGTCCGGCCGAGGTGCGCGCCTGGGCGGTGACGGCAGGAATGGCCGCGCCGACGGCGGCGGGATGCATCCATACCGACTTTGAGCGCGGCTTTATTCGCGCCGAGGTGATCTCTTTTGAAGACTATATTGCCTGCGGCGGCGAGCAGGGCGCACGTACCGCCGGCAAATGGCGCCTTGAAGGCAGGGACTATATTGTCCAGGATGGCGATGTGGTCCATTTCCGTTTTAACACCTAGCTGCAGCTGTTGCAGCGACACGGCACTTTCGGCCGCCGTCTGTCCATAGTGCAATCCTCTGCACCGAGCAAAGATGCAGGGCTTAGTCGTCTGTCAGCAATCGGGTCAGGACTTCCTCATAAATAGTGCAAAGCTGCTCCAGATCTCCTATGCGAGCCTTTTCATCAATGCGGTGAATCGTGCGGTTAATGGGACCGAATTCTGCTACCTGGCTGCCGGTGGGGGCCACGAAACGCCCGTCCGATGTGCCACCTGTAGTTGAAAGACACGGTGTTCGCCCGCTGTGCTGGCGCACCGCTGCGGTTACCGCTTCCAGGAGATCTCCTCCCTCGGTGAGGAAAGGCTTGCCCCCTTCCTGCCATGCAATCTGAAAATCCAGATTATGGGCGGACAAAATCTTTTCGGTTCGCTGGCGGAGGTTTTGTGCATTGGATGCCGTGCTGTAGCGGAAATTGAACAACACTTCCAGCTTTCCTGGAATTACATTGTGGGCGCCGACACCCGCTCGCACGTTAGAAAACTGGAGCCCGGTAGGGGGGAAATGTGCATTGCCTTCGTCCCAGATCTCCTCGTCTAGAGCTCGCAGTGCCGGCAGCGCCTTTTGAATCGGGTTGATGGACTGCTCCGGGTAGGCAATATGGCCTTGCGTGCCGCGCACGGTCAGGACTGCAGACAGGGAGCCGCGTCTGCCGTTTTTCACCGTGTCGCCGAAGTGCAAAGAGCAGGTGGGCTCACCGACCAAGCACCAGCGGATGTGCTCGCCCTGTCGCTGGAGTTCCTCCACAACTTTTGCCGTGCCATCCGTAGCCGCTCCCTCTTCGTCGCTAGTCAGCAGGAAAGCAATGCGTCCCAGGTGCTTTCCATGCTCAGCCACAAAGCGCTCTCCCGCCACGACCATCGCGGCTACCGAGCCCTTCATGTCCGCGGCGCCGCGACCGTGCAGGTGCGATTCGTCCACCATCGCGGCAAAGGGCGGGTGCTGCCATTCGGCCTCGGGGCCGGTCGGTACCACGTCGGTATGACCTAGGAAGCAGAATAACGGGCCGTCGTCGCCGTGCACCGCCCATAGGTTGTCTACCTCGCCAAAGCGCAGGTGTTTGATATGAAACCCGGCTGTGTGCAGGCGCGCTGCCAGTATTTTTTGACAGCCGGCGTCTTCCGGGGTCACGGAGTGTTGCTGGACTAACTGTCGTGCCAGTGCTAGAACCGGGGAGTCCATGCGCTTAGTTATTGCCATGCAGCTGGGGGTTCAGTGCTGCGGCGCGGGGGTTGGGCAGGCATTCAACGGAGCCGCTCGTCGAGTTGCGCCGGAATAGAAGGTCCGGTTTGCCGGCCAGCTCCCGCGCCTTGACCTGAGTGCCTTTTGCACCTTCTCGGCTGATCCAGTTGACTACGGTCCCGGCTGTCAGGTACAGGCCAGCTTCTATGGTGCAGCGATCGCCGAGGGGAATACCCGTACCGGCATTGGCGCCGATCAGACAATCGCGCCCGACCGAGATGAGCACCTTATTGCCGCCGGACAGTGTGCCCATAGTGGAGGCGCCGCCGCCTAAGTCGGTATCTGCATCCACTACGACACCAGCAGAAATACGGCCTTCCACCATGTTGGGCCCGACGGTGCCGGCATTAAAGTTGATAAATCCTTCCTGCATGATTGTGGTGCCCGTCCCGACCCATGCGCCGAGCCGTACCCTGGCGGTATCGGCAATGCGCACGCCGCTTGGCACCGTGTAGTCGGCCATGGACGGAAACTTGTCCACCCCATACACACGCAGGGGCTCTTTTCCCCCTAGGCGAGCTTGCAGCTGATAGCCTGCCAATTCCTCCAGGTCCACCGCTCCGCGGCTGGTCCAGGCAACCGTCGGCAGCACCGAAAACAGGTTTTCCAAGTTTATGCTGTTGGGCCGTACCAAGCGATGGGAGAGCAGATGCAGTTTCAAATAGGCCTCGGGCACGGAGCTGAGGGCGATATCCTCTGCTAGCAGCACTGCCGTGACCGGGCGCTCACTGCGGCCTAGCATGGCGGCGATGTCTGCCTGCTCTGCCAAGCCCGCCTCGCGGAGAGCTTGGGCGAGAGTCTGCATTTCCTTGGAGGTCCAAACCGCAGGCCCTCTTTCCCGCAGGGCTGGCATCTCATCTAGCACCGGATTTAAATCTTCACCCGGGTGCACAAGGGGAGCCGGATAGAAAATTTCCAGCCATTCCTGCTTGCGATTGCGGGTGCCTGCGCCGAGGGCAAAAGCAAAGGCGGTGACGCTCATGGTCGTGTTTTCTCTGTCAGCGAGGGTTGCGTGAATCAGGCGCGGCGCGTATGTACGGCGCGTCGGCGGCGAGGATAGCAGGTTCTGCAAATTTCACATACTGTGCCATCACAGCTGCGGGCGGTGCAGTGCTCGCGACCATAGTAAATTATCTGCAGATGCAGGTTGTTCCATTTGTCCGCTGGAAACAGTTGTTTTAGGCTCTGCTCCGTGTGCGCGGTGTTTTTGCCGTCGCTGAGACCCCAGCGCTGGGCCAGGCGATGAATATGCGTGTCCACCGGGAAAGCGGGCTCGCCGAAGGCCTGGCTCATGACTACGCTGGCTGTTTTGTGGCCGACACCGGGCAGCCTCTCCAGTGCTTCCATGTCGCGGGGCACTTTGCCGTTGTATTCCTGCATCAGGATGCTGGACAGGCGAGAGATGGCCCGCGCCTTCTGCGGGGCCAGACCGCAGGAGCGTATGGCGCACTCAATTTTCTTTACCGGCAGACAGCTCATATCAGCCGGATTATCAGCCAGGGCAAACAGTTCTGGTGTCACCTTGTTGACGCGCTTATCTGTGCATTGGGCGGACAGCAGTACGGCCACCAGCAGCGTATAGGCATTTTGATGCCGCAACGGGATCGGCGGCTGCGGGTAGAGGGTATTTAAATACCGCAGGATGAAGTCGGCGCGCTCTTGTTTTAGCATGACATCCGGGCTGGCTCTGCCCAGTGTTACAGGCGGCGGGTGTGTCCCGCTCGGCGACGAGAGGAATACATTGTCAAACAGGCGGTGGGCGGCATGTCAAGAGCTGTCGTTAAGTCGTTAAGTATTGGAAGAGCGCCAGCTTGGCAACTAAGCGGCTCGGCGAGCGCTGCGGGCCAATTCCTTGCAAATTGCCTGCTCAATTTTGGAGCGCAGTCCCTTGCTGAGGATCGGCCCCCCCGCATTTTCTGTGAGATAGAAAATATCATCCACCCGCTCTCCCAAGGTCGTGATGCGGGCACCTAGCAGTTCCAGCGGGAAACGGCTGAGCACACGGGCGACGCTGGCCAGCAGCCCCGGGCGATCAGGGGTGGTCACTTCCAGGACACTGTAGTGCTTGCTGGGTGCGGTGCTGATCACAGCGGATATTGGCACAGAAAATTTTCTGACCTGTATGGGCTCTAGCCGCCGCACCCTGTCGGGGGCACGCTCTGGATCCTGCAGCTGCGCATCCAAGGCCATTCGCAGCTGCTGCAGATCGGCTGAATCTTCTCCGATGCTCTTGCTATCCCGGTCTAGTACAAAAAATGTATACAGCGTATGCTTGTCGGCGGCCCGGAAAATATGTGCATCCTGCACACTTAGTTCCAGCTGCTCTATTATGCTGGTGATGATGGCAAATAATCGGTCGTGGTGCGGTGCATAGACAAAGATTTGTGTCGCCTGCTCAAAATCGGATTCGCCTTGGTTGCGAATCATGATTAAGGGTTCGGATTTGCTTGCATGTCCGATGATGCCCGCCGTATGCCATGCCACATCTTGCGGCTTCTCGCGCAGGAAATAATCTTTGCCAATATCTGCCCAGGCGGACTGCACCGTCTGCCGTGAAATGCCGTCTTGCGCTCGCAGCAGCCCCCACGCAGCTGCTTTTGCATCCTCTGCGCGGGAATGCCGATCGCCCCCTGCCGTGCTGCCGTGCAGCAGGGCATGCTTTGCCTGCAGGTAGAGCTCGCGCAGCAGTGTGGCTCGCCATGCATTCCACAGCGACGGATTGGTGGCGGAGATATCCGCGGCGGTCAGCGCATAGAGATAATCTAAGCGCTCCTGGTTGTCGACAGTGGCAACAAATTTCTGTATCACGGCCGGGTCGGAGATATCATTGCGCTGTGCGGTCATAGACATATACAGGTGATTGCGCACCAGCCAGGCAACCAGCGCGGTGTCCTGCTTACCAATGGCGTGGCGCCGGCAGAAGGCGATGGCATCGCGCTCCCCCAGCACCGAGTGATCGCCGCCCCGCCCCTTGGCGATGTCATGGTAGATGCCGGCGACGTACAGCAGTTCTATTTTTCTCAGGCGCCGCACGATGCCGGCGGCAACTGGAAACCGGTGTTTTTCCTCCGGCTTATTGAAGCGGCGCAAGTTCAGCACTACTTGGATCGTGTGGGCATCCACCGTGTAGACATGGAAAAGATCATGCTGCATTTGGCCGGTAATGCGGTGGAATTCCGGCAGGTAGCGGCCCAGTATTCCGTACCGTCGCATGCGATGCAGCTGTGTCGCCACCCGATGCGGTGCCCGCAGCAGTGCCATAAATAGCTTGGCGTGCTTCGGGTTGCCTCGGAATTCTTTGTTAACCAAGTGCCGATGCTCGCGAATCAGCCGGATCGTAGAGGCGCGTACGTCGCTAATTTCCCTATGCTGGGCCATCAATACAAAGATTTCCAGCAGCGCAGATGGATTTTTTGCAAATATATTGGGCCGCGTGACCTCTATGCAGCCATTGCGTATTTGGAAGCGCGCATTTAATCGCTGTATATGCACTGGCTCGCAGGCATAAATCACCTGTTCATTGAAATTCTGAATCAGCACATCGCCGAGCTCACCCAATCGCAGAGTCCAGCGGTAGTAGTGTTTCATGAACTGCTCCACAGCCAGGCCGAGGGGCTGCTGGTCGCTGTAGCCGAACATGGGTGCCAAGGTGCGCTGCAAGTCAAAATGCAGGCGGTCCTCGCAGGATCCGCTCAGCATGTGCATGCCGTAGCGCACGCGCCAGAGGAAGTCCTGTCCGCCCTGCAAAAGCCGCAACTCGGCATGGCTGAGCAGTCCGCTTTTTACCAGCTCCCTCATGTGCGAGGTGCCGAAATGCCGTCGCGCAATCCAGCGAAAGGTTTGAATATCGCGCAAGCCCCCGGGAGAATTCTTCAAGTTGGGCTCCAGGCTGTATTCTGTGTCCGCGTAGCGCTGACGGCGTGCCAGTTGCTCCTGCAGTTTGGCACTGCAGAATGCAGTGCTGGACCACATTTGGTTCGGGCCGGTGAGGGCCATCATGTCGCGGTGCAGCTGCCGTGAGCCGGCCAGGTAGCGGGATTCCATCAGATTGGTGGCGATTGCCACATCCTCCGAGGCGTGAGTGGAGCATTCTTCCAGGGAGCGCACGCTGTGTCCGACCGTGATTTTCAAATCCCATAGGAATGCTACGAATTGTTCAATGCACTCCCGGTACAGTTCATGGTCATCGCGACGCAGCAGGATCAGCAGATCAATATCGGAATGGGGGTGCAGCTCCCGGCGTCCGTACCCCCCCACCGCTGCCAGCGTGATGGAGCGGGATGCGGGCCAGCTGATATGGTGCCAGATGCGGCATAGAAGCTGGTCCATGAATTTTGCGCGACGGTGGAGCAGGGTGCGAATGCTATGCTGTGGGCTGAATTGGGCATGCAGCACCTGCGTAGCCTCTTCCAGCAGGGCCCGGCAGGCGGCGGGGGTTGGCACTTCCAGCTGGACCGGGTCTGGCAGCACCGGCGGGTCGCGCTGCGCCTTGGCTTTTATTCTTCGGGGCATACGCTCACAGCACCTCTCCGGTGCGGGCTGTCAGCACTTCGCAGCCATCTCTGCTGACTGCCAGCGTATGCTCCCACTGGGCTGATAATCTCTTGTCGCAGGTTTCCGCGGTCCAGCCATCGTGCCGGCTGACCACCACTTGGGGTTTTCCGGCATTGAGCATCGGCTCTATGGTAAAGGTCATCCCTTCCCGAAGCGTCAGCCCGGTTCCCGGGGTGCCGTAGTGCAGCACCTGCGGCTCTTCGTGGAATTGGCGGCCGATGCCGTGGCCGCAGAAGTCGCGCACTACAGAATAATGGTGTTTCTCCGCATGCTGCTGGATGAGATGGCCGATGTCCCCGAGTCGCGTTCCCGGGCGCACCTGGTCTATGGCCATGCATAGGCATTCCCGGGCGATCTGCACCAGCCTCTGGGCATGCGGTGCCACCTTGCCCACCAGGAACATCACGCTGGTATCACCGTGGTAGCCATCCTTGATTACCGTAACATCTATATTGATGATGTCACCGTTTTTTAGGATTTTCTTCTCAGAAGGGATGCCATGGCACACCACATGGTTGACTGAGGTGCAGATGGAGCGGGGGAAGCCCCGGTAGTGCAGGGGAGCGGGATGCGCCTCCTGTACCTTCACTATGTGGTCATGGCACAGCTGGTCCAGCTGCCCGGTGCTGATGCCGGGGCGCACATGCTGGCCGATCATTTCCAGCACCTCCGCCGCCAGCCGCCCGGCGACACGCATCTTGGCGACTTCTTCTACGGTCTTGATATGGACAGCCATGCTTGCAATCGGGGATAGGCTTGGAAAACGGATGCAATGCTAATTATAGGGTTGTCGTCGGGCTGAGACACAGGGCACGGGCTGAGGGCATGCCTGCAGGTATTGACGGCAGGGAGGTTTCTGCCATAATAGACCGACTCCGGTGATGGATAAACAGTGTTGCAATCGGAGATGCAGGGTTGCAGAGCGCAGGGATGGGGGAGCGGCGGCAGCGCAGTGCGTTGCTTGTGGCGGGTTTGCAGTTTGTGCAGCCTAGGTTGAAAACCCCTTGCGAGGGGTTTTTTTGTGCCGGACTGCATAGGGCAGACTGGCAGCGATGATCGGCTCGGCCGAGCGAATGGCGGGCGGGCAGACGTGAGAAGAGGCAGAGCGAAGCAGTGATTTCCGCATTGGTAAAAGAGTTTAGATGCATAGTGGAGCCCGTGGTGCAGTCTGCGGGCTTGGAGTTGTGGGGTTTGGAGTACTTGCCCCGGCGTCACGTTCCGCTGCTGCGCATCTTCATTGATACCGAGGATGGGGTGAATGTGGATGATTGCGAGCGGGTCAGTCGCCAGTTGAGCAGCGTGCTGGAGGTGGAAGACACCTTGCCTGGCAATTGCGATCTGGAGGTTTCATCCCCCGGCATTGATCGCTCGCTGTACGATCCGGAGCAGTACCAGCGCTTCGTGGGTGCCATGCTGCGCCTGCGCCTAGCCGCTCCCTTGGCGGGTAGACGTAATTTCAAGGGCCGCCTGCTGGCATGCCGAGACGGCAAGGCAACCTTGGATTTAGAGGGGCAGAGGTGTGATATTCCGTTAGAGCAGGTGGAGCGGGCAAACATAATCTCTGCGATTGACGCTATTCCATTGCAGGTGTGAAGACCATGAAAGAGCAGCCAGTTATGAATCTCAAGGATGTGCTGATAGTGGCGGAAGCGATTTCCGTTGAAAAGCAAGTCCCCTTGGAGACCGTCTTTGAAGCGATTGAAAGTGCGCTGGCAGAGGCCACTCGCAGGAGCTACGAAGAGAAGAACAAAATCAGCATCGGTGTGCGTGTCGCCGTAGACCGCAACACAGGGGAGTACAAGAGCTTTCGCACTTGGCAAGTGCGTGAGGAGGAGAGTGCCGAGGATACCGAGAATGATGAGGAAGGCACGGAAGGCGGGGAAGGCACGGAAGGCACGGAAGGCGGGGAAGGCAGGGAAGTCAGGGAAGTCAGGGAAGGCAGAGAAGGCAGGGAAGGCAGGGAAGGCAGGGCAGGCAGGGCAGGCAGAGAAGTTAGGGAAGGCGAGGATGCCGACGCGGATGAACTCGATAGATTTAATCCAGACCTGCACCTGCTGCCCGATGATGAACGAGCCGCTGGCCTAGAGTTGGACGAGTTCTATGAAGAACCGATGGATAACATGACATTCAGCCGGGTTGCTGCGCAGCATGCTCGCCAGGTCATCGTGCGCCGGGTGCGGGATGCAGAGCGGGCGCAGATTCGGGAGGAGTACCAGAACCGTCTCGGCGAATTGCTAAACGGATCCATTGAAAGAGTATTGCGCGATGGCTACATATTGAAGCTGAATGACAACGTGGATGCTTATCTGCCGCGAGCGAGCACCATCGGTGATGAGCATTTTCATCCCGGCGACACAGTGAAGGCAATACTAGATAAGCTTGAACCAGAAAACCATGGTCCTCAGCTGGTTCTCAGCCGTACGATATCGGCGGTAATCATAGAGCTTTTCCGGTTGGAAGTGCCGGAGGTGGCAGAAGGGGTTATTGAAATCCGCGCAGTGGCCCGAGAGCCGGGCTCACGCGCAAAAATTGCGGTAAAGACTAATGACGGTCGCATAGATCCAATCGGTGTCTGCGTGGGCATGCGGGGTTCTCGGGTATTGGCTGTATCCGAGCAGCTAAACGGCGAGCGCGTTGATATCGTGCTGTGGGACGATAGCCCCGCTCAGATGGTTATCAATGCACTGGCACCGGCAGAGGTGAAATCTGTGCTTTTGGATGAGGAGAACTTGTCCATAGAAGTGGCCGTAAAAGAGGAGAGTCTGCCCCAGGCAGTGGGCGTGCGCGGGGAGAATGTGCGCCTGGCTAGCAGGCTCATCGGCTGGCGCATTGATATCATGAGCACTGAGCAGGCAGATGAAAAGCAGCAGAGCGAGAGCTCCAGGGAGGCTGCCAGCCTCGCTTGGAAACTGGATGTAGAAACCGCCGTGGGTGAGCAGCTAGTGGCCGCCGAGCTGAATTCGCTGGAGAGCATTGCCTTGCAGCCGGTTGAGGCTCTCACTGCCCTTGAGGGTGTGGACGAGAGCCTGGCGGCTGCTATTCAGGAGAAGGCAAATGACATGCTCTTGAAGCAGGAGCTGGGTGATGCCGAGGAGATTACAGAAGAAGAAAAGGCTGCCAGCGGCCTGTTGCAGTTGGAAGGAATGGACAAGGATCTAATGCTGGCACTGGCAGAGCGGGGTATTCTCACCGTGGAAAACCTAGCGGAACAGGCAGTGGATGATTTGCTGGGAATTACAGGAATAGACGAGGAGCGTGCAGGTTTTCTAATCATGGCAGCCCGGGAGCCGTGGTTTGAGGAGCAGTCGCCGGAGAACACCGATTCCCCGTAAAGGCTGGGGATAGGAATGGAGAGACAGTATGCCGAAGTTAACAGTCAAGGCCCTGGCGGATCAGCTCAAGAAACCGCTGGAGGAAATGCTCGGCGTAATACAGTCTGCTGGCCTCAGCCATACCAGCGGCGACGAGGAAGTTTCAGCTGCAGATAAAAAAACATTAGTACAGCATTTGGTGAAAGCGCGCGCTGGGGGCGCCGCTGCTCAGTCCGCCAAGGTGAGCCAGCAGAATGCCGCTACCCAGGGCGGACGGACGGTAGATGTCAAAGTGCGGCGCCGCAATGTGGCTAAAAAGACCGAGACGGCTGTGTCGTCGGGCACTCCCTCGGTAGATAATTTGGAAGAGAATCGGCGTCAGGCTGCTGAAGAGAAGAACCGACTTCGGGAAGAGGAGCAGCGACAGCAGGACGAGGCAGAGAAGCGCAAGGAGGCAAAGCAGCAGGAAGAGAAGAAGGAACAGAAAATTCGGGCAAGTAAAAAGGATAAGAAACCGGAACGGAGCGGACAGACGCAAGGAGCATTGGAGCAGACCGAAGGGCAGGCCACTCCGTCGTCGGCTCGTCGCAAGCCCGATGGGCGGGTTGGCTTAAAGCTGCCGAGGCGGCGGCGCACTGGACCGCTGATTGGCGAAGATGGCCGCCGCAACGAAAAGCAGCGTGCGGTTGACCAGGCCCTGATTGAGAATACCGAGGGGAAAGCAGCGATCGGAAAACTTGCTGCCCGTCACGCTGTAGTCGGGACGCTAAAAGCAGACGATTTTATTCAAAAGTTTGTGCGACCGACTAAAAATATTGTCCGGGAAATTGTCTTGAACGATGAGATTCCTGTTGTTGCTCTCGCTCGGCAGATGGCGATTAAAGTTGATGCATTGCTCCAATTGGCGGAGAAATTTGGTCTCAGTATCGGGGCCGATGAAACGATTGATCACGACACAGCCAAGGTCTTGGCGGAAGAAATGGGGCACCAGACAACCACAGCTGAATCACTTTCTGCTGAAAATGCTCTGCAGCTTGCGATCGTTGCTAAAGGCACGCCGGAGCCGCGTTCTCCCGTAATCACCGTGATGGGCCATGTGGACCATGGCAAAACCTCGCTGTTGGACTATATTCGTCGCACCGGGGTGGCTGCAGAAGAGGCGGGCGGGATTACCCAGCGCATCGGCGCCTACCGAGTGCATACCGAGCAAGGGGATATCACCTTCATTGATACGCCGGGACACGCTGCGTTCAGCGCCATGCGCGCCCGGGGCGCACAGTGTACGGATATAGTCATCTTGGTGGTGGCGGCCGACGATGGAGTCAAACCGCAGACCTTAGAGGCCGTGCAGCATGCCCGCGCCGCCAAAGTGCCCATAGTGGTGGCGATCAACAAGATAGACCGCGAAGATGCCGACACGGAGAAAGTGCGCCGTGAACTGGCCGCCGCCGAGGTGGTGCCCGAAAATTGGGGCGGCGATGTGCAGTTCGTGCATGTCTCGGCTTTGAATGGTGAAGGGGTGGACAAGTTGCTAGAAGCGGTGCTTCTGCAGGCTGAGCTTTTAGATCTGCGCGTGCCCCGTGATGTGCCGGCTAGCGGAGTTATTTTGGAGTCCCGCCTTGATAAAGGTTATGGGCCCGTGGCATCGCTTCTGGTGCGCAACGGTACCCTGCGGGTGGGCGATATGTTTCTGGCCGGTGACTGTTACGGTCGTGTGCGCAGCATGGTTGACGAAAATGGCGAGAATGTAAAAGAAGTTTTCCCCTCCATGCCAGTAGAGGTAATTGGCTTGCGTGCCGTGCCGGCTGTCGGGGTCACTTTTGCTGTGGTGCAGGACGAGCCGAAGGCGCGGGAGATCGCGACCCTGTATGCGGGTCCCAAGCAGCAGACTGCAACTCTCGTCAAGCAGCCGCAGCCAGCCGTTGAAAATATTGAAGAAGCTTTTTCCAATCGCACCGAAGCAGATGCCCGCAAGGAGCTCAACTTGGTGCTGAAAGCGGATACTCGGGGCTCGGTGGAGGCACTGCGTGCCGCCTTGTCTGAAATCAGCATAAAAGATGCAGAACTGCGCATATTGCTTGCCGGGGTCGGTGCCATCACAGAATCGGATATTAGCTTGGCATTTAGTTCCAATGCCTTGGTGTTCGGCTTTAACGTGCGTGCTGACACGGCGGCCCGCAAACTGGCTGAGGCAGAGGGAGTGGACATGCGCTATTACAGTGTCATTTATGCCATGATAGATGATGCCCAGCAGGTCATGGAGGGGCTGCTGGTGCCGGAGCCGCATGAAAAGATTGTCGGTATCGCCGAGGTGCAGGAGGTGTTCCGCGCCTCTGGGTATGGCCAGGCAGCGGGTTGCATTGTCCGGGAGGGCACGGTGCATTGCAGCAAGCCGATCCGTGTCCTGCGGAATAGTATTGTGGTTTTTGAAGGAGCGCTGGATTCTCTGCGTCGCTTCAAAAAGGATGTCACCGAGGTGCGCAGCGGCACCGAGTGTGGTATTGGTGTGAAAAATTACAACGACATAAAAGTCGGCGATCAAATTGAAGTATTTGAAGCCCATCGGGAAAAATCTGTTTCCCGCAGATCGTGATCGGCAGGACGGTAGCTGCGATGCCGTCTTCAAACCATATGGAGCGAGCTGCAGCTTGGCTGCGCTCTGAATTGGGCCGTGTCATACAGAGTGAATTACGAGATCCTCGTGTTGGCATGGTCAGTGTCACCGGCCTTTCCCTCAGTCGTGACCGCCGTCGTGCGGAGATCTATGTAACTGTCGCTGGCCATGATAGTGCGCAGTGTGCTGGGGAAGCGCTAGAGGTTCTTAATGGTGCCAGCGGATACTTGCAGTCTCGGCTGGCATCGGTGGGGCGAATGCGCACTGTGCCGCGGTTAAGATTTCGCTATGACCCCGGGGTAGAGCAGGGCCGGCGTATTGATGCACTGATGGCAAAGATGGACAGCGCACAGCCTGACCCGCCTGCGGACAACAGCGGGGACGCCTAATGCGCAAGCGGCGTGGCCGGTCGCTCAGCGGTGTGCTGGTGCTGGATAAGCCGGCGGGCCTGACCTCCAATGCCGTACTGCAGCGGGCGTCCGCCATCATGCAGGCAGCCAAGGCGGGCCACACTGGAAGCTTGGATCCTGCGGCCACCGGTGTTCTGCCGCTGTGCTTTGGTGAAGCTACCAAGTTTGCTCAGTTTCTGCTTAATTCTGATAAAAAATACCGGTGCACGGTTGGATTTGGCCTGCGCACCGCCACCGGCGATGCAGAGGGTGAAGTTCTATTTCGCTCGGACACCTCCCACCTTGAACGGGATGCAGTTGAGCACGTCCTGCAGGATTTTCGCGGCACCATCGGGCAGGTGCCGCCGATGTACTCGGCGGTCAAGGTCAATGGGCAGCCCCTGTACAAGCTGGCTCGTCTCGGAATTGAGGTGGAAAGGGAGATGCGTCAGGTCACGGTGCACAGCTTGGAGCTGGCGGACTTTCGGCCTGGCATCGTATCCGAGGCCGATTTGGAAATCTGCTGCAGCAAAGGCACCTATATCCGTACTTTGGCAGATGATATCGGCCAAGTGCTGAAGGTCGGCGGGTACCTGCAGGCTCTGCGTCGCACCCATGTCGGCCCGTACACGGATCGGCAGGCGGCTTCCTTGGAGCTCCTGCAGGAGATGAAGAGTGCCCAAGCCTACCGGGAAATGGATGAGTTGCTGCAGCCCCTAGACAGTGCCGTATCGCACCTGCCCAAAGTGCTGCTGCCAGCGGCGGGCAGTTTCTACCTGCGGCAGGGGCAGGCCGTGCGGCCCGGGGTAGAGGGCGAAGGTTTGGTGCGTATATACTTGGAGAGTGGCGAGTTTATAGGGGTCGGGGAGCTCTTAGAGGATGGACGGCTGAAGCCCCGGCGCTTGGTGGCGGCTTGAGATATCTCCCTTAACGTGTATAGTGTAGTCCTGAAAAGCACAGTCAAGTGAAGCAAAAAAGCGGAGAACTATGTCCCTGAGTGCAGAGGAAAAAAGCAAGGTCGTCAAAGAATATCGGCGTTCCGAGACGGATACCGGTTCTCCGGAAGTGCAGGTTGCTCTTTTGAGCTCCAATATTAGCGGTTTGCAAAATCATTTTGCTTCGTACCGCAAGGACCATGGTTCACGCCGCGGTCTTATCGGCATGGTGAACCGACGGCGCAAATTGCTGGACTACCTCAAGCGCCGTGCCCCTGATCGCTACCGGGTTCTGCTTGAGCGATTGGGCCTCCGCCATTGATGCCTGGCATCGCCAGGCGCCCTGAGTGCGGCATCGCGGTTGCCGACGCGCGGTTGCCGACGCTGCTTTTTTACGTTTTCAAAAGAAATTTCCAGTTAGAGGCAAGAGAAGATGAATCCTGTTATCAAAACTTTTAAATATGGCAATCATACTGTCTCCTTAGAGACCGGACGGATTGCGCGCCAGGCGACAGGTGCGGTGCTGGTAAAGGTGGGGGAGACCTCCGTACTTGCCACAGTAGTGCTGGGGCCGCCAAAGGAGTCACTGAATTTTTTGCCGCTTACTGTCCAGTACCAAGAGAGGTTTTATGCATCAGGTCGCATCCCGGGAAGCTTTTTCCGTCGCGAAGGACGCCCCTCTGAAAAGGAAACCCTTACTTCCCGTCTTATTGACCGACCTATCCGCCCGCTATTCCCGCGCGAGTTTCGCAATGAGGTGCAGCTAATTTGCACCGTGCTGTCCGCTGGCGAGGAGATTGATCCGGATATCCTTGCCATGATTGGTGCCTCTGCATCACTGGCGATCGCTGGAGCGCCCTGCCGAGGGCCGATCGGTGCCGCCCGCGTTGGATTCAGCGAGGAGCACGGCTATATTCTGAACCCCTCCCAGGCGGAGTTGGAGAAATCGGCTCTCAACATGGTCGTCGCCGGTACCGCCGATGCAGTTTTGATGGTGGAGTCCGAGGCCAGCGAGCTGAGCGAGGACCACATGTTGGGCGCAGTGCTGTTTGCGCATCAGGAAATGCAGAGCCTCATTGAGGCCATCCGAGATCTGGCCGCCACCGCCGGTCGGCCGCCCTTGGAATGGCAGGCACCGCAGCCGGACGAAGCCTTGGACGCAACGCTGCAGGAGAAGTTTGGTGCCAAGGTGACGGAGAGCTACCAGATCACGGACAAGCAGCAGCGCCGGGAAGCCCTGGAGGCTATTCGGCAGGAGGCGGAGCAGTCCTTAGCTAGTGGCGAGGAGGAGGGAGGTGAGAAGCCGCCGGTGGGCGAAGCCTTTGCCCGCTTGGAAAAGAACATCGTGCGTCATCGCATCTTGGAGGGGCAGCCTCGCATAGACGGTCGCGACTGTCGCACTGTGCGCCCGATCTCCATTGAGATCAGCCCGCTGCAGCGGACCCACGGATCCTCCTTGTTCACTCGCGGCGAAACCCAGGCCCTGTGCGTGGTGACTTTGGGCAATACCCGGGATGCGCAAATCGTAGACGGCCTGCAAGGACGGTTAGATGACAACTTCATGCTGCACTACAACTTTCCTCCCTACAGCGTGGGTGAGAGCAGCCGTCTCGGCCCTCCGGGGCGCCGTGAGATCGGTCATGGCCGCTTGGCGCGCCGCGCTCTGGCAGCAATGCTGCCCAGCCTAGAAGATTTTCCCTATACAGTGCGGGTGGTATCCGAAATCACCGAATCCAATGGCTCTAGTTCCATGGCCACCGTCTGCGGGAGCAGCTTGGCTTTGATGGATGCTGGCGTGCCACTGCGGGCTCCGGTGGCTGGGATTGCCATGGGACTGGTGAAGGAAGGGGAGCGCTTCGCTGTGCTGACCGACATACTCGGCGATGAAGATCACTTGGGCGATATGGATTTCAAGGTGGCAGGAACGGCGGTCGGGATCACCGCCCTGCAGATGGATATCAAGATTGGCGGGGTTACCGAAGCCATTATGCAGAAGGCTTTGGAACAGGCGCGAGAGGCCCGTCTGCATATTCTTGAGAATATGAACCAGACCATAGAACAGCCCCGTTCGACGGTATCAGAGCATGCCCCGAGCATTGAGGTTGTCCGCGTTCCGGTGGATAAAATCCGCGATGTAATCGGCAAAGGCGGTGCCACTATTCGCTCTCTTACCGAGGAAACCGGCACTGACATTGATATTGACCAAGACGGCACGGTCCGCATTTATGGTGTAAACCGGGCGGCCGTGCGCAATGCCATGGAGCGCATTGAAGCCCTGACCGCCGAAGTGGAGGTGGGGCGCATCTATGAGGGCAACGTGGTGCGAATCACGGATTTTGGCGCATTTATCAGCATCCTGCCCGGCAAGGATGGCCTTCTGCATATCTCCCAGATTGCCCATGAGCGGGTCAACCAAGTGTCCGATTACCTCACTGAAGGCCAGCGGGTCAGCGCCAAGGTGATCAACGTGGACGAAATGGGGCGGGTCAAGCTGAGCATGAAGGACCTGCCTCAGGGAGAGCAGCAGGATACAGTGAGCTAAAAAAAAGGGGGCCGCTGTGCGCGGTTCCGTACTAGGTTCCGCTGGAGCCTCAGGCAGCTTGCACAGGGATCGTATTTGCAGTGCGCAGAATACGGTTCTGCCCGTCTAAGTACACCAGCTTCGGTCGGTAGTTGGCCATTTCCGAGGTATCGTAGCTGGCATAGGCGCAGATAATAATGCAGTCTCTTACGGTAGCTTTGTGTGCGGCTGCACCGTTGATAGATATTGTTCCAGAATGGTCTTCAGCACGGATGGCGTAGGTGGTGAACCGCTCGCCGTTGCTGATGTTATATATTTGAATTTGCTCGTATTCCTGAATTCCAGCGATATCTAGCAGGTGACCGTCAATCGCACAGGAGCCCTCGTATTCAAGCAGGACATGGGTAACCCATGCCTTGTGCAGCTTGGTTTTCAGCATCATGGAATACATGGCACTTCTCCTGCTTTCTCGTTTCTCAAACCGTAAAAATCTGGTCAGTCTCAGCACTTTTCCGTTTTTCGGGCTGCCGCTTCTATGGCAATACTATCTATCAGCCGAGTGTTACCTAAAGAAGCAGTTGCTAACACTACCATATCTTGGCATTCGGTGCGAATTTCTCGCAAATCGGCTCGGCACCTGATTGTATAGTAATCCACAATAAAACCGGCTCCCTCCAAGGCGTGCCGCCCCGCCGTCTCCAAGGCCCCGAAGTCCATTTCCCCGGCTTGCAGCTGCTTCTCAGTGGCGCGCAGGGCCTGGTACAGGGCCGGTGCTGTACGGCGTTCTTTTTCGTTCAGGTAGCGGTTGCGAGAGCTCATGGCAAGACCATCCGACTCCCGTACCGTGGTGCCTCCGAGGATCTTTATCGGCAGGCACATGTCTGTTACCAGACGGCGAATGAGTACCAGCTGCTGGTAATCCTTCTCACCGAATACGGCTGTGTCGGGCTGTACCAGATTTAGCATCTTCAGCACCACCGTGGCCACCCCGATGAAATGCCCGGGCCGACTCGCACCGCACAGCATGTCCGACAGCTCGGGCACCGTCACCTTGGTGTGAGCCTCCATGCCATTGGGATACATGGTGGCTGTTTCCGGCAGGAACAAGTGGTGGACACCGGCCGCTTCAAGCTGGCGGCGGTCTTCCTCCGGGGTGCGGGGATAATCTTTGTAGTCCTCCCGGGGGCCGAACTGCATTGGGTTGACAAAAATACTGACAACGACAATCTCTGCCTGCTCATGGGCTTTTTGCACCAGACTGAGGTGCCCTGCGTGCAGGTTGCCCATGGTCGGCACCAGTGCGATGCGCTGCCCTTTGCCTATCGTCTTCAGTGCTGCAGAGAGGGAGGAGTGCTCGCAATGTACCTGCATAACGGGTTCAGAATCCTTTGCCAGTACAGCCGTTCCTTGGGCGCTCTTATTTGGAGGCAGGGGGGAAGCTTCCCTCCCGCACGGCTTGGCAGTATGCCTGTACGGCGCCCCTGATGCCCCCGCTGCTAGAAGAGAGGAGATCAGGGGCAAAGGATGGGGCCTTGGGGCTGAGCCCCAGAATGTCGTACAGCACCAGCACCTGTCCATCAACCTTCGGTCCGGCACTGATGCCGATTACAGGTATGTCCAAGGACCGGGTGACCCTGGCGGCCAGCTCTTCCGGCACATGCTCTAGGAGCATGAGTGCGGCCCCCGCCTCCTGCAGCTTGCCAGCATCTTCCAACAGGCGCTCGGCACTCTCTTCGTCGGTGGCCTGACGGCGGTATTCCCCCAGCAGATGGATGGACTGAGGCCCCAGGCCCAAGTGGCTGCAGGCGGGAATTCCACAGTCCCGAAGCCGTCGCACCGTGTCTGCGAGCCAGGAGCCTCCCTCCAGCTTGACCGCCTGGGCACCGGCGCGCATCAGCTCTGCTGCTGCTGCCACGGTGCCAGCGGTGTCCGCGTGGGCGGCAAAGGGCAGATCCGCCAGGAGAAAGGAATAGTTATTGCCGTGCCGGACGCAGCGGACATGGTAGGCGACATCCTGCAATGTTACCGGAAGAGTGGAATCATGCCCTTGGATGACCATGCCCAGCGAGTCCCCCACCAGCTGCACATCCACCTTTTCCTCTGCTAGCAGCCGGGCAAAGGATGCATCGTAGGATGTCAGGCAGCAGAAAGGCTGCTTTCCTTTCATTTCCTGCAGCGCAGGCAAAGACATCTGCTGTTTCATGCTCGGTACAGCCGGTTTTTTCAGAACAGCGTTGCGTTGAAGAAATGCCTGCCGCTGTCTGTCTTCAGCAGGAGATCAAAGAAGCGTTGGTATTCATTGCCATCGTTTACCAAGTCCACCGCTTCGGTATTGATGATGAGGACGGGTGCCTCGTTGTAGCTGAGAAAGAAGCGGCTGTAGGCGGCACTGATCTGCTGCAGGTATTCCATGTCAATGTGCTGCTCTGCCGGAATGCCCCGGTGCCGGATTCGCTTCATCAGTATTTCAACCGAGGCTTGCAGGTACACGACCCGGTCCGGACGCGGTGCATCAATGATCAGTTTTTCATAGATGGCCAGATAGAGCTGTAATTCATGTGCGTCCAAGGTGGCTTCTGCGAATAGGCGGTCCCGCTCCATCAGGAAGTCCGCCACTCGCACCGGCTCAAAAATCCCTCCTTGGCGGAGCTTTTGCATCTGCTGGGCCCGCTGTATCAGGAAAAATAGCTGGGTACTGAGGGCGCCCTGGCGGCGATTGCGGTAGAAATATTCTAGGAAGGGATTTTCCTCCGGCTGCTCTAGCAGCATTTCATAGTTGAGAGAGCGGGCGAGGCGCTGGGTTAAGGTGGTTTTCCCCACACCGATTGGCCCCTCCACCACAATGAAATGCGGCAGAGGCTCGGCTGCAGCTGTCGGCATGTCCGCCGGGGGGGCTGTTGCTGCTGCTGCTTGCTGGCTCACTGCGGTCTGCCTGCCTGCAGTGCTGGGTGCTCCTCTGCCACGGGCTGGAGGTGCCATTTTGGCAGCTCTTTTAGCAGTTTTACCAGGGAGGAGCCATCCGGCAGAATCAGGTTCGGTGCAATATCCTGAAGAGGATACAGCACAAAATCGCGTTGTTTCATTCTTGGGTGGGGTACGGTCAGTCCTGGCAGGTTGAGCACTTCATTGCCGTACAGCAGCAGGTCCAAGTCCAATGTGCGGGGCTCTCCTCCTTGGCCGGTGCGCATGCGTCCGTGCCGCGCTTCAACCTGCTGCAATTTTTCCAGCAGTTCCGAAGGGGGGAGGGCGGTTTCCAGCATAGCTGCCCCGTTGATAAAATCTGGCTGGGGTGTGGTGGTCTCTCTCGGTGGGTTTTGGTACCAGCGGGACACCGCCAGAATTTGGCTTAGGGGAAAGGTCGCGATCTCCTCTACGGCACTTTGCACCTGCCGAAGGGGATTTCTCAAGTTGCTGCCGACGGCGATGCAGACTTGCACACGGGCACTAATCATACTGAAGTGTGCTCGCGATGAATGTGTGCTGGCATCTCTTTCACCTGCGACCTGGACCTGCGGGAGCCACGTTTATTCTTCGGCTGGTGATGCGTGCGCCAGTCCCTTGAGGAAGGCCTTTGCACCACCAAGTCTGGATGTGCGTCGCGGAAGTCCTGCCACCAGTCTCCCAGTCCGTCCATCTCTTCGCCGGATTTCTCCCGCAGTCGCAGGAGGTCATAGCCTGCTCGGAAATGGTAGTCGGCCAAAAGTCTGCGGGCCCGCGCTGTTTTGCCGTGATATTTCTGCAGACGCAGCTGCATATTCCAGATCTGCTGTGCTTGGGCAGAGAGGCGTCTCGGCACGCTGACATGACGAGATTGTCCCAAGATTGCTTGCAATCCGGCTTTTCGCATGGCACTGAAAGACTGCTCCCCGTCCTGCTCTTGGTACTCCTTCTCTGCCTGTACTTCCGGCCACAGGAGAGCAGCGATCAAAAATGTCAGGGTTACCGGTTTCCCAGCCCTGATACGCTGGTCCGTGTCCTCCAGTGTCTGCCGCACCAGGCGGGCTGCCCGGCATTTGTCCCCGCCTTCTTGCAAGAATGCATCTAAGCCCGGAAAAAACATTTCCACTAAGCGGTATTCCTCCAGCAGCTGCCAGGTCGCCACGCTAGAACCCGCACGCAGCAGTTTTTCCACTTCGTCCCGCTTGCGCCCGGGCTCAATTTGTCTGAGGGTCGATGCCAGCGCCGCGATCGGGGCCGCACTCTGCTCCTCTATTTGAAAATTCAATTTTGCCGCCAGTCGCAGGGCCCGCAGCATACGCACCGGATCTTCTCGGTACCTGGTTTCCGGGTCGGCGATTACCCGCAGCTGCCCCTGCTCTAAGTCCCGAAGACCATCCATGAAATCCAGCACTTCACAGCTATCCGGGTCGTAATAAAGAGCATTAATCGTGAAATCACGGCGCTGGGCATCTTCGTCTAGCCGCTTGCCGTACAGGTTGTCTTCTAGCAGCTGGCCGCGCTGACTGGTTGCTTGGCGTTGCTCTTGGTTGCCGCTGCGGAAAGTGGTTACTTCAATGACATGCCTGCCGATCCGCACATGGGCAATGCGGAATCTGCGCCCGACTAAGTAGGCCCGCCGAAATAGCTCCTGCACTTGCTCCGGACGTGCATCGGTTGCGATATCAAAGTCTTTCGGCTGTCGCTTCAGCAGCAGGTCTCGCACACATCCTCCTACAAGAAATGCCTGAAAGTCCATTTCCCGCAGCTTATGCACGACGGACAGTGCCTCAGGGAGGATTGCCCCTTTCGCAAAATGCCACGATAGCCGTACCGGTGCGCCTTTTACCGATTGGCTGATTGCCACAGTGCTTTCCCTTCAGCTACTGGCAGCATCCCGACGGCTGGTGACACGGGGGATGCTGAAACGCTGTCGCCTCTCCCACAGGCACTTGCGGCTGATGCCGAGCTTGTGGGCCAAGTCTGTCTCGCTCATGTGATCTTGGTGGGCTAATAGAAACTGCTGAAAATATTCCTCTAGGGATAGGCTCTCACTGATGGGATCTTCCTGCGCCGCCTGACTTGCCGGCTGTTCGGTCTGGTCCACCGGTTGCCTTGGGCTATCCTCCAAACCTGCTTTCAGACCGAGCAGCTCCGGCCCGATGGTCTGCCCTTCTTCGGCCATTACCACGGCCCGCTCAACGACATTTTCCAGCTCTCTCACATTGCCCGGCCAGTCATGCCGGCAGAGAGCCTGTACTGCGGCGTCAGAAAATACGGGCGATGCGATACCGTGTCGCTTGCAGATGCGCATCGCGGCGGCTTCGGTGAGTGCCGGGATATCTTCTTTTCGCTCTCGCAGCGGCGGCATGGTCAGCCTTACCACATCTATTCGGTACAGCAGGTCGGTGCGAAAATCACCTCGCTGGCAAAGGCTCTGCAGGTCATGCCTTGTGGAACAGATCAGCCGCACGTCCACATGGCGGGGTTTGACTCCGCCTCCGATACGGCGGATTTCCCCGGTATCCGCAAGGCGCAGCACAAGTGCCTGCAAGCGCGGGGGCAGACTGCTGACTTCATCTAAGAACAGGGTGCCTCTGCGAGCCGATTCCACCAGTCCGGGATGGTGTCCCATGCCTTGGATATCATTCTCGCTGCCAAACAATTCGTTTTCGGTGGGGTCTTGCGGCAGTGCGGCGCAATTGATGGCGACGAAGGGCTGCCCATTGCGTCGGCTGTAGTGGTGCAGGGCTCGAGCAACCAGCTCCTTGCCGACCCCGATTTCGCCTTGGACCAAGACCGGTGCCTGGCTTGGCGCCACTTTTAGGATTTGCTCTCGGATCTTCTTCGCAGCCACACTACTGCCCAATATGTATTCAGTAATATGCTGTACTTTCCTCATGCTTCGTGCTACTGACTGCCCATTAGGAGAGTAACACTACATCCAATTTTCCTTGCCGTCAAACTGAGTTTTTCAAGGTATTCCTACCCGCGGTACCGCTTTCAGGTGCCAGCGGGGCACTGCCCATGTCAGCATGTCTTCGGGGCTGTCTAGTGCTTCCGGGGGCTTTTGCTGACCGAGGATGTGCAATGCGCTTCTTAAATTGGCTGCCGGACATTCTTCCCGAAGCGGCTGCCGGTGGTCCCTTTTGCTGAATTTGTCCGGGGGTTGTCACCAAAGGTACATGGGCGTATTCCGGCACCGGCAGGGCCAGCAGCTTTTGCAGACAGATATGCTGGGGAACTGCTGCTAAGAAATCGCTGCCGCGCACCACATGGCTGATGCCTTGGAAAGCGTCGCCCACCACGGTTGCCAAATGATAGGCGGCGATGCCGTCCTGCCTCCGCAAAGTCTCCTGCTTCTCCGTGCAAGGGCCTCTGAATGTGGTTCTGAAACAGGATCTCTCCTTCGCCACTACAGAGCCGCCATGCAAAGGGCTGGCCTGCCGGGGGCGAAGATCGCTTTTGACAGGGGCGGGGTGTGCCGACCCGGCCTCGGAGCATCTGTCGCGAGCAGGTGCAGGGAGAAAGGTGCCGACCTGCTCGCAACTGTGCGAGAGCCGATTCATAGGTAGCATTGCGAGTGCTCTGCCGCAGTACATCTCCATCCCAATGCAGTCCGTGATGGCGCAGGGTTTCCATGATCTGGGCCGCTGCCCCGGGCTGCTTCCCGGGGTGGGTCCAGGTCATCTATGCGCAGCAGCCATCGTCCGCCATGGTGGCGGGCATCCAGGTAGTTTGCCAGGGCGGTGACCAGAGAGCCTAAGTGCAGCCTGCCAGTAGGAGACGGGGCAAAGCGGCCGGTATAGGCGGGATGCGCTGTACCGGGCATATATCGGCCAGAGTTGGGAGACGGAGCAAAGCGGCCAGGTATAGGAGGGGGATCTGGGCAAGAGACGGGGATTGCTGCACTTTCGTCACCGATACCTGCTGGCCTGGGAGAGCCTTGGTGATTATCACCTCATGCGGTGAGTCAGGTTGGAAAAAATTCAGCCGTGCTCCTGCCTTTCCTTGGTTTCTGATATTTCCTTGCAGTGAATGCAGAGATCTGCTGTGGGACGGGCCTGCAGGCGGGCAAGGCCAATTCCCTCGCCGCATTCTTCACAGTACCCATATTCGTCCCGCTCAATCATGCCGATTGTGCGGTCAATCTTGCGAATCAGTTTGCGCTCCCGGTCCCGAGCCTTGAGCTCTAGTCCAAAGCCTTCTTCCCGGCTGGCGCGATCAGTTTCATCCGGATAATTGGCAGTGTCGTACTGAATATGGCGGACCGTGCTGTCCACCTGCTGCAGCAGTTCAGTGCGCTGCTGTGTCAGTATTTCCCGAAAGTATTTCTGCTGCTTGGGGTTCATGTAGGGACCCGCCGGGATTTTACTGTGCAGCAGTAACGATTTCTTGGCTTTGCTCGGGCGCCTACTCGGGCGCCTAGTGGTTTTTCTCTTGGCAGGAATACGCTTGCGCGTCTTGCCGTTGACCTTCGCGGTGGCAGGCTTGGCGGTGGCAGGCTTGGCGGTGCCAGATCTTTTGCTGACTGGGGCGGCCTTCTTTGCAGCGGTTGTTTTTTTCGCGGCAGATTTGGGGGATTTTGTCGCCGTTTTTTTCGCGATAGCGGTGTTCTTTGCTGGGGCAGCGACCGGTTTTTTCTTACGCACAGACGGCTTTACACTTGCCTTTTTGGCGGCAGCGACCGGTTTTGTTTTACGCGCAGACGGCTTTACACTCGCCTTTTTGGCGGCAGCGACCGGTTTTGTTTTACGCACAGACGGCTTTACACTTGCCTTTTTGGCGGCAGCGACCGGTTTTGTTTTACGCACAGACGGCTTTACACTCACCTTTTTGGCGGCAGCGCTTTTTTTACTCGCACCAGCGCCCGCGGACTTCACTTTCCGTGCTGGCTGCACTTTTCTTTTTGCGGAGGCGCTAGCATTTCTGCTCTGCTTTTTTTCCGCTTTCTTTCTGTCTTTCTGCATGTCTTCTGCCACCGGCAAAGATAGGCGCAAACTGCGCCTGTTACAATTCTACTCTCATCCCTGCCGGATAGCAGCCCTCGAATGCCCTATGCCCGCCGCCTGGAGGAGATCAGGCCTTTCCGAGTAGTGGAAATCCTAGCTCGCGCCAAGGAGCTGGAGGCCGCAGGCCGCCATGTATTGCATCTTGAGGCTGGAGAACCAGATTTTGCCACCGCCGCCCCAATTGTCAAGGCTGCCCAGAATGCCTTGCGCTTAGGCTATACGCAATACACTGAGCCTGGCGGTATTCCGCTGCTGCGAGAGGTTCTGTCGCGCTACTACGAGGAAGAGTATGGCCTCAGTATTTCCCCAGCGCGTATCCTGATCACCCCCGGTGCATCCGGTGCCCTGCTGTTGGTGACCGCTCTGCTGGTGAACCCGGGGGACGAAATGCTGGTGGCAGATCCAGGCTATCCCTGCAACCGCAATTTTCTGCTTATGATGAACGGGCGGGCCCGGCAGGTGCCGACAGAGGCTGCTGGGCATTATCAGATGAGTGCTTCTCTGGCGAAGGCTTACTGGGGCGAGCGTACCATAGGCATCATGGTGGCCTCTCCCGCCAACCCTACTGGGGAGATATTGAGCCGGGCTGAATTGCAGGCCCTATGGGAAGTGGCTGCACAGCGCCGCGGATACTTGGTAGCCGATGAAATCTACCACGGGCTGTGCTACGAAAGCACTCCGGCATCGATCTTGGAGATTACAGAGCAGGCCTTTATCATTGGCAGCTTCTCAAAGTACTTCGGCATGACTGGCTGGCGTCTCGGCTGGCTAGTCGCGCCAGAGGATGCGGTGCAGAGTTTGGAGAGGATCGCGCAGAATCTTTTTATCTCCATGTCTACTGTGGCCCAATATGCAGCACTTGCCGCCTTCCGTCCCGAGAGCCGTGCGATTCTCAATGAGCGGCGTGACATCCTGGCTCAGCGCCGGGATTTTCTCCTCGCTGCGCTTCGTGATATCGGCTTTTCAATTCCCAATACGCCTGCCGGTGCCATGTACTTGTACGCTGGCGTAGACGCTTTTTCCGATGACAGCAGTGCCTTCTGCCGAATGCTGCTAGAAGAGCACGGCATCGCGACCGTGCCCGGTGAAGATTTTGGCATGCATCGCGCCCGCGAGCATATGCGTTTTGCCTATACCACGGGCATGGAACAGATGGAGCAGGCAGTGGAGCGACTGCAGAGTCTTCTCCGCTGAGCGATGCGTCTGCCCCAATTGCAGGAGGCTGTTCTTCTGCGCCGCTACCAGCGCTTTCTTGCCGATGTGCGGCTGCCCGACGGCGAGAAAATCACCGTGCATTGTCCCAATACCGGGGCCATGACCGGCTGTGCAGAGCCGGGCAGTCGTGTGTGGCTGTCAGCCAGCGACAATCCTCGGCGCAAGTATCGCTACGGGTGGGAGCTGGTGGAAACCGCACCGGGTGAAATGGCCTGCATCCACTCCGCCTGCGCTAATGCCTTGGTGCGGGAAGCCGTGGAGCGTTCGCTGCTGCCGCCTTTTGTCGGTATGCGCTGTGTGCAAAACGAAGTGCCCTACCCATCCGGCGGCCGTGCCGACCTGCTGTTAGAAGGCGGGCAGAAGGCGGCGGAAAATTTCTGCGTAGTGGAGGTGAAGAGCGTCACTCTGCATTTGCAAGGCGGCTTGGGAGTCTTTCCGGATGCGCCGAGTGAGCGGGCGCGCCGTCACCTCTGCTCTCTGCAGGAAGTCTGCGGCATGGGCCGTCGAGCCGCCTTGGTATTTTGTGTGCAGCACAATGGGATTTGCCGGGTAGCTCCGGCAGACAATATAGACCCTGCCTACGGCAGGGCCTTGCGAAAGGCGCTGGCGGCCGGCGTGGAAATAATTGCCTGTCGCGCACGGGTCGGCTTGCAGGAGATCACTGTAGAGAAGATATTGCCGGTGCTGCCAGCACAGCCTTGACAGAATACTGTGCCCAGAAGATGGACTGCACACTGCGTATAGACCCTCACTGAAACAGCATAATATAAACATCTCGTGCCAGATTATTAAATTAATGAGAGACTATTTTAATGATAAGAATCTCCGCCATAATCACTTGTCCGAGCGCTGGATTGTCTCAGGAGTTTTATTTTTCTCGCTAGTTGCAATTCTTCTGCGACTGTATCGCTTGGATGGCCCTAGTTTATGGGAAGACGAGATATTTACTTTCCATCTTACTTCGTCGGGCACTCTGGCGGAGATGCTGAAGGAAATTTCTTGGGAGAAAAATAATCCTCGGCTGCATTACATTGCTATATGGGCTTGGTTCAAGGCCTTTGGAGTGGAGGTATGGACAGGCCGTGCGCTCTCTGTGCTGGCCGGGGCACTGGGGGTGGCGGCCATGTATTTTCTTGGTCGCCGCATGTTCAACCGGGATGTGGGTCTATACGCCATGGCTTTGTGTGCCATGTGCTATCACCATCTCGCCATCTCCCAGGATGCTCGCCCCTATGCCTTTGTTTTTTTGTTCAGCACACTGTCCTTCTTGTTTTTCATCGCTGTTTTGCAGGAGTTGAAGTGGCGATACTTAGCCGGCCATGTGGTATTCAGTGCCCTGCTGATACACACCCATCACTTCGGTCTGCTGGTGCTGGCTGCGGAGGCCCTGCTGTTTGGCCTGTATTGTGTATTCAATTGGCAGCATTGTCAGAGTAAGATTTCACTAGATGCGGCCCGGGGATTACAGTAGCGGCGCGATTACCAAACTGACGATGGCCATCACATTGATCAGGATATTCATGGCTGGTCCTGAGGTGTCCTTGAACGGATCTCCCACCGTGTCACCAACCACAGTGGCGGTATGCACATCGGAGCCCTTGCCACCGAGGTGGCCTTTTTCCACATATTTTTTGGCGTTATCCCATGCCCCCCCGGCGTTCGCCATCATCAGGGCCAGCAGCACGCAGCCCAGAAGACCGCCGCCCAGGACCCCCCCTAAGCTCTCCGGTCCGAGAAGGAAGCCCACCAGGGGGGGCACGCCCACAGCGATCACTCCTGGCAGTATCATTCGCTTTAGTGCCGCGGTGGTGGCAATGTCCACGCAGCGAGCTGTGTCCGGTTCCGCAGTGCCTTCCAGAAGACCGCTGATCTCGCGAAACTGACGGCGAATCTCCTGAATCATGTCAAAGGCTGCGTTGCCCACTGCGTTCATCGTGATGGATGCGATGAGAAAGGGGATGATGCCGCCGATGAATAGACCCACTAGCACCCGCGGGTCGGACAGGACCAAGGTGAAGTCCTGTTGATGCACCGATACTGTCTCCACGAAAGCGGCGATGATGGCGAGCGCGGCCAGCGCAGCGGCACCGATGGCAAAGCCCTTGCCGATGGCAGCGGTGGTATTGCCCAGCTCGTCTAGCGAGTCGGTGATTTTGCGCACATCCTTTCCCATGCCACCCATTTCGGCAATGCCGCCCGCGTTATCTGCCACCGGTCCGTAGGCATCAATGGCCATGGTGATACCGACCGTGGCCAGCATGCCCACTGCGGCGATTCCGACACCGTACAGTCCAGCCTGGCTGGTGGAGAAGTAGATGATGGCGGCAATGGTCAGGACAGGCAGAACCACCGATTGCATGCCCACTGCCAGGCCTGTGATCATGACGGTGGCAGGACCGGTTTCCCCGGAGCGGGCGATCTTGCGCACCGGTGCACCACCGGTGTAATACTCGGTGATAAGACCGATGGCAATGCCGCCGAGAGCGCCGCTTAGCACTGCATACCAGACTTCTCGGCCGATGCCAAAGGCATCTATGACGAACCAGGCGGCGACGACAAACAGCACCGGTGCTGCCAGAGTGCCGGTGCGCAGCGCCCCGGCTGGCGCTCGTCTGACACTGACCCGCACCAGCAGAATTCCCAGCAGGGAGGCCACCAGGCCAGTTGCGGAGAGGGCCAGTGGCAGGGCCATTCTCTGCAGGTCATCCATGGTGGCGGCGATGGCGATGGAGGCGATCATGGCGCCGCAGTAGGATTCAAAGATATCAGAGCCCATGCCCGCCACATCGCCTACGTTGTCCCCCACGTTGTCCGCGATTACTCCAGGGTTGCGGGGGTCGTCTTCGGGGATGCCGGCCTCCAGCTTGCCGACCAAGTCGGCGCCGATATCTGCGCTCTTGGTGTAGATGCCGCCGCCAACCCGGGAGAACAGCGCCACCGTGGAAGCTCCCATCCCAAAGCCGTGGATCTGGTGGGCAGTGCTCGGGTCGCCTCCGAACAGCAGGTACAGCGTGCCGAGTCCCAGCAGCCCCAGGGACGCAACGCACAGCCCCATGATGGAGCCCCCGTAGAAGGCGACCGTCAATGCGGGCCCTTGGCCGCTATTCAATGCGGCATTGGCGGTGCGAACATTTGCACGGGTGGCGGCGAACATGCCGAGCCAGCCGGCGACGGCAGAGCTGAGAGCACCGATCAGAAAGGCAATCGCGGTGTGATGCCCTAAGGGAGATAGCCAGATCAGCACCAGCAGCAGGGTGGCGAAGGCGGCGAGCATCGTGTACTCGCGTCGCATGAATACCATGGCGCCTAAGTGAATTTGATCTGCAATGCGCCGGATGCCTGCATCTCCCGCCGGGTAGCGCATCATCAGCTGATAGAGAATAAACGCGGCGACTAAACCGAGGATTCCGAGAAGAGGGGGCAGATAAGCGGTGTCAGGCATAAAAAGTTTCCTTATGTGGTCTCAGGCAAAAAAACACCCGTGCTTTGAGAATGTCGTCGTCCGCCAAGCGTTGAGCGGGTCGGCTGTCCATTCCCGAATACGGGCTGTCAAAAGGATCTGTATTTAAGGTTCTGTATTTTAAGCAAAAGTGGCGGGATGACAGTGCCGAAGGGTGGTGTTTTGGGTGCCGCAAGGCGCTCCAGCACTGCCTTACGACGCCCGCCGCACCGGGTGACGTGCCCTGCGACAATCCAAATATAAGACAGCGGGCAGAATATAGCACGGCATTTTGGCGGCTGTCAAACCTGCATGCCCCCCGGGCACTTGGGCTGTGCTTTTGCAATCCGTGTATTTCGCCGTATCACGCGGCGCTATGCTTTGAAAAGGGGCAGCTTGCGACGCACCTGCACCCCTCGCAGCCGCGCGTAGCGAGGCAGTCCGTTACGGTAGGGAGGATAGTCCTCGCCTTGGATCAGCGGCAGCAGGTACTGCCGGGCCCGGGCGGTTATGCCAAAGCCGTCCCGGCGAATCCAGGAACGGGGCACCAGGCGCTCCCTATTGGCCACCCGGTTCACAGGAGCTTCGCCTACGGACCAGGTGTATTGCCGTCCCCGCCCGCGGCAGATAATCGGCATTACGCCGCTCTTGCCCGCGAGGCCGAGCTGCACAGCCGCCTGCCCCACGGCATAGGCCTGCTCCACATCTACCCGGGAGGCAATATGACGGGCCGCTCGCTGCAGGTAGTCGGCTACCGCCCAGTGGTGCTTGTAGCCCAGCTTTGCCTGCACCAGCGCTGCCAGGTACGGCGCCGCACCGCCCAGCTGCGCATGCCCGAAAGCATCCCGTCCCTCGCTGGCGACTAGGAATTTGCCGTCGGCCCGGCGCACGCCCTCCGAGACCACCACCGTGCAGTAGCCGTGTTTCTTGACGGCGCACGCTACTGCTGCAAGAAAGGATTTCTCATCAAATCTGACTTCCGGGAACAGCACTAGGTGGGGCGGGTCCCCCGGCTGCTCTGCCGCCAGGCCGGCAGCGGCGGCGATCCAGCCCGCGTGGCGGCCCATCACTTCCAGAATAAAAACCTGGGTGGAGGTCTCACACATAGAGGCCACATCCAGGCCTGTCTCCCGCACCGACACGGCCACATATTTCGCCACCGTTCCGAAACCCGGACAGCTATCGGTCAGGGGCAGGTCATTGTCAATGGTCTTCGGGATGCCGATGCAGTGCAGCGGGTAGCCGACCTGCCGGCTAAAGGCAGCGATGCGGCGGGTGGTATCCTGGGAATCGCCGCCGCCATTGTAGAGAAAGTAGCCGATGTCATGGGCGGCGCACACCGCTAGAAGGCGCTCGTATATCGCGGGCTTTTCCTCCGGTGCCGGCAGCTTGTAGCGGCAGGAGCCGAAGGCACCGCCAGGGGTATGGCGCAGGGCGGCGATCTCAGCTGGTTTTTCCCTGCCGACATCAATCAGCTCTTCCCGCAGTGCTCCCAGTATGCCATTGCGCCCCGCCAGCACACAGCCGATGCGACGTGACTTGCGGGCCGTCTCAATAACCCCGCAGGCGGTTGCATTGATAACCGGTGTCACACCGCCGGACTGGGCATAAAATAAGTTGCGAGGAGGCATCTAATGAGGGTGAGCAGCAATATCCGGGTAAAGATCCCTCTATTTTAGCCTGCCAGTTTCGCACTGCCGTCTGTCGCTGCGCCGCGAGGATTTTGCCATTCAGATTGCCGGACAAATGCCGGACGCTCGGCCCTTGCAGCCTCTTTGCATTCTCTTTGGGCGCTGGCTTTACCGCTCGTGATTTTTATCGTGCTCTCCGCGGTCTTTGCCGGCGGCAGAATCTCGCTTGCTGCCCTGCTGTCAGGCGAGACCAGCAGGCCGCGGGGACTATCCGTGTTTTTCGGCAACCCGCTACCATAATGTCCATGCATATCCATATCCTCGGTATCTGCGGCACTTTCATGGGCGGGACGGCACTGCTCGCCCAGGCCGCAGGCCACCAGGTAACAGGTTCCGATGCCGGCACTTATCCGCCTATGAGCACTCTGCTGGCGAAGGAGGGGATCCACTGCCAGGAGGGGTTTGATCCGCAGCACTTGGCAGCCGGGCCGGACTTGGTGCTCATCGGCAATGCCCTGTCCCGAGGCAACCCGGCGGTGGAGCATGTGCTGAACCAGGGCCTGCCTTATACCTCTGGTCCCCAATGGCTCTTTGAGGAAATTCTGCAGGGACGCTGGGTGCTGGGGGTGGCGGGCACCCACGGCAAGACCACCACCGCCGCCATGCTGGCTTGGATTTTGGAATGTGCGGGACTGCACCCGGGATTTCTTATCGGCGGCGTGCCGGCGAACTGGGGCACCTCTGCACGCCTGGGAGAAGGCCCTTTTTTTGTGGTTGAGGCAGACGAATACGACACCGCTTTTTTTGACAAGCGCTCAAAGTTTGTGCACTGCCGTCCCCAGACCTTGGTGCTTAATAATCTGGAATACGACCACGCCGATATTTTTGCGGACTTAGCGGCTATTCAGCAGCAGTTTCACTACCTGCTGCGCAATGTGCCCGGCACCGGTCGGGTGCTTCTGCCAACGGCGGATGCCGCCTTGGAAAAAGTTTTACAGATGGGCTGCTGGAGTGATGTGCAGCGTTTTGCGCCCCCTTGGATGGCCGCTGCCAAGGCGAGCTGGCGTGCCGAGCTGCTGGCACCGGATGGCTCTGCATTCCGTGTCTTGCCGCCGTCGGGCGAGGGTGCCCCTGCGGAGATCAAGTGGCAGCTGTGCGGTCAGCACAATGTGAGCAATGCCTTGGCGGCGATTGCGGCCGCCCGGCACACCGGGGTCGGGACTGACCTGGCCGCAGAGGCCTTGGGGCGTTTTCAGGGGGTGCGCCGCCGCTTGGAGCAGCTGGCGGAGATAGACGGGATTCGGGTATATGACGATTTTGCCCATCACCCCACCGCTATTCGCCTCACCTTGGAAGGCCTGCGGGCCCGTGCTGGGAAAGAGCGCATTCTGGCGGTGCTGGAGCTGGGCTCAAACAGCATGCGCCGGGGTGTGCATCGGGAGATGCTAGCCCCCGCCGTCGCCGCTGCCGATCGGGTTCTGTGGCTTCGTCCGCCGTCCCTGGACTGGGACTTGGAGCATCTCGCCACCGGGCACGAGCAGGCATCGATCTACGAGCGGACCGCGGATATTATCAATGCCCTGACCGCTGATACTGTCACCGGTGACCATGTGGTCATTATGAGCAACCGATCCTTTGAGGGCTTGCATGGCCGTTTCTTGAAGGCCCTGCGGGAGAGGGGGGCGAAATGAAGAGGACCCTCTGGCGCTTTTATGATGCTCTGGTCATTCGGCGCCCGCTGCGGGTGCTGTTCGCCCTCGGCCTCCTCTTGCTGGTCGCCGCCTCTGGCCTGCCCCAATCCCGCTTTGAGGTTTCTGCGGATTCCCTGGTGCTGGAAGGGGACCAAGCCTTGGACTACTACCGGGAGGCCCGTCTCCGCTACCCGGAGCCGTCTTTTCTGCTAGTGGCTTTCCGCCCCCGGGAAGGCTCTCTTTTGGATGATGCGAATTTGGCTCGTCTCACTCTGCTGCGGGACGATTTGGCGGGAGTTCCCGGGGTGCTGGGGGTGCGGAGCCTGCTGGATGTTCCGCTGCTGAGTGCAGGGGGCTCTGGCCTCGCCGCCCTCGCCCGGGGCGGCTTCCGCACCTTGGAAGACCCGACCACGGACCGGGAGCAGGCCCGGGCGGAGTTCATGAACAGCCCTATTTACAGCGGCCTGGTGGCGGACGCTGCTCTGCAGACGGCGGCTTTGCAAGTGCTTCTGAAAGAGAACCCCACAGATGCCCTCCTGCTAAAGGAGCGGGAAGACCTGCGTCGCCTCAAGCGCAGAGGCAGTCTGGATGTCCTCGACCGCCGGCGCCTGCGGGACGTTGAAGAAAGCTACCGGGAGCGGCAGGCGACGGCAGAGCTGCAGCGGCGGCAGGCGGTCGCTGGCGTGCGTGGGGTGCTAACACAGCATCGCGGCGATGCGGAGATTTACTTGGGCGGGGTGCCCATGATCGCTGCTGACATGGTGGCTTTCGTACAGAGTGATATTGTAATTTTCGGCGGGGCGATTGCCCTGTTTATCTTGGGGCTGCTCAGTTTTCTCTTTCGCCGCCCCAGGTGGGTGCTTCTGCCGCTGCTGGTCTGCTCCGCCACGCTGCTGTCCACTCTCGGTCTCTTTGCTTTCCTGGGCTGGTCCCTGACGGTGGTGTCTGCCAACTTGGTTGCGCTGCTGCTGATCTTTGCGCTGTCCATCTCCGTGCACCTGATCGTTCGTTATCGGGAGACCTGTGCCCGCAGCCCGGGTGTGTCCCAGGAGGACCTGGTGCGGGACACCGTGCGCTTCATGGGGCGTCCCTGTCTGTTCATGGCCCTGACCACCGCCGTGTCATTCTGCTCGCTGCTCTTTAGCGGTGTGCGCCCGATCATTGATTTCGGCTGGATGATGGCCGTAGGCACCGCAGCCGCGCTGGTCTGGGCTTTCCTGCTGCTGCCGTCCTGCCTGTGTTTGCTTGGCAGGGGAGCAGAGGAACCGGCCAGCCGCACGGACCCCGCCCGAGCCTTTACCCGTCGCTTCGCTGTTTTGGTGGAGCATCGCGGTGCCTGGATCACTGGCGCGACACTTTTCTTAGTCGTAATTGTGCTCGCTGGTATCCCCCGCTTGCAGGTGGAGAATCGTTTTATAGATTATTTTGACAAGGACACTGAGATCTACCGGGGCATGGAAATCATTGACCGGGACTTGGGAGGCACGATTCCCCTAGAGGTGGTGCTCCGCGCACCGCGTACCGCAGCCGCCGAGGCGGCGGGCTCTTTTGATGATTTCGGGGATGATTTCGGCGAGGAGCCCGACCCCTGGTTTAGCCGTGCGGGTTTGAACCGCATTGAACAGGTGCACGACTATTTGGCATCTCTGCCTCAGTCGGGGAAAGTGCTGTCTTTAGCGACATCATGGAAGCAGCTGCGAAGCCTGCTCGGCCATACGCCGAATGACCTTGAACTGGCATTGCTGCAGACCGGCCTGCCGGAGGAGGTGCGGGCGGTTCTGGTGGAGCCCTACCTTTCCGCGCCTGAGCGGGAGACCCGCATTGTGCTGCGGGTTAAGGAGACCCGCCGCGACCTGAACCATTCCCGCTACTTGGAAGAGGTGCGCCGCCACCTGGTTGAGGAACTGAACTTTGCGCCGGAGGATGTGCATCTCAGCGGGCTGATGGTGCTGTACAGAAACATGCTTCACAGTCTGTATCGCTCCCAAGTGCTCACCCTGGGCACCGTGTTCCTGGCTATACTCCTGATGTTTCTGGTGCTGTTCCGCTCTCTGCCCCTGGCGCTCCTCGCTCTTGCACCAAATGTCTTGGCGGCGGGTCTGGTACTGGGCAGCATGGGCCTTGCCGGGCTGCCCCTGGACTTGATGAATGTGACCATTGCCGCCATCGTCCTCGGTGTCGGCGTGGATAACACTATTCACTACCTGTGGCGTTTTCGCTGGGAATTTTCCCGGGACCGGAATTACCTGGCTGCTATCTATCGCTGTCATGGCAGTATCGGCCGCGCCATGTATTACACCTCTGTGACGGTCATCGCGGGCTTTTCTATCCTCGCTCTATCCAATTTCCGGCCCAGTGTTTATTTCGGCCTGCTGACTGCGCTGGCGATGGCAGCGGCACTGCTCGGGGCCCTCCTCCTTTTGCCTCAGCTGCTGCGCCGCTTTCGCCCCTTCGGCCCAGAGCTGCCGGAATGAAAGCCGAGGCGCTGCCGCTGTTTCCCCTGCACGCGGTGCTATTTCCTGCCGCTCGGCTCCAGCTGCGAATCTTTGAACCCCGATATCTCTCCATGGTGCGCGACTGCCTGCGACACAATGCCGATTTCGGGGTTGTGCTCATTCGCGAAGGGAAAGATGTCATGCTGCCGAAACAGCCAGAGCTTCCCAAGTTGATGTCGGTGGGGACCTTTGCCCGCATTGTGGACTGGGGGCCACTTCCCAATAATCGCCTCGGCATTCTGGTTCAAGGACAAGGCAGGTTTCGTGTGCTAAAGACGAGCTTGGCGGAGGACTACCTGGTAAGCGCCGAGGTGGAGCGGCTGCCGGAGGAGGGCGAGCGGAAGGGAGAGGAGCCTCGCATTGCCCGGCTGGCGGCCACCCTGCGCACCCTGATGATTCACCCGGCAGTGACGCGTTTGGCCATACCTCCGCCAGATTTTGAGGATGCCCGGCAGGTCAGCTATCTCTTGGCACAACTGCTGCCTATCCCGGAGACAGAGAAGTATGAGATGCTGACCTTGGATGACTCTGCCGTGCGCCTGGAGGCGGCAGAGCAGCATGTACGGCGCATAGGGGGGCTCTCCTAGCCCGGGAGCTTCCTTGTTTCCCTGGGCATGGAGCCGTTATCCCTGCTGCATCAGATCCTGGATTTTCTTTTCCAGACTGTCGTAGTCCCAGAATGCCCTGAGGGAAACTATTTTGCCCTCGTCGTTCACCTTGTAGATGACGATCATTTCGGTTTCTAATTCAGTGCCGTCTGGCATGCGATTGGTGAGGGATGCCAGCACAGCGCACTCGCTGCCTCGGGGGATCCGCTGGTGCACGACAAAGCGAGGAGTGCCGCTCGCGATGACATTGTCCCAGAATTTCACAATGGCGGCTTTCCCCTGATGCCCCTCGCCGGTGGGGTCCAGAACAGAGACCCCCACCGGGTCTTGCACTACTGCATCCTCTGCGAATAGCGAAAGCCATGCGCTCTTGTCCATTGCTTCCACGGCGGCAAAGGATTTTCGGTTGGCCGCTGCGGCCGGGTGTTCTTCGGACATGGGTCTGCTCTTTGGCGGCGGTGCCGCCTGCGTAAAAAAATTCGGGCTATCGCTCGGTCATCTCGTCTATGTTGGGAATGAACATTTCAAGCCCTTCCGGCTGTTCTGCACAACTTTCGTCCCAATAGGCCTGGGCGGTCTGGATCCGGCCCTCGTCATTCAACACAAAGCGGTCCACCACATGCAGGTTCAGCCCCTGCTTGCCGTCCGGGGTGCGCACCTCCATTCTGAAACGCAGTATGCCCTGATTGCCGCAGGCGATGACCTGCTGCTTGACCGGCGTCAGGCTGTTGCCCTGCTGGTGGGCAAAATCCCAGAACTTGCCTACGCCTTCATGGCCGACAAAGGGCGGGGTCCCGACCGGGTCTTCCCAGGTGGCATCTTCGGCAAAAATGGAGAGGAGGAGTTTTCGGTCTTCCTCGCCCCATGCCTTGAGATAATTGTCGATAGCTCCGTGTACTTGCTCCGGTGTGGCGGTCATGGTTCTGCTCCTGTATTTCTGCGTGCTTGATGCTCAGACTAGGAAGAACAACATACTACAGGCTGCCGCTGCCTGCAAATCGGATATTGTGGGTGTGCTTAAACCGCTCTTATAATGAGATAGAAGTAGCTATCTGAGGATTAATTATGCGATTTGCCTATGCTGAAAGCATGTGTGACCCACTGCTGTACCCCCGCTTGGCCGAGGCGGCGGAGGAATGCGGCTTTCACAAATTCCTGATTCCGGACAGCATCTGCTATCCGAAGGAAGGTGACACCAAGTACCCGTATACCGACGATGGAGGGCGCACCTTCTTGGAGGACAAGCCTTTTATTGATCCCTTCGTGCAGGCGATGGCGATGGCGGCGGTAACCGAGAAGATTGAATTCCTCCCTTTTGTGCTCAAGGCGCCGATCCGGCATCCAGTGCTTCTTGCCAAGCAGGCCATGTCTACGGCGGTGATGACGGGGGATCGCTTTCTTTTTGGCCTCGGCTTGAGTCCCTGGCCCGAGGACTATGTGGTCACCGGCGAGCGCTGGGAGAAGCGGGGCAAGCGTTTTGATGAGATGATTGAAATCATCCGCGGCCTAATGGCAGGGGGCTTTTATGACTTTCAGGGCGAGTTTTACAACATCCCGGAAATCAAGATGTCGCCGGTTCCCTCGCGGGCAGTCCCCATCATCATCGGCGGTCACTCGGATCCGGCCCTGCGTCGCGCGGCCCGCATCGGCGACGGCTGGGTGCACGCTGGCGCCGGCGGCCGGGATGACACCGAGGATCTGACGCGCATGATCCAGCGCCTGCAGGAGCTGCGCCGGGAATACGGGCGCGAGAGCGAGCCCTTCTGTATCGTTGTCGCGTCTCTGCACTCCTTTGACAAAGATGGCATGCGCCGCCTAGAGGACATGGGTGTCACCGATGTCTTCGTCGGCTTTCGGGATGCCTATAAGGAAGGTCCGGACCGCCAGCCTCTCCAAGAAAAACTGGACCTGATGCGACAATACGCGGAGACGGTTATTCAAGCTGTATGAGCGCATCGGCCTGGGCTTTCTTTTTAGGGAGGCCGTGCCTATTCTAGGCACTGTATAATCAAACGCAGTTTCTTGTCGGGGTGCCGGGGAGGCTGAGACCGCGCGCAGTGCGGATCCCGCAGAACCTGATCGGTGTAACACCCGCGTAGGGAACAGGAAACCCAGCGCTGCACGCGCGGCTTCCCCGGCTTCTCGGATTGCCTTCCGTGAGAAGAGATATTCTATGAGACATACCGAGGCCTTGCCGCGTCCCTTGCGTGAGACCGCGCAGGTGGATCCGGCCGCTGTTCAGCCTTTCCCCGCTTCTAGCAAAGTATATGTGCAGGGCAGCCGTCCGGACCTGCAGGTCGGTATGCGAGAGGTGCAGGTCACGCCGACCCCGGCGGGGGAGGGCAGCCCCCCCTCTCCGAATCCCCCTCTTCGCCTGTATGACACCTCCGGGCCCTACACGGACCCGCTGGCAAAGATTGATATCCGTCGCGGCCTGCCGCCTCTGCGGGCCGCCTGGATCCAAGAGCGGAGCGATACCGATGAGCTGAGGGAAGAGGGCTCGTCATTCACCCAGCGCCTGCGCAGGAATCCGGCGGCGGACGCCCTTCTTTTCCAGCGGCGGCATTCCCCCCGTCGCGCTGCTGCCGGGCGTGCGGTGACCCAAATGCACTACGCACGGCGCGGCGAAATCACGCCGGAGATGGAGTACGCGGCTCTGCGGGAGAACCAAGGCCTCGCCGAGGCCCGCGCTGCCGGCTATGTGCCGGGCGCCGGGGTGCCGGAGGAGTTCACCCCCGAGCTTGTGCGTCAGGAGGTGGCTGCCGGGCGCGCGATTCTGCCGGCCAACATCAATCATCCGGAGACCGAGCCAATGCTTATTGGCCGCAGGTTTCGGGTGAAGATCAATGCCAATATCGGTAATTCGGCTTTGGGCTCCTCGGTGGAGGAGGAAGTGGAAAAGCTGACCTGGGCTATTCGCTGGGGGGGCGATACCGTGATGGATCTGTCCACTGGCCGCAATATCCATGAAACCCGGGAATGGATTCTGCGCAATTCGCCGGTGCCCATCGGCACCGTCCCTATCTACCAGGCCCTGGAGAAGGCGGGGGGCATTGTTGAGGAACTGAACTGGGACATGTTCCGGGATACCTTGGTGGAGCAGGCGGAGCAGGGGGTGGATTACTTCACCATCCATGCCGGCGTGCTGCTCCGCTATGTGCCCCTCACCGCGGGCCGGGTTACCGGCATCGTCTCTCGGGGGGGGGCCATCATGGCCAAGTGGTGCCTGGCCCACCATCAGGAGAACTTTCTGTATACCCATTTCTCGGAAATCTGCGAGATCATGCGGGCTTACGATGTGGCTTTTTCCTTGGGGGACGGCCTGCGTCCGGGCTCTATTGCCGATGCCAATGACGAGGCCCAATTTGCCGAGCTTCGCACCTTGGGGGAGCTGACCCGAATCGCTTGGGAGCAGGATGTGCAGGTAATGGTGGAGGGCCCCGGGCATGTCCCCATGCACCAGATAAAGGAGAACATGGATCTTCAGGACAAGGAGTGTCACGGGGCGCCCTTTTATACCTTGGGACCCCTGACCACCGATATCGCCCCGGGCTACGATCACATCACTTCCGCCATCGGCGCCGCTATGATCGGCTGGTACGGCTGTGCCATGCTCTGCTATGTCACACCCAAGGAGCACTTGGGGCTGCCGGACAAGGATGATGTCAAGCAGGGCATCATCGCCTATCGCATCGCTGCCCATGCTGCCGATTTGGCCCGGGGGCATCCTGCGGCCCGCCTGCGGGATGATGCCCTGTCAAAGGCGCGCTTTGAATTCCGCTGGGAGGACCAGTTCAATCTCGGGCTGGACCCGGACACCGCCCGCAGCTACCACGATGCAACCCTGCCGAAGGAATCGGCCAAGCTGGCCCATTTCTGCTCTATGTGCGGGCCAAAATTCTGCTCCATGGCGATCAGTCGCGAGATCGGGGAGCAGGCGGCCCAGGCAGCGGACGGCATGCGCAAGAAAGCCCAGGAATTCCGCGCTGGCGGCGGCGAGCTGTATGTGGACGCCGGGCCCGCCGCTGCGGTGGACAAGACGGCTGGCTGAAGGAAGTTGGGCGTGCAGCATGTCGGCTTGGCCGGTGCTGGCCTGATCGGGCGCCTGCTGGCCTGGCGCCTGCTCCGCTGCGGTTACCGAGTAAGCATTTTTGACGGGGACGACCGGGCGGGCCAGGCTGCTGCCGGCACCACTGCTGCCGGTATGCTGGCACCGATGAGCGAAGGGGCAGAAGGAGAGGAACAGGTGGCCGAAATGGGGCGGGACTCGGTGACGGCATGGAAGGGACTGCTGGCAGACCTCGTCGCCGATGGTGCGCCGACAGTGGATTTTCGCGCCACCGGAAGCCTGGTGGTGGCCCATGCAGCAGATATCGGCAACTGGAAGTGCTTTCGCACTCGCCTGGCTGCCTTGGGCTCCGATGGCTGGCAGGAGTTGGACCAGGGACAGCTCTTGGCCCTTGAACCGGAGCTTGCGGATAGATTTCCTCGTGGGCTGCACCTTTCCGCCGAAGGCTGCCTGGACAGCCGGCAGCTGTTTGCAGCTTTGGAAAAGGTGATCCATTCCATGGGAGGTGTGTGGCACTGTGGCGAGCAGGTGGCGGAGGTGCACCCGGGAGAACTGCGGCTGGCGAGCGGTGCCCGCCTCTGCTTTGATTTGGCGGCAGACTGCCGCGGCATGGGTGCCAAGGAGCAGTGGCCGGGACTTCGGGGGGTGCGTGGCGAGCTGCTTTTAGTGCGTGCCCAGGAGGTGCAGCTTTCCCGTCCGGTGCGGCTGCTGCATCCCCGGTATCAACTGTACCTGGTGCCCCGGAAGGAGCAGGTTTTTGTGGCGGGTGCTACGGAGATAGAGAGCGATGCCTGCCACGGTGTGACGGTGCGCTCCGGTCTTGAGCTGCTGTCCGCCCTGTTCAGTCTGCACCCGGGCTTTGCTGAGGCGGAGATTCTAGAACTGAATACTGGCCTGCGCCCCGCTTTTCCCGATAACCTGCCCAAGGTTGAAGCAGCTCCGGGCCTGCTTCGCATCAACGGTCTCTATCGTCATGGCTACCTGCTGGCCCCTGCGCTCTTGGAGAGGGGCATGGCGGCACTCACGGCGATGAGCCGACGACGGCATTACCGGGGCGAGCGCGAAACCGCATGAGCATGGCAGTTTCCCTGAACGGCGAGTGCCAGGAGTTGCCAGCCGAGGCTCTCTTGGCACGAGCCCTAGAGGAATGGAGTTATGTCCGGGAAGAGGTGGCGGTGGCTGTCAATGGCGAGTTTGTCCCCCGCGAGGACTATGATACGCACCGTCTGCATGCCGGGGACTGCGTGGATGTGGTGGGACCGGTGCAGGGCGGCTGAGTGGAAACGGACTCTTGGAGCCTGTACGGGCACACCCTGCACAATCGTCTGCTGCTGGGTACCGCCCTCTATCCCTCGCCCCAGGTGATGCGGGATGCAGTCCTCGCCGCCGATGCCGGAGTGCTTACCGTCTCCCTGCGCCGCCAGTCTCCGGGACAGGCGGGCGGGCGGGACATATGGGAGTATGTTCGGTCTCTGGAGCGCCCGCTGCTGCCAAATACTGCCGGCTGCCATACGGCCCGAGAGGCGATTGCCCTGGCGGCCATGAGTCGGGAAATTTTCTCCACCGATTGGATCAAGCTGGAAGTCATCGGTGATGACTACAACCTGCAGCCGGATGCTTTTGGCTTGGTGGAGGCGGCATCGCAGCTGGTGCGGGACGATTTTCGGGTTTTTCCGTATTGCACCGACGATCTGGTGCTCTGTCGCCGCCTGCTGGATGCGGGGTGCGAGGTGCTGATGCCTTGGGCAGCACCTATCGGCACCGGTCGGGGTCTTTTGAATCCATACGCATTGAACACCTTGCGGGAGCGTCTGCCGGAGGCGACACTCATCGTAGATGCGGGTTTAGGACGACCTTCTGACGCGGCCTTGGTCATGGAGATGGGCTTTGACGGCGTGCTTCTCAATACTGCCGTGGCCCAGGCCGGTGATCCGGTGGGGATGGCCCGGGCTTTTGCCGCCGCCGTCGCCGCCGGTCGCGAGGCATTAAAGAGCGGCATCATGCCCGAGCGCCAGACCGCCCGGCCCAGCACACCAGCCCTCGGAGTCCCCTTCTGGCACCAGGTGGGAGACTGAGGGGCATGCCGCCCCCCATTGCTTGGACCATCGCCGGCTCTGACAGCGGCGGCCACGCTGGCATTCAAGCAGATCTTCAGACTTTCGCCGATTTCGGTGTCCACGGCTGCTCGGTGCTGACGGCGATTACCGCCCAGAATAGCCGGGAGCTGGCCGCGGTTCATCCTCTGCCTGCCCCTTGGGTGCGGGAGCAGGTCCAGGCGCTAAAAAAAGATCTGTCCCCCGGGGCGGTCAAGCTGGGTCTGCTGGGAGGTCGGGAGAATGCCCGGGCAGTCTTTGAATTTCTGGCGGACTGGCCGGGTTTCCTGGCCTGGGACCCGGTGCTTGAAGCAAGTGTCGGCGGTGCGCTGGCCGAGGGGGATTGGCTGGCCCAGCTGCCGGCGCACTTGGGACGGGCCGATATCCTCACCCCCAATCGGCCGGAGGCCGAGCAGCTCACTGGCCTTTCTATTCGGACACCGGCAGAGATGAAGCGGGCTGTGGAAGCCCTTTTGGAGAAGGGCACTCGCTCCGTGCTGCTGAAGGGCGGGCATATGGATTTTGAGGATGAGACGGCTGACCGCGTGTGGGATTGCTGGAGTGACGGCTCGCAGCTGCTGTGGCTCGGAAGCAGAAAGATTGATACCCCCCACACCCGTGGCTCCGGCTGCACCCTGTCCGCTGCCATCGCCGCCGCTGTCGCCATCGGGCATGCTCTTGAAGATGCCTTGGTTCTGGCCCGGGCCCGCCTCAGCTGGGGACTGCGCCATGCCGCCGGCCTCGGTGCCGGCCCCGGCCCTGTCGCCCACGGGGGTGCTGCCTTCCGGCTGCAGGATCTGCCTGCGTTGAGCAGTGTGTTTCCCCCGGCGGCACCGCCCGTGTTTCCCAGGTGCGAAGTTCTGGCCCTGGGCCTGTACCCGGTGGTGGACAGTGCCGAGTGGGTGGAGCGCATGCTGGCCCTCGGCGTGAAGACAGTGCAGCTGCGCATCAAGGATGCATCCGCTGCAGCCCTGGACCGGGAGGTGGCACAAGCCGCCGCCGCCGCCCTGCGCTGCAGTGCTCGCCTGGTGATCAACGATTATTGGCAGGCGGCGATTCGCCACCGGGCATGGGGTGTGCATTTGGGGCAGGAGGACTTGGCCGGGGCAGATTTGTCCGCGATTGCCGCTGCTGGCCTCCGCCTTGGCATCAGCACCCACACTTGGCATGAAATCGCACGCGCCCATGCTCTTCGCCCCAGTTACATAGCTCTTGGTCCAGTCTTTCCCACCACCAGCAAGCCGATGTCGGTACCTTCACTGGGTCTGGAGCAGCTGGGAGAATGGTGCCGTCTTTTGGGGAATGACTACCCGCTGGTCGCTATCGGCGGGATTGACTCGGCAAATGCTGACGAGGTGCTGGATGCGGGGGCGGGCAGTATCGCCATGATCCGCGCCATTACCGATGCTCCGGATCCGGCATCGGCAGTGATGCACTTGCAGCAACAGGTCGCAGCGCATCGGTCAGACAGGCAAAACCTGCCCCCCGTCTACGAGGAGCGCTAGGAATAGCCGTCGGGGTTGCGGCGCTGCCAGTTCCACGCATCCCGGGTCATTGCGTTCAGGTCCAGCTCTGCTCGCCAATCCAATTCTTTTTCCGCCAGCGCGGGATCTGCATAGCAAGTCGCTGCATCGCCGGGGCGGCGCGCAACTGTGTGCCGGGGGATCTGTCTTCCAGAGGCGCGCTCAAAGGCGGCCACCACCTCCAAGACCGAGTAGCCGCGTCCAGTGCCCAGGTTGCAGCACAGTATTCCGGGCTTCTGCACCAGCCGCTCAAGGGCCTTTGTATGTCCCCGGGCCAGATCCATCACGTGGAGGTAGTCCCGGATACCGGTGCCGTCCTCGGTCGGGTAATCGTTGCCGAACACGTGCAGCTTTTTCAGTCTGCCCGCCGCCACCTGGCTGATATAGGGCAGCAGGTTGTTGGGGACACCGCGGGGGTCTTCGCCGATGAGTCCGCTGGGATGAGCTCCGACCGGGTTGAAATAGCGCAGCAGCGCGATGCGCCATCGGCTGTCGGCGGCGTACAGATCCCGCAGCACCTGCTCAATCATATGCTTTGAGCGGCCGTAGGGGTTCAAGGGCCGCAGCGGTGCGTCTTCTGGCACCGGCACTGTCTCAGGATCGCCGTACACGGTGGCAGAGGAACTGAACACCAAGCGGAATATGCCCGCTGCGGCCATCGCTTCGCACAGATGTATCGTCCCGAGCAGGTTGTTCTGATAATAGCGCAGCGGCTCTGCCACCGACTCCGCCACCGATTTCAGCCCGGCCAAGTGTATTGCGCCGTCAAAATTTTTTGCTTGCAAGAGTGCTGACAAGGGCTTCTGATCCAGCAGGTCTACCTGGTGAAACTCGGGGACTTTTCCGGTAATTTTTGCCACCCGCTTAAGGGCTTCTTGACTGCCGTTGCACAGGTTGTCTGCCACGACCACTTCATGCCCTGCATGCAGCAGTTCAGCGCAGATATGACTGCCGATGTAGCCGGCGCCGCCGGTGACTAGGATGCGCATCAGGGAGGGCTGGATGTAATGCCAGGGAAAGATGCCTGTATCGGCTTGCAGAGCAGTGTTGTCATCTGTGCCTGCTTTTTAGTTGCGACGGAGGGCCCATTTTTAACCATTTCCCGCGTGATAAAAAAGAAAGTATTTTTTCTATCTTTTGCAGGAAGAGAAAAGGTATCCCCAAAATTTTGAAAGTGGTGGCATGCTGTGGGTGTAAGACAGGACTGACCTTCAGAAGGAAATGTTCGAGCCTGGAGATGTTTAGCATAGACGCTTGCAGATGGGAGCCTGCATAGTACAGGTTAGCCTTTAATTTTACTATGCATTCAGGATGATTGGGTGTCCCCTCGGCCATGACTTCTAATGCGCATTGGGAGGGATGCAGTATGGGGGGGATCCAGTGCTGCACTCGTGCTGCAAGGTGAGGCCAGCGGCCGGCGGCGATGGCTGTGTTAGAATGGCAAATTCCATTTTATTTGTTTCCTGCCCCTGTTTTCCCTGTATCCGCATGGCAATCAAATTGGTCGCTTCAGCAGCGCTGCCCACTCGCTTTGCTAAATTCCGGATTCATACTTTTCATGATGAGGAAAGGAGGGAAAATCATCTTGCGCTTACCCTCGGAGATTTGCATGCCGGGACGACAGATGGGGACAGTGTACTGGTGCGAGTGCATTCCAGCTGCGCTACCGGAGACGCATTGTTCAGCCTGCGCTGCGATTGTGGCGCGCAACTAGAGCTCGCGCTTAAAAAAATTGCCGAGGAGGGGAAGGGCCTTTTGATCTATATGCAGCAGGAGGGGCGTGGCATTGGCCTGCCGGAGAAGATTCGCGCCTACGAACTGCAAGACGGGGGCATGGATACAGTAGAAGCGAATATTGCTCTCGGCTTTGCATCAGACCAGCGCGAGTACGATGCCGCAGCAGAGATCTGTTATTACTTCCATGTCCAGTCCCTGCGCCTGATGACGAATAATCCGGACAAAGTGGCATCGCTTGAAGCCTTGGGCTTAAAAGTGGCGGAGCGAGTTCCGCACCGGGCAGGTCAAAATCCTCATAATGAGAGCTATCTAAAAACCAAGGCAGAGAAGCTGGGACACCTGCTCTAAACCCTGCGCACTCTGCTGTATTGCGTGTTTGCCATGAACAGAGCACTGTTCAGTTATCCTCTGGCTTTTTTTCTATCTGCCCCAATCGCTCTTGGATTGCTCGGGCTATGCCCGCTTCATTTAAACCGCATTCTGTCAGCTGTTCGCTGCGGCTAGCATGCCCGACAAAGTAATCTGGAATACCGAGATGCAAAAGCGCGGCGTGTGCACCGTCTTGTGCACACACCTGACTTACCGCCGTGCCGGCACCGCCGGCGATAGCATTGTCTTCCACCGTGACGAGCAGTTCATGACTGCCGGCTAAGCGTAAAACAAGCTGCCGGTCCAACGGCTTGACAAAGCGCATGTCGGCGACACTGGCATCCATCGCCTCACCGACCTTGAGGGCGGTATCCAAGAGCGGTCCGAAAACCAGCAGAGCAATGCGTCGGCCCTCGCGCACAAGCAAGGCCTCGCCTACGGGGACCGGTGCCGGCGGGGTTCGCGGCACTAGTGCGGGGGCCATTCCCCGCGGGTAGCGCACTACGGCCGGGCCCGGGTGCAGGAAGCCCGTATCCAGCAAGCGGCGCATCTCCTCGCCGTTGGAGGGTGTCATGATGGTCAGGTTTGGCACGGTGCGCAGGTAACTGAGATCAAAGTTTCCGGAATGGGTTGGACCGTCCTCTCCCACCAGCCCGGCTCGGTCCACAGCGAATAGCACGTCTAAGTTCTGCAGTGCCACATCGTGGATCAATTGATCATAGGCGCGCTGCAGAAAGGTGGAATAAATTGCAACCACCGGTTTCATTCCCTCGCAGGCCAGACCTGCTGCCAGGGTTACGCTGTGCTGCTCAGCGATGGCGACATCAAAAAAGCGCTTCGGGTATTTCTTTGCATATTCTGTCATCCCGGAGCCTTCGCACATCGCCGGGGTAATCGCTGCCAGCCGCGGTTCTCTCTCAGCGGTATCGCACAGCCAGTCGCCAAATACCTGTTGGTATTTCGGTGCCGGATTTTTAGGTTTTGCTATCTTCGGCGTCTCAATCTTGGCAATGGCATGGTGCTTGATTGGATCCGCCTCGGCAGGAGCATACCCCTTGCCTTTGACCGTCAGCACATGCAGCAGCTGCGGCCCGGGGCGGTCGCGCATGTTGCGCAGGGTGGAGACCAGTAATTTCATGTTGTGCCCATCTATGGGACCGATGTAGTTGAGGCCCAGCTCCTCAAACAGGGTGCCAGGGGCTACCATGCCCTTGACATGCTCCTCCGTGCGCCGCGCCAATTTCCCGGCAGCTGGCATTCTGGATAATACTTTTTGTCCTCCCTCCCTCAGTGCGATGTACAGTCTGCTCGCCCAGATTCGTGCAAAGTAGTTGTGCAGGCCGCCAATGTTGCGAGAGATGGACATCTGGTTATCGTTCAGCACTACCAGCATGCTGGCTTTCGTCGCCCCGGCATGTGCCATTGCCTCGTAGGCCATGCCGGCCGTCATGCCGCCATCGCCGATAATGGCGACTACGCGGCGTTTTTTATCCTCTAGGCGTGCTGCCAGAGCCATACCCAGGGCGGCGCTGATGCTGGTGCTGGAATGACCGGCGCCAAAAATATCGTAAGGGCTTTCTTCCCTCTTTAGAAAACCTGCCAGCCCGCCGCGCTGTCGCAGGCTGTTCATCTGCCCGCGGCGGCCAGTCAAGACCTTATGGGGGTAGGTTTGGTGCCCTACATCCCATACCAGCCGGTCGGTCGGCGTTTCATACAGGTAATGCAGGGCGATGGCAAGCTCCACCGTGCCCAGATTGGCACCGAAATGTCCGCCCGTCTGCCCGATGGTGTACAGCAGAAAGGCGCGCAGCTCTTTTGCCAGCTGCGGCAGCTGGCTTTCCTCCAGCTGTCGCAGGTCCGTCGGGCTTTCAATGCAGTCCAGCAGAGGAGTTTCCGGACACTTTTCAGGAATTTCTTCAAACATTATGGTCCGTTCCGAATGCTATGGGCGCAACCTGCATTGCATTATTTTTCCATTCCCTTGCCATGCAAAAGAGCTTGTTTTACCCGCAGTGCTTCCGGATAAATTTTCGGCAATTTTTTTCATTACTCACTCTGCTGTTTGCAGCCGCCAAGTGAAGAACTCCGCATCCTGACGAGAGCGTTTATTATAAGGCTAGCTGTCCCTTGTCGCGATATAGGTGGCCAGTGCCTGCAAAGATTTAGCACGCTCCCCCAGAGGGCCGAGAGCGGAGATCGCCTCTTGATGCAGTTCCTGCACACGCTGCTCTGCCGTTTTCACCCCGGCGATGGAGGGATAGGTCGCCTTGCCCATCTTCGTGTCCGCCCCCGGATGTTTGCCCAAAGTAACTGCGTCTCCCTGCAAGTCCAGCAGATCATCTCTAATTTGAAATGCGAGACCGATGCAGCTGCCGAATTCACCGAGAATAGCTCGTTCTTTTTCCCCTGCGCCGCTGGCAATGGCCCCTAGGAGCACGCTGGCTTGAATTAGCTCACCGGTCTTGCGGGCATGCATGGTCTCCAGATATGCCAAGGAGACTGGCCTGTCAGTGGCATGGATATCCATGAATTGACCGCCTGCCATTCCGCCGGTGCCAATTGCTGTTGCCAGCAGGTGCAGCATCTCCAAGGTGCGGGCCGCATCGTTGTCGCCTTGGCACAGCAGGGCAAAGGCCTGTGCTTGCAGTGCATCACCTGCCAGTATGGCGATGGCTTCGTCAAAGGCGATATGGCAGGTAGGGCGGCCGCGTCGCAGGCAATCGTCATCCATCGCCGGCAGGTCGTCGTGGATCAGTGAATACGTATGGACAAACTCCACTGCTGCTGCAATCCGGTCCAGCTCTTCCGGTATCGCCTGCAGCGGCTGCATGACCTCTGCACCGGCATATACCAACGCTGGCCGTATGCGCTTGCCGCCGTTCAGCAGCCCGTAGCGCATGGCATCCAAGAGCAGTGTCGTGCGGTGACCAGAGATGTCCTGTGCCAAGGTATCCATATAAGCCGTCATGGCTGCTTCCACCCGTTGCGCTGCGCGCCCCAGAATTTCCAAGGGAGCACTCATGCACCGTCGTCCGAAGATTCCGCTCGCTCGGTGGTAATACGGCCATCCCGCTCGGTGAGCTTTTGCACTTTCTGTTCAGCGCCCTCTAGGGCCGCTTGGCACTGCCGAGCCAGATTAATCCCTTCTTCAAAGGCTTTCAGGGATTCCTCTAAGCTGAGGTCGCCATTCTCTATTTTTTCCACCAACCCCTCTAGACGGGTGAGATCTTTTTCAAAGCTGGCGAGACCCGAAGTGGAACCTGTTTTCTTAGCGGGCATGATGCAGACGGTAACTGTTGAAGACGAACGATAGTATAATAATACATTTCTTGTCCAGCAAAATTACGGTGAGTCTTGGCTCGTACAGCAAGGCCTGTTCTTCTGCTTGTGATCGTGAGTCAGCTCTATATGAAGCAGGCTTGCACACACCTTGTTTACAGGGCGATATTCCTCTTAGAGCACAGAAATGGACACTATGCCTCTAGGCCTATTGCCGGGCCGTCAGAAACTGAACATAGATTGGCTAGCACAGGACCAGCCGCTGGTTAGTGTAGTAATCCCGTCCTATAATCACGCGCGCTTTGTAACCGAAGCGGTTATGAGCGTAGTGCACCAGACATGGCCAAATATCCAGCTGATCGTAATTGATGATGGCTCCTTGGATGAAAGCAGTGCAATCTTGTCCCGCTTGTCTAAGGAGCAGGGCTTTCATTTTATAAGTCAAACTAACCGGGGCTTGCCGGCCACTCTTAACCGGGGACTTGCTCTTACACAGGGGAAATATTTTTGTGCATTTGCTTCTGACGACATCATGCTGCCAGAGCGATTTGAGCGACAGATTCTTGTGATGGAAAAAAATCCTTCTATCGCCGTCTGCGATGCCAATATGCAACATATAGACCAAGATGGCAAAATGCTGGGAGCAACCCGGCGGCCGTCTGGAGATATTAGGTTTGCGGACTTTTGCGAAAAGGGCAATTCTCTCAATGCACCGGCTGTGATGATGCGGAAGAGTGTGCTTGCCGAGGTCGGCGGTTATGATGAGGATATCAGAGTAGAAGATCTAGCGATGTGGATGAAGCTTAGCTATCATGGCTACCGCTTGTATCGGATAGAGGATGTTGTCGTTCATTATAGGAAACATTTAAATAATACAAAAAATGAATATATAGAAAAGGACATTGCAAGGGTCTACGCAAAGTACGCTGAGAATCAGGGAATTCGTCGCCAGTTGCTTTTTTTATGTACCAATATTTTTTGGACTGATCCAGTGAGCACATGGCAGATAATTAGGAGTTGCGGCAGACCTGCTATGCTCGGCTCTCTCTTGGTAAGAGTTTGGTCTGTATGGTTTTACGAAGCCCGCCAGATGCCTTTATATCTTTGTCGTCGCATTTATCGTCGTATTCGGCGTACACTATTATCGTGAATATCTTTCCCGGAATATTCTCCCGCAGCACACGGGCAGGAGCAGGCAATAGGCGATGCCGGCCCGGGCCGGGGCCTCTTGCGGTGGGTGGTTCTTGACGGACCGGGGTTTGACGATGGCTGTGGGGAAAACTATACTGGTAACTGGCGGTGTCGGCTTTATCGGTGCCGCCTTGGTGCGCCGCCTTGTTAGGGAGACGCCCTGCAAGGTGGTCAGCCTAGATCGGCTCGGCTACGCCGGAGACCGGGCACGGGAAGAAGAGATCTCGGTCAGCGAGCACTACCATTTCCGACACGCTGATATCAGGGATGCAGGGACAATGAATGATATTCTCGCGACTTTCCAGCCCGATATTGTCATTCACTTAGCCGCGGAAACCCATGTTGATCGCTCTATTGACTGCCCGGCTGATTTCATTGATAGCAACGTGATTGGGACCTGTGTGCTGCTGGACGCTGTGCTGCGCTATTACGATGGCCTGACATCCGACCGGCAGCAGGAGTTTCGTTTTCACCATGTTTCCACAGACGAAGTATATGGCTCGCTGGGAGTGGAAGGATATTCCACGGAGCAGAGCGGCTATCGCCCCAACTCTCCCTATGCGGCTTCCAAGGCATCCTCTGATCATTTTGTCAGAGCCTGGTATAAAACCTATGGCCTGCCGATAGTGGTGACTAACTGCTCCAATAACTATGGCCCTTGGCAATTCCCGGAAAAGCTGATACCGCTGGTCATACTAGCTGCCTTACGGGGGGAGCCGCTGCCCATCTACGGAGATGGACAGCAAGTGCGCGATTGGCTGTACGTGGAAGATCATGCCGAGGCTCTGCACTGCGTTTCAACACGGGGCGCAGTCGGTGAGACGTACCACATCAGTGGCCGTAACGAACAGCGCAATATTGAAGTAGTAGAAAAGTTATGTGATCTGCTGGAGGAACTGGCTCCGGACAGCAAGCAGGGAGTCTCGTTTTATCGTGACTTAATCCGTCATATTGAGGACCGGCCAGGTCACGACCAGCGTTACGCTTTGGATGCAAGTAAAATAAGTGCCCAACTGGGCTGGGAGCCGCAAGAAAATTTCACGACCGGATTAAGAAAGACGGTTTCTTGGTACTTGGCGAATCGGCAATGGTGTGAAAATGTGCAGAAGATTTATGATGGCAGACGCCTGGGTCTGAGGGAGAAGCGATGAAGGGAATTGTCATGGCTGGCGGTGTCGGCACCCGACTCTACCCAATTACACAAGGTGTGTCTAAGCACTTGCTGCCCGTCTATGATAAGCCGCTTATTTATTATTCTCTTTCGGCACTTATGCTGGCGGGAATTCGAGAAATCCTGCTGATTTGCGCTAGCGATGACCTGCCAAGCTTTCGCAGATTGTTAGATGATGGCGCAAGGTTTGGCATTCAGCTTCACTATAAAGTTCAGCCTCGTCCCGATGGCATTGCTCAGGGCTTGTTGCTGGCCGAGGAGTACATCGGGGGGGAAACTGTTGCCCTGGTATTGGGGGATAACCTATATTTCGGGCAAGGTCTTTCAGACAAATTGCAAAAGGCTGCCGCTTTGCAGAGGGGAGCCAGACTATTTTGTTATCCAGTCCAAGATCCCTCCCGATTCGGGGTAATTGAATTAGACAAGAACGGCATTCCTGTGGGTATTGAAGAAAAACCTGCCAAACCTCGTTCCAATTATGCGGTGACAGGTATTTACTTTTACGATCATCAAGTCGTGGATATCGCAAAAGCATTACAGCCTTCCGGTCGAGGGGAGCTGGAAATCACAGATGTGAATCTCGTTTACCTGCGCGAAGAACTCTTGGAGGTGGATATCTTAGGGCGCGGTTTCACCTGGCTGGATGCCGGTACTCCGGACAGCATGTTGGAAGCGAGCCATTTTATACAGACCATGGAGAGGCGGCAGAATTTCAAGATTGCCTGTCTTGAAGAAATCGCCTGGCGCAAGGGCTGGCTGAGTGCAGATGTGCTTCGGCAACAGTGTGCTGCCATGCCATCTACTCCGTACAGAGATTATCTGCTGAATTTTCTGCAGCAGAAGGAGGGTGGGCTGCGATGACTCCACGCTGGATTAATTTACCTGTGATAGGAGATCGTGAAGGTCGGGGTCTGCTGAGCGTGGTAGAGGCGGCGAATCATATTCCCTTTACGATTGAGAGAGTCTTTTATATCTACCATGTGCCTGCCAATGCCGTTCGCGGCTGCCATGCACACCGAGTTTCCCATGACGTTCTTGTCGCTATCAGCGGCTCTTGCTGGGCCTGCCTGGATGACGGCAAAAATAAGACCTCTGTTGCTCTTGATACGCCTGCTCGGGGATTGCACCTTGCGCCTCTGATATGGATTGAATTGAAAAACTTTTCCCAAGATTGCATATTGCTGGCTTTCTCCAGTCATAAATATAACAACCGGAAAGGATATATTGATGAATACAAAGCTTTCTTGGAATACGTACGCTGATTTCTGAATTCGTTATCTGGGGTCAGCAGAGCAAATGATCAACTGTATAGATCTTGGAATATCCAATGCTCGTTTTCACGAAGAGCTGCTGGATGCGACAGCGCGGGTTATTCGGTCCGGGCGTTATATACTCGGTCCCGAAGCAGATATCTTTGAAAAGGAATTTGCTCAGTATTGCGGTGCTGCATATGCCGTCGGAGTTGGCAGCGGGCTAAGTGCCCTGACCTTAATTCTGCGAGCATACCGCGAAATGGGACGCATTATGCCTGGGGCAGAGGTGATTGTGCCGGCTAACGCCTATATTGCAGCGATACTTGCCATTACCGAGAATGGTCTGAAACCGGTCTTGATTGAGCCGCACCCGGAAACCTTTAACTTGGATCCGCTGCTTGCTTCCGAGGCAGTAAATGAGCGTACTGCGGCTATCTTGGCAGTACATATGTACGGCCAAGTCAGCGCGATGGGCGAGCTGCATGAACTCGCCGAACAACATGGTCTGCTGCTGCTGGAAGATTGTGCCCAGGCACATGGTGCTAGGTACCAAGGGAAACGCGCAGGCAGCTTGGGCGATGCTGCCGGTTTCAGCTTCTTTCCAACCAAGAATCTGGGCGCACTGGGCGATGGGGGGGCAATTACTACCGATGACAAGGCGCTGGTGGAGATGGTGCGAGCCCTCAGGAACTACGGATCAAAGCAGAAAAATTTAAACCCTTACCGGGGTGTTAACAGTCGCTTAGACGAGATTCAAGCAGCCTATCTGAGTGTCAAGATACGGTATTTAGATGAGGACAACGAGCGACGACGGGCCACTGCTCTGTACTACTTGCAGCATATAAAGAATGATTTGATCAGGCTGCCCTGCTGTGTGTCGCCCGAGAGTCATGTCTGGCATCTTTTTGTTGTGCGCTGCGAGAAGCGGGACCGGCTGCAGGCGCATTTGGCCGAGCATGGCATTGAAACCCTCATCCACTATCCGGTACCGCCGCACCGGCAGGCAGCTTACCAGGAATGGGCTCAACTAAGCCTTCCCATTACAGAAAGCATTCATGCCCAAGTTCTCAGCCTGCCCATTGGGCCAACCTTGGCGATAGACACCTCGGCAACTATTGCTGAGCAGGTTAATGCCTTTAAGGGTTGATGGTATGAATGGAATATGCGGGTATAATTAATATCTCCTGCGCTGCCCTAAGATATGCATTTGTACTGGCTGGTGCATGGTTTTCTTGAAATCTTGCATGGTACCCAGACGACATGAGTAATAGCAACCTGCATACCGAGATCTTAGCAGCGATTATCAGTGAAATTGAAAATATAATTGCTGACTCGGATACTGTAGTCTCGGTGTCCTCGGAAACGCCCCTGCTTGGGGAAAACGCGATCATGGACTCGGTTGGATTGGTCAGCCTGCTTGTGTTTTTGGAGGATTACTTGGACGAAAAACACGACGTGGCTTTTGATTGGACTTCCGATTCTGCCATGTCACTTATGAACAGTTTTATGCGTTCCCCGAATACCCTTGTCGAGCACGTGGTGGCGAGCTGCTTGCAGTCTTCTCCTTCGACCAATTGACAATGCTGCTGGCCCGATCATCATGAATGAAAAGATATTTGTGACCGGTGCATCTAGAGGCATAGGATTTCATATAGCGCAAACCCTCCAGGGCAAAGGTTTTGATGTAATCGGACTCGCTCGTCGTAAAGTGGAAGGGCATCCTTTTCCTGTCCACGCAGTAGACGTCGGACAGCCCGACGTGGTTGCTGATTTCTTTGCCGACTTCAAAAAAGACCCGCAGGTATATGGTTTGGTGAATGCGGCGGGGATTGCCTCCATGAACCTTCTTCTGACCACTCCGGCCGCTACGGTTGAGAGAATTATCCGGACGAATCTGATCGGCGCTATCAATGTATCGCGGGAATTTGCCAAAATTTGCGTGCGCAATAAGCGTGGCAGGATAATTCATTTTTCAACGATAGCAGTTCCTCTCGCGCTTCCCGGTGAATCAATTTATATCGCTTCCAAGGCAGGGCTAGAAGCTTTTTCAAGGGTTTTTGCCCGGGAAATGGCACTTTTTGGCGTCACGGTTAATTGTGTTGCCCCGGGGCCTATTGACACCGACCTGATTCGTAATGTGCCAGCAGATAATATTGAAGAAGTGGTACAAAGACAACTCATTCCAAAAAAAATGGGCTCGGAGGAAGTGAGCGAAGTTGTGGTTTTTCTCTTATCAGAACAGGCGCGTATGATCTCCGGTGAAGTGATGCATGTCGGAGGGGTATAAGGTGAACTTGCTAGATGAGTTCAAGGATACTAGGAGGTATCCATATTTCATGGAAGGTAACGCAGGAAAATATTCCCTAGATGATCTCGCTGCTGGACCGCCTATTGATATTTCTCAAGTTCAACCCGGTGATGTGGTGGCCATTATCGGGGATTTTTCTATTGCCTCCCTGTCCCTCGTAATTAATCTGCTTGAGCGCAATGCTATTGTTGTACCGCTTTCGTCCGCAACAAGAGGACAGCATGAATATTTTTTTAATTCTGCACATGTGCGCTGGGTTTATGAGGACGATGTTGGGACATGCTTGGAGAGCACTTATCCACACAATCCGCTGCTAGGCGAGTTGCGGGGGAGGGGGCATCCCGGCATGATCTTGTTTTCTACCGGCACACTCGGCCAGCCAAAGGCAATTTTGCATGATTTCATACGCATGCGAGAAGCCTATAGAAAACCACGTCGCCCGCTTAAAGCAATTAGTTTTCTGATGTTTGATCACATAGGGGGTATGAATACTTTTTTTCGTGCTTTGTTCAAGGGCGATACTATAGTGGTTCCCAAGTCAAGAAATCCACAGGATATCGTGGCGGATATCCAGAGCTTCAGTGTTGAACATTTACCGACGAGCCCGACCTTTATCCGTCTTATGCTGCTCCATGGACAGCTAGAGAAACTCCGCGATACCCCTCTCAGATGGGTGAGCTATGGTACGGAAATAATGGATCTGCAAACCCTGAAGACGGCCTGTGCAACTTTGCCAGAGGTTAATTTTAGCCAGACCTATGGAATGACGGAGCTAGGCATCATGCATGTAAAGTCGAAGCAGCGGGATAGCCTATGGATAAAAATCAAAGATGAGGGGGTTGAGCATAGGATAAGCAAGGAGGGTATTTTGGAGATCAGATGTGCAAGCCGAATGATAGGATATCTCAATGCGGAAAATCCATTTGATGCCGACGGCTGGTACAGCACCGGGGACTTGGTGGAGGTGGACGGAGAGTACATACGAATTGTCGGCCGAGCTGGTCAAGTCATTAATGTAGGCGGTGAAAAAGTTCTGCCTGCAGTGGTGGAGCAGGCAGCATTGGCAATTCCCGGTGTGCTCTTCGCCAAGGCGTATGGGCGGGATAACCCCATTACTGGCCAGCACGTGGAGCTGACTGTCCAGCTGGGTGAAGATGCCGATTGCTCGGTTGCTGGACTTAAAAAGGCTCTTTCCACCCGCTTGCCCCGCACACTGGTGCCAAAGCGCATCCGTATCGGAGATGTCCCGATCAGTCATCGGTTTAAAAGGAAGTAAGAAGGTATGGGCAAGATTCTGCGGGCGGAAAGGATTTATGGCCGCTATTTGGTGCTGAGACATGTGCAGAGAGAAGATGCAAATTTCATTCTTGCCCTCAGGCAGGACCCGGTAAAGGGCCGTTATCTCAATCCGACTTCTCCTGAACTGGAGGACCAAGTCAAATATATCAGCGCCTACTATCACTCCACTGATTCAGCCTATTTTATTATCCAGGATCGTGCGGGAGAACCCTGCGGCACGGTGCGTCTCTACGATCCAAGAGAGGACAGTTTCAGCTGGGGCAGCTGGATTTTGCGCGACGGCCTGCCATTTTATTATGCGATGGAATGTATTCTCATACTGTATAACTACGCAACCCAGTGCCTTGGCTTCAAGCGTGCACATTTTGATGTGCGCAAGGAGAATCGGAAGGTTCTTGATTTTCACAGGAGATATGGCGCGGTGGTTCTATCTGAAGATGAATTAAATTATTACTTGGAAGTCAGCGCCGATAAAATGGCGAGTTTCCTCAGCAAGAATAATAAATTTTTGCAGGATCCCATTGTGGTCAGGGAAATGCTTATACCGGCATCGGGCTGAAGTGTCCAGATCAGCTGCTGCGGGTGCTGTCCTTGTTTCATTAATGAAAGCCTAGGGATGGCGGTTTCATTATTTTCTGCCTGCCAAGGCGATGCGCTTTCGCAAGTAGGAGGGCGATAAGGCGGCAGGCAGGTGCAGACGGGCGGCCCGAGACCACCATTGTGCAGCCGCCGGATACTTCCCGGCCCTATACAAGGTGCGAAAATAAGACAGGTATTTGCGGGCGCGAAATTCGCGCTCGTATTTCAGCAAGGATGTTGGCAGTACTCCCGGTGTGAACAGAGACGCACAGTATTCTTCTATTTCTTCAGGATTTATGTTCGTGCTGTGTCGCAGGCTATCCCCATGTTTGTGTATCCGAGCTGTGGGCCGATGTAGCAGTGCACATTCCAAGTGAGCAAATAGCTGGGGATAAGCCATGCCATCCCGTTCTCCCGGGATGGGGTTCCCGATGACGGCGGCGAGAAGAGAGTCCCGGGCGACGGCGATGGCTCCGTGGCAGGGGGCTAGCTTATGGCGCAGGCAGGCTTTAAATCGTCCCTCCGGCGAGGCGGGAAGACGAGCGGGGGGAGGCCGATATTTCCTGCGACCGTCGGGAAATATAGAGTAATGGCCGGCGATTACCATTTGTGTCGGCCTCTTTATGCCGATAAGGATAGATTGAAAAAGGTATAGCGCATCCTGCTCCAGCTCGTCGTCTGCATCCAGCGGCACGACATACTTTCCAACCGCCGCCTGAAAACCTCTTTTGTAAGCGGCGGCTACTCCCTGGTTGGCCTGTCGCAGGTAATGCAAATGCGAGCAGCCAGCTTCCTGGCGGGTTTTAACCACTGTCCCGGTATCATCCGTAGAGCCATCGTCAATGACGATTACCTCAAAGGTATCTGCCCGCTGGGCGAGGGCCGAATCCAGTGCCCTCGGCAAGGTATGGCCGTAGTTATAGCAGGGGATAACAATGCTGAAAAAAGGGCGCTCTGCCTGCATGTCTATTCCTTCCTTTCTGTCTGCTTGGTTACCAGGATATTTTCTAGGAATAGGAAGTGCAGATCGGAACCGAGAAATGTCGCCAATGCATCTTCCGGGGAGCATGCCATCGGCTCGCCGCGCCGATTGAGAGAGGTGTTCAGGCATACGCCGCTGCCGGTCAGTCGCTCCAATTCCTCCAGCAGCTGGCAGTACTTTGGATTGTGGTGCGGATTGACTACCTGTATCCGCGCGGTGCCGTCTTCGTGCACTACTTCCGGCACCCGTTTTTTCCATTCCTCTGCCACATCAAAGGTTATGGTCATGAAAGGGGCCGGGTGCTGCGTGCCCACCATCTCCGGGGCTACTCGCTCCAGTACGCTGGGACAGAAGGGACGCCATCGCTCCCGGAATTTGATCTGCTCGTTGATGCGGTCGGCGATGCCCGGCACGCTGGGGCAGCCGAGGATACTGCGATTGCCGAGCGCACGGGGGCCGAACTCCATGCGTCCCTGAAACCAAGCCACCGGCTGCTGCTCCTCTGCCAAAATCTGCGCAGCGCGCCGCGCCGGGTTATCCACCTGTTGCCAGCCCACGGCACTGCCTAATTTTTCACAGGCGGCGATGCACTCGGCCGTGCTGTAAGCAGGCCCGAGATATACGTGCTCCATCTTCTCCACGGGCACTCCCCGCCGCTCCGAGGCCCAGGCGGCAGCGCCCACGGCAGTACCGGCATCGCTGGCAGCAGGCTGTACAAAGAGCTCTTGCACCTCCGGCAGTGCGAGGATGCGCTGGTTCAGTTTTACATTCAATGCGCCACCGCCGGCAAAGACCAGGCGTCCGGTTTCCTGCAGGATGTCTCCCAAGTGATGTTTTATCAGCGCGAGCGACACCTCCTCGTAGAGCGACTGCACCGCCGCTGCGTAGTGGATCCAAGGCTCATCCGCTGCATCATCGGTGCGTCTCGGCCCCAGCCATTCCACCAGCTTCGGGCTGAAATAGAAGCCGCGCCCCCGCTCTTTGTAGCGACGCAGACCGATTACGTTGGCATAGCGGGTGTTGATGCGAAATCGCCGCCCGTCAAAATCAATCAGCCGGCTGAGGTCAAAACGTTCTGGGTCGCCGTAGGGGGCCATGCCCATCACCTTGTATTCACCATCTAGCATCTCAAAGCCTAGGTACTCGGTGAGGGTTCCGTACAGGCCGCCTAGGGAATCCGGATCATAGAATTGTTGAATGCAGTGAATACGGCGGTTTTCGCCCCAGCCGAAAAAGGTAGTCGCATATTCACCCTTGCCATCAATCCCTAAAATGGCAGTTTTCCCTTTAAAACCGCTCAGGTGGTAGGCACTGCTGGCATGGGCCAGGTGATGCTCCACGGGTTCAAATTCAATGCGCCGATGATCTATGCCGAGAGCGGTCAGCAGCTGCCGGATGCTCCTGCGGTAGCGGCGGTAACGGCGGTTGCCGTTGAATAGCGCGTCCAGTGCCCGATCCGGTGCGTACCAGTACCTGCGGGCATAGTGCCAGCGGGCCGGGGACAGCAGACTGATCGGTGCGAAGGGCACAGCCACCACGTCCACCTGCTCCGGCCCGATGCCCGCAGACTCCATGCAGAACCGAGCTGCATGCAGCGGCAGCTGTTTTTTGGCGTGCTTGTCTCGGAGGAACCTTTCTTCCTCTGCCGCCGCCACCAAGGTGCCGTCTACATACAGTGCTGCGGAGGCATCGTGCCCGAGAGCGCCGGATAGGCCGAGAACAATTAGGCTCAAGGGGATACCTCCAAGAGTTTCCCGTAATGACGGCGGCCGGCGGAGCTCGCTGGCCAATTGTTCAGGAATCTTTGCAGGTCGCGCTGCTGTCCCCGGCGCACCCCTGCCCGATGTCGCTGGCGCAGAGAATCCAAGTCTGTCAAGTATGCCTTGTCCCCGGAGATAATCCAGTTGCTCGCCTTCATGTCTCCGTGCACCAGGTTCATCTTTTTCAGCAGCAGAAAGGTGCGGGCGATCTCCCGGTCTGCCTGCTCCGGCGGCGAAACATTTTCCGCAGTGTATTCCGCCAGTGTCTGTCCTTCTTGAAATCGGGATACGAGCCAGGCACAGCCGGGCAGCAGGCCGCATAGATGACGCCTTTCCACCAGCGCTAGCGGCGCTGGTGTGTGGATTCCGCCCTGGCGCAGCATGTTGGCATTGCACCAGGCGCGACGCGCCCGGCTTGCCCCCAGGCACCTGCGCAGGAAGTGCATCGCTCCCTTAATGTTGTATCGCTTGATGACCAGATCTGCTTCGCCGAGGGGGATGCGCACCACGGTCGCAGAACTGCCATCCTTCAGCATTGTGCCCCCAGCCATAGAGGTATCTGGATCTGCCATCAGCCCTGCCAGCTCGGGCTGTTTCGCCAAGGCAGTCCGGCAGCAGCAAAGGTATCTTTTACCCTCCTGCCAGACCTTGAACTCGGTGCAATCCCGGGCAGATTTCTTTCGGTAATTTTTTAATCGTCTCTGCCATGCCTGCTCCACTTCCAAAGCCAGCTTTGCCCTGCTTTCCTCTTCTGACAATGCCGCCTGCTGTGCCGAAGGGGGCAGTTGTGCCAAGAACAAAGCCAGGTTTCTGCGCTGGGTTTGGGCACTGCTTTCCCTTGTGATGTCATCTGGATCTAGTATCCAGACTCCCTCTCCACTGATCAGAAAATTGCCGAAATGCGGATCCCGATGCACGAGTCCCGCCCGGTGCAGGGCTCGCATTGCCTCTCTGCCTGCCCGGTACAGTGCGTCCTGGTTTTCATCGGCTGCTGTTGTCGCTGTTTCACCCTTTATGTATTCAAAGATGAGCAGCGCAGAGCGTCTGTCTGCACCGTGCACTGTCGCCAGCAGTTCCGGTGCTGGAATGCTGGCTTCTCGCAGCAGCCCGGCGCCTCGCTCCGCCCGCTGGCAATCCCTGTACGCACGGCGTCCGAAGTACAGCTTGGCAACTGCCGGCCGTCCCTTCCATCGTCCCCGCATGACGAACCGCCGTTTGGGATACACGCGCAAGAGTTCTTCGCAGAGAAAGCGTGTGACCCGGCTGCCCCTTCCGACCAGGGCCAGCTGCAAGGGCGTGACAATGGTCCGGCCCATGCGGGCCAGTTCAGCCGCTTTCGTGAAGGGAATGTTCAAGGGGGACTGCCCCCCGCAGGCAGCTGTCCCTTGCGCACCGCTTCCCGGCGCAGTGCGGCGGCCCGCCGCTGCACCTGTCGCCACAATCGCTCCTGCCTCCGAAGGGCCTGTCCCGGGGGCAAGCCGCTGTAGGTGCTGACGAAATGCAGCAGGTCCGATCGCGACAGGCCGATGTGCAGGGCAGAGAAATAGATTCCTCCGAGATCCTTGACGATCCAACGCAGGGGTGTGCGCGGGCGCAGCTGGGCCCGGTGCAGATCCATCAGGTACAAACGCGGTTTCGGTGTCGGGGGACGGCTCTGGTCCAAGTGGAAATGGCACAGATAAAAATCCCGATGATTGATGCCGCCGTCATGCATGATCCGGGCGATCAGAGCAACCTGTTTTAGCAGGGCCCTGCGCACCGGGCCGGGCGGCGGGTGCCGTTTCCAATCTGCTGTGTAGTCCTCCAGACTCACGGTGTTCTCCAAGGCCCGCGTGATGATAAAAGAGTGGATGCCGGCGGGGTAGTTGCCATACTGCCCGCAGGCAGCCGTCTCGGGCACGTCCAGCCCCAGGCGGCGCAGTCGCTCCAAGGCGCGCCATTCGTCCCGGGCGCTGAGCACCGGCAGGCCGCCCCGCAGCAGACTTCGGCAGATTTCTCGAAAGCGGAGCGGCTGATGCAGTTTCAGGTAGTAGGATTGCCCGTTTTGTTCAAAGCGCAGTGTGCATCGGTTTTCCACTGCCCGTACCACCTCGCCCCGCAGTGCCGCCGCCGCTTGAAAGGGATCCTGACCCCGCCAGGCGGCGGCGAAGACCGGTTGCAAGTGCACTTCTCTCATGCCGTCGCCTCAATGCAGCGCACCGCTTCTGCCACCAGGCCCTGCATGGGGGTGCGGGCTGCATAGCGGAGGGCATTGTGCTGCCACTCTCTCTGCTTCTCCCGATTCGAAAGAGCCGTTGCAATGGCAGCATCCAGCGCTTCCTGCTGAAAAGGGGAGGGCAATGCCACTCCCGAATTCGCGGCCTTGATATGCGAGGCATAGCCGCAGACATCGGTGGTGATAACCGGCAGACCCGCCATCATCGCTTCCAGCAGCACCGAGCCTGTATTCTCTTGGCGTGCCGGATGCAGCAGCAGATCTGCGCCGAGCAGAAAGCGCGGAATGTCATCCCGCCCCGACAGGATTTGCAAACCGGATGCGATTTTCAGGTGCCGAGCCAGTCGGCGGTAGTGCCTGTTTTTATCCTGACCGATCACTAGGAGCCGGGTGTGCACCCTGAGTTTGTCCGGCAGGGCTGCCAGTGCCCGAAGCGCGCGATCCAATCCCTTGGTGCGGAAGCCGGAGCCGACTAGAAGAAGCAGGAATTCGTCCTTGCAGATGTGCAGCTCCCGGCGCAGTTCACGGCGTATGGCCTGAGCCTGCTCTTCTGCGGGGCGCCGTCTGTCCGCATCAATGCCCGGGGGCAGAAGATGTGTGCGCCCGGGGGGTGTGCCGTAGCGGTGCAGGCAGGCCTGTCGCGTATACTCGCTCAAAAATAGGATGCGCGTGCTCGCAGCAGGAGAAAAAACCGCCCGCTCCCGTCGCCTGAAGGAGTAGTAGCGGGGCGTCCAGCGATGCCAGGGCGGACGCTCTTCACGCATTTTTTCCTCGTAGCAGCACTCCGCGCTGTAATACACATCCAGCCCTGCCATCTTGTCAAAGCCGACCGCTACATCCGCTGGGTTTTCCGCCAGGTGTTCATGCACCCATTTCTCGTATTTCTCGTATAGCCGATGATGGCTGAGGGCCCGCACCGGCACCCGAAGCAGCTGGAAATCCTCGTGTCCCGGTCCGTCCCAGGATAGGGTATAAACGCGTATCCGGTGCCCCCGCTCCGCCATGGCCCGGGCGATGCGGAGAAAATCTCTTTGCAGCCCGCCGTAGGGAAAATATTTAAATAGACAGAAAGCGATCTGCATTATTTTGCCAGGATTTGTTGCAGTGCGTGCCAAGCCCTTGCGGAAGAAATGTCTGCCAGCTCGCGCCGCTCACCCTCGGCCTGCAAGTGTTGCTGTCCCGGCCCCCAGGTGCCGATCAGTGCCGGCTCCGACGGGCCGTACAGCACCACCGCCGGCCGCCCTAAAGCAGCCGCCAAGTGGGCGAGGCCGGTGTCCACCGCCGCAATGCCCCGGGCACCTGCCAGTACGCCGGCTAACGCCCGGAGATTGAGATGGGGCAGCACTTCTGCCATCGGATGTGCCTTGGCAATATGCTCTGCTTGCTCCCGCTCCTTGTTCGTGCCCCAGGGCAGACGCACCCCGTAGCCCGCTTCACCGGCACTTTTGCACAGCTGATGCCAGTGTGAAACCGGCCATTCTTTTTCTGCTCGCGAGGTGGCATGAAGAAATACCAAGTAGGGGCTGCCGTTTTCGCTATAGAGAAAGTCCGCCGGCTGAATGCTGTAATCCGCCGGTGTTGTGGGCATTGGATACTCCAAGGTGTCTGCGAACAGCTTGCGCAGGCGCCAGATGGCATGTCGCCCTTTGGGGATAGGCAGTCGTTGGTGGTAGAACCAAGAAGCAAGGCGCTCTCGCACAGAATTTGCATCCATCCCGTAACGGGGCCCCCGGGCACATCGCGTGAGCCAGGCGCTCTTCAGCAGCCCTTGGGCATCAATGATGAAATCGTAGTAGCTCTGGCCGAGATACGCCTTGCATTCTCGCCACTGCTGCCGATGCAGCCGGATCCCAGGTCGTTGCCGCCACCGCCGGAGAGCCACCGGGATTACTTTTTCCACTGCCGGATGCCAGGCGGGTATTTCCGCATAGGCTTCCTCAACCGCCCAGTCAAAGCGAATTTTGGGCTGTGCAGCGACAGCATCACTGAGGGCAGACAAGGTATGCACGATGTCCCCCATGGAAGAGGTCTTGACCACCAGCACGTGCACAGGAAAGACCCTCAGGAATCGCTGCCGGTCGGCAGCCAGGGGCTCATCGCCTCTAGCACCCGCTCTGGCAGCAGCTGATGTAGACAGTTTTTGTGCCCCAAGGGGCATTCCCGCTGAAAGCAGGGGGCACAGGGAAGATCTAGGAACAGGGCTTTGGCCTGTCCCTGTCCCCCGGGAGGGGTCAGGGTCGGCGAAGTGGAGCCGTATACCGCTGCTAGCGGTCTGCCCAAAGCGGCGGCGATATGCATCAGCCCGGAGTCATTGCTGACCGCTCCCTGACTGAGAGAGAGCAGCAGCACCGTCTCCTCCAGGGAAGTCTCTCCCGTCAGGTTGTGACAGCCTTCCCGCACTGACGGCGGCAGATATTCCCGCACTGTTTGTGCAATATCCCGCTCCCGGTCTCCGCCCAGCAGCCATACCTGTCCTCCCCGAGCCAGCCATTCCCGGGCCACCTCGGCAAAGTGCCGAGGCGGCCAGCGCTTGGCCGAACCGTACTCTGCCCCGGGGCAGAGAGCCAGTGCTGGGGAGCTGTCCTCCAGCCCCAGGCGCACCGCAGCAGCAGCAGCAGCAGCAGGCTCTGCCCGCAGGCGGGGCGACGGCACCTGGGGCGGCGGTGCTGCCCTAGGCATGCACAGGGCCGCAAAGCGCTGAGGCATGCTCGGATAAAGCGACTCGTCCAAGCGGCGCAGGTCGTTCAGCAGCAGGTAGCGATGTTCACCGCGCCAGCCGATGCGGCGGGGGATGCGGGCGAAATAGGGCACTAGGGCAGATTTCAGCGAGTTGGGCAGCACGATGGCCCGCCCATAGCCCTCCCGGCGCAGCTTGCGCCCCAGTTGCCGCCTGAGGCCGATATTCAGGCGCTTGTGGCCGATGGGCAGCAGCACTGCTCGGCGCACCTCCGGCATGAATTGCAAGAGGGGCAGGGTCCAGGGAGGGGCCAGGACATCAATCTGCAGGGCGGGCTCTTCTCGTCGCAGCAGCGCCAGCAGGGGCTGCGCCATCACCATATCCCCGAGCCACGCCGGCCCGACCACTAGGGCAGGGGAGATATCCTCCTGTGGCATGTCTCAGGGCTCTACCGGAACCAGCCATTCCGGGTGCTCGCTGCGGCGGCCATGGGTCTGGTCTGCGTACAGTGTTTGCAGGCGCTCCGTCACGGCTCCACGGCAGCCGGTCCCAATCGCTTTTCCGTCCACTTCTTGTATCGGCACGAGCCCGGCCGCCGTGCCGGTAAAGAAAGCCTCATCGGCGGTATAAACCTGCTCTAGGCTGAGGTGAGTCTCTCGCACTGTCATCCCGGCCTCCTTTGCCAAGGTGAGGATCGTGTCCCGGGTGATTCCTTTTAGGCACCAGGAGGGCTCCGGTGTTTCCAGGATTTCATCCCGAACAATGAAAAAATTTTCCCCGCTGCCCTCCGCCACATAGCCGTCCTGGTCCAGCAGCAGGGCCTCGTCACAGCCTTGCGCATGCGCTTCCCGAGAGGCGAGGATGGAATCGATATAGGAGCCGCTCGCCTTCGCCTGGCATCTTTCCCGGTGCGCGTGGTGGCGGATATGGGAGGCGGTGTGCACCCGGATCCCCTGCTCCCGTGCTTCCGGTGCCAGGTAGGAAGGCCACTCCCAGGCAGCGATCATCACGTGGGTCCTGAGGTTGTCTGCGTGCAGTCCCATGCCCTCCGAGCCGTGCAGACACATCGGCCGCAGGTAGCCGAATTCCCCCAGGCCATTTTTGCGCACCACTTCCCGCTGGGCCTCCTCCAGGACCTCGGCTGTGCAGGGCACCTCCATTTGCAGTATGCGGGCCGAATTCAGCAGGCGCCGGATATGATCCCGAAGACGGAAGATACAGACGCCGTGTTTTTCTGTGTGATGGGAGCGCACCCCCTCAAAGACACCGCGCCCGTAGTGCAGGGTATGGGTCAGAAAGTGCACCTTCGCTTCCCGCCAGGGAATCATGTCCCCGTCGCACCAGATCCAGCCATCTCGTTCTGCAAAAGACATTAGTTATTCCCCTGTGTCGTGTTGTCAGTGTCCTCAGCAAAGAGCTGCTGCCACCAAGTGGTGACTTCTCTCTCCAGCGAAGGCAGCACAATTTGCGGTACACCACCCAATGTGTGCTGGTTAATTTTAGTTGCAAGTGCCCGCCAAGCCGCAGCGAGGGCGCGAGCGCTCCCAGGCGGCAGCAGTTTCAAGCGATCCAGGCGAGCCAAGAGGCTCAGCAGATTCGTCTCCCCGGCGAGTTCCGGGTGCTCGGCAGCTTGGGCGAGGACCGCATGATGCACAATGAATTCTATATCCACCATGCCTCCCGCGTCTCGCTTGGGGTCGGGCTGCCTTCCGCCGCCGCTGCTGGCGGCCCGCTGGGCCCGCATTTTCCGTCTCATATCCAGCACATCCTGCCGCAGCTTTTCCGGCTCCCTTCTGCGACACAGAATTTCCTCTTTCAACTGTGTCAGCTTTTCGGCAATACGAGGGCTGCCTGCCACTGCCCGTGCCCTGATCAGGGCCTGGTGCTCCCAGGTGTGCGCCTTGTGCCGCTGGTATTCCGTGAAGGCTTCCATCCGGGTTACCAGCATGCCTGCGCGCCCGGAGGGGCGCAGCCGAGTGTCCACTTCGTACAGTGCACCTTCCGCCGCTGCATGGCCGAGGTAATGCAGCAGCCGCTGGCCGAGGCGGGTAAAAAAGATGGAGTTCTCCAGCGGCCGCTTTCCATCCGTATGCGTATTTGGATCTGCCTCATACAGAAATACCAGGTCCAGGTCGGAGCCGTACTGCATTTCCTGCCCCCCCAGCTTGCCATAGGCCACAATGCCAAAAGCACCTTCTTCCTGCTGGGGACCTCCGGGGCGGCCGTGGCGAGCGACGAGGTCCCGCCAGCACAAATCCAGGATGATTGCCAGGACGGCCTCGGCAATATCGCTAAGACAGCATCCCGTCTCCTCAATGGTCAGGCGGCCGTCTAGGTCCTGGGCTGCGACCCGAAGGCTGTGGGCTGTTCGGAAGTGATGCAGCTCCGCCAGCTGTCCTTCCAGATCCTCCGGCGGGCGGCGTTCCAGCTGATATTCCAGTGTCGCCTGTATTTGCGCTCGTTCCAGGGGAGCATACAGTGCCCGCACATCTAGCAGCTCGTCCAGCAGGGCCGGGTATCGGATCAGATCTTCCGCTACCCGAGGGCTGGCCTCGCACAGTTTGACCAGCTGCTTCAGAGCCGCCGGATTCTCTGCCAAGAGAGACAGGTAGGCGCTGCGACCGAGAATCGCTGCGAGCAGGGGCAGGATGCGGATCAGAGTCTGGTCTGGTCTCGCCTTGCCGGCCAGGTCCGCAAGCAGCAGGGGCATCAGCTGTGCCAGCCGTCTGCTCTCCTGCTCGGGATAATTTCTTTCCTGTCGGGATTGCAGGTCGGCGAGGTGGGCCAGAATTTCCCGCGGTTGCTGAAACCCTGCTGCCGCCAGCATTCGGCACTTTTCTTCTGCTCTTGACCCCTCCTGCCACAGTGCCTGCCACGGCGATTTTTCTGCGCTCGGCGATTTCAAGATGCCCTCAAAGATTTCATGCACCCGTCGCCGGTGCTCTGCAAGCTCTGCACTGAATCGGTCCCAGTCCGGCTGTCCCATCACCATCGCCAGTGCGGCTTGCTGTTCTGCCGAAGCGGGCAGCTGCTGAGTCTGCTGGTCTGCGTAGCCCTGCAGAGCATGCTCCGTGTTGCGCAGAAAGCGGTAGGCTTCCTCCAGTGCCTTTGCGTCCTCGGTGTTTAGGTATCCGTGTTTGTGCAGCAGCTGCAGTGCGGTCAGCAGCCGTCGCTCTCGCAGTTCTGGGCGTTGTCCGCCGAAGATGATCTGAAAGGATTGCACGGTGAATTCTACTTGGCGAATACCGCCCGGTCCTCGCTTAATATCCTCTGATCGCCCTATCCCCTCTGCCGCTGCCGTACGCTCCTTCATCTCGCGCAGCGTATCTACGGCGCGAAAATCCAAGTACCGGCGGTAGATAAAAGGATGAATGCGCTTTAGCAGCTGCTCTCCCGCTTTGCGGTCGCCCGCTACTGTCCGCACTTTGACCAGCGCATATCGCTCCCAGTCACGCCCCTGGCTTTCGTAATAAAGCTCCATTGCATTAAAGCTCAGTGCCAGCGGTCCGCTGCGACCATGGGGTCTGAGACGCATGTCTGTGCGGAATACGATATCGGGTCCGCCGGTGGGCTCCAGGGCGGCGAGCAGACGCTGTCCGAGAATCTCAAAGAACTCTTGGTTGCTGATGGAAGCGCAACCGCTCGGCGGCTGGGTTTCTCCTTTTTCCGGATAGCAGAAGATGAGGTCAATGTCCGAAGACAGGTTCAGCTCTTCGCCGCCTAGCTTGCCCATTCCGAGCACCACCATGTTCTGCGCTGCGCCGCTGTCGCCGACAGGTGCTCCGAAACGCTCGCACAGCGCGCGGTGATGCCAGCAAAGGGCGGTCTCCAGGCAGCTTTGTGCCAGCAGACCGACCTCCCGGCAGGTATCTTCCAGCGTCGCCGCCCGGGTGAAATCCCGCCAGATCAGCCGCAGCATCTCTCGTTGGCGAAAGCAAACCAGGGCTGCCGCCAGGGCATCGGCGCTGCCGTCTCCGGCCACCTGCTGCCAGTGGGCTTGAAAATCCTGTGCCCCCAGGCTCTGCTTCAGGCTGCCTTCTTTCAGCAGCTCTGCCGCCCAGGTGGGATGTCTCTGACAGATTTCCGCCGCCCAGGGACTAGCGGCCCACACCCGAGCCAAGTCATTGGCTTCTGCCACTTTTTCCTGTGCCCACTTGGCATACCAATCCCGTGTCGGCGCGTCCGCGGCGGCCAGCATCACATGCCATGCATCGCGAGCGGCGGTGCGCAGAATCCTAGGCAGGTGCTCGGTCGGTAATTCCGCAAGCGGCATTATTTGGTTCCGCAGGTGCTTTCAGGTATTTTGGGCTCGGTGCGAGGAGCAGGAGGGCACAGCACAATAGGCAGGCACCGACGGCAGATGGAACGCTCAGCAGTTTAATGCAAAAACTGTCCTGCCGTCTTTTCTGCCCGGTGCATCTTTTACGAGCGGCGGGGGCCTGCTTCACACGACGGCTCGCAAGGCCTCCTCCACACTGATTTCGCCGGCGGCGACCCGCTCGGCGGCAGCCTCCCGCAGGGTGCGAAAGTCCGGGCTGCGAATCGCTTCCCGCAATGCATTCGGCCCTGTATTTTCCTGCAGCTGCCGGTGTATATCTTCATCAAGCGGCAGCACTTCAAACAGGCCGGTGCGGCCCCGGTAGCCGCTCTGCCGACAGGCGGTGCAGCCCTCGGCGCGAAACATTTGCGGGGGAGGAGGAGCCGGTGACAGCTGGCGCCACAGCTCGGTGTCTGCTGGGCTTGGGCGACGGCACTGTGTGCACAGACGGCGGGCCAGCCTCTGGGCCATGACCCCGGCCAGGGTGGCGCGCACCAAGTAGGCGGGCACGCCCAGATCCAGCAGGCGGATGACGGCGGCGGCGCTGTGCCCGGCGTGCACTGTAGTGAGTACCCGGTGACCGGTGAGGGCTGCCTGTACCGCCATGCGTGCGGTCTCCGTATCCCGAATTTCGCCCACCATGATGATATCCGGGTCTTGGCGCAGCAGGGCCCGAATGCCAGCAGCGAAATCCAGCCCAATCCCCGGGTGCACCTGCGTCTGGTTGAAAGCCGGCTCCACGATTTCAATCGGGTCCTCCACTGTGCACACGTTGTGGGCGGAATCTGCCAGCTGCTGCAGGGTGGTATAAAGGGTGGTGGTCTTGCCGGAGCCAGTGGGACCTGTCACCAGAGAGATCCCGCCTTGGCTGCCGGTAATTCTCTGCCACGTCTTAAACTCCCGTCCCCTGAGGCCGAGCTGTGCAAAATCTTGGAACAGGTTGCGCGGATCCAAGAGGCGTGCCACCAGTTTCTCCCCGCAGGCGGTGGGCATGGTGGAGAGGCGGAATTCCACTTCGCTCCCTTCGGCGCTGCGGGTGCGAAGACGCCCGTCCTGGGGGCGACGCCTTTCCGTGATATCCATGCGTCCTAAGATTTTCAGGCGATTCACAATGGCCCGGGACACTGGTGCCGGAAAGCGATAGACAGTATGCAGTATGCCGTCAATGCGCAGACGCAGCTGCCCCTGCTCCCGGCGCGGCTCCAGATGGATATCGCTTGCCCTCTGCTCCAGGGCGTAGCGCAGCAGCCAGTCGGTAATGGCTTCTGTGTGCCCCTCTTCATTCTCCTCTCTTCCCAGAGACAGCAGCTGCTCCAGGTTGTTTTCCCGAAGCACTATTTTCCCTGCTGATACCGCTCCTTCCACCGAGCGGGACAGGCGGTAGAACTCCGCCGTGTAGCGGAGAATTTCACTCGGACAGGCCAAAACTGGGTAAATCTCCCGGCTCAGGGCCCGGGCTAAGTCTGCTGTCCACTCCCGCTGCCGAAAGGGGTTTGCACAGGCCACTACGGCCCGATGCTGCTCTACACGCAGGGCCAGGATGCCGTGGTGCCGGGCGAAGCCCGCTGGAATTGCTTGCACCGCCGTCTCCACCTCAATCTGCAGGGGATCAATTTTTTCCAGCGGCAATCCGCTGTATGCGCTGAGCCAGTTCACCAGGCTGTCCTCGTCCAAGGATTTTCCCGTCGCCGCTGAGTCCGGCAGTCCGAGATTTGCCAGCCACAGCAGGGGAGATGTGCCGGGCGGAATTTCCCCGAGGCGTTGTCTCGCTTCCTTGGCCTCTGCCAGCCCCAGTCGGCCCGTTTTCACCAGGGCTTCTAAGAAGGGCAGCGCCGGATGCGCGCCGCGCTCTTCTCCCCTATGCCCGATGCCTGTGTATCCTTTTTCCATGGCGCTCCTCTCCTAGGGTGCTCCCTGCCGTGCCAAGCGCTGCCTTCAGTGTAAAACCTCTGCCTTTTTTTCTTTTGCGCCGCGATGATGGCGTTTTCGCAGACGCTGCAGAAAAATCTCCTCATCCTCATCATCCCAGGAGGAAGGATCTTTTCCTACAGTGAATTCTGCAATCCTGCTCTCCTCGGCCTGCCAGGCAAGTTTTTCTCTGATGCCTTGCAGCTCCTTTTCAACGTGCTCGTCTTCTTGCAGTATCGCCAGCTCGCTGCTGTGCTCTAGGATCTTCGGGTGGGGGATATTATCTTCACAGTAGACCAAGATGGCACCCGAACTGGTTTCCGGGTGATCTCTCAGGAGGCTCAGCAGTTGATTCAAGGCACCGTTGCCCGCAGTCTCGGGCGGACAGGCCAGATCATCTAGTGGCAGCCGCCCCGGGGAAGAATGGCATAAGAAGAGAGCGATGATCCTCTCGGCTAGGCTCGGCATTTCTCCTTTTGTGCTTTTCGTACCCCCCGTATCCTGCGGCGACTCGGAATATTCGGGAGGCGCTGAATCCGGCGGCGGCGGCATCTCCGGGACGAATGCTGCCGGCGGCACACCTGCATTCGCCGGGCGGGTGCGCCGCTTCTTCATGGCTTCTAATTCCATCTCCACTGCCTCAGCCTGGAGCCCGGTGCGCTTTGCCAGTTCCTCAACTAGGAGCCGGCGGTAGATTCCTGCTTCCGGGGGCAGGAGGGACAGCAGGGGCTCTGCTTCTTGGCACAGTCGTGCTTTGCCCTCTAGCTCCTGCGGATCTGCTTTCTTTTCTAGCTGCTCAAACAGGAAGGCTTGCAGAGACCGACTTTCCCTTTGGAGGAGTTCCTGAAAATGTTCTTTACCCTTTGCCCGCACCAGGCTGTCCGGGTCCTCGCCCTCAGGCAGAAAGAGAAACCGAACCTCCCGCCCGTCCCGCATTGCCGACAGGGCAGGCTTCAGGGCGCTCTCTGCGGCCCGGTATCCCGCCGTATCTCCATCCAAGCAGAGAGTTACCGTCTGCGCATGCCGAAAAGCCAGTTCTAAGTGCTCTCCCCCCAGTGCTGTTCCCAATACGGCCAAGGCGTTGTGAATGCCGTGCTGGGCCAGCATGACCACGTCCATGTAGCCCTCCACCAGGAGCAGGGAATCCGGTTTTGGCAGGCGCTCGTCCCGCAGTGTCTGCTGCATTTCATAGAGTCCGTACAGAATGCGGCGCTTTTGGAATACCGGTGTCTCCGGTGAATTGATGTACTTGGGCTGCCCCTCTTCGCCGCTCGGCAGCGCCCGGCCGCCGAAGCCGAGCACCCGGCCCCGGGCATCCCGGATGGGAAATACAATGCGACTGCGCAGGCGGTCATATACCTTTACCTTCTCCTCTTTCTCCTCTCTGCGGATAACCAGCCCCGCCTTTTCCAAAAGCCGAATGCGCTCCGCCTCTTCCCTGCCGAGGGCTTTTAGCAGCATATCCCAGCCATCGGGTGCACAGCTGATGCTGAATTTTTTAGCCGTTCTGCCGTCCAGCCCCCTCTGTTTCAAGTAGTCGGCGGCCTTTTTGCCGAAGGGGCTGCTTCGCAGCTGCTGCCAATAGAATTGGGCGGCTTCCTCCAGCACCTTGTGGATTTTGGCGATATCGCTGTCTTCCTGCCTGTTTTGGCCATCTCTTGGCACTTCCATGCCTAGGGATTCCGCCAGCTTTTCCACCGCCGTGACAAAATCCAGTTTTTCATATTCCATCAGGAAACCGAGCACATTGCCGCCAGCTCCGCAGCCGAAACAGTGGTACATCTGCCGCTCGGGGCTGACTAGAAAGGACGGGGTTTTCTCCTTGTGAAAGGGGCACAATCCCTTGTGGCTGCGCCCTGCCTTGCGCAGTTGGATGCGACTGCCCACCACCTCGGTGATGTCAGCACTCTGCACCAGCCGCGCGATGAACTCCTTCGGAATTTGTCCTGCCATTGCCTGCGCTCTACCCGAGGATAGGATTATAGCGGGTGTGCTTCTCGATGATGAAATAGCCTTGCATATTCGCCAGAGGGCGGGTTCAAGTATTGCTCCGCTCAGCTGGAAAATTCAATGGCTTATTGGATCAAAAGCACCTTATTCCTTTGATTCCCATTGAATCTGCAAGCGCACAGACAGCGCGCTCGGTGTCGGTTTCAGCCCTTCAGCTGCTCCTGTACCAGGGTGCTTACTTCCTTCATGTCTGCGCGACCGGCCAAGTCTTTTTTCAGGGCTGTCATTATTTGCCCCATGTCTTTCGGGGAGGAAGCACCGGTATCGGCGATTGCCTTTGCTGCCAAGGCTGCAATTTCTTCTCGGCTGAGGGGGGCGGGCAGGAATTCTTGGATAACGCTGATTTCTGCTTTCTCCTGTGCTGCCAGTTCATCGCGGCCAGCCTGTTCAAATTGCGTAGCCGCCTCACGCCGCTGCTTGACCATCCGGTTCAGGATGCTCAGCACCTCTGTCTCGGACATGGCTTCTCTGCCGATTTCAGCCCGCTGCACTTCTGCCATCATCAGGCGAATCGCACCCAGGCGCTGTTTTTCCCCGGCCCGCAGTGCCTCTTTCATGGCGGCACTAAACTGTGCTTGCAGGTTCATCGGTTCTCGGTTGCAGACGGGTGCCAAGGACCTTGGGCACTGCCCCCCGCGATATCAATACTGATGGAAGAAGCGGCGCTTTTCCCGGTGGGTTTTCTTGCGCTGCCGACGCACAGCAACGATTTTTTTGCGCCGCCGCACTACCGCGGGTTTTTCATAGAACTCGCGCCGACGAAGCTCGGCGACAATGCCTGCGCGCTCACAGGACCTTTTGAACCGGCGCAGGGCGACCTCCAGATTCTCGTTTTCATTCACCTTGACAGATGGCATTGGTTTCCTTCGGAATTGGGAATATGAGGCTGAGATACTACACTATTTTATGAAATTATGCGCGGCCTCCAGCGGTGTACTGCGCCACAGTCGGGTAGGAGATGGACATGCCGAGAAACTTTTTTATTCGTTTTTCCCGAAGCGGCACCTGCACGTGCTCTATCAGCTGAGGGGCAAGTTTATCCCAGCTGTAATTTTCGCTAACCAATTTTTCACCGGCTGCCGCGATGCGCTCTGTGACCTCCGGATGATGGCGCAGGTATGCCAATTTCTCCCGCATCTCCTTCACGTCCCGGTACAGCACCAGGTGTTCCATATCCCGAAAGCCGAGGGCCTCGGTTTCCTCCGGGCTGCGTGCTTGGGCAAGCAGCACACAGCCGCAGGCCATGGCTTCAAATTCCTTGATCATATATTCGTCAAAAGCGGCATCTGCCGTGACGAAAAATTTGATATTGTTGAGACGCTGCATATAGGGCAATCCGGAAGGTACCTGCGCAATATGCAGTTTTTCATATCGCGCAATATCTTCTAGCATGGCTTTTCTTTTCTCGTATACGTAGTATTCCGTATTGCCGATGAAGCCGAGTTCTATGTTGCGTTCCCGCCGGAGATTTTTAATCAAGCGGCTGCTATATCCTTTTGGCAGGAAGACAGCGTCAAAACCCTCTCCCTGAAGTTTCTTGGCAAGGGTATGCCCCGACACGATGATCCGTGCCCAGGGCACGATGCGGTATAAATGGCTGTATTTGCCATACAGCCAGAAGTAATCCAGGTAGTTCTCAAAGGCATCATACTCAAAGAAAATCAGGTTGGGGATGGAACGCAGGAAACGGCCCTGCTCAATTCCTGTCTTCAGGCACAGGAAAAGGATAATCCTGTCATAGGCATTTGTGTCCACATGCTTTCTGAAGTAGCTTCTCAGGGTATGCCGCTCCTTGTCCGACAATTTGCGCACCTCGCAATCCTGATAATGCGCGATGCAGTTGTGCAGGTCATCTGCTATCAGGTTTGATGTTCCCTCTGATTTTTCCAGGGTCAGCAGTAGCCACTTCACGGCTGCCAGAGTCTTTTTTCTTCAATCTGCATGTCTTGTCTGCTGCCCGCGCGGGATTTTTCTATCAGTGCTTGGCCGGTATTTCAGCGATGAGCAGATCGGCGCAATAAATAAAAGTGCCGCCGCAATTATAATGGCAAGTTTCACCCATGCGGTTTCTCTTTCGTGCGCATACTTGGTATTGAGACTTCTTGCGATGAGACTGGCATCGCGCTGTATGACAGTGCGGGCGGTGTGCTCGCCGAGTGTCTGCAAAGCCAGACCGCGCTTCACGCCGACTACGGCGGCGTGGTGCCGGAGCTGGCTTCCCGCGATCACATCCGCCATGTTCTGTCCTTGACTGAGGAGGTCTTGATCGCAGCGGGTCACGCGTTGGGCCAGGATGAAGCGGCGGCGCCAGACGGCATTGCCTACACGGCTGGCCCCGGCCTGGCTGGGGCACTGCTGGCCGGGGCCTGCTTTGCCCGCGCCCTGGCCTATGCCCGAGGACTGCCCGCCATCGGGGTCCACCACATGGAGGGGCACCTGCTGGCGGTTATGCTGGAAGAGTCTCCCCCGACTTTCCCTTTTGCTGCTCTCCTGGTTTCCGGCGGGCATACACAGCTGCTGCAGGCCGACGGTTTGGGGCGCTATCGTCTCCTGGGTGATACGCTGGATGATGCGGCGGGGGAGGCCTTTGACAAGGTGGCGCGCATGCTGGGACTCAGCTATCCCGGCGGGCCGGCGGTGGCACATTTAGCAGAGAAAGGGGATCCGCAGCGTTTTGACTTTCCTCGCCCGATGACCGAGCGTCCCGGCTTGGATTTCAGCTTTAGCGGCCTCAAGACTGCCCTGATGAATACCGTCCGAAAAGAACGTGCAAGGGAGGGCAGCCTGTCGCCGCAAACCGCGGCGGACATCGCCGCCTCTTTCCAGGAGGCAGTGGTGGATACCCTGACTAAGAAATGCCTTTCCGCTCTGTCGGACACCGGTCTCGGCACCTTGGTGGTGGCCGGCGGGGTAGGGGCCAACCGCCGCCTTCGGCAGTCCTTGGAATCCGCCCTTGCACAGAGGGGGATCTGCCTGCGCTATCCTCGTCCCGCCCTGTGCACGGATAACGGTGCCATGATCGCCTACGCGGGCTGCCGCCGTCTGTCTGCCGGCCAGGAGGACAGCCTGGCGGTCGCCGTGCGACCCCGGTGGTCCTTGACCGAGCTTGCTCCTCCCCCCGGGCACAGTTGAGCAGCGCCATGGACATCGTTTATATTCGCGACCTGCAAGTGGAGGCGACCATCGGCATCTTTGATTGGGAGCGGGAAGTGCGCCAGGTAATTTCCCTAGACTTGGAGATGGCCTGTGACATCACTGCCGCCGCCGCCGATGACGATATTCAGAATGCCTTGGACTACAAGGCGGTGGCCAAGCGTCTGGTCGCCTTCACCGAGAGCAGCAGCTTCCGCTTGGTAGAGACCTTGGCCGAGCGTTTGGCCGCTCTGGTGCGGGAGGAATTCGGGGTTCCCTGGCTGCGGATCAAGGTCAGCAAGCCCGGGGCATTGCGATGCGCTCGGGATGCGGGGGTCATCATTGAGCGCGGAGTATTGCCCCCATGATCCCCCTGCATATCAGCATGGGCAGCAACATTGAGCGAGGCAAGCATATTCGCAAGGCCTTGGGCCTGCTCGCCGCTGAACTCAGCGATTTGCGGGTTTCGCCAATTTATGAAAGCGAGGCGGCGGGCTTTACCGGCGATCCTTTCTACAACCTGGTGGCGGGTGCCGAGACCAGCCGCTCGCTTCCCCAGGCGCTTGCCCTCCTGCGCTCCATTGAGGATCGTTGCGGGCGCTGCCGGGAAGGGCTGAAATTCGGCCCCCGCACTATGGACTTGGACCTGCTCCTGTACGGCGATTTTGTCGGCACGGTGGAGAATACAGAGCTGCCTCGCCCGGAGATCACCGAGTATTCCTTTATCCTGCGTCCTCTGGCTGAGTTGGTTCCAGATGCGCGGCATCCCGTTTCCAAGCGCAGCTGGCGCGAGTTGTGGCAAGCCCACGGCGACAGGGAAGCGGTTGCTCTGCGGCGGGTATTTCTCTAAAGATCTAGCCCCGCAGGTGCCTGCCGCCGTCCACCGGGAGTATCTGTCCAGTCATGTAGGGGGCATTTCCCGCTAGGAATGCGACCGCTTGGGCAATTTCTTCGGGCAGACCCCAGCGTCCCAGGGGGATGTCCTCTGGCTGCACTGCCTGCGCTCCCTCTCCCGCTTCTGCCGGCGGCAGTATCGCTCCCGGTGCCACGCAGTTGACCCGCACCTCCGGGGCCAGGTCTAGCGCCAGGGCACGGGTAAAGGCTTCCAGCCCGCCCTTTGCCGCGCAGTACACCAAGTGCTTGTGAAGCCCTTTTTGGGCATGGATGTCCGACAGATTTACCACTGCGCCCTTTGCCGCACGCAATGCGGGCGCCGTCGCTTGGCACAGCATGATCGGAGCCTTCAGGTTGCTCCCCGCCAGTTTGTCCCAATCCTCATCCCTAATGTGGCCGAGAGGAGAGGGGTAAAAGTCAGAGGCGTTGTTAACCAGTACATGCAGTCCGTCCCAGCAGGCGATTGCCTCGGCTGCCAGCTCCGCCGCTGCTCCCGTCACCGTCAGGTCGGCCTGTATGCATCGTGCCGAATCCTCCCGCACCGCATTTAGTTCTGCTGCCAGAGCCTGTGCATCTCGGACCGATTTTCGGCAGTGCAGAACAACGTGATAGCCGCGCTCGTGCAGGGTGCGGGCGATGGCAGCCCCGATGCGTCTGGCTGCGCCGGTGACTAGGGCTGCCTTCATCGTGTCGGCCCGGCTGGCAGCTTCGGCATCTCCTGAATCGCCTGCACCCGCGCTTTGCGAATGGCGGTGCCTAATTTTTTGCCTTCCAGTCCCGTCTCCTGCAGAGATTTCGCTGTCACCTGCCGTGCAGCCTGAGCGCAGCTCTGCAAGTATTCCGCCTGCGGATAATGTTCCTCTTCGTGCCCGGTGCGCCCCCGGGTATCCGCCTTGCAGGCGAGCAGAAAATCACGCAGACGGGAGGGGCGGCGAAAGGCATCCAGCCCCTCTAGCACCCGCATAATGGTTTCTGCTTTCAGATGGAGGGCCCGATGGCAGTGAGTGTGATAGCGGCTCGCTGCTGCTGCCGCCAGCCGATAGGCATTCGGCACCTTCAGCCGCTGGCACAGCGCCTCCGTCATGCGCACGCCCCGCTCCTCGTGCCCATGGTGTTTTGGCCACTCGCTTTTTGGCGTCACTCCTTTGCCGAGGTCGTGGGTGAGAGCGGCAAAGCGCACCACCGGGTCGGTGCTCAGTCGGGCGGCCTGCTCCAGCACCATGAGGATATGGATGCCGGTATCCACCTCCGGGTGATATTTTTCCACCTGGGGCACGCCAAACAGCTGTTCCAATTCCGGAAGGATGACTGCCAGCGCGCCGCAACTTCGCAGCACCCGAAGAAATTCCGCCGGGGCAGCGGCCGCCAGGGCCTTCTCCAGCTCCTGCCATACCCGCTCCGCCGTCAGATGATTGACTTCGCCTTCCTGCACCATTTTCTCCATCAGGGTCAGGGTTTCCTCGGCGACCCGAAAACCCGCCGGCTGCAGTTCTGCCGCAAACCGCGCTGTCCGCAGGATGCGCACCGGGTCTTCTGCAAAAGCCGGGGATACATGGCGCAGTATTCGTGCCTTTAAATCCCGCTGTCCTCCCATCGGGTCAATCAGCTGCCCAGATGCATCCATGGCAATGGCGTTGACCGTCAAATCGCGCCGCGTCAGGTCCTGTGCCAGCGTGACCGTCCGCTCTGCATGGAAAACAAACCCCCGGTATCCCGGACCTGTTTTGCGCTCGGTGCGCGCCAGGGCGTATTCCTCCCCGGTATCCGGGTGCAGGAAGACCGGGAAATCCCGCCCCACGGGACGAAAGCCCCGCGCCTGCATTTCCTCTGCGGTGCTCCCCACCACGACCCAGTCCCGCTCTTTGATCGGCAGGCCGAGCAGCTGGCTGCGGACCGCGCCGCCCACCAGATAGGTTTTCATCTCATCGTCTCGCCGCAGTTGTATTCAAAGCTGCGCTCGTCCTCCAGGCGCAGGCAGCGAAGACGATGTCCCCACACGCACCCGGTGTCTAGGGCGTAGACATTTTCTGCGTCGGCTTGTCCCTGCAGTGCGGCCCAGTGGCCGAACAGAATCCGCTGCTGCCGAGTTTTGCGCCCCGGGTGCGCAAACCAGGCGCGGTAGCCCGGGGGCGCCTCCTCCGCGCGCCCCTGAAATGATGAGAGCAGCTGACCCTCGGCGGTGCAGATTCGCATTCGGGTCAGATAGTTGGTGATGAGCCGCAGTCGTTCTGTGCCGTCCAAGCTGTCATCCCACATGGTCGGCATGTCGCCGTACATCTCTGCCAGGAAGACATCGCAGTCTTCCCCCCGCAGGGCTGTCTCCACCTCCCGCGCCCGCGCTTCTGCCTCCTCCAGGTCCCACTGGGGGGGGATCCCCGCATGCACCAGAATCCAATTTTCTTTTTTCGCCCGCAGCAGGAGCGGTTGCTGCCGGAGCCAGTCCAGAAGCTCTTGGCAGTCCGGGGCTGCCAGCACCTCCCCCAGAGTGTCCGAGGGATAGGCGTGCTGTCGGCCCCGCGCCCGGGCCAGCAGGTGCAGGTCGTGATTGCCGAGCACGGTGCGGGCCCGGGGGGCCATGCTGCGCAGAAAACGCAGCACCTCCAGCGAGCGGGGGCCGCGATTGACGAGATCTCCCGAGGCCCACAGGGTGTCTTTAGCGGGGTCAAAACGCACCTGTTCCAGCAGCCGGCAGAGCGGCTGGTAGCAGCCTTGGATGTCTCCGACGGCATACGTTGCCATCAGGACGGATTCCCCGGTGACATGAAAAAAATGTTCAAGAAATAGGTGCGGCCCGGGAGGTGGGTTCGGCACAGGTCCGCCTGTCTCACCGGGCGGCGCAAAGGCTGCCCGGGGCTCTTGCACACAGCGGCTGCCCGTGCTCGCCGGCAGAGCGGTCGGGACGGCACCTCTGTACCGGCGGTAAAAAAATAGGCACAGCGGGTGAGGGCGGGATCTGACATCTAGGTGGCGGCGGGCGGCGGGAGGGAGATTGGCTCGGTGATGAGGCGTTTGGGTGTGTCAGTGCAGAGATTGGAGACATTCCAGCGAGAACTCTGGAATCGGCACTTCCATCTTTTCCCCGGAAGAGCGGGTCATCTCGTAGTGGCCAGTCATAAAGCCGAGAGCAGTTTCCAAGAGTGTGCCGCTGGTATAGCGAAAGAATGCGCCGGCTGCGATGACAGGCTGCTGTCCCACCACGCCTTTGCCGCGCACTTCCCACTGCTTGCCGCTGCCGTTGGTAATTTTCCAGTACCGGTTCAGAAGCTGTACCGACTCCTGTCCCCGATTGGTGATGGTGACGGTGTAGGCGAAGGCATAGTGATTTTTTTCAGGTGCCGACTCGGTTTCCAGATAGCGGCTTTCTACCTGTACCAGGATATCGTCGGGAGAGATCATTGCAGTGTTTCGGCCCCGGCCTCTCGCTGCAGTATTGCTCTGCTGATGGCCCGAAATGCCGCCAGATCCAGCTGCTCTGCCCGGTGACCCGGATCAATGCCGATTGCCACCAGCTCCTCGGCGGAAATCAGGCTCTCTAGCGAGCGGCGCAGGGTTTTACGGCGCTCGCCGAAGGCATTTCGCAGCACACATGAAATTTTCTGGATCTCTTGCAGCGGAAACGGCTGTGCGTGGGGCTCTAGGCGGAGCACGGCGGAGTGCACCGCTGGGGGCGGTCGGAAAGCCCCGGGGCGCACTAGGAATAACCGGCGAATTTCTTGACAATATATCTGCACCATCACGCTGAGACGCCCGTAGCTGCGCCGGCCCGGGGCCGCGGTGATGCGCTCGGCCATCTCCCGCTGCACCATCAGGTGCAGGTCTTTTGGCTTTTTATTCATCGCAAGGAGGCGCAGCACCAGAGGGGCTGAGATATTGTAGGGCAGGTTGCTCGCCACTCTGAGGGGCTGGCCCTGACTGATGGCATCAAAGTCAAAGCGGAGGGCATCCCCCTCGTGCAGGGTAAAGCGCGGCTCGCCGGCGAATTGCTGACGCAGCATTCGCGCCAGATCCCGATCCACTTCTACCGCGTGCACTTCTGCGCCGCTCTCCACGAGCGGCCGGGTGAGGGCCCCCTCTCCGGGGCCGATCTCCAGCACTCGCTCTCCCGGTCTCGGCGCCACCTCTTTCAGCAGGCGGCGGATCGTGCCCGGGTCGTGCAGAAAGTGCTGCCCGAAACGCTTGCGGGGGCGGTGCTTTTTATTCATGGGGCCGCTGCTGTCCCGCCAGCTCTGCCGCCATGCGCAGCGCTGCCCGCAGACTGCCGGCATCGGCCCCTCCCTTGCCCGCGCAGTCCAGCGCCGTGCCGTGGTCCACCGAGACTCGCAGAATCGGCAGGCCCAGCGTGATATTCACGGCGCGGCCAAAGCCCACATGCTTGAGCACGGGCAGCCCCTGGTCGTGGTACATGGCGAACACCGCGTCCGTCTCTGCCAGCTGTGCGGGCCTGAAAAGGGTGTCCGCTGCCAGGGGGCCTCTGAGATCCATGCCCTCCGCCCGCAGGGCCTCTAAGCAGGGGGAGATGATCTCAATCTCTTCCCGGCCCAGGCTGCCGTCCTCGCCGGCATGGGGATTGAGTCCGGCCACTAGGATGCGGGGCTCGGCGATTCCAAATTGCATCTGCAGTCCCCGGTGCAGCACCCGCAGACGCTGCTCCAGACCGTCTCTGGTAATGGCTGCCGGCACCTCCCGCAGGGGGAGATGAGTGGTGGCCAGCGCCACTCGCAGGTCCCCTGCCGCCAAAAGCATCACCGGTGTCTCGGTGCCGGTGATTTCCGCCAAGAACTCCGTGTGTCCCCGGAAGGGAATGCCGGCCCGAACTAAAATCCCCTTGTGCACCGGCCCGGTGACCAAGGCCTGGCAGTGCTCCATCTGGCACAGCTCCGTCCCCCGGCGCAGACACTCCAGCACATAGGGGGCATTGCCCTTCTCCAGCCGGCCCGGTCGCACCTGTACGGGTGCCTGTATGGGCAGCACGGACAGGCAGCCTGCCTCCCGGCAAAGCGGTGCCTCGGGCTCCACCACCGCCTTCAGCTGCAGGGGCAGACCCAGCTGCTCGGCCCGTGCCGCCAGCACTTCCGGGTCCGCGATTGCCAGGAGGGCGTTTTTGCGTTCCTCTGATGCCAGCTGCGCGATCAGGTCAGGACCGATGCCCGCCGGCTCTCCCGGTGTGAAGGCAATGCGCACCGCTGCGTCATTCCCGGAGCTCCACATAGGCCTCATCTCGTATTTCGTCCAGCCAAGCGGATAATTCCTCCTTGTACTTGCGCTCAAAAAGGATATTCTGAGCCCTGCTTTTAATCCTCTCTTGCGCCACGTTTTTCTCGCGCCGTTTTAGGACCTGCAGAATATGCCAGCCGTTGGCGCCCCGGAACACCTCGCTCAGGGTGCCCTCGGGGGTGGCGTCCATCACCTCTTCAAAGGCGGGTTCCAAGTCTCCTGGGCTGACCCAGTCCAAGTCGCCCCCCGCCCGCCGGGAGCCCGGGTCATCGGAATAGATCTGAGCTGACTCACTGAAGTCCTTGCCGTTAAGAATCTGCCGGCGCACATCCTTCAGCGTCTGCAGGGTGCGCTCGGCAGAGCGGATGACGGAGGGCTGCATGAGAATGTGACGCACTTGAGTCTGCTGTACGAGCTGCTCGCGCCCGCCGCGCTTGTCTAGCAGCTGCACCAGGTGCAGCCCGCTCGCATTCTGCATCGGCCCGGTCGCGTCTCCTTTTGCCATGCCCGCCACTTCCCCCGCGACCAGGGTGGGCACCTCGGCTGCGGTCCGCCAGCCCAAGTCCAGTGTGCGCAGGGTGTATCCCTCCTCTGTCTGCTCCCCCGTCGCCGGCGGGTTTTCGCCCTTCTGCAGCCCCTCTTTCAATTTCTCCATGTAGAGACGAGCCGCCGCCAGACCCGCTTCCGGGGCGTTTTCCTCCAGCGGCAGGTGCAGATGCAGCAGGCGGTACTCTGCCTCGTACAGCGGCTGACCTTCCTCCGAGGCCAGGAAGCGCTCCACCTCCGCCTCGCTCAGCTGCACCCGGCGGCGCACGCTTCCTCGCTGCACCTCTTCAATGATCATCTGCTTTCGCAGCTGGGAGCGGACCTGGCGGTAGGAGCGTCCCTCTCCCTCCAGGGACTGACGCAGCGTCTCCAGATTGAGACCCTGTCGGGCCGCCATGGATTCCATCATGCTGCTGAGCTCTTCATCGCTGATCTGCACGCCGGCATGCTCGCCGCGCTGCAGCTGCAGGCTGTCTAAAATCATGCCGGCTAACACCTGCTTCTCCAAGATCTGTGCCGACGGCAGATCGGTGCCCTGAGCCTCCAGGCGGTGGCGCACTGCCTGCACCTGCTCCTCCAGATCGCTCTCTAAGAGGGCAGATTCTTCCACCACGGCGATCACCCGGTCTAAGACCTCCACCGCTCCGATCGCCCCCGGCAGGGCGAGCAGGACGACTGCGAGAGTCCTGTTGATTTTCTTTAAGCTGTTCATCTTTTGCATATGTATTCTACGTTTTTGGCAGTTTGAACTGCAGGAGAAATATATTGTCCTGGGTGCCGTCGCTCTCTAAGCTGCGCCGCAGCGCCAAGCGGATTCCCCAGCAGCAGGTATTGCGCTCTATGCCCGCCTCTGCTTGTGAATTCTGCCCCAAGTCCAAATCATAATGCCAATTCCCGAACAGGCTCCATCCCTGTTCCAGGCGCAGCAGCCAGGAGGCCTCCACCTGCTCTCGTCTCTCCTTCGCTGGGGCGATCCGGTCAAAGCGGTAGCGCAGCTGCGCGTGCCCCTTCTTTGCGAATAGCTGTCGGACATTCAGCAGGGTGCCATCCAGTCGCCCCCTGCGGCTGTCCCACACGGTTTCAAGGCGGAGGTGCCGGTCCGGGTCGGGCCGGTATTCCAACAGTGCCGCGAGGGGGGAATTGGAGACCCGATTCTCCCTGTCCTCATCCTCTTCTTCGCCGAGCCGAACGCGCCGCTCCCGAAAATGAAATATCTGCCCCAAGCTGGCACGCAGCACTTCTCGGCCGCTCTCGGCGCTGAACAGCCTGGTGCGCAGGGCCAGACTGAGCCGGTCTGCATCGTCAATGCGGTCATAGCTGGCAAAGCGGGTTCTGCGGAACAGCTGCTCCGGGGTGAACTCCAGGCGCTCGCTGTCAAAATCAGGCTGTCGGTCCTGCGCTTCGTAGCGGGTGCGAACATAAAATAGCCGGGGCTCCAGGGTCTGGAGAAAGAGCCCTTTAGGAGTGTGCCGTTCAAAGCGCAGGCCTCCTTCAAAGCCGGCGGAGAAGACGCCGGCGGAATCTTCAGGGCCGTTTTCTGTCCGCTGCTCCAAGTGCCGAAAGAGCACCCAGGGGCGCAGGTCTCCGCCGCGCCACTGCATGGGGAAAGCTGCCCCGGTCTCCGTATAAAGGCGCCGGCCGGTGGTGCGGGCGCTGCTGCTGTGCTCAAAGTCGGCATACTGCATTTCAAACAGGTACTGGGTTCTGAAGGGGGTGCCGCCTCCCCGGTACGCCAAGTGGAGCCAGGGCTGCCGCCGGTATGGCTCCAGCGCATCTGCCGCCGCTGCCTGGTCGTTGTTGAGCCCCGCCTCTATGAGCCAGTTCTTCCCCGCCCGGTACAGTCTGCCCCGCTGCAGCAGTCTCAGCTGGCGACTGCTGTGCAGGTCGCTGCCGAAATCCCGCAGGTAGTGCAGGTCGCTCACCTTGGCATAGTCCACCTCGGCCCGCCACTGGCGGCCCAGTGCGCCTCGGTAATCCAAGTGATAGAGAAAACGCTCATTCTCCTCTGGGCGTTCCCGGTCCCGACTCATGTGAGCTGCTTCCAGATACAGGCTTGAGCGGGGCGACAGGTGCCGGAACTCTCCCTGCAGCAGGGTGCCGCGCTTCTCAATGTAGCGAGGCGACAGGGTGAAGTCGTAATTGGGTGCCAGGTTGAAATACAGGGGCAGGGTCAAATCCAGTCCGTCATCGGAGGAGTATTTCATCTCCGGGCTGAGAAAGCCCGAGCGGCGGCGACGGTCTGTTGAGAAGCGCAGATAGGGCAGATACATCACCCGCCGCCCTCCCAGCTCCAGGTAGAGGCTCCGGGCCCGGGCGATTCCGGTCTCGGTATCAATTTCCAGTTTCCTAGCCCTGACCCGCCAGGCTTCTCGCTCCGGCGGGCAGTGGGAGTAGGTGGCTTGCTCTAACCGCAGGCTGCCATCCCGGAGATTCGCCGCCGCCGCTTCTCCGTGTATCAGGGTGCCGGGGAGGGCGTAGCGCACTCCTGTGAGCTCCGCTCTTTCACTGTCCGGCTGCACGATGCCCGCCTCGGCGTCTAACAGCAGCTCCGGCGAGCGAATACGAAGCTTTTCTTCAGCCTGAGCCTCCCCCCGCTCCGGGTTGTAGCGGAGCTGCCCTGCCTCTATCTGCATGCCGCCACGGGAGAGATGGACATTGCCCTTCAGCAGCAGCGTGCCGTCCGACTCGCTCAGGATATTGTCGGCATCCGTGCTTAGGGGTGCTTTTAAAGCATTCCCGTCGGCGGCTGACCCTGCAAAGTAGCTCTTGCAGCTCCCCGGTGCCGCCGCCGTCACCGGAAAGGGAAAATCCGGCGCGGAGCTGGGGGGGGCATTTTGGGCTGCAGCCGCTTCAGCTGCGAATAGGGAAAGGAGCAGACAGCCGCTTTGCAGACGCGGAGTCATCTTGCTGCAGAGTCACGATCAGCGGGGCGCTGCTCCGGTGGTGCCTGTCCGGGCATGGATATTCTCTTTATAAAGATAAAATAATAATCTATTTGCCAAAGTACGCCGGAAACCCCTGTCAAGTGAAAGATCTGCATCGCTGGTGCGAGGCACAGTTGAAATGCCCCCTGCACTTAGAGCCCATGACAGGGGATGCCAGCTTTCGCCGCTACTTCCGGATTCGGGAACCCGTGAGGCGCGTCGTCATGTACGCCCCTCCCGAGCGGGAGAAGGTGCAGGAGTTTCTCGCCGTCGGAAAACTGCTTTCTGGGGCTGGCGTGGCGGTGCCCGCTGTGCATGAGACGGATACTGAGCAGGGGTTTTTTCTGCTTGAGGATTTCGGCGATGAGCTTCTCCTGGGGTGTCTGAACAGCGAAAACGCCGATGCCCTTTATGACCTGGCCCTGGAATCTCTTCTCTGCATACAGGGGGCACCCCGGGAAGGGGCAGATTTTCGGCTGCCGGACTACGGCCCTGCGAAGATGGAGGAGGAGCTTGCCCTGTTCCCGGAGTGGTTCGTCCGCCGTCTTTTAGGAGTCCGTTTGCAAGAGAGGGATAACGCGCTTCTTCGCCGCTGCTCCGAGCTTCTCATCGCCTCCATGCTGGAGCAGCCGGCATTGCCCGTGCACGGGGACTTCCACAGCCGCAACCTGCTGCTCCTGCCAAAGAGCCGTCTCGGGGTGCTGGACTTCCAGGATGCATTCTGGGGGAGCATCACCTATGACCTGGCATCCCTCTTCAAGGATTGCTATATCACCTGGCCCCGCACCCGGGTGGAGGGCTGGCTGGATCGCTATCTGCAGAAAGCTGCCGAGGGGGGCAGACCTGTCCCCGCATCCCGAGAGGTATTTCTGCGCTGGTTTGACCGCACCGGTCTGCAGCGTCATCTGAAGGTGCTCGGCATCTTCTCTCGCCTGCATCTGCGGGACGGCAAGCCCGCCTATCTGGGGGATCTGCCCCGGGTTATCGCCTACGTGCGCGAGGGAATTGCCGCTGATCCGGAGCTGGCATTCTTCGGCGCATGGTTTGAAGGCTGTCTCGGCCCGGCGATTGCCCGCTGTTTCGGCGATGAGATGGGGACGGGGGCGGCGTGAAAGTAATGCTTCTCACCGGCGGCCTCGGCAAGCGGCTGCGCCCGCTGACAGAAAACAGACCCAAGTCACTGCTGGAAGTCGGGGGGCGCCCGCTCCTTCAATACCACTTGGAGCGCTTAGCGGCTGCCGGCTTTCGCCATGTTGTGCTGAACCTTGCCTGGCATGGCGGTCAGATAGAGGCCTGGCTCGGCAGCGGTGCCCGTTTTGGCCTGCGGGCGGACTATGCCCGGGAGCCGGAGCCCTCTTTTCCCCTCGGCACCGGCGGCGGCATTCGCCATGCCCTGCCGCTGCTCGGGGAGGAGCCTTTTCTGACTGTCAACGCCGATGTTTGGACAGATTATCCCTTCGGGGAGCTGGCACAGGCGGGCCTGAACAATCGGGATTTGGCTTTCCTGGTGATGGTGCCGCCTCCCGCCGGACAGGAGGGGGATTTCCCTCTGAGCGATTCCGGGCGCATTCTCCCTGCCGATGAAGGGGTATCTCTCCTCACCTTCAGCGGCATCAGCCTGCTGTCGCCAGCTCTCTTCGCAGTCTGTTCTGGCGATCGTTTTCCCCTGCGGGAACTGCTCCTGCCGGCCATTCACAGCCAGCGGGTCGGAGGGCTTTTGTATCGGGGGGAATGGTGGGATGCCGGCACTCCTGTAAGCCTGACCGCTCTGGATGCGCGGCTAGGTGGCGCCGGGGGCTCGTAATCCTTCACGTCTCGCCGCGTATCGGAACAGCATCCGCACCGGGCAGGATGACGGGCAAAGGCCGGCTGTGCCCGAGGGCATCGTGCCCTGTGGCGAAATATGCGTAATAATAGTCGGCATGACTCTGCAGCCCACTGTAATTTCCCCCTCCATCCTGGCCGCCGACTTTGCCCGCCTCGGTGAAGATGCAGCGGCTGTACTGGCCGCGGGAGCCGACTGGATTCATTTTGATGTGATGGACAACCACTATGTGCCCAATCTCACGGTGGGGCCCGATGTGTGCCGGGGGCTCCGGCGCTTTGGCATCACCGCTCCTATAGACGTGCACTTGATGACCCGCCCCGTAGATGATCTGATTCGCGCTTTTGCCGATGCCGGTGCCACTTGGATCAGTTTTCATCCGGATGCCTCCACAGAGATAGACAGATCCCTGCAGCTGATTCGGGATTGCGGCTGCCGCCCGGGGCTGGTGCTCAATCCTGATGTCGGCACCGAGGTCTTGGGCAGCGCCTTGGAGGCGATAGACATGGTGCTGCTGATGTCGGTCAAGCCCGGCTTCAGCGGCCAGAAATTCATTCCCTCCGTCCTGCCCAAGATGCGCGCAGTGCGTGGCATGATTGATGCTTCGGGGCGCGCCGTGCGCCTGGCGGTGGACGGCGGTATCCACGCAGGCAACATCGGTGATGCCGCCGGCGCCGGCGCCGACACTTTTGTCGCTGGCGCGGCAATTTTTGGTGCCGATAAGGGCGATTATGCGGCTGCTGTCAGCGATTATACGGCTGCTGTCAGCAATTATGCGGCTGCTGTCAGCGATTATGCGACTGCTGTCAGCGATTTGCGCACCGCGTGCAGTGCCCACATTCTGCCGGTCTGAAATTGGGGCGGCGGACTGTTCCTTATCCCGCTGGCTGAAAGACGCCCCCCGCCTCCAGCCTCACCTGCCGCCCGCAGAATTCCTCCTGCATCATCCGCTCCATGACCGCCTTTTCCTCCGAGCGGGCGATTGTGCGGGCACCGTCCGGCAGGTCGCAGACAGCGATGCCGGCTTTGGCTTCTCCCTTTTCAAACTGCACCGTGTAGCCCGCCACCGTCGCTTTTCCCACGGCTTCACCCCGCAGCGGGCACGCCTTCATCTCTTTCGCTGTCGCAGCGCTCACGTCTTCCGCCCGAAATAGAGAATGCGGCGGGCGCGAAGCCCACACCCCGAAGCCCTGCTTGTGCAGCAGGCCGCTCACACTGCTCACCAGCCCGGTGCTCCCGGAATTGGCCCGCAGGCATTGCGCCATCCGAGCTGTCGCCTGCAGCACGTAGTTGTTGAGAGGGCCGCCGGCAAAACGCATGCCGCCGGTGACCGTGGGGGGATGCTCGGCATCTAAGGACCTGTCGAGCTCCCGTGCCTGTATGCGCACCGCTGAGGGAAAGCAGCTGTACAGGTCTAGGAAATCCAGTGCCCCTTGATCTATCTCCGCCGCCGCCAGTGCCGCCGCCGCCGCTAAGCGTGCTCCCGGGCATGCGTGCAGCACCTGGCGCTGTGACAGGGGAACCATGTGATTGCTCTCGGCGGCGGCCAGCGGGAATACCCATTTCTCCTCCGGGATCCCGAAGTTTCGGGCAATCTCCGCCCGGCACAGGATCAGACCCGCCGCCTGATCCACATTCCATTGGGAGACATGCAGCTTGGTATAGGGGAAGGCCAGCATCGCATTGCCCTCTCCCGCATCGCGGATCTGCTCCGCCCTCATCGGCTCCCGGCTCCAGGCATCGGGATTGTCCGCGGCCACCCGGCTCATGCCCGCCCACAGGGCGGCCACTTCATCCCGATGGGCTTCCAGACTCTGTCCACTGTCATAGCGGAGCGCATTCTCAATTACCGCGTAGCTGTGCACCGGCATCACCAGCCCCCGCTCCCCCTCCAGAGAGGGCCCGAAGTCCTCGTGGGGGCGCAGCACCTCATCCGGCTCTCTGCCATCCTGTGCGGTTTCCGGCGCTTCTTCTCCAGCTTTGGCCGCCTGCAGTGTCCGAAACCTCGCTTCACCGCCAACGATCAGGGCAATTTTTTCTGTTCCGTCGGCCAGGGATTCGCAGGCTCGGGTGAACAGGGTCTGCTGCAGGATTCCGATCTCGGCGAGGGTGCTGCGGGCATGTGCTGCCTTGATCTCCCCCGCGACAAGGCGTCCCGGGTCGCTGTAGCCCCAGAAACCCCGCGGCACCCGTATGCTGTCTGCCTGCCGCAGCAGTTCTTCGCTGCCGGCATCCGCCGCTGCCTGCCGCAGGGCTTCTGCCATCAGGGCGGAGGGCTCTCGGGAGTTCTTCGCCCCCTCCTTCTTGCGCAGCACGACGGTGCCGACGCCGACTAGCACCGGCGTTGCCGGGGGAATGTCTCGAAAATTGCTCATGCTGTATAAGGCCGGGCGGAAAAGGGATTCTGTCGGCTGCTCAGCAGAGGATGCCGGGGAATCCGCGGCAGTATAATGAAATGCTGAGAAGAGGGCGCTCTGTGCGGCCTGCGAGCATTTTCCCAAATAATGGACGAGCCGTCCCGCGAAACAACTGTATTGACGCCGGTCGTGCGCGAATTGCCTGTCGGTGCGCACACGCCTCTCAGTGTTTATCAGTGTCTGGCCCAGGGGCCGGGTTCCTGTCTCTTGGAATCCGTGGAGGGCGGACAGCGCTGGGCTCGCTATTCCATCATCGGCCTGCCGGTAAAGACGGTGATCACGGTGGACGGTGGCAGGCTCACCGTGCGTCGGAATGGAGCGGTGACGGAGGAGCGCAGCTGGGAGGATCCCCTGGTGGGATTGCGAGCCCTCTGCGCACGGTACCGGTACCAGGCTGCGACGGTCTCGGAGCTGCCGGTTTTCCACGGCGGTCTGGCGGGCTACTTTGCCTATGACATCCTGCGCTACGCAGAGCCTCGGCTGGCAGACACCGCGCCGCCGGCCAATCCCCTCGGCACCCCGGATATCGCGCTAATGCTGGTGGAGGAGCTGGCGGTGATTGACCGTGAGACCCGCACACTGAAGTTAATCGTCCATATAAACCCGCAGGAAGAGGGGGCCGAGGCCCGGGCAGAAGTGCGGCTGGCAGAGATGGCCGAGCATCTGGCTCAACCGCCCCTGGAACGGCCCCCCTTGGACCTGGCCGCCGCCGATGCCGCCGCCATTGAGTCCGAGGCAGAATGCGGTTTCGGCCGCCCCCGGTACGAGGAAGCGGTGGAGCGCATCCGCGAGTACATCCTGGCCGGCGATGTCATGCAGGTGGTGCCTTCCCGACGCCTGTCCCTGCCCTTTACCGCCGAGCCCTTGGATTTCTACCGGGCGCTGCGGGCCCTCAACCCTTCGCCCTACATGTACTTTCTAAATTTTGGCGACTTTCATATTGTCGGATCCTCTCCGGAGATTCTTGCCCGCCTGCGGGAGAGGGAGGTGACCACGCGCCCCATCGCCGGCACCCGCCGCCGGGGTCGTGATGCGGCGGAGGACAAAGCTCTGGAGCAAGAGCTGCTGGCGGATCCCAAGGAGATCGCCGAGCATCTCATGCTGATTGATCTCGGCCGCAACGATGTGGGCCGGATCGCTGAAGTTGGCTCTGTGCGCCTGCTTGAACGCATGGTGGTGGAGCGCTATTCCCATGTCATGCATATTGTCTCCACCGTCACCGGCCGTTTGTCCCCGGGCCTGGATGCCTTTGACGTGCTGCGGGCGACACTGCCGGCCGGGACCCTCAGCGGTGCGCCGAAAATTCGCGCTATGGAGATCATCGACGAACTGGAGCCGGTGCGGCGCAGCATGTACGGGGGTGCCGTGGGCTACATTTCCTGGAGCGGCGACATGGATACCGCGGTGGCAATCCGCACCGTGGTCATTCGGGACGGTACCCTCTACGTTCAGGCAGGGGGCGGGATTGTCGCTGATTCCAAGCCCGCCCTGGAATGGGAGGAGACTTGCAGCAAGGCCCGGGCCATGCTGCGAGCCGCAGCCATGGTGCGGAGCATGGAGGAGAACAGCTCATGCTCCTGATGATAGATAACTACGACTCCTTCACTTGGAACGTGGTTCAGTACTTGGGGGAGCTAGGCGCCTCTGTAGAGGTGCTGCGCAACGACGCGGAGGACTTGGCGGCTATCCGCCGTCGGGAATTTGCCGGCGTGGTCATCTCCCCGGGACCCTGCACGCCGGATGAGGCGGGTGTTTCCGTGCCCCTGGTCCAGGCCTTGGGGGCGGCGCTGCCGATCCTGGGCATCTGTCTCGGCCACCAGGGGATTGGCCAGGCCTATGGCGGGTGTGTGGTGCGTGCCCGGCAGGTGATGCACGGCAAGATATCAGCGGTGCATCACGACGGGCGCGGGGTGTTTAAAGGACTTCCCACTCCCTTTCAGGCTGCCCGTTACCACTCTCTGGTGGTGGAGCGAGCCTCCCTGCCGGGCTGCCTGGAAATTAGTGCTTGGACCGAGACCGAAGAGGGAGAGATGGATGAAATCATGGGCCTGCGGCATCAGACCCACCCGGTGGAGGGGGTGCAGTTTCACCCCGAGTCCATTGCCAGCGAAAACGGCCATGCGCTGCTGAAGAATTTTCTCGACCAGCTAAATGCCGCCGGAGCCGCTCCGTGAGCAGCGCCGCCGCCGAGATACAGGGGACCCTCCGGGAGCTGGTCGCCGGCCGAGATCTCAGCCGGGGGCAGATGATCTCCCTGATGCGTCGCATCATGGGGGGCGAGGCGACGCCGGCCCAGATCGGCGCCATTTTGGTGGCGCTCTCCATGAAAGGGGAGACGGTGGAGGAGATCTGTGCCGCCGCCCTGGTGATGCGGGAGCTCTCCCTGCGGGTGGAAGTCTCCGGCGAGCACTTGGTGGATACCTGCGGCACCGGCGGGGACGGGGCCAGTCTGTTTAATATTTCCACCGGCGCCGCTTTTATCGCTGCCGCCGGTGGCGCCCGGGTGGCCAAGCATGGCAACCGGGCCGCCAGCAGCAAAAGCGGCAGCGCCGATGTTCTGGAATCTCTGGGGGTGAACCTGGAACTGAGTCCTCAGCAGACCGCCCGCTGCATTGAGGAGATCGGGCTCGGCTTCCTGTTTGCGCCCCATTACCACGGTGCGATGAAGCACGCCGTCGGCCCCAGACGGGAGCTGGCGCTGCGCACCCTGTTCAACCTGCTGGGCCCCCTTACCAATCCCGCCGGTGCGAGGAGGCAGGTGCTGGGCGTATTTGATGCCCGCTGGCTTCGCCCCCTCGCCGAGGCGCTGGGGGCGCTGGGCAGCGAGCATGTCCTGGTGGTGCACAGCGAAGACGGCTTGGACGAGATCAGCATCGCCGCCCCCACCCGGGTGGCAGAGATCAAGGGCGGCGAGCTGAGGGAATACAGCATCGCGCCCGGGGATTTCGGCATCGCTGAAACCTCCACAGAGAGCTTGCTGGCAGCCGGTCCCGAGGCCAGCGCGGCGCTCCTCAAGGCCGGTCTCTGCGGCGAGCACCAGGATGCCGCCAGCATCCTGGCCCTGAACGGCGGTGCCGCCCTCTACGCCGCTGGAGTCGCGGGCACCCTGGCCCAGGGTGTCGCTTTAGCTCGGGACCTCTTGGATTCTGGCCAGGCCGCCGAGAAGCTGAAGGAGTTTGTCGCTTTCACCCGTCTTGCGGGCGATGCGAAAGAGCAGGCAGCGGCGACGTGAGCGGCTCCTCTGGAGATGTGCTGGCGAGGATCCTCGCCAGCAAGCGGGAGGAGATTGCCCGGGGGCGAACTGCATTGCCCTTGGCGCAGCTCCGCCGCCAGGCGGAGGAAGCGTCGCCGGTGCGCGGCTTTGCCGCCGCCTTGAAGCGGTGCGCAGCAGATGGGCGTCCCGCCGTCATCGCCGAGATCAAGCGGGCCTCTCCGAGCGGAGGAACCCTGCGCCATGATTTTGTGCCGGCAGAGATTGCCCGGCAATACGCTGCCGCCGGCGCCGCCTGCCTGTCGGTGCTCACCGACCGGGAGTTCTTTCAGGGGGCGGGGGAGCATCTCACTGCCGCCCGGGCCGCCTGCGAATTGCCGGTGCTGCGCAAGGACTTCCTGCTGGACGAATACCAGATGTACGAGGCCCGCGCCCTGGGGGCCGATTGCGTGCTGCTGATCTTGGCGGCCCACCCGGACCGCACGCTCCTGCGAGACTTGGCGGACTTGGCCCGGGGCCTCGGCATGGATGTGCTGCCGGAGGTGCATGAGGGACAAGAGATGGAGACCGCCCTGGCCTTGGATACGGGCCTTATCGGCATCAACAACCGCAATCTGCGCACCTTGGAGACCCGCCTGGAAATCAGCCGCGCCCTCCTGCCCCGGGTGCCGCCGGGGTGTCTGGCGGTGGTGGAGAGCGGCATTCACCGCCCGGAGCAGGCGGCACAGCTGTGTGCCGAGGGCGCCACCTGCTTCCTGGTGGGGGAGGCCCTGATGCGGGCCCCAAGTCCTGGGGAGGCCCTGCGGGAGCTCTTCCCGGAAGCGGCATCCGCTCCACCCCTGCCAAGCAGGGAATGACTTCTTCCTCCCGCTTTCTCTCCGCCCTCGGGCGGGCGCCCCGCCGTCAGTGCCGGGGTGCAGGGAGAGAGCAGAGCACAGAATCCGCCGGGATGGAGTCCCATGGCGGAGATAGTCCGCACCCGCGAGGGCGCTGCGGATATGATTTGAGGCTGGCGGAAGTCCCTTGAAGAATTGGCGCCCGCTTTTCTTTTTTGCTGACCGGAGGTTGTAATGGCCGAGACCATGCGGGTGACACTGAACTGGCTGGACGGGGCCGCTTTTACCGGTGCCACGGGCAGCGGGCATGAGGTGGTAATGGATGGGCCGCCGGATGCCGGCGGGCAGAACCGGGGACCGCGCCCGATGGAGATGCTGCTCTTGGGCACCGGGGGTTGCGCTGCCTTTGACATCGTGAGCATCCTGCGCAAGGCGCGCCAGCAGGTGGACAGCTGCGAGGCGGTGCTGGAGGCGGAGCGGGCGGACGCAGTGCCTGCCGTGTTCCAGCGCATTCATTTTCGCTTTCGCGTACGCGGTCGGAATCTGCGCGAGTCCCATGTGGCCCGGGCCGTTTCCCTTTCTGCAGAAAAATACTGCTCTGCCTCCATCATGCTGCAGCGGGCGGGGGTAGAGGTGTGCCACGACTACGAGATTCTTCCCCCGTGAGCAGGCCGTCGCCGGTGCAGGGTCTGCGCCATGTGGCTCTTCGGGTGGAGGACAGCTGCTTTGACGCCTCGGTGGATTTCTATGTCCGCTTGGTGGGCATGGAGGTTGAGTGGCATCCAGATCCAGACAATATCTATCTCTCTTCCGGCACGGACAATCTCGCTCTGCACCGGGCCTCCGTCGATACGGGCGGCTCCTTGGACCACATCGGCTTTCTGCTGGGTGCAGCGGGGGATGTGAGCGTCTGGCACGATTTCCTGGCGAGGGAGGGGGTGTCTATTGAAAAGCCCCCCCGCACTCACCGGGACGGCACTTGCAGCTTTTACTGCCGAGACCCCGGGGGCACCCGGGTGCAATTCATCCACCATCCTATCCTCGCCGCATCCTGACAGAGCAGGGGAAATCTCTCTGCCGGCCCTGCATTGCCCCCTGGCGAGGGGCGCTTGCCTGTCCCGCTTTCAGCTTTTTTCGGCCAGGTATTTCTCCGCATCAAGTGCGGCCATGCAGCCGAGACCGGCGGAGGTGATGGCCTGGCGATACACCGAATCGCACACATCTCCCGCCGCGAACACCCCCTTCCGGCTGGTGGCGGTGCTCCCGCCGCCGCTGCCGCTTCGCACCTGAATGTATCCCTTCTCCATATCCAGCTGACCGGCAAAGATGTCGGTGTTGGGCCGATGCCCGATGGCGATAAACACCCCCTCCACCGCCAGCTCCCGGGTCTGGCCCGATTGGGCATGCTGCGCCCGCAGTCCGGTAACTCCCTGCTCATCCCCCAGCACCTCCGCTGCCATGTGCTCCCACAGGAAACTGATGCTGCCCTTCTTCTCGCATTTGAATAGCCGCTGCTGCAGGATGTGCTCCGCCCGCAGTGCATCGCGCCGGTGGACCAGGGTGACATGGCTGGCGAGCCGAGCCAGGTACAGGGCTTCCTCTGCCGCGGTGTTGCCCCCCCCCACCACTGCCACCGGCTTGTCGCGAAAGAAAAATCCATCACAGGTGGCACAGGCGCTTACCCCCCTGCCCAGGTATTTCTCCTCCGAGGGCAGACCCAGGTATTTGGCCGAGGCGCCGGTGGCAATGATGAGGGCATCGCAGCTGTAGCTGCCAGCGGAGCCCTTGAGCCGCATGGGCTCTTCGCCCAGCTCTGCCTGCTCAATGTGATCGCTGATAATCGGCACTTCCAGGCGCTCCGCGTGCTGCTGCATCGCTGCCATTAGCTCCGGCCCCTGCAAGTTCTCCTCGCCGCCGGGCCAGTTCTCCACGTCGGTGGTGGTGGTCAGCTGTCCGCCGGGCTCGGTGCCCATAATCACCCCCGGCTCCAGGTTGGCCCGTGCGGCGTAGATCGCCGCAGTCCAGCCGGCGGGTCCCGAGCCGAGTATCAAGAGGCGGTGATGAGTGGTTGTGCTGTTCATGGCGAGGTTTTTTAAAAGCAGGAGCGAAAGCGGAAAGCAGGACGTTGTGCGGCTTCCTGTTACAATTTTAACCTTTGATTTCCGTCTGCTTGGTGCCCCAGATGCAGTCATCCCTCCCCGATGTGCTCGCGGACCTGCAGACGCGGATGCTGGTGGAGCAGCACTCCGGGGGCGAAAGACTGCGAGAACATCTTACTGCCGAGCCCCGCACCTTGTACTGCGGCTTTGACCCCACCGCCGGCAGCCTGCATGTCGGTCACCTGCTGCCCCTGCTCACCCTGCGGCGTTTTCAGGAGGCGGGTCATCAGCCGCTGGTTCTGCTGGGGGGGGGCACTGCCCTCATCGGCGACCCCAGTTTTCGGGATGCCGAGCGTCCTCTGTCCTCTCGGGAGACGGTCGCCGCCAACAGCGCAGCACTTGCGGCCCAGCTGGGTCGCCTGCTGCAAGGCGCAGAAATTATTGACAACGCCGAGTGGCTGGCAGAGCGCTCTTTTTTGGATTTTATGCGCGATGTCGGCCGGCATTTCTCCGTCAACGCCATGGTGCGCAAGGAATCCGTCCGGCAGCGCTTAGAACGGGATGAGCAGGGCATTTCCTTCACTGAATTTGCCTATATGCTGCTGCAGGCATTTGACTTTGCGCACCTCCATCGCACCCGGGACTGCACCCTGCAGATCGGGGGCAGCGACCAGTGGGGGAATATCACCAGCGGCATTGATCTGGTGCGGCGCCTGCAGGCAGCAGAGGGGGAGTCCGCCGGTGCCCCCGGTGAAGTCTACGGCCTGACCCTGCCGCTGGTCACCCGGGCCGACGGCGGCAAGTTCGGCAAGACGGAGGAGGGTGCCGTGTGGCTGGATGCAGAGCGCACCTCTCCCTACACTTTCTATCAGTTCTGGATTAACACCCGGGATGGCGATGTCTGCCGCTACCTGCGTTACTTCAGTGCCCTGTCGCCGCAGGATATAGAGGCTCTAGAGGGGCGGACTGCCGACGATGCCGGGCGCCGAGAAGCCCAGGAGTTCCTCGCCCGGGAACTCACTGCCTGGGTGCATGGGGAGCAGTCTGTGGCGGCGGCGGAGAGAATCGCCCGGGCGCTGTTTTCTGGGAATGCGGTGGAGCTGGGGGAGGATGACCTCGCCCAGCTGGCTTTGGACGGCCTGCCCTCCATCTCCTTGCAAGGAGCCGAGCAGTCCCTGCGGGAGGTGCTGGTGACCAGCGGCCTGGCGCGCACTCCCCGGGGGCAGGTGACCCTGGGTCAGGCGCGCAAATTCATGCTTGAGGGCGCCATCTCCGTCAATGGCCGAAAAGAGAGAGAAGAAAATGCAGTGCTGCGGCGCAGCGAAGCGCTGTTTAACCGCTACCACATTCTGTGCAGAGGCAAGAAGCATTACTGCCTGCTGTGCTGGGAGAACTAATGCTTCCACCGCCCCTTGCGGCGGGGCCGGGTGCGCCCGCAGACGGAAATGCTGTAAAATGGGCGGCAGTTATATTCTTGGTCTAGAGTCTCATGAGCCAGGTCTGCCAGGTAACCGGCAAGGGTCCGATGACAGGCTGCAATGTGTCCCATGCACATAATCGCAGCCGGCGGCGCTTCCTGCCGAATCTGCATACACGCCGCTTCTGGGTGGCATCCCAGAATCGTTTTGTGAAGCTGCGGGTCTCCGCCCATGGCATCCGTATTATCGACAAGAAGGGCATTGATCGAGTCCTTGCCGACATGCGGAGCCGGGGGCAGAGGATCTGAAGCACTGCTGCTCCTTTTCCTTTTAGCATTTGTCATGCGCGAAAAAATCAAACTTGAATCCACGGCCAAGACCGGGCACTTCTATACCACCAGGAAGAACCGTCGCGCGACGACGGGCAAGCTGGAACTCAAGAAATACGACCCGGTGGTGCGCCGGCATGTGCTGTATCGGGAAACCAAGCTGAAGTAATCCCTCGCTGTCGGCTCCCCTGTTCCGGGCTGATGCCGGAGCTTCCCGAAGTAGAAACCGTGCGGCGCGGCATTGAGCCGCACCTGTGTGGCCGCACTGTCAAAAATGTAATCCTGCGCTGCCGCCAGCTGCGGCAGCCTGTCACCCCCGGTCTCGCCAAGGCACTGCCCGGCTGCCGCATCCGGGAGGTGCGTCGCCGGGCCAAGTACCTGCTTTTGGATATGAAAGAGGGCACTCTCCTAGTGCATCTCGGCATGTCCGGCTCCCTTCGCATTCTGTCCGCCGCCACGCCGCCGGGTCCCCACGACCATCTGGACTTGCTGCTGTCGGGCGGCCGCCTGCTGCGCTTCAGTGACCCGCGCCGCTTCGGCACTGTGCTGTGGCTGCGGAGCAACCCCCTGCGCCATCCTCTGCTGCGGGATCTGGGTCCGGAGCCTTTCTCTTCTGCCTTCAGCGGTGACTACCTGTACCGGCGCGCCCGGGGGCGGCGCGGGGCCGTGAAAAATTTTCTGATGGACGGCCGGGTGGTGGCAGGTGTTGGCAATATCTATGCCAGCGAGGCCTTGTTTCACGCCGGCATCCGGCCATCTCGCCCTTCGGGTCGTATCGCCGCTCAGCGCTACACGCGCTTAGCGGACTCGGTGCAATCGGTGCTTCGAGCTGCGCTTCGCAAAGGGGGCACCACTCTCAGGGATTTTGTGGACAGCAGCGGCCGCCCCGGGTACTTCCGCATAGATCTGGCGGTGTATGGCCGGGGGGGGCAGCCCTGCAAAGTCTGCGATCTGCCCCTGCGGCAGGTGCGGCTGGGGCAGAGGGGCACGGTGTTCTGTCCCCACTGCCAGACCTGAGGGAGCGCCGTCCCTGCTCCCTCGGGCAGCCTCTCAGGGTGTGCTTTTCGCTTGGTGCAGCTTGCGCAGTGCCTGGGCGGTTGCCGCCGGCACAAAGGGGGAGGGGTCGCCGTTCATCTGAGCGATCTCCCGGACCAGGGTTGAGGAGATATGAGAGCACTCAGGAGCCGGAGTGAGAAACAGGGTGTCCATCTGTGCCAGCATGGCTCGGTTCATGCCGGCCAGCTGGGCTTCGTATTCAAAGTCGCCGATGTTGCGCACGCCGCGCAGCACCGTGTAAATGCCCTGCTCCCTGGCGAAATCTACCAGCAGCCCGTCGTACTGGCATACCGCCACGTTGTCCAGGTGCCGCAGGGCTTCCTGAGCCAACCTGACCCGCTCTGTCGTTGAAAACAGGGTGGTTTTTCTCCCGCCTTTGGCGATGGCCACCAGGACTCGGTCAAACAGGGCGGCGGTGCGGACTGCCAAGTCCACATGTCCGTTGGTGATGGGGTCAAAGGTGCCAGGATAGAGAATTTCTTTCATCCGGCTACTCTACCATGTCCGCCCGGTACAGAGCGGAGTGTGTTCGTCCGGCCCGTGTCTCCCGCTCCAGCCGCCAGCCGGGCGGCGTCGGGCACCGCATCTTGCTGTCGCATTCTATGTACACGAGGGCTTCTGCTGTCAGCAGTTTCTTCCTCTTTAGGATTTCCCAGCAGCGTTCTGCCAGTTCCGGCTTGTCGTAGGGGGGATCCAAAAAGACCAGCTGAAAAGGCCCCTGCTCCTCTGCCTGTGGGCCCGAGAGCCAGGTCGGGGCATCTGCTTTTGTCACCGTTGCCGCCGCCGCTAAGATTTTCACCTGCTCCCGCAGGCGCTCTGCGACGCTTGCATCCCGCTCCACAAAGGTGCTGCGGGCGGCCCCGCGAGACAAGGCTTCCAATCCCAGTGCGCCAGTGCCGGCGAACAGGTCCAGACAGACCTGCCCCTGCACACAGGGCGCGAGCCAATTGAACAGGGTTTCCCGGGTGCGGTCCGGGGTCGGGCGCAGCTGCGGCCGGCCCAGCACCTTCAGCCGGTGCCCGCGCCAGCGCCCGCCGATGATGCGCAGCTGCCCTGGCGAATGCTTTCTTGTCATCTGTTGTCCGCTCTGTCCGAAACCGCCTGCATTATGATTATGCGGATGGAATCTGCAAGCGAAAAGGCAGCCGCCAGACCGATCATCCGTCTTGAAGGCGTTTACAAGCGTTACGGAGGTGTAGATGCGCTAGCCGGCGTGTATCTGCAGATTTTTGCCGGCGAGATGGTTTTTCTTACCGGTCATTCCGGTGCCGGCAAAAGCACGCTTTTAAAGCTTATCGCCTTGATGGAGCGGCCCAGCAGAGGGCGCGTCCTGGTAGAGGGGCGGAATCTGGACCAGGTGCGCAAGCGAGAGATTCCCGTCCTGCGCCGCGGCATCGGCCTCGTGTTCCAGAATCATCGGCTGCTGTCCGATCGCAGCGTGTTTGAAAATGTCGCTCTGCCTCTCGTCGTCGCCGGCCATTCCCTGCCGGAGGTGGGCCGCCGCGTGCGCCGCGCCTTGGAAGATGTCGGCCTCCTTGATCGGGAGGATTACAGCCCCCAGTCCCTGTCTGCCGGCGAGCAGCAGCGAGTCGGCATCGCTCGGGCAGTGGTGTCGCACCCCCGCATCATTCTCGCCGACGAGCCCACCGGCAACTTGGATGAAGACCTTTCGCGAGACATCATGCGCCTGTTTGAAAAATTTCAGCGCAGCGGCGTCGCCGTGCTTATCGCTACCCATGATCGGGCGCTGATCGCCGGTATGCGGCACCGGGTCATCCATCTCATCCACGGCCATCTGCGGGAGGAAGAAGGGACGGCTCATGCGCAATCGCAATAGGCGCAATTCTCCCCGCAGCCAGCGGCAGCGGCAGTCCTTCCTCCTGCGGCGTCAGCCGCGACCTCTGCATGCCCGGCGCGGCGCGCCGGGCCGGGCGCTGCGCCTGCGCAGCTGGCTCCTGCATCACCGCCATACCCTGACCAGCAGCTTTTGGGAGCTGCTGTCGCCGCCGCTGCCCACGCTGCTTTCCTGCCTGGCCATCGGCATTGCCTTGGCCCTGCCGATGATGCTGTACATCGCCTTGAACAACTTGCAGACCCTGGGTGCGACCCGGACGGATGCGGCAGAGGTTTCTGTATTCCTGCGCCAGCATCTGGATGAGGCAGAGGGTCGGCGGCTCGCCCTGCGCATCGCCGACTGGCCGACGGTGGGCGGCGTGGAATACCGCTCCGAGAAGCAGGTGCTGGAGGAGTTTCGTGCCTGGTCCGGCTTCGGGGACGTCCTGGATGACTTGGAGGAGAACCCGCTGTCCGCCCTGCTTCTGGTGCGACCGGCGGATGCCCGGCCGGACACGCTGACGCTGGAGGCACTGCGCCTGGAACTGGAGGCGCTGCCGGAGGCGGAGCTGGCTCGGGCCGAGCTGGAGTGGGTGCGCCGCCTGCAGCGTGCTCTGGCACTGGCCGAGCGTCTGGTGGCCCTCCTGGCTGTTCTTCTTATGGGCGGCGCCCTCCTGGCGGTGGCAAACAGCATCCGGCTGATGATCGCCGGGCGCCGCGAAGAGATTGCGGTGATCAAGCTGGTGGGGGGCACCGCCGCCTTCGTGCGTCGTCCCTTTCTGTACAGCGGCTTCTGGTACGGTTTGGGTGGCGGCATCACCGCCTGGCTGATTACAGTCGCCGGACTCCTGTGGATCAAGGGGCCGGTGCGGGAGCTCGCTCAGCTCTACGACAGCAGCTTCCTGCTGCGGGAACCGACCCTCGGGGATGTGGCGCTCCTATTCGGGGGTGCTTCCCTGCTCGGGCTGGCGGGCTCTTGGCTTGCCGTGACCCGCCATTTGGATGCCATAGAGGCGGACTTCCAGTCCTGATTCCTTCGCTACAATGAACGGTCTGCTCCGGCGAGGATGGTCGGGGCCATCGCCCCTGCCAGGGATGGGAGTATGCGCATATGGCTGGCCGCCGCCGCGGGCGGTATTCTCGCAGTCGGTTTTTTGCCGGCACTGCCTGCCGTCATTCTCTCTGTGCCTCTCGCACTGGCGGCAGCTCTGCCCCTGTATCGCCCCTCTTCACCCTCCCTGTGCCTTTTGGGAGGAACTGCTTTCGGCCTCCTCTGGGGGCTGGCCGCCGCTCATTGGCTGCTGGCGGGCCTTCTGCCTAAGGAGCTGGAGCGGCAGGATTTTCAAGTGGAAGGCTATATCGCCGGTCTGCCCTCTGCGGGCCGGGGCCCGGAGACCTCGGTGGTGGCGCGCTTTGAATTCCGGGTGCTGTCGGCGCACACCGCTGAGGGCGGAGCTCCGCTGCCGCTGCGACGCCTGCGCCTGTCCTGGTACGGTGGTCCCCCGGAGGCGGACCTCTGTCAGCTGCAGCCGGGCAGCCGCTGGCAGCTGCGGGTGCGGCTGCGCCGTCCCCACGGCTTTGCCAATCCCGGGCGTGGTTCGCCCGAGGCCGCGACCCTTGCCCGGGGTATCGGCGCGGTGGGCTATGTGCGGGCCGACCCGGGCAATCGCTGTCTCCCCGGGATGGACTGGCGCTCCTTCCACCATCGCCTGCGAGCCGTCCTGGCAGAGCGCCTGTACGCCCGTGCCGAGGCACCCTTGTCCGCCTTCATAGGTGCCCTGACCCTCGGCGACCGGCGCTTCCTGGATACCGAGTCCCGGCAGCTTCTGCAGCATACCGGGACCGCTCATCTGCTGGCCATCTCCGGCCTGCATATCACCTTTGTGGCCCTTCTGTGTCATCGCATAGCAGCTCTTCTTGCGCGTTTAGCTCCGCCCCTGCTGCGCCGTCGGCCAGCTCCCTGGTGGGGCGCATTGTGCGCCCTCCTGGGTGCAATTGCCTACGCCGCACTGGCGGGCTTTTCACTGCCCACCCGGCGAGCTCTCACCATGGTGCTGGTCGCGGTCACTGCCCTCTTGGCGGGCCGTCGGCCCAGCTTTGCGGCGGGCTTTTGCCTGGCGCTTCTGCTGGTGCTCATGCAGGATCCCCTGGCGGGGCACACCGTCGGCTTCTGGCTCTCCTTCCTGGCGGTGGCTGCCCTCTTATGGGGCATTCGGGGAAAGCCCTCCATGGGGGTCGGCGGTTTCCTGCTGCGGCTGCTGGCAGCGCAGGCCGCGGTGAGTCTGGGTCTCCTCCTGCCTCAAGGCCTGCTGCTGGGTGAAGTGCCCATCGTGTCTCCCCTCGCCAATTTGTTTGCCATTCCCCTGGTCAGCTTTCTGGTTGTGCCTGCGGCCCTGGCGGGCACCCTGCTCCTGCTCTTTCCTCCCCCCTTCGCCGAGGCCTGTCTCGCCGGGGCCGCCCTGCTCCTCGGGCTGCTGTTAAAAGGCTTGGGAACGCTGCCCTCTGTGGTCTGGCATCCAATTGCCTGGTCATTTCCAGTGCTGGTCCTGGCAGCCCTGGGGGTGGGGGTGGCCCTAGTCTGTCGCCGTGTCCTCTTCCGCATCCTGGGTCTCCTCTGCTGCCTGTCCCTCCTCTGGACTCCATCGTCGCCGTCTCCTCTGCGGATTACCGCCTTTGACGTGGGGCAGGGATTGTCGGTGCTGGTGCAGACTGAGAAGCATCGCCTGCTCTACGATACCGGTCCCCGCTACTACTCGGGCTCAGATGCCGGCAGCCGCATTCTGCTGCCCGCGCTGCGCCGCCTGGGCGTGCAGCGCCTGGATATCCTGCTGGTCAGCCACCGCGATGCAGACCACGCCGGAGGTGCCGCTTCCATACTGGCAGAGCTGCCGGTGGAGACATTGATAACCGGGGAGAGTCTGACCCTCTCGCCTGCTATCACCGCCGGCATTCGCATGCACAGCTGTCGGGCCGGCGATGCCTGGCAGTGGGACGGCATTCATTTTCGCATTCTCTACCCGGAGGCGGCGGCGAAGGCCGCCGACAGGGGTGGGAACAATCGCTCCTGCGTTCTCCTCGTGGAGGGGGCGGGTCAGCGCATACTCCTGCCGGGGGATGTGCTGGCCTCGGTAGAGTCCCGGCTGTCTTCTCGGGTGGGGGGTGCTGTGGATATTCTGGTCGCGCCCCACCACGGCAGCCGCAGCTCTTCCTCGCCGGCCTTTGTAGCCAGCCTGCGTCCCCGCCATGTTATTTTTGCCAGCGGCTATCGCAACGCCTTCGGCCATCCTCATCCGGAGGTGCAGGAGAGCTACCGCCGGCATGGCAGCCGTCTGTGGAATACCGGCGAGCAGGGCGCGGTGCACTTTGAAGTGAATGCCGACGGGCAGCTGCAGCCCCCGGTTAGCCACCGGGAGAAGCACCGTCGCTATTGGGACAAAGAATGAATGCCGCACAGGTTGTGGGGAAATAATTTCTCTGCCGCTCTCCTCGTGCTACGATTCCCCTGCGAGCCTGTTTTTCATGTCTTCTTCTCCCGGCGATTTTCGCGCGTATCTGCGCCTGTTGCGCTATACCCTTCCCTATGTGCCGGCAGTGGTGCTGGCCGTCTGCGGCTTCGTGCTGTTCTCTTGCGCAGTGGTGCTCTTTGCAGATTTCCTGCGTTTCATCTTGGACAGTCTGGAAAACCGCCTGCCCGCTGAAAGCGTGGTGGGAAGGCTGGCGATGGAGTGGTTCTATACACCGGGAGAGGAGGCTCCGCTGTTGCGCACCCAGGCGGCGCTGACCATGGTGGCCATCGTGCTGGTCCGCGCAATCGGCTTCATAGGCGGCAACGTAGGCATCGCATGGCTCTCTCGGGGGGTAGTCCATGACCTGCGCTGCCAGCTCTTTGATGTCTCCTTGGAAGTGCCGGCGGTCGACTTGGAGCAGGGCCGGGCCGGGCAGCTGATCTCCAACTTCGTGTTCAAGGTTGAACAGGTGGTCGGCGCCATCACCAAGGGGCTGCAAGTGGGCCTGCGGGAGGGGCTGACCGTGGTCGTGCTGCTGACTTATCTCCTGTACCTGAATTGGAAACTCGCTCTGCTTTTCCTGGTGGCTGTGCCGCCCATTGTCTGGATTGTGCCCAAGGCTGCTGCCCACCTGCGCCGCTATGCGCACCGCCTGCAGGATTCCATGGGGGAGATCGCCCAGACCGCCGCGGAGGCCATTCGCCACCACCGGGAAATACGCATTTTCGGCGGACAGAAGCACGAGAGCAGATCTTTTGCCGCCATCAGCCGCTACAACTACATCCAAGGCATGAAGTTCACTCTGGTGAATGTCCTGGTGCAGCCCTTGGTGCAGATCATGCTTGCCCTGGTCATGGCCGCGCTTATCTGGCTGGCTCTCAGCCCCGGTATTTTCAAGGATTTCAGTACTGGAAGCCTGGTTGCCTTTCTCACGGCGGCGGGTCTGCTGGCCAAGCCGGTACGCCAGCTGAGCGGTCTCTTGGCGGTGTTTCAGCGGGGGCTGGCCGCAGCGAGCGATATTTTCTCTTTTATGGATCGGGAGAAGGAGCCGGACAGCGGACGGCAGAGGCTGGAGCGAGCTGTCGGTCGCATTGCCTTTGAGGAGGTTAGCTTTGCCTATCGCAAGGAGACGGCACCGGTGCTGCAGGAGGTAAGTTTTCAGGCGGAGCCGGGTCAGTCGGTGGCACTGGTGGGCCGCACCGGCAGCGGCAAGAGCACTTTGGTGCGGCTTCTCGTGCGCTTCTATCGGCAGGATCAGGGACGCATCCTGTTGGACGGCGTGGAGGTGGGGGACTACCTTCTGCGCGACCTGCGCCGACAGATCGCCCTGGTATCCCAGCATGCGGCACTGGTTAACGACACGGTGTATCGCAACATCGCCTACGGCGAATTGGTGGATGCGCCCCGGGAAAAAGTGATAGCGGCGGCGGAAACTGCCCATGCCATGGAATTCATCAAGAAGCTGCCCAAGGGCTTTGACACCTTGGTCGGGGAGGGGGGCATGCTGTTATCCGGCGGCCAGGTGCAGCGCATCAGCATTGCGCGTGCCATTCTGAAGGATGCACCGGTGCTGGTGCTGGATGAGGCCACTGCCGCCCAGGACAATGAGACCGAGTATCAGGTGCAGCAGGCGCTGCAGGATTTGATGAAGGTGCGCACTACTCTGGTGATCGCACACCGCCTCTCCACGGTAGAGCACGCCGACCTGATCCTGGTGCTGCAGGAGGGGCGCATCGCAGAGCGGGGACGGCATGCCGAGCTTCTCGCCCAGAACGGCATCTACGCCCGCCTCTGCCGGGGGGACTTTCGGGAATGAGGGCTGCCGAGCGCGCTGGGTGGCGACAGCAGAAGCTGCTTGCATTCTGGCAAAGTGCCTCTCTTCTCGCCACATTGCTGTCGCCGGCGGCGGCCCTGTATACCGCCCTGGCCGCCCAGCGCCGCCGTCGCCAGGCGCGCTCAGCCCGAGTGCTTCCGGTGCCGACAGTGGTGGTGGGGAATCTGGGTCTGGGGGGCACCGGCAAGACCCCCCTCGTACTCCGGCTGGCGGCCCTGCTGCAAGGAGCCGGGTATCGCCCGGGCCTGGTGGGCCGGGGCTGGAAGGGCAGTGCCGTCGGTCCCCGCCGTGTGCTTGCGGGCGACAGCCCGGAGGAGGTGGGGGATGAAGCGCTGCTCTTAGCCGCTGCCGCCCCCGCCGCCATCGGTGCGGACCGGGCCGCCGCTGCCGTCCTTCTGCTGGCAGAGGGCTGCGATTTGGTGCTCTGCGATGACGGTCTGCAGCACTATGCCCTGGCCCGGGATTTGGAGATCGCCCTGGTGGACGGCGCCCGAGGTCTCGGCAATCGCCGCTGTCTGCCGGCGGGCTTCCTGCGGGAGCCTCCCTCCCGCTTGCAGGAGGTGGACATCGTGGTGTGGCATGGCGAGGAGGGCTGTCCGCCGGATGCAGTGCCCATGTCTTTGGTACCCCGCCGCTGGCTGCGGCTGGACGGTGCGGCAGAAGCCGCCATTGACCAGCTGCCCGGGGCAGAGAAGGGTGTGCACGCAGTGGCCGGTCTGGGCAGTCCGGGGCGCTTTTTCAGCTCCCTGCGGGGCCTGGGCCTGCGTGTTGCAGAGCACGTCTTTCCAGACCACCATCCCTACTGCGAGGAGGATCTCCGCTTTGCGGATTCCCTGCCGGTGGTGATGACCGAGAAAGACGCGGTCAAGTGTCGTCTTCTGCCGGGGCTGGATAAAAGCAGCTGCTGGTCTCTGCAGGTGGAGGCGGTGCTGCCCGTGTCCTCCGAGGCGCATTTTCTGCAGCTGCTCGCCGAGCGCATTGCGCGGCCGGGGAGGGCGGCATGAGCGCGGGCTTCACCCTGATCATCCCGGTTCGCTACGACGCTCTGCGTCTGCCGGGCAAGCCCCTGCGGATGCTGGCGGGCAAGCCCCTGGTGCAGCACACCTGGGAGCAGGCGCACAAGAGCAGTGCCGAGGCGGTGTTTATCGCCACCGACGACAAACGCATACAGGAGGCGGCGGCCGCTTTCGGGGCGGAGGTGCTCTTGACTTCGCCGGATCATCAATCCGGCACCGAGCGGGTGCAGGAGGCGGCGGCGCTCCTGGGGCTGCCTCCAGATGCCCTGATTGTCAATTTGCAGGGGGACGAGCCTGGGATGCCGCCGGCGGTTATTGACCAGGTGGCCGCCTTGGTGACAGCGGGGGATGCCGGCATCGCCACCCTGTGCCGTCCGCTGCAGAGCGTCCGAGAAATTTTCTCGCCCCACTTGGTGAAGGTGGTGCGGGCCCGCTCCGGACGGGCGCTGTATTTCAGCCGTGCCCCGGTGCCCTGGGCGCGGGAGGATTTTCCCTCCCTTGACGGAGAGGGTGTCGGCGCACTGCAGGCACTGCCCTCCGACATTCCCTGGGAGCGCCATGTGGGTCTGTACGCCTACCGGGCAGGGGTGCTGCGGGAATGGGGACAGCTGCCCCCTGCGCCCATGGAGAGGGCAGAGCAGCTAGAGCAGCTGAGACCGCTCTGGCACGGCCTCGCCATACAGGTGGAGGAGGCCCGGCTGCCGGTGCCGCCGGGTGTAGATACCGAGGAGGAGTACCGAGCTCTTTGTCAGCAGATGGAGGGAGGGGCCTCTTGATATCCGTCCTCTGTCGGGTGCTGTGCTCTCGCTGCCGCTGCTGTGCTGTCCGGCGCGGTGCGGAGACCCGCTCATGAGCCGGAAGATTGGCGTCCTATTCGTCTGTCTGGGCAATATTTGCCGCTCCCCGACTGCCCATGGCGTGTTCCGCTCCCTGCTGCAGGAGAGCGGCCTGGCGGAGCAGGTGCGGGTGGACTCCGCCGGCACCGGCGGCTGGCATGCCGGCGAGTCGCCGGATCCGCGCACCTTGGCGGCGGCCGCCCTGCGGGGCTACGACTTCAGCGATCTGCGCGCCCGCCGGGTGCGCGCGGCGGATTTTCGGGAGTTTGGCTATATTCTTGCCATGGACCGGAGCAACTTGGGCGATCTGCGCCAGATGCGCCCGCAGGGTGCCTGCACCGAGCCAGGCCTCTTTCTTCGCTACGGGCAGTGCGCTGCCCCGCTGGAGGTGCCGGACCCCTACTCCGGGGGCGAGCGCGGCTTTGAGGAGGTGCTGGATCTGGTGGAGAGGGGGGCAGCTGGCCTCTTGGCCCGTCTCCGCCGTCAGCATCCGGAGTGGTCCTCCTAAGCCTGGGCAGAATGCAGCGCAGTCGCACTGCAGCACGATTGGCATCTCTCCACAGCCTGTTATGGAAATTCATTCTGATTTCTCCCTGCAGCGGCACAATACTCTGTGCCTTCCCTGTCGTGCCCAGCACTATGTCTGCGCCGACAGCATTGAAGAGACCCAGGAGGCGCTGGCTTGGGCCCGGGACAAAGACTTGCCGCTGACGGTGCTGGGGGGCGGCAGCAATGTGGTGCTCCCCGAGCGGCTGCCCGGGCTGGTGCTGCAGCCGGCGATCCGGGGGCGCGAAGTCCGGCAGCAGGGGGAGGAAGTGCACCTGCGGATCTGCGCTGGGGAGGAATGGGCAGAGGAGGTGCGCCGCGCTGTGGAGGCGGGTCACTTCGGCATTGAAAACTTGGCCCTGATACCGGGCACTGCCGGTGCGGCGCCGGTGCAGAACATCGGCGCCTACGGCGTGCAGCTGCAGGATGTGCTGGAGGAAGTGGAAGTGCTGGATGCCCGCACGGGCTCCCTGCTTTCCATGCCTGCCGGTGAGTGCGGCTTCTCCTATCGGGACAGCATCTTCCGCCACGAGGCTCGGGATCGTCTGGTGATTATCGCGCTCCGCCTGCGCCTGTCCCGCCGACCCGCCGTCCGCACTGACTACCTGCCCTTGGCCCGAGCCTTGGAGGCGGCAAAGATATCTTCACCCGGTCCGAGTGAAGTCTACCGAGAGGTGGTGCGTCTGCGTCAAAGCCGTCTGCCAGATCCGGCCCGCATTCCCAACGTGGGCAGTTTTTTTCGCAACCCCCTCGTGGATGAGAGCCGCTGCCGCACTCTGCAGAAAGAGCATCCGGAACTGGTGGCCTACCCCCAGCAGGGGGGCACTTATCGCATTGCCGCCGGCTGGCTGCTGGAGCAGACGGGCTGGCGGGGCCGCCGCCATGGGGCGGTGGCAGTGCACGATCAGCATGCCTTGGTGCTGACCAACCCGGGCCGCGCCACCAGTGCCGAGATACTGGACTGCGCCCGCGCCATGCGCTTATCGGTGTGTACAATTTTCGGCATTGATTTGGAGATTGAGCCCCGTGTCCTCTTCCCCAGCTGAGCTGCCTGCCGTTGCCGCCCCGGAGCGTATTTCCCTGCCGGGCGGGGAGCTGCTGTTTTATCCCCGTGTCTTTGCCGACTGCGCCGCGCAGTGGTTTGAATCTCTCTATCGGCAGATCTGCTGGCAGCAGCCGGAAATCACCCTATATGGGCGGCGGGTGCCGGTGCCGCGCCTAGTCGCCTGGCACGGGGACCCCGGGGCGGTATATGCCTACTCCGGTCTTCGCCACGAGCCCCTGCCCTGGACCCGGGATCTGCAGCTGATCCGCACTCGGGTGGAGACGCTCCTGTCCATCCCTTTCAACAGCGCTCTTTTGAGTCTGTATCGGGACGGGCGGGACAATGTCGGCTGGCACAGCGATGACGAGCCGGAGCTGGGTCTTCGGCCGCGCATCGCCTCTTTGAGCCTCGGTGCCGTGCGTCGCTTTGAGCTGCGTCCTAAAGACAGATCCGGCGCGACCCGAAGGCTGGAGCTGCCGTCGGGTTCCCTGCTGCTGATGGCAGGGGATACCCAGTCCCACTGGCGGCACCGGGTGCCCCGGGCACGGGGCATCGCCGGCCCCCGTATCAATATCACTTTCCGCCAGGTGCCAGGGAGCGCAAAGAGCGTGCGCTCCCACCGCCGACAGTCGCTGCTGGCATCTCATGGCCGCTAAAAAAGGCACACAAAAAACGCTTCGGCCAAACGCCGCCTCTGCCGGCCGAGATCGGCAGTCGGTGCAGGATTTCCGCGCCTTGGCTGCCCGTCTGCAGGATGTGCCCGGGGTCTACCAGATGCTTGGGGCCGACGGCACTCCTCTGTATGTGGGCAAGGCCGGCAGCCTGCGGCGGCGAGTGAGCAGCTACTTCCAGGGGCGCGGGCTGAATACGCGCATCCAGGCGATGCTCGCCCGGGTGCGGCAGGTCCGGGTCACGGTGACCGCCAGCGAGACAGAGGCCCTGCTCCTGGAGCAGAACCTCATCAAGAAGCATCGCCCCCCCTACAACATCCTGCTTCGGGACGACAAGTCGTACCCCTATATTCATCTTTCCGAGGAGAGTTTTTCGCGCCTGTCCTTTCGTCGCGGCAGCCGGCCCGGCACGGGCCGCGCATTCGGCCCCTACCCGAGCGCTGCGGCAGTGCGGGACAGCCTTAATTTCCTGCACCGCGCTTTTCGCCTGCGGCAGTGTGAGAACTCCGTGTTCCGCAATCGCTCACGGCCCTGCCTGCAATACCAGATCAAACGCTGCTCTGCCCCCTGTGTTGGCTTAATTTCCGAGGAGGAGTACGCCGAGAATGTGCGCCACGCCGTGATGTTTTTAGAGGGCCACGGCCGGGATTTGGCCGCCGAGCTGGCCGACCGCATGGAGAGCGCTGCCGGGGCGCTGGACTACGAACGCGCCGCCCTGCTCCGGGACCGCGTCACCTCTCTGCGCTTCCTGCAGGAGCGCCAGTACGTGGAGGGAGAGCGCGGCGATGTGGACATTCTTGCCGCCGCTATGGCCTCTGGCGGTGCCTGTGTGCAGCTGCTGTATGTCCGGGCCGGTCGTGTTCTCGGCAGCCGCAGCTTCTTTCCGCGCCTGCCCTTGGCAGAGTCGCCGGCGGAGGTGCTGGCGGCCTTTGTGCCCCGCTACTACTTGGAGGGGCGCGTGGAAATCCCGCGGCTTCTGGTTCTCAGCCATCCGCTGCCCGCTCCCGCTCCGCTGACCGCGGCTCTGCAGCAGGTGGCTGGGCATCAGGTCCAGCTGCGCACCCGGGTGCGGGGTTCCCGCGCCCACTGGCTGCGCCTGTGTCTGGAGACTGCCTGCCAGAATCTCGCTGCCGAGCAGGCGGGGGAGCAGCGCACCAGGGAGCAATTTGCAGAACTCGGAGAGGCCTTGGCACTGCCGGAAGTTCCGCAGCGTCTAGAGTGCTTTGACGTCAGCCACAGCAGCGGCCGGGAGACGGTGGCCTCCTGCGTGGTGTTTGATGCCAACGGCCCGCGCAAGTCCGACTACCGCCGCTTCAACATCCGGGATATCACCCCGGGGGATGACTATGCTGCCCTGCGTCAGGCATTTCTGCGCCGCTACGCCCGGGTGCAGGAGGGGGAGGGGAAACTGCCGGATGTGCTGTTCATAGATGGCGGCCGAGGGCAGTTGCGACAGGCAAAGGAGGTGTGGCAGGAGCTGGCCCTGCCCGGCACAGCCCTCGTGGCGGTGGCCAAGGGCCCCGCCCGAAAGCCTGGCCGGGAACGCTTGTTTCTGCTCTCCGGACAGCAGCTGCATCTGCCCCCGGATGCCGGTGCCCTGCACTTGGTGCAGCGTCTGCGGGATGAGGCCCACCGCTTTGCTCTCGCCGCTCATCGCCGCCGCCGCAGCCTCCGCTCCCGCCGCTCGCCCTTGGAGGAAATTCCGGGTATCGGCGCCGTTCGCCGGCGGCAGCTTCTGCGTTTCTTCGGCGGCCTCAGGAATCTGGAGCGGGCATCCGAGGAAGACATTGCCCGGGTGCCTGGCATCGGCTCCGAGCTGGCCACCCTCGTCCATGAGAGCCTGCATCCCTCCGCCTCTGCCTCGCGGCCGCTCTCCGGCGGGTCAGGCAGATAGAATGAAAGAAGTCTCGCCTGCGGTTTCTGCCCCATGTCTCTGCCCACAGCCCTAACGCTCTTTCGGATTGCCACGGCCCCCCTGCTGGCGCTGATCCTGGCCCTGCCCATCAGCGGCGCCGGATTAGTTGCGGCAGGATTTTTCGGTCTCGCTGCCCTCAGCGATTGGCTGGACGGCTATCTGGCCCGCCACCTGAAACAGACCAGCCGCTTCGGCGCCTTTCTGGACCCGGTGGCGGACAAGCTGGTAGTGGCCACGGTCCTGGTGATGCTGGTTACCATCCATCCGACCCCTTGGTTTGCCTTTCCAGCCGCCGTCATCCTGTGTCGCGAAATAGCGGTCTCAGCCCTGCGGGAGTGGATGGCCGAAGTGGGAAATCGCTCTGGTGTCGCGGTATCTGCAGCCGGCAAGATCAAGATGGTGCTTCAATTCGTGGCGATTCTCTTATTTCTGCTGGCAGACCGCGGAGAGAACCTGCTGCTGCTGGTCCCCGCCTATATTTTCCTGTACGGCGCGGTTATCATGACTTCTTGGTCTATGGTGCGCTATTTAGCGGCGGCATGGCCAGATTTGGACTGGCGGAATAAGGGTTTGCAGAGACCTGCCAAGTAGTATATTCTGCGCCCCCGGCGAGCTTTTTCTTGACCGTCCATAGCGGCGGGTGCTCTGGAAGGATGCATCCGCTAGAGGGGTTGACAGATAGCGCCTTGGTGCTATCATTGTCGCCCATGTCAGGTGAGAATACTGGCCTCTTGCGCCGAGAGGGTGCAAGGTGTTGTGCCAAAGGTTGCCAAGTGTGCGGAGAGATGCTATGTTTGTTTCTCCATGCTTAGTTTGTTAAGGGGGCGGCGACAGTCCTCCCCAGTGTCGCAAAAGCGAGGCTTTTGAAGTTATGCAGAATAAAATGACCTTCGGAACCTGCTTCCGCCTATGTACTGCGGTTGTCGCAGCGGCTCTGCTGGCGGCGCCGTCCTTTGCGCAGGCTCAGGATAATCGTGTTTTTGTTGAATTGAGCCGCACCACAGGTGCAGCGGGCTCTTTTGTTGAAGCCACCGTCTATATTGACCAAGCTGATCCACAAAATGTTCAGATCGGCGCTGACACCGGCGGTTTCAATGCAATCGGCGCATCGCTGATGTGGATGGACGGCGCTTTCACATGGAACGTGGATACCGGCGGCGCCCCTCTTAGCGAAAGCACCAATCTGATGGCCGAAGGCTTGATGTCCGCTCCCGGTGCCATGCCCAACTTTGAACTGCTTCAGACCGTGGATAGCACGGGCACAGGCATTTTCTTTGAAACAGACTCAACCTCTAATGCCATCACGGTCACTTTGGTCAGGACAGACTTCAACAGCGTTGACGAGCAGATCATTGACTGCGTCTATAGAGGCAATGGAAATATGGATGCTGACAATTGCGATAGGTTCCCCATCTTTCGTGCCACTCTTCAGGTTGCCGAGCCTCCCGCAGACATGCCGCCAAACATGATGGATGAATTCCATGATGTTATGGCTCTTGCCACCGCAGATGCTCAGAGCCCCAGCCCTGGGGATGGTTTCGTCGAAATGGATATGGTGGATAATTTTGTCATGGTTCAACAGACGGAACAAAGCCAAATTACGGTTAGCTCTGATGCCCCTGGCCCTTTCACTCTGAATACAGCGTCTTCCGCCGCGCCTCGGGATGTCATCACCCTTACGGTGGCTCGCAGCGCATCTACCATAGCGGGTGGTGACGGCCTTGAAGCAAGGCCAAGTGAAGTTGTATGGGCCTTGTCAGGGGCTGATACCGATTCGCTGAGCACCCTTATCGGCAGCCTTAATCTCACCCTGCAAGGCGTGATCGGCACTGACACCGTTGCCGCCACTGCCACCTACGGAGATGTTCAAACTTCTGTCGGCGGGGGAGCCTCGTCTACGGCCACATTTAGCTTCTCTACCGCAGCTTCTGTTGATGAGAGCGCTTCCTTCACGCTGACCTTGAGGGCTTCTCTATCAGAATCTGACGCCCTTTTTGATCAAACCGATTACACCCTTGCCTTTGGCAGTTTCGCCGCAGTGGGTCAGGATGGCCTGCAAAGCAGCGCTCCTGATGTCTCTGCGCCCACAGTGTCCGATGCCGCTGTTCAGTTGCGGGTGGACGCGACGCAGCTTAGCTGGGAGGTGACCGACCTTGGCGTCATACAAGCTGGGCGATCGATATCTCTCCGACTGCTGTTCACCGATGCCATGGGCAATATTGATATCAACCGCGCCGACACCGACAACACTGTGCTGACAGACTTAGCAATTACCACTGTTGGGGGTACGGGCGCTCGGGGCGCCCTGGCAGAGTCAGATGGCGTTATTTCATTCTTTTGGAGCCACTCGCCTGACAGTGACCGGCAGACCTTCATGGTCAGCGCCGCTCTTGGAAGCTTTTCTACCAGCGTGCCCGCCACCGGGGTAAGCGATGCTGTGGCCGACCAGCTGAATGCCGTCATTACAGTCAGGATACCGGATGAGGATGCGCAAGACCCCACTATCCCCAGCATCATCAGCGAAGAGGGGAACTTGGTGAGCGACATCAGAAACGGCATAACCATTGCCTTCACAGCTGCGGATTGTTCGCCAGGGCCCTGTGTAACCGATACAGATATTGATGAGGCCAATGTGACAGTAGATGCCGTATATGCTTGGATGAGCACCCAAGTCACTGTCGTCACCGACACCACATTGTCTTCCGGTGTGGTCTTTCCCTTGTCGGTGAGTTTTACTGATGGTGAAGGCATCAGCGAAGGTACCGTGATCACCCCTACGCTGGCGGAGGATAGAGACGAAGCAGTCATCACGCTGGCATTTTCTGTTACAGTCGGAGGGAATCAGGTTACGGGTTCAGGCATGCTGACGTTGGTTCCTGGCGGGCCTGATTTCAATTTCGATTTGTCTGGCAATGGGGTTGCAGGCTTTCGCGATGCCGTGATCTTTGTCCGAAGTGGGCAGATCCCGTTCTATGCTGGCAGGATCGCTGGCTTTGAAGACGAGGTTAATGCGGGCAACTTGGGGACGACCCCTGCTGAACGCGAAGCCGAATTGGACCGCCGATTTCAGGCATTGCTAGAGAGCGAAGAAGCCGATTTGTCTGGCAATGGGGTTGCAGGCTTTCGCGATGCTGTGATCTTTGTCCGAAGTGGGCAGATCCCGTTCTATGCTGGCAGGATCGCTGGCTTTGAAGACGAGGTTAATGCGGGCAACTTGGGGACGACCCCTGCTGAACGCGAAGCCGAATTGAACCGCCGATTTCAGGCATTGGTAGATTCTGCTACCCGCTGATATCTTTGTTAGCGTGAGATCAAGAGACATTTTTTTGTACTGGAATTTACTTGGGAAGAGTAAGAGATGAATTCTTTCAAATTGGAAATATCTGCAATAGGACAAGGTCGTGGCCAACAACAGCCAAGACTTTCCTTCGTCCGGAGAGGGATATCGTTTCTATTATTTCTGGCGTTGTTCGCGACTTCATCGTTGCCTGTCAGTGCCCAAAGTATCTATCGGGCAATAGCGGTGGATGCAGCTAGTGGAAATGCTGAGATTATCGTTCAGCCAGGAGATACTTTCACGGTAAGATTCGGTCTGTCTTATGAAGGCGTAGAGGCGGGGACTACTGCAGATGCTGACAACCGGGTAGGGGGTTATGCGATAGATGCTAGGGTATTTGAGGAAGATGCTGTCATCGGAACAGAACCCCCTTTGGTAATTACCACCTTTTCCACCTTGGATGTTACAGACTTAGCATTGGGAGCGGATGGCGATGCAAGTGTGCTCCAGGTAGACGATTCAGCCAATGATTCAGCCAATAATGCAGTGATATCTATTTTTAATGCCGGACTATTTTCTGCGGGTGCAAGAATTGACTGTAATACGAATGGCTGTGAGTTGGGAGATATATTTCAGGTAACCTATGAGGTTGCAGAGGATGCCGTTCCGTCTGCTTTTAAAATAGTCAATATTGCAACTGCAGGCGCTGACACTCAGGGAGGAGTACCCACTATACGAAGAGATGAGTTCAGGGTGTTCGTTGTGCAGTCCCAACGCTTGGTAAATGCCGATTTGTCTGGCAATGCGGCAGTAAACTTTAACGATGCCGTGATCCTTACCCAAAGTCTGTTTACCGGGAGCTATGCTGGCAGGATCGCTGGCTTTGAAAGCGAGGTTAATGCGGGCAACTTGGGGGCGACCCCTGCTGAACGCGAAGCCGAGTTGAACCTCCGATTTCAGGCATTGATAGAGAGTGAGGAAGCGGATTTGTCTGGCAATTCGGTTGTAAACTTTAACGATGCCACGATCCTTGTCCAAAGTCTGTTTACCCAGAGCTATGCTGGCAGGATCTCTGGCTTTGAAGACGAGGTTAACGCGGGCAACTTGGGGACGACCCCTGCTGAACGCGAAGCCGAGTTGAACCGCCGATTTCAGGCATTGCTAGATTCTGCTACCCGCTGATATCTTTGTTAGCGTGAGATCAAGAGACATTTTTTTGTACTGGAATTTGCTTGGGGAGAGTAAGAGATGAATTCTTTCAAATTGGAAATATCTGCAATAGGACAAGGTCGTGGCCAACAACAGCCAAGACTTTCCTTCGTCCGGAGAGGGATATCGTTTCTATTATTTCTGGCGTTGTTCGCGACTTCATCGTTGCCTGTCAGTGCCCAAAGTATCTATCGGTCAATAGCGGTGGATGCAGCTGGTGGAGGTGCTGAGATCACCGTTCAGCCAGGAGATACTTTCACGGTAAGCTTCGGTCTGTCTTATGAAGGCGTAGAGGCGGGGACTACTGAAGTTGCTGGCAACCAGATAGGGACTTTCACGATCGCTGCGACGGTATTTGATGGAGATGCTGTCGTCACAGATAGTCCCCCTTCGGAGGCAATTACCACCTTGGAAGTTACAAGCATAGCATTGGGAGCGAATGGCGATCCAAGCGTTACGAGGCTAATCTCTTCAGACGATAATGTAGCGTTATATCTTTTTGCTGGCGGACTAGGGGGTAATTTCATTGCCTGTAATACGAATGGCTGTGAGTTGGGAGATATATTGCAGGTAACCTATCGGGTTGCAACGGATGCCGTTCCGTCTGCTTTCAAAATAGGCAATTCTGCAGCTTTTGACGCAGGCATTGACGATCATCCAGGAACACCCACTATACAAAGGGATGAGTTCAGGGTGGTCGTTGTGCGGCCCCAACTCTTGGTGGATGCAAGGCTCAACCACGGCGCAGATGGCGGCACCATTGAACTGGCAGGCGTAATTCCGATAGGAGAACCGACCATCGCCACGCTGGTGACTGCTAACGGGCAGATGACTTGCTTGGAGGCTACTCCAGCCACTTGCGAAGTGGATACCACTTTCAGCGTTGATATTGCGACATTTGTTATAGCTTTCCCTGCTGCCCCTTCTTGCAACGGGAACACTTGCACCACTATCTCAAGTTCAGCTGTTTTTGGCTCGCTTCCAGCCGCCGCCGATTTCACGGGTGGCAGGGCGTCAATTTCATTTACAGGGGTACAGTACAACCTTGACCTTGCCAACGATTCCGACGATGCAACCTTTTTAATACAAGGAGCCCAGGTAAACAACAGCACAAGCACGGTAGTCCGTGTATTCATCGGTGCTGACCAGGCCCGTCCCACTGTGCCTGACGGCTTTGCCCTCACTTGTACGGCGGCTGCCTACAGTGCTGTCTGCAGCTGGCCGGCTGGCGCAGATGATCCAAGCCCCGGTGCAGGTTTGGCGGGTTTTGTTGTGAGACTTCACCAAGGCGACGGTGTCACATGTGCGGATACTTCAGTAGCGGAAGAGTCAGTGGGGTCGGGACAGACTTCCGCTATGTTTGCGGCCAGTGGATCTCCGCTGACCGGAATGTACTTGGCCTGCCTTACGGTGGCAGACAACGCCGGTAATACGGCTTCTGGCAGTCCTTTTGAGACAACTTTTATGACCGTTCCGTATAACCGGGAGGGCGACGAAGATGGAAATGGTGTACCTGACCACTTGGATGTCTTTGGCACCTACGCTGACATAGATGCGGCTATTGCTGACATCGGGGGAGATGCAGATGGTCTGGATGGAAACGATAGCATAGCCTTTGCCTATGGTCTGCCTTCAGAGTTGACTGGCCTTGGGAGTGCGCCGGTGGCGGAGACTTGCAGCCCTGCCTATACGCGAGATGCAGCGGGTGCGACAGACCTGGATGCGGCTTGTTTTGACGAGGAGAATAGGGGCTGGCTTATCCATGTTGCCAATGGTACGGAATATGGCCCGACAGATGCACCGCTCCTCTCGGCTGCGCCTCTCTCCTCTGGCAGATACCTTGTATCTTCTTTTGAGAATACGACAGTGACCTTGATGGTGCTGACAGTCCTTCCGCAGCTGGGCATTAGCTATCCTGTGGACGAGGATGGCGTAGTCCTTGCCCCGCCGGATGAGTTCCCTGCAGACAATCCTGCTGATCCGACAACATTTGTGGTGACGCCTCGCCTCGGTCCCGAAGGACCGATGTCTGGGCAGATTCCTGTGCCAATCCGTATCAGTGTTGCCATCACATCTTTGCCTGCAGGCCTTGATCCGGCTCCGGCGCCGAGTTCTCCGACCTTTAATGTGGCTGCTGAGTCCACCTTGATGCCGGTTCTAACCGGGCTGGCCCGTCACACAGGCATGGCCACCACTGGTACAATTACTTCCATGGGATCTTTCACAGTTGCAGACGACACTCTCCTTGATGCGGATGCCATTACTATTTTTATTGAGAGCACTACTTCATTCTCTACCGAAGGCAGCATAGCCTGCGCCACTGATCAAACGGAAAATGCAGATGCCCAGTCTTGCTTAGTCCTCATTGGCGGCAATATCTTTGAGCCCGGCGGTGAAGGCATAGTGGAAATTGCCGGAAGCGGCGGGGGTGGCGGTATGCTGGGCTGGTTGAGCCTGGCGGGTCTGGCTCTCTTGGTGATGCTGTCCGGTCTTGTCCGGCAGCGGGGCATCGCCTTGGCGGCGACCTTCCTCCTGGCAGGCGCTTTCTTGCCGGCGACTCCCTTCGCTCAGCCTTCCACGCTGTCTGACCCCTCCCACTGGCGTATCGGGGTGGATATCGGCATCGGGCTTATAGAACCGGATTTCCCCAATGATGAGGATGGCCTCGCCAGGGTGGACGACGATTCAGATTTCGGCTGGCGTCTGTCCTTAGAGCACGACAGACTTTTCCATAAAAATGTGGGCTTGGAAATATTCTGGGCCGACCTTGGGGAAGCCGAAATCAGTTCAGAAGAATTTTCAGGCGAGGTGGAAGCGCAGATCTTTGGTCTGGGCGCGGTCTGGCACTGGCGCGACGTGGATATTATGGCTGACTGGGGCCCGTACGCTTCCCTTGGCTATCGCTATGTAGATGGCGATCTGAGCGGCAATATCGCCCGCAACTTGGATGAAGAAAGCGAGAACGGAGTGTATTGGAATATCGGTTTAGAAGGCAGCGTTCATCGCAACCTGCTAGGCCGTGTTTTCTACGAAGCCTATGACGAGGATCTGGGTTTCTGGGGTGTAGGCTTGGCATGGCATCCGGCTAAGGCGGCTTCAGCCGACAAAAAGCATAAAGGAAAAAAAGACAGAAAAAAAGCGAAAAGGGCAGGGCACAAAAAGGACAAGAAGGCAAAGGCTTCTAGTCGCCGAGAGTCAGCGAGATCACGTCAGTCAACTCGCCGGGCCTCGGCTGGATCAGGGGAAGCCTGCCGGGCGCTGGTGCCCAAGGGCATGACTCCCAAGGGCTGGTATGTGCAGGCAGTAACCTACGCCTCCGCCGATCGTGCCAGGAGCATGAAAAACCAGCTGATGAGTGAGGGCTACAAGCGAGTGGGTGTTGCGGCTCGGGGCTCGTACCATGCAGTGCGCATTATCACTGGCACCTGTGGCGAAGCCCAGCGCATCAAGCGCCAGCTGCGTCGCAAGCTGGGAGTGAACGCGATTGTCCGTCCCTATGAGACCCATGTCTTCTGAGCAAGGGATAGAGAACCTGAAAGGGCGAAACTCGAGGCCGGTTCCATCTTTTCTTTATCTGTTCTTTTCATGAAGAGCTTAGAACTAATGAAGAGCTTAGAACTAATTATGACGCTTAGCGTCCCTGCTATGTGCCGCCTTTTTGCTTCACGCATATCTCATCGTGCCGCGATCAGGTTTTTTGTATCTTCAATGGTTCCTTTGTTCTTGGTTTTGGGGATGTCTTCCCCGGCTTGGTCGCAGAAAATGGGTACGGGTAATTGGTGCAAGAGCATCACTGTGGAAACCGCAAGGGGAGATGCGAGAGCGGACGATTGTGCGGCTTTTTCGGCTGTCGTTATAGAGGGAGAATCTTTTAGTGTTACCCATGGCTTTACATTTGAATCGGTTGTTGGAGCAGGCACTGGACCTACTGATGAAATCGCCCAAGTGGTAGCTTTTGGGATACAAATTGACGTAAATCCCAGCAACATTCTTACTGAAACTGCTAGGGCGGATACCGGGCGTTGGGCAGAGTTAGCGCCATCCCTTCCATATCTTGATTGGGGACCTTCTGCACTGGGTGACTTTATAAGTATTTATACCACTTTCGGAGCTGGCGTCCCTTGTAGCGTAGGCGATTGCGTAGTATCTGAAGTGATAGAAGTGCAATATACTGCCAGTACTGCAGGTTCTGTAATTATGCAAAATGCAGATTCTGCCGGGATGTGGGATGACCGTTTTCAGTTCAGAGTGGTTAGAACACAAGTAGCAACTATTCATGTCGTGCAGGCCCAAATCTTGGTGGATGCAAGGCTCAACCACGGCGCAGATGGCGGCACCATTTCTCTGACAGGCGTAATTCCGATATCAACGCCGACCATCTCCACGGTGGTGACTGCTGACGGGCAGATGACTTGCTTGGAGACTACTCCAGCCACTTGCGAAGTGGATACCACTTTCAGCGCTGATATTGCGACATTTGCTATAGCTTTCCCTGCTGCCCCTTCTTGCAACGGGAACACTTGCACCACTATCTCAAGTGCAGCTGTTTTTGGCCCGCTTCCAGCAGCCGCCGATTTCACGGATGGCAGGGTGTCAATTTCATTTACAGGGGTACAGTACAACCTTGACCTTGCCGGCTTCTACAGTGATGCAACCTTTTTAATAGAATCAGCCAATGCCGTGATAAACGGCGCAAACACGGTGGTCCGTGTATTCATCCGTGCCGACTAGAAAGTTCCCACTGTGCCTGTCGGCTTTGCCCTCACTTGTACAGCGGCTGCCCCTACAGTGCGGTTTGCAGTTGGCCGACTGGCATAATGGATACAAGCCTCGATGCAGGTTTGGCTAGTTTTATTGTGACCTTTCACCAAGGTAGCGGTATCAACTGCCCAGGCGCGGTTGACATCACCGCCGGACAGTCTGCACATCTAGCAATCCGGCTGGGGAGCCCTTTTCTCAGAGCACTCTAGGCTCCTTTTTGGATATGCAGGTGCCAGGCCGGCGGTGTTTCCTCCTCCTCTCCCTGCTCTTCCTTCAGCAGCTTGTGCCCCAAGTGGCGGCAGAAGAGAGTGATGTCGCGCCGGGATGCCTCATCCGTAGTGATCACTTCCAGCACTGCGCCCTCTGCCAGCTCTGCTATTTTGCCGTGCAGCAGCATCAGGGGCTCCGGGCATAACAGCCCCCGAGCATTCAGCACCTGGGGCTCTGCAAAATCATCGGTACTTGGCATCATGTCAAATACAGGGCAAGAGGGCGTTCTTGGGCCTCAGCCTTGCCGCTGGCTTAGAAATTCGGCAAAACTTTTCAACGCTCCGGTCAGCACTGTCTCCTCAGGCAGAAATACGAACCGCAGATGGTCGTGTTTCGGCCAGTTGAAGGCGGTGCCCTGCACCAGCAGGATGCCGCTCTGCCGCAGAAAGTCCAGTACCAGCGCCTCGTCGTCCTGCACCTTGTACATAGCCTGGTCTAGGCGGGGGAACAGATAGATCGCCCCCTTCGGCAGGGTGCAGCTTACCCCGGGAATCTCATTCAGCAGGCGATGAGCCGTGTCCCGCTGCTCTCGCAGCTGTCCTCCGGGCAGCACCAGTGCCGCCACATCCTGAGGATCATCAAGGGCAGCCCGCACCGCGTACTGGGCGGGCACGTTGGCGCACAGGCGCATGGAGCACAGGATGTTCAGCCCTTCCAGAAAGTCCCCTGCACGCTTGCGCTCTTCGCCAGAAACGGTCATCCACCCGATGCGAAATCCCGCCAGCCGATACGCCTTGGAGAGACCGCTGAAGCTGATGCACAGCAGGTCCGGCGCTAAAGAGGCGAGGGGTCGGTGCTGAAACCCGTCGTACAGCAGCTGCTCGTAGATTTCATCGGCGAACAGCACCAGCCGATGCTGCCGCGCGATTTCTGCAATCGCCTCTAATGTTTTCTTGGAATAAACAGCCCCGGTGGGGTTGTTGGGATTGATCACGACAATGCCCCGTGTGCGCGGGCTGATCTTCTCCCTCAGGTCATCCAGGTCCGGCTGCCAGTCCTCCTCTTCCCGGCATAGGTAATGCACGGGACGCCCTCCCGCCAGGTTTGTTACCGCGCTCCACAGCGGGTAGTCCGGCGCCGGTATAAGCAGCTCATCTCCATCGTTGATCAATGCCTGCACCGCGATCTGGATCAGCTCGCTGACACCATTGCCGAGGTATATATCCTCCGCACCGAGCGCTGGGAAACCGGCCTGCTTGCAATGGGCTGCCACCGCCTCCCGGCCCTCTGCCAGGCCACGGGAATCGCAGTAGCCTTGGGCCCGATGCAGGTTTTCCATCACGCTCTGCAGCACTGCAGGGGGCGCGGTAAAGCCGAAGGCGGCGGGGTTGCCGATGTTGAGCTTGAGAATATTCTGCCCTGTCCGCTCCATTTCCTGGGCAGCATCCAGCACGGGCCCGCGGATGTCGTAGCAGACATCCGCCAGCTTGCGGGATTTTTTCAGGGACGGCGCACTGCGGGGTGTGGGCGGAGATGGCCGGTCACTGGCGCGAGCGGAATGCTTGTCCATAAAAGGCGTAGTGCAGGATACCGGCGGGCGGCTGTCATTTACGCCGCAAAGTATTTATTATATCGGTCATGAAAAAGTTATCCGATGCGCCTATAGACTGGCGCCGGCTGTCCGAGGCCGAATGGCGCGAGCGTCTCTCGCCGGAGGCCTTCCACATCTGCCGTGAAAAGGGGACCGAGGGGGCATTTACCGGTGCCTACTGGAACACCAAGACGCCCGGCATATACCGCTGTGCCGCCTGCGATGCCTCCCTGTTTGATTCCTCGGCTAAGTATGACTCCGGCAGCGGCTGGCCCAGTTTCACTGTGCCGCTGAATGCGGACAGCGTGGCGGAAGAGTTAGACAGCGGCCACGGCATGGTGCGCACCGAGGTGTGCTGTCGCCGCTGCGGGTCCCACTTGGGACATGTCTTCCCGGACGGGCCGAGGCCTTCCGGCCAGCGCTATTGCATCAATTCCGTCTCTCTCAACCTCTGCCCGCCGGCAAAGGCGCGGGACTGAACAGCTGGCATGCAGCTAAGCATTCCCTGTGTTGACTTCTGCCCGCCGGCAGAGGCGCGGGGCTGAACAGCGCTTGCTGATGGCCGCATCCGTACCTCCCCTTCTGGACATGCGCCAGCTCTCTTGCCGGCGGGGCGGGCACATCCTGTTTGAGGATCTGCATTGCTGCCTGCAGCCGGGTCAGTGCTTGGTGCTGCGGGGAGCAAACGGCAGCGGTAAAAGCACCCTGCTCAGGATTGCCGCCGGCCTGTACCGAGATTTTGAGGGTGAGATTCACCGCTCTCCCATGCCTGCTCTGTATCTCGGCCACACCGCCGGTCTCAAGGATGCTCTCTCGGTGCGGGAGAATCTGCACTGGCTCTCTGCCCTGTATGCTGTCCCTGCCAGCGGCGCTGAGGCAGTGCTGGAGCAGCTTGGACTGGAAGCAGAGCGTCCGGTGGCTGAGCTTTCAGCCGGTCAGCGTCAGCGGACAGCTCTTGCCCGCCTGCTCCTGATCCATTCCCCCCTCTGGCTTTTAGATGAGCCCTTTGCCGCGCTGGATCAGCAGGGGACGCAGATGCTGCACCGAATGCTGGCTGTGCATACGGCCCGGGGAGGCGGCGCCCTCATCGCCGCCCACCGCGCAGCTCCGAGGGAGCAGCCTTCGGGGCTTTGCCTAGAACCTTTTCTCCCTGCCGAGGCGGAGCACCTTTCACAGCCTTTGTCTCCTGTGCCCGCCAGCGAGTCGGCCTGGGGCGGAGATCCTCCCGCCATTGGGAATGCAGCGGGCGGACCAGCCCGCACCCGCGATGTGCCGGAGGGCGAGCGCTCTTCTGCCCCTGGGAATGCGACAGGCGGATTGGTTGGCACCCGCGACATGCCGGAGGGCGAGCGCTCTTCTGCCCTTGGGAATGCGACAGGCAGATTGGTTGGCACCCGCGACATGCCGAAGGGCGAGCGCTCTTCTGCCCCTGGGAATGCGACAGGCGGATTGGTTAGCACCCGCGACATACCGAAGGGCGAGCGCTCTTCTGCCCCTGGGAATGCGGTGGGGCAGGGCGGTGCTTTCCCGACTCTGGCCCCGGTATCCGATGCCGGAGGATTTCTCCAGTCGCCATCGGGGGGCAGTGCGATGGGAGTTTTTTGCGCGGCGCTGCGACGGGATTTTCTGCTTCTGTTTCGGGAGCGAGGCGCACTGCTGCGCCCCCCTTTGTTCCTGCTGGCAGCCACCCTGCTCATCCCCTTAGGCCAAGGGCCATTGCCAGCAGATTGGGGCGGCGCTGCCGGGCTTATCTGGGCTTTTGCCTTTCTCGCCATGTTGCTCGCCGCCGATACCCTGTGCCGGGATGACCTGCAAGACGGCAGTCTGGACCAGATATTGGTCGCTCCCAGCCCTCCTTGGGCGATAGCTCTTGCCCGGGTGCTGCTGTGCTGGTTCAGCGTTGGGGTTATGGTGGCTTTTGCGGCTCCGATAGCGGGCTTGCTGCTGAACCTGCCCGGAGCAGCTCTGCCGGTGCTGGTGGCGGGGCTGCTGCTCGGCGGCATTCCCCTGGCAGCCCTGGGAGCAGTCGGAGCGGCTCTCTGTGCAGGGGTGCGCAGCGGCGGCCTTCTCATGCCGCTAATCCTCCTGCCCCTTGCGCTGCCGGTGCTGGTATTCGGAGCCTCTGCTTCTGCCGCCGCTGCAGAAGGGTTCAGTCCCTGGCCCGCCCTGGCGCTGCTCGGCGCACTCTCCCTCTTAGCCCTCGCGCTGCTGCCCCTGGCGGTGTCAACAGGATGGCGCATCAGTGTGGAGATATGAGACTGTTCGGCGTGGCATATCGTCCCCGGCGGAGCAGGTGCGTTGCAGGCTGTGGTGAGGGGATGCGCCGTTGAAAAGTATTGAACGGAGTGCCGTGCTGCCCTATTCGGCAGTGGACCTCTATGAGATGGTCAACGATGTGGCGCGGTATCCGGAGTTTGTGCCCGGCTGTGTCGGTGCTGAGATTTTGCGACGGGAAGAGAATATCTGCGAAGCGCGGCTGGACTTGGCGGCGAAGGGTCTGCGCCACAGCTTGACTACCCGAAACTGCTTAGATCCACCTAGACTTATTGAAATGAATCTTTTGGAGGGCCCTTTTCGGGAACTGCGGGGCAGCTGGCGCTTTGAGCCGATGAGCGAAGACAGCTGCCAAGTGCATTTTGCACTGGTTTTTCGCCCCTCTATCAACCCCCTTGGCAGCATTCTGATGAAACGGCTGTCGGCGGTGGCAATAGACAAGGTGCTGCAGGCTATGCAGAAGAGAGCGGAGCAGCTTTATGGCTGATACAAGTGTCCCGAAGACAGATGAAAAAATCACGGTGGAGGTGGTCTACGCCCTGCCGGACCGCCAGAGGCTCATCGCCTTGGAGGTGGAGCCGGGCTGCACCGCCTTTGAGGCGGTAGAGCGCTCGGGCATTGTGGACAATTTTCCGGAGATTGACCTCGCCCACGCGGAGATGGGCATATTCAGCGAAATGCTGAAAGACCCCCGCACCCGCGTCCTGTCCCATGGGGAGCGTGTGGAGATTTACCGCCCTCTGATAATAGACCCGAAGGAGGTGCGCCGCCGCCGGGCGGAAGAGGCAAAGGCGCGCCGCAGCGCACAGAAGCCGGGCTGAGGGCTGTGCCGAAGGCGACGGGTTGTGGCCAGGGAACAGATACGAAGGGAAGCGCACCATTGGTACGGGTAACGGTGCTTCCGGGGCTCTGCCCGGGGGCAGATGATGCAAAGCATGTCGCCAAAGCCTCGGCGCGGCCGCCTTGTCCGGGTGCGGGGCAGCGGCCTGCGCTTCCTCGGCAGGAGCGTGCCAGGGCAGTGAATGACTATTCTTCCAGCGGTTATTCCAGTGGCACCAGGTGCTCAAAGGAGACCAGCTTGTCATTTTCAAACCACAGCGCAATATGATGCTCTTTCACGCTGCTGTCGGTGCGCTTCAGGTGATATATGTAGTCCCAGCGATTGCGGCGAAAAGGGCTCTGCAGCATGGGGCTGCCCAACAGGAAGTGCACCTGCTCTTTGTTCATACCGATCTCCAGCCGCTCTATGATCTCTTGGTCGTACAGATTGCCCTGCTCAATAGGAGGGCGGTACAGTCCCGGGTATAGGGAGAACTTGCCGCAGCCTGCCAGCAGCAGGGCGACGAACAGGGTGGCGAGCAGGGTACTGAATCTAGGCATTGCGGGGGATTGGCTTTTCATCGGTTAATTTTAGACAATAATAGCCTCTTAGATGTTCCTTGTGAGTGAGCGCATGTATAGACGGGAGAAACATGACAAGCAGGAGCTGCGGCGGGCCGGCCTCAAGGTTACCCGCCCGCGCCTGAAGATCCTTCACATACTGGAGCAGGCAGCCGATGAGGGGAAGCACCTGAGCGCAGAGGATGTCTACCGGGCACTCCTGGCGGAGAAAACCGATATCGGCATTGCCACAGTCTATCGCGTTCTCACCCAGTTTGAGGCGGCCCAGTTGGTGCATCGCCACAATTTTGAAGATGGGCATTTCATATTTGAGCTGGACTGCGGTGAGCACCACGACCACATGATCTGTCAGGAGACCGGCAAGGTCATTGAATTTTGCGACGACGAGATTGAGCGCCTGCAGAAAGAAATTGCCGACCGTCACGGCTACGACCTGCTGGACCATAGCCTGGTCCTCTATGTGCGCCCGAAGGACGAGTCTTAGCTCTGTATCCTGCCAGGCTGTTCATCAGCCGGACTGAGCCCCCAAGCCCCGCACCCTCGGGGGGTCTGCTGCGAGAAAACTGGCTGCTCTTCTGGTGCGGGCAGGCGGATAGGCCGGCTCTGCGGGCTGTGCCAGGGGCGGGCATTCTTCGCCCTGCGCTCTGCTTATTCCGCACCTCTTTGCAGGATTTCCTTGGCGTGAGCCCGGGACTTGCCAGTGATTGTCCGCCCTGTAATCAGCCGGGCGATTTCCTCTACCCGCTCGTCTCCCTCCGCCAAGGTCCGCAGCTTGGCCCGGGTGTCCCCTTCGGTGACCTCTTTGTCCGCCACCAAGTGCTGGTCCGCCTGCCCAGCCACCTGGGCCAGATGGGTGACGCACAGAGTCTGTCCCCGCTCCCCCAGCCGGTGCAGAAGCGCACCCACCTCTGTGGCTGCGCTGCTGCCGATACCGTTATCCACTTCGTCAAATACTAGGGTCGGCGGGGCGGTTTTGCCCAAGGTCACCACTTGCAGGGCCAGCCCGATACGCGACAGCTCCCCCCCTGATGCCACCTGCTCCAAGGGGGCAGCGGGATGACCGGGATTGGTGCGCACCCGGAATTCCACCCTCTCCCCGCCGACGGCGGCCGGGGTGCTCCCTTCCCTAGGCAAAAGGTGTGCTTCAAAGTGGCAATGCGCCATGTCCAGCGCCCGCAGCTGCTGGTCCACATCTCCTGCCAGGGACTCAGCGCACAGCACTCGCTTCTTACTCAGAATCTGGGCTTGCCGGCGATATTCCTGCTCGGTCTCTTCCTGCTCCTGCTTTACACGGAGAATGCTGCCGCCGCTTTCCTCAAGCGTCTTCAGTTCCTCTTGCAGCCGCTGGCACAGGGCGGGCAATTCCTTGCCTTCAACCTTGTGCCGTCGGGCTGCCTGATGGATGGCCTGCATGCGCTCTTCCACCTGGGCAAGGCGTGCCGGGTCCTCTTGAAAATCATCTAGGCAGCGTTTTAGCACCCCGACAGCCTCCCGGCTTCGGGACTGGGCATCTCCCAGCAGCTCCAATGCCTCCGTCAGCCGCCCGTCCGCCTTGCTGGCCTCCTCCAGGGCGCGCATGCTCTGTCCCAGCAGGGCTGTGGCGCTCAATTCCTGCTCATCGCAGGCGACCAGTGCCTCGTTGCAGAGGGTTCGCAGCTTATCCACCGATGCCAGCTTGCGGTGCTCCTCCTCCAAATGCAGCAGCTCCTCTTCACTCACCGCCAGTCGCGCCAGTTCAGACACTTGGTATTCCAGCAGTTCCCGCCTGGCTTCGCTGTTCTGCCCGCCAGACTGCAGCTGGCGCAGGGTCTGCCCCAGCTCGTGCCAGCGGTGCGCACTCTCCCGCACCTTTCGGGCCAGCGTCTCCAGATTGCCGAAGGCATCCAGCAGTTCCTGCTGGATCTCTTGGCGGAGGAGGCCGTAATTGGCATGCTGACCGTGAATCGCCGTCAGCAGTGCGCCGAGCTCCTGCAGATCCTGTACCGGACAGGGCTGTCCGTTGATCCAGCCCCGACTGCGACCCTCGGCGGTGATGGTGCGGCGCAGCAGGCATTCATCCCCCCTTTCCAAGTCCCGCTCTGCCAGCCATGCGGCGGCAGCGGGGGCATCTTTCAGGCTGAATACGGCGCTGATTTCGGCTTTTTTTGCCTCCGGTCGCACTGAGCGAGCCCGCACTCGCGCCCCGAGAGCCAAGCCCAGCGCATCCACGATGATGGATTTGCCGGCACCGGTCTCCCCGGTGACCGCCGTCATCCCCGAGAGCAGGTCCTGCTCTACATGGTGGATGATGGCGAAATCAAGAATGGATATCTGGGTTAGCACGGCTGGTGCGAGCACTGTGGGCGGCACAAAAAATTATAGTCGCCCTCACCCCAACCCCTCTCCCAGAAGGAGAGGGGCTTGCCTTTATCTCAGTTTTTCTGCCAGAGGGAGAGGGGCTTGCCTTCAGTCCAGCCTTTCTGCCAGGGGGGGAGGGGTTTTCTCTCAGTCCAGTTTTTCTGCCAGGGGGAGAGGGGTTTTCCCTCAGTCCAGTCTTTCTGCCAGAGTGAGAGGGGTTTTCCTTCAGCCCAGTTTTTCTGCCAGGGGGAGAGGGGTTTTCCCTCAATCCAGTTTTTCTGCCAGAGGGAGAGGGGCTTTTCCTCAGTCCAGTTTTTCTGCCAGGGGGAGAGGGGCTTTCCTTCAGTCCAGCCTTTCTGCCAGGGGGAGAGGGGCTTTCCCTCAGTCCAGTTTTTCTGCCAGGGGGAGAGGGGTTTTCTCTCAGTCCAGTTTTTCTGCCAGGGGGAGAGGGGGCAAGGGGGGCTCCCCTTGAAATAGTGCTCCACAGCTCCATATCCTGCCCTACCCCAATTGGATGTGGTACGTGGTTAGGCGCATGGTCAAGAGCAAGAAAGTATCAGAGAAGGCGGGCAAATCCAGCAGGGCAGAGAATAAATCTTCGCCGGCAGGGGTATCCGCAGCCGGCGATTCCCTAGCCTCGCAAGATCACGGTGCCGGTAGTGCCCATCGCGCTGAGGTGTCCGCAGCCGGCGATTCCCTGGCCTCGCAAGAGGGAGCTGCTATCCCTTCAGCACGGGGCTCCTCCCCGGCGGGGGGTGCCTCCCAGGATTCTTCCGTCCCTCAAGGGGCTGCCGCCATCGGTGGCGAAGTATCTCCCGCGGCAGATGTCTCCGGCACTTCCCCGAGCCCCCGGGAGACTGCTGCCGGCAAGGAGGCTGCCCCCGGGCAGCCGGAGGAATGGAGCCCAGAGGAGGCGCGACAACAGGTGGAGTTGCTGCGCGTTGAGGTGGAGCAGAAGTTGTCGGATGCCCGCGAGGCCATGCTGAGACAGGTCGCCCAGGCCCGCAACGATTTGACGGCGATGCGCCAGCGCACTGAGAAAGAGCAGGAGAAGCTGCGCTTGCACGCGGTGCAGGATCTTGCCAGTGCACTGCTGCCAGTGCTGGATGACTTGGAGCTGGCCATCGCAGAGGCACAGCGCGGCGGTGAGAATACCAAGCCCCTCGCCGAGGGAATGGATCTGATTCACCGCAAGGTGCTGGAGGTCTTCAGCGGCTTCAACATTCGCCGTGAGCACCCCGAGGGCAGCACTTTTGACCCGAACCTGCACGAGGCGGTTTCAGTTACAGAAAGTGAAGGGGCAGAGCCGAACACGGTGTTAGAGGTTCTTCAATCCGGCTACCAGCTGCATGATCGGCTGCTGCGTCCGGCACGGGTAGTGGTGGCCAAAGGGGCTGATATTTCGGGTGAAGAAAATGAGCGGTCCATGTAAATGCCCGCTCGCAGTTATGAAAAGTGAAAAATCTGTGGAGATGAACCAATGAGCAAGATTATCGGTATTGACTTGGGCACAACCAATTCCTGTGTAGCTGTCATGGAAGGGGACGCCCCCAAAGTGATTGAGAATTCAGAGGGCTCGCGCACGACCCCCTCCACCATCGCCTACACGGCGGACGGCATCCTGGTGGGCCAGGCGGCGAAGCGGCAGGCGGTTACCAACCCCGAGAACACGCTGTTTGCCATCAAGCGTCTTATCGGGCGCAAGTTTGACGACGAGGTGGTGGAAAAGGATATCTCCATGGTGCCCTACAAGATTATCAAGGCAGAAAACGGCGATGTCTGGGTGGAGGCGGGGGGCGAAAAGGTGCCGCCGCCTCAAGCCTCGGCACAGATTTTGTCAAAGATGAAGAAAACCGCCGAAGACTATCTCGGCCAGGAGGTCACGCGGGCGGTGGTGACCGTGCCGGCCTATTTCAACGATGCCCAGCGCAAGGCGACCAAGGATGCCGGACGCATTGCCGGCCTGAATGTAGAACGCATTGTCAACGAGCCGACGGCGGCGGCCCTTGCGTACGGTCTGGACCGCAAAGGCGGCGACCGCAAGATCGCGGTCTACGACTTGGGCGGCGGCACTTTTGATATCTCCATTATTGAAATGGCGACGGTGGACGGTGAGCAGCAGTTTGAAGTGCTTTCCACCAATGGTGATACATTTCTCGGCGGCGAGGATTTTGACAAGCGCCTGATAGATTACTTGGCGGATGAATTCAAAAAGGATAGCGGTATTGATCTCAAGGGGGATGCTTTGGCTATCCAGCGTCTCAAAGAGGCCGCCGAGAAAGCCAAGATAGAGATGTCCAGCAGCGGCCAGACCGAGATCAATTTGCCTTACATCACCGCTGATGCCAGCGGTCCGAAACACCTGGTCATCAAGCTGACCCGCGCCAAGCTGGAAGCCCTGGTGGAGGATCTGGTGGACCGCACCATAGAACCTTTGAAGGTTGCCTTCAAGGATGCCGGTCTAAGCGCTTCGGACATCAGCGATGTCATCCTGGTGGGAGGGCAGACCCGGATGCCACTGGTGCAGCAGAAGGTCAAGGCCTTCTTCGGCCGGGAGCCGCGCCGGGATGTAAACCCTGACGAGGCGGTGGCGATGGGGGCGGCGGTGCAGGCCGCGGTGCTGTCCGGTGATGTGAAGGATGTGCTGCTGCTGGATGTGACACCCCTCACCTTGGGCTTGGAAACTCTGGGCGGTGTGATGACCCCTCTGATTGACAAGAACACCACCATCCCGACCCGCAAGTCCCAGGTCTTCTCCACTGCGGAGGACCACCAGCCTGCGGTCACCATCCATATCTGCCAGGGCGAGCGCAAGAAGGCGGCGGACAATAAGTCGCTGGGCAAGTTTGATCTCACCGACTTGCCGCCTGCACCCCGCGGCATACCGCAGATTGAGGTTACCTTTGATATTGATGCCAACGGCATTCTTCAAGTGGCGGCCAAGGACAAGAATACCGGCAAGGAGCAGTCCATTCGCATCACCGGCTCCAGCGGTCTGGAGGAGGATGAGATTGAGCGCATGGTTAAGGATGCCGAAAGCCACGCGGAGGATGACCGCCGTTTTGAGGAAATGGTGACCATACGCAACAACGCGGAAATTCTGGTGCATACCACTCGCAAGAGCCTGTCCGATGTAGGCGACAAAATTGAAGAGGAGGAGCGCAAGAAAATTGAGGAGGCCTTGACGAAAACGGAAGAGGCCTGCAAGGAAGAGGACAAGGATGCAATTGAAAGCTCGGTCCGGGAACTGGCGGAGGTCTCTGCGCCGCTGATCCGAGCCCAGGCTGAAAAAGTGCAGCAGGAAGGTGCCGATGCCGATGCCGATGCCGATGCTTCGGGGGCAAAACAGGAAGATGCAGTGGATGTGGACTACGAGGAAGTGGGGGATAACAGCGACAAGGAAGATACAGAGAAGCGCGACTGAGGGGCGCATCGCGGCTTATGGGACGCATTCGCGCTCTGCGGGTCCTGCGCTAATGGCGGAGCGGGATTATTACGATGTGCTCGGCGTTTCTCGCAGTGCGTCAGAGGCGGAGATCAAGAAGGCCTACCGCCGTCTTGCGATGCGTCACCACCCGGACCGCAACCCGGGAGACGATCAGGCGGAAGGGCGGCTGCGGGAAGTAAATAGCGCCTACGAAGTCCTTTCGGACCCCAGGAAGCGTCAGACCTACGACCAATTCGGACATGACGGGCCCAACATGGGCGGCATAGACCCGGATAGCATCAACGAGCAATTCGGCGACATTTTTGGCAGCATTTTTGGCGACGTTTTCGGTCAGCGGGGGAGCCGGGGCCGGAGCCGGCAGGGCCGCACCTTGCGCTGTACCCTGGAGATTGACCTGCCCAAAGCGGTGAGCGGCACGACCGAGCGCGTGACCATTCCCATCCTTGCACAATGCTCTGCCTGCAATGCTACCGGCTCTGCCGGCAGCAGTGCCCCGGTGCAGTGCAGCACCTGCGGCGGCAGCGGCATGGTGCGCAGCGGCCAGGGCTTCTTCACCCTGCAGCAGACCTGCCCCGCCTGTCGCGGCGATGGCAGGATGATTGCCGACCCCTGCCCCAAATGCCGGGGTCAGGGGCGGGTGACGGAGAGGCGCGAGGTGGAGGTGCCTATACCCGCCGGCATAGACAGCGGTGATATCCTGAACTTGGCAGGGGAGGGGGAAGCCGGTCCCCGAGGGGTACCGTCCGGGGACCTTCATGTGGAGATCATGATTCGCCCGCACCCGGTCTTTCGGCGCGACGGCCTGCACCTGTACTGCAGCCTGCCAGTGTGCATCACAGATGCCGCTCTCGGCGGTGAAGTGGAGGTGCCGACCATGAGCGGTCAGGTCAAGATCACGGTTCCTGCCGGCACTCAGAGCGGTCGCAGCCTGCGTGTGCGCGGCAAGGGTATTTTGGTTAATGGCCGCCAGGGCGACCTGTTCTGCGAGGTGGCGGTGGAGACGCCGGTCGATTTGGACAAGCGCCAGAAGCAGTTGCTGCAGGAGCTCGCCCAGTCCATGAAGGGGGGGCGCAATTCCCCGAGACGGGCCTCCTGGCTGAAGTCGGTGAAAGAATTCTTTAGAGGAGCATAAGGGAGCAGGTCTTTAGCCCTCCTTTTCTATTCGCCCTTTGCGGCTAAAATTAAAAATCCTTCGCTCTCAGAGTCGCCTGGCAGATGCCAACCACCCTTCCTCCCCCGCAGGCCGCAAAGGCGCGGTCAATCATTTTGGCGGTCGGCAGGATGCGCACACTGAGAATGCTCGGGGCACTCCGCTGTCTGCCCGCCGCCGCCCCATGACTGATGTTGCAGTCGCCGGTGCCGCCGGACGCATGGGGCGCATCCTCGTGGCCGCTCTTGGTGCAGAACCGACTCTTCGCTTGAGCGCTGCCTTTGAGCACTCGGATTCCCCCTTTCTCGGCAGCGACAGCGGCTCCGTGGCCGGTTCCGTTCCCAATGATATTCTCTTGCGTGCTGACTTGGCGGCAGCGAACTGGGATGTTCTGATTGACTTCAGCACTCCCGCTGCGGTGCTTGAGCACCTGCATTTCTGCCGTGATAACGGGCGCCGCATGGTCATCGGCACTACCGGGCTGAACGCATCCCAGAAGCAATCCTTGGAGGGTGCTGCGAAGGATATTGCTATCGTCTTTTCGCCCAATATGAGTGTCGGCGTCAATCTCTGCTTCCACCTGATTGAACAGGCCGCCCGCGCCCTTGGCAAGGAAGCGGACATTGAGATCTTGGAGATGCACCATCGGGACAAGACGGATGCACCCTCTGGCACTGCTCTTCGCATGGGAGAGGCCGCTGCCGCCGCCCGGGGGCAGGATTTTGACAAGGCGGCGGTGTACCAGCGGCAGGGGCAGACCGGCGCCCGTCCCGACGGGGCCATCGGTTTTGCTGCTCTGCGCGGCGGCAGCGCGGTAGGGGAGCACACTGTGCTCTTTGCCCTCGGCGGCGAGCGGGTGGAGATCACCCACCGGGCTGAAAGCCGGATGGCCTTTGCCCTGGGTGCTGTGCGTGCCGCCCGCTGGGTATGCGGGATGCCGCCGGGCCTCTACGATATGCAGGATGTCCTGAAACCGAAAAAGAAAGACTGAGATTATCGGCCTCGGTCCGAGTCTCGCAGACCTGCAGCAGGCGCTGCACCGGGGGGAATAGGAAGATTTGCCTCATGTTACAATGCTCCTCTAGTATGTATATATGCTGGGTATTGGAAAAACGGGGCAGTGCCATTGTGCTGTCCCGTTTTCTTATATCGTGAAGGAGCCCGCAGTCTTAGCCTTAGCGGATGGCACAATCTTTCAAGGACAATCCATCGGCGCCTGTGGCAGGGCAGCGGGGGAGGTGGTTTTCAATACCGCCATGACCGGCTATCAGGAGATCCTTACCGACCCTTCCTACGCACGCCAGATCATCACCTTCACCTATCCCCACATCGGCAATACCGGGATCAATGAGGAGGACTGGGAATCCGACGACATCCAAGTCGCCGGCTTGGTGCTGCGGGATATACCGATTCGGGTCAGCAGCTATCGCAGCCAGGGGCGGCTTGAAGATCTCCTGCGGGAGAGGGGCATCGTCGGCATCGCCGGCGTGGATACCCGGAGTTTGACCCGCCGCTTGCAGAGGCAGGGTGTCATAGGCGGCTGCCTGGCGGCAGGTCCGGACTGCAGTTCGGAAGAGGCCCTTGAGGCCGCCCGGGGCTTTCCTGGACTCAGCGGCATGGACTTGGTTCAGGAGGTAACCGCTCCCGCACCCTACCCGTGGGAAGAGGGCGGCTGGCAGCCCGGCCTTGGTTTTCGCGCATCCGGGCAGACCCGCTTTCATGTAGTCGCCTACGACTTTGGCGTCAAACGCGATATTCTGCGCCTGCTCGCGGACCGACACTGCCGCCTGACGGTGGTACCTGCGACCACTGGAGTCCAGGAGGTGCTGAACCTGAAGCCGGACGGGGTGTTTCTCTCCAACGGTCCCGGCGACCCGGAGCCCTGCACCTACGCTATTAGTGCGATTCGCGAGCTGCTGGAGACGGGTCTGCCCATTTTTGGCATCTGTCTCGGCCATCAGCTGCTGGCCCTGGCCTGTGGCGCCCGTACCGTCAAGATGAAATTCGGCCACCACGGCGCCAACCACCCGGTGCAGGACTTGAAAAGAGGCAACGTGCTGATCACCAGCCAGAACCACGGCTTTGCCGTGGAGGAAGACAGCCTGCCGGCAAATTTGCAGGCCACCCATCGCTCCCTTTTTGACGGCTCGCTGCAGGGTCTGCGCCATCGGGAGCAGCCGGCCTTCGGTTTCCAGGGGCATCCGGAGGCGAGTCCCGGCCCCCACGACGCGGTGCCGCTGTTTGACGATTTCATTGCGCTCATGGATGCGTATCAGCGGGAAGGGGGCGATGCCAAAGCGCACTGATATAGAGACCGTGCTGGTGCTCGGGGCAGGTCCCATCGTCATCGGCCAGGCCTGCGAGTTTGACTATTCCGGTGTGCAGGCATGCCGTGCTCTGCGGGAAGAGGGATGCCGCGTTGTGCTGGTGAACTCAAACCCAGCCACCATCATGACGGACCCCGCCATCGCCCATGCCACCTACATAGAGCCCATCACCTGGCGCACGGCAGCGGCGATTATTGAAGCGGAAAAAGTGGATGCAGTGCTGCCCACCATGGGCGGCCAGACCGCTTTGAATTGCGCCTTGGACTTGGATCGAGAGGGAGTGCTTTCCGCCTTTGGGGCGCAGCTGATAGGTGCTCAGCGAGAGGCTATTGACAAGGCGGAAGATCGGGAAAAGTTTGCGCGGGCGATGCGCTCCATCGGCTTGGAGGTGCCCCGGGCGGCACTGGCCCACAGCTTGGAAGAGTCCCTTCAGGTGCTGGACCAGATCGGCTTTCCCGCCATTATCCGCCCCTCCTACACCCTCGGCGGTTCCGGCGGCGGCATCGCTTTCAACCGCGAGGAATTCCTGGAGATCTGTCGGCGCGGGCTGGACATGTCTCCCACCAGCGAGCTCCTGATAGACGAGTCCCTCATCGGCTGGAAGGAGTTTGAGATGGAAGTGGTGCGCGACAGCAATGACAACTGCATCATTGTCTGCTCCATTGAAAACTTGGATCCGATGGGCATTCATACCGGCGATTCCATTACCGTCGCCCCGGCCCAGACCCTGACCGATCGGGAATACCAGTGTATGCGCGACAATGCCATCGCGGTGCTGCGCGAAATCGGCGTGGAGACCGGTGGCTCCAATGTGCAGTTTGCCGTGGACCCCGCCGATGGCCGCCAAGTGGTCATTGAGATGAACCCGCGGGTGTCTCGCTCCTCGGCGCTGGCTTCTAAGGCGACCGGTTTCCCCATTGCCCGGATCGCCACCAAACTGGCGATGGGCTACACCTTGGACGAGCTGCGAAACGAAATCACCGGCGATCTGATCCCCGCATCCTTTGAGCCCGCCATTGACTATGTGGTCACCAAAATCCCCCGTTTTGCCTTTGAGAAATTTGAAGAGGCAGATCCGGTGCTCGGCACGCAGATGAAATCGGTAGGCGAAGTGATGGCCATCGGCCGCAGCTTCCAGGAGTCTCTGCACAAAGCCCTGCGCAGCCTGGAGAACGGTTCCTACGGCTTGGAGCCTCGGGTGGACCCGGCGGCGTCCGATGCCCGGGAGAAGGTGCAGCGGGAGCTGCACCACTGCGGTCCGGAGCGCCTGTGGTATGTCGCAGATGCCTTCCGGCTCGGCATGGACTTGGAAAAAGTGGCGCAGCTGACCGGCATTGATCAGTGGTTCCTGTCTTGGATTGAAGACTTGGTGGCGGAGGAGCTGCGCCTTGAAGGAATGTCCCTGCAGGATTTGGATCGGGAGCGTCTGCTGCATCTCAAGCGCAAGGGTTTTTCAGATCGCCGCTTAGCGGAGATTCTCGGCTTTGGCGAGGATGCGCTGCGCGAGTGCCGTCAGCGGCTTGCGGTGCAGCCGGTATTCCGGCGCGTGGACACCTGCGCCGCCGAGTTTCCTTCCTCCACTGCCTACATGTATTCCACCTACGGGGAGGAAGAATGCGAGGCGAAAGCCAGCGAGCGGGAAAAGATCATGGTGCTGGGCAGCGGTCCGAACCGCATCGGACAGGGGATTGAGTTTGATTATTGCTGTGTGCACGCCGCCCTCAGCTGTCGCGAGGACGGCTACGAGACTATCATGGTCAACTGCAATCCGGAGACCGTCTCCACCGACTGCGACACCTCTGATCGCCTGTATTTTGAGCCGGTTACCCTGGAGGATACGCTGGCCATCGTCCGCGTGGAGAGTCCCCGGGGAGTCATCGTTCAGTTCGGCGGCCAGACGCCCCTGAAGCTGGCCCGGGGATTGCAGCAGGCGGGGGTGCCGATCATCGGCACCAGCCCGGATGCCATAGACCAGGCGGAAGACCGAGAGCGTTTTCAAAAAATCATTCACAAACTCGGTCTTAGGCAGCCGAAGAACGCCACCGCCCGCAGTGCCGAGGAGGCAGTGCGCCTGGCGGAGGGCATCGGCTATCCGCTGGTGGTGCGTCCCTCCTATGTCCTGGGCGGGCGCGCCATGGAGGTGGTCTATAACAGCACTGAGCTCTGGCACTATATGCAGGGTGCGATGCGGGCCTCCGAAGATGCGCCGGTGCTCTTGGATCATTTCCTAGATCGGGCGATTGAGGTGGATATTGACGCGGTCAGCGACGGTCGCGAGGTGGTGATCGGCGCCATCATGCAGCACATTGAGCAGGCCGGGGTGCATTCCGGTGATTCCGCCTGCGCCCTCCCGCCCTACAGTCTATCGGAGGAGCAGTGTGCCGAAATGCGCAAGATTGTGACGGCCCTGGCCCGCTCTCTGAAGGTTGTGGGTCTGATCAATGTGCAGCTGGCGGTGCAGGACGGCAAGATTTATGTCATTGAGGTAAATCCCCGGGCCTCCCGCACCGTCCCCTTTGTGTCAAAAGCCATCGGTGTGTCCTTGGCGGCCATTGCCGCCCGCTGCATGACTGGCCGCTCCTTGGCAGCGCAGGGCTTTACCGAGGAGATCCAGCCCCCCTGTGCCACTGTCAAGGAGGCGATCTTTCCCTTTGTCAAGTTTCCCGGTGTGGACCCGATCCTGGGGCCGGAGATGAAATCCACCGGTGAAGTGATGGGCTTTGGCGACACCTTCGCCGAGGCGTATGCCAAGGCGCAGCTGGCGGCGGGGGAAACCCTGCCTGCCCTTGATGGAGTGCGCCCGCCTGCAGCACTGCTCAGCGTGCGCGAGTCCGACAAGTCGGGAGCTGCCGCCTTGGGGGTGAAACTGCAGGCCCTCGGTTTTCGGCTGGTCGCAACGAAGGGCACGGCCCGGGCACTCCGTGAGGCAGGTTGCGAGGTGCGCCAGCTGAACAAGGTCAAGGAGGGGCGCCCCCATGTGGTGGATGCCATTAAGAACGGCGAGATTGACTTCATCGTCAACACTACCGAGGGCCGGGCATCCATTATCGATTCCGCCACGATTCGCCGCTCCGCCTTGAGTGGAGGGATTTACTACACCACCACCTTGGCGGGTGCCGAGGCGTGCTGCCAGGCTATGCAGACCGGCACCGGTGCCGAGGTCCGGGTGCGCTGTCTGCAAACTTTGCATGGAGAGCGGGGCAGTGGGCTGCACTCTTAGGCGATTGCAGAATCTGGCTCAGAGAGGAATGCTGTTATGCGGAAGCTGCTGCTGACAGCTTTGGTGCAGGTCACTCACATCACTGCTATTCGCTGTACCGGCAAGATGGTATTCGGTGCCACTGTGGACTTGCTGGAAGCAGAGGGCAGGTCTGCCCAGCGCAGCAAGGGGGGGGGGGGGAGAATGCCGTTTATAGATCGGAGATGCCAGCCAGCGTACCGGTCCCTGGGGATATGGGGCATTTTTCTGGCAGCAGTCCTGCTGCTGCCGCTCTTTTTAGCTGCTGCATCTGCCGATGCACAGGAGCTGCTGACCTTGACGCCGAGCCAGTCGGGCAGCCAGGTGCGGGTCGGATTGGAGGCCGACAATGCGCCGGCGACATCAGTGACTGTGACGGTGCAGGCAACCTTGCAGGGGACGGCAATAAGCGAAACTACATCCATCATGCTCGGTCCGGATGCTGCGGCCGGCTTCGGCGAATTTCCGGTGGGCGGATTGCCGCCGGGGGACTATGACTTTACAGTAGTGACATCGGCGCCCCCCGGCATTGTCAGCAATGCACTGCAAGGCATCACGACGCTGACAGTGGAGCTGGGGGTGAGCTATACCTTGCCGGATGGACCGGAGCTGCCGGCAGGGGTTCCCGTGAGCGTTATCGTAACGCTCAACAGTACAGCAACTGTTGTGATAACGGCTGAAGGAGTTGCCGGAAGCAGCAGCGGAACTAGGGTGGAGGGGAGGCTCGAAAATCTTCCAATTGTTTTACGCGGACGCGTTCCAACTAGCACCGTGTCTTTCCCTGCAGATGGTCTTGTTCAGACGGTATTTTTTACAGAGTATATCTTTCGGTCGGCGTTTTCTGGAACTGGAACAGGATTTACCATAGATTCTGGTATATGGAGATTTACGGCTAATGGCGGCAGCATATCTCTCAACAACGATGGTGTGACCAGGCTGACTATAAAGGAGCCAGTCCCGGCAACCTTGACATCCTCTAAATTCATACTTGCAGTGGGCGATTCTTTCGATGTTATTCTGAGAGTGGAACCCCCGGGGATAGATGAAAGGGTAGGAGGACTGACATTGGATATCTCTGTTCTTGGTCTTTTTTTCGGTTTCCCTGTAGATCCGCTGACTACATTTACATCAGGGCCTGTGCCAGCGAACATAAGAGATCAGGGCGAACATAATCTTAATGTTGGTAGTGGCGGCATCCGAAGTGCGTCCTTTAATAAGTCCTTTATGGTTAACGCTCTCAGTTTGAGTGTTGATAGAAGACGGATCTCTGTCGTGCTGCCAACGGTGACTATTGAACCGGAGGCGCCGCTGATAGAAGTGGATAGCACGATGCAGCGGATAGTGGCAGCGGGGAGCGATGTTCGTTTTGAGCTCAGTGCAGATTTGGCACCTTCAGAGGAAGTAAACATCACGGTGAGCGCGGTCAGCGAGGGGACGACGATGATAGTTACTGCTGTCCTGTCGACAAGTACATCCACGGCAGAAGCAGTATTCAGCGGGCCCAATGCTCTCGGCGAGGGGACCTGGAAGTTTAGTGCTGCGGCAGATGTGGCGGACAGGGTGGCGTTTCAGCCAATACCATCGGTAGTTGTGCTGAGGCCGAAGATAACCCTCACACCAGGGAGCGGTGCAGAGGAGGTGCTGGCCGGCCGGCCGGTGCGCCTGGCGGTGGCGGCGATACCCCTTGCACCGAGCGGAGAGGTGACGATAGAAGTGATGGCAGTCCATGCAGATGGGACTGGCGGCGGCATGGTTACCGTTAATCTGTCGCCGGATACGGCAACTGCACAGGCGGTGTTCACCCCCCCGCAGATGCTGGGGCGGACAGGGGAATGGACTTTTACTGCAACAGCAGAACCGGAGGGTCTGGTGGAGGTTGCCCAGGCCAGCACCGCTGTGACAGTGGTGCTGCCCTCGCTGGTGCTCACAGCGGAGGAGACGTTTGTAATACAGGGTAACCCGGTGCGGCTGCTGGTCCATACAAATGCTCCGGTACAAAGGGATGTCATCGTGACAGTGACAGGAATGTCCTCAGGAAATCAAACAACGATGACCGTGTCTCTGACACCAGTTAACTCCACGGGGACGGCTGATTTCGGCCCACTGGCGGAAGGTGTATGGGTCTTTACAGCGAGTGCTGCACCAGAAGACATCGTGGAGACAACATCCGCTGTAAGCCAAGTGACCGTGGTGGTGAATACCGAAAGGCTATTGAGCAGTGTTTCCCTGACCCCGATGCAGATCGTAGAGGGAGCTTCCGCCACATTAAGGGTGGTAATAACTGATGCAGCGAACACCACGCGGATATTAAGTATCCAAAGGGATGGCACCGAAGAGAGTACTTTGACTATAACTGCTGGTTCAACCTCGGCGGAGGTGATCGTGAGAGGGGATGGTCCCGGCGCCTATACCTATTCCCTGGCAGATCCAGACAACTCGTTTGACAATGAGGGAGAGTTCTCACTGCCGCTGCGTGTAGTGGCGGACATACGGCTCAGCCTTGAACCCGTCCAGGGCAGCCTGCCTATTGCCGGCAATGCAGTGAGGATTACTGCATCTCTTCTGAATGCGACCGGCAGTGCTCTACGGTTAGAGGCGGGCGTTACCCTGACCCTGCAGGCAGAAGCAGACACAGGAGGTCTCATCCCAGACATCGCTCTGCAAATAGCTGAGATGACAACCAGCGGCGCGACAACATTCATCCCGCCGACAACCGGCGCCTGGACGGTGACGGTAAGTGCTTACTTGCCGTCGGATGCCCTGCTGGCACCGACGGCAGAAATTACATCTGCGACAATTGCAGTGAGCCCGCGATTGCGCCTGCTGCTGATACCGAACGCATCTACGGTGCCGTTCGGCAATCCCATAACTATCAGGATCGTAAATACAGAGCCCGCCAGCGAAGTGGAGATCACGGGATTGACAGTGAGGGCATCCCAGCCAGGGCAGACGGCTGTGGACAGAAGCTTGGACAGCTTTGCGCTGCCCGCAGAGATAGTATTCAAACTGAGCACAGGCACTTGGAGCTTTGAAGTAGCTGCTGCAGAGCCTGTATATGGAATAGATATTTCAGCGGCGACAGCTACCGTAACCGTGGAGGACAGAAGACTTGATTTTAGCAGCCAGCCAGACGGAGTAGACGCGGATGATCTGATATTGCTGCTGCGCTACTTAGCACTGTGCCCAGGGGAAGCTGCGACGGACTGCCAGGCAATGGGGACTCTTACAGACGGCCTGAGCGGAGGTGCCGCCGCCTATGATTTGAGTCAACTGACGCCCTCTTTGCAGGAAGTTGATTTGGGGAGTGAACCGTATATTCTTCCGTTGTATAACTACCTGTCGGGCATCCGGAATGAGAGAGTTTTCCCCGCTTCCGTGCCGGCGGCAGAGCACGACAGACTGCTGCAGAGAATTCGGCAGCTGCTAGGCATAGAATAAGAGTCCTCATCACAAGGCAGCGCCTGCTGCCGGCGATACCCTTTCGCTGTCCGGCTGGATGCTGCTAAAGGCCTGGCAGCCCGGGGCGAGTGCTGCCGATACGGATGTGTATTAGAATAGACCGTCTCCTGCAGGCAGGCAGCTGAGAAGGGTTTTCCTTGGGCGGGGAGAGCTATCTTGGGCAACCGGCGAAGAGCAGCAGACTATATTTAAACGATTGCAAAGCTTGGTTCGGGGGTCTTGGATTTCATGCAGAGAGTCCCGATGACAACCGCTGGCGAAAAGCGCCTGCGCGAAGATCTGGAGCAGCTGAAGGGGGAGGAGCGACCGCGCATCACGGCGGCCATTGCCGAGGCCCGCGCCCACGGCGATCTGAGCGAGAACGCCGAATACCACGCGGCCCGGGAGAGACAGGGCTTCGTTGAGGCTCGCATACGGGACTTGGAAGCCAAGCTCTCCTCGGTGCAGATCATTGATATCACAGCTATTCCCTACACCGGCAAAGTGGTGTTCGGTGCTACTGTGGATTTGCTGGAAGTAGAGGAGGGGACGGAGCAGAGATACCAGATTGTTGGCGAAGACGAGGCCGATGCGGCTGAGCGGCGGATTTCCGTGACCTCACCGATGGCCAGGGCGCTAATCGGCAAAGGGGAGGGGGAAGTGGTAACGGTTAAAGCGCCCTCCAGCGAAATCGGATATGAGATAAAAAAAGTCCATCATATCTAGTATTGCACCCAGCTTGAAGTTCGCCTTGATGGTGCTGTGGAGATAGGCCCCTATATCAGTTGCGATCAATTTTTTTCTCCCAAGAGATACAGCTCTCGGGATGCGGCCCGGGAAGCATCTGGCTTCAGGATTTTTTTGCGGCAAAAACTGCGGCTGAACTTTGCGTTCAGTTCTTCAAATTCTTCTCCCTGAAATGCCTTCAGGAGAATCTTTCCCCCTGGAGCTAGGCCGCGTTCGGCAAAGGCCATGACCTTGGCAGCGAGCTCGGCGGAGGCGGCCTGATCTCTGGCAGCGATTCCGCTTAGGTTGGGCGCCATATCGGACAGCAGGAGCTCCGCCTGCCGTCCCTTCAGAGCCTCTAGCACCCTCTCCCCCGCGCCCTCTTCGGTGAAATCAGCGTGAATGAAGCACACGCCGGAAATCGGCTCCATCGGCAGCAGGTCCAGGGCGATAACCTGTCCCCCGGGGCCGACCCGCTTTGCCGCCGCCTGGGACCAGCTCCCCGGGGCGGAGCCCAAGTCCACCACTGAGATCCCCGGAGTGAGCAGGTGCGCTCGGCGGTCCATTTCCAGCAGCTTGAAGGCTGCCCGGGAGCGGTAGCCCGCCTCCCGGGCCTGCCGCACCCAGGGGTCGGCATTTTGAGCGTGCAGCCAGCGGCGGCTCTTGCGGCGCGAGACCATGGGATTGGCAGCCTATTTTTCCTGCTGCTCCGCCGCCTCTGCCAGAATTTCTGCCAGGGCGGCCATGCGCAGCCAAGTCTTCTCTTCGGGCATGCGCTCGCTGAGAGATCTGTACATCTCTGCCGCCCCTCGGTACTGCCCTGTCTGCAGGCGGCTTTTGGCCAGCAGCACCATGTATTCTGAGCGCTCCGGATTGCTCTGGTGCCTGCTCTCCAGAAGGGGTGCCAGCGTATTCCAGTCCGGCTCTCCCTCCAGCTGGCGCGTTAGCTGCCAGTCCCGCCGCGCGCCGAGTCCCTCGTACAGCGCCAGGCTGCCGAGGATCGCTGCCAGCAGGAGTATGCCGAGCAGCCGGCAGGGCGGCGATGGATTCGTGCCGGTAGGTCTGTGCCCACTTCCCGGGGGGCCTGGCGGAATAGCCTCCCCTGTCGCCGCACTTGTTGTCTGCTCTCCCCTGGCAGCATTGCGCCCCCGTCGCCGGTAATACCGCAGCAGCAGCAGCAGGCCCGCTCCGCCCAGGAGCAGAGGTGCCAGCCACAGCGGTGCGGAGCTGGAAAAGCGGGGGCGATAGCGGATGAATTCGCCGTAGCGCTCCGACATGAATGCCAGGATTTCATCATCGCTTCGCCCCTCGTGCAGCAGTCGGTGGAGCGCTTGGCGCAAGTCCATCGCCACCGGGGCATCGGAATCCCGCAGACTCTGATTGCTGCATTTGGGACAGCGCAGTTCCGCCGCCAGGTGCTGGTAGCGCAGCCGCAGCGTCTCGTCGGCAAAATCCAAGGGCTCCAGTCCGCTTCCCGTCGGGGCAAGGAGGAGCAGGAGCAGGAGCAGTGCCCGGGTTCTTTTCACAGCGATTTTCCTCCCGCTGCACTCATCGCAATCGCCGCTCAGGGGGCGAAGCGGGCGAGGAGCGGCAGGAATTTCTCCTGCCAAACCCTCGCGTCCAATATGCCCAAGTGATGGTGGCGAATAATGCCCTCGCCATCCACCAAGAAACTTTCCGGCGCGCCGCTCACCCCCAGCTCCAGAGCCAGCTGTCCCTCTCGGTCGGCGATGTGAAGAAGGCAGGGGTCGCCGCGCTCTGCCAGCCAGGCCAGAGCTTTCGCTTCATCATCCCGATAGTTCAGGCAGACCAGCGTGACGCCTTCCTCCGCCAGAGATAACAGGTATGCATGCTCCGCCAGGCAGCCCGGGCACCAGGTGGCCCATACATTCAGCAGGAAAGGCTTGCGGGGCAGGCTCTCCCGGTCCAGGAGGGCCTCCTCTGTCAGCGTCGGCAGATGGAAAGGGGGGAAGGTCTGCCCCACACGTGCTCCGGAGGGCGCGGAGGGCATCCCCGCCAGAAGACCGTAGCCGAGCAGAGCCGCCAGCACCAGGAGGGCCGCCATCGGCAGCAGCGGTTTTCCTGTCATCGGCCTGCCCCTCTGCGAGCGAGGAGGCTGAAGGCTGCCAGCAGTCCTCCCGCAGCCATCAGCAGTGCGCCCATCCAGATCCATCGCACGAAGGGCTTGTACTGCACCCGCAGGGTCCAGCTGCCTTCTCCCAGCGGCGCTCCCGGCGCGATATACCAGTCGCGCAGCAGCCCTGGGTCAATCCCCGCCTCGGTCATCACCAGCTGCCGCGCCTTGTAGTAGCGCTTCTGCGGACGGATCTCCACCTCGCTATTGCCTCTCTGAAGCAGAAACCGCAGCTCTTCCGCCCTGTAGTTGGGACCCTTCAAACTCTGCTGCCCCTTGAAGAGCAGGGAATGCCCCGCCATTTCTATGCTTTCCCCTGGCGCCATGCGCACATCTCTCTCGGCGCTGTAGGCGGTGCTGAGGCAGACCCCCAGCATGCAGGCGGCGAAGCCCAGGTGGGCGACTGTCATTCCCGCTGACTGCCGCCCCAGGCGCAGGAGGGTGCCGAGGGCCGCCCAGACCGCGATTCCGGTGCCGAGGGCCGCCCCCCAGTGAAAATCTCCCGGCCACAGCAGTGCCAGCCCAAGCCCCGTCGCCATGCTTGCCGCCATCGGCAGCACAGCCTGCAAAAGGGGGCGCGGAAACCGCCCGCGCTCCGGGGCGGTGGCGATGCCCATCAGGACTGCCAGCAGAAGTGCGAGGGGCGTGAACACGGCATTGAAGTAGGGCGCTCCCACCGAGTAAAGGCCCTGCCCCAGGGCTACCATCGCCAGCGGAAACAGGGTGCCGCACAGCACTGTGAGCGCGGCCACGACCAGCAGGAGATTGTTCATGAGCACCAGTCCCGCCCGGGACAGGAGTACCGGAGTCCTGGCATCTCCCATCTGTTCAGCCCGCAGCCGATGCAGGGCGAAGCCCGTACCGGCACTGAGTATCAGAAACAGCAGCAGGTAGACGCCCCGGGCGGGGTCCGAGGCAAAGGAATGCACCGACACCAGCACCCCGGAGCGCACCAGGAAGGCCCCGAGCAGACTGAGGGCGAAACAGCTGATGGCTAACAGCACGGCCCAGCTCCCAAACAGCTTCCATCGCTGTGCCGCCATTAGGGCGTGCAGGAGGGCCGCACCGGCCAGCCAGGGCATGAAGGAGGCGTTCTCCACCGGGTCCCAGAACCACCAGCCCCCCCAGCCCAGCTCGTAGTAGGCCCACCAGCTGCCCAGCGCGACGCCCAGGGTGAGGAAGGCCCAGGCGACACAGGCCCAGGGGCGGGCCCAGCCGGCCCAGCGCAGCTCCGGGCTGCCTGGCGCCGTCACCGCTGCCATCGCCAGTGCAAAGGGCACCGCAAAGCCCACATAGCCGATATAAAGGATCGGGGGATGGATCATCATCGCCGGGTCCTGAAGGAGCGGGTTCAGGTCTGCCCCCTGCCCGGGGCTGAAGGGCAGGTGGCGCGCAAAGGGATTGGCGGTGAACAGGGAAAAGCCGAGAAAGCCAGAGAGCAGTGCTCCCAGTGTCGCCAGGGCCCGGCCCCGAAAGAGGGACGGCAGAGGATGTCTTGCCAGGAGAAAAGTCCACAGGGACAGCACCAGCACCCACAGCAGAAGGGAGCCTTCGTGATTGCCCCACAGGGCGCCGAACTTGTAGAACTTCGGCAGCTCGGTGTGGGAGTGGGCCGCCGTCAGCGCGACTGAAAAATCATCGCTAAGAAAAGCATGGGCCAAAGCAGCAAAGGCTGCCACTGTGGACAGGAGCACGGCACTCGCCAGCGGCGGGGCGAATGCATGCCACAAAGCCCCCCCGGGGCTGAGGGCGATGAGGGGCAGCAGCATCAGCAGCAGGCTCAGGCAGAAGGCAAGCCCCAGGGCCAGCTGACCCAGCTCCGGGATCATTTCCGCCTTCCCCGGCTTGGTAAGAGAGCCGCCGCCCTCATGGCGCAGAGGCTGTCGGCGGCTGGTAGTTCTCGTCATGCTTGGCGAGAATGCGCACAGCCTGAAACACCCCGTCCGCCCCCAGTTGCCCAGTGGCCACCACGCCGCGCTCCTCGGCAAACAGGTCCGGCACAAGTCCTGTGTAGGCCACCGGCACCTCCGCCTTGAAGTCCTTCACCAAGAAGCGCAGGCCGAGCCCGGAGGAATCCCGCACCAGGCTGCCGGCCTTAACTTGGCCGCCTAATTGCACCGTGCGCCCGATGGGCACCTTGCCAGCGGCGAAATCCGCTGGCGGATAAAACAGGTTCAGGTTTTCACGCAGGGCGTACAGCACCAGGGTGGTCGCCGCCCCGCTCATCGCCAGGAGCAGCAGCCCGACCAGCAGGCGGCGTCGGCGCAGGGGGTGCATTACTTTGTCTGCTTCCTGCGCAGCTGCCGCCGCAGGCGGCGATGCTCCGCCAGGGGGACGGCGACGAGCCAGGCGAGCACCAGCAGTGCACAGGCGTAGGCGGCCCAGACATACACGCCGTGACCGGACATATGCCACAGCTCGGCGAAACTGCCGAAGACGGGGGACATGGCCTCAGCGCTCCGTGATCGCTCGGGCCCAGCGTGTATCCAGGGCCCGCAGCAGAATCTCATTGCGTGCCCAGAGCAGGAGGACCGCCGCGTAGTAGCAGTAAAAGCCGACGATCATGACCAGCAGCGGCCGCAGCATGCTCGGGTGCATGGCCGCTTCTCCCAGGCGCAGGGTGGCGGGCTGATGGAGGCTGTACCACCAGTCTACCGACTTGTAGACGATCACTACATCCACGCTGCCGATGAGGGCGAGAACCGCGCAGGCCCGGGCTGCGGCCGGCACCGGGCCGTAGGCACGGCGCAGGGCGAGTATGCCGAGATAAAAGAACAATAGCACCAGCATGGAGGTCACCCGGGCGTCCCATACCCACCAGGCGCCCCAGGTGGGGCGCCCCCAGATCGCCCCGCTGCTAAGTGCCAGTATGCTAAAAGCGACCCCCGCCGGCGCGGCGGCGAACATCAACGCCTCCGCCAGCTTCACCCGCCACACCAGCAGAACGAGGGCGGCGCCCGCCATCACCACGTAGTTGAAGAGGGCGATAAAGGAAGCGGGGACATGGACGAAGATAATGCGGTAGCTCTCTCCCTGCACCGCATCCGGCGGTGCGAATAGCAATCCCCAGACGCACCCTGTGAGCAGCAGCAGAATGCCGCCGCCCGTCAGCCAAGGCAGAAAATCGCCGCTTAGGCGATAAAAAAAGGGCGGGGAGCCGAGCCTGCGCCACATGAGAGATCCGCGAAAGATGAAAACAAAATTATAGTCCACCCCCTTCGCCGGCCTTTTGCTCCGCATGCTTCTGAAAGCAGAAACCGAATGATGGTGAAGGCGTGTTACTGCTGGCCGGGGCAGAGGCTGCATCATGTGTGCGGGCATCGGCAGCAGGGCAGAACCTGACGGCGGGAGGAGCGAGAGGGCGGCTTGCTGCCGGGGCCATTGACATACGCTGGGCCTTCCTGTAGTATTCGTCCCTCGCTCGGTATTTTCCGAGCCAAGCTGTTTACAAATTAAATAGTCCAGCACATAGGTGTGGGCGTCTGCGTTCCCGGGGATCTTCGGATCTTCGGGGTGGCGATTTGTAATAACAAATCGCTGTACTTAGACGCAACACCGTCAAAAACGGTCAAGTGAAAAAGTTCAGCAAACCTATGCAGTCGGACCGTCTTCGGACGAGATGACAGCATACTAAGTGAAGAGTTTGATCATGGCTCAGATTGAACGCTGGCGGCAGGCCTAACACATGCAAGTCGAGCGAGAAAGTGCCTTCGGGCGCGAGTAAAGCGGCGGACGGGTGAGTAACGCGTGGGAACCTGCCCGACAGAGGGGGACAACTCGGGGAAACTCGAGCTAATACCGCATATACCCTACGGGGGAAAGGGGGCCTCTCCTTGGAAGCTCCTACTGTCGGATGGGCCCGCGTGAGATTAGCTTGTTGGTGAGGTAAAAGCTCACCAAGGCTGCGATCTCTAGCTGGTCTGAGAGGATGATCAGCCACACTGGGACTGAGACACGGCCCAGACTCCTACGGGAGGCAGCAGTGGGGAATCTTGCACAATGGGCGAAAGCCTGATGCAGCCATGCCGCGTGTGTGAAGAAGGCCTTCGGGTCGTAAAGCACTTTCAGCGGGGAGAAATTGCCGAAAGCGAATACCTTTCTGGCTTGATGTTACCCGCACAAGAAGCACCGGCTAACTCCGTGCCAGCAGCCGCGGTAAGACGGAGGGTGCAAGCGTTAATCGGAATTACTGGGCGTAAAGCGCGCGCAGGCGGCCAGGTAAGTCAATTGTGAAAGCCCCGAGCTCAACTCGGGAATTGCAGTTGATACTGCTTGGCTAGAGTGCAGGAGAGGGGAGTAGAATTCCCGGTGTAGCAGTGAAATGCGTAGATATCGGGAGGAATGCCAATGGCGAAAGCAGCTCTCTGGTCTGACACTGACGCTCAGGTGCGAAAGCGTGGGTAGCGAACGGGATTAGATACCCCGGTAGTCCACGCCGTAAACGATGAGAACTAGCCGTCGGGGCTTGCTCCGGTGGCGCAGCTAACGCGTTAAGTTCTCCGCCTGGGGAGTACGACCGCAAGGTTAAAACTCAAATGAATTGACGGGGGCCCGCACAAGCGGTGGAGCATGTGGTTTAATTCGATGCAACGCGAAGAACCTTACCACCCCTTGACATCTTCGGAATCCTGCAGAGATGCAGGAGTGCCTTCGGGAACCGAGTGACAGGTGCTGCATGGCTGTCGTCAGCTCGTGTCGTGAGATGTTGGGTTAAGTCCCGTAACGAGCGCAACCCCTATCCCTATTTGCCAGCGGTTCGGCCGGGAACTTTAGGGAGACTGCCGGTGACAAACCGGAGGAAGGCGGGGATGACGTCAAGTCATCATGGCCCTTACGGGGTGGGCTACACACGTGCTACAATGGCCGGTACAGAGGGCTGCGAACCCGCGAGGGGGAGCGAATCTCAGAAAGCCGGTCGTAGTCCGGATTGCAGTCTGCAACTCGACTGCATGAAGTCGGAATCGCTAGTAATCGCGAATCAGCATGTCGCGGTGAATACGTTCCCGGGCCTTGTACACACCGCCCGTCACACCATGGGAGTTGGCTGTACCAGAAGTGGTTAGCTTAACCTTCGGGAAAGCGGTCACCACGGTGTGGTCAATGACTGGGGTGAAGTCGTAACAAGGTAGCCGTAGGGGAACCTGCGGCTGGATTACCTCCTTAACCAACGATGCGGACACAACTGCCCGAGATCGCTTTCGGCTCTGCCGGGGGCACTGTTCGGGAGGACTGTTTCCGCCAGTTACGAATCGTCGCGCAGGCGCTCACATCTATGTGCCGGCTGTTATCTATTTTTTTCAGCCATCCCCGCTGTCAGCCGGTTTCAGTCTGAAACCAGCCGGCGGGTCTGTAGCTCAGTCGGTTAGAGCGCACCCCTGATAAGGGTGAGGTCGGAAGTTCAAATCTTCCCAGACCCACCATCTTTCTGCGATTTTAATTCCGTCGCGGTCTCCTGTCTTAGTACGCTCCTGGAGGAGCGCACACCTCTGCCCCCACCGGGGGCGGCGCATCATTTAATTGAACTGTAAGAGCCCGCAGAACACGGGCTAAAGCCGAATCATCCAACGACAATACGGCGGCGCGGGTTGCTGCAAAAGAACCCGCCAAATACGAGCTAAAGCCGAAGTGTGTCCCGATTATCCAAGAACCACCGGTAGGCCAGCCCCATGCCAGTCTCCAAATCGTGGCGTCGCTGCCATCCGAGTTTTGTCATCTTGCTGACATCTAGCAGCTTGCTGTCTACGCCGTCCGGCTTGGAAGTGTCCCAGCGGATACTCCCTTGGTAGCCGGTTACACGGGCCATAACTTTTGCCAGCTCTTTGATGGACACGTCCTCTCCAGCTCCTGCATTCAGGTGGCACAGACGCTCGCCGGCGACGGCCCGGTATTTTTCTTCGGGCAGGTCCAGCAGGAACAGGCAGGCCTCTGCCAAGTCATCCACATACAGGAATTCCCGCCGCGGGTTTCCCGTCCCCCATACTTCCACCTGCGCACTGGATTCCTCTTGGGCGATGTGAAATTTGCGCAGCAGTGCCGCTGCAACATGGCCGTTTTCCAAGCTGTAGTTGTCTCCCGGCCCGTACAGGTTGCAGGGCATGAGAGCGCGAAAATCTGCCTGGTACTGGCGCCGATACGCCTCGCACAGCTTGATGGCGCTGGACTTCGCCAGGGCATAGAATTCGTTAGTGCTTTCAAAGGGACCGGTGAGCAGCGCCTCCTCCCGGATGGGCTGCTCTGCCCCTACCGGATACAGGCAGGAGCTGCCTGTATAAACTAAGCGCTCCACTTCGCACTGATAGGCTGCGTGGATCAGGTTGGCCCCGATCATCAGGTTTTCGTAGAGGAATTCTGTCAGATAGGTATTGTTGGCGTGGATGCCGCCCACGCGGCCAGCGGGAAGAAGAACATAGCGGGGGCGATGCCGCTTCATAAAATCCATTGTCTGCTGCTGGCTCAGCAGATCCATTTCATCCCGGGTGGCGGTCAGTATGTTGCCAAAACCCGCTTCCTGCAGCTTGCGCAGAATTGCGGAGCCGACCATGCCGCGATGACCGGCCACATAGACAGAGGCATTCAGGTCAAGGGTCTGCATGGTGAAACGGGTGCTTATCAAGACTGCTTAGCTTTAGCAGCGGCGATATCCATGTCAGCGGCCATCATCTCTTCTATCAGGCTCTCCAGATCCACTTGGGGCTCCCAGCCTAGGATGCGCCGGGCCTTGCTGGCATCCCCTTGCAGGATTTCAACTTCTGTCGGCCGAAAATATTTCGGATCAACCCGCACAATGATTCGCCCGCTAGCTGTGTCCCGTCCCACCTCCTCTTCGCCGCTGCCTTCCCAGGCAATATTTATGTCGGCTAAGGCGAAGCTCTTTTCTAAGAAAGAGCGCACGCTCTCCACTCGTCCGGTGGCCAGGACAAAATCGTCGGGGGTTTCCTGCTGCAGGATAAGCCACATGCCGTGCACACAGTCCTTGGCATGACTCCAGTCCCTTTGGGCATTCAGGTTGCCAATGTACAGGCAGTCTTGCAGTCCGTATTTGATGGCTGCCGCCCCCCGAGTAATTTTCCTAGTTACAAAGGTCTCACCGCGCACCGGTGATTCGTGGTTGAAGGTGATGCTGTTGGCGGCGAACAGGTCGTAAGCTTTCCGGTAGTTGACGGTTATCCAGTAGCCGTACAGCTTGGCTACCGCATAGGGTGAGCGGGGATTAAAAGGCGTGGTTTCCGTCTGTGGCGTTTCCTGCACCAAGCCGTACATCTCGCTGGTGGATGCCTGGAGGAAACGGGTTTTCTCCAAATGCAAGATTCGCATTCCCTCCAGCAGGCGCAGCACTCCAAGCGCATCGGAGTTGGCAGTGTATTCCGGGGTTTCAAAGGAGACGTGAACATGACTCTGCGCGGCCAGGTTGTAAATCTCATCCGGCTGCGTCTGCTGCAGGATTCGCAGCAGGCTGGAAGAATCCGTCATATCCCCGTGATGAAGAATAAATTTATTATCAATGGTATCTTTTAAATGCAGGTCTTGATACAGGTGATCTATGCGTGCAGTATTGAACAGGGAGGAGCGACGCTTAATACCGTGGACGGTGTAGCCTTTCTTCAGCAGAAATTCGGCAAGCACAGAACCATCCTGTCCCGTAATGCCAGTAATCAGCGCTATTTTATTTTTTGCCATGAAAATTGCTCAAGTTTGGGCTTGCAAAGAGCAGCCCCCTGATCTGAAATGAAACAGCTGGAAATTGTAGCCCATAATCAAGCTAAAACCAATAAAATTGCCTATTAATAAGATTGTAAACGGTATATAATGCAGGCCGCTGGCAATATACGGGGCCGTAGCTCAGTTGGGAGAGTGCCTGCTTTGCAAGCAGGAGGTCGGGAGTTCAAGCCTCCTCGGCTCCACCATCTGTTTTACTGCTCCTGTTTATCATGCAAGGACTTTTCAACCCTCAGAGCTCTCGTGATGGCTGCGGTTTCGGACTGATAGCCCATCGCAGAGGAAAGGCCAGCCGCCGCCTGCTGGAACAGGCCCTGCAGTCCCTTCTGTGCATGACCCACCGGGGCGGCATCGCCGCCGATGGCCGTACCGGGGATGGCTGCGGTCTGCTCATGGGCATGCCGGATGCCTTTCTGCGGGAGGCGGCCCGGGAGCAGGGGATTGAGCTGGAGGAGCGCTTTGCGGTCGGGACGGTATTCCTGAGCCGAGATGTCGCCCGGGCCAGTGCCGCCCGGCGAGCCGTGGAGGAGAGCCTGGCTGCCGTCGGGTTGCCGGCGGCAGGCTGGCGACAGGTGCCGCTGAATGAATCCGCTTGCGGCGACTTGGCCCGGTCCGGCCGGCCCGGCATTGAGCAGCTGTTTATTCCCATTCCGGCGGCGGTGGCGGATTCTGCGGCTCTCACCGCCCACCTGTTTATGGCTCGGCGGCAGACGGAAATCGCGCTTGCCGAGGACCCAGATTTCTACATCTGCAGCCTGTCTGACAAGGTGCTCTCCTACAAGGGTCTGGTTATGCCGGAGGATCTGCCGCATCTGTATCCGGACCTGCAGGACTCGCGCATGGAGACCGGCCTGTGCGTTTTTCATCAGCGTTTCTCCACCAATACCCTGCCGCAATGGTCCTTGGCACAGCCATTCCGCCTGCTGGCCCATAACGGCGAGATCAACACCATCCTCGGCAACCGGAACTGGGCCGAGGCGCGCACAGTGCACCTCAGATCTCCGCTTCTCCCGGATTTAGCCAAGGTCACCCCCCTGGTGAATCGCGAGGGCTCGGATTCCTCCAGTCTGGACAATATGCTGGAAGCGCTGGTGGCGGGGGGCATGGATCTGTTTCGCGCCCTGCGCCTCTTGATCCCTCCCGCCTGGGAGAACCACCCGCTCCTGGATGAGGAAGCTCGCGCCTTTTACCAGTACAGCGCGATGCACATGGAGCCTTGGGACGGACCTGCCGGCATCGTGCTCACAGACGGACGCTACGTGGTGTGCCTGGTGGATCGCAACGGTCTGCGCCCCGCCCGCTTTATGCTCACTGCCGACGAGCATATCACCCTGGCCTCGGAGACCGGCACCCGGAATTGTGCACCGGAGGATGTGCTGGAGCGGGGGCGGGTCGGTCCCGGCGAGATCCTCGCGGTGGACACCCATACCGGTGAAATTCTGCGCACTGCCGACATTGATAATCGGCTAAAGAGTGCACAGCCCTACCGGGAGTGGCTGCAGCGTCAGACCCTTTGCCTAAAGACGGATGCGGGTGCCGACACGCTGGCCCCGCTGCCGTCCTCCGAACAGCTCAAGATATCCATGAAGCAATTCCAGGCTGGCCCCGAGGAGTGCGACTACATGCTGCGTCCTATGGCCGAGGGCGGTCAAGAGCCGGTGGGCTCCATGGGGGATGACACGCCGATCGCGGTGCTTTCCCGCCAGGTGCGCCCCCTGTACGACTGCTTCCGCCAGCAATTCGCCCAGGTGACCAATCCCCCCATTGATTCCCTGCGGGAAACCGTGGTGATGTCCTTGGGGACCAGTCTCGGAGCTGAACAGAATCCTTTTGAGGAGCAGGAGGAGCATGCCCGGCGGCTTGTCTTGGAATCGCCGGTGCTCCTGCCGGGTGATTTCCATGCCCTGCAAAAGACCGAGCAGCCGGACTTCCGTCCGGTAACCATAGACTGCACCTACAGACCGGCGAGCATTCCTTTGCGGGATGCCATCACCGCCGTCGCCGCCCGGGCGGTGAAGGCGGTGCGGGAGGAGGGTGCCGTGGTACTCCTGCTCTCGGACCGCAACATCGCTCCCGACCGCCTGCCGATCCATAGCCTGCTCGCTGTCGGCGCTGTGCATCACTGCCTGGTGCGAGAGGGCCTGCGCACCGCCGCCAATCTCCTGGTGGAGAGCAGCAGTGCCCGGGACCCCCACCAGCTGGCCACGCTGTTCGGCTTCGGCGCCACCGCTGTCTATCCCTGCCTGGGCTACCAGGTGGTGAGCAGCCTGCTCGGCACCGGCAAAGTCAGCGAGGATGCCGGGACCGCCCACCGCTGCTACCAGGCGGGACTGGCGAAGGGACTGCTCAAGATTCTTTCCAAGATGGGTATTTCCACCATGGCCTCCTACCGGGGGGCGCAGCTCTTTGAAATTGCAGGGCTGGCGGAAGATGTGGTGCAGCTCTGTTTTCCCGGGGCAATGAGTCGCATCGGCGGCATGGATTTTGACGACATTGAAGCGGACCTGCGGGAGCTGTCCGCCTTGGCCTGGGACTGGCGCAAGCCGCCCGTGCACGGCGGCCTGGTGAAGTATGCCCACGGCGGCGAGTATCACGCCTTTCACCCGGAGGTGGTGCAGGCCCTGCACCGAGCGGTGCAGAGCGGTGATGACAAACTGTACCGGGAATATGCCGACTTGGTTAATCAGCGTCCCGTTGCCGCGATCAGAAATCTCTTGGATTTCCGCCCCGCCCCCCGCCCCCGGCCCCTCTCAGAGGTTGAGCCCGAGGAGGCCATTCTGCGCCGCTTTGATACCGCTGGCATGTCCTTGGGAGCTCTGTCGCCGGAGGCCCACGAGACCCTGGCCCTGGCGATGAACCGCTTGGGCGGCCGCTCCAACTCCGGCGAGGGGGGCGAAGACCCGGCCCGCTACGGCACCGAGCGCAGATCCCGCATCAAGCAGGTGGCTTCCGGCCGTTTCGGGGTCACTCCCCACTACCTGATCGATGCCGATGTGCTGCAGATCAAGATCGCCCAGGGGGCCAAGCCCGGTGAGGGGGGGCAGCTGCCCGGCGGCAAGGTCAATGATCTGATTGCCCGCCTGCGCCATTCCGCCCCGGGGGTCACCCTCATCTCGCCGCCGCCCCACCACGACATTTATTCCATTGAAGATTTAGCGCAGCTGATATACGACTTAAAGCAGCTGAACCCTGCGGCCCTCATCTCCGTGAAGCTGGTCGCCGAGCCCGGCGTGGGCACCGTGGCGGCGGGGGTGGTCAAAGCCGGGGCCGACCTCATCACCATCTCCGGCCACGATGGCGGTACCGCCGCGAGCCCCATCTCCTCTATCCGCTACGCCGGCTCTCCCTGGGAGTTGGGACTGAGCGAGGCCCATCAGGCTCTGCGTTCCACCGGTCTGCGCGGCCGGGTGCGGCTGCAGGGGGATGGCGGTCTCAAGACCGGTCTGGACGTAGTGAAGGCTGCCATCTTGGGGGCAGAGAGCTTCGGCTTCGGCACCGCGCCGATGGTGGCGATGGGCTGCAAGTATCTGCGCATCTGCCATCTCAACAACTGCGCCACCGGCGTGGCGACCCAGAACGAGAAACTGCGCCAGCAGCACTACATCGGCACGGAGGAGATGGTCATGAATTTCTTTCGTTTCGTCGCCCGGGAAACCCGGGAGCACCTGGCGAAGCTCGGCGCCCGCCGCCTGGAAGACATCATCGGCAAGACGGATCTCTTAGTCGTGAGTCAGGGGGAGAACCCCCGACAGAATCGGCTCAACCTCTCTGCCGTGCTGTACAGCGACCCCGATCTGGCGGCGGAGCCCCGCTTTTGCCAAGTGGAGCGGAATCCCTCCTTTGAACGCTGTGCGGTGCTCAACGAGCACATGGCCCGGGACATCCTGCCGGCCATCAATGCTGGTGCCGGCGGTCATTTCAGCTACCCCATCACCAACGAGGATCGGGCGGCAGGGGCTCGGCTGTCCGGTGCTGTCGCCGCCAAGTGGGGCAATCACGGCATGGAGAAAAGCCCGATTGCAATCCGTCTGCAAGGCGCGGCAGGGCAGAGCTTTGGCGCCTGGAATGCCGGCGGCCTGCACCTGATGCTAGAGGGGGATGCCAACGACTATGTGGGCAAGGGCATGGCGGGCGGACAGCTGGTGCTGTATCCGGCCTTGGGGAACGCCCCCGGTGAGGCGGGTGTGCCGATTATGGGCAATACCTGCCTGTACGGTGCCACCGGCGGCGAGCTTTTTGCAGCGGGGGGGGCGGGAGAGCGTTTTGGCGTGCGCAACTCCGGCTGTCACGCGGTGCTGGAGGGCGTCGGCGACCACTGCTGCGAGTACATGACCGGGGGGGTCGTCGTCGTGCTGGGGCAGACAGGCATAAACTTTGGTGCCGGAATGACCGGCGGCCTTGCTTTCGTGCTGGATGAGAGCGGTGACTTCAGCCTGCGCTGCAACCAGGATCTGGTAGAGCCCTGCCGCCTCGCTGGGGACACCGCTCCGGCGGGCTTTGCCGATTTCCTGCGGGAGAAGATAACCGCCCTGGTTAAGCACACCGGCAGTGCCCGGGGCAGCGCCGTGCTGAAGAATTTTGCACTTCGTCTCGGCCAGTTCTGGCTGGTGCTGCCGAAGGATACCAGCCCGGATGCGCTCCTTGAGCGGGAGTGCGAGCGGTTGCGGGGGCAGGAGGAAATGACAATTGTCAGGGAGAGCCGTGCGCTATGAACAGTTCAGCTTCCTCCGATTTTCAATTCCTGGAAACCGACCGCCAGGGGCCGGATATCATCCCCATGGAGCGGCGGCAGAAGGAGTTTGTGGAGATTTACGAGCCCTTCGCCGAGACCCGGGTCCGCCGCCAGTCAGACCGCTGCCTGGACTGCGGCAATCCCTACTGCGAATGGAAGTGCCCGGTGCACAACTACATACCCAACTGGCTCAAAATGCTGCAGGAGGGGCGCGTGCTGGAGGCGGTGGAACTCTGCCACCAGACCAATAGCCTGCCGGAGGTGTGCGGGCGCATATGTCCCCAGGACCGCCTTTGCGAGGGGGCCTGCACCCTGAATGACGGCTTCGGTGCCGTCACGATTGGCGCCGCTGAGCAGTACATCGTGGATACCGCCTTCGCCATGGGCTGGCGTCCGGATCTGTCCCATGTGCGGCGCACCGACAACGAGGTGGCTGTGGTGGGTGCCGGACCGGCGGGGCTCAGCTGTGCCGATGTGCTGACCCGGGCCGGAGTGCATGCGACAGTCTTTGATCGCTATCCGGAAATCGGCGGCCTGCTCACCTTCGGCATTCCTCCGTTCAAGCTGGACAAGGGAGTGATGACAAAGCGCCGCATGATTTTTGAGGATATGGGCATCACTTTCCGCCTCGGCAGTGATGTGGGGGAAAATGAGAGCATCTTCAAACTGCGAGAACAGTACGATGCCGTCTTTCTCGGCATGGGCACTTATACCAGCATGAAGGGGGCCTTTCCGGGGGAAGATCTGCCCGGGGTGTACGAGGCGCTGCCCTATCTGGTGGCCAATAACAGGAAAGTGATGGGGTTGGACCTGCTTCCCTCCGGCTGTCCGGACCTCGCCGGACTGCGGGTGGTGGTGCTGGGAGCCGGCGATACCGCGATGGACTGCAACCGCACCGCCATCCGCCAGGGAGCCGCCTCGGTTACCTGTATCTACCGCCGAGACGAGGAAAACATGCCCGGTTCTAAGCGCGAGGTGCGGAACTCCAAAGAGGAGGGGGTGCGCTTCCTGTTTAACCGCCAGCCCCTAGAGGTCCTCGGCAGCGGAAAGGTAGAGGGGGTGCGGCTGGCGAAGACCCGCCTCGGGGCCGCCGATGCCGCTGGCCGCCAAGTGCCCGAAGCCGTGTCTGGCAGCGAAGAAACCTTGGAGGCAGACGCAGTGCTGATCGCCTTCGGCTTTCGCCCGAGCCCTCCCGACTGGCTGCAGGAAATAGGAGTTCGCCAGGATGAGAGCGGGCGTATCATCGCACCGGAAAAACAGCCCTGCATGTTCCAGACCACCTGCCCCGGGGTATTCGCCGGCGGCGATATGGTGCGGGGTTCGGATTTGGTGGTTACTGCGGTCTGGGAAGGACGACAGGCGGCGGAGGGCATCCTGCGCTATCTGGAGGTGAACCGCTGAGCCCGTTCCCGCCTGTCGGCGGCCTGAGCGAACCCCAGAACAGCCGTCTTCTCGCCGCCCTGGCTCGGCAGCCCCTGGAGCGTCCGCCGGTGTGGCTGATGCGCCAGGCGGGGCGCTACCTGCCGGAATACCGGCAGCTGCGCCGTCGGGCCGGCAGCATACTCGGCATATTTCGCTCACCGGAGCTGGCCTGTGAGGCAGCTCTGCAGCCCTTGGCTCGCTATCCGCTAGATGCCGCCATTCTGTTTTCCGACATCCTCACGATCCCCGATGCCATGGGGCTGGGGCTGTACTTCAGCGACGGGGAAGGGCCCCGCTTTGAGCGCCCAATCCGCAGTGTCAGTGATGCAGAGCAGTTGCCGGAGCTGCAGCCCGAGGAGAGCTTGGCCTATGTCTTGGATGCGGTGCGTCTCACCCATCGGGAGCTGGCCGGACGGGTTCCCCTCATCGGCTTTGCCGGCAGCCCCTGGACCCTCGCTGCCTACATGGTGCAGGGCGGCAGTGCCGCCGGGGGCGGCTTTCCGCTGCCCCTTCGTCTCTGCCGAGAGGAGCCTGCCCTGCTGCACAGACTGCTGGAAAAGCTGACCCGGGCCGCCGCTTCTCTCCTAAACGCTCAAGCTATCGCCGGTGCCGAAGTTCTGCAAATCTTTGACAGCTGGGGCGGCCTCTTGCCGGCAGAGCAGTACGAGGAGTTTTCTCTTCGTTATCTTCGTGAATTGGTAGTCTCCCTCAAGGCCATAGGAAATGGCAAAACGCCGCCGGTCATCCTCTTTGTTCGGGATGGAGGGCGGGCGCTCCGGGCACTGGCGGATACCGGCTGCGATGCCCTCAGCTTGGATGAGCGCACTGACCTGCTTCAGGCCAGGGAGTTTGCGGGGAGCAAAACGGTTCTGCAGGGAAACTTAGACCCCGCCCTCCTGTGCGGGCCGCCGGAGCCGGCCCGGGCCGCCACAGAAGCACTGTTGGCCGACTGGGGAGAGGAGCCCGGGCATATCTTCAACTTAGGTCACGGGATTCCCCCCGGGGCCGACCCGGACACGGTGGCAGAAGTGGTGCAGACCGTGATCAGCTGCCGCCTCTAGGGACCGGAGGGGGGACATTCCTGTCCCCCTTTACCCTTCAAATATCCGGGGACTGAAAGTCCCCGCTCCGTTTTCGAGAACATCCTTTTCCCCCTTTCTCGGAGGGGGGACATTCCTGTCCCCCTTCCCCCCTCCCGGAGGGGGGACATTCTTACCCCCCTTTTACCCTTCAAATATCCGGGGACTGAAAGTCCCCGCTCCGTTTTTGAGAACATCCTTTTCCCCCTTTCTCGGAGGGAGGACATTCTTGTCTCCCTTTTACCCTTCAAATGTCCGGGGACTGAAAGTCCCCGCTCCATTAGTTAAAAAAGGGCATAGAATGAGTTACAAACCATGAATGTACGGAGCCCTTTTATGAACCATCTGCTCTCTGCCGCCCTGCTGGGGCTGGCTTTATCAGTACCGGCTAGTGTCGCCGATAACCACTCTCCGGGCGGCATGACACGGAATGCCGCCGGGGCGGCACCGTCGGAGAGCATCAGCGAACTGCTCCGCCGAGGTGTCAGCGAGGTGCGGGCGGTGGAAGTCGCCGAGGGGATCTATATGTCCTCCGGCAATGCAAACGCCTATCGCGTAGTTACTTCTGAGGGGGCAGTGATTATTGACTCCGGTCTTGGCATTCAGGCAGCGGCGATGAAGGCTGTGCTAGAGGCGGCTGCCCCGGCTGAAAACCGAGTGCTGATATTGACCCATGCCCACGAGGATCACATCGGAGGTGCGCCTTTGTGGATTCAATCTGGTGTTCAGGATGTGATTGTCCATCGCCAGTTTGTAGAGCGGCACCGGGCCTACCGGGCTCTGCAACCCATGCGCAATCAGCGCGGCGCACTGCTGTGGGGAGCGGTGATGCCGGAGCATCTGCGCAATCAGGTGCCGCCGGAGATCCGCCCTTCGCGCTTGGTGGACACCCTCTATGCATTCACCTTGGGAGGGGTGCGCTTTGAAGTGCTGGCCACACCGGGCGCCGAGGGCCCGGACGGCCTGTCGGTGTGGCTGCCGGAGCGAAAGATTCTTTTTAGCGGGGATTTTTACGGTCCTGTACTCGCTTCCTCTCCCTCGGGTCTGCCTAATTTTCCCAATCTCTTCACCCTGCGGGGAGAGCAGCTGCGCTCTGCGCCCCTGTACTTGGATTCCTTAGAGAAGCTGCTTGCCCTAGGTCCGGAAATGATTCTGCCAGGCCATTTTGGTCCCGTTGTCGGCCGAGAGAAAATTCGCTTTCAGCTGAGCCGGGTGGGGGATGCCGTGGCTTATGTGCATAAGGAGACGATTCGGGGCATGAACGAGGGCAAGGATATGCTCACCCTGATGCAAGAGATAAAACTGCCTGCTCATTTACAGGTGAGCGAGCAGTACGGTCGGGTGCCCTGGGGGGTGCGCGCCATCTGGGAAGAAAACATGGCGTGGTTTCGCTACGAGTCCACTACCGAACTGTACCCGGTGCCGGTAAAACAGGTATATCCAGAGGTGGTGGAGATGGCTGGCGGAGCAAAGGCGGTGGTGAAGCGGGCCCGGAAGCGGCTCGCTGAGGAGCAGCCCTTAGAGGCCCTGCATCTGGTGGAGATGGCCCTGACCGCTGCCCCGGGCTACCGGCCCGCCCTGAAGATGCGCCGTGCTGCTCTGCAGATGCTTTTGGCTCGGCACGGGGAACAGAACTTTCAGGAGAGCGGCTGGCTGCGGTTTCGCCTGCGGCAGACCGAGGAGGCACTCAGCAAATAGCTGGGTTGTGTTCCCCTTGCCCGGGGGAAAGGTCTCTGACAGGGCTCGGACGCCGCTTCCTGCGGCGGGATGATTTTAATGCGCTCTTTAGCGACCTTAGACCTTACTGCTTTCCGTGGGAGCCATCGCAGAGGGGAGCGCCGCCGGTGCTCTTGCAGCCGCAGAAATAGACGGTGCGGCTCTCGCTCGCCTCGTATTTTAGGGGTTTGATGGCGCTCTCGGTCTTATGGGTGCCGTCGCAGAAGGGCTGGCTGGCACTTTTGCCGCAGGCGCACCACCAATAGGTCTGCCCCTCCTGCACTTCCACGGAAAAGGGGGTGTCGCTGGCGCGGACCGGCTGCTCGGACATGGCGGTTTCTCTCAATGGCGGCGGGATAAAACGGGGAGTTATCGTTCAGAGGGCTTCAAGAACCTTCTCGGCGACGCTGACATCTATGCCGGCGCCGTCCGGCTCCACATTCAGGTGGGTCACCACGCCGTCCTCGGCGATGAGGGAGAAGCGCTTGGAGCGAATACCCAGGCCGTGGGCGCTGGCATCCAGCTCCAGGCCGAGGGCGCGGGCGAATTTGGCATCGGCATCCGCCAGCATGACAAGTTCCTCGGCATTCTGGTCTTTGCCCCAGGCAGCCATCACAAAGGCATCGTTCACCGACATGCAGATAATGCGCTCCACGCCCTTTGCCTTGATCTTGTCGGCGTTGACGACATAGCCTGGCAGGTGCACCTTGGAGCAGCCCGGGGTGAAGGCTCCAGGCACTGCGAACAGCACCACCTTGCCGCTGGCAAAGAGCTCGCCGGTATCCACATCTTCAGGGCCCTTCTCGCCCATTTTCTTCAGGGTTACATTTGGGACTTTGTCTCCGACTTTTAGGCTCATAGTCTTCTCTCGGCGGGGTTCGATTCGGGCTTAAATATAGCAGAGTGGCGGTTTTCCAGCAGACCACGCACCGGCAGAGCGCTCCTTTGCTGAAACCGAGGGTTTCGGCAGGCCGTGCCGGGGAGGCTTCCTTCGCGTCGCCATCAACCCCTTGCACGCTGGTCGGAGTGAGAGGATTTGAACCTCCGGCCCCTGCCTCCCGAAGGCAGTGCTCTACCAGGCTGAGCTACACTCCGAAAAAAGATTCTGGCTTCTGCTTCCCGCTCGCGGAGCCGCACCGCTCTGTGCACCCTTCTATTTTACTCCGCGCAACCGCTCGCATCCCAAAAAAGGTAGAATAAAACCATTAACTTGGCTGGGCGCACCCACGCAAAACTCGCAATTATGGCTGGCAAAACTCTCTACGACAAGATCTGGGGCGCTCATCTGGTGAAAGAACTAGATGGCGGGGCGGCCCTCGTTTATATAGATCGCCATCTCCTGCACGAGGTCACCTCTCCCCAGGCCTTTGAGGGGCTGGGCCTGGCCGGGCGCAAGCCATGGCGCGAGGGGGCCGGCATCGCAGTTCCGGACCACAACGTGCCCACCACAGTGGAGGAGCGACAGGGGGGCGTGACCAGCATTGCAGATAACGACTCCCGTATCCAGGTGCAGACCCTCAGCGATAACTGCCGAGAGTTTAGTATCCGCGAGATCCCAATTGACAGCAGCCTGCAGGGCATAGTCCATGTCATCGGCCCGGAGCTCGGCATCTCCCTGCCCGGCATGACCATCGTATGCGGAGACTCCCACACCTCCACCCACGGCGCTCTCGGTGCCATTGCCTTTGGCATCGGCACCTCCGAGGTGGAGCACGTGCTCGCTACCCAGTGCCTGGTGCAGCGTCGCATGGAAAACCTGCGTGTCTCCCTCAAGGGGCGTCCCGGCGCCGGCATCTTTGCCAAGGATTTAGTGCTGGCGATTATCGGCCGCATCGGTGTTGCCGGCGGCGCTGGCGCGGCCTTGGAATTCAGCGGCGAGGCGGTGCGCTCCCTGTCTATGGAGGGGCGCATGACCCTGTGCAACATGGCCACCGAAGCGGGTGCCCGGGTCGGCTTGGTCGCGGTGGATGACACCACCTTGGCCTATGTGAAGGAGCGCCCCGCCGCCCCCCAGGGGAAAGCCTGGAAGGAAGCGGAATCTGCCTGGAGCGACTTGCACAGCGATGCGGACTCGGTCTTTGCCCGAGAGGTGTCCATAGAGGTCTCCGATTTGGCTCCTCAAGTCACCTGGGGCACCTCCCCGGAAATGGTGGTGTCGGTGGACGACAGCGTGCCGGATCCCGCCGATGAGTCGGACGAGACCCGCCGGCGGGGCATGGAGCGCAGCCTGGAGTACATGGATCTCAAACCCGGCACGGCTATCTGCGATATTCCTCTGGACCGGGTTTTTATCGGCTCCTGCACCAATTCCCGCATTGAGGACCTGCGGGTGGCGGCGGCGGTGCTGAAGGGTCGCCGCTGCGCGCCGAGCATTCGCCAGGCCATCGTGGTGCCCGGCTCCGGCCAGGTGCGGGCCCAGGCGGAGCGGGAAAACCTGCACGAGGTTTTTCGGGCGGCGGGGGCGGAATGGCGCGAGCCCGGCTGCTCCATGTGCATCGCGATGAACGCAGATCGGCTGGAGCCTGGAGAACGCTGTGCCTCCACCTCTAACCGCAACTTTGAAGGGCGTCAGGGCTTCGGCGGCCGCACACACTTGGTGAGCCCGGCCATGGCCGCCGCCGCGATGGTTGCGGGGCATTTCACAGATGTGCGGGAGATGCTCTGAGATGGCCGCGATGGAGCCCTTTACACAGCACGAGGGACTGGTCGCCCCGATTGACCAGCCGAATGTAGACACCGACATCATCATCCCAAAGCAGTTCCTAAAATCCATCCGGCGCACCGGCTTCGGGCCCTATATGTGTGATGGCCTGCGCTACTTAGACGAGGGCAGTTTGGGGCAGGACTGCTCCCGCCGGTCTCTCAATCCAGATTTTTCTCTGAATCAGCCCCGTTATCGGGGAGCCTCTATTCTGCTCACCCGTCGCAACTTTGGCTGCGGTTCCAGCCGTGAGCACGCCGTCTGGGCGATTTGGGAATACGGTTTTCGCTGCCTGGTGGCCCCTTCTTTTGCCGACATCTTCTACAACAACTGCTTTCGCAGCGGTATTTTGCCCATCACTCTGGCAGAGGGCATCGTGGAGCAGCTGTTTGAGGAGCTGTACGCCGAGGAGGGATATAGATTGGCCGTTGATCTCGCAGCCTGCACGCTGACCACCCCTTCCAAAGAGAGCATTCCCTTCCAGCTGGATGAGTTTCGCCGGGACGGCCTGCTCCGGGGGCTGGATGACATTGATAGAACTCTCGCCGATGCCGATGCCATTCACGCTTTTGAAGAGGACCATCGGCGTCGCGCACCCTGGCTGTTCAATCTGAACCTGCCGTGAAGCGGCGGCAAATCCTGCTGCTGCCCGGGGACGGCATCGGTCCCGAGGTAACTGCAGAAGCTGTGCGCGTGCTGGAGGCCGCCGACCAGCGCTTCGGTCTCGGCCTTTTGCTGGACGAGGCCCCTCTAGGCGGTGCAGCCCTGGAGGCGGCGGGTGTCCCCCTGCCGGAGGAAACCTTGGAGCAGGCCCGCCGGGCAGAGGGCATTCTCTTAGGGGCGGTGGGGGGCCCCCGCTGGGACAGCGTGTCCCGAGAGCTGCGCCCGGAGCAGGGGCTGCTGCAGCTGCGCTCGGCGCTGGATCTGTTTGCCAACCTGCGCCCGGCGGTGCTGAGCCCGGCCCTTTCGAATGCATCGGCCCTGAAGCGGGAGCTGGTGGAGGGCTTGGACCTGCTCATCGTGCGGGAGCTGGTCGGCGGCATCTACTTTGGCCAGCCCCGGGGGGTGGAGGTGTCGCCTGAGGGGGAGCGCCGGGGTTTCAATACCATGGTGTACAAGGAGTCGGAGATTCGGCGCATCGGCCGCAAGGCATTTGCCCTGGCTCAGGAGCGCAGCGGCCGTCTGTGCTCGGTGGACAAGGCCAACGTGCTGGAAGTCACCGCCCTGTGGCGGGAAGTCATGGAGGAGCTGGCGGCAGATTATCCCGAGGTGACCTTGAGCCACCTGTATGTAGACAATGCAGCCATGCAGCTGGTGCGGGAGCCCAAGCAGTTTGATGTCATCGTCACCGGCAACCTGTTTGGCGACATCCTGTCGGATACCGCCGCCATGCTCACCGGCTCCATCGGCATGCTGCCCTCTGCCTCTCTGAATGAAGCGGGGCAGGGGCTGTACGAGCCCTGCCACGGCTCGGCGCCGGATTTGGCCGGCCGGGGCCAGGCCAATCCGCTGGCCGCCATTCTGTCGGCGGCGATGCTGCTGCGCCATTCCCTGGGGGCCGGCCCGGCGGCAGATGCCATAGAGCAGGCGGTGGCAGCAGTGCTGGCCCGAGGCCTGCGCACCCAGGACATCTGTGTCCCAGGGGAGGATGCGGTGGGCACCCAGGAGATGGGGCAGGCGGTGGCGGAGGCACTTTGCAAGGATGCGGGAGAGGGCGATGGCTGAGCAGTGTGATGTGGCGATCCTGGGGGCCACTGGTCTTGTGGGGGAGACGATGGCGGAAGTCCTGCATGAGCGCGCCTTTCCTGCGAGGGAGATTCATCTGCTGGCCAGTGCGCGCTCTGCAGGGCGGAATATAAAAGTCGGCGAGCAGGAACTGGCAGTGCAGGATGCCGCAAGCTTTGATTTTTCCCAAGTGCAGATCGCCCTGTTTTCCGCCGGCGCATCGGTGTCAGAGCAGTACGCCCCCCGGGCCGCTGCCGCCGGCTGCATCGTCATTGACAACACCTCCTGCTTTCGCCAGGAGCCGGATGTGCCGCTGGTGGTGCCGGAGGTCAATCCCGGGCGCATCGCGGATTTTCGCGAGCGCGGCATCATTGCCAATCCCAATTGCTCCACCATACAGATGGTGGTGGCGCTGAAGCCGCTGCACGATGCCGCCGGCATTACTCATATTCATGTCGCCACTTATCAATCGGTGTCTGGCGCCGGACGGCGGGCAGCGCAGGAGCTGCAGGAGCAGAGCATCGCCCTGCTGAACGGCCGCCCTGCAAGCCCCGAGGCCTTTCCGGCGCAGATTGCCTTCAATGTGCTGCCGCATATAGATACTTTTCAAGACAGCGGATTTACCCGTGAAGAGATCAAGATGGTGCAGGAGACGCAGAAAATCCTGGAAGACTATTCCATCGGCATCACCCCCACCTGTGTGCGAGTGCCGGTGTTCTGCGGACATGCCGAGGCGATCCATATTGAAACCATCCGCAAGCTCAGCGCTGATGATGCCCGGCAGCTGCTGCGGGAAGCCCCGGGCGTGCTGCTTTTGGATGCCCAGGAGGACGGCGGCTATCCCACTCCTGCGGGGCAGGCGGCGGGCAGTGATGCTGTATATGTGGGCCGGATTCGCGAGGATCTCCACCGCCCCAATGGCCTGGCCATGTGGGTGGTCTCGGACAACCTGCGCAAGGGCGCTGCCCTGAACAGCGTTGAGATCGCCGAGATTCTGCTCCGGGATCACCTTTGAGTCGGTCCCGCTGGTCGGTATGAAAAGCAGCCTGCAGGCAGCCCTGGGCACCGGCCTTCGCCGCGGCGGGTATCTGCTGCTGCTGACACTGCTGCTGTCCGCTGCTGCAGAAGCCGCTGTCTGCGCCGAACAGCAGCCCCGGGACTGCTGCTATGGCCCGGTGCAGCCCGGGGAAACCCTGTGGCGCATCGCTTTGACCCTGCGTCCTGGGGAGGATGTCTCCATACAGCAGACCGCCCTGGCTCTGCGGCGGCTGAACCCCGAGGCATTTGCAGAGGGCAACCTGTACCGCCTGCAAGCCTGCTCTTATCTGCACATTCCGACTCGGCATGAGGCCCTGAGCGTCTCCCGACAATTTGCAATTGCCGAGCTGCTGCGCCATCAGGAGCTGCTGTCTCCTCCCCCTGCAAAGGCTTCTCCGGCTCGGGAAGCACCCCCGGCAGCGACAGCTCCAGCGGTGTCGGCAGCGGCGGCGGCGAGCAGCCCATCCGCCGCCGCCTCTTCTCCGGTCGCAACCCTGTCCTCTTCCGATACGTCTGCCCCGCCCATACCGAGCACCAGGGCGGTGCTGGCTTTAGCTGCTGAACCCCTCGTCCCGGAGCCGCCCTTGGCTACGACCGCCGCTGCCGTTTCCGACTGGGAGGAAAAATTGCCGGTATCCGAGGCAGTGCAGCCGGAATTCCGTCCCCGGGACCCCCGGCGTGCGGTCACTTACAGCGACCGCTTCCGCTCTTGGCCGGAGGTGCTGATGGCGCGCCTGACCGCCCTTATTGGCACCGATGCCTGGCGGCGTCTCACGGCCCTTGCCGACACTGATACCTGGCGTCATCTCGTCGCCAATCCGCTGTTTATTGCCTTCCTGCTGATCTCTGCTGCCTATCTTCTGCTGTTTTTTGTCCTGCGTCTTTTCGGTTCCGGCTCCCGGTCGGCGACCCCTGCAGAGGAGGATTTGCGCTCATTGCTTAACCGGGCGCGCCTTTTGGTGGATGTGCCGGGGCAGCGGCAGGAGGCCGAGAGCCTGCTGTACTCTGCACTGCTGTCGGAAGAAGAGGACATTCGTCGGGAGGCGCAGGTGCTGCTGGCCCGTATTTCAGATCCCGCTCGGGCGCCTGACCCGAGCTGAGCCATGCTCGTACCGCCGGATGCAGACCGCCCCGCCGAGGCTCGCATCGCCCTAGGTCTGGAATACGACGGCAGCGGCTGGTCGGGCTGGCAGAGGCAGCTCTCTGCCCCCGGGCGCACCTTTCAGGAGGCCTTGGAATCCGCCCTGTCCCGGGTGGCGGGGCATCCGGTGCGCACTATCGCCGCCGGGCGCACCGATGCCGGAGTCCATGCCACCGCCCAAGTGGTGCACTTTGACAGCTCCGCCGAGCGTCCCGACAAGGCTTGGATAGAGGGTACCAACAGCTGTCTGCCGTCGGCGGTGCGGGTGCGCTGGGTGCGGCGGCCGGCGGGAACGGATTTTCATGCCCGCTTTTCTGCGGTTGCCCGCCGCTATCGCTACTTAATCTGGAATGGCCCTGCGCGCCCGGCCCTGTTTCGGTGCCATGTCGCCTGGGAGCGTCTCCCTCTGGATGCGGAGCGCATGCAGGAGGAGGGCGCCTGTCTTTTGGGAGAGCAGGATTTCAGTGCTTTTCGCACCGCCGCATGCGGCTCCCGCTCTCCCCGCCGAAATGTGCATTTTCTGCAGGTGGAGCGCAGGGGTGAAATGGTTCTCCTGGACATACAGGCCAACGCCTTCCTGCAGCGCATGGTGCGCAACATTGCCGGTGCGCTGACAGCGGTGGGTGTCGGCCGTCGCCCGCCGGGCTGGGTGCGCCAGCTGCTAAAAGGACGCGACCGCACAGTCGGAGAGCCCACCGCTCCTGCCGAAGGGCTTTATCTCACCGAGGTGCGCTATCCGGAGTCCAGCGGCATGCCCTCCCAAGGGCAGAGCATTCTTTTCTCCTGGGCGCAGCTGGCGCCCTGATATTCCGTTCCTCTGGCATCTCGCCAGCTGGCACGGGCTCTTCTGGGGAATCTTGCCGCCGGCGCCCGAAAAATTCCGAATAAATGCTTGGTGCGGCTCTTCCGGGGAGTGGTGATAAAATCCCATTTCCCTTTTTTCTCCATTTTGCCCTTTTGCTATGAGTCGGGTGCGTGTCAAGATCTGCGGCATCACCCGGGAGCAGGATGCCGAGGCTGCCTGTGCTGCCGGCGCCGATGCCATCGGTCTGGTGTTCTGCCCCGAGAGTCCTCGCCTTGTCAGCATGGAGCGTGCTCGTGCCATTCTCAACAGCCTTTCCCCTTTCGTGATGCCGGTGGCCCTGTTCACCGATGCGCCGCCCCGGGAAGTGGAGCGGGTGCTGGCGGCGGTGCCCGTGCCCATTCTGCAATTTCATGGGCGCGAGACACCGGCGGAATGCCGCCGCTACGGCCGTCCCTATATCAAAGCCATCCGGATCAGTGCTTCCGGACAGGAGGAGATGCGCTCTGGCGATTACAGCGATGCCGCTGCCATCCTCTGGGATGTCTGGACGGAGGACGCCTTGGGCGGCACCGGCCATAGCTTTGACTGGGACACGGTATCCGAGCGTCCTAAGCAGCCCCTGGTGCTGGCCGGCGGTCTTCGCCCGGACAATGTCTCTACAGCGATAAAAGTCCTGTCTCCCTGGGCGGTGGATGTCAGCAGCGGCGTGGAATCCGCGCCAGGCATCAAGGACCCGTCACTGATGGAAGCCTTTTTGACGGCGGTGAGAAGATGAGCAGCGGTAAAACCGGTCCGGCAGCAGTCCCGACCGAGGGCTATTTCGGCGAATACGGCGGACGCTTTGTCGCCGAGACTCTGGTGGCATCATTGGATGATCTGGATGCCGCCTATCGGAAGCTGGCGGCTGATCCGAATTTTGCGGCGGAGCTGGACCAGGACTTGGCGCACTATGTTGGCCGGCCCACCCCCCTGTACTATGCTGAGCGCTGGAGCCGTCTGGTGGGAGGTGCCCGCATCTTCCTCAAGAGGGAAGACCTTGCCCATACCGGGGCGCACAAGATCAACAACACGGTGGGACAGGCTCTCCTGGCCCGCCGCATGGGTCTAAGCCGGGTTATCGCCGAGACCGGTGCCGGTCAGCACGGGGTGGCCACCGCCACGGTCGCCGCCCGCTTCGGTCTGCGCTGTCGGGTTTATATGGGCCGTGAAGATATGCGCCGCCAGGCGCTGAATGTCTATCGCATGGATCTTCTGGGGGCGGAGGTGACACCGGTGGATGCCGGCACCTGCACCCTGAAGGATGCCCTCAACGAAGCCCTGAGAGATTGGGTGAGCAATGTGAGCGACACCTTCTACATCATCGGCTCCGCCACTGGCCCCGCCCCTTATCCGCGCATAGTGCGGGATTTCCAGTCCGTCATCGGGCGGGAGGCACGGGTCCAATGCCTCAGTCTGTTAGGCGCTCTGCCGGATGCCCTGGTGGCCTGTGTGGGCGGCGGCTCCAATGCCATCGGTCTTTTTCATCCTTTCCTGAAAGACGACGGGGTGCGCATGTACGGGGTGGAGGCAGGGGGAATGGGACTGGAGAGCGGCCGGCATTCCGCCAGTCTCTCGGCAGGGCAGCCCGGCATTCTTCACGGTGCGCACAGCTACCTGCTGCAGGACGGGGATGGCCAGGTGCAGCAGACCCATTCCATCTCCGCCGGACTGGATTACCCGGGGGTCGGCCCCGAGCACGCCTGGCTCAAAGATAGCGGCCGCGCCGAATACCTGACAGTGACCGACGAGGAGGCTCTTGCGGCCTTTCATTCTCTGTGCCGCTTGGAGGGCATTTTGCCTGCCTTGGAGAGCAGTCATGCCCTAGCCTTTGCCGAGCGCCTGGCCCGGGAGATGAGTCCGGAGAAGAGCATCCTGGTAAATCTTTCCGGGCGCGGCGACAAGGACATGGACACCGTGAGGGAGCAGGGGCAGGAAATACCGCCTGCCCCGGCCAGCGCCTAAAAAATGAGCAGTCCAGCGGGTCGGAGCATGGCTGAGGGAGCTCGGTCTGATTCTGCTCCGGTGAATCGCTTGGAAAAGCGGATGGCATCCCTTGGCGAGATGGGCCGTCGGGCTCTCATTTCCTACATCGTGGCGGGGGACGGCGGCCCGGCCCTGACCCTGGCGGCCATGCATGGCTTGGTGGAGGCGGGGGCGGATGTGCTGGAGCTCGGCATGCCTTTCTCCGACCCGATGGCCGAAGGTCCGCCGATTCAGCGCGGGATGGAGCGGGCGCTGGCCCGGGGCATCGGCACCGCCGAAGTGCTGGATCTGGTGAGCAGATTCCGTCAGCGGGATTCCGAGACGCCTGTGGTGCTGATGGGCTACGCCAATCCCTTTCTTCAGTTCGGCTACCGCAAGTTTGCCGCTGGCGCTGCCAAGGCCGGGGCGGACGGGGCACTGGTCGTGGATATGCCGGTGGAGGATGCGGGGCCGCTGGCTGCAGTCTTGGAAGATGCCGGCCTCAGCATGGTCTTCCTGGCATCTCCCACCACCACCGATGCCCGCCTGAAGGATATTGCCAGGCTGTGCCGGGGCTACCTTTACTGCGTGAGCCTGAAAGGCGTTACCGGGGCGGACAGCTTGGACACCGCCGCCGTTGAAGCTCGTTTGCAGGCCCTGCGGGGAAAGGTGGCACTGCCTCTGTGCGTCGGTTTCGGCATCAAGACATCGGCTGCCGCTGCCCGGCTTGCCCGGGTTGCGGATGGGGTGGTGCTGGGCAGTCTGCTTGTGGATACAATGGGACGGTCGTCCGGGGAGGAGGAGGATGCCGAATCCATCGTCCGCCGGCTGCGAGAAGTGCTGCTGCCCTACCGCCGGGCAATAGATGGGGAAGTGCCCGCAAAACAATGAGCTGGCTGGACAAAATTCTCCCCGCACTGGTTACGCGCCGGCGCAGCCAGCGGGTGCCGGAAGGTCTGTGGAACCGCTGCGATGGCTGCGAGACCACCCTGTACCAGCCGGACTTGGAAAAGAACCTTAATGTCTGTCCCAAGTGCGGCTTCCATCTGCGCATCGGTGCCCGCCGCCGCTTGGAAATCTTCCTGGACCGGGAGGGGCGGCGGGAGCTGGCCACCGAGGTGGAGCCGGTGGACCAGTTGCGCTTTCAGGATGTGAGGCGGTACCGGGAGCGCCTGGCGGCAGCCCAGAAGGCCACCGGAGAGAAGGACGCGCTGGTGGCAGAGGAGGGCACCTTGTGCGGCATGCCCGTGGTGACGGTCACCTTTGAATTCTCTTTTCACGGCGGCTCAATGGGCTACGCCGTGGGCGAAAAATTCAGCCGCGCCGCCGCCACCGCCCTGCAGACAAAGAGCCCCCTGGTGTGTTTTTCCGCCAGCGGCGGCGCCCGCATGCAGGAGGCGCTGATCTCCCTGATGCAGATGGCCAAGACCAGCGCGGTTCTGGAAAGGATGAAAGAGCAGCGCTTGCCCTATATATCGGTTCTCACCGACCCCGTATACGGCGGGGTCTCTGCCAGCCTGGCTTCCCTCGGCGACATCATCATCGCCGAGCCCGGTGCCCGGGCCGGCTTTGCCGGTCCCAATATCATCCGCGACACCATGCGCATAGCGGAACTGCCAGAGGGCTTTCAGCGCAGTGAATTTCTCCTTGAGCACGGCGCCATAGATATGATCCTGCCCCGCAGCGAGCTGCGGTCGGGTATCGCCTCGCTGCTGGCAAAGATGACCGGCCAGCCGGCTCCCGAAATGCAGGGCGGACTCTGAGCTCTTTCACCCGCCGTCTATCCGGCGAGACACATGGGCTGGATGCCTGGCTTCGCCGCTTAGAAACCCTGCACCCGAAGGAAATCGCTCCCGGCTGCGAGCGGGTCGGCCAGGTCTGGACAGCGCTGGGAGGCAGCCCGCCGGCGCCGCTGCTTGTCTCGGTAGCCGGCACCAATGGCAAGGGCTCCTGCGTAGCGGTGCTGGAGGCCTTGGCAGAGGGGGCGGGACTCTCTGCCGCCGCCTACACCTCTCCCCATCTGCTTCGCTTCAATGAGCGCATGCGCATCAACGGCCGTGCCGCCGGGAATGCCGAGATTGTGGCCGCCTTTGAGGAGGTGGAAGCCGCCCGGGGAGATGTCCCCCTCACCTTTTTTGAGTTCACCACTTTGGCTGCTTTTCATCTCTTCGCCGCCCGGGGAGTGGAGCTGGCATTCTTGGAAGTAGGGATGGGCGGACGTTTGGATGCCGTGAACCTGCTGACCCCGGATGTGGCGATTGTCACCAGCATAGGGCTGGATCACTGTGAATGGCTTGGTAGTGATCGTGAAGCGATTGGCTTTGAAAAAGCATCTATATTCCGTAAAAATCGCTATTCTATATGTGCTGACGAGGAGCCGCCGGAAAGTGTGCGGCGCCTCGCCCGCCCCACCCGGGCGCATTTTGCCGGAGAGGATTTTCACTGGAGTCGGGAGGGGAAGGACGGCTGGTGCTGGCGGGGTCAGGATTCCCAGGGCCGCAGCCTGGAGCACAGCGGGCTGCCCCGGCCTTGCCTGGCGGAGGAGAGCGCGGCGGCAGCCCTGCAGGCCTGGCATTGCCTGGGACAGTCCGCCGAGCGTCCGGTGCTGGAAGCGGGGCTGGCGGCTACCCTGTCCGGGCGGCGCGAGCGGCGCCATGCCGGGGGGCGGCAATTCATCCTGGACGGGGCTCATAACCCCTCTGCTGCCCGCCATCTGGCCCGCTGGCTGGCGGAGGAGACCGGGGCAGTCTCCATTCCAGCGGTCTGCGGGATGCTGAAGGACAAGGACTGTCTGGGGTTTGCAGAAGCTCTGGGGGTGGCGGTCGGCCCCTGGTACTTGACCGAGCCTTCGGGACAGCCCCGGGCGTTGCCCGCCGCCGCCCTCCGGGACGCCTTTTGCAAAGCGGGCTGTGAGGTGCGGGGGAGCTATCGCTCCGTGGCGGAGGCCATGGAGCGGGCTTCCTCTGAGACGGCGGCGGGACTGCCCATACTGGTGACTGGCTCCTTGTTTACCGTGGCGGATGCTATCAGCAGTCTGCAGAGCGGGACTGCCGAGGCAGAGATAGGCGGCACCCTCTAGCAGGCCGGCACGGTCGGGTTGCTTCTGGCAGCGGCAGCTGTGCGCTTTGTCACTTTCGGCCTGCAAGAGCGGGATTTCCCGAGGGCGAAACAGGTTTCTAGCGGGGGACAAGGGCCCTTTGTCCCTTGGAATTCGGTTATTATTTTAGGCTTTTGCGTCACTCGGCCCCGCTGACCGGGAGCTGCCGAATGCACTATATCATCCGCTATTTCCCGGAAATCGCCCTAAAAAGTCGTCCGGTACGCATGCGTCTGGTGCGCCAGCTGCAGCGCAATCTGCGCAGACTGCTAGGAGCCTTGGACAAGAGAATTTGCGTCACATCCGCTTGGGATAGGCTGGACCTGCGGCTGCCCGATGAGCCCGGTTTATCCACCAAGACGGCGGAGCTGCTGGCCCGCACCCCGGGCATCGCCAACTTTCTGGAAGTGGAAGAATATCCCTTGGGCAGTATGGAGGAAATGCTGGACAAGGTGCAGGCAGCCTTCGGGGACGAGGTGGCCGGACACAGTTTCGCCGTGCGCTGCCGGCGCAGCGGCCAGCACGACTTCAACTCCCAGGACGTGGAGCGCAGCCTGGGCCGGGGGCTCCTCTGCCATGCCCCCTCTGCCAGGGTGGATCTCCGCAGCCCCGAGGTAATGGTCCGTTTGGAAATTCGCGACCAAAGGCTATTTTTGGTCCGCTGCCGTCGGGAGGGGCTCGGCGGTTTCCCCCTCGGCAGCCTGGGCTCAGTGCTCTCCCTGGTCTCCGGGGGCTTTGATTCCACTGCGGCCAGCTATCACACCATGCGCCGGGGTCTGCTGACCCACTTCTGCCTGTTCAGCCTAGGCGGCAGGCGCCATGAAACCGCTGTGCGGGAGGTGGCTGACTCCCTGTGGCGGCGCTTCGGCGCTTCGCATCCGGTGCGCTTTATCACCGTTCCTTTTGAGGAGATGAGCGAAGAAATTCTGCGCTGCAGCAAGCGCTCCTACATGGGGATAGTCCTCAAGCGCGCCATGCTCAAAGCGGCCTCCCAGATTGCCAGCCGCCTGGAGATCGGCACCCTGGTTACCGGCGACAGCGTGGCCCAGGTCTCCTCTCAGACCCTGATAAATCTGGAGGTCGTTGATCAGGCCGCCGACCGCCTGGTGTTTCGCCCCCTAGCCGCCTCCGACAAGCGCCACACCATCGCCACGGTCGCGGAGATTGGCTTGGAGCCCCTGTGCGCCCGCATGCCGGAGTATTGCTCTATATTTTCAGCCCGCCCCTGCACCAAGTCCCGCTTAGACAAGATTCAGGCGGAGGAGGCTCGCTGCGATGCAGCGGTGCTGGAGCGGGCACTGGCGGCAGCCCGTTTTTCTACCATTGACGGTTCGGTGCCCGCGCCTTTGCCGGCAGAGGAGAAGACTGCCGTGGAGGTGCTGCAGATCCCCCAGTCCGGCAGCGTCATCATTGACCTGCGCCACCCGCAGGAGAGCCATCGCCGCCCCCTGCGCACGGGCACCGGAGTGCAGGTGCTGACCATCCCCTTTTACGAGCTGTCGGGACGCTTTGCCGAGCTTGACAGCGAGTGCCAGTACCTGCTGTATTGCGAGCGAGGCACCATGAGCCAGCTGCATGCCGACCGCCTGCTAGAGCAGGGCTACCGCAATGTGGGCGTGTTTCGCCCGCCGATGACCTCCTATCCTGGGCACAGATATGGATGAAAAGATCAATTCCCTATTTACGCCAATAGTGGAGGTGCTGGGGAAGGTTCTCTTCTGGGACCCCTTCGGTGTCCACGGCTTCAATCTGGGGCTCGGTGCCGACTTCCCGCTGGTGGTGCTGTGGCTGATCACCGGAGCGACAGTCTTTACCCTGTGGATGGGCTTTATCAACCTGCGCGGCTTTTCCCACTCCCTGTCCCTGCTGACCGGCCGTTACACCAGGCCGGACAGCGAGGGGGAGCTCTCACACTTTCAGGCCCTGTGCACCGCCCTGTCCGGCACGGTGGGGCTCGGCAACATCGCCGGCGTAGCGGTGGCGATCACACTGGGCGGTCCCGGTGCCACCTTCTGGATGATTCTGGCCGGCCTGCTCGGCATGTCCTCCAAGTTCGTGGAATGCACGCTGGCGGTGAAGTACCGCCGGGTGGAGGGGGGGCGCGTATTCGGCGGTCCCATGCACTACCTGTCCCGAGGCTTGAAAAAGCGCGGTTTCGGACGCTTGGGCAAAGTGCTCGCAATCCTGTTCGCCATCATGTGCATCGGCGGCTCGGTGGGCGGCGGCAACATGTTTCAGGTCAACCAGGCTTTCGCTCAGATGCAGGTCAACTTTGGCTTCATGGAGGGCAAAGGTTTCTGGTTCGGTATCAGCATGGCCCTTCTGGTGGGGGTCATCATTATCGGCGGCCTGTCCCGCATCGCCGCCGTCGTGAAATGGGTAACGCCATACATGTGCGGGGTGTACGTGCTCTTTGCACTCTTTATCATCGCTATTAATTACGAGCACATCGGCAGTTCATTTCTGCTGATCTTTCAGTCCGCCTTCGGAGTGGACGCCGTGAAGGGTGGAGTGATCGGTGTACTGGTGGTGGGCTTTCAGCGCGCCGCCTTCTCCAACGAGGCGGGCATCGGCTCGGCGGCTATCGCACATGCCGCGGTGCGCACCAGGGAGCCTGTCTCCGAGGGAATGGTCGCCCTTCTGGAGCCCTTCGTAGACACTGTGCTGGTGTGCACGATGACCGCTTTGGTGCTGATTTTCACCGGCTATGCCACCGGGGACAGCGGCCTGGAGGGCTCCGCACTCACCTCGGCAGCCTTCAGCTCAGTGATCCCCTGGGCCAACCTGGTGCTCTTGATGTCGGTGCTGCTTTTCGCCCTGTCCACCATGCTTTCCTGGTCCTATTACGGCATGCAGTGCTGGAACTATCTCTTCGGTCGGTATGGCGGCGGCCCCTTGGTGGAGCTCTCCTACAAACTGCTGTTCCTGGCCTGCATCGTCATCGGCGCTTCCGCCGAGCTGAAGCCGGTGCTGGATTTTTCAGACATGATGATCCTCGGTATGTCCTTTCCCAATTTCATTGGCCTGTTCCTGATGGGGGGAGAGGTGCGCCGGGATCTGCAGAGCTATCTCGCTCGTCTGCGGGCCGGTGTGATACGGCCGGTGACGGCATAGGGCACACCGATGCGCGCCCTGCTGCAGCGGGTGGGAGAGGCTTCCGTGGAAATAGATGGCACCCGCATCGCCGCAATCGGCAGCGGGCTTCTGATTTTCCTCGCCGCCGAACAGGGGGATACCTCCGCTGTTGCCGGCCGCTTGGCGGAGCGGGCTGCCGAGTACCGTCTGTTTCCCGATGAGCAGGGACGCATGGGGCGATGCCTGTCCGAGATCGGCGGCGCAGCTCTGGTGGTGCCGCAATTCACATTGGCGGCAGCCACGGATAAGGGGCGCCGACCCGACTTTGCACGCTGTGCCCCGCCCGCAGAGGCGCGTCAACTATGTGAAGCCTTTGCAAAGAGCCTGCATGCCTGCGGGCTGAAAGTGGAGGAGGGGCGCTTCGGCGCCGATATGCGGGTGCGCCTGGTGAACGAGGGACCGGTTACCTTTCTTCTCAGCTCTTCCCGCCCCGACTGACCGCGTTCGCTGGCAGATATCGGGCTTGGATACGAAGTTTTCAGCGCGACTTGAACTCTTGCGGGCAGAGATGAATATGGGATTCGCTGATGCGGCCAATGACTGGGCCAACATGAGGCTGGATATAGAGAAAATAGTATTGCAGCAGGTGAAAATAAAAGAGGACGTAAGCGTATTGAAAAAGGATGTAAGCAGATCAAATGAGGAGTTAGATTGAGTCAAAGAATTGCTGTTCAGCCGGCCGGTCTGGAAAAGAGAGGCAAGGGCTGAGGAGCAGCTGAGCAGGACATCAGCCAATCTTTTGCCCCGCTTTTAGGCGAGTAATCCTTTTCCGCCGCTCCTTGCCGCTTTGGTTTGAGCGTCTCTCCCCGGCAGCTCGGGCATGCAGTGCAAAGGCCGTGACCGAGGGCATAGCGGTGGGAATATTCCATGCTATCCTGTCGCTGTTATTGCAGCAGCGCCAGAGTGCTAGCACTGGCCATCAAGTGATAGTCGTTCATCAACCAGAACATACAAAAACTGGACAATCAACTCATGGGGGAAAGCGCAAAGACTAAAACCAAATCTTTGGAATCCTGGATCTGGGCCGCCGCGTGCTCCATCCGCGGCGCTAAGGACGCGCCTAAATACAAGGACTACATCCTCCCTCTCATCTTCACCAAGCGCCTCTGCGACATCTTCGACGACGAGTTGAACCACATCGCTGCCAAGGTTGGTTCGCGCAAGAAAGCATTCCAGTTGACCAAGGGCGACCACAAGATCGTCCGCTTCTACCTCCCTCTCGTGCCGGATGATACCGAGCAGCCGGTCTGGTCCGTCATCCGCAAACTCACAGACCAAATCGGCGAAGGCGTCACCACCCGCATGCAGGACATCGCCCAAGCAAACCCGCGTCTACAGGGCATTATTGACCGCGTCGACTTCAACGCCACCACTCACGGCCAGCGCGACATTGACGACGACCGCCTTTCCAACCTCATCGAGGCCATCAGCACCAAGCGTCTGGGGCTTAACGACGTGGAAGCCGATATCATCGGCAAGAGCTATGAATACCTCATCCGAAAATTCGCTGAGGGCGGCGGTCAGAGCGCCGGCGAGTTCTACACCCCGCCCGAGGTCGGCACCATTATGTCCCGGGTCATCCAACCCGAGCCGGGCATGGAAATCTACGACCCCACCTGCGGCTCTGGCGGTCTCCTCGTGAAATGCGAGATCGAAAAGAAGCGCAGGTTTTCCAACTCGCGAAATGCAAGTAAAAACAAAGGCAGGAAAGCCCGCGCTCCTTTGAAACTGTTCGGCCAGGAGTTCACACCCGAAACCTGGGCCATGGCCAACATGAACATGATCATCCACGACATGGAGGGCAAAATCGAGATCGGCGACACCTTCAAGAACCCCCAATTCCGCAACAAGCAGGGCAAACTCCGCACCTTCGACCGCGTCGTTGCCAATCCCATGTGGAACCAGAGCTGGTTCACCGAGGCCGACTATGACAACGACGAACTCGGCCGCTTCCCCGCCGGGGCTGGTTTCCCCGGCAAATCCTCTGCCGACTGGGGCTGGGTCCAGCACATGCACGCCAGCCTCAATGCTAAAGGCTGCGCCGCCATAGTCCTTGACACTGGCGCCGCCTCCCGCGGGTCGGGCAATGCCGGCACCAACAAGGAAAAGGCCGTCCGTCAGTGGTTCGTCGACCACGACCTCATTGAAAGCGTCCTCTACCTGCCTGAAAACCTGTTCTACAACACCCCCGCCCCGGGTATCGTCCTCTTTCTCAACAAAGCCAAGCGCAAGACCCGACGGCGCAAGGTCTTCCTCGTCAACGCCAGCCAGATCTTCGAAAAAGGCGACCCCAAGAACTTCATCCCGCCCAAGGGCATCCAGCGCATCGCCAGCACCCTCATCAAATGGAAGGAAGAGGACAAACTCAGCCGCATCGTTGATCATGCCGAGCTTGCAAAAAACGACTACAACATCTCCCCCAGCCGCTACATCCACACCAGCGACGCCGAAACCTACCGGCCCATTGCGGAGATCGTCGAAGAACTTTCCGTCATCGAGACCGAGGCGCGAAAGACCGACAAGGCACTGAAGAAGATTCTGGAGAAGATCGGGGTATGAGCGCGGTAAAAGACATCGAGTTCACGCAAATCGCCGCTGATTGGCACTCAATCACGCTCGGCGAAGAAGAACCTCAAGCTCTGCTCGCTATTCGTAACGGCCTTACTACGAAACAAAGTCAGGACAAGGGAGACTACAAAGTCAGCCGCATCGAAACCATTGGTGGTGGATGGATTGATGAGACAAGGGTTCGTTTCGCCTCCGGCCTCAAAGAAAAGGATGTGGAGAAATACCGAATCCAAAAGGGTGATATTCTTTTCAGTCATATTAACAGTGATCCTCACCTTGGTAAGACAGGCTTCGCTGAAAGGGACTACGAAGATCTGCTACATGGAATGAACCTGCTGCTCATTCGAGCAAATCCCGAGGTCTTCAACGCGGAGTTCTTGAATTACATTTTTCAATACTATCGCGACATCGGCGTTTTTATTTCAATCTGCAGCCGCTCGGTCAATCAGTCCTCGATCAATCAGGCAAAACTGAAGGCTGTTGAAGTCCCGCTCCTCCCACTCCCCGAGCAGAAGAAGATCGCGCACATCCTTTCGACAGTGCAGCGAGCGATTGAAGCGCAGGAGCGGACCATTCAGACTACCACCGAGCTATTCAAATCAATGCTCCACCAACTGATGACCGCACAAATCAGAGTATCCAGTGGAGACCGCATTGCAGGGGACTATGAGGAATATCGGGGTATGATTGACGGCAACCCATATCCAATTCCGGATGCGTGGGCCGAATCTTCTATAGGTGAAGCCACACTCAAAACGAAGCAACGAGACCCTCGAAAAACTCCGAGTGAAGTGTTTCAATATGTGGACGTTTCGAGTATCTCAAATGAATCTTTTAAAATCACGAGATCGACACCAACGCTCGGCTCCGATGCACCAAGTAGAGCGCGCAATGAACTCAACACCGCTGATGTTCTGTTCGCTACCGTCCGCCCAACACTGAAGAGAATCGCGGTCGTTCCTGAGGAGCTTGACGGCCAAATCGCGAGCACTGGCTACTGCACTCTGCGTAGCGATCAATCCAAAGTTCACCCTCTATTCCTCTATTCTTTTCTAATTACTAATCATTTTAATGCTCGAATGGCAGGCTTGGAACGGGGTGCGAACTACCCAGCTGTTCGCGACTCAGATGTTAAGAAGTCCTGGCTCCCACTTCCCCCACTCCCCGAACAAAATAAGGTTGCGCACATCCTTTCAACCATTCAGCAAAAGGTAGATAATGCCCGATCCAAGAAGAGCAAACTCAAAGACCTTTTCCGTACACTCCTTCACGAACTGATGACGGCAAAGATTCGCGCAAGTGCAGTTGAAGTCGGTCAGCCTCCGAGGAAAGGGTAACGTTAGCCATGTCTCTCTCAGGTGGAGCATCTGACAAACTCGGGAATCGGTACGAAATCTGGTGGACGGTTTTGCAGCTTGTTCGGCTGCTTAATCAGAAAGATAAAAGTATCCGAATTGAGGATCCAACTGTAGAGAAAGCTGAATTTGTGATCAGCGCTGGAGACAGAGAAGAGTTTCATCAGGTGAAGCGGAGCCATCCGAATGGTAAGTGGAGCCTTTCCGTTCTCGGAGGTCCTAAGCATCGGCTGTTACAGGCGATATTCAAGGTGCTCTCCGGAAACAATGCACGATTCATATTCGTATCTGGCAGCGATGCTCCAGAGCTAAAGGAGCTAGCCGAGCGGGCTGACAGTGCACAGAATCTGCAGGAATTCCAGGACACGTTTCTGAACGCAAAGGTCCAGTGTAAAGCGTTTCAGAAACTCAAGGCCTACTGGGAAAATACGGATACAGCTTCAGCTTATGAGATGCTCCAACGCATCGAGGTTCGCACCATGGATGAGAAAGGCATCAAGGAGCTTGTTCATAAGGAGATACAAGCACTCTTCCTCTGCAATCCAGTTAGCGTTTGTGACACACTTCGCAGCTTAGCTCTAGACTCAGTTCATAGAGAGCTTTGCCGAGATGATCTGGTAACAGCATTGAAGGAGAGTGGGTTCACTCTGCCAAACCTTAGTGATGAAGCATCAGTTATATCGGAAGTGACCACACAATTTCTCCAGGTCACAAAGCAGAAACTCATCCAAGACACTCTGATCAGAAGAGCTGCGACGACAACGATTTTAGAGAAGCTTAAGAGTAGTACGAATAGTTACAATTGCGTACTCACTGGCAAGGCAGGAGGAGGAAAGACAGGATGTGTAATAGGATGCGTTGAAGCGTTGCAGAAGGATAGAACTCCGGTCGTCGTGCTCGCATTCAGGTTAGATCAATTGAATCCTGCGCCGTCAGCTGCTGAGCTGGGCAAGCGTCTTGGTCTCAAAGGATCACCGGCCTTGGTTCTGGCTGCCGTTGCGAAAGACAAGTCAAGGGAAGCGGTACTCATCATTGATCAACTGGACACGGTCAGCACAACTTCTGGCCGGAATGCGGATTCCTTTGATGCTGTCAAGGAGCTTCTTATTGAGGCAAGAGATCTTAGGAAGCGAATTAGGCTTCACGTCATCGTAGTTTGCAGAGAGTTCGATTTGGAGAATGATCACCGTCTGCGCGGCCTGTTAAGAGAGGAGCACGTCAGAGTTTCGGTAAAAGACTTCACCCTGGAAGAGGTGCAGTCAGTGATTGAGAAGAGTGGATATAGTCCTGAGTTGCTCGAAGATCAACAGAAGGCATTGTTGCGCGTTCCGCAGAATCTATCCTTGTTTCTCGACGCAAATTACAGCTCTAAGTCGCAGTCGAAGTTCAGTTCAACAAAAGAACTTTTCGACCAATACTGGAAGGAGAAGCGAAGAGCGGTCAACAAGCGAGCTAATCCATCGTCTGATTACTGGAACGACGTCATAGACCTGCTATGTAATGAGATGACTGCCACCCAGCAACTTTCTGTGCCGAAGGAAAAGTTAAACAGATTTCCCGATGACTACTTGTCTCAGATGGCCTCCGAGGGTGTGCTGTCATTTGATAAAAATCGCTATGGATTCGGCCACGAAAGTTTTTTCGATTACTGCTTTGCCAGGACTTTCGTAGGGCAAGGGCAATCACTCGTGGAATTTCTGATAAGATCAGAGCAGCACCTGTCCCTTCGGGCGCAAGTGAGGCAGGTACTTTCTTACGTTCGAGATAATGATCGTAATGAGTACTGCACGGAGCTTCAGTCTCTGTTGACGCATAAGAAGGTTCGGGCACACATCAAGGATCTATCCCTCGCTTTGGCCTTCTCCGTGCCAGACCCTGACGACAGCGAATGGGCTGTGCTGGAGCAGTGGATACAATCAGAACTCAAGGCATTTGAGACAGGTCAGAAGTATCCAGACAAATTTGCTTCTCTCGTGTGGCAGCACTTTTCCCTATCACACTCATGGTTCCAATTGGCATATCGCAAAAAACTGATAGCCAATTGGCTTGCCTCGGATCATCAGGGGCTCGTAAACGCAGGGGTAAACTATTTGTGTGTTCACCAGCGTCATGCTGGAGACAAAGTAGCTGAGTTATTGGAGCCCTATGTCGGGAAGGGTGGTCCATGGCCACAGCATCTCTGCTTCATTGTGCAAAGGGCTGACCTCAAGCGTAGCCGTTGTTTCTTTGATCTGTTCTTGCGACTCATTGATGATGGGACACTGGACGAGGCGAGAAGACTCACAGCCATGAACAGCACTTTCTGGAGCATGCTCCATGGGCTGGGGACTGCACAGCCAGAATGGCTGCCAGAAGTCATTGCACACTGGCTGCGCCGCCGAATTGAATTAGTGCAGCAGGTGGTTCCTTCTGGAGAGACCCCGAATTGGCGTGACCTGTTCCCTCAAGAAAATTTCATCTGGGAAGATTTTCACCAGTCCGCGACAAAGGAAGCTGCTACGTTCGTTCTTCACGTCGCTCCAGTTTTACTAGAAGCGGCTGATGCGGCCGTTACGGTACAGGATAACCAACTCCCAAGGCACGATAGTATATGGCCTTTCCTCGTACAAGGCGACCGTCATTCACTGAGGAGTACTTGCCTAGATTCGCTAACCCGAGCACTTGAGGCTCTTGCCAAAACGGAATCAGAAACGCTAACAAAGATTCTAGACGAACTTCGTCGTCGTGACACTTACATCTCGAATTACCTTCTTCAGCACTTATACATATCCCGAGCTAAGCACTTCGCTGATGAGGTTGTGGAGCTTTTTTCTGTGCAACCGTGGCGTTTTTATTGCGGCTACGTGGATAACATATTTTGGGTCACAAAGGAGCTACTTCGGGCAGTGATACCTCATTGTTCCTCTGAAAATAGACAGAAACTTGAAGAGCAAATCCTGGGCTTTTCGCCAGATTACGAGCGAAGGGAAGAAGGGCATAAATGGTATGGCTTAGCCTCGTTTGAATTATTGTCGGCATTTCCACCCGAATTCCGAAGCAAAACCGCGCAGAAATGCTTTGAACAACTAGAACGGAAGTTTGACAAGCCTACTCCGCCGCCAACAGGAGTTAGTTCCCATATCATTCGTTCCCCGATTGAAGAACGGTCAGCCCAAAAGATGACTGATGACCAATGGCTGAGAGCCATAGCTAAATATAGTTCGAATGACCGTCAATACCGTTGGGAAAACCCTGAAAAGGGAGGTGCAATAGAATTTGCCAGAATGTTACGTGAATTTGTGCAGAAAGAACCAGAGCGGTTTGCGCGTCTGAGCCTAAGATTCCCAGAAGGGGCTCATGTGGATTACATTGACCAGACTCTCGATGGATTGAAGAATGTGGATGTATCCACTGATCTCAAACTACAAGTTTGTCGAAAGGCATACTCCGAGTATCGTAATGATTGCGGGAAGACGATAGCCGACTTGCTCGGTGCCGTCAGCGACACTCTTCCTGATGATGCGGTGCAGATGCTTGACTGGTTGGCAACGCAGCATCCCGATCCTGATCCTGATCCTGATCCTGATAAGGAACTCTGGAGCGTAGAAGCCACGGGTAGTGCCAACTATGGCGACGGTGACAGAATTATTTTACATGGCATCAATACAACAAGAGGGCGTGCAGCCAAAGCGATACATAGCCTTATTTCTTGTGAGGCATCGTACATTGAGCGCTTTCGCGCTACGGTCGTGCAACTGGTTGCTGACAGGAGCGTAGCGGTTCGAGCGTGCGCGAGTACGACACTCCTTGCGATAGCTCCACATGACTGGGATTTCGCGTTGAAGAACTTCTTCCAGCTTATCGAGCCCCAGAACTGCCGTGCTCAATTACTATGGCGACTCAGACGACGAATTCAGCCAATCATTAAACTCTTTCCATTCCTCGGCCGGGGTTACGACAGGTTAACTGCGAAAAGTCTGGAACGTGATGACTGCTTGCTGATGACCAGATACGCAGAGAAATTCATATTTCAGGAGTCAAAAAAATATTTCCCAAGTCTGAGGCCCGTTGTCGAGCGTATGCTTAGATCTCGACTGGCTGGCGCCAGTAATGCCGGGGGGCAGCTAGCAAGTCTGGCCGCACTACGCGGCGAAAAGGCCGCAAATCTCGTTAGGGAAGCATTGAATGGCCACTCCGCACAGAGACTTGGCGTGGCCCAAATAGCGTCGCGGCATATCGGGGTTGAACAATATCGTATATGGTCAGAAAAGCACCTCCTGATTTTGTTCAATGATACAGATGTACAAGTGCTCCAAAAAACGGCAGAGTGCTTCCGATATCTGCATGAACAATCTTTAGCGCCATTCGAGAACTTGATAGTGGCATTCTGCGACAGCGCTGCTTACCAAGAATCATCTTCACATATACTGTCCACGCTTGAGAAATCTTCTTACAGAATCCCCGGTGTCACCTACATTGTATGCAAGAAGTTCCTTGATCGTTTCAGTAATGAAGCAAAGGATATCAGCACAAGGCGATCTGGCGATGTGTTCGGTGTAATCGAGCTGCTCTTCAGGACATATCACCAACACAAGACTGATGAGTGGGCGTCTCGATGCCTTGACCTAATCGATCGAATGTGTCTTGAGGGTATACACGACATCAAAAGCCATTTGGATGAATACGAGAAGTAATCCGCTGCCTACGAGCCATGCCCACCCCCTCTGAACACAAAACCGTCCAAGCCCGGATCCTCGCCTACGCCGAGGCCATCGGTTGGACTGTCGTGTCCCGTAAGGAAGCGGAGAAGCGGCGTGGGAGCGCTGCAATTGGGGATGGCAGTTTGTTTTTTGATGACCTGCTTGACGCCAAAGTACGAAAATTCAATCCGCGCTACGCCGAGGACAAGGGCGCGCTGCTCGAGCGGTTCCGCCAGTTTGATACTGACGTCTATGGCAATCGTGACTTCGTTGAGCACTTGCGCAACCGGGGCAAGTTCTTTGACCGCGAGGAGAAGCGTGAGTACGACCTGATCCTGATTGATTACGACAACCGGGCGAACAATGTTTACCAAGTCACCGAGGAATGGGCCTTTCACGATGGCCGCTACGGCACGCGGGAGGATGTAGTCTTTCTTATCAACGGTATCCCAGTGCTGGTGATTGAATGCAAGAACGCCGATAAGAATGAGGCGATTGCCTTGGGGGTGGACCAGATCCGCCGTTACCATCGCGAGACACCGGGGCTGTTTGTTCCGCAGCAGATTTTTACCGCCACCGACGCCATCGGGTTTTCCTACGGGGTGAGCTGGAACACGGTGCGGCGGAACATTTTCAACTGGAAGGATGCGGAGGTCGGCAATCTGGAAGCCAAGGTGAAATCATTCTGCGCTATCCCGCAGGTGCTCGCGTTCCTGAAGGACTACATCGTCTTTGCCGAGAAAGACGAGGAGCTGAACAAATACATCCTGCGCCAGCACCAGACCGGCGCGGTGGACGCGACCGTCAGCCGTGCTCTTGATCCTGAGCGCACCCGCGGTCTCGTCTGGCACACTCAGGGCAGCGGCAAGACCTTCACCATGATCAAGGCAGCGGAGCGGCTGTTTCGCGCGTCCAAGGCGGATAAGCCGACCGTCCTTTTGATGATTGACCGCAACGAGCTGGAAGACCAGATGCTCAAGAACCTCGCCGCGCTTGGTCTCGGCAACTTGGAACACGCCGACAGCATTGCCCGGCTCAACCAACTGCTGAAGAACGGCTACCGAGGCATCATCGTGACGATGATCCATAAATTTCGCAACATGCCAGCGAAACTCAATTTGCGTTCAAATATCTACGTCCTTATTGACGAAGCCCACCGCACCACTGGCAGCGACCTTGGCAATTCCCTCATGGCTGGTCTGCCGAATGCGACCTTTCTCGGCTTCACCGGCACCCCGGTGGACAAGACCGCCTACGGCAAGGGCACCTTCAAGACCTTCGGCTGCGAGGATGACCAGGGCTACCTGCACAAGTATTCCATCGCCGACAGTATTAAGGATGGCACCACACTGTCGCTTTACTACCAGCTTGCGTCTAACGAAATGCTCGTCCCGCACGATACGCTGGAGGCGGAGTTCCTCTCTCTCGCCGAGGCTGAGGGCGTGTCCGACTTTGAGGAGCTGAACAAGGTCCTCGAGCGGGCGGTGAACCTAAAGAATTTCCTCAAGGGCAATGACCGGGTCCAGAAGGTGGCGCAGTTTGTTGCCAAGCACTATCGCGAGGATGTTGAGCCGCTTGGCTACAAGGCCTTCCTCGTCGGCGTCGACCGCGAAGCCTGCGCTCTCTACAAGAATGCCCTTGATCAGTTCCTGCCACCTGAGTACTCCGAGGTCGTTTACACCAGCAGCAACAACGATTCCCCCCTGCTGAAGAAATTCCACATCAGCACGGAGAAGGAGCGGCAGATCCGCAAGAGCTTTGGCAAGGTTGACCAGCAGCCAAATATCCTCATCGTCACCGAAAAACTGCTCACCGGCTTTGATGCGCCCGTGCTCTACGCTATGTATCTTGACAAGCCGATGCGCGACCACACCCTGCTCCAAGCCATCGCCCGGGTGAACCGCCCCTACGAGAACGAAGAGCGGGAGATGGTGAAGCCCCACGGCTTCGTTTTAGATTTCGTCGGCATCTTTGACAAACTGGAAAAGGCGCTGGCCTTTGACAGCGAAGAGGTCAATGCCATCGTCAAGGACATCAAACTGCTGAAAGAGCTCTTCAAAAGCAAGATGGAGACCAAGGCTCCGGAGTATCTGGGGTTGATCGAGCGAGAATTCGACGACAAGGATGTGGACAACCTGATTGAGCACTTCCGCGATCCCGAGCGAAGGAAGGAGCTCTTCAAGGAATACAGGGAAATCGAGATGTTCTACGAGATCATCTCGCCAGACGCTTTCCTCCAACCCTTCATCGATGACTACCGCACGCTGGCGGCCATTTATGATGTGGTGCGCAAGGCCTACACGGAAACGGTCATGGTGGATCGCGATTTTCAGCGCAAGACTGCCCTGCTGGTGCAGGAACAGGTCGGAAGCTACGACATTGCACGCGTGGACGATTTGGTTGAAATCAACGCGGCGACGATTGAGCTGATCAAAAAGAAAAAGGGCGACGACGGAACCAAGGTGATCAATCTCATCAAGAGCATTGAGAAAATCGCCGAGGAATCGAGCGACGATCTTTTCCTGATTGCCATGGCTGAACGCGCGCGAGCGATCCAGGAAGATTTTGAAAGCCGCCAAATCAGCACCGCCGATGCCTTGGCAGAATTGCAGAAAGAAATCGAGAAGAATGAAGCCCGGAAAAAGGAGCAGGGGGACAAGGGTTTCGACAAGCTGACTGATTTCATCTACCGGAGCCTGTCTGACGCGAAGGTGGCAAACGCCGAAGCTGTAAGCCGTGAGATCAGCGAAGCCTTCGCCGATTTCCCGAACTGGAAGGTCAGCGAGAAAGACCAGCGAAGGCTGCGCCTAAGGGTCACCTTCGCGATCTTGGACAAGTTCGACGACCCCGAAGAAGGCACCGCTTGGATAAACGAACTATTCACGCTGCTGGAAAAGGCGAACTAGGGTTGAAGGCATGAAACCGGACCGGCAAAAACAGGTATTCAAGCAGCGCGTCCGCGAATGGGCCGACAAACTTGATGTTGACATCAAGTGGCTGGGCGTGCGCCCCATGCGCAACAAGTGGGCATCCTGTTCAACCAACGGCCACCTGAGCTTCAATGTCGAGCTGATGGAGATGGACAGGGCGCTTTGGGATTACGTGATCGTCCATGAGCTCCTGCACTTCTTCGTGCCCAATCACGGCAAGCTCTGGCAGAGCCTGATGAGAGTTCATTTGGGGGACTATGAGGTCAGCGAGAGCAGGCTGAATCAACAGTCGAAGAATACTGCTGTTCCTAGATATCCTCCAAAACCATCTTCGCAGACGGCGAATTGAGCCCTGAAGCAGCTGTCAAGGAATCCTTGACAGCTCAAATCGAGTGGAAACGCAAGGTTCAGCGCACTCTGCAGCTCCATGCTATCCTGTCGCTGTTATTGCAGCAGCGCAGCGGCGGCGGCGGATTCTGCAATAATTTTTGTGGTTTGCACTGAGGGAACGCCGATGTCTCGCGCAAAAAGAACAATTCGCTACGGCGGTGCCATGATGGGGGAGGAGGAAATCGCCGCCGTTACGGCGGTGATGCGTCGCGAAAACGGCCTGCAGGTCGGTGAAAGCGTGGTGACCTTGGAAAAGCAGGTGGCGGCTCTGATGGGGAAGCGTTACGGAGCCATGGTCAACTCCGGCAGTTCTGCCCTGATGCTGGCCATGCGCCTTCTGGATCTGCCCGAGGGGAAAAGGGAGGTCATCACCCCCGCCCTGACCTTCAGCACAGATGCGGCGAGCATCGTGCAGGCCGGCTATGTGCCCGCTTTCGTGGATGTGGAGCCGGACACCTACCAGGTGGATATTGACCGCATTGAAGACATGATCACCCCCGCCACCGGCGCCATGCTCATCCCGAACCTGGTGGGCGGCATGCCGGACTGGGATCGCCTGCGGGAGATCGCTGACCGCCATAATCTGATCTTGGTGGAGGACAGCGCGGATACCTTGGGGGGAAGTTTCCGTGGCCGGCCCGCCGGCGAGCGTGCCGATATCAGCATCACCAGCTTCTCCATTTTTCACATCATGACCTGTCTCGGCAACGGCGGCATGGTTTGCGTGGATGACGAAAAGCTGTGGGACCGCGCCCTCATGCTGCGCTGCTGGGGTCGCTCGTCTGAGAAGTTTCTGTACGGCACTCGGCAGGATGACAGCGATGGCCGCTTCCTGGAGGACTTGGGCGATATGCCCTATGACGGCATGTTTATCTTTGAGGATTTGGCCTACGGCTTCGTCCCCAATGAGGCCGGTGCTGCCTTCGGCCTTGAGCAGCTGAAAAAATTGGATCATTTCTCCGCTCTCCGCACCCATCTTTTCAATCGCCACCAGGAGTTTATGCAGCGGCACGAAGACATATTCATCGCCCCCCGGCTGCTGGACGGCACCGTAACCACCTGGATCTGTTTTCCGGTGCAGCTGCGGGGAGAACTGGGCTGGAGCCGGCGCGAACTGCAAGTGCACCTGGAGGATGCCGGCATCTTCACCCGGGTGATTTTCTCCGGCAATATCACCCGCCAGCCGATGATGCAGGGGGTGGAGTTCCGGGCCGCCCCGGCGGGCTACCCCGGGGCAGACCAGGTCATGGCCCACGGGCTGATGCTGCCCTGCCATCCGACCATGGATGAGGAAGACTGCGCGTATCTGTACGAAACCCTGGAAGAGTTCATAAACGCTCACCGCTGAAATTGCAAAGACGATGACTGAATTAGCTGGCAAAGTCGCCCTGATTACCGGCAGCAGTCGCGGCATTGGCGCCGCGATTGCCCGCCGCTATGCCGCCGAAGGTGCCCGGGTGGCCCTGGCGGCGCGCACGAAGACCAAGCATGACCACCTGTCCGGCAGCCTGGCAGAGACCCTCCGGCTGATCCGGGAGGCCGGCGGTGAGGCCGAGGTTTTTCCGGCGGATCTCAGCAAGGCCGAAGAGCGGGAGCATCTTGTACAGGCGGTGCAGGCCGCTTTGGGCCCGGTGGATATCCTGGTGAACAATGCGGCGGCCAACACCTTCAAGCCCTTTGCAGAGATTTCTGAGAAACGCTGGCAGGTAATTTTTGAAGTCAACTGCCGAGCGCCCTTTGACCTTGCCCAGCGCCTTGTGCCGACGATGCGGGAGAAGGGGCAGGGATGGATTATCAATATCTCAAGCGGCACTGCAATGCACCCGGAGGGGCCGCCCTTCGGCGCCTTTCATACCGACAACTATCCGCTGCTGTATGCCGCGAGCAAGGCCGCTCTGGATCGCTTCAGCACCGGTCTCGCAGCGGAACTGTACCGGGACGGCATCGCCGTGAATGCATTGATGCCGGTGGCGGCGGTGCTGACCCCGGGCACTGAGGCCCTCGGCTACCGTCCGGCACGGGAGGAGCTGGAGGGGGAGGAGGTGATGGCCGAAGCCGCCCTGGCTCTGGCAACCTGCGAGCCGGAGCGCATCACCGGCCGGGTTTTAAAGAGCGGCACCTTCTTAGAGGAGCTGGGACGCGCCGTGCGCACATTGGACGGCAAGTCTCTCTGGGACGGCAGGATTCCGGGCTACGAATGAAGCGGCAAAAGATGCCGCTGGGACGCTCCGTTCCCCTGCCGCAGCACTACAGCCCCGAACTTCTCTGCCTGCTGCCCCGGGAGCGGGAAGCATTTCCGCCTGCGGTCGCGCTGCCTTTTGTCGGAGAGGATATCTGGTGCGCCTGGGAGCTTTCCTGGCGCAGCGAGTCCGGGCGGCCCGAGGCGGCGGTGGCCCGCTTCACTTTCCCCTGTGATACGCCCATGCTGGTTGAGTCCAAGTCTCTCAAGCTCTACCTGCACTCGCTGAACAATCACTCCCTTGCCGATGCGAATGCGATGGCGGAGCTTCTGCGTCAGGATTTATCGGCGGCGGCGGGGGCAGCGGTGAAGGTGGAGATCTGTCCCTTGGCGGTGCTGGCACAGCATTCCGAGTGGCAGCCCCAGCCCGCCCCGGGGGAATGCCTGGATGAATTAGAGGTGCCCGCAGATGCGTCCGAGCCCGCCCCCGGCTTTCTTGCCGCCTCCGGTCGGGAGAGCCAGGAGCTGCTGCACAGCCGTCTCTTTCGCTCCCTCTGTCCGGTTACCGGACAGCCGGACTGGGGAGAGGTGTACATTCGCTACCGAGGGCCGGCCATGGAGCGTCGCGGGCTCCTTTCCTATCTGCTCTCCTTTCGGCAGCACCGGGCCTTTCACGAGAGCTGCACCGAGCGCATATTCAGAGACCTTGCTGAGCATTGCCGCCCTCGCAGCCTGGCGGTGGCGATCGCCTACCTGCGCCGGGGCGGGCTGGATATCACCCCTTGCCGCGCTTCCCTCGGGGAGCCCCTTTTCCGCCCGCCCCGGGTTTTCCGCCAGTAGCCCTCGCCAGCTGGGGCGCGAGCCCCAGATAATCTGCGGGTTCCAGGGCCAGCAGGCGGGCCCGCTCCGCTTCGGGGATTTCCAGCTCTGCCACCAGCTTCTGCAGTGCGGCGCGATCTACCGTCTGCCCCCGGGTCAATTTTTTCAGCCTTTCGTAGGCATCCGGAATTCCGTGGCAGCGCAGGACAGTCTGCACGGCTTCCCCCAGCACTTCCCAGTGCTTCTCCAAATCCAGCCGCATCGCCGCCGGTGCCGGTTTTACACGTTTGAGACCTTGCAATACGGAGCGGTATGCCACCACGCTGTTCCCGAAGGCGCTGCCGGCATTGCGCATCGCCGTGTAGTCGCTGAGATCTCTTTGCCAGCGGGAAATCGGCAGCTTTTCCGCCAGGTGACGGAGCAGGGCATTTGCCACCCCGAGGTTGCCCTCGGCGTTTTCAAAGTCAATGGGGTTCACCTTGTGGGGCATGGCGGAAGAGCCCACTTCGCCGGGCACCGCCTGCTGCTCCAGGTAGCCGAGAGCCGTATAGCCCCACAGGTCCCGGCACAAATCCAGCAGAATGCTGTTGCAGTGCGCTGCGGTGCTGAACATCTCTGCCATCCAGTCTCTGTCCTCAATCTGGGTAGTGTGAGAATTCCATGAAAGCCCCAGGCTGCGGACAAATTTCTCCGACAGACGCGGCCAATTCACTTGCGGACAGGCCGCCACATGTGCGTTGTAGTTGCCGGTGGCCCCGTTCATCTTGCCCAGTACAGGCACCTCTGCCAGCCGCTCTCGCCGCCGTGCCAGTCGGGAAGCAAAGACCGACATCTCCTTGCCGAAGGTGGTGGGACTCGCCGGCTGCCCGTGGGTACGGGCCAGCATGGGGATTGCTGCGCTCTGGCGGGCCATTTTCTTTATCTGTTGAATAATTTCCCCCAGGAGGGGCAGGAGCACCTGCTCTCTGGCACCCTTCAGCATCAATCCCCAGGCCAGGTTGTTGATGTCGTCGGAGGTGCAGCCAAAATGGAGGAAGGAATGCAGGAGGGGAATCTGGTTTTTTGGAATACGCCGCTTTGCTGCCAGCGCGTCCAGCCGCTCCCGCAGGTAGTACTCCACCGCCTTCATGTCGTGGCGGATTTTTTTCTCAATCGCTTTAACTCTCTTGGCATCCGCCGGTGCAAAGTCTGCTGCCAGCCCTGAAAGCTCCCGTCTCAGAGACGGGGAGAAGGGGGGCAGGGCACGCAGCTCTGGTGTGTCGGCCAGATACAGAAGCCAGCGTATTTCCACCAGCACCCGATGGCGGATCAGCGCGTATTCACTGCACCACTCTCGCAGTGCCTCTGTCTGCTCGGCGTAGCGTCCATCCACCGGGGAGAGGGCGGTAAGAGGAGAAATAGGCATGGACGGATTCTTTAGGCTAGGAGCTGTCAGGAGCTGCATCGGCCTGTTCCAGCCACCCGCGGGCGGCCCTCTGCATCTGCCGCCGCTCTGTCAGCAGGCGCAGGTAGCTGCCCCCCACCTGTCGCCACAGCATCGCCGCCCGCACCCCCGCCATCATCAATCCCCGCAGCCTGTGCGCCACGCTGTTGTCCGACAGGTGGCGGCGTATGCCGTTCAGCCGAATGCGCGGGGTCATGGTGCTGAGGGTGTCTTGGTAGATGTTATTCAATTCGGTGCAGACATCGTCTATGTCCTCGGCGGAGATGCTGCGATTTCTCTGCAAACTCTCCAGGCGATGGTGGAGGATGGAGCCCATGGATAAGTCTCGTCTCATGCTTTTCTCCAGGCTAATCATATCCCGGGCATAGCGTATTGCGGGGCCGTAGCGGCCCATCCCGCCCTCGGTGATGTCACAGAGAGTGCGCAAACCAAACTTCACTCCTTGGGCGCCGCCGAACACGGCTTCGGTGCTGGCTGGATTGAATGCGAACAGGCTTCCGACGGAAGAAGCGATGCTCTCCTCCGGCGCCTCGCCAGTGCATGCCAGCCGGTCTGCCAGCTGCGCTGCCTGCACTACCCCCGCCAGTGCCAGGGTGCGCTCAGCGATCTCTTTTCCGTTCACCAATTTTGTGGACCGAGCGGCATTCCCCGCTGTCCGAGGCGTCTATGTCTTCCTGCCAGAGAGCCACAGGCAAAGCTCGGTTCAGCACAGTCGGCAGGGGCGAAGAGGTGGGCATCTGCTCGGAGAATCTTTCGGCGGCAAAGGTTTTTCAGTTGGCGACAGGACGCTCGGCGAGATGCGGGGGTTCGGCGCGACCGACATTCTCATCATCATCAGCAATGACACCGCCTCCCAAGCAGCGTATGCCTTCATAGAATACCACCGATTGCCCTGGAGTAACGGCCCATTGCGGCTCGTCAAAATGCACTTGCAAGCTCTCTTCTGCGGCCTGCAGCGAGCAGGCCTGGTCCGGCTGCCGGTAGCGTATGCGCGCTGTGCAGAGGTGGGGCAGTTCCGGCCCTCTGCCGTCAATCCAGGAGATGTTTTCCGTCCGCAAACGCTGCCGGAACAGGGCGGGATGGTTTCGGCCCCGGGCCACCAGCAGGCGGTTATGCGCCCGGTCCTTGGCGACCACGTACCAGGGCTCGCTGCCGCCTGCCACCCCCCCGATTCCGAGCCCCCGGCGCTGTCCCAGAGTGTAGCAGGCCAGTCCCCGGTGGCGGCCGAGCACTCCGCCCTCGGTGCTGACAATCTCACCGGGGGCAAGGGGCAGATGCCCGGCGAGGAATTCGGGAAAGTTGCGCTCCCCAATAAAGCAGATGCCGGTGCTATCGGGGCGGTCGTGGTTTGCCAGCCCGACCTGTCGGGCGAGGGTCCGGACCTCGGACTTCTGCATCGTCCCCAGCGGAAACAGTGCCCGGGCCAGTCTGTCGGCGGGCACTGTGTGCAGGAAGTAGCTCTGATCCTTATCCGGGTCTGTGCCCCGCAGCAGGCGCACCTGGCCGTCTTCATCCCGCTCGCAGCGCACGTAGTGACCGGTTGCAATTGCATCGGCTCCCAAAGCTGCCGCGTGATCGGCGAAGACCCGGAATTTGATCTCCCGATTGCAGAGGATGTCTGGGTTCGGCGTGCGGCCCTGTCGCAGCTCTGCTAAGAAATGCGCGAATACCCGCTCCCGGTACTCGGCGGAAAATTGGGCGGTGCGCAGAGGAATCCCCAGGGTCTTGCATGCCTTTGCCGCTGCCAGCAAATCGGCAGCGGCCGTGCAGTGCCCGCTTCCGTCTTCCTCCCAGTTCTGCATGAACAGGCCTTCCACCCGAAGCCCCTGTTTTAGCAGCAGGTAGGCTGCAACAGATGAATCCACGCCGCCGGACATGCCGACAATGACGGTTTTCTCAGCCTGCATGTCTTGCCGGCCGATGCGATATCCGCGCCGGGTTTCTGCGGTCGGGGTCTGCCTGCCGTCCGAGACGCATCTCCCCACAGCGCACAGAAAGCACACCCGGGTCCTGGCCGGAAGCGATCTGCAGCGACGGGTGTACCGCTGGCCACGCTTTCTGCCCCTGGCAGAAGAGCTGTCTGGCAGCAAAAAATTCTGGCGGAATGTGGGGGCTGATCATGCTTGGCGGTATAATGCAAGCCATTGCAGGCGGAAGCCGAATTCTGCCATATATCAGCAGTCCAGCAAGCATACAGGAGAGTCTTTCTATGGCGTATCAGCATATTCGTATTCCAGAAGAAGCTGCAAAAATTGAATGCGCTAAAGACGGTGCTCTGAAGGTGCCGGAGCACCCGATTATTCCTTTTATTACCGGCGATGGCGTCGGCACCGACATCACACCGGCCATGCGTCTCGTGGTGGATGCGGCGGTGGAGAAGTCCTATAGGGGGCAGCGGCAGATCGCCTGGATGGAAATTTACTGCGGCGAAAAGGCAGCGGAGATATACGAGGGAAATTATTTCCCGGAGGAAACCCTGGAGGCAATCCGCGAATACACGGTGGCCATCAAGGGGCCCCTGACTACCCCCGTGGGGGGCGGCTTTCGCTCTTTGAACGTGTCGCTGCGCCAGGAGTTAGACCTGTATATATGCCAGCGGCCGGTGCGCTGGTTTCAGGGTGTGCCCTCGCCGGTGCATGAGCCCCAGAAAGTGGATATGGTTATTTTCCGTGAAAACTCTGAGGACATATACGCCGGCATTGAATGGTCGGCGGACAGCGAGGAGGCAAAGCGTCTTATCAGCTTCCTGCAAGAGGAGATGGGGGTCACGAAAATTCGCTTTCCCGAGCATTGCGGCATCGGTATCAAGCCGGTTTCCCGCCAGGGCACAGAGCGCCTTGTGCGCTATGCAATCAGGCATACCATCCAGCATGACCTGCCCTCGATAACCTTGGTGCACAAGGGGAATATCATGAAGTTCACCGAGGGTGCCTTCAAGGACTGGGGCTACGAGCTGGCCCGCCGTGAGTTCAATGCCGAGCCCCTGGACGGCGGCCCTTGGCACCGCTTCACGAACCCGGAGACCGGCCGGGAAATCATTATCAAAGACATGATTGCCGATGCCATGCTGCAGCAGGTTCTGCTGCGTCCGGCTGAGTACCAGGCGATCGCCACTTTGAACCTGAATGGCGACTATCTGTCCGATGCCCTGGCGGCACAGGTGGGCGGTATCGGCATTGCCCCGGGTGCCAACCTGGGCGAGCGTATCGCCCTGTTTGAAGCCACCCACGGCACGGCGCCCAAATACGCCGGGCAGGACAAGGTCAATCCCTGTTCCCTGATCTTCTCCGCCGAGATGATGCTGCGGCATATCGGCTGGAAAGAGGCCGCCGACCGGGTTATTATCGGTGCCGAAGCGGCCATCAGCGAGGGCATTGTCACCTACGACTTTGCCCGCCTGATGGAGAATGCAGAGGAGGTGAAGTGCTCCGCCTTCGCCGAGGCGATCGTGGAGCGGATGCAATAGCCTCTGCATTCTGCCGCCAGCTTGTCCGGCAAACCGAAATATCTTGCCATAGACCGACCCGCACAATGCCAGCCTTCCCGTTGTTACAGGCTGCCTCCGGCGCGCCCTCGCCCATCCTCCTTTTACCGAGGGTGTGCAGCCGTTCCTCTCGTCTTTCCCTTTGCTCTGTCCCCGATTGCCGGGGAGTGTCGCCGGCTGCCATTCAGCGCGCTGCCCCTCTCTGTCGGCTGGCTGCCATGCCCCCGCTCTTTGGAGAGGAGAAGCCCGAACCGCAGATTCCGGAGCGGGATACCGATGCCGTAACCGGCACCGTTGAAGAGGAGCTGAAGCCGCCCCCCCTGTATCGGGTTATCCTAGTCAATGATGACTACACGCCGATGGAGTTTGTTGTGCACGTGCTGGAATCTTTTTTCCGCCTGAACCGGGAGCAGGCTACCCAGATCATGCTTGCCGTGCATACCGTCGGGCGCGGGGTCTGCGGCATGTATCCGCGGGATATGGCCGAGACCAAGGCTGCGAGCGTCAATGCCTATGCCAGACAGCAGAAGCATCCGCTGCTGTGCGAGGTGGAGGCGGTGGACTGATGGCTAACGCAATGGCCGGTCCCGGGCAGGATTTAGAGCGCGTTCTCAGCGAGGTGTTTCACAGCGCCGCCAAGCAGCGTCACGAATACGTGACGGTTGAGCACCTGCTGCTGGGGCTTGTGAATGACCCGGATGCCGGCCGTGTGCTGAAGGCCTGTAACGCGGACTTGGATAGCCTGCAGGAACACTTGAAGGCATTCTTAGCCAAGCATATAGAGGCGAGACCCGAAGATGCTCCGCTGGAGACCCAGCTCACCCTCGGCGTGCAGCGGGTGCTGAGCCGCGCCGCCGTGCATACCGGCCACAACGGCCGGCACCGCTTTACCGGAGCCGATGTGCTGGTGGCCATATTCAGCGAGGAGGAGAGCTACGCCGTGCACTGCCTGCACCAGCAGGGCATAGAGCGCTTGGACGCGATCACCTACCTGTCCCATGGCGATGCCGAGGAGAGCGACAAGGCCCGAGAGGGCAGCGGCGGGGAGGGGGCCGGCGCCGGCGAGTCCGAATCCGCCCTCCAATTCACGCGCAATCTCAACGAAGAGGCCGAAGAGGGGCGCATAGACCCGCTGATCGGTCGCGCCGATGAGTTGGAGCGCATGATGCAGGTGCTCTGCCGGCGACGCAAAAACAATCCGCTCTTGGTCGGCGAAGCCGGTGTCGGCAAGACCGCAATCGCAGAGGGACTGGCCCGGGCCATCGTTGAAGAACAGGTGCCGGAGCCTATTCAGGACAGCACAGTCTATGCCTTGGACATGGGCTCCCTTCTGGCGGGCACCCGCTATCGGGGCGACTTTGAAAAACGTTTTAAAGCCCTCATGGAAAAGCTGTCAAAAACCGGCAAGGCCATCCTTTTTATAGATGAGATCCATACAATTATCGGGGCCGGCGCCGCCTCTAGCGCTGTCCTGGATGCCTCCAACATGCTAAAGCCGCTGCTGAGCGCCGGGCGGGTGCGCTGCATAGGGGCCACCACCTACCAGGAATATCGCGGCGTCTTTGACCGAGACCGGGCCCTGTCCCGCCGTTTCCAGACGATTGACATCAGCGAGCCTGGGGTGGTCGACACCTACCGCATCCTCAAGGGGTTGCGCTCGCGCTACGAGGAGCACCACGGCATGCGTTACACAGACCGCGCCCTGCGGGCAGCGGCAGAGCTGGCGGACCGCCACTTGGGGGAGCGCTTCATGCCTGACAAGGCCATTGACGTGATGGATGAAGCGGGGGCCCGCGCCCGTCTTGGCAACAGACGTCGGCGGCGCATCGGGGTGAGCGAGATTGAAGGCGTGGTGGCAAAGATGGCCCGCATTCCGCCCCGCAGCGTAACCCTGTCGGACCAGGAGCGGCTGCGCAACCTGGAAACCTCTCTGCAGCTCAAGGTATTCGGTCAGAACCAGGCAATCAGCGCACTGGCCTCCGCCATCAAGCTGGCGCGCTCCGGTCTTAAATCTCAGGAGAAGCCGGTAGGGGCCTACCTTTTTGCCGGTCCCACCGGGGTGGGGAAAACCGAGGTGTCCCGTCAGCTGGCGGCGACTTTGGGCGTGGAGCTGATTCGCTTTGACATGTCCGAGTACCAGGAGCGGCACACGGTTTCACGCCTGATAGGCGCTCCGCCCGGCTATGTGGGCTTTGACCAGGGGGGATTGCTTACCGAGGCAGTGGCGCGCAATCCCCACAGCGTGGTGCTGCTGGACGAAATTGAAAAGGCGCACCCGGATGTGTATAACCTTCTCCTGCAGGTCATGGACCACGGCACCCTGACCGACAATAACGGGCGCAAGTCGGATTTTCGCAATGTCATTCTGATCATGACCAGCAATGCCGGTGCGGCGGAAGCGGCGCGCCGCTCCATGGGCTTTACCGAACAGGATCACAGCACAGATGCCATAACCTCCATTGAGCGCCTGTTCACCCCTGAATTTCGCAATCGCCTAGATGCCGTGATTCTCTTCCAGCCCCTGAATGAAACGGTGGCGGCCACAGTGGCGGACAAATTCTTAGCCGAGCTGCAATCCCAGCTGGACGAGCGTCGGGTGCAGCTGCAGGTGGATGACGAGGTGCGGCGCTGGCTGGTGGCGAAGGGTTATGACCGCACCATGGGGGCGCGTCCGATGGAGCGGATAATCCAAGAGCACATCAAGCGCCCGCTGGCCGAACTGCTGCTGTTTGGAGATTTGGCGACGGGGGGCGGGACGGTCCGTGTGCAGGTTGAAGGGGATGCCCTTGTCTTGCAGCCTGGAAAATCCCCCTCCGGCGGTCGCTCTCCCCGAAGCCGCCGGCGTGAGCGGGACAGCGAAAAAGAGAAAGCCTGAGGGCACACCCCGCCGGCGCAAGGGCAGGTATGCGTGAGGGCTGACGCAGCCCTCTGGGGAAAGACTGGGCTGACTGACTCCCCTTGGGAAAGGGGCAGGGACTCAGCGTTCGCGGTAGATAATGCGTCCTTTGCTGAGGTCGTAGGGCGAGAGTTCCAAGCGCACGCGATCACCGGTTAGGATGCGGATATAGTTTTTGCGCATCTTGCCAGAGATATGCGCCATCACCAAATGGCCATTGTCCAGCTTCACACGGAAGGTGGTATTTGGGAGAGTATCCATGACTTCCCCCTCCATTTGAAATTGCTCATTTTTTGGCATGCAGACTCTCGTCCCGTTACGATCCGCGCCATTATAGTCAATTCCCCTGCTGAAGCATTTCCGTCAGACGTTTTTTGCTCGGGATAACCCAGTTCTCCTTCAGTTCTAGAGAAAGCAGTCCGGCCGCTTCCAGCTCGTCGCACAGGTGCATCTGGTGGGCAAAATCAAACAGGTCCAGCTGATTTATGATTTTTAAATCTCTGTCGTATTCAATAAAAGAGATGCCGGGTGTTTCATAGTGGCTGCCGTCTGCCCGCGCGCCCGGCCCCCGGTTCATCCAATGGGTAATGACCCGATTGCCATCACCTGTATAGATGCCTAGATACGGGAAAGACCATCCCTCCCATCCGTGCAGCATATCGCGGCCGTAGTGGGTGGAATTAATCTCTTCAATGCCCTCGGCCCGCACCAGCATGGTGCCGGCGTACTCGCAGCTGTAGACGCACTTTGGGTGGTACATCTCCGTCACAAAAAAAGTCCATTCGTTGCGCTTATTCGCTTCCTGCTGGTAGTCTATTAACTGCTGTGTTCGCGTCCGCAGGGCTTCTTGGCTGTGCATGGTCATGGCGTGTTACCTCAGTTGCAAAGTTCTCGCGCAGCAGTTCTGGACTGTCGGCCTGCCTATAGTAGCAAATGGCAAGCCTTGGCTGCACTCCAGCCGTCGCCCCTCGGCTTTGCTGTGGCGGCCCTTTTTTAGTTTCGGCACCACAGGGCCGGGTTCAGCGGCTGTCCCCGGTGGCGAATTTCAAAATACAGTCCATTCTCCTCCCGGTCCCCGCTATGTCCTACCGTGGCGATGGCGGCACCTGCCTCTATATCCGAATCCACATCATAAAGCAGGGAGCTGTTACTTCCGTACAAGCTCATATAGCCGTCGCCGTGATTGAGCACCAGCAGAAGCCCCCGGTCGCCGAACCAGTCTGCAAACACCACCCGGCCCGGGTGGATGGCCCGCACCGGACTGCCCTCTTTGCCGGGCAGGATGACCCCTCGCCATTGCAGCCGCCCTCCGGCTCGTTTATCTCCGAAGCGATTGATGGGTTTAACCGACACCGGCCAGGCCAGCCGCCCCCGCATCTCAGCAAAGGGCCTCACCGCTGACCTCGCTGCTGGCCTCGCCGGTCTTTCTTCCACCGCCTGCAGCAGTTCTTGCAGCCGTTTTTCCAAGGCGGTTTTCTTAGCGAGGGATTCCCTCTGCGTCTTTCCCAAGGTGTGTTCAAGGGTGCGTTTTCTCTGCTCGGTGTGCTCCAAGGATTGCAGCCTTTTGCGAAAGGTCGTGATCTGCTCGCTGCGGGCGTGCCCGAATTGCTCGTGATACACCCTGAACCGTCCCAGCTGTCCCGGCGCGGCATCCCCTAGCAGACTCTGCAGACCCTCCCCCGGCCCCAGCCGATGGGCTAGGCGCATCAATGTCCGCATCTGCTCCTCTTGCATGGCAATTTTCTTTTTCTGAGAAGTGATCTCTCCCTTGATGAAGATACGCTCTTTTTCCAGGGCATGAATTTTCCCGGCCAGGACACGAACTTCCTCACCGAGGGTGCTGATCTGTTTCTTGATCGCCTTCTCCGCTGGCTCTGCGGCGACAGCCGATGTGCCGAGCAGCAGGAGCAGTGCTGTCAGCAGACCCTTATAAGAGAGGAGAGCGCACAGCCTCAAATCTCCTGTCATCCTCCCCCGGCCAGCTCCAGGAAAGGCGGCCCGCTCATCTCCTTTGGCACTGGCAGCCCGAGCAGGGTGAGGGTGGCGGGGGCCACGCCGGACAGGCCGCCATCCTCGGCCAAGCGCACTTTCCGGGGGCCGACATAGAAAAAGGGCACCGCCTCACAGGTATGGGCAGTGTGGTTCTGGCCGCTCGCCGGATCTTCCATCTGCTCGCAGTTGCCGTGGTCGGCGGTGATCAGGCATTCGCCTCCTTTGGCCTGCACTGCTGCCAGCACGAGTCCAAGGCAGCGGTCAATGGTCTCTACCGCCGCTACCGCTGCCTGCAAAATGCCGGTGTGTCCCACCATATCGCCGTTGGCGTAGTTGCAGACAATCAGGGCGTACTCGCCGCTGCCGATCGCCTCAGTGAGCCGCTCGGTAATTTCAGGAGCACTCATCTCCGGCTGCAAGTCGTAGGTAGCCACGGCGGGGGAGGGGATGAGTATCCGCTCCTCTTTCGCAAAGGGCTCTTCTCTGCCGCCGTTGAAAAAATAGGTTACATGGGCGTATTTTTCTGTTTCCGCAATGCGCAGCTGCGGCAGGTCCAAGGCAGAGATGCATTCTCCTAGCGTGTTGGACAGGCCCTCGCTGGGAAAGGCGCAGGCGACTTGCAGCGCATTATCGTAGGGAGTGGTCATCACAAAGCGCGACCGGCAGAGGGGGGCTCGCCCCTCCCGATCAAAATCCTGAAAATCTTCTGTGACCAGCGCGGCGGTCAGCTGTCGGGCGCGGTCGGCGCGGAAGTTCATGAACAGCACCGCATCCTTATCCCGAATGGCGCCAGGTGCCTCTTCCCCTCCTCCCAGAATGAGGGTGGGCGCGACAAACTCGTCGCTCTCTCCCCGCTCGTAGGCGGCACGCAGCGCGGCATCGGCATCGGCGGCACAATGGTCTGCTTTGCCGTGGCGCAGGAGCCTGTACGCCTTTTGGGTGCGCTCCCAGCGGCAGTCCCGGTCCATCGCGTAGTAGCGGCCGCTCAAGGAGGCGATGCGTATTTTCGCCCCTTTCCCCGCTTCTTGCTCCAGGGCCTGGCAGTGTGCATGCAGTGCCTTCAGGGAGGGGGCAGCGCTGCGGGGCGGGGTATCTCTGCCGTCTAGAAAGGGGTGCAGAAAAATGCGTTTCGCCCCCTTTTGCACCGCTAAGTCCAAGGCCGCATGAATATGACGCTCGTGGCTGTGCACGCCGCCGGGAGACAGCAGGCCCATGATATGCACGGCGTCCCCTCCCTCGGCTGCCGCTTTCACTGCCTTGCCGTAGGCGGAGTTGCTGTGAAATGCGCCGCTCGCAAGAGCCTCGTCAATACGCACAATGCTCTGATGAACGATACGCCCGCCGCCGATGCACAGGTGCCCCACCTCGGAGTTGCCCATCTGGCCTTCGGGCAGACCCACGGCCTGTCCGGAGGCGCTGAGAAGAGTGCGGGCAGCGGTGGCGCACAGCCCGTCCCAGACCGGGGTGCGGGCAGCGGCGATGGCGTTGTGCTCTGCTTCTTCCCGGTGGCCCCAGCCATCTAGGATGATCAATACCAGGGGCTTATGCATCCGCTAATTCTAATCTAAGCCCAATCCTGCTTGGCAAAATCCAAGGCAATGCACCGGTATCCTATGTCTTTAGCAGGGCACAGGCACAGGTTTCTTTTCCTGTCGGCGGGGGTGCTGCTGCCCTCCGTTCCGCTATTTCCGCCGCTGTAACCCGGCGGGTCTATTACAATCACCCAGGGATTGAATGGCAGTTTAAATCAGTATTTAAAGGCTTTCGGTATGTTTGATTTACAGCATAGGGTCGCATTGGTAACCGGAGCCGGCCGCGGCATTGGGTTCGGCATTGCCCGCCTGCTGGCATCCCGGGGGGCAGCCGTAGCAGTTAACGACTACTACGAAGAGCGCGCTCGAGAAGCGGCGGGGCAGCTCCGCGCTGCCGGTGGGAAAAGCATGGCGGTGCCGGCGGATGTATGTGATGCCGATGCCGTGCGCGAGGCGGCTCGGCAGGTCACCGATGAGCTGGGGCCCATTGACATCCTAGTCAATAACGCGGGCATACCCCCGGCGGGCATGGCTCTTACACCTTTTCTGGAAACGAGCCCTGCCGACTGGGATGCCTTTGTAAAAATTAATCTGCTAGGGGTGATGAACTGCACCCGGAGCTTGCTGCCCGACATGTGCGAGCGGGGCCGAGGGCGCATTGTCACCATCGTCTCCGAGGCATGGCGCAGCGTCAACGGCATGGGAATCGCCGCCTACGCGGCAGGGAAGGGAGGTGCTGTGAGCTTTTCGCGGCAGTTGAGCGGCGAAGTTGCCCCCCAGGGCGTGACGGTCAATTGTGTCTCCCTCGGCATTATGGATAATGTTCCGGATGCAGAGAAGTATGCGCGTCACATTCCCTGTCGCCGTCCTGGTTCGGCCGAAGATGCCGCAGCAGCAGTGCTTTATCTGGTCTCGGAGGAGGCCTCCTGGATCACCGGCCAGGTGCTGACTCTGAATGGCGGTGTCCTTTGACGATGCCCTTGCCCCCACTGCCTCCTATCGGCAGAAACCGAGCTTCACAGGCGCAGCACCGTCCTGAGTGACGCCGCTGCTGGTTTCTGGCAGTGACGACGGAGCAGGCTCTCTGACTGGCTAACGCTTCCAAAATCGCGGTCAGCGAAGCATTTGACATAAAAGCGCAATCAGCGAGGAGCACCGCCTGGCATTCGTCACAGGAGGCAACGCAGGGTTCATGGCCGATACCACAATCGTTTCCCGGGAGTATCTCGTATTTATCGTCGAATAACATGTGGAGATATTTATAACGCAGTCTTGCAATGGGGATAAAATACGCTCCGCCAGTTTGCCTATTTGAGGGGTGCAGCTATGAACAAAACCGTCGTATATTGCGAGTGGGAGTGTGTGATCTGCGGTTTTATCTACGATGAGGCGAAGGGTCGGCCGCAGGAGGGCATTGCTCCCGGTACGAAATGGAAGGATGTGCCGGAGGATTGGGAGTGCCCGGACTGTGGCACCAGCAAGTTTGACTTTGACATGGTGCCCGTAGGCGAAGAATAACTGCGGTGGCGGTGCGGGGCAGTCTGTTCGGTCAGCGCGGTTTCGGCGGCACCCGCCGGGACACCGGGGGCAGATAGGCAGGCCCCCGCCCAGCGTTTGGCCAGTCAGCGCCAGCAGCGGGAGAGGATTGTCTGCCTGACGGGCAGCCGTACACCGGGGAGCAGGACCTTCAAAAACCGCTGAGGTCTGCGTAGCGGCTGCGATGGAAGGTGCTGTCGCCGAAGGTCTGGCAGGATGCTTGGGCGCGCTTGAGATAAAAGCCTATTTCCAGTTCGTCTGTCATACCGATGCCGCCGTGCATCTGCACGCTCTCATCTGCCAAGAGGCGGTAGGTGTCATTGGCCCGCACCTTGGCAGCACTCACCAGAGCTGGGGCATCCGAAGCATTCTGCTCTAGGGCGTCTAGTGCCGCAAAAACCGCCGAGCGGGTAAGCTGCAGCTCTTTGAACATGTGCGATGCCCGGTGCTGCAATGCTTGGAAAGAGCCGATTTTTACCCCGAACTGCTCCCGCTCGCCGAGATACTTCACCGTACGCTCCAGAAGGGCGGATGCGCCGCCCAGCATTTCCGCCGCCAGCGCGGCGCGACCGCGGTCCAATACTCGGTCCAGCAGCGAGAACCCGCTGTCCATCTCCCCCAGCACAGCCGAGGCTGGGATTTTTACATCGTTGAAATCTATAATCGCCGCATTGCGGCTGTCGGCCATTATGGTGCGCAGAGGGCTGATGCCCGGCAGGTCTGCCGCCAGCAGGAACAGGCTCAGCCCTTCCCGCTGGCCGGGGGAGCCGGCAGTGCGGGCGACCACCACCAAGGTGTTGGCACTATGCCCGTCCAGCACGAAAATCTTGCGCCCCCGGAGCAGCCAGCTGTCGCCGTCCCGACGAGCTTCCAGGGCTGTACCGGCGGGATCGTGGCGGCGGCCTTCTTCCAGTGCCAGTGCCAAGGTGTGCTCTCCGGCGGCAATGCCCGGCAGGTAAGTCTTCTTCTGCTCTTCGCTGCCCTCCTCCAGAATAGCGCTTGTGCCCACCGCCACGGTTGCCAAGAGGGGGGATGCTGCAAGGCAGCGGCCGGCTTCCTCCATCAGCAGGCCGAGGCCGAAGAAACCAAAATCCGAACCGCCGTATGCCTCCGGCAGCGTAATGCCGCTCCAGCCCAGGTTTGCCATCTGCTGCCAGAGCTCGGCAGAATAGCCGAGGGAGTCCTGAGTATCCCGCAGCTTGCGCAGACTCTCCACCGGCGCATTGGCCTCTAGGAATTCCCGCGCGCTCTCCTGCAGCATACGCTGCTCTTCTGTCAGTACCATTCCCATATATTTTTCTGAAATCTGTCTGCAGAATGCCGCTATTTTAGAGTCAGTGCCTGGCTCGTAATCCAGAATGCCTGCTCCGAGACCAGGTCAAGCGCTGCCCCTGCCTTCAACTCTGCCGAGCCGACGATAGAAAATGTGACAAGCAGACCTGTGTACATAGAGAACATTATCCATAATGCCGAGGGAGACGCAATTTTGACTTTGACCGGATGCGCTGGATGCAGGGGCGCACGCTTCATACCCCTCGCTGCCCGGGAGTCCAGCAGGATATACAGAAGATCCAGTACACCCATCCGCTTACAATGATCGCTCTTTCCCCCTGCTGCCCGCCCTCTCCCCCGATGAACACACCTGATGATCCGGTCTGGCACACCCTGCTCAAAGAGACCGAAACCGAGGCAGCAAGCGAGCAGGCACTTTCAAAGTACCTGCAGAGCACCGTGGCAAAGCGCACTTCTCTGGAGGCATCCCTGGCCCATCACCTGGCCTGCAAACTGGGGGCACCGGAAATCTGCACACCGCCGCCGGTGGAGCAGGTGCTGATGGAGGCCTACAGCAGCGGGCCCGCCATAGGACAGGCAATTCGCGCAGACCTGCAAGCCGTGCGAGAGCGGGATTCTGCCTGTCCCGATTTTCTCACCCCTTTTCTCTTCTTCAAAGGATTTCATGCTCTGCAAGTGTATAGAGCAGCGCACTGGCTGTGGGGGGAAAAACGGCGCAGCATGGCGCTATTCCTGCAGAACCGCTCCTCGGATATTTTCGGCGTGGACATCCATCCCGCCGCAGACATCGGACAGGGCGTGATGATGGATCATGCCACGGGCATTGTCATCGGCGAGACCGCCCGGGTGAAAAACAATGTCTCCATCATGCAGGGGGTCACTCTGGGGGGCACCGGAAAGGAAGAGGGAGACCGGCATCCGAAAGTGGGAGAAGGGGTGCTTATCAGCGCAGGCGCAAAGATCTTGGGAAATATTTACATCGGCGACGGTGCCAAGGTGGGGGCCGGCAGCGTGGTGCTTGCGAATGTTCCTCCCCATACCACCGTGGCGGGCATTCCCGCCAAGGCGGTAGGTAAGCCCAAGGCGGCACAGCCGGCCTTGGAGATGGAGCACGATATCAGCCGGGACATGGATACCGGCAAGTCCTAACTCTCCCGCCGAGCCGCTTATGCTGACCGATGCCCTGTTTGATGCAGGCCAGAGTTCCGACTAGGGGGAGACAGAGCGGCAACGGCAGCTGCAGATTATTCTGAGCATTATCGGGGGCGAAGAGGATTCTCTCCCCTGAAAGACAGCATGCAGAGAGGACAGCGGCAGGTTATCCCGCGGTGGGCAAGGCAGACCTTCGGCGCTGCCGGAGATCAGCAGCAGCAAATCACCCGGGGCAGCGAACCCTCTTGGATTGTCTGCACCGCAGACTTTTGAGAGGATGATTGGCCGGATCTTCAGCCCGGCCAGAGAGCGGCGCTTTTGACTTGGGCATATAGGGCAGTTCCGGGCTGCAAGCCGAGATTCTCCCGTGATTTGCGGGTGATACGCGCCAAGAGGTATTGCGCGCCTAAGCGAAGACGCACCAGCACCCTGTTGTCTGCAGCCTCGACCAAGGCATCCACCTCTGCCGGCAGGATGTTGAGGATGCTGCTGCCTTCCGGTTTTTTCAGGGCCAGGCTCAGGTCCCGGGCCGGCACCTGCACCCGCACCAGTTGTCCCGCCGCCGCATGAAGGTGCCCTAAGAGCAGAGTGTGCCCTTCCACCTCCACTTCGCTCAGCTGAAAGTCTGTGTCGTGACGCCGCACCTTCCCCTCCAGCACCGCCGCCGCCTGCTCGGAGCGGGCCAGGCTGGTGTCCAGGCGTGCGCACAATTCCGGCAGCGGAGCAGCGGCTTCCGCTTGCCCTTCTTGCAACAGCACCAGTTCATCGGCCAGGCGGCTGATTTCGTCCATGCTGTGACTGATATAAAGCACAGCGGTGCCGAAGCGTCTGCGAAAGGCATCCAGAAAGTCCAGCGCTTGTCCTCGGGTCCGATTGTCCATGCCGCTCATGGGCTCATCCAGCAGCAGCAGGCGGGGGCCCGACAGAAGTGCCCGGGCCAGGTTGAAGCGGCGCTGCTGCCCCCCGGACATCTCTGCCGGACGATGCGCCAGAAGGGGGGTGATGTCCAGTGCCTCTGCCACCTCTTCCAGTTCCGGGCCGGGCATCCGCCGTCGGCGCAGTGCGTAGTGCAGGTTGTCTGCCCCGCTCATGTGCGGGAACAGTGTTGATTCTTGAAAGACACAGCCAATCCTGCGCCGGTGGGGAGGCAGCCAGGTGCGCCCTGCCTGCCAAGCTTCACCTGCAAAGTGCACACGGCTTTTGCTGCTGCGCCCACAAAAACCCGCAAGGCATAGGAGCACGGTGGATTTGCCGCTCCCGGATGGCCCGTACAGCGCGGTTACCGCTCCCGAGCGCATCGCCAGGGAAAGGGACAGGCGGAAGGCATTGCCCTTAGGGGGAGCGGGATGCGCGAGAAGCAGCTTTGCCTGCAGCGCAAAAGTGTTCATCGCAGCCGAAAACTTCCTTTGCCTGCGTACAGCACGACCAGCAGCAAAAAGGAAAATACCAGAAGGCCGGCGGCCAGGCGGTGGGCGGAATCATATTGCAGTGTTTCAATTCGGTCGTACAGGGCGATGGAGAGCACCTGAGTTTCGCCAGGTATGTTGCCGCCGATCATCAGCACCACGCCGAATTCTCCGACCGTATGCGCAAAGCCAAGGCTGGCAGCGGTAATCAAGCTGCGCCGTGCCAGCGGCAGCGCAATGCTAAAAAAGCGTTCTACGGGCCCGGCGCCCAGAGTGGCGGCGGCATCTAAGAGTCTCGGCGGCAGCTGCTCAAAGGCCGCCTGCAGGGGCTGTACCACGAAAGGCAGCGAATACAGAACCGAGCCGATGACCAGCCCGGTAAAACTAAAGGCGAGCATCTGTCCGCTGAGCGCCAGCCAGGGGGCACCCAGCATCCCCTGTGGAGACAGCGCGAGAAGCAGATAAAAACCGATAACGGTGGGGGGCAGCACCAGCGGCAGCGCCACGGCCGCCTCCACCAGCGCTTGGCCTGTACGCCGTTGCCGTCGTGCCAGCCACCAGGCGAGGGGCAGCCCCAGGGCCAGCAGGATGAGAGTGCTGACCGCCGCCAGCTTCATGGTCAGCGTCAGTGCCATCCAGTCAGCAGTGCTCACGGGCCCGGTTTCCCCCCTTCGGGCATCCGATAGCCCTCTGCGACCAAGAGAGCTATGGTTTTCTCCCTGCGAAGGAATTGCAGCAGTGCCCGGGCCGCCGGATTGTCGGCTCCCCGCAGCAGCAGAGCGGCCTGCTGCTCAATCGGCGGATGCAGGGAGTAGGGAATGGAGCGGTAGCGCTTTGCAGAGGCGACCCGGCGCGCCTGGGACAGGGCCACCAGGCCCGCCGCCGCACCGCCGCCCACGACGAATTGGAGGGCTTGCCCGGCATTGTGCCCCCTGACCAGGCGTCCCTCCATGGTTTTTTGCAGCCCCAGGCTGCCCAGCAGCTGCCAGGCAGCTCGGCCGTAGGGAGCCAGTTCCGGGTGGGCGATCGCCAGATGCCAGTTACCCGGTTTCTGCAGCAGGCGGACCACGGCCTCCGTCCCCTCCTCTCGGAAGTCCGGCAGTATCTTTCCCGCCAGCAGGGCCAGGCGACCTTCGGCATAGGTGAAGCGAGAGCCGGGCACAACGAGACCGGCCTGCTCCAGTGCCAGGGGACGCTGTGTATCGGCGGCCAGGAATACATCTATAGGGGCGCCAGCCAGCACTATTGCCGCCAGCACGCCGGAGGCGCCTGCGGTGATGCGCAGCCGGTGTCCGCTCGCTTTTCTGAAATGCGGTTCCAAAAGCTCCAGGGTTGGGCGGAAACTGCTGGCCACGGCGACATTTGCCGTGGCACCGATGGCTGCCGGCGAAGACGCAGCCAGGGCTGCCCCGAGCGCCAGTCCCCGCAGTGCACCTCTGAACAGCGGGCCCTGCAGAAAAAAACCATGCGCGCTCATCCCGCCATAATATCCCCAGTCCCTTTTTTCTCTCGTATCTCCGCCCGCCGTCAGCTGCCTGCGATCTTCACTGAAACCTCTCCTTTTCTCTTTCACATCTGCGCCCGCCGCACTATAATCGGGGCATATCCCGGGGCAGGGAAGCCCATGTCAAAACCTTTTCGCCGAGTCCTTCACACTCTTCACGAGATTTTCCCCGCCGCCTGCCTGCTGTGCGGGAAAACAGTGCATCGCCACATAGACCTGTGCAGGGACTGCGAGGCGGCGCTGCCCTACAACCGCCCGGCCTGTCTCTGCTGCGGCAGTCCGGCAGCGGAGGGGGTGCCGACAATGCGCTGCGGCTTTTGCTTAGGGCATCGCTGGCCGGTGGAAAGCTGTACCACGCTCCTGCGCTACGAGGGTGCAGCCGCCGACTTGGTGACCCGCTTCAAGTACCAGAGTAGCCTGGCCAGCGGCCGCACACTGTCTCTGCTCTTGGCTGAATACCTGAAGAATACCTGGGCGGGCGGGCCTTTTCCAGAGCTTCTCATCCCGGTGCCGCTGCACTGGCGAAGGCTCTTTGCGCGGGGCTTCAATCAGTCCCTGGAGGTCGCCAAGGTGCTCGCCCGGGAGTTAGAACTGCCCCTTGACCAGCGATGCTGCCGGCGGGTGCGCCCCACCGCCAGGCAGGTGGGGCTGGACGAGGAGCAGCGGCGACAGAACCTGCAAGGCGCTTTCCACTGCGATTTCGGAGCCGCCGCTGTGCCCGGGAGGGTGGCTATCGTAGATGATGTGCTCACCTCCGGCGCTACGGCAACTGCGCTGGCAACCCTGCTGCAGGAGGCCGGCAGCCAGGTGCATCTGTGGTGCCTGGCCAGGGCCTGAATAGGTGGGCATATCGGGTATAAGTTAACCATATCAGCGCCCTGAAGGTTGACAAGTATCCGCTGCCCTCTATCATTCCCCCAGCGATTTTCTGAGGGAACGCCATGCCTAGCAAAGAAAAAGAAACCCTGCGCAACGACTGGACTTTTGACGAGGTGGCGCAGCTGTGGGCGCTGCCCTTTGGCGAGCTGGTGTATCGCGCACAGGGTGTGCATCGGCAGTTCTGGCCGCCGGATACGGTGCAGGCCAGCACCCTCCTGTCTATCAAGACCGGCAATTGCCCCGAGGACTGTGCCTATTGCCCCCAGAGTCGGCGTTACCACACGGGCCTTGAGACGGAGCCCCTGGCAGACTTGGATACGGTGCTGGACAGTGCCCGCCGAGCAAAAGAGGCGGGGTCCACCCGCTTCTGCATGGGTGCCGCCTGGCGCTCCCCCAAGGATCGGGACATGCCGGCCCTGGAGAAAATGGTGCTGGGGGTGAAGGATCTCGGTCTGGAGACCTGCATGACCCTGGGCATGCTGACTCCCAAACAGGCTCGCCGCCTAGCCGATGCCGGCTTGGACTACTACAACCACAACCTGGATACCTCGCCGGAGTTTTACCGCAAGATCATCACGACCCGCAGCTACCAGGAGCGCTTGGATACCTTGTCCCATGTGCGGGATGCAGGCATCAAGCTCTGCTGCGGGGGCATTCTCGGCATGGGGGAGACGAGGGAGGATCGCATTCACCTTCTTTTGCAGCTGGCCTGCCTGCCGGCGCACCCGGAGAGCGTGCCCATCAATATGCTGGTGCGGGTGGCCGGCACACCCCTGGAAAAAGAGGAGGACTTGGACCCTCTGGAGTTCATCTGCACCCTGGCGGTGGCCCGCATACTGATGCCCGGCTCCCGTCTGCGCCTATCGGCCGGCCGTGAAGCCATGAGCGACGAGCTGCAGGCCCTGGCCTTTTTAGCGGGGGCCAATTCCATCTTTTTTGGCGAGCGTCTGCTGACCACCGCCAATCCGGAACAGGATGAAGACCGCACGCTCTTGGAGCGCCTCGGCATTCGCATTGAGAAAGCTGACAGCTCCCTGCCCGGGCAGACCTCTTCCCAGGCTGCCTGCTGAGCTTTTCCCACCGCCGCCGGCGTGGAGAAACTTGCCGCTGCCCTTGAGGCGCAGAGGGCGGCAGATCTGTATCGCCGCCGCCGCACCCTGCAGTCGCCCCAGGGGGCGGAGGTGGTGGTGGACGGCACATCCTGCCTTAATTTCTGCAGCAACGATTATTTGGGTCTGGCTAATCATCCGGCGGTGGTGAGCGCCTTTCAGCAGGGGCTCAGCCAGTATGGCGCGGGCAGCGGCGCCTCTCACCTGGTATGCGGTCACAGTGCCGCCCACGAGGAGTTGGAGGAAGCCCTTGCTCGCTTTACCGGTCGCCCCCGAGCACTGCTGTTCTCCACCGGCTACATGGCCAACCTGGGTGCTGTGCAGGCCTTGGCGGGGCGGGGTGACGGCGTGTACGAAGATCGCCTGAACCACGCCTCTTTGCTGGATGCGGCCCTTTTATCCCGGGCTTCCCTCCATCGCTTTCGCCACGGGGATGCGGCGGATTTGGAGAGTCAGCTGGCGGAGCAGAAAAAAGGCCGCAAGCTGGTAGCGGTGGACGGGGTTTTCAGCATGGATGGCAACCTGTCGCCCCTGTCGGCACTGGCGGCGGCGGCGGCTCGGCAGGATGCCTGGCTGATGGTGGACGATGCCCATGGTTTCGGCGTGCTGGGAGAGCGGGGGGCTGGCTCGGTTGAGCACTGCGGGCTCGGAATGGCAGAAGTGCCGATCCTCATGGGCACCTTGGGCAAGGCCCTGGGGGTGGCCGGCGCCTTTGTCGCCGGCTCTTTAACCCTGATTGAAACCCTGCTTCAATTCGCCCGCACCGGCATCTACACCACAGCCCTGCCGCCGGCCCAGGCGGTGGCGGTGCTGGCAGCGCTCCGTCTCGTCGGCAAGGAGGAGCCCTGGCGGCGGGAGCATCTGCATCAGCGTGTAGATTATTTTCGTCGGGGAGCCGCCCGTCTGGGCCTGCCCCTGACGGCCTCCGAGACCCCTATACAGCCTCTTTTGGTCGGCACGCCGGGGCGTGCCTTGGATTTAGCTGAGGGGCTGCTGGCCAAGGGGCTGTGGATTGCGGCCATTCGCCCCCCCGCAGTGCCCGAGGGCACTGCGCGCCTGCGCATCACCTTGAGCGCAGCCCATAGCGAGGCCCATGTAGACTTTCTGCTGGAGGCCCTGGCGGCACTATGGTCCTAAAGAAAAAGCAAAGTGCCGCCCCTTTCCCGCTTTCACCATTGTCCGAGCCGGATTTCAGACAGCCGCTGAATGCTCGGGCGGATGGCGCAGGGCGAAGGTCTTTGCGGTCCGGTCCAGGCTTCGGACGGCTGCCGAAGGGCACGGGCACATGTGGGAGGGCGTGGTTTCTGCCCGCCTCTTGGGGCGCTATGCGGGTGATCTGCCGATATCCCTCTAGGCATGTCTGAAAGAGCAGAGGCCGCTGCCTCAGCACAGGGGATTCATGTGCTGTCCTCGCCTGCTCCCGCTTCCGACGCCCCGTCTCTGGTGCTGTTTCACGGGCTCGGTTTCAGCGGCGCGGTCTGGGAGGGGCTGGCAGAGGATTTGCAGCGGAGCTTCCACCTGCACATCTTTGACCTGCCCGGCTTTGGGCAGAGTGCGCCGCCGTCGCCGGACAGCCCTCCTCAGGCACTGCTGGACAGCATGCTTTTGCACCTGCCTCCCCGGGCCTGCTATCTCGGCTGGTCCCTCGGCGGGCACCTCGCCCTGCAGCTGGCGATGCGCTTTCCAAAGCGTGTGGAGGCTCTCATCACCATCGGCACTAGCCCCTGCTTTCAGCAGCGCCCGGGCTGGACGGCGGGTGTGTCGGAGGAGGATTTGCTTAATTTTCGGCAGATTGTGGCCGAGGGACAGAAGGAGGGGATGCGCCGCCTGGCATCTCTCATCGCCCGGGGCGAGGGGGAGCCCCTCGGCGTGGTGCGCTGCTTGGAGCGTCTGACAGCTGCTTACCCCCCCAGCAGCGAGGGGATGCGAGCGGGGCTCCGTCTGCTGGCGGAGGGAGATCTGCGAGAGGGGCTGCAAGCCCTGCAAATGCCGATGCTTCATATCCTGGGGGGCGGCGATGCCTTGGTTCCGGCAGCCCTGGCCCGGGCATTGCAGACCCTGTGTCCGGCCCATCGGGTGATGGTGCTGCCGGGGACTGGGCATGCGCCATTTCTCACTTTTCCTTCCGCGGTGGCCGCCGGAGTGCGCTGCTTTGCCGAGGACAATGGACTGCTGCCGTCATCGCCCCAGCCCCTGGACCAGCACCGCATTGCCCGCTCTTTCAGCCGCGCTGCCAAGGCGTATGACCAGGTTGCCGATCTGCAGCGGGAGAGCGGTGAAATCCTGCTCAGCCATGTCATCGCTGAAAGCAGCCCGGGAAGGCGCGCCGCTGTCCCGTTTTCGTTCTCCGATGCTCCTCAATTGGTGCAGCAGGAGAGCACCGCCGCCGACCCGGGCCGGGATATCGGAAGCGAACATGGGGCCGGGCCGCTCCGCCTGCTGGACCTCGGCTGCGGCACGGGTCATTTCCTGCCGATGCTGAAAGATGCTTTTCCCGAGGGTCAGTGCCTGGCGCTGGATTTGGCGGAGGGGATGCTGCGCCAAGCACAGAGCCGCGCCGACGCTGCCTGGCTCTGCGCCGATGCCGCTCGGCTGCCTCTGGCAGCGGGCACCCTGCACCTGATTTTTGCTAATCTGGTGTTTCAATGGTGCGGTCCTCCCGGCCCCCTCTTGAAAGAGATGGCCCGGGTGCTCCGTTCGGGGGGCTGTCTTGCCTTTGCAACTTTTGGCCCCGAAACCCTATGGGAGCTCCGCACCGCCTGGCGCGCCGCCGACGCAGATAGCCATGTGCGCCGTTTTGCCTTGGCAGATGACTGGCGCCGGGCCGCCAGCGCTGCCGACATGGGGTGCGAGATGCTGCAGACCAGCATGCGCCTGCGCCGCTATCCGGACCTGCGCGGCCTGGCTGCCGAACTGAAGTCCCTGGGTGCGCACAACAGTGCTCCCAGGGTGAGGGGTCTCACCGCTCCCCGGCGACTGGCAATCGCAGAGGCGGCCTATGAGACACTGCGGGACGAAGCCGGGCTGCCGGCCACTTTTCAATTGATTTTCGGGCTGCTGGTTAAGAGGTGATGCGTACTTTTTTTGTGGCAGGCACCGATACCGGTGTCGGCAAAACCCTGTTCGCCTGCGCTCTGTTGGAGTGCGCCCGTCGCCTGGGGCTTCGCACTATCGCTCTGAAGCCGGTAGCGGCTGGAGGCGAGAATAAAGAGGGTGCTGTGCACAACGATGATGTGCTGCTCCTGCAGCGGCATGCCACCTTATCTCTGCCCTACGGCGAGGCCAATGCAAGTACGCTGCCCGATGCCTTGGCTCCCCACATCGCCGCCCGACGGGTCGGGCTTGCCTTGGCGGCGGCTCCCTTGGCGGATGCTTGTCGCCGGGCCTTGGCTGGGGAGGCCGATCTGGCCCTGATTGAGGGGGCAGGGGGCTGGCGGGTACCCCTGAACGAGAGGGAGAGCATGGCGGATATTCCGCGTCTTTTGCAGGTGCCGGTGCTCCTGGTGGCGGGCATGCGTCTCGGCTGCCTGAATCACACCCTGCTGAGCGCCGAGGCGATTCTGGCGGATGGTCTGTCCCTGGCCGGCTGGGTTGCCAGCTGCCCGGGAGGAAAGATGGATGCCCTGGAAGAAAACCTGGCCGCCCTGAAAGAGCGTTTGCCCGCTCCCTGCCTGGGGTTCATCCCCCCCGGGACACCGGAGCCTTCCCAGGCCGCCCAATATCTGGATTGGGAGCCTTTGGGCATCCCTTGATAGCCGCAAGATAGGTGACACCCGGGGAGTACTTGACTAATCTGCTCGGGTATTGTAAAGTGCGTCTGCGCTCGAGATTGAAGGAGTATATTCATGAAGCTCAGCACCCGGGGAAGATACGCGGTTACCGCCATGCTGGACTTGGCTTTCAGCGGCCATTCCGCGCCTTGCACGCTGCGCGAAATCTCCGCTCGCCAAGGGGTTTCGCACCAGTATCTGGAACAGATCTTTAACCGCCTGCGCCACCGGGGGCTGGTGGAGAGCGTGCGCGGCCCCGGGGGCGGGTACACACTGGCCCTTCCGCCCCATACCATCTCTGCTGCGGACATCATAGAAGCCGTGGATGAAGAGGTGAATATCACCCGCTGCGGTGGCCGGGGCAACTGTCATAATGGCGAAACCTGCCTGACTCACCACCTGTGGGAGGACTTGGGCGGGCAGATCCGAAGTTTTCTAAGCGGCATCACCCTGTCCGACCTCGTGGCCCGGGGCGAGATGCGCCTTATTGCCGCCCGCCAGCACCAGCGCCCCCAGCGGGACGTGCTGCCGACGGTAGCTCGCTGAAGTACGGAACCCAGGCAGAGAGCACTTTATGAAACTTCCCATTTACATGGACTATGCCGCCACCACGCCGATGGATCCCAGAGTGGTGGAAAAGATGACCGAGTGCATGACCCGGGATGGCATATTCGGCAATCCCGCATCGCGCTCCCATGTTTTCGGCTGGAAGGCAGAGGAGGCGGTGGAGAAAGCACGTCGGCAGGTGGCCGATCTTATCGGCGCCAACCCCCGGGAGATCATCTGGACCTCCGGTGCCACCGAGGCCAATAATTTGGCGATCAAGGGGGCGGCGCATTTCTATGCCGAGAGCAAAGGGCGGCACATCATCACCTCAAAAGTTGAGCACAAGGCGGTACTGGACACCTGCCGTCAGCTGGAGCGAGAGGGTTTTGAGGTGACCTATTTAGACCCGGACAAGAAGGGCAGAATTGAGCCCGATGCAGTGGCCAAAGCGCTGCGGGATGACACCGTCCTGGCATCTTTTATGCATGCCAACAATGAGATCGGCTCCGTCAGCGATATCGCCGCCATCGGTGCTGTCACCCGGGAGAAGGGTGTGCTCTTGCACTCGGACGCTGCCCAGAGTGTCGGCAAGATACCCTTGGACATGAGCAGCACGCAGGTGGATCTGCTGTCTCTGACCGGCCACAAGATCTACGGGCCGAAGGGCATCGGCGCCCTCTATGTTCAGCGCAAGCCCAGGGTGCGTCTGACAGCCCAGATGCACGGCGGCGGCCATGAGCGGGGCCTGCGCTCCGGCACCCTTCCCACCCACCAGATCATCGGCATGGGAGAAGCCTGCGCCATCGCCGCCCAGGAAATGGAGAAGGAAGGCAAGCGCACCAGCAAACTGCGCCGCCGCCTGTGGGATGGCGTGCAGGATATTGAACAGCTGTTCCTCAACGGTGACGAGAAGCACTGCTTGCCAGGCACCTTGAATATCAGCATCAATTTCGTAGAGGGAGAGTCCCTCATTATGGCGCTGAAAGATGTTGCGCTCTCCTCCGGCTCGGCCTGCACTTCCGCCAGTCTTGAACCCTCGTATGTGCTGCGCGCGCTGGGGCTGAATGACGGGCTGGCCCACAGCTCACTCCGTTTTTCCATAGGTCGTTACACCACCGAAGAAGAGGTGGACCACATTGTGGCCCAGCTGCGCCACGCCGTTGAAAGGCTGCGCGAGCTGTCCCCTCTGTGGGATATGCACCGAGAGGGCATTGACTTGGATTCGATTGAGTGGGACACCCACTGAACATACAGCAGCACCTACCAGCGAGGAAAATCATCATGGCATACAGCGACAAAGTGTTAGAGCACTACGAAAAACCGCGCAATGTCGGCACACTGGATGCCGACGATGTGAACGTCGGCACCGGCATGGTCGGCGCCCCGGCCTGCGGCGATGTAATGCGCCTGCAGATCCGAGTCGGCGAGGGGGGCGTAATTGAAGATGCCCGTTTCAAGACCTATGGCTGCGGTTCGGCCATTGCCTCCAGCTCTCTGCTCACCGAATGGGTGAAGGGCAAGAGCCTGGAAGAGGCCGGGCAGATCCGCAACTCGGATATCGTCGAGGAGCTGGCCCTGCCGCCGGTGAAGATCCACTGCTCGGTGCTGGCGGAGGATGCCATCAGGGCCGCCATTGAAGACCTGCGCAAAAAGCGCGGGGAGGCACCGGCGGACGACGTACAGAAGAGCTGACACCCGTGTCCCTCACCATGACGGCCGCTGCTGCCCGGCACATTAACGAGCAGCTGGTGCGCCGGGGGTCCGGTCTCGGCATCCGTGTCGGCATCCGCACCGCCGGCTGCTCCGGGCTCGCCTACGTGCTGGAGTTCGTGGACGAGATGGCTCTGGAGGATCGTGTGTTTGAAGAGGCCGGGGTGCGCGTTTATGTGGACTCGAAGAGCCTTGCCTATTTGAACGGCACCGAGATAGACTTCGTGCGCGAGGGAGTAAACGAGGGTTTTCAATTCAAAAACCCCAATGCCGCCAGCGAGTGCGGCTGCGGCGAAAGCTTTCACGTCTGAAGGGTGCGGCTATGGGTCGGCCCGAAACCGCCGGCGGGCCGGATTATTTTCGGCTCTTCAACCTGCCCCAGAGTTATTTCCTAGACACAGTGGAATTGCAGGCCCGCTACCGCTCTTTGCAGCAAAAGCTGCACCCGGACCGCTTTGTCGGCGGCATGCCCCAGGAACAGCGGCTGGCATTGCAGCGCACCGGGCTGCTCAACCGGGCATTCCAGGTATTGCAGTCCCCGGTAGAGCGGGCCAGGCACCTCTTGGAATGTCTGGGCCTGCAGATTTCTCCCGAGAAGACCATCTCCAAAGATCCGGCATTCCTGATGAGCCAGATGGAGGCCCGCGAGCAGCTGGCCGAGCGGCGAGACGCGGGGGACACCGCCGGTCTGGAGGTGCTGGGCCGACAGGCGGATGCAGACTTTGAAGAGCGAGCCCAGGCGTTTGCCAAGGCGGTCGCTGCCGGCGATTTGGCGGCGGCGCATGCCCTGTTTTTGAAGATGCAATTCACCGCCCGCCTGGGCGCGGAGATTTCAGCAGTCCGGCAAGAGCTGGCCTAGCCTGCCTTTCTCGCCGCACCGCTCGAGCGCTGAAATTGAAAATCCCCGCTTTCAGAAAATTCCTCGCCAAGCGCTGCCCGCCCGGCATTCGCACAGCGCATACGCCATGCTCCTGTCCGGTTTCTCGCTGCTGATGGCTCTGCACCCCCGGGCTTGCTGTCGCTGCCCTGCCTGCCCCTTTCGGTGTCCGTCGCCTGCAGAATTTTCTCTTTGGGCAGAGCGTCCTTTCGCGCGGCATCCGGACTGAAATGGCACTTCTGCAGATCAGCGAGCCGGGAGGTGCCCCGGGGAAGAGTCAGAGGCCTGCCCGCCAAGCTGTGATCGGCATAGATCTCGGCACCACCAACTCCCTGGTGGCAACGGTGGTGGAGGGTGTGCCTCGCGTGCTGGCCGACGAGTTCGGCGCCGACCTGATGCCCTCGGCGGTGCGCTACCTGCCAGATGGGAAGATTGAAATCGGAGCTGCCGCCCGCCAGGCCGCCGTCGAAGACCCGTACAACACCCTGCTCTCAACCAAGCGTTTCATGGGGCGCAGCGCATCGGATGCAGGGCAGGATTTTCCCTACCGCATCGCGCCGGGGGAGGGCATGGTGCGCTTTAGCACCGTGGCGGGGGCAATCAGTCCGGTGGCAGTGGCGGCGGAGATCCTGCGCTCCCTTGCAGCCCGGGCAGAGGGCGTGCTCGGCAGCCGCCCGGAGGCCGCGGTGATCACCGTGCCCGCCTATTTTGACGATGCCCAGCGTCAGGCCACGGCGGATGCGGCGCGCCTGGCGGGACTGGATGTGCTGCGGCTCCTGAACGAGCCGACTGCGGCAGCGGTGGCCTACGGACTAGACCGCGGCGAGGAAAGCGTGGTCGCCGTGTATGACTTGGGGGGCGGCACCTTTGACATCTCCATCCTGCGTCTTTCGCGGGGCGTATTCCAAGTCCTCGCCACTGGCGGCAGCACCACCCTCGGCGGGGATGATTTTGACCATGCGGTGGCGGCCTGGCTCAGCAAAGAGGCGGGAATAGAGTCGGATTCTGGCGAGATACGCGCACTCTTAGAGCAGGCGCGGTGCGTTCGGGAGGATCTTAGCGACAGAGAGGAAGTCCCGATTGCATGGGCCGGATGGCAGGGCCGGCTCAGCCGAGAGCAGCTGGAGACGTTGACTCTGCCTTTAGTGGAGCGCACCTTGGCGGTCTGTCGCCGCTGTCTCGCCGATGCCGATCTTGGACCGGGGGATGTTCATCACGTGCTCCTGGTGGGCGGGGCGACTCGCATGCCGATGGTGCAGAGCAGCGTGGCAGCTTTTTTCGGCCGCGAGCCCTTCTGTGATATTGACCCCGACCGGGCGGTGGCGCTGGGGGCTGCCCTGCAGGCGGACTTGCTGGCAGGAGGGCGGCAGGGGGACGACCTGCTGCTCTTGGATGTGCTCCCTCTATCCCTTGGCATTGAGGTCATGGGGGGGCTGGTGGAGCAGATCATTCCCCGCAATACGCCTATTCCGGTGTCCATGACCCGCGAGCTCACCCTCGGCAAGGACGGGCAGACCGCCATGTCCGTCCACGTGCTGCAGGGAGAGCGGGATTTAGCTGCGGACTGCCGCTCCCTTGCCCGCTTTGAACTGCGTGGCATACCGCCCATGGTCGCCGGCGCTGCCCGGGTGCAGGTTAGCTTCCAGGTGGATGCCGACAGTCTGCTCAGTGTCTCGGCCGAGGAGGAGACCACCGGCACGAGCAGCAGCATACAGGTAAAGCCCTCCTATGGTCTTGCCGAGGAGGAGGTGGCGGCGATGCTGCAGGCTTCCCTTGAGTACGCGGAGGAAGATCGGGATACCCGTGCCCTGCACGAGGCGCGAAGCGGGGCGGAGCGCATGCTGGTCTCTCTGGAAGCTGCCCTTGCCATAGATGGAGAGAAGCTCCTTTCGTCGGTGGAGCGGGAGGCCATCGCAAAGGAGCAGGCGAGTCTGCGGGTGCTCATCGCCGGAGATAACCATCGGGCCATCGCCCGACAGGTGGAGCGGCTGGATGAGGCGAGTTCCGTCTTTGCCGAGCGACGCATGAATGCAGCCGTGCAGCAGGCCCTGGTGGGCCGCCAGCTGGACGAGGCCGAGGCGGGAGACATCGGCGGCGGCGGCGGCGTCTGACTGCTGTGCCCAGCATCGTCGTGCTGCCCCACGAGAGCATCTGCCCCGAAGGGACGCAGGTGCAGGCAGACTCGGGGGAGAGCGTCTGCCGTGCCCTCCTGCGGGCAGGCGTGGGGATTGAACATGCCTGCGAGATGTCCTGTGCCTGCACCACCTGCCATGTCGTCGTGCGGGAGGGCTTTGATTCCATGAAGCTGCCGGACGAGCTTGAAGAGGATTACCTGGACAAGGCATGGGGGCTTGAGCCGAACTCCCGCCTCAGTTGTCAGGCTCTGGTGGCGGAGGAAGATCTGGTGGTAGAGATCCCCCGCTACACCATCAACATGGTTTCGGAACATTCCTGAACACGCTGGAGACCACAGATTATGCGCTGGACCGACATCCATGAGATTGCACTGACTCTAGACGAGCGCCACCCGGACGAAGACCTGCAGTACCTGCGTTTCACAGACCTGCACCGCTGGGTCTGCGAGCTTGAGGGGTTTGAGGATGCGCCGGAGAAATCCAATGAGCGCATCCTGGAGGCGATACAGATGGCCTGGATTGAAGAGCGCGACGGATGAAAAATGCCACGCTGTATAATTAAAAACTTTGTCTGCGAGGTGCGGGTATGAGTGCAGAGCGTACACTTTCCATCATCAAGCCAGACGCGGTGGCCAGGGGGGCCATCGGCGAAATCTACGGCAGATTTGAAAATAGCGGACTGCGGATAGTCGCTGCAAAAATGCTGCGCCTGAGCACCGCAGATGCCGAGGGTTTTTACGCCGAGCATGCGGGACGGCCTTTTTTTGATTCCCTGGTGAAGTTTATGACTTCCGGCCCCATCATGGTGCAGGTGCTAGAGGGAGAATCCGCCATCGCCTGTAATCGTCGTCTGATGGGTTCTACCGACCCGAAAGAGGCGGAGCCGGGCACAATCCGCGCCGATTTTGCGCAATCTATAGAGGCCAATGCGGCGCATGGATCTGATTCCCAAAAGGCGGCGGAGCGCGAAATTAACTATTTTTTCACCGCCTCTGACATCTGCTCCCACTGAGTAAAAATGTCATCGGTGCAGAGTGCAGAGAGGGCGGAGAAAACCGATCTCCTGGGCTTGCCTCGTGCCCGTCTTGAAGACCATTTTGTCGCCCTTGGTGAATCGCCTTTCCGCGCCCGACAGCTGCTGAAGTGGATCCACCATCACGGGGTGACCGACTTTTCTCAGATGACGGATTTCGGTCTTGGCCTGCGCACCCGTCTCACCGACACCGCCGACATCGTGCCGCCGCCCTTCTCACAGCAGCGGCAGTCGGTGGACGGCTGCTGCAAGTGGCTGCTGCCGGTGGCGGACAGCGCCGTGGAGACGGTATTCATTCCCGACGGCGCCCGGGGCACCCTGTGCGTTTCCTCCCAGGCAGGATGCAGCCTGAACTGCACCTTCTGCTCCACTGGCCGCCAGGGCTTTCAGTCCAGCCTGGCCCCCCGGGAGATCATCGGCCAGGTGTGGCGCGCCCACGAGGCCCTCTCGGCCTTCCAGCCGGGCAAGAACCGCCGCATCACCAACATCGTTCTGATGGGCATGGGCGAGCCGCTGCTTAACTTTGACAGCACGGTGGCTGCCACCGACATCATGATGGATGATTTCGGCTACGGCATTCCCGGGCGGCGGGTGACCATCAGCACCGCCGGGGTAGCGCCTGCCATTGTGCGCCTGGCCCGGGTGAGCCGGGCGGCCTTGGCGGTGTCTCTGCACGCCCCCGACGACAGCCTGCGCAATGAATTGGTGCCTCTGAATCGCAAGTATCCCCTCGCAGACCTTCTGCAGGCCTGTCAGGAGTACCTGCATATTCTCGGCAATCGGCGCCGGGTGGTCACTTTTGAATACACCTTGCTCGCCGGTGTCAACGACAGCCCGGCCCAGGCCCGGGATACCGCCCGCCTGCTGCGCGGGCTGCCCTGCAAGATCAACCTGATCCCCTTCAATCCCTTCCCGGGCGCGCCTTATCGCCGCCCGGATCCCGCCGCTACGGCTGCTTTTCAGGAACAGCTGCGCCGGGCCAACTACATCGCTACCGTGCGCTCCACCCGGGGTGAGGACATTGATGCCGCCTGCGGACAGCTGCGGGGGCGGGTGGTGGACCACACAAAACGCAGCCTGCGCTTAGCGGCCGCTGCCGGCTGAGGGCCTGTCGTGTTCAGCGAATCCGGCATTTGCCGCCGTCCCACCCGACGCATCATGGTGGGCTCGGTGCCGGTGGGAGACGGTGCCCCCATATCCGTGCAGAGCATGACCAATACCGAAACCTGCGATGTGGCGGCCACCTTGGCCCAGGTGCAGCGGCTGGCGGCGGTCGGCGCCGATATCGTGCGGGTTTCCGTGCCGACCATGGAGGCCGCCCGCGCCTTCGGCGAGATTCACCGTCGGGCGGCGGTGCCCCTGGTGGCGGATATTCACTTTGACCACCGTATCGCCTTAGAGGTGCTGGAACAGGGCGTGGATTGCCTGCGCATTAATCCCGGGAATATCGGTCGCGAAGAGCGGGTGCGCTCGGTGGTGAGCGCTGCCCGGGAGCGGGGTGTGCCCCTGCGCATCGGTGTCAATGCCGGCTCCTTGGAGAAGGACCTCCTGCGCCGCTACGGCGAGCCCTCGGCGGAGGCGATGGTGGAATCGGCGCTGCGCCACGTGGCGATTCTGGAGCACCTGGATTTTTCTAACTTCAAAATTAGCGTAAAGGCCTCGGATGTATTTATGGCGATGGCAGCTTACAGGCAGCTGGCCGAGCGCACCGAGCAGCCCCTGCACTTGGGGATTACCGAGGCGGGGAGCGCTCGCGGCGGCACCGTGAAATCCGCAGCTGGCCTCGCCCCGCTGCTGATGGAAGGTATCGGCGATACCATTCGCATCTCACTGGCTGCCGACCCGGAAGAGGAGGTGCGGGTGGCCTGGGATCTATTGAAAAGCCTGCGCCTGCGCAGCAAGGGCATTCATTTCATCGCCTGCCCGGGCTGCTCCCGACAGAACTTTGATGTCATCCATACCGTCAATGAGCTGGAGCGCCGCCTAGAGGACTTGAGCACACCGGTGGACGTGGCGATCATCGGCTGTTACGTGAATGGCCCGGGGGAATCCAGGGCTGCGGAGATCGGCCTTACCGGCAGTGCGCCGAACTCCATGCTGTTCTTAGACGGCAAACCCTTTCAGAAAATTGGCGGCGAGGCCGACCTCCTGGGGGAGCTGGAAGCCGTGATTCGCCGCCGGGCGGCGGAGAAGGAAGAGCAGCTGATTGCCAGCGATACGGGCCAACCATGAAAAAAGGCCGCTTTGACAATGTGCGCGGCATGCCAGACCTGCTGTCGGCGGAGACGGCTCTGCATCGCCGGGTGGAGGAGAGCGCGGCGGAAATTCTGGAGGGCTACGGCTACCGGGAGCTCCGCCTGCCCCTAGTGGAACCGGAGGGACTGTTTCGCCACTCCCTGGGAGATTCCGCCGACATCGTAGAGAAAGAGATGTACCTGCTGCAGGATGCCCCGGAGAGCGAGGGAGAGCGGCTGTGCCTGCGCCCTGAGGGCACCGCTGGCTGCGTGCGTGCGGCCATTGCCGCCGACCCGAAACGCTCGGGTCTGCAGAGGGTATGGTACCGGGGTGCCATGTTTCGCCGTGAGCGGCCTCAGAAAGGGCGCCGCCGGCAGTTTCACCAGGTCGGTGCCGAGATCTTTGGCGCGGACGGCCCGGGTGCAGACGCGGAGCTGGTGGCCGTCTTGGCCCGCCTGTGGCGTCGTCTTGGGGTGGAGGATCTCTTGGAGCTGCGGGTGCACTCCCTGGGGGATGCGGCCGACCGCAGCCGCTACCGGGAGCGTTTGGAAATCTACTTGAAGGAGCGCGCCGACCTGCTGGGAGCGACTGATCAAAGACGCTTGAAGCGCAGCCCGCTGCGGGTGCTGGACAGCAAGGAACCACAAACCCGTCGGGCCCTGCAGGATGCGCCGAAGATGGAGGCTTGTCTCGGTGCCGATGCGAAAGCGCATTTTCATTCCTTCTGTGAGATTTTAGATGGCATGAAAATCCGCTACCGGGTAGATCCCCTTTTAGTGCGCGGCCTGGATTATTACAGCCGCACCGTTTTTGAGTGGGTCGGGGCGGCGGATGCCGGGCTTGGCACTCAGGACGCGGTGGCGGCTGGCGGACGTTACGACCAGCTCTTTGAAAAACTGGGGGGCGATGCGCTGCCTGCCGCCGGCTTTGCTCTGGGCATAGAGCGTTTGTGCCTGCTGATAGAGCAGGCCGAGAGCAGGCGGCAGGACAGGGCAGAGGGCGGGGGGGCAGTCGCTCCAACTCTGGATGCCTGCCTGGTGGCGGATAAGAATCTGGAGGCCCGCGCCGGCATACTGGCGGAAGATTTGCGCGATGGTGTGCCCGGCCTGCGCCTGACGCTGCAATGCGGCTGGGGCAGCCGGGAGGCCCAGTCAAAGCGGGCCCGCAGGAAGAGCGAGGCGGCCCTTTTGCTGCAGCTGGAGACAGCGGGGGATCGGGAGCCGTCCCTCAGCCTCAGGGATTTGCAGACCAAACCCCACAGCCTTGAAAATATTACTCTGCCAAAATTGAAGCAGCGTTTAAAACGACAGGTGCATGAGCGGGCAAGGCAATGAACGAAACTCGGGTAGATCAGCAACTGGAGGTCCTGGGGGGCTGGTGGGAGGAAAACGGCAAACGTGTGCTCACGGGGATCATCACTGTGGTGGCCCTGGGTGTGGGCTGGACCCAATGGGGCAGCTGGCAGGAGCGGCAGACGGAGCAGGCTTCGGATATCTACCAGAGTCTTCTGGAAACCCTGCAGAATGAAGAAAGCGATGCGCTTTCCCCCGGGAGCGAAGCCAGGGAAACCCTGATTCAGCTGGCCAACTCCCTGCGGGAGGAATTTCCCAGCTCTATTTACGCCCAGTACGGCTCGCTTCTGGAGGCGAAACAGGCGGTGGAAGAGGGGGACCTGCGGCGGGCGGAGGATGCCCTGCAATGGATTCTGATTCAGGAGCCCGATCAGATCATCAATGCGATCACCTATCTGCGCTTGGCCCGGGTCGCCTGGGCTCGGGGGGACCGACAGAGTGCGCAGCAGTACCTCCTGACCCCTGAGAGCGGTTATTTTATTCCCCTGTTCCAGGAGCTGCGCGGCGACATGCTCTGGGATTTTGGCATTCCCGACCAGGCCCGGCAGGCCTACAGCATGGCGGCGCAGAGTTACGGGGATACCCTGCCGGATAACCTTCGTTTCAAAATACAGGAAATTGAAAGCATAGTTGCCAGCAAGAGTGCGGAGGGCAGCACGGATGCGCAAGGGAGTGTGGTCGCCGCCGGCCAGGGGACGGGCGGCGATGCGGGTCAAGAGGCTGGCGGCGATGCGAGTGAAGAGGCTGGCGGCGATGCGAGCGAAGAGGTTGGCAGTGATGCGAGTGAAGAGGCTGGCGGCGATGCGAGCGAAGAGGTTGGCAGCGATGCGAGCGAGGAGGCTTTTGGCGATGAAATACCCGGGCCCTGAAGTGCTCTCGCGCGCGCTCCTGCCGATAATCCTGGCGCTTCTTGTCAGCGGCTGCGGCACACTCAGCTGGAATCCGCTAAGCGGTTTTCTAAACCGCAACAAGTCCGATGAGCAGATGCCCGCCGAGTTGCAGGATTTCACACCACAGACAAGCATTTCTCTGCTGTGGCACGCCAAAGTGGGCGAGGGTGCCGACGATACGGGACGCCTGCAGCCGGTAATAGCCGGGGATGTGCTTTATACGGCTTCGGCGAAGGGGCTGGTCACGGCGTTGGACCGGCACACCGGGGACACCCTGTGGCGGGTGCGGGCGGCGGATGCCCTGAGCGGCGGTGTCGGCATTGGCCCCGGCATAGTTTTGATTGCCAGCCCGGAGGGCGAAATTTTTGCCCTTGACCCGGAGGACGGCGCTCTCTTGTGGGAGAGTGAGCTCCGCACCGAGGTCCTGTCCGCCCCTGCCACGGATGGCGAGATCGTCGTGGTGCGCACCATATCTGGCAAGCTGCACGGCCTGAGTGCGGAGGACGGCGAGTTCCTCTGGGTCTATTCCTCCGACCTGCCGCTTCTGACCCTGCACGGTACAGGCGCTCCCTTGGTGCGGGGAGGCTGGGTGATAGCCGGCTTTGACAACGGCCAGGTGGCGGCTTTGGATTTGAAGAAAGGGGAAGAGCAGTGGCGGCGGCGGCTGGCCCGCCCGGAGGGCACTTCCGCTATCAATCGCCTGGTGGACATAGACGGCGATTTGCTGATGGTGGATGAGTTTCTGTACGCAGTCGGTTTTCAGGGGCAGGCCGGGGTGATGGCCTGGCAGCGGGGTCAGTGGCTGTGGCGGCAGCCCGCTTCCAGCCATGTCGCCCCCGCCGCGGATCTCGGCAGCATGTATGTGGTGAGCGATCGGGGCCAGGTCCTCGCGCTGGATCGGAATAACGGCCGTCTGCGCTGGGAGAGCGGCGAGCTCTCTCTGCGCGAGCTAAGCTCTCCAGCGGCCTTTCTCGGCTACCTGGCAGTAGGCGACTTTGAGGGATACTGTCACCTGCTCTCACAGGTGGACGGCAGCATCGTCGGCCGGGTGCGCCACGGTCGCGACAGGATCCGCGTGGCTCCGCTGGCAATAGACGACACCCTGTATGTCCTGGGAGAGGGGGGCAGGCTGGCGGCCTATCAGGTGCAGGCCTTTTGATGAGATTTCGGATATGTCTATCATCGTACTGGCGGGTCGGCCCAATGTCGGCAAGTCCACCCTATTCAATCGCCTGCTCGGCTCGGAGGATGCGCTGGTCTCTAATTTTCCGGGTCTGACCCGGGATCGGCGTTACGGCTTTGCCCAGCGGGACGGGCGTGAGTTAATTCTGGTAGATACCGGCGGGCTGGAAGACAGCCGGGAAGCCTTGGGCGGCGCGGTGCTGCGCCAGACGGAGCAGGCGATTGAAGAGGCGGATTTGGTGCTCTTTTTGGCGGATGCCCGGGATGGCCTGTGCGCTGCTGACCGGGAGATTGCCAGCCGCCTGCGGGCAGCGGACCGGCCCTGGCTGCTCGTGGCGAACAAGTCAGAGGGCATGGAGCCGGCACTGGCTGTCGCCGAGTTCAGCGCCCTCGGGGTTGCGTCTGTGCAGCCGATTTCCGCTGCCCACGGTCTCGGCATACAGGGACTGTGGGAGGCCATCTGCGAAGTCCTGCCCCCGCCAGCGACCGAGGAAGAGGAGGGCGATAGCGCTGAAGAAGGGACTCGAATCGCCATTATCGGACGGCCTAATGCCGGCAAATCCACCCTGGTTAACCGCCTCCTCGGCGAAGAGCGGGTGGTGGTCAGCTCCGAGCCCGGGGTGACCCGGGACAGCGTGCGTGTCCCCTGCACTTGGGGCGGCCAGCCCTATGTGCTGGTGGATACCGCCGGGGTGCGCCGTCGCCGCGCCCTTGTGGGCACCGTTGAAAAGCTGTCGGTGATGATGGCGCTGCGGGCAATTCGCGCCGCCGATGTTGCCATTTTGATGATGGATGCCGAGGAGGGGCTGACGGACCAGGACCTGCATCTCCTGGGACTGATGCTGAAGATGGGCCGAGGAGCGGTCTTCTGCATCAACAAATGGGATTGCCTCGGCGGGGAGGAGCGGCGGCGCGTCCGCACCGAGCTGGAGCGGCGTCTCGGCTTTGCCTACTATATTCGCCAAGTGCCCATCTCGGCCCTGAAGGGAAAGGGCCTCGGCACCCTCCGCCGGGCCGTGGATGCAGCCCGCGCCTCCTCCGCCCGCTCCCTCAGCACTGCCCGCCTGAATGCCTTGCTGCAGGATGCGCTCCGCCAGCACCCCCCGCCCCGCTCCGGCCGGCGGCAGGGAGTGAGGCTGCGCTACGCGCATTCCGCGGGCAGCTGTCCGCCGCGTATCGTCATCCATGGCACCCGCGCCGAGCACACCCCCGCTGGCTATCGCAGGTACCTGGAGAATTTTTTCCGCCGCGGTTTCGCCCTGGAGGGAACCCCCATGCGCCTCAGCTTTCGCGGTGTGCGCAATCCCTACACCTAGCGCGAGGAGCGGCAGCCGGACCGGTGTCGGGGGGAGACTGCAGGCCGGCTATTTTCGGTCCGACAGGTAGAGCACCGCTTCGTCCTGATTAATATAAAAATCAAAGCGTCCTAAATAGTTCATTCCCAGCAGGCCGTCCGCCTCCGGCAGGTTTTCCATGTTCAGCACGGCGAAGCGGAAATCCCGCACCGGAAGATCTGCGATCCGCAGGTAATCCACCTGCAGCACCGAAGCCACCACATCCCCGTTGGGGGTATGCATCAGGATTGACTGTGGTGCACCTTGCTCCGGCAGACCCAGCTTGCGGGACACGCTCTGCTTGAGAACAGTCAGGCTGGCACCGGTATCAATCAGCAGCGAGATAGTGCCGTAGCCGCCGATATCAGCACGCACGAGAAAGTGCTCTTGCCTGCGCACCAGGGGCACCCGCACCTGGTTGGATTCCTGTAACTTCTGCTCAATTTCTTCCATCATCGCTTGGGCCCGCTCACCCCACACCGGGTCGTAGATGATTCGGGTCAGGGAGTTCAGCGCATCGTAGTGCTGCAGGAGGAGCCGCTGCACATTCGCCAGGCGATAAAAGTGCACCGGATTATCCGATTCTATGCGGGTTAGAAATTGCAGGAATTCTATCTGGGCCCGGGGGTCATCCCGGGCCCGGAGATTTTGCAGCTGCTGGCGCACGATGTCGTCAAAGGCTGCCTCAATGGTTTCCGCCGGCACCTCGCCCTGAGGGTAGCTCTGCAGTTCAATGAGACGATTTAGCGCATCCTGATAACGAAAGCGCATGCTGTAGAGAATGGCCTGGTAAAACACCGCCGGCGGATCCTCCACCTCTATCGCCAGGTACTCGGGCAGCAGCTGCTCCAGCCGCTCCGGGTTTTCCTCAATCAGCTGTCCCATGATCTCCCGGAAGACCTGCCGGCAGAGGGCGGCATTTCTGGGCTTTTGGCGGCATCTCTCCCGGTGCAGCTTGAGGGCCAGGGCATCCTCTCCCTGGCGGAGCAGTTTTTGCAGCTGTTCCGGCAGGGATTCCGTCACCTGCCAGGAGCTCGGCTTCGGGGCTGGCGCTGCCCGGGGGGCGGGCAGCGTGCGGGGCTGAGATCGCGTAATAGGCGCTGCCACAGGTGCTGGCGCGGCGGTGGGCACCGGCGGCGGCCTGCTCGGCATGAGCAGCAGCATGAGAGCGCCGCCGGCCAGTGCGCCCATCCCCAGGTACAGGAGTCTGCTCATGGTCTGCAGGTCAGGCGGGCTCTTTTCGGCATAGGGGCCGGCTTGGGCTTTTCATCGGAGTGCGGCGGCGGCTGGCATTTGCAGGACGACGCGGACAGCGAGGAGATTTCAGGCCTCGGCGAAGCCCTGCAGGGCGGGTGCTGCCTATAATAGCCTCCTATTGCTGGCAGCAGAGTCTGAGGGGACATGTCATGAGCAGTTTGGAAACTTTTCAAAAAGAGACTCGGTCTTGGCTGGAGAAAAACTGTCCGCCCGCCATGCGCGAGCCGATATCGGCAGAGGATAGGGTGTGGGCCTCTTCGGACATGGAATTCCCCAGCGAGGACGCGCGTCTTTGGTTTGAGCGCATGGTGGAGAAGCGCTGGTGTGTGCCGGAATGGCCCGAGGAGTACGGCGGCGGCGGTCTCAGCCCCGACGAGGGCCGCATCCTGTGCGAAGAGATGAAGCACCTTAATTGCCGCGAGCCCCAGTACAGTTTCGGCATCACCATGATCGGCCCGGTGCTGCTGGAATTCGGCAGCGAGGAGCAGAAGCGGGAGTTCCTGCCGCGCATTGCTCGGGGCGAGATCCGCTGGTGCCAGGGGTACAGCGAGCCCGGGGCTGGCTCGGATTTGGCGGGTTTGCGCACCGCCGCCAAGGATTGCGGCGACCATTACCTCGTCAGCGGTTCCAAGATCTGGACCAGCGATGCGGACAAGGCGGACTGGATCTACTGCTTAGTTCGCACGGATCCGAAGGCGCCGAAGCAGCGGGGTATCAGTTTTCTGCTCTTTGATATGCACCAGCCCGGTATCACTGTGGAGCCGATCCGCCTGATCAGCGGCGACTCCCCCTTCTGCCAGGTGTTTTTTGATGATGTGAGGGCGGAGAAGCACCATCGGGTGGGCGAGGAAAACCATGGCTGGAGCGTGGCCAAGCGCCTTCTGGAGTACGAGCGTGCGATGATGGCGGATCTGGCGGGGGAGAGCCACAACCCAGTCACGCCGATGAGTGTCGCCAAGAATGCTTTGGAGTGGGAGAACGGGCGCATTCGGGATCCCATTTTTCGTGATCGGCTCGCCGGCCACCTGATCAATCGGCACAGCGCGGAGCTGACCAACCAGCGGGCGGCGATGGAAATTGAAGCGAAGGTGCCGACCCTGACCGCTATGGTGCTGAAGTACGCGGGCACCGAAGAGGAGAAGCGAGGTCGCTATCTGATGATGGACATGCTGGGGTACAGCGGTCTCGGCTGGGAGGGGGAGAGTTTCACCTCCGAAGGGCTGCAGGTGACCCGTGATTGGCTGATGTGCCACGCCTACACCATCGCCGGCGGCAGCTCGGAGGTGCAGCTCAATATTATTGCCAAGCGCGCACTGAGCCTGCCTGTTTGAGATGTCCTCCTCTCCCCTCAGGGCAGCCGAACAGTCGGACATCCGCACTCCTGCCGATGTGCACCGCATGGTGGAAACCTTCTATGAGCAGGTGCTGAAGGATGAGGTGCTGGGGCAAATTTTTCTGGTGGACGCCGGCATTCGGCTGGAGGAGCACAAGCCCCGCATCCGGGCCTTCTGGGAAAAACTTCTGCTGGGCATGCCCGGCTACGACAGACACACCATGAATATTCATCGTGCGCTGCATGCGCACCGTCCCCTCACGCAATCCGATTTTGCCCGCTGGGTCAGCCTGTTTCAAGCCAATGTGGACCGGCATTTTGCCGGCCCGAAAGCCGAGCGGGCCAAGCGGCTGGCCGCTAACATTGCCAGCAATATGAAGAATCTTCTGGGGGTGCGGCCCTGTTCCTCTTGTGCAGGCGCTTATTCATCAAAATCAAGCTCGTCTTGATCACCTGCCATGGGGAATGCATAACCGGCAGCCCCCTCCCTTGGCCCTATTTGATTTTTACTGCTCTGTTGGGGCATACTTTCTTTTCCTAGCGTATTTTTAGAAAATGCTGTCCTATGACAGAGCCTGCAACCCTCAGCCAAGACTTTGAGCTCGGCTTTACCTATACCCGCTCTACCGGCCCCGTGGTAGGCCGGTTTCTCACCGAATTGCGGGAGCGGCGTATCTTCGGCATCCGGGGCAGCGATGACCGAGTGCTGGTCCCGCCCATGGAATACGACCCCCAGACGGCGGAGGCCCTGTCGGAATTCGTAGAGGTGGGGCAGAGCGGCGAGGTGAAAACTTGGTGCTGGGTGACGGAGCCCCGGGACAAGCATCCCCTGTCACGCCCCTTCGCTTGGGCACTGATCCTCCTGGAGGGGGCCGACGTGCCTCTCGTGCATGCCGTGGATGCCGGGGAGATCTCCGCTATGCAGACCGGCATGAAGGTCCGGGTGCGCTGGGCCGATGAGACCCGGGGCCACATTTTAGACATCGCTTGCTTTGCGCCCGCTTGAAGAACCGCCATGGCTGAAGACAAGAAGAAAAAAAATGGGGGCGATGAGCCCGTAACCATGATGGAGGCCCCCATTTATCTTGGTTTTCATTACACGGCAGGGCGGGCCTCAACCCACTTCCTGACGGAAATCAAAAAGGGGCGCTTAGTGGGGCTGCGCTGCGAGGATGGCGAAGATGTCTATGTGCCCCCCCGGGGCTCCTGTCCCAAGCGCGGTGCTCCCACCACGGTGGAGGTGCCTCTGAGCGGCAAGGGCTGCATTGAGGGCTTCACCATCGTCCACATCCCCATCCCGGACAACCCTATCAAGCCCCCCTTCGCAGTGGCCAATATTCTGTTAGATGGCGCATCCCTGTCCTTCATCCACCTGGTGAGCGAGGTTAAGAACGAGGAGGTGCGTATCGGCATGCGCGTAGAGGCGGTATGGAAGCCAGAGGCGGAGTGGACCTGGACCTTTGAGAACATTCGCTATTTCCGGCCCTTGGATGAGCCGGATACGGATATTGATGCCCTGCGAAAGAAACACCATGCGTGAAGTCGCCGTCGTCGCCTACGCCCAGTCGCCCATGGTGCGCAATGCGGGTGCGCTCAATGAGGTGGAGATGCTGATGCCGGTGCTGGAGGAGGTGCGCAGCAAAGCTGGCCTCAGCCAGCAGGAGATTGACTTCACCTGCTCCGGCAGCTGCGACTACCTGCAAGGGGCTGCCTTCGCTTTCGTGGAGGGCGTGGATGCCCTGGGTGCGGTGCCGCCGATTCGGGAGTCCCACGTGGAGATGGACGCGGCCTGGGCCCTGTACGAGGCCTGGCTCAAGATCCGGATGGGGCATGCAGACACCGCCCTGGTCTACGGCTTTAGCAAATCTTCCACCGGCGAGTTGCCGCTGGTCCTGTCTCTGCAGCTGGACCCCTACTATTTGGCCCCCCTGTGGGTCGATTCCATCAGCTTGGCGGCTATGCAGGCCCGTGTCCTCTTAGACAGCGGCCGCATCAGCGAGCGGGACATGGCGGAGGTGGTGGCCCGCAGTCGCGCCAACGCCCTGAACAATCCCAACGCCCAGCTCAAGGGAAAGGTGTCGGCGGATGCGCTGCTTAAAGATGCCCCCTATGTCGCGCCCCTGCGCCGGCACGATTGCGCGCCCATTACCGATGGCGCTTCGGCGATGATTATTGCGGCGGGAGATGCGGCCCAGAGGCTGTGCCAGCGTCCGGTGCACATACGCGGTTTGGACCACCGCATGGAATCATCGCACCCGGGGGTGCGGGATCTCTCTGTATCCGCCTCCACAGCCTTAGCGGGCAAGAATGCCGGTGTCGGTGCTGACCGCATTGACTTGGCAGAGCTGTACGCGCCTTTCAGCCATCAGGAGATCATGCTGCAGCAGGCTTTGAACCTGGGGGACGATGTCAGCATCAACCCCTCCGGCGGGGCTCTGGCGGGCAACATCATGATGGCCGCCGGCTTGGACCGCATCGGGGCAGCGGCAACCCGCATCGCCGGGGGTGAGGCGGACCGGGCTGTGGCCCATGCCACCTCCGGCCCCTGTCTGCAGCAGAACATGGTGGTGGTGCTGGAGGGCGCGTAATGGCTAACTGGGCAGCAGTGGTCGGCATCGGCCAGACCAGCTATAGAACCCGTCGCACGGATGTTTCCATCGCCGGCTTGGTGCGGGAGGCCGCCGGGCGGGCCTTGGAGGATGCCGAGCTCTCCTGGAAGGATATAGACGCCGTCATCCTCGGCAAGGCTCCGGATATGTTTGAAGGGGTGATCATGCCGGAGCTGTACCTGGCGGATGCCCTGGGCTGCGGGGACGGCAAGCCGATCATGCGGGTGCATACCGCGGGCTCGGTGGGGGGCTCCACCGGAGTCGTGGCCGCCTCCCATGTGCAGAGCGGCGCATTCCGGCGCGTGTTGACCGTCTGTTTTGAAAAGCAGTCCGAGTCCAACGCGATGTGGGCCCTGTCGCCGAAACGTCCCTTCAGCGTTCATGTCAATGCCGGTGCCGGGGGCAACTTTGCCCCCGCTATTCGGGAATACATCCGCCGCTCCGGCGCCCCGGCCCATATCGGCTCCAAAGTGGCGGTGAAGGATCGGCTGCACGCCCTGAAAAATCCGCTGGCGCATTTGCAGTTGAAGGACATAGATCAGAAGATGGTGGAGGAATCGCCGATGCTGTGGGAGCCTCTGCGTTTTCTGGAGAGCTGCCCCTCCTCGGACGGCGCCTGCGCGATGGTCATTGCCGACGAAAAGCTGGCGACCCAGTCGCCCAGGAAACCCGTATGGATTTTGGGCACCGCCATGCGCACCGAGCCCACTATGTATGCATGGCGCGATTCGGTGAACCCCGCTTCCGGGCGCGATTGCGCCAAGGATGTGTACGCCCAGGCTGGAATTCGGAACCCCCTGAAAGATCTGGACATGGCAGAGGTTTATGTGCCTTTCAGCTGGTACGAGCCAATGTGGCTGGAAAACCTCGGCTTTGCCGATGAGGGGGAGGGCTGGAAGCTGACCGAAGCCGGGGATACTGCCCTCGGCGGCCGTATGCCCTGGAACCCCTCGGGGGGGGTGCTCTCTTCAAATCCGATCGGTGCTTCGGGAATGATTCGCTTCGCCGAGGCGGCCAATCAGGTGCGAGGCACAGCTGGGGACCACCAGGTGGAGGGTGCCAAGATCGCCCTGGGGCACGCCTTCGGGGGCAATGCGCAGTTCTTCTCCATGTGGGTGGTGAGCAGCGAGCGCTCCTGATAGGATGCGGTCGCACAGCGCAGCAGCGAGATCTGCAATGGCTGTTTTCAACATCGCCGACTTCATTGAAATCGCCGCCGACACCGTGCCGGAGCGGGAGGCGCTGGTCTGCGGGGAGCAGCGTCTGCGTTATGCCGACTTAGAGCGGCGGTCTAATTGTCTCGCCCATTTTCTAGAGAGCCGGGGGGTCGGCCCGGGACAGCACGTCGGCCTGTACCTGTACAACTGCAACGAATACCTGGAGGCGATGTTCGCCTGTTTCAAGATTCGCGCAGTGCCCATCAATATCAACTTCCGCTATGTCAGTGAAGAGCTCCGCTACATCATAGACAACGCCGACTTGGTCACCCTAATTCACGGGCAGGAGTTCATTCCCTGTATTTCCGAGGCACAGGAGGACCGCTCTGGGGTGCATACCTTTGTCTGCGTGGAGGACCACTCTTCCGAGGAACCGGAGAGCATCGGCGCGCTGGCCTACGAGGAGGCGCTGGCGGGGCAGTCCCCGGAACGGGATTTTCCGGCGCGCTCGGAAGATGATCTCTTCATTCTGTATACGGGGGGCACTACCGGTCTGCCGAAGGGGGTGATGTGGCCCCACAAGGATTTAATTTTCGGCAGTTTTGGCGGCTTCGGCTTTACCCACCCGGACGGGCCGATCAAAAAGCCGGAGGATATGCGGGCCCGGGTCAAGGATGGTTTTCACATGCGGGGCATGCCCCTGGCACCGATGATGCACGGCGCCTGCTGGTGGTATGCCTGTATCGGTCTGTGCTCCGGCCATACCTTGGTGCTCAATCCGAATCGCTCTTTAGACGGCGAGCAGGTGTGGGATATCGCAGAGCGGGAGAAGGTTATCGGCATCTCCTTTGTCGGTGATGCCATGGCTATTCCGCTCTTGGATGCGCTGTGTGCCCATCCGGGCCGCTGGCAGCTGGAGGGCCTGATCAGCATCGGCTCTGGCGGCGCAGTGTTTTCTGAGACAGTGCAGGAAGAATATCGGAAGATCTTTCCCAACATCTTCATAACCAATACTTTCGGTTCCTCCGAGACCGGCATGCAGGGGGTGGATGATGGCACCGGCGGCAAGGGGGGCGGGCTCGGTCGCATCCAGCGCGGCGAGCAGGCGGATGTCATCACGGAAGACCATCGCTTCGTAGAGCCTGGCTCCGGGGAGAAGGGCTACCTGGCCCGCTCCGGCTATGTGCCCATCGGCTACTACAACGACCCGGAAAAAACCGCAAAGACCTTCATCACCGTGAATGGCAAACGCTGGGTGCTGACCGGCGATTTGGCGACGGTGGACAAAGAGGGGGGCATCATCGTCTTTGGCCGCGGTGTCAATTGCATCAACAGCGGCGGCGAAAAGATCTTTCCCGAGGAGGTGGAGCAGGCCATCAAGGCGCATGCAGAGGTGTACGATGCACTGGTGGTGGCCTCCCGGGACGAGCGCTTCACCGAAAGGGTGGCCGCAGTCGTTCAGCCCCGGGAAAACTGCCGTCCCTCCCTGACGTCTATTCAGGAGGAATGCCGCAAGCACATCGCAGGCTACAAGATCCCTCGGGAATTACATTTCACCGAGCATATCGGCCGCAAACCCAGCGGCAAGCCCGACTATCGCTGGGCGCGGCAAATCGTTTCCGAGCACAAACATCTGGTGGAATAAGGCACAGCCTTTCCCCCGTCATCCAAAGAGGAGCCGAGAGCCGTGAAAGATTTAGACATCAGCACTGAAAACTGCCTGGTGCAGCAGCAGGACCGCATCTTGGTGGTCACCCTGAACCGTCCGGAGCGCAAGAATGCTCTCAGTCCGTCCATGCTTTTGGGCATGTACCGGGCTTGGAGACGGCTGGATGAAGACGACGGGCTGCTGTGTGTGGTTCTCACCGGCGCCGGGGATACTTTCTGCGCTGGCATGGACCTCAAGCAGGGCACCACCCGGGCGGAGGGTGCCGCCAGCCAGGAGCTGGCGGAGGTGATGAAAAAAGTGCCGGATCTGCATTGGCAGTCCCTGCTGCGGGACAAACGGCCGATGAAGCCGATCCTGCTGGCAGTGGAGGGCTATGCCTTGGCCGGGGGCACCGAAATCCTTCAGGGCACTGACATCCGTGTCGCCGCCGAGGATGCAGTTTTCGGCGTAACCGAAGTGATGCGCGGCCTTTATCCGATGGGGGGCTCCGCCGTGCGTCTGCGTCGCCAGATCCCCTATTGTCATGCCGCCGAGATGCTTCTTTTAGGTGCTCATTACACCGCACAGCAGGCTCTGGACATAGGTCTTATCAATCGGGTGGTGCCGAAGGGCAGCGCCTTGGCGGAGACCATGAAAATTGCCGAGCAGCTGTGCGAGAACGGTCCCTTGTCCATCAAGGCTATCATCCGCACCCTGCGGGAGGTGGAGGAATGCTGCAGCGATGCCGATGCCATGAAACAGGTGGATGAAATCGGCTGGCCGGTGATTCAGTCAAAGGATGCAAAGGAGGGAATGAAAGCCTTCGCAGAAAAGCGCAAGGCTAATTTCAAAGGCGAATGACGGCGGCAAAGATGGGTCCCCTGGCCGGTATCCGAGTCCTTGAACTGGCGGGCATCGGTCCAGCTCCTTTCGCCTGCATGCTCTTGGCGGACCTGGGGGCCGATGTGGTGCGGGTGGACCGGATGGCGGGGGGGATGCTGGGCTCCCAAGGCGGGGCAGCAGATGTGCTGGGACGGGGGCGGCGCTCCATTGCCTTAGACCTCAAGCAGCCGGAGGGGGTGGAGACAGCTTTGGATCTTGCCGAACGCTCGGATGTGCTGATAGAGGGTTTTCGCCCCGGGGTGGCGGAAAAGCTGGGCCTCGGCCCGGATGCCTGCCTGGCTCGCAACCCGCGCCTGGTGTACGGGCGCATGACCGGCTGGGGTCAGGAAGGACCCCTGGCCCAAGCGGCCGGTCACGACCTCAACTATATAGCCCTAAGCGGTGCTTTGGATGCCATCGGACGCCGCAATTCCGGACCGGTGCCGCCCCTCAACCTGCTCGGGGATTTTGGCGGCGGCAGCCTGTACCTGATCCTGGGAGTGCTGGCCGCGCTCTTGGAGGCACAGCACTCCGGGCACGGGCAGGTGGTAGATGCCGCCATCGTAGATGGGGTGGCCTCCCTGATGGCCTCCACCTATGCCTTTCATTCCACCGGCATGTGGCAGAACGAGCGGCAGGCCAATATGCTGGACGGCGGTGCTCCCTTTTATGACACCTATGAGTGTGCAGATGGCAAGTGGATCAGCATCGGCTCCATCGAGCCGCAGTTTTACCAGTTGCTGGCGGAAAAGCTGGGGGAAGATCTCGGTGATGCCGATCTCCTTAAACGACTGGACAAGGGGGAGTGGCCGGAGCAGAAGAAGAAGATTGCCGCGCTGTTTCACACCCGCACCCGCCAGGAGTGGTGCGAGATCATGGAGGGCAGCGATGTGTGCTTTGCCCCGGTTCTCTCCATGGAGGAGGCCCCTGCTCATCCGCATAATCGGGCACGAAAAAACTTTATTGAGCGCGACGGCGTGGTGCAGCCCGCTCCCGCACCGCGCTTTAGCCGCAGCACCTGTGAGGCCGGGGGCATGCCCCCCGCGCCCGGTGCGGATACCGAGGCGATTCTCAAAAATTTGGGGTACAGCCCGGAGCGCATAGCAGAGCTGGCAGCTGCTTCTGTCATCACTTGCAACTGAAATTATCCGGAGGTCTATATGAAACTGGGACTGCAGCTCGGCTACTGGCAGAGCCAACCCTACGAGGGCGCCATAGAACTAGTGCAGGAGGCCGAGCGCCTCGGCTACGACTCGGTGTGGACCGGTGAGGCATACGGCTCGGATGTCTTCACTCCCCTGTGCTGGGTTGGCGCCCATAGCTCCAAGATTCGTCTCGGCACTTCGGTGATGCAGATCTCCGCACGCACCCCCACCTGCGCCGCCATGACCGCTCTTAGCATGGACCATCTCTCCGGCGGGCGTTTCATCATGGGAGTAGGGGTCTCCGGTCCTCAGGTGGTGGAGGGCTGGTACGGCCAGCCTTTCAGCAAGCCTCTGGCCCGCACCCGGGAGTGGGTGGAAATTTTCCGCAAAGTGCTGGCACGAGAGGAGCCGGTGGATTTCCAGGGCGAGCACTACCAGCTGCCCTACCGGGGGGAGGGGGCCTGGGGCCTTGGCAAGCCCCTAAAGAGCATTACCCATCCCCTGCGCAAGCGCATACCCGTGTTTATCGGGGCGGAGGGCCCCAAGAATGTCGCCCAGACCTTCGCCATCGCAGACGGCTGGTTTCCCATCTTTCTCTCTCCCTACAGCTGGGATATCTACGAGGATGTGCTAAAGGACAAGCCGGATGACTTTGAGATCGTTCTCTCCAGTATGGCCGTTAATATAGATGACAACCTGGAGAATGCCCTGCTGCCGGTCAAGTTCACCATGGCCCTGTACATCGGCGGCATGGGTGCCAAGGACCGCAACTTTCACAAGGAACTGATAACCCGCATGGGCTACGGTGAGGAGGCCCAGCGTATTCAGGATCTCTATCTGGCCGGGGACAAGGAGGCCGCGGTCAAGGCTGTGCCGGACAAGCTGGTGGATGAGATCTCCCTGTGCGGTCCGAAGGCGCGCATTCTAGAGCGTATTCAGGACTGGAAGAAAACCCCGGTCACCACCATGACCGTCGGTCGCACCGACAACTTAGAAAAAGACAAAGACACCCTGCGCTTCTTCGCCGAGGCGGTTTTGTAGCCGCCCGGCCGAGGGAGCTGGCGAACTCTTAGCAAAGAGCCTGAAACCTTCCCTGCTGCCGCTGCCTTTCCCTCAGGCGGCTCGCACCTCCACCTCGGCACCGTTGACCACGCTGGTGCCGGAGGGCAGGTCCAGCACGTCTGTATCAATGATGAAGTTGCAACTGCTGCCGGCACTCTTGGCCGCGTTGCTCTGCCGACTGTCCCCGTAGACATGGCCGAAGCCGTGGGGCAGGCTGATCACCCCGGGCATGATGTCTTTGGTGATCTCCACCTCGGCGGTAATTGCGCCGATACGGGAGCGGAGTTCCGCCATCTTGCCATCCTCAAGGCCGATGCGCTCGGCATCCTGCGGGTGCATCAGCAGGGTGCAGCGGTTTTTGCCCCTGGTGTACTGACGGATGTTGTGCAGCCAGGAGTTCATATCCCGAATATGCCGCCGCCCGATGAGGAGCATCTTGCCGTTTGGCTTCTGCGACGGCTTCATCTCCTTCTTCAGGCGCTTCAGGTCCTCTTCTATGAGAGGGTGCATAAGGCGAATGCGCTTGCCCGGGGTGCGCAGCATCTCCGGCAGACGGGGTTGTAGGGGGCCGAGATCTATGGCGTGGGGCACCTCCTTGATTTTTGCCAGGTTCAGCCCTTCATCGCTGTCGTCAAAGGCATCGCCGTAGGGCCCGCTGCGCACCATGAAATCCACCAGCCGCTCCCAGCCCGGCTGTTTCCCCAGTTTGCTCCGAATGGTTTCCTTATCCAGATGCGAAATGCGCTCGTTGTTTGCGAGCCCCATATCAATCATGCCGTCTAACAGCAGGCCGTCCATCTGCGGAGAGTTCATGCCGAACATGCGCCCGAAGGTTTCGCTCAGCAGGTACCACTGGGGCAGGGTATCCGGTTCCGGCTCAAACACCTGAGGGGTGTAGCGCACGAAGTTGCGCACCGCGGTGCCCTGAAAAAGAAAATCGTAGTTGCTGTTCTCCAGCTGCACGGTGGGGGGCAGAATCAGGTCCGCTTTGCTGGTGGTCTCGTTGATGTAGATATCAAAGGCCACCATGAAATCCACCGTCTCCAGCGCCTCCCGAATAGCCTCGCCCCCCGGCACGCTCAGCACCGGGTTTCCGGCCAGGGAGACGAAGGCCCGCACCTTGTCCTTGCCCGGCGCCATAATCTCCTCTGCCATCAGGGAGGCGGGCAGCTGGCCGAAGCACTCCGGAAACCCCCGCACCTTGGAGTGCCAGCGGCCGTAGGGCACTTCCTGGGCCGGCATCCAAGGCTCAAAGTTGCCGGTGGCGGGGCGGGGAAACATAGAGCCCCCCTCTTCATCCAGCCGCCCGGTGAGCAGGTTCACCACATCCACCAGCCAGCTGGCCAGGGTGCCGAAGCGCTGGGTGCAGAGACCGATGCGCCCGTACAGCACCGGCTTGTCCGCCGCCACGAAATCCCGCACCAGCTGCCGTGTGACCTCCGCCGGCACGCCGGTAATCTCGGCCGTATTCTCCGGCGTGAAGTCCTGCGCGTGACGGCGCACCTCTTCTATACCGTCGGTGCACTCCAAAAGCCGCCCGGGGCGCACTAAATCCTCGGCAAACAGGATATTGACAAAGGCATACAGGAAATAGGCATCGGTGCCGGGCCGTATGAAGATATGCTGGTCTGCCATCTCGGCGGTTTCCGTGCGCCGGGGGTCAATCACCACCATTTTGCCGCCGCGCTTTTGCAGATCATCAAAACGCTGCTCAGCGTTTGGCGCCGACATCAGGCTGCCCTGGGAGACCATCGGATTACCCCCCATGCAGACGAAGAAATCCGTGCGGTCAATGTCGGGGACAGGGATAAACCAGACATCCCCGAACATGGCGGAGCAGGACATGTTCTTGGGCTGCTGGTCTACCGAGCCGGCGGAGAAAAAGCGCTCGGTGTTGAGCATCTGGCTGACAATAGAGAAGTACAGCTGGGCGCCCACCTCGTGGCCGGTGGGATTGCCCACGTAAAAGGCAATGGAATCCTTGCCGTATTTTTCGTGGATCTCCTTCAGACGGCTGCCGGCCAGCTCAAAAGCATCTTCCCACTCCATTTCTTCCCAGCCATTATCGGTGCGTCGCACCGGTCGGCGCAGACGCTCCGGGTCCTCGTAGATGTAGCGAAATGCTTGGGATTTGGCGCATACATACCCCTTGCTGCGGGGGTCATCCGGGTCTCCTTTGATAGAGATAACCTGCTTTTTCTCCCGATCCACTTCCACCACCAGACCACAGGTGGCCTCGCAGGTGGGGCAGGAGCGATGAACGGTTTCGGTTTTCGGGGCACTTTGAGCCATGGTGTCTGTCCTTTTTGGAACCTATATTCGTATATTGCTCAATTGAGGTGTCCCTGTCAAATTTGGCGGGACCGCTCCCCTGTCCCTCCAGATGAAGGAGCAATCATCGCGTTTTCAGTCCGATGATATTGAACTCTGCCCTGCTCTTCGCACCTGCCTCTCAGCCCGTCCCCCGCAGATGGGGAATGGGGCATTACTGCGTATAATGGAGATGCCTTGTCAATCTTCGCTGAAGGGGAGCTTATTGCCATGAACCCAATCGTCTATCCCGTTCTCGCCACCTTGCTCTTGCACGCCATTGTGTGGTTTGTAATGGTTGCCACCCGCATGAAGGGCTTTTCTCAAGGGGAGCCGGTGGACCCGGACCAGATGCGAACCCGGGGCCAGGTTTATCCCAAGCTCACGGGTGCCGCCGTCTACTCTTCCGACAACTTCAACAACCTGTTAGAAGTGCCGGTAATTTTCTATGTGCTGGTCGGGGTGCTCTTCCTCGGCGGCATGGTGGATGCCCTGTATGTCCAGCTTGCCTGGGTGTTCTGCATCTTCCGCTACTTGCACAGCCTGGTTCACTGCACCTATAACAAGGTGATGCACCGCTTCTTGGTCTACCTGGTCTCCACCATCGCCGTGTGGGTCATGCTGGGCCGGGCCCTGCTGAGCGTCTTTTAGCCTGCTTCCTGTCCTAAATAGCGAGCCAAAAACGGAGCGGGGACAAAACGGAGCGGGGACTTTCCAGTCCCCGAAAAAGGAGTGGGGACTTTCCAGTCCCCGGAAACGGAGCGGGGACTTTCCAGTCCCCGGGAAACGGAGCGGGGACTTTCCAGTCCCCGGAAACGGAGCGGGGGCTTTCCAGTCCCCGAAAATGGAGCAGGGACTTTCCAGTCCCCGAAAACGGAGCGGGGACTTTCCAGTCCCCGAAAACGGAGCAGGGACTTTCTAGTCCCCAAAAACGGAGCGGGGACTTTCCAGTCCCCGGAAACGGAGCGGGGACTTTCCAGTCCCCAAAAACGGAGCGGGGACTTTCCAGTCCCCGGAAACGGAGCGGGGACTTTCCAGTCCCCGAAAACGGAGCGGGGACTTTCCAGTCCCCAAAAACGGAGCAGGGACTTTCCAGTCCCCGGAAACGGAGCAGGGACTTTCCAGTCCCCGAAAATGGAGCGGGGACTTTCCAGTCCCCTAAAAAGGAGCGGGGACTTTCCAGTCCCCGAAAATGGAGCGGGGACTTTCTAGTCCCCGAAAATGGAGCGGGGACTTTCCAGTCCCCGGAAACGGAGCGGGGACTTTCCAGTCCCCGGGGGACAGGAATATCCTCCCTCCGGGAGGAAGGGGGACAGGAATGTCCCCCCTCCTGAAGAGTAAAGGGGGACAGGAATGTCCTCCCTCCGGGAGGAAGGGGGATAGGAATATCCCCCCTCCTTTTAGCGAGCCGCCCGGCGGCCCGGGGGCGTAAATAATTTTCCTCGCACCCGGCGCCGGTAGTCCCTCGGGCTTTCCCCGCTGTGCTGTCGGAACAGCACCGAGAAATGAGCCGGGTTGCGGCAGCCAGAGCGCAGTGCCACTTCCCGCACCGGCAGGTTGCTCGCCCGCAGGAGCTCCCGGGCCAGCTCAACGCGCTGCTGGCGCAGGTATGCCGCCGGCGATATCCCCGTCGCCGCCCGAAACCGCCGCCCTAGGCTGCGGGTGCTCATGCCGGACTCCGCCGCCACCCGGGAGAGGGGCAGCGCCTCATCGCAGTGCTGCTGTATGTAGTCCTGTATGCGGGCGATCTCTTCGTCCCCATGGGCCCCGCCGCCCCCTTGCAGATAGGCATGGGTTTCAAAAGGGCGGCGAATTTCTGGCGAAAAATGCCCTTCCACATAGCGGGCGGTCGCTGTCCCCAAAAGGAGGGCGATGAAATGCACGCTGAGATCCGCCACCGAGTTGACACTGCCCGCGCAGTAGAGGTTGCCGGCCCGGGTCATCAGGTGGCGCTCCTGCAAAAGAGCCCCTGGGTAGCGGCGGCGAAAATCCTCCAGGTAGAACCAGTGAGTAGTCGCTGGACAGCCCTCCAGGAGTCCCGCCTCGGCCAGCAGGTAGCTGCCGGTGCCCACTGCGCACAGGATCGTCTTTCGTCGCAGAAGACGGCGCAGAAGGGGGCGCAGCTGGCCGATGTGAGCATTAATTACCGGCGACGGGTGCCGCCACAGGGCAGGGATTAGGAGGAGGTCCGGCCGGCGGATTTCCGCAAAGCTCAAATCGGTGTCCAGGGCCAGGCCGCCCATCGTCTGCACCTTGCCGCCCCCGGGTGAGGCCAGCCGCAGCTGCAGCCGCTTCGGGGCTTTACGCCCCAGCGTGGCGCGATAGCGATGGTCGGCAGCCCGAAACATTTCCGCCGGCAGGCTGATGCTTGAGGCGAGGGCCTCTTCAAAGCAGAGAATGACTATTTCCGGCATCGGTCTTTTTTCAATAAAATTTGTCCTTTTATCAATATTATCACTCTTCGCAATTCTCTACACTTTTCTCTTCTTACTTTGTTTCCCACCGTGAAGGCACCTGTCAGTATGCCTTGCCTGCCAGTAATAGTCGGCTTCGGCGGCATTAGCCCCGCCGGCCGCAGCTCCTTTCATCACGCCTATCGCCGTCTGGTCGCAGATGCCCTGTCTCAGCAGGATGCGGCGGATTCCTGGCGGAGCCTGGCCGGACTGATGGGGCTTTCAACCTCCGCCGGTGCGCCGGATGCAGACCAAATAGAGCATATTCGCAGCCATACCCTGGTGCGCCGCATTGAGCCCGACTGGTTTGACACGGAGAATGCCCCCGGACACACCCGGGCCCGGCTCGCCGGCGAGCAGGGAATCCGCATCTGTCTGTCTAAGCGGCAGCTGCCGCCGGTGCTGCCGGAGGGCTGGCGGCAGGTCTCCTCTGAAAACGGCGAAGTGGAGGTGGAGATCCCCGTCGGCGCAGAGTTGCTGCTGCCGGTTGCCTCCCCCTGCTCGGTGCGGGCGGCGGGGCAGCTGCCTACGGGCTTTGATCCGGCGGCTCTGTACCCGGCCCGAGGTCATCCTCGGGGCCTGCAGATGGCAGTGTATGCCGCTTCGGATGCGTTGAATTCCACTGGCTTGGACTGGGAGAGCCTGGTCCGGCAGCTGTCCCCGGGGGCTGTCAGCGTGTACGCCGGCAGCACCATGGGCCAGCTGGACCACCTGGGCTACGGGGGTATGCTGCAGGCGCGCTGGAAGGGACAGCGGGTGAGCGCCCGCTGCTGTCCCTTCGGGCTGCCCGGCATGACGGCGGATTTTGTCAATGCCTATGTGCTGGGTAATACGGGCAATACCTCCTCTGTCCTCGGCGCCTGTGCCACGGTTCTCTACAACCTGCGGCTCGCAGCGGAGGATATCCGCGCCGGTCGGGCGCGAATAGCCCTGGTGGGAGCCAGTGAGGCCCCGATTACAGCGGAGATCATAGAGGGGTACGCGGCCATGGGCGCACTGGCCACCGATGAGGGGCTCCTCGCTTTGGAAGGGCGCACCGAGGGGGAGCCGGACCATCGCCGGGCCTGCCGTCCCTTCGGGGAAAACTGCGGCTTCACCATCGCTGAATCGTCACAGTTCTTTGTCCTCTTTGACGAAGAGCTGGCCCTTTCGACCGGCGCCCCTATCCACGGGGCGGTGTGGGATGTCGCCATTCATGCAGACGGCTACAAGAAATCCATTTCTTCCCCCGGGGTGGGCAACTACCTGACCATGGCCCGGGCGGCTGCTTCCGCCAAAGCTCTCCTGGGGGAAAAAGCCCTGCAGCAGCGCAGCTTCGTTCTCGCTCACGGCACCGGCACTCCCCAGAACCGGGTCACCGAGTCCAAAGTGCTTGACCGGGTGGCGGAGCATTTCGGCATAGAAAGCTGGCCCCTGGCGGCGGTGAAATGCTATCTGGGTCACTCCATCGCCACCGCCGCCGGAGACCAGATGATGGCGGGGCTGGGTGCCTGGCGCTACGGGTGGCTTCCCGGCATCAGTACCATTGAAGAGCCCGCCGCCGATGTCTCCCGCCGGCATCTCAGCATTGAAAGCGGGCATCGGGAACTGGGACTGGGGACGATGGATGTGGCGCTGGTTAACTCCAAGGGCTTCGGCGGCAACAATGCGAGCGCTGTGCTGCTGGCCCCCGAAGTGGCGGAGCGCATGCTTGCCGACAGGCACGGCCAGCGGGCCCTGACCGCCTGGCGTCGCCGTGCCGAGGAGGTCGCGGCGCGGGGTGCCGATCTGGATGCCGCTGCCAGCCGGGGAGAGTCCAGACCCGTCTACCGTTTTGGTGAAGGGGTGCTGGATGACTCGGATGTGCGGTTTTCCGAGGAGGGCATCCACCTCTCCGGTTTTGCGCAGGCAATGCCTCTAGCCCCCGAGTCCAGCTCCTCGGACTCGGCAGACCCCGCTGGTGTCCCTGGATAAAAAAAATTGCCCCCGGCAATGCCGCAGAGGCTCCTATTTCACGAGGATATTGATTTTTTGTGAGAGCACTGGCGGCTGATGGGGAATGTGCAGACGGTCCCCCAAGAGCAGCTGCAGGGTGTGTCTGCCCGGCGGCAGGGTGAGAACCGCTTCCGTTTGCCCGCCCCCGTAGTGTATTAGCTGCGCCGTGGCTGGCAGCGGCCTGTCCATGGAAGGCAGGGTTTTCTTATCAATCAGCAGGTGGTGGTGCCCGGTGTCCGGGCGTTCAACCCCCGCCGGCGCAATCCCCATCCCGCGCAGCCCGAAGACCGCCGTAAAGGTGCGCCCCACCACTTCGCCGTCCCGGGGGGCGATGAGATAGACGGCAGCCCCTTGGGGCGATGCGTTTCTGGGCAGCTTGACCGGGGACGGATTTGCCGTTTGTGCAAGGGCAATACCTCCCCAGAGCAGGAGGAGCAGGGAGAGAGTAAAGCGCATGGCGGCAGACTGTGCCAGAAATTGAAGGCTCAGAATAGCACAGGAATTTCTCAGAAAATAAACTGCAGGCGCATGGAGATGGCGTCTCCGTCATCTTCGCCGCCGTCTTCCGTGCCGACTGCGTTGTCGTACTCCGCGTGGACATAGTTGAGCCCGGCACGTACGCTGCTGCTGATATACCAGTTGAGACCCAGCGTGCTGATCTCCCCGGTATTGCCGCCGCCATCGCCGTAGTCCAGCTCGCTGAAGCGGGCGAAGACCTCCCAGGCGCCGGCGGAGCCTGCGGGCATCACCTTGTCAAAGGTGGCGCTGCTCTTTTTGTAGGGACGCTTTTCCCCGGTGAGGAAGTAGCCCGTCTGCATGTAGTAGCCGTCAAAACTGTGCTCATCAGCCCGCTCGCTGTCCGCCGGGATGGCATTTCCCGGCGCGCTGCGGCCGTCGTCGTAGGTGGCATCAAAGTATTCGGCCTGAAGATGGAAGGGGCCGGAGATTAAGGCTAATTCCAGGCCGTAGGTGCTCACGCCGTCGTAGGCAAAAAGTGCGCTTCGGATGCGGTCCGAAGAGTCTGTGTCTCGTATTTCCGGCCGCTCGGAGAGTCGCTTCGTACCGGTGAGGCTGTAGGTGCTGTTTGCTGCATCCGGCATCCACTGGCCCTCTTCTGCGTCCAGATAGAGGTAGGAGACTCCCAGGTGGAGCAGTCCGAAGCGCCCCTCAACGGGGAGTGCCGCCCGCCCGGCAAACAGCCAATTCACATCGTCTTCACTGTCCTCGCCGCCGTCAAAAAGCCCCAGCTGGTAGCGGAGGAGACCGGCATCTCCGGCTAGACTGATGCCGGTGAGACGCCCGGGGGCGAAGGCGCCGGAGACGGCACTGCGCTCTATGGCGGTGATGTGCTTGTCGCTGGTCAGCTGTTCAAGTCCCGCCGGCACCTTGTGCTTGCCGAAGGTCAGGCTGCCGATATCCAGCCCTTTGTAGCGGAGGTAGATATCCTGTGTTTCTTCGCTCTCAAAATCGTATTGCAGTTTGTAGGCCCAGTCTTTCTCGACCGTCCCCGAAAAGGTCAGCCGCACCCGGCGAAAGAAGACATCGCTGCCGGTATCTCCGCCCTGGTCGGCGTTGAACAGGCCGTCGTGGTAGTTGTAGTCCAGCTGAATGTGCCCGCCGACTTTAAAGCGGTAGTCGCCATCGGCGGTGCGAGCTTCAAAGCCTCCCTTGGTCTTGATCATCGAGTCGGGTCCGTCGCTGCTTACGGTGCCCGCTTGCAGCATAGCGCCGGGCAGGACCAGAAAAAGAAAAGCGACAATGGCTGTCACGTGCTGCGCAGTTTTCATCATGCCCCTTAAACAGCGATAGAAAAGGAAAAGTGCGCACATTGTGTGCGGCGATTATTACAGAGATATGACAGTCCCTGCTAGCCGCGATAGATACAGCCGCTGGTGCAGGTCTCCTGCACTTCCACTTGGCAAAGAGCTGGCAGGACCGGTTTCAGGCGCTCCCAAATCCAGCGCGCTAAGTTCTCGCTGGTAGGGTTTTCCAGTCCGGGTATGTCGTTGAGATAATTGTGGTCCAGCTGCTTGAACAGAGGGGCGAATCTCTCCTGCAGCTGGGCGAAATCCATCACCCAGCCGCTGTTCTCTTCCACATTTCCCGCCGCCGAGATGCGGACCCGAAAGGAGTGCCCGTGCAGGCGGGCGCACTTGTGTCCCGGCGGCACCGCCGGCAGCCGGTGTGCGGCCTCAATGTGAAAGTCCCGGTAGATTTCCATCGGCCCGCTTCTAGCCCGCCCACTCCCCTCGGAGCGGTGCGGCGTGGCCGAGCCAATTGGGACATCCAGCCCCGCAGAGCGCAGGGCGCGGCGAGCACCTGCCTCTCTTCCGGCGCAGTGCGGGTGGAGGCGGCGGGTATGCGGACATAAGCAGGTCGGCCTGTCGGCGTTGCAAGTGGGGGGCGCGGGACGTGCGGGCTATCCCATTATGGAGAAACCTCCGTCCACCACCAGGGTATGGCCGGTGATATAGGCCGCAGCGGGACTGCTGAGAAACAGCGCGGCGCCGGCGATGTCCTCCGGCTCGGCGACCCGCCCCGCCGGAGTCCTTTCCAAGTAAGGTTTTAGCATGTCCGGCATATCCATCATGGCGGCGGTCAGGTTGGTTCGGGTGAGCCCTGCCGCCACTGCATAAACCCGAATGCCCTCTTTGGCCCAGGCGATGGCCAGGGTCTTGGTCATCTGGACCAGGCCGGCCTTGGAAGCGCCATAGCCCGGGATCATGCCGATGCCGAAGAAGGAGGTCATGGACGCGATGCTGAGAATGCCAGCCCCGCCAGGGTGCTCACTGCGGGCCAATTTTTCGCGGCAGGCGCAGGCCATGTGAAAAGCGCCGGACAGATTGATCCGCAGCGATGTTTCAAACGCCTCCGGCTCGTATTCATCCCTGCCGTCCGGAAAGGCGGTGCCGGCGCTATTTACCAGCATGTCCATGGCGGGCAGGGTATCGGCGACCGCATAGATGGCTTCTCGGTCCCGGGTATCCAGCTGCAGGTAGCCAAAGGCAGAGAGATCCTGTGTGTATTCGCCGACGCTCCCCCGTGTTCCCGTAATGGTAACTTCGGCACCGGCGGCGGCGTAGGCCCCGGCGATGGCCCTGCCGATCCCGCTGCTGCCGCCGGTAACCAGTACCCGGCATCCGCTGTAGTCAAAGGTGATGCCGGGCCAGGTCGGGCCGATGGCGCTGCCCCGTGCCATCTCTATTTTTTAAACCCGTCTTTCACCTGGGCTGCCCGCGCCGCTGCTGCCTGGGGAGAGGTGTAGAGTTCCAATGTGAAACCCTGCTCAAAGCGATAGGTTTTTCGTATATCCACCGCCTCAATGCCGTTCAGAGCTTCCTTGGCCAGGCGGATCGCATCCGCCTCATTAGCGCAGATTTTTGCCGCCATGGTGCGGGCGGCAGACCACAGCTCCCCGCTCGGCACTACCGCTTCAATGCCGCCGTAGCGGGCGAATTCCTCTGCCCCAAGAGCCTCCCCGGTGTACATCATGGAGCGGGCCTTCATCGCTCCCACCAGCCGTATCAGGTGGCTGGCGCCGCCCAGTGCCCCTACCTTTACCTCCGGCAGGCTGAAGCGGGAACCCTCGGAGGCGAACACGATATCCGAGGCGCCGGCGATGCCGATGCCGCCCCCAATACAATAGCCGTCCACCACCGAGATCACCGGCACTTCACATCCATAGACAGCGGCGAATAACGCATACCAGGCCCGATTGGATTCTATGATGAGAGAGTTGTCGGCGTTTAGCTCTTTGACATTGGCGCCGACGCAGAAGCCCTTGCCCTCATTGCCCAGCAGGACGATCCGCACATCCTCCTGCTTGCCGAGGGTGCTAACTTTTTCTGCGACCTCGTGCACCTCGGCAATCGCCAGGGCATTGACCTTGTTGTAGGCCATGATGACTTCGGCTGCGCCTTCATTAATTTTTACATTCAGACCCATTACAGACCTCCTGCGTGAAATAGCAAACAACGAGTGCTCGCGCACTGGAATCAATGCTTGTAACCTTGGCAGTATACTTTGCCTTTCCAAGATAAGGGGAGTGAGGATTTATGCGTCTGGTCAACTTGTACGGTCCCGATAATTTTCAGATTGACGAAGTGCCGCGCCCATCCGTGGGGCCGGAGGATGCGCTGCTGCGGGTGATGGTGTGCGGCATTTGCGGCAGTGACTTGGGCTACGTGGCGGCGGGGGGGCTTCTGGGCCCCGCCGAGCAGGCCATGCCCTTGGGGCATGAGCTCTCTGCCGTGGTGGAGGAAGTGGGAACTGCGGTGCAGGGGCTAAGCCCGGGTATGCGGGTGGCAGTCAACCCGATGGGGGCGGGGAATGCCATCGGCAACGGCGGCCCGGAAGGAGGCTTTGCCGACTACCTCCTGGTGCGCAACGCCGCCCGGGGGGGCTGCATCCACCCCCTCTCGGATGCGATCACCCCCCACATGGGCGCTCTGGTGGAGCCCTTGGCGGTATCTCTGCACGCGGTCAAGAAGGGCGGGGCCGGGACCGGGACCCGGGCCGCCATCTTCGGTGCCGGTCCCATCGGTCTCGGTGCCATCCCTGCTCTCAAGGCCCGGGGCGCCGCCGATATCGTGGCGGTGGACCTGTCTCGGGCCCGCCTCGGCCTGGCGCGCCAGCTGGGGGCGGATGCGGCGCTGCATCCCGAAGAGGGCTCGGTGTGGGAAGAGCTGCGCTCCCGCCACGGCGAGGTGGATGTATTCGGCTTCCCATCAGCAGCCACGGATCTTTTCATTGATGCCTCCGGCTCCGGCGCTCTCTTGCAGGAGATGATCGCCAATGCGGGTCCGGGTGCCCGCCTGGTGGTGGCGGGTCTGCACAAGGCGCCGGTGCCGGTGGACTTTGCCGTTGTCCTGATGAAGGAGCTTAGCATCTGCGGCAGCATGGCCTATCCCGACGACGAGTTCTCCGAGGTGATCAGCATGCTGGAGGAGGGGAAGACAGACGTGACCCCCCTGATCAGCGAGTGCTTTCCCTTGGCGGAGTTCTCTCAGGCTTTCTCTGCCGCCCGCAATCCCGAGCACGGTGCCAAAATCATGGTGGAGATCGGCCTTCGGGAAGAGGGACGGTGAGCGAACAGACCCCTGTGGAGCGGGAGCCGCCCGAACCCGGTGTCGGGCAGACCCCGCCGCCGCCGCAAGGAGATCCCTCCTGGGTGCCAGGAGGCACCCCCGAGGCACCGGATGAGCCCATCCTGGCATTGGATGAACATGTGGAGGAGGTCTCTGAGGGCGGGCGCAGGGTGCGTCGCCGAGGGGTCTTCCTGCTTCCCAACCTGCTCACCACCGGGGCGCTGTTCGCCGGTTTTCTGGCCATTGTTCAGTCCCTGGAAGGGCAGTTCGGCTACGCTGCATCTGCGATTTTTGCAGCGGCCCTCTTGGACGGTCTAGATGGGCGTATCGCCCGGCTGACCAACGCCCAGAGCGCCTTCGGTCAGCAGTACGATAGCCTGTCGGATGTCATTTCCTTCGGGGTTGCACCGGCCTTGGTGATGTACCAGTGGGGGCTTGCCCCCCTGCAGGCCTTCGGCCAGATTGCGGCTTTTTTCTACACCACCTGCACCGCCTTGCGGCTGGCCCACTTCAACACCCGGGCCCATGAGAAGGGGGATGACCGGGAGTTTATCGGGCTTGCGAGTCCGGCGGGGGCGGTGCTCTTGAGCTCCCTAGCCTGGTTCAGCAGCGAGACCGGGCTCGGGGATGCCCGCATCCTGTCCGAGAATTGGGCTTGGCTGGCCTGCCTGGTCACGGTTGCAACGGGTCTTTTGATGCTGCTTCGGGTGCCTTACCGCAGTTTCAAGGAAATTGATTTTCGCGGGCGCGTTCCCTTTGCCTCGGTGCTGGTGATGCTGCTGCTGTTTGCCGTCATCGCCGTGGACCCGCCCCGCATGCTGCTGCTGCTCTCCGCCGTTTATGCCTTTTCCGGGCCGCTGTCCATGCTGTGGGCCCGGCTGCGGCGACGGCAGGGCTGATCTCCTCCGGTAAACAGAACTTTTATACTGTTTGCTGTTCCAAAGATATACCCGCCATGTTGATTCGCCTACAAGACCGCTGTGAGCCTCGCTCCTTTGAGATCACTCCGGAGAAAGTCTATCTGTCCCGCCGTCGCCTGATGCAGACGGCGGGGGCGGCGGCCCTCCTGCCCTTGGCCTTGGCCCAGGGGGAGGCCCATGCCGAGGCACAGGGCAGGATCCTCGCACCCCTCAAGTACCGGCGGGCCGGGCCAGAGACAGCGGCGACGGGGTTTTATACGGCGGAGCCCCTCACCCCCTACCAGGATGTCACCCACTACAACAATTTTTATGAGTTCGGCACCAGCAAAGCAAGCCCGGCCCGCCATGCCGGGGCACTGCGTGTCAAGCCCTGGTCGGTGCGCATTGCGGGGGAAACCGAAAAGCCCGGAGAATATGCCCTGGAGGATCTTCTCGCTCCCCATTCCCTGGAAGAGCGCATTTACCGGCTGCGCTGCGTGGAGGCATGGTCCATGGTGATCCCCTGGGTCGGCATTCCTCTGGGCGATCTGCTCAAGCGCTACCCCCCCACTTCCAAGGCCCGCTATGTAGCCTTTACCACCTTGCACGACCCCAAGCAGATGCGGGGGCAGAGAAGATGGAGTTTCGGCAGCCTGAAGTGGCCCTATGTGGAGGGCCTGCGCTTGGACGAGGCAATGCACCCCCTTGCTTTTCTCGCAGTCGGCCTGTACGGGAAAGAGCTGCCGGGGCAGAACGGCGCACCCCTTAGGCTGGTGGTGCCCTGGAAATATGGCTTCAAGAGTATCAAGTCCATCGTGGAGATTCGCTACACCCAGAAGCAGCCTCCCGCCTCTTGGAATCTCACTGCCCCCAAAGAGTACGGCTTCTACTCCAACGTCAATCCCAAAGTGGACCACCCCCGCTGGAGCCAGGCCATAGAGCGCCGCTTGCCCGGCTCCCTGTTCGGCAGCAACCGAATTCCGACTCGCATGTTTAACGGCTACGGCGAGCAGGTGGCCCAGCTTTACGCGGGAATGGATCTGCGCCGGCATTATTGAACCGGGCGGCAGCCCGCAGACGCATCGGCAGCAGGCGATTGCTGGAACATGCAATTCAAATTCTCTGTCAGCCAGACCCTCCTAACCCTTCTCTGCCTGCTGCCCCTGGTCTGGCTGATCTGGCGTGCCGCCGGTGCCGAGCTGGGCCCGGACCCGCCCCGGGAAGTGGCCCTCTTCACTGGCCTGTGGACCCTGCACCTGCTCCTCGCCACCCTCTGTGTGACACCCCTGCGGACATGGACCGGACAGGCGTGGATCTTTCCCTGCCGGAGAACCCTCGGCCTGTGCACCCTCTTTTATGCCAGCCTGCACTTCACCGCCTGGCTGGCACTGCTTTTGGGATTCCGTTTTGGAGAATTCGCCCGGGAGCTCGCCGAACGTCCCTACATCACCGTTGGCTTCAGCGCTTGGCTCCTGCTGCTGCCCCTCGGCCTCACCTCCACCCGGGGCTGGATGCGCCGCTTGGGTCGGCGCTGGAAACACCTGCATCGTCTGATTTATCTGGTTGGCATCCTCGGCGTGCTGCACTTCCTGTGGCTGTCCAAGGACTTCTTGCGCCCGACGATTTACATTATTATTCTGCTGCTGCTGCTTGGCAGCCGGCTGGCACTGTACGCCAGCCGCCGCCGTCGGTCTTAGAGACGGTGCATCTTCAGGTTCAATGCCGATTGCCATTCTCCGGCGACGCGGGGCAAAATTTATTTCTGTTCCTATATATAATTGTATAATAACTGTTCTTATGACTGGTGCCCGCACTGCTGGAGCACATTGTGGAACCCTCCAATATAAAAAACCCTGAGTACTTCCACCGGGTGGTGGATTGCCAGTACGCCTGTCCGGCGCACACTCCGGTGCCGGAGTACATTCGCCTTATCGCGGCGGGTCGTTATGCCGATGCCTATATGGTGAACTGGGAATCCAATGTATTTCCAGGCATTCTCGGTCGTACCTGCGACCGCCCCTGCGAGCCGGCCTGTCGCCGCGGTCGCCTGCAGGGAGAGAATGAGGAGCCGGTGGCCATCTGCCGTCTGAAGCGGGTTGCCGCTGACAATAAGGGAGACATTCGGGCGCGCCTGCCCGGGCCAGCGGCAAAGAGCAACGGCAAGCGCATCGCCTTGGTGGGGGCCGGCCCCGCCTCCCTGACCGTCGCCCGGGACCTGCTGCCGCTGGGCTACGAGATGCATGTCTTTGACGAGCAGGAGAAGGGCGGCGGCATGATGCGCAGTCAGATCCCCGCTTTTCGTCTGCCGGAAGAGGTGCTGTACGAAGAGGTGGACTACATACTGAACATGGGGGTGGTGACTCATTTCAACCGCTATGTCAGCAGCATGAAGGAGGTCTTAGCCGGGGGCTACGACGCTGTTTTTATCGGCACCGGCGCTCCCAGGGGCCGCGACTTGGACATCCCCGGGCGCAAGGAGGCGGCGGCCAGCATCCATATCGGCATTGACTGGCTGGGGAGCGTCGCCTTCGGGCACACCGAGAAAATTGGTCGGCGGGTGGTGGTGCTAGGGGGCGGCAACACCGCGATGGACTGCTGCCGCACCTCGCGCCGTCTCGGCGGTGAGGATGTGAAGGTCGTGGTACGCAGTCCTTTCAGCGAGATGAAGGCCTCTCCCTGGGAAAAAGACGATGCCATGCGCGAGGACATCCCCATACTGGAAAACCATGTGCCCAAAGCTTTCCTCTTAGAGGGGGGGCGTCTTAGCGGCATACGCTTTGAAAAAGTGCGGGCTGAATACGACAGCGCCGGCAAGCGCTCCCTGGTGCCCACCGGGGAGCCTCCGGTAACCGTGCCCTGCGACGATGTGCTGATCGCGATCGGACAGGAAAACGCCTTTCCCTGGATTGAGCGGGATATCGGCATTGAGTTTGACAAGTGGGGCATGCCGGTGCTGGACAAGACCACTTTCCAGACCTCTCTCTCCCGGGTATTCATCGGCGGCGATGCCGCCCTCGGCCCGGAGAACATCATCACCGCCGTGGCCCATGGCCACCAGGGGGCCATCTCCATCCACAAGTTCTGCCAAGGTCTGAATGTGGAGGAGCGGCTGCCTCCGGGGGTCACCCTTGCGAGCCAGCGGATGGGCATTCATGAATGGGTCTACGACAGCGAGGTGTCCCACGATGTGCGCTACGTGGTGCCCCATGCAGACAAGGCACGCAGTCTCAGTGACCGCCAGGTAGAGGTGGAGCTGGGCTTTAATGCCGGTATCGGCTATGCCGAAGCCCAGCGCTGCCTAAACTGCGACGTGCAGACCGTGTTCAGCGCTCCCCGCTGCATAGAGTGTGATGCCTGCGTGGATGTCTGCCCCACCAGTTGCATCAGTTTTACCGGCAACGGGGAGGAGCAGGAGCTGCGCACCCGTCTCAGCGCACCGGCTTTGAACATAGAACAGCCCCTCTATGTTGCAGATGATCTGCCCACCGGGCGGGTGATGGTTAAAGACGAAGATGTCTGCCTGCACTGCGGGCTGTGTGCTGAGCGCTGTCCGACCGGAGCTTGGGATATGCAGAAGTTTCTATACCATGTGACCAAGGCAGCCGCGGTGGATGAAGTGGCCTGAATCCGGCGATAGAGAGCAGTGATGGAGCAAGTGCACAGTCTGGAGGCGATCAACGATTTCGTGGTGCTGTTTGCCAATGTCAATGGCACCGGTTCGGCGAGTGCCAATAGCCTTTTTGCCCGTGCGCTGTTTCGCATGGGGGTGCCGGTGGTGCCGAAGAATATATTCCCCTCCAACATCCAGGGGCTTCCCACCTGGTACGAGGTGCGGGTGAGTGAAGACGGACGCTTGGGACGACGCGGCGGTGTGGACTTTATGATCTCGGTCAATCCGCAAAGCATGGCGCAGGACATCGCCAGCGTGGAAAGCGGTGGCTATTTTCTGCACGATTCCACTAAGCCTCTGCCCTCGGATCTGCACCGGGACGATATCTGCATCTTCGCCATCCCGCTGACGGAGATCTGTGTGCGCGAGTACCGCGATCCCCGGCAGCGGCAGCTGTTTCGCAACGTGATTTATGTCGGTGCAATCGGGGCTCTCCTGGACATGGAGTTTGATGTTTTCCGCGAGCTGATCACCGAGCAATTCTCGTCCCGGGAAAAACTGATTGCACCCAACGTGCATGCGCTGGAGCTGGGCTGGCAGTACGCCCTTGAACATTTTGACTGCCCCACTGGTCTGCGCGTGGAGCGGCGCGACAAGGTGGGTGACAGCATTCTGATTGACGGCAATGCAGCACTGGCCTTAGGGGCCATCTACGGTGGCGCTACGGTGGCCGCTTGGTATCCGATTACGCCCTCCACCTCGGTGGTGGACAGCTTTTCGCGCTACGCCGAGCGCATGCGTATTGATGCCGGCAGCGGGCGGCGCAAATATGCCATCGTTCAGGCGGAGGATGAATTGGCTGCCATCGGCATGGTGATCGGCGCAGGCTGGAACGGCGCCCGGGCTTTCACCGCCACCAGCGGTCCCGGCATTTCCCTGATGAGTGAATTCCTGGGTCTCGCCTATTTCGCCGAGGTGCCTGCTGTAATTTTTAATATCCAGCGGGCGGGCCCCTCCACGGGCATGCCGACCCGCACCCAGCAGTCGGATATTCTCGCCTGCGCCTACGCCTCCCACGGCGACACGCGGCACGTGCTGCTGCTGCCCTCCACCCCCCGGGAATGCTTTGACTTTGCCGCCCTGTCCTTTGACTTGGCCGAGCGTCTGCAGACACCGATTCTGCTGCTGAGCGACCTGGACCTCGGCATGAATGACAACCTGTCTCCCCCCCTGCACTGGGACGACCAGCGTCGCTATGACCGGGGCAAGGTGCTAAAGGCCGAAGACTTGGACGCGCTCACAGAGCGCTATGGCCGCTATGTAGACTCAGACGACGACGGTATCTGCGCCCGGACACTGCCCGGCACCCATCCTGAACGGGGTGCTTTCTTCACCCGCGGCACCTCCCGGGATCGCTATGCGGTTTATACAGAGGACGGCGACACCTACGCCGACAATATGGAGCGTTTGCAGAAGAAATGGAACACCGCCAAGGACGCGGTCCCCGAGCCCCAGATAATCTACGGCGATGGTGACAGCAGCGACGGGGTGCTGTGCTTCGGCAGCAGCACCGCCGCTATGCTGGAAGCGGCTGCCGCCCTGGGCAAGGACGGTATTGCACTGGATATCATGCGGCTTCGCGCTTTTCCCTTCGGAGCGGCGGTGCAGGCATTCTTAGACCAGCACCCGCGTGTCTTTGTAGTGGAACAGAACCGAAACGCACAGATGCGGACCCTGCTGATGAACGAATGCACGGCGCAGCCGGAGCAGCTGGTGTCGGTGCTGCATTTTGACGGCACGCCGATCACGGCCCGCTACATCCTGGCGAAGATTCAGGATCATTTTGTCACGGCCAAGGTGACGCCCCTGCACAGGCACCGGGAAGCATGAGTTACCTCGCATCGCGTTTTCGTCATCCGGGGCTGCCGGTCAACACGCTGAACTATACGCGCCGTGACTACGAGGGAGCCCTCTCTACTCTGTGTGCCGGCTGCGGTCACGATTCCATCAGCGCCGCGATCATACAGGCGTGTTTTGAAAGTGCCGTGGAGCCCCACCGGGTGGCCAAGCTGTCGGGCATCGGCTGCTCCTCCAAGACGCCGACCTATTTTCTCGGCAAGTCCCATGGCTTCAACTCGGTGCATGGTCGCATGCCCTCGGTGGCCACCGGCGCCAATCTCGCCAATCGTGACATGATTTATATCGGCATTTCCGGGGACGGTGATACCGCCTCTATCGGCATGGGACAGTTCGCCCATGTGCTGCGGCGCAATCTCAACATGCTCTACATCGTGGAGAACAACGGCTGCTACGGACTCACCAAGGGCCAGGATTCCGCCACCGCTGATACCGGCTCTATCAGCAAGACGAAGACGCCGAACCCCTATCAGTCTATAGACCTGTGCGGCATGGCGGTGCAGCTGAATGCCGGCTTTGTGGCCCGCTCCTTCTCCGGGGACAAGGAGCAGCTGGTGCCCCTGATCAAAGCCGGCCTTGCGCATCACGGATTTTCTTTTATTGACGTCCTGTCCCCCTGCGTCACCTTCAATAACAACGATGGCTCTACCAAGAGCTACCAGTACATCCGCGAGCACACATCGGTGGCGGCAGAAATTGGCTTCGTGCCGGAGCGAGAAGAGATTACTGCCCGTTACAGTCCGGGTGATGCGGTGGATGTGACCTTGCACGACGGCTCCGCTGTGCGTCTGCAGAAACTGGCCGCCGACTATTCGCCTCTGGACCGGGATGCCGCCCTTGCAGAGATGCGCCGCGCGGAGAAAGAAGGGGTTATCCTCACCGGCCTTTTGTACATGGACACAGAGAGCCGTGACCTTCACGACATCATGCAGGTGGACCAGCGTCCCCTGAACACCTTGGCAGAAGAAGACCTCTGCCCGGGCAACCATGCCCTGGAGGCCATCAACAAGAGCCTGCGCTGACAGCGTTCCCCCGGCCTTCAGGCCCTGACAGGATTTTTAGCCGGCAGCTGCCGAATGGCGGGCGGAAATCCGCCGCATCCCCTGCTTTGCGCTTGCTTCGGCTGCGGGTTCAGGCCTGAACCAAAATCCTGTTTCTATCGTGCTAGACAGACCTAGGCGCATTAAAGGCCTTCCATGGGAAACTCTTCCGGTCCTTTCATCGGCGGATGGCCGTCTTCTAAGATGGCCCGCATTCTCTCTTCCACCTTTGCCTGGCTGCCTTTGTGGGTAAAGATGTAGAAGCGTCCCTTCTCCACTCCCTCAAACACCAGCTCTGCCGCTCGCGACGGCGACTGCGCATCCTGAAAAACTTTGGCGAAGGTCTCCTCTGCATCCTTCATCGCCTGTGCCCGCTCCTCTTCGCTGCGCCCGTGCTTCCGGGGGCGGCTGCGCTCGGAGAGATGAATGCGGGTCTGCACGTAGCTGGGGCACAGCACCGAGATGCCGATGGAGCTCCTCTTGTCCTGCAATTCCCGGTACAGGGTCTCCGACAGGGCTACCACGCCGTGCTTGCTGACATTGTAGGGAGCGATGCCCGGGCAGGAGGTGACACCAGCGATGGATGCGGTATTGACGATATGCCCTTCCTTTTGGGCCAGCATTTTCGGCAGGAATGCCTGTATGCCGTGAATCACCCCCCACAGATTGACCCCCAGCACCCACTGCCAGTCTTCCAGAGATGTCTCCTCCATGACCCCGCCGCCGCTCACCCCGGCATTGTTGCACAGCAGATGGGCGCCGCCGAAGCGCTCCCAGGTTTCCTCTGCCAGCTGTTCCAGCTGCTCGGGCTTGGATACATCGCAGGGCAGGGTGAACAGCTCTATATCGCCGAGGGCATGGCGCGTCTTTTCCATCGCCTCATTCTCAATATCGGCGATGACCACTTTCATGCCCAGTCTGGCGGCGTGCTCTGCCAGTGCCCGGCCGATGCCGCTGGCACCGCCGGTGATCACCGCCACCTTGCCCTTTAAATCTTTCATCCGGCCGCTGCCCAAAATTTGCAGAGGGGATGAGCTGCTGGGCTTGCAGCTATCTTTGGATCAATCCGGCAGATCATTTTTCAGCAGCTGTTTGCCTTGGTTCTCGCCCCGGAACAGGCGCAGCAGGGTGCGGGGAATATTCAAAAAGCCCTCCTGCACATCGCTGCGCTGGATGATTTCATCGGCCTCAATCCAAGCGGCCAGCTCCTTCTGCGCTTCCTCCATGCGGTCTAAATAATCTAGCATCAGGAAACCTTCCATGCGAATGCGGCGGAGCACCAGCTGGGTCATGTTGCCGGGGCCGCCGCCCCTGTCCTCCTTCCTGTTGTTGTAGCTGGCGATCTGTCCGCACAGCACGATGCGCCCTCGCTCTGCCATGCAGTCTATAGCGGCTTCTAAAATCGTCCCTCCCACGTTGTCAAAGAACACGTGCACGCCTTCTGGGCACAGCGCTGCCAAGCGCTCGGCCGTATCCTCGCCGCGGTAGTCTATGGCAGCGTCCAGACGGCATTCCCGAAGCAGCCACTCGCATTTTTCTCTGCCGCCGGCGATGCCGATGCTGCGGCATCCCTTCAGCCGGGCAATCTGCGCCGCCACCGAGCCGGTGGCGCCAGCGGCGGCGGATACCAGAACGGTTTCCCCTGCCACCGGCTTGCCCACCTGCAAAAGCCCGCACCAGGCCGTGATACCGGTGCCTCCCAGCACCCCCAGCACGAGCTCCGGCGGCACCCCCGGCGGCACCGCCGCCGGTGCAGTGAGAGCCGCCGGGTCGGCGACGACATAGTCCTGCCAGCCGAACATGCCCTGCACCAGGCTGCCCTCCGGGAATGCCGGATCTGACGATTTTTCCACCCGGGCCAGGCTGACCGCCCGCACCGGCTCATTCAGGACAGAGGGAGGAAGATAGGTGGGGGTGGCATCCATCCAAGTGCGCATGGCGGGGTCAAAGCTGAACCAGAGATTGCGTACCAGCAGCTGGCCGGCCTTTGTGTCCGGCTCCGGCAGCGGAGTCTCCTGATAGTGGAAGTTACTCTCCTCCACCATGCCCTGGGGCCGCTCAGCCAGCAGCCATTGGCGATTGATAGCAGACATATGCTGTCCTCGGTTGCAGGTTGCTTAGCTTATCAGCAATGGCGAGGCAGTCATGCTGAATTTTGCGTTTGGCCGGCACTGCGATACCAGCGGAACAGCCTGCGCAGTATTGCGCTTTGTCCCAGTACAGCCATCGCCCTGCTGTTGTATACATTCATGGAGAACCGGTAAAACTGCATTTGCAGTTTTGCCCCGATGCCGAGAGCGGCCCATTGCCTCTGAAATTGCTCATCAATATGACGATACAAATCGTTTTCTGCAGTTGTCTGCTGTTGAATCTCTGCCAGTATATCGGGTTTCATCTCTGCAGATTGGGGCCGCTCTGACCCTTGGTTTCTCTTCAGATAACAGCGCAATTTCCAGCCCATCATGCGAGACAGCAGAAAGACAAAATCAGTATGTCTCTCGGTCAGACCTACGAGCATGAATTGCTCCTGTATAAAATCTTTTGCTCTTTCCATGTTTTCCTCTGTTTGGGTTATCTTTCCGTCCTTTTCCATCTTGACGATGAGCAGCTGGTGCGGGTTATCAGGTCTAAAGTCAATAAAGGACGTGTGCCGTACTGCTTTCGTTTGGCGCATATGTTCTTCTAGCGTATAGGCGCCTCCTTCAGGAACTACTACCCAGTAGGGTACCTTCTCGCTTTTAGAGTCTCTGTACCGATGGCCATAGTCGGATAGAATTCTTTCCATGGGTTCGCGCCACAAGTTGATATACACACTCCTGCGCGATAAGAATTGATGGATGCCATAAGGCATATGGCCGTAGATAAAATCATACGAATCTCTCTCTTGCTGTGTCATCTGCAAAAAAGCGGCAAGACAGCTGTCAGCTGAACGGCGCGGAGCTAAAGAAAGGAAATCTAGAATATTTTTCGCCGGATAGTGCGAACTGATCAGACCGACAGCGGAGGAGCCCCCTGTCTTCGGCGTATGTATAAAAATAAGTACGGGCGCTTTGTGCATAAAGACAATCTAAAAATTCATGCCGACATTACTATTAACGCTGGCAATTATAAGCAGGGCATGCAGCGCAGTTAACAGTTTTGGCAGCGCTGTGCCAAGAGCGGGCGGCAGAAGCTAGGAGCGTCCCTTGCTAAGAGAGCTGAGGTGCCTTGCAATTTCCCGGAAAAATGCATTGCCGGGTGTCCCCTTGCGCCATACCAGCCCGATGGTGCGGGTCGGCTGCGGGCGAGCGAAGGGAATGTATTTTACCGCCGTATTAGAGGAATCCACGGCCATCTCCGGCATCAGGGTAATTCCCGCCTCGGTGGCCACCATGTGCTTCAGGGTTTCCAGGCTCGTGGCGCGGAATTCGCTGTTTTCAAAGGCGCCGGCCTTTTTGCACACGGCCAGCGCCTGCTCCCGAAAGCAATGTCCCTCGTCTAAGAGGAGCAGCTCTGTCGCCCCGATGTCGGCGAGCCGTATGCGCCGGCGCTCTGCCAGGGGATGGGAGCGGTTGACTGCCATCAAAAATGGTTCCTGAAACAGCCGCACCTGCTGCAGGTTCGGCTCTGCCAGGGGCAGTGCCAGCAGTGCCAGGTCCAGGTCTCCCTCCTGCAGGCTCTTGACCAGCACCTCGGTTTTTTCCTCCGCTAAGCGCAGGCGCAGATCTGGGTAGTGTCGGCGCAGGAGCGGCACCGCCCGGGGCAGCAGGTAGGGGGCGAGGGTGGGGAATACCCCGAGTCTGAGCAGCCAGCTGCCCGGGCGGCGGGCGCGCCGGGCCAGCTCCTTCATCGCGCTGAACTCCCGCAGGATGATCTCCGCTTTTTCAATCACTGGCCGGCCCGCCGGGGTCGGCAGTACGCGCCGTCCGCCCCGCTCAAAGAGGCGAATGCCGAGGTAGTCCTCCAGTTTGCCCAGCTGTCGGCTCAGGGTGGGCTGGCTGATATGGCAGAGCTCGGCGGCGCGTCCAAAGTGCCTCGTCTGTGCGACTGCTGCCAAGTATCCCAGGGTGCGGATATTGATCATTGCCTACAGGCCGAGATCCTCTAGCAGCGAGGCCCGGACCGGCTCTGGCAGAGGGCCGCTGTCCTGACGGGAATCCGGATGGTCGCAGCCGAAAGCCAGGGGGGTGCCCCCGGCGAGGGCGCGCATGCCATCAGCGGGCAGCTGGTAGCGCAGAAAATGCACGGCGGAAGTTTTTTCTTCATCGGAACGCTTCGTGTCCTCGTCGGCGACTGCGTAGAAGACTTCGCCGTCTCCGATGCGGCACCACATCCGGTGCTCAATGTCCTTCAGGCGTTTCAGCCGCCGGTGGCGCTCCGCTTCCTCTTCATACTCAATAAACAAAGTGGCCTTGAAGTTGTCGCCGTCAGGCACCAGCGGGTTGTAGGCCGCCAGTTCTTCCTGCCGCCCTGCATCCTCCTCCGTATTCTCAATGCGCAGCATCTCCATCACCTGATAGAAGATTGTGGTGCGATTTTCAAACAGCAGGGTGAGATGCTCGCCCAGATGAACCCGGCGCTGCTGCTTGCACTTCATTGCCTTCTCACGCAGGGCCTCGCGCTCCCGGGCGTATTTTTCCAAGTCCCACAGATCTTCAAGCCGCAGCGGGCCGGATGCTTTCATAGGTGCCCTCAGATGCCGTAGGCCTGCCGCAGCAGGCGGAGGGGGTGCGGCGGCTCCTCTTCGCTGCCGAGGCCGTGGGCGATGTGGGAGGCTGCCATCGGGCAGTCGCTGGTGAACACGGCGGCCTTGCTCTTTTTCACCCGTTCTGCCACTGGCTTCAAAATTTTCATGGATTTTTCATGGGTATGACGCTTGATGGCATAGGTGCCGTCGTGGCCGCTGCAGCGCTCTATGACCTCCACCTCTGTGTCCGGTGCCAGGGAGAGAATGTCCCGGGTCCGGCTGCCGAAGTTCTGCACCCGCTGATGGCAGGCCGCCTGGTAGGCCAGCTTGCCGATGGGCTGCTGAAAATCTGTCTTCAGCAGACCACCCTGCTGGCGCAGATGCAGGTATTCAAAGGGGTCAAAGACATGGCGAGCCACCTCCTGCACATCCTCGTCTTCGGGAAACAGCAGCGGCAGCTCCTGTCGGAACATCAGCACGCAGGAGGGCACGGTGGAGAGGATATCCCAGCCTTCATCCACTGCTCGTCGCAGCACCGGCATGTTGAGAGCTTTCAGTCGTGCCACGGACTCCAAATCTCCCAGCTCCATTTTTGGCATGCCGCAGCAGAATTCGGTTTCCAAGAGCTGCGTCGGGATGTCATTGTGCTCCATCACCGCCGCCAAGTCCTCCTCAATCTGCGGACGGCTCCACCGCCCGTAGCAGGAGCCGAACAGGGCGACTTTCCCCCGGGTCCGGCCAGTGCGGACGGCCGCCGCCGCATCTGCCTTCTTCTCGCCCCGGCCCAGCAGGGCGTTGAGGGGACGGGATGTGTAGCGGAGCAGGCGCGCTTTGCGGTGAATGCCCATTAACGGCTCTAGCAGAAGCCGAACCAGGCGATTTCCGAGCAGCGCATTGACAAGGGGGGCGAGCACTGGTCTCGCCGCGAGGCGGCCGACCCGGTCGGTAGCAGCGATGAGCCGTTCCGACAGCCGGCTTTGCTCTTTGTGAAATCGGACTGCTTTGGCCCGCAGCATCAGGTGCGGAAAGTCCACCTGCCATTCGTGGGGCGGCACATAGGGGCACTTGGTCTGATAGCAGAGATCGCAGAGGTAGCACTGCTCGCTGACCTTGCGGTAGTCCGAAGTTTCCACCCCCGACACGTCAAAGGAGGTGGATTCGTCAATCAGATCAAATAGGGTCGGAAAGGCTTCGCACAGGCTTACACATCTGCGGCAGCCATGGCAGATATCAAATACCCGCGCCAGCTCGGCATTCAGAGCGTCCTCGTCGTAAAAACTCTCCTCCTGCCAAGGAATTGGGTGGCGGGTGGGGGCTTCCAGCCCCCCTTCCCGCTCCCCTGCCTGGGTATTGCCTGTCATCGCCTTCCTGCCCCGGCCTTCCCGGGTTTATCAGGAATTGCTGGCCAGGTAGCTGTCCAAGGTGTTCTGGAACTTGCCGGCGTGGCTGCGCTCAGCCTTGGCCAAGGTTTCAAACCAGTCGGCAATCTCCGAAAACCCCTCTTCCCGGGCAGTCTTCGCCATGCCGGGGTACATGTCGGTGTACTCGTGGGTTTCGCCGTGAATGGCGGATTGAAGATTGGCCTTGGTCTCGCCGAAGGCCTTGCCGGTGGCCGGGTCGCCCACTGCCTCCAGGTATTCCAAGTGACCGTGCGCATGGCCGGTCTCCCCCTCTGCGGTGGCGCGGAACACGCTGGCCACATCCGGCGCACCCTCCACGTCCGCCTTGGAGGCGAAGTACAGGTAGCGGCGGTTTGCCTGGCTTTCGCCGGCAAAGGCATCGGCCAAGTTTTTGGCGGTTTTAGAACTTTTCAGGTCCATGGGGTCCTCCTCGGTTTTCGTGAGTGTGCGATTTTCGCTTGAATATCCCGTCGGGGACATTCATTCACTATCATAATCACTAATTCATAGATAACAAGTCAAGTCTATCTATACTTTCAATGCATTTTGTCTATCAAAGAAATCGCCTCGCGATGGCTCTTAATCATGCAGATGGCACTCCGCTTTCCAAAGGGGGTGAGGGGGTGAGGGGGGTGAGAGCCTTGCGCCGGAGGGGGCATGGGACCTTGCTTTGGAAGGGTGAGGGTCTGCGGCCTACTGCACTGCTTCAGTGCTGCCTGGCAGGGGAGGGGGGCGGGGCTGCGGAGGGAGAGTAGGGTACGACAAGCATCCGCTCGCCGGCGAAGGAGCCGAGGTACAGCTTATCCTTCACCGCAAGCCCCACGGTGGCGGCCCCCATCGGCGGCCCCTCATGGGAGAACACGGTCTTTTTCTCCATATTTTCCGGGCTTATGGCTACGATTTCAAAAGCGGCAGGGCAGGGTTTGTCTAAATTGGAAAAACATCTCAAGGCGTTCCACATATTCATGTGAAGGGATGCCACCAAGAGCCGTCCATCCGGGGCCCAAGTGCTGTTATCGGGAGAATTTACCTTCACTTTTCTCAATTTTTTGCCATCTGCCAGCCGCACCTCCTGCACCAGGTTGTCTCCGGATAGATTGAGGAAAAATGTCTTGCCATCGGGTGCCAGGGCGATGCCGTTCGGCATTAGGCCCTCGGTGCCCTGCACCTCTCTAAAACCCTCTCCGGGCCGCCAGGAGTAGATATGCCCCTGACCTTTAAATCCCATTGCGCTCAGCAGCGTCCCGAAAAAGGAATCGCTTTTCTTCCACATATGGGTTACCAGAAAGCCGCCATCGGGCAGCGCCACCGTATCATTCAGGAAGGCTTCCGGCGAGGCCTTTGCGCAGCCTCGCCAAGCCAGGCTCTTCACCCCATCCTCCCCGTCGGGAGACCCTATCACCTCAAAGAATTCAACTGACTCCCGCCCTCCGTGGTTCACCACCAGAAGCTGCCATCTGCCGTCCTCTCTCTGTGACAGGTGCAGCCCGTGGGGAGACAGCTCTGTGCCGGGCTCGCCGGGACAATCCGAGGCTCCCCAGGGGGCCGCCTTAGTGCCGGCCCCCCGTCCCAAGGGATAAATTTCAAGGTAGGCATTGCTTCTGGTGTCCAGAACTGCCAGACTGCCCGGTGCCCCTTTTATCATGCCTCCCATCTGGCTGATCAATACGTGCCGCTCTCCGTACAGGGCCAGATCCTCCGGCTTTTGCAGCCCGCAGATGACCTCAATCCCCGCTGCCTGGCAGGGGGGAGAGCGTCCAGCGGCATTAGCCGAGGCGGCGAAGCCCGCTAAGAAGGCGGACAGGAGCAGGTTTAGGAAGAAAGGAAGCATTGGGACCCTCCTTTGCCGAGGCAGACTTTGCATGAGTCTGTGTATCTTAGTGACTTCCAATCTGCCTGTGCTGGATTAAGTGTCAAGACAGGTGCCCATAGGGGGCGGCTCTGCGGGTGTTGGCCAGAATCCTTCCCTTTTCTCGTTTCGCCTGAAACCGCACTTCCTTAGGCTATGATAAGGGAACGGAGCGGCATCCCATGCATCGCAACACCCCCCCCACCCCCCAACAGTCCTTCTCCCCGATGGTAGACCCTTTCGGGCGACGGATTAGCTATCTGCGTTTGTCTGTCACAGACCGCTGTGATTTTCGCTGTATCTACTGCATGGCGGAGGAGATGACTTTCCTGCCCCGCCGGGAGCTGCTGAGCCTGGAGGAGATCGCTTTCACCGTGCAGACTTTTGTCGCCCTTGGGGTGCGCAAGGTGCGCCTTACTGGCGGCGAGCCCTTGGTGCGCCGGGGCATCTTGGACTTGGCCCGCACTTTGGGCAGCATCCCGGGCTTGGAGGAGCTGGTGCTCACCACCAATGGATCTCGGCTGGCCGACTGTGCTTTATCCCTGCGGGCCGCCGGGGTGCGCCGCATCAATATCAGTTTAGACAGCCTGCAGCCCGCCCGCTTCCGGGAGATGACCCGCCATGGAGACCTGCATCGGGTGCTGGCGGGTATTGATGCGGCTGTGCAGGCAGGCTTTGAGCGAATCAAGATCAACAGCGTTATCCTGCGGGGACACAACGATAACGAGGTGCTGGATCTGGTGCACTTCGCTCGCAGCCGGGGCACCGACATCTCCTTTATTGAAGAAATGCCCTTGGGGGATATTACGGAGCACAGCCGTGCCGACTACTGCTCCAGCGATGAATTGCTGGCCCGCATCAGCGAGCGCTGGCCCCTGCTGCCCACCTTGGAAACCACCGGCGGCCCCTCCCGCTACTACCGCATGGCAGACAGTGCGAGCCGCGTCGGTTTTATTTCGCCCCACAGCCGCAACTTCTGTGCCGATTGCAACCGGGTGCGGCTGACGGCGAATGGCAAGCTGCTGCCTTGCTTAGGCCATGAGCAGGCTGTTGACCTGCGTGCCGTCCTGCGCCGCTGGCCAGGAAGCGGGGAGCGGCTGCAAGATGCAATCTTGGGGGCCATCGCTGCCAAGCCCGAGAAGCACCACTTTGAACCGGCCAAGGATGAGGTCCAGATTGTGCGCTTTATGAATATGACCGGGGGCTGAGCCCCGCAATCTGCCTCCGGGTGCAGAACCCGGCCAAGCCAGCTGCCCAGCTGCGTCCCGTTTAGTCGTCTTTGTCCGTCGCCGGGGATTTTTGCGGGCGCACCAGGGACATGCTTTCGCCGTAGCGATCTCCAGCCACTTGCCGGGTCAGCTGGTTCAGGGTTTCTAATTCATCGGGCAGCAGATGAATTTCCACCGCTGCTGCGTTTTCTTCCAAGTGAGCGCTCCGCCTGGTGCCTGGAATCGGGAACATGTCCTCCCCGCGGCTGTAGATCCAGGCGAGGGCCGCCTGCCCGGGGGTGCAGCGCTTTTCCTCGGCGATACTTGAAAGCTCCCTGACAAGCTTTAAATTCTGCTGGAGGTTCTCTTCCTGGAACCTGGGCAGCAGGCGGCGAAAATCCCCTTCCGGCAGATCATCGCTTTTGCGGATGCTGCCGGTCAGAAAGCCCCGCCCTAAGGGGCTGTAGGGGACCAGGGCTGCGCCCAGCTCGCGAATTGCATCCAGGCATTCATCCTCCACTTCCAGGCACCAGAGAGAGTACTCCGACTGCACAGCCGCAATCGGATGCACCCCGTGGGCGCGCTTCAGCTGCTCGCCGGAAACCTCCGACAGCCCTAGGCAGCGAACCTTGCCGGCGGCGACCATCTCGGCCATCGCCCCCACGGTCTCTTCAATCGGCGTATCGGGGTCGGGGCGGTGCAGGTAGTAGAGATCTATGACATCAGTTCCCAGGCGGCGCAGGCTGGCATCGCAGCACTTGCGCACATAGTCCGGCTTGCCGGAGAGGCCGGTGATCTGGCCGCTGGGCTCATGCATGATGCCGAACTTGCTGGCGATGATGACCTCGTCGCGAATGTCTGAAAAAGCCTCCGCTAAGATTTCCTCGTTGCCCCCTGCGCCATAGACATCAGCGGTGTCAAAGAAGTTGATGCCAAGAGAGAGGGCATGGTGCAGGGTGGCGATGGACTCGGCCCGGTCGGCCTTGCCATAGACATCTGACATGCTCATGCACCCGAAGCCCATGACCGAGGCATACAGGTCGCTATTGCCAATTTTTCTTTTCTGCATGGGTACTCTCCGGGGACGGGCGGTTACTCTTCGGGCACGGCTAGGACGGGGTTGCGGCCTTCGCGAATTTCGTCTAGCCGCAGGTTGGCAATGCGGCGCCACTCCCCCTCCGGGAAGATATAAAACTGCTCGTCTCGGATTGCCTGCAGGGTGCGCTCGGCGATTATCCTGGGAGGGATGCCTTTGCGCTTGGCGTCTATGGTGGCGCTTTCCAAGGCCTTGGTGGTCTCCGTAACGGTGATATCGCCGACATCGGACAGATTTTTCGGGCGGTTGCGCTCGGCGTGGAAGATGCCGGTGTTCACCAGTTCCGGACATAACAGCGAAACTTTGATCCTGGGGGCCACCGAGTCCATCTCCTTGTAGAGGGACTCGCTTAGCCCCGCCACCGCGTGCTTGGTCATATGGTAGATGCCGCAAAAGGGCATGGCGGTAAATCCCGCCATGGAGGAGGTGTTGACAATGTGGCACTCTCCCTCTTGGCCCAGCATGATCGGCAGGAAGGTGCGAATACCGTGAATTACGCCCCAGATATTGACATCCATGAGCCACTGGTAGTCGGCCAGGGAGCACTCCCACAGTTGGCCGCCGACCCACACTCCGGCATTGTTGCACAGGATATGCACTTCGCCGAATTCCGCTAGTGCAGTATCTGCCAGTTGCTGCATGTCTTCCGCCCTGCTGACATCGGCGAGAACCCGGATGACCTCGCCGCCTTCTGCACGAATTTCTTCAACTGCCTGTTCCAGGGGCTCCGGCTCCACGTCTGCCAGCACGACCTTCATGCCCTCGGCGGCAAAGGTCTTTGCAAGAGCCAGACCGATGCCGGATGCAGCGCCGGTAACCACGGCAGTTTTGCCTTTAAATTCTTTCATGTTCTGCTCACCTCGTAGAAAGTCTTTTTACCGGCGGGCTGCCCTGGCCGCTGCCCTTGGCGGCATCTTTGCCGGACTCAGGAGTTTTCATCGTTGCCCTGCGCCCGGCTTCAGAAATTCAGCTTGTTCTCTACCCCCAGCATCTCTCGGGCGGCGGCGACATAGCAGCTGTCATCCACGAAGATATGCTGTCCCCCGGTATACAGATCCCTGAAACAGCGCTGCAGGATGCTTGGGTTGCGCAGCCCCTTGCTGCCGGCCTTGCGGTAGGCAAAAGTGGTGGCTTCCAAGGTGGTGTCAGTGGCGTAGGCGGTGGCTAGGCGGACCTGCTCAAACCAATGGGCGCTTATAGGATTCCCCGCGGCTACCCAGTCGTATGCGCCCCCGTAGATTTCGTACACAAGCAGCCGGGCAGCGCGTATCGCCGCCGTGTGAAAGGCGTAGTTCTTCTGAAAGTCCGGCTGCTCGCGCATGGGCGCGGCACCCATGCGGGCGCGGCCTGCCTGCACGATCTGCTCCAGCTCGTCCATCGCCCGCTGTCCCACCCCGAGACACCATGCCGCGTGTCCCAGGCCTGCCAGCGGGGTCGCCCCTAAGCGGTAGATTGCCCCGCCCCGCTGCGGCTCGGCATTAAACAGGCTGAAGGTCCAGCCTTCCTCCACGAATTGCTCCGGGATCTCGTAGTCTATGCTGCCGGTGCCGCGGAGCCCGATAGCATCCCAGTTGTCCTTGCAGCGGACTTTGTCTTTCGGCACAAAAAAGGCCCGCACGACGGGCAGCCCTCTTTCGTCAAAAGGGGGCATTTCTCCGTTGTGCATTTCCAGTGCGCCGCTGCCCAGGTAGGCGGAATGGATCGCGCCGCTGCCGAAGCTGTAGCTGCCGGATACCTGGAAGCCGCCCTCCGTCCGGTTCGCCACCCCCATCGGTGCAAACATTCCCGCGTGGCTGTTGCCGGGCTTGTTCTCGCACATGGCCCGGGCCGCCGTCTCGCTGGTAAAAGCGCCGGCATAGGAGGTGGTGGATGCATTCGCCAGCAGGGTCCAGCCGCTAGAGCCGTCTGCGTAGCTGACGGCTTCAAAGATTTTCAGAGTGGTCTCCACGTCCGTTTCGGCGCCGCCTAGCTCCCTCGGCACCATCATGTGGAGCAGGCCGCTGTCCGCAAAGGCATCCACCACATCCTGTGCCAGGGTATTGCCCTTCTCGGTGGCATCCGCATGCTCTTCAATCAATGGCCGCAACGCTTGGGCCCTGGTAAGCAGTGATGGTTCGGTATTCATGGCCTGGTCATCCTCTAGCGGCTCTTCGCCTGCATTATGCCTGTGCCGTCCATTGTAGCTGTGCGTCGCTTCATCGGATAGGGGTTTCCCAGCATCTCGGCCCCGGCCCCCGAGGGGGAAAGCTGCCCTGGGCTGCCCCACCCGCTGTCCCAGCGGGGCTGTCTTGCCGTCCTTTCAATCTCGGCGGCCGCGCAGCAGCCGCTGCTGCTCCCGCTCCCAGTCCCGCTGTTTTTCATCCTCCCGTTTGTCATGGAGGTGTTTGCCCCGGGCCAAGGCGATTTCACACTTGACCAAATGCTTTTTCCAGTACAGGGCGGTGCATAAGCAGGTGTAGCCCTTTTGCTGAATAGCGGCACTGAGCCGTGCCAGCTCGCGTCTCTGCAAGAGCAGCTTGCGGTCGCGCTCCGGGTGGGGCGGCCGCCGCCGCTCGGCAGCGGCGGGCAGGGGGGTAATTTGGACGCCCAGAAGCCAGGCTTCGCCGCCCCGCACGTGCACATAGCTGCTGGCGACCTGTGCCTTGCCCGCCCGCAGGCTTTTCACCTCCCAGCCTTCCAGGGCCAGACCCGCCTCAAAGCGCTCCTCTAAGTGGAAATCCCGCTTTGCCTTGCGGTTGAGGGCGATAGTGCGTTGCGGGGCCACGGCGGTAGGATGGATGTGCGCGTATGCGGCGGGTGAAGACAGCCCCATTGAGGCGGTGAGGGAAAGGGGGAGAGCGAAATTGGGACGGCAGACGCTGCCTGGGCAGTCTCTCTGTGGAAATGGTGGAGGCGGCGGGAGTCGAACCCGCGTCCGCCGGAGTGCTGCCCCAGGGTCTACATGCATAGCACCGCCCTTATTGATTTAACTCCCTGTCGCCTGGCGTGCGAGAAGACAGGGAGCGAGTCCGCTGTTTTAACGGAGCGCAAGCGGACATTGCGCACCCGCGGTCCTGCCATTATGACGATCGGTTCCCAGGCGGCAGGCATCCTGGGTCGATCGCTGGCTGCCCTTAGGCGGCCAGAGCGTAGTCGGTTTTGTCGACTATTGTTTGCAACCGGGATTTACGAGGAACGGCCACACCCTCGGCATGCACCTGAAGGCTTTATCACCAGCGTCGAGTCCGGATCGCCCCCATTGCGGCCCAATTATGGGGGCTATTCGCGTTTTTTGCAACGCCCCTTCCCCCTGCCTCTGTCTGGCTGCGGCAGGATCGGGCAATCTTCGGTACTGCGGATGCTGTGCCTTTATAAGGCATATAAGGCAGCATATCCTTGAAACCACTTGACAATTTCCCCTAAACCCTCTAAAAACTGTTGCAGATTTGGAGAATTACCACATTTTAGGCATGCAAGCGAGGTCTGGCAGCTGCCCCTTGGCAGTTGCCCCGATGCGTTTGTCAAGCAGTGCATCCTATGGTAGTATCTGGCACAGTTAGCAGAAGCATAGGCGGGCAGGTATGCTTGGCCTATTTCACCTGAATAAATGAAATTTATGAAAGAAGCAAAGAAATCAAAGAATTTAGGAATACAGCAAGCCTTCCTCCGAACACAGACGTGTTTCAGAGTGGCCGCCCTGTCCTGCGCCTTTTTATTGCTGCTGGCTGCTGTGCCGGCAGATGCCCAGGAGCCGCAGGTTTCCCTGCAGCTGATGCTGTCTGGGCCTGCGAGTGTGCCGGCAGGGGAAAGATTTAATATCAGGGTTTTCACGGATGCTACGGTGCCGGCGGGGACGGTGGTGACGGCGAGGGTGAGTTTTGGTGACCAGGCAAGGGTAGTGACGCTGGCGTCCTTTGGGGCGTTCCCGAACTTCAGGGCGCCGAACAGTCTTGTGACAGATTTGCCGGTGACTGCGACGGCTACGGTGTCAATGGTGCCTGAAGGTACCTCGGTGACGGTGCGGGATGCTGCAGATCACCTGATAAGCACAAGGGCGAGATTCGCAGCTCTGGCGCTTTTTGTTGCGCCGAGCATAGTGGATGCTGAGCAGGTGTTGACAGTGACAGTGACTGCGCCAGAGGGATCTCTGGAGGGTGTCACGGCTACAGTGCGGGTGGCTTTCCACGAAGACACTGTGGATGTCATGCTGAGCGAGGGGTTTGGGGGCTTGGCGCGCTTCACGGCGCCGACATTGGAGACGATGGCGACTCTGGAGGTGACGGCAGTTTCGATTGCCGTGGAGCCAGTGGCTCTTGTGTTACTCAACCCGGCTGTACCACGAAGCGTGCAGGTGCGCGCGGCGGGGAGAGACCTGACGCTTTCGCTGGAAGGACCGTTATCGGTGCAGGTGGGTGAGGATTTCTCGGTGACGGTGGGCACTGGCGACGTTGCAGTGCCGCCAGGCACAACTGTCACGGTAAGGGTAGCGGTAAACGGTGGCCCGCCTATGACGACTACGCTGACGGACACGATATCTACGGCATCGGTATCTTTCACGGCGCCGGCTGAGGCAGGTGACGTGAGAGTGACAGCGACAGGCGTGCCACAGACGAGTATGGGCTCGCTGAGAGTACAGGTACTTGATGCACCTGAGCTTACGGTATCTGTGGTAGAGGAACTTTTGCAGGCAACGCTGACCCTGTCGGAGTTCCCTTCTCTGGTGAGCGCAAATAGCACCTTTACAGTAACAGTGGGGATAAGTCCCGTATTGCCTCCGGATGCATCGGTGGAAGTGCAAGTGACATTTGGCACTGCTTCTCAGAGGGTGATACTGACAGAAATGATCGCAACGACGGCAGTAGTGTTCATGGCACCGGACGTGGGAGGTCTTGTGGAGCTGAGAGCGGACAGCCTGGGCACAATAACAGCAGTCGGTACGGATCTGAATGTGGAGCCGACGATGGAGATAGTGCAGGTTCAGGAGCAGATTTCCCTGAAGCTGTTGCTGGATGGGTTTGATCGTCGTTTGACTGTGTCGGCACGGGATGATATTCCGATCACCGTGAGAACGGATGCTCCGGTGCCGGAGGGGGTGACGGTGACAGTGATGATAAATTTTGATGGAGAGGTCAGGACGGTGATGCTGACGAGTACGGATGATTTTGCGACGGAGGCCTTCACGGCGCCGGCCCGCCTTGTGCCGGATCCAGGTTTTCTGGTGACTGCGGAAGCTTCTTCGGTGACAATGGCGAATGCCAATATCCTGGTGGATGTGGAGGACTCTGATGATGGCCGAATAAGAGTAATTCCGAGGTTTATACGGTTGACGCTTTCGGAGCCGGATCCGCGCACAGTGGATGCTGGCGAGAGTTTCACAGTGATGGTGGGTACGCAGATACCATTGGTGGATACCACGATTACAGCGGAGGTGACTTTCAACGAATCAACTAGGCAGGTCGTGCTGAGCGAGCAGGCATCCGAGCGCATGGTGAGCTTCATAGCGCCGGCATTGGAGGTGGTGACGACTCTGGAGGTGACGGCAGATTCGGTTACCTTTGAGCCTGAGGACATTGTGATAGTCAATGACGCTCCACCGCGAATGGTGCAGGTGCTCGCGGCGAGGAGAGAACTGACGCTTTCGCTGGACGGACCGTTATCGGTGCAGGCGGATGAGGATTTCTCGGTGACGGTGGGCACTGGCGACGTTGCAGTGCCGGAAGGCACAACTGTCGTGGTGACGGTAATGGTAAGCAATGGCCAGGCTATGACGACTACGCTGACGGCCACGATATCTACGGCATCGGTGGTTTTCAGGGCACCGACTGAGGCAGGCAGCGAAGTGACAGTGACAGCGACAGGCAATCCACTGACGAGTATAGGCTCGCTGGGAGTACAGGTATTTAATGCACCTGCGCTTACGGTATCTGTGGCAACGGAAGTTAGGCAGGCAACGCTGACCCTGTTGGAGTTCCCTTCTCTGGTGAGCGCAAATAGCACCTTTACAGTAACAGTGGGGATAAGTCCCGCATTGCTTCCGGGTGTATCGGTGGAAGTGGAAGTGACATTTGGCACTGCTTCTCAGAGAATGATGCTGACAAATACGACCGTGACAGTGACATTAGAGCTCATGGCACCGGCCGTGGGAGATCTTGTGGAGCTGAGAGCGGACAGCGTGGGCACAATAACAGCAGCCGGTACGGATCTGAATGTGGAGCCGACGATGGAGATGGTGCAGGTTCAGGAGCAGATTTCCCTGAAGCTGGTGCTGGAAGGGTTTCTGACTGCGTCGGCACGGGATGCTGTTACGATCACCGTGAGAACGGATGTTCCGGTGCCGGCGGCGGCGACGGTGACAGTGATAATAAATTTTGGTGGAGAGGTCAGGCCAGTGATGCTGACGAGAACAGATGGTGTTGCGATGGAGTCCTTCACGGCCCGCCTTGTGCCGGATCCAGGTTTGCTGGTGACTGCGGAAGCTTCTTCGGTGACAACGGCGAATGCCAATATCCTGGTGGAGGTGGAGAACGCTGATGATGGCTTCATAAGAGTAGTTAGGAGGTCCATACGGTTGACGCTTTCGGAGCCGAGTTCGAGCACAGTGAATGCCCGCGAGAGTTTCACAGTGATGGTAGATGCGCCGCCGAGATTGCTGACGGATACCACGATTACAGCGGAGGTGACTTTCGACGAATCAACTAGGCAGGTCGTGCTGAGCGAGCAGACACCCGAGCGCATGGTGAGCTTCATAGCGCCGGCATTGGCGGTGACGACGACTCTGGATGTGACGGCAGCTTCGGTTGCCGTGGAGCCTGCGGCTCTTGTGGTAGTCGGTGTTGCTTTACCGCAAATGGTGCAGGTGCTCGCGGCGACTCTGGTAGACCTGACGCTTTCGCTGGAAGGGCCGCCGGGAGAGGTGCAGGTGGGTGAGGATTTCTCGGTGACGGTGGGCACCACTGGCAACATTGCAGTGCCGGATGGCACAACTGTCACGGTGACGGTAACGGTAAACGATGGCGCGGCGGATGAGCAGGTTATGACGACTATGCTGACGGCCACGACATCTACGGCATCGGTATCTTTCGTGGCGCTGGCTGAGGCAGGTGAAGCGAGTGTGACAGCGACAGGCGTTGCAGAGACGAGTGCGGGCTTCCAGGAATTGGTAAGGGTATCTAGTGCAACTTCGATTGCGGTGCCTGTGGTAACGGCACCTTTGCAGTCAACATTGACCCTGTCGGTGTCCACGGATCCGGTGATCACAAGCGAAGAATTTGAAGTAGTAGTGGGGATAATTCCCGCATTGCCTGCGGGTGTATCGGTGGGAGTGGAAGTGACATTAGACGGCGCTTCTCCTCAGAGGATGACTCTGAGAAATACGGATGCAACATTTACATTGATGTTCACGGCACCGGCCATGGCAGGCCCTGTAGTACTGAGAGCGAGCGTCGTGAGCTTAACAGGCGTTGCGGCTCTGAATAATGTAGTGGAGTCGGCGATGGCAACAGTGCAGGTTTTTCAGGAGGTGATTTCCCTGCAGCTGGAGCTGGATAGTCGTCCGTCTGATTTTTTTCTGACGGCACGATCTGAGTTTGATGTCATAGTGAGCACGGATATGCAGGTGCCGGTGGGGGTGACGGTGATGGTGACGGTCGGTTTTGATGGAGAGGAAAGGGTAGTGACGCTGACGAGTGCAGTTGCTTCAACAGAGGTGACCTTCACGGCGCCGGCCCGCATTGTGCCTGTGTCAGATACATCTTTGCTGACGACTGCGACGGCTACGGTGGACAGGGCGGATCCCGGTATCTTGGTGGTAGTGGCGCCCGCTGAAGAAGTCACGAGAGTATTTTTGAGGGGCATACTGGTGACGATTTCGGAGCCTACTCCGAACCCAGTGGATGCTGGCGAGGCTGTCACAGTGACAGTGAGTGCGCCGCAGGAGCAGCTGGCGGATAGCACGGTTACAATGGAGGTGACTTTCAACGAAGTAACTATCCAGGCCGTGCTGAGCGGTCAGACCCCCACGAGAATGGTGAGCTTTACAGCACCGGCATCGGGAACTCTGAATGTGGTGGCGGAACTTATAAGTGCCTCGCCTATGGATCTTCTGGATCCAGGGTTTTTGCCGACTCTGCCACAGAGCGTGCAGGTGCGCGCTTTAAGCACGGTGCAACTGACGCTGGGTGCGCCGGAGAACGTGACGGTAGGCGAAGAGTTCACGGTTGGCGTGGGCGTGTCTGAGGCGATGCCGATACCAGATGGAGCAGTGGTGAATGTGGTAGCGACCCTTAGGGACATGTCGTCCAATTCAGTTTCAGATACCGGGATGGGAACGCTGACGGGTACGCCCCCCATGGCATCGGTGCCTCTTACTGCGCCGGCTGCATCGGGCGATTTTGTACTGGAGCTAAGCGGCGGCGAGGTGGTTACGAATACTCTGCGCGTGACAGTGCTGGGCACCTCAGCGACGATAGAGGTGGTGCCGCCGATTTCCCTGCAGCTGGTGCTGACACCGCCAGAGTCTGACCCGGCAGCACGGGATGAATTTAATGTCACGGTGAGCACGGATCTTCCGGTGCCGGTGGGGACGGTGGTGACAGTGACAGTGAGTTTTGAGGAACAGGAAAGAGGAGTGGAGCTGACGAATGCAGAAACTTCTATGGAGGTGACCTTCACGGCGCCGGCCCGCATTGCGGAGAATTTGCCGGTGACTGCGACGGCTACGGCGGAAACAGCGGAAGGCGAGACCTTGGTGGTGGTGGCGGATGCTGAAGCTGTTCTGGTAGAAACAATTAGGAGGATCGTGCCGTTGATGCTTTCGGTGCTGAATCCAATGGGGAATGCGCTGGATCCAATGACGCTGGAGGCTGGCGATGATTTCACAGTGAAAGTGAGTGCGGTGCAGAGATTGCTGGTGGATACCACGATTGCAGTGACGGTGACTTTCAACGGAGATCCTGTGCAGGTCGAGCTGAGCGGGCAGGTACTCGAGCACATGGTGGACTTCACAGCGCCGGTATTGCCGGCATTGCTGGAAGAGCCGGCAGTGAGGCTTCTGCCGGTGACGGCAGTTCCGGGCACCATAGAGCCTGCGGAACTTGTAACAGTCTCTTCGGCTACACGAGACGTGCAGGTGCGCGAGGTGAGTCCGGTAGAACTGACACTTTTGCTGGAAGGACCGGAAGAAGATGTGCTGGCGGGTGAGGATTTCTCGGTGATGGTGGGCACTGGAGGCGTTGCAGTGCCGGCTGGCACAACTGTCATAGTAACGGTAACGGTAAGCGATGGCGTGACGGATGATCAGGCTATAGCGACTATGCTGACGGCCATGATATCCACGGCAACGGTATCTTTCACGGCGCCGGCTGAGGCAGATGAAGTGAGCGTGACAGCGACAGGCGATGTGCTGACGAGTGCAGACTCCTTGGAAATAGTAACGCTATCTGATGCAACTCCGCTTACGGTGACGGTATCTCCTTTGCAGGTTCAGGTTTCCCTGCAGCTGGAGCTGACTGCGGTGGATACGGATTTTGCGGCGGAGTTTGGGGCTGAGTTTGCTGCGGCGGCACGGGATGAATTTGAGATCAGGGTGAGCACGGATATGCCGGTGCCGGCGATGACGACGGTGATGGTGACAGTGGGTTTTGAGGAACAGGAAAGAGGAGTGGAGCTGACGAATGCAGCTACTTCGGCGGTGGTGAGATTCACGGCGCCGGCCCTCATTGAGTTCAGAGGTCTGCCGTTGACTGCGACGGCTACGGTGGAAAGGGCGGCGGATGCCGAAGTCTTTGTGGTGGTGGAGCCCGCTGAACCTGCACGGGTAGTCATAGGTCCGAGGAACATTTCGTTGGCGCTTTCGGAGCCTGATCCGAACCCAGTGGATGCCGGCTCGAGTTTCACAGTGACAGTGAGTGCGTCGTTGGCAGGGGGGCTGACGGATACCACGTTTACAGTGACAGTGATGGTGACTTTCAACACAGTAACTATCCCGGTCACGCTGAGCGAGCGGGAACTCGAGCGCATGGTGAGCTTCACGGCACCGGGATCATCGGGAAATCTGGATGTGGTGGCAGTTCATGATGCAGGTACCGTGGAGCCTGCTATGGAACTTTTGAACATACTGAATTCTGGATTACGATCACGCAGCGTGCAGGTGCGCGCGGTGAGCACGGTGCAACTGACGCTGGATGCGCCGCTGAGCGTGACGGTGGGCGAAGTGTTCACGGTTGACGTGGGCGTGTCTGGGGCGACGCCGCTACCAGATGGAACAGTGGTGAATGTGGAAGCGGCCCTTAGGGACATGTTGTCCAATTCAGTTTTAGGTACCGAGACGGGAACGCTGATGGATACGGCTCCCACGGCATCGGTATCTTTTGCTGCGCCGGCTGCATCGGGCGATTTTGCGCTGGATCTAAGCGGCAGCGTGGAGGTTACGGATACTCTGCGCGTGACGGTGCTGGGCGCTTCAACGCAGATAGCGGTGGTGCCGATACCGCTGACACTTTCGCTGGAAGGGCCGGAAGAAGATGTGCTGGCGGGTGAGGATTTCTCGGTGATGGTGGGCACTGGAGGCGTTGCAGTGCCGGCTGGCACAACTGTCCTGGTTACGGTAAACGATGGCGCGGCGGATGAGCAGGCTATGCTGACGGCCCGGATACCCACGGCATCGGTATCTTTCACGGCGCCGGCTGAGGCAGATGAAGTGAGCGTGACAGCGACAGGCGTTGTGCAGACGAGTGCGGGCTCCCTGGAAGTGGCGGTATCTAATGCAACTCCGCTTACGGTGCCTGTGGTAACAGGATCTCCTTTGCAGTCAACATTGACCCTGTCGGTGGCTTCTCCGGTGAACACAGGTAGCAGCTTTAATGTAATAGTGGGGATAATGCCCGCATTGCCTGAGGGTGTATCGGTGGAAGTGGAAGTGACACTAGACGGCACTGCTCCTCAGAGGGTGACGCTGTCATCTTCGGTTGCAACGGTGACATTAGAGTTCACGGCACCGACCATGGGAGGTGCTGTAGAACTGAGAGCGGACAGCCTGGGTTCAATAGGCGGTACGGCTCTGAATGTGGAGCCGGCGACGGCAACAGTGCAGGTTCAGGTTTCCCTGTTGCTGGAGCTGACTGCGGTGGATACGGATTTTGCGGATGCTATTGGGTTTGATTTTGAGACGTTTCCTGGGATTCCCGCGGAGGCACGGGATGATTTTGATATCAGGGTGAGGACGGTGAGCCCGGATGAGGTGGACATAGATGGGAATCCGGTGCTGGTGGAGGTGCCGGCGGGGGTGACGGTGACGGTGACGGTCGGTTTTGAGGGAGAGGAAAGGGAAGCGGTGCTGACAAGTGCAGATACTTCGGCGGTGGTGACCTTCACGGCGCCGGCCCGCGTTGTTTTCTTGGGTCTGCCGTTGACTGCGACGGCTACGGTGGAAAAGGCGGCGGATGCCGATTTCTTGGTGGTGGTGGCGCCCGTTGCACCTGGACTGGTAAGAATACTTCCGAAGGTCATTTCGTTGGTGCTTTTGGAGCCTGATCCGAACCCAGTGGATGCCGGCTCGATGTTCACAGTGACAATGAGTGCGTCGTTGCCAGGGGGGCTGACGGATACCACGTTTACAGTGACAGTGGAGGTGACTTACGACGACGAAACTATCCTGGTCACGCTGAGCGAGCGGGCACTCGAGGGCATGGCGACCTTCATGGCACCGGGATCGGGACCGGACACTCTGAATGTGATGGCAGCTTTAGATACCATTACCATGGAGCCTAGGGATCTTGTGACCGTACTGTTTCCTGTAGAAGCATCGTTACGCAGCGTGCGGGTGCGCGCGGTAAGAACGGTGCAACTGACGCTGATAGATGCGCCGCTGAGCGTGACGGTGGACGACGAGTTCGCGGTTATCGTGGGCGTGTCTGATACGATGCAGCTACTAAATGGAGCAGTGGTGGATGTGAGGGCGACCCTTAGGGACATGTCGTCCAATGAAGTTTTAAATACCGGGACGGGAACGCTGACGGTTGCGGACCCCACGGCGTCGGTGTCTCTTACTGCGCCGGCTGCATCGGGCAATTTTGTACTGGAGCTAAGCGGCGGGGGGCTTACGGATACTGTGCGCGTGACAGCGCTGGGCACTTCAACGACGATAGCGGTGGTGGTGCCGGGGGTGCCGGGGCCGATACAGCTGATGCTTTCGCTGGCAGGACCAGAAGATGTGCAGGTGGGTGAAGTTTTCTCGGTGACGGTGGGCACTGGAGACGATGCAGTGCCGCCAGGCACAACTGTCGTGGTGACGGTAAACGATGGCACGACGGATGGGCAGGCTATGCTGACGGCCTCGACAGCTACGGCATCGGTATCTTTCACGGCACCAATCCGTGCGGGTGTAGTGAGCGTGACAGCGACAGGCGTTGTGCAGACGAGTGCGGGCTTGGGGGTATTGGGGGTATCTGATGCAGATCCGCTTGCGGTGATGGTACTTCCTGTGCAGGCAACGTTGACCCTGTCGGTGCTCACTGATCCGGTGATCGCAGGCGAATCCTTTACTATAGGAGTGAGTATAAGTGCGGGTGCAACGTCCGAATTTCCTGTGGAAGTGGCATTTACATTACCCGGCGGTGACATTCCGAGTAATGTGATGCTGTTAACAAACGATTTTGAGGTTCCATTTAGTGGGTTCGTAGCACCGCGCATGAGAGGTCCTGTGGAGCTGATAGCGGGAGTCGTCCTGGGCGACGGGCTTGAACTGAGTGTGCTGCCGGCGACGACGACAGTGCAGGTTCTGGAGCGGGTTTCCCTGACGCTGATGCTGGATGCGCCTCCGACAGTGGCGGCACGGGATGAGTTTGATGTCACGGTGAGCACGGATCCGTCGGTGCCGGCGGGGGTGACGGTGACGGTGACAGTGAGTTTTGATGAAATGGAAAGGGAAGCGGTGCTGACGGATACAGCTGCTTCGGAGGTGGTGACCTTCACGGCGCCGGCCCGCATTGTTCCCTTGGGTCTGCTGGTGACTGCGGAGGAGGCTACGGCGGAAGCGGCGGATGCCGATATCTTGGTGGTGGTGGGGACTCAGATTGGTGACCTGGTGGGGGTGACAGCGCAAGAGGTGCAGCTGACGCTTTTGGTGCCGCCCAGCCCGGTGGATGCCAACGATGCTTTCGACGTGAGAGTAGGTGTGACACCGGCATTGCTGGCGGATACCACGGTTGCAGCGGTGGTGACTTTCAACGGATTAACTATGCGGACCACGCTGACCGATCGGGACCCCACGAGCATAGTGAGCTTCATGGCGCCGGAATCGGGGACTCTGGATGTGACAGCAGCGGCAGATGCCGTGGAGCCTGATGGTCTTGTGGCAGTAGCGGATGCGGCTACACAGAGCGTGCAGGTGCGCGCGATGGACACGATAGAACTGACGCTGGGTGCGCCGGCGAGTGTGACGGTGGGCGACTCGTTCACGGTTGCCGTGGGCGTGTCCGATACGATGCCGATACCGGCGGAGACGACGGTGATGGTGACAGTGAGTTTTGATGGAGCGCAAAGGATGGCAGTGCTGACGGATGCGGCCCCCACGGCATCGGTGTCTTTTGTTGCGCCGGTCACATCGGGCGGATTTTCGCTGGCGGCGCTAAGCAGCAGCGTGGATGTTCTGGATCCTCTCCGCAGGGTGGCAGTAACGGGCGCTTCAACGCCGATAGAGGTGGTGCCGGTGCAGCTGACGCTTTCGCTGGACGGACCAGATGTGCTGTCGGCGGGTGAGTCTTTCTCGGTGACGGTGGGCACTGGAGACGATGCAGTGCCGCCAGGCACAACTATCATGGTTATGGTGCGCGCTGGCGAGGGCACGGCGGATGCAGTGGTTGAGCTGACGGCCGCGACACCTACGGTACCGGTACCTTTGCCGGCGCCGGCGGCAGGTGAAGTGGGAGTGATAGCGACAGGCGTTGTAGAGACGAGTGCGGGTTTCCTGGAAGTGGCGCTATCTGCTGCATCTCCGCTTACGGTGACGGTTACAGGTCTATTCCCAGTAGTACTTCGCCTTGAGGTACCAGATACCCCCGTATTCATGGGAGAAGAGTTTTCAGTAACAGTAAGTGCAGATCGCTTGCCGCAGGACCCAGCACCGGAGGTACTGGTTGTAAGAGTATCTCTGGAATTTGTTGAAGAGCCGATACTTGTGCTTCTGACAGCTAGAAGACTCAGTGACACAGCAATGTTTATAGCCCCTTCCGCAGTAGGGTTGACTTCCTATACCGTGACAACAGACAGCGACAGCGAGACGGGAGCACTTCTTATAACTGAGGCGACGACCGCAGTAGTCTTGGTCACGGGGCTCACAGCGGTTAATGCCGATTTGTCTGGTGACGGCGACTTTAACGTTAACGACATGATAATTGCTGCGCGCGGTCTATTGACTGTCAACCATGCTGCCAGGGTTGAAGGAATTGATACGAGCGGCTTGGGATCTACTAGGGAGGCGGCTGCAGCTGAATTGCAGCTTCGGCTCGATAGTTTCCGGGGCGGAAGCGTTGCAGATGTTTCCGGCGACCAGCTGTTTGATTTGTCTGATGTGCTGATCATTACCCGCAGTTTGCTCGGCGAAGCGTACTCTTCTATCGTGAGAGCTCTTGGGGGCTTGGTGGATAACATTGTCACAGAAGATGAACTGCAAAGCCGGATTGAGACGTTGCGGGAGTCGTCTCGGTAGGCTGGGCAGCCTAGCCCCTGATCTTGGCATGTGGGGAAGAAGCTTATGAACAATCCTAGACTGCCCTTTTGGGTAGGGTGATATGACTTGGCGGAAGTGATAAAATGCACCATGATTTAACGCCAGCCTGCATAGCAATTCCACCGTTGCAATGTTCCCACACTCGGGGAGCAGTAAATTACGGCGGAAGCTTGCCAGCAAAATCGCTTTCTGTTCAAGAGGCAGAAAATGAAGAACGATACTAACAATACTAAGTTCAGTTTCTTATGCAGGGGTAATGCATGTTCGTGCGAGACTTTCTCGTGTGGGCATTGCAGATGCCAGTCATTGCTTTTTTCATTGCCCAAGGGAGTGCTTTTGGCAGCATTCCTGTTGTTTTTTGGAGGGGTTGCCGGGTCTGCCTCCGCTCAGGGTGCGCAGACGCGTCAGCTGGTACTGACAGGTGTCCCAGAGGCAGTGGCGACAGGAAGCACATTCATCGTGACGATCGGAACGGACGAAGCACTGCCGGATGGTGTGACTATTTCACCTGAATAAATGAAATTTATGAAAGAAGCAAAGAAATTAAAGCATTTAGGGATGCAGCAAGCCCTTCTCCGAACACAGACGTGTTTCAGAGTGGCCGCCCTGTCCTGCGCCTTTTTATTACTGCTGGCTGCTGTGCCGGCAGATGCCCAGGAGCCGCAGGTTTCCCTGCAGCTGGTGCTGTCTGGGCCTACGAATGTGCCGGCAGGGGGAGGCTTTAATATCAGGGTTTTCACGGATGCTATGGTGCCGGAGGGGACGGTGGTGACGGCGACGGTGAGTTTTGATGGACAGGTAAGGCAAGCGGTGCTGGCGTCCTTTGGGGCGTTCTTGAGTTTCACGGCGCCGAACCGCCTTGTGGCGAGTCCAGGTTTGCCGGTGACTGCGGAAGCTTCGGTGGACATGGCGAGTGCCGATACCGTGACGGTGCTGCCTGCTGCAGTTCACCGGGTAAGAACAAGGCCGAGATTCTCACAGCTGATACTTTCGGAGCCGAATCCGAGCACAGTGGATGCTGGCGAGAGTTTCACAGTGACAGTGAGTGCGCCGTCGGGAGATCTGATGGGTGTCACGGCTACAGCGGAGGTGACTTTCAACGAATTAACTATGCAGGTCACGCTGAGCGAGCTGGCAGCCGAGGAGACGGTGAGCTTCACAGCGCCGGCATTGGAGACGATGGCGGCTCTGGAGGTGACGGCAGTTTCGATTGCCGTGGAGCCTGGTCTTGCGATATTCAACCCGGCTGTAGCACAAAGCGTGCAGGTGCGCGCGGCGAGGATCTTGGCAGAACTGACGCTTTCGCTGGAAGGACCGGAATCGGTGCTCGTGGGTGAGGTTTTCTCGGTGACGGTGGGCACTGGAGACGATGCAGTACCGGCTGGCACAATTGTCGTGGTTACGGTAAGCGATGGCACGACGGATGCAGGGGCTATGCTGACGGCCGCGGCACCTACGGCATCGGTATCTTTCATGGCGCCGGCTGAGCCAGGTGAAGTGAGTGTGACAGCGACAGGCGTTCCACAGACGAGTGCGGGCTCCCAGGAAGTAGAGGTATCTGATGCATCTCTGACGGTGCCTGTGGTAACGGCACCTTTGCAGTCAATGTTAACCCTGTCAGTGCCCCCTTCTCCGGTGAGCGCAAATAGTCTCTTTGATGTAATAGTGGGGATAAGTCCCGCATTGTCTGCGGGTACATCGGTGGAAGTGGAAGTGACATTCGGCACTGTTTCTCAGAGGGTGACGCTGACAGATACGGCCGCAACAGTGACATTAGAGTTCATGGCACCGGCCATGGGAGGTGCTGTGGAGCTGACAGCGGCAAGCGTGGGCACAGCAGGCGTTGCGTCGGCGATGGCGATAGTGCAGGTTCAGGTTTCCCTGCAGCTGGTGCTGTCTGGGCCTACGAATGTGCCGGCAGGGGGAGGCTTTAATATCAGGGTTTTCACGGATGCTATGGTGCCGGAGGGGGCGGTGGTGACGGCGACGGTGAGTTTTGATGGACAGGTAAGGCAAGCGGTGCTGGCGTCCTTCGGGGCGTTCTTGAGTTTCACGGCGCCGAACCGCCTTGTGGCGAGTCCAGGTTTGCCGGTGACTGCGGAAGCTTCGGTGGACATGGCGAGTGCCGATACCGTGACGGTGCTGCCTGCTGCAGTTCACCGGGTAAGAACAAGGCCGAGATTCTCACAGCTGATACTTTCGGAGCCGAATCCGAGCACAGTGGATGCTGGCGAGAGTTTCACAGTGACAGTGAGTGCGCCGTCGGGAGATCTGATGGGTGTCACGGCTACAGCGGAGGTGGCTTTCAACGAATTAACAACTACGCAGGTCACGCTGAGCGAGCTGGCAGCCGAGGAGACGGTGAGCTTCACAGCGCCGACATTGGAGACGATGGCGACTCTGGAGGTGACGGCAGTTTCGATTGCCGTGGAGCCTGCGGGTCTTGCTTTATTCAACCCGGCTGTAGCACAAAGCGTGCAGGTGCGCGCGGTGAGGATCTTGGCAGAACTGACGCTTTCGCTGGAAGGACCGGAATCGGTGCAGGTGGGTGAGGTTTTCTCGGTGACGGTGGGCACTGGAGACGATGCAGTACCGGCTGGCACAATTGTCGTGGTTACGGTAAGCGATGGCACGACGGATGCAGGGGCTATGCTGACGGCCGCGACACCTACGGCATCGGTATCTTTCACGGCGCCGGCTGAGCCAGGTGAAGTGAGTGTGACAGCGACAGGCGCTCCACAGACGAGTGCGGGCTCCCTGGAAGTGGTAACGGTATCTGATGCATCTCTGCTTACGGTGCCTGTGGTAACGGCATCTTTGCAGTCAATGTTGACCCTGTCGGTGCCCCCTTCTCCGGTGAGCGCAAATAGTCTCTTTGATGTAATAGTGGGGATAAGTCCCGCATTGTCTGCGGGTACATCGGTGGAAGTGGAAGTGACATTCGGCACTGCTTCTCAGAGGGTGACGCTGACAGATACGGCCACAACAGTGACATTAGGGTTCACGGCACCGGCCATGGGAGGTGCTGTGGAGCTGACAGCGGCAAGCGTGGGCACAGCAGGCGTTGCGTCGGCGATGGCGACGGTGCAGGTTCAGGAGCAGGTTTCCCTGCAGCTGGTGCTGACAGGGTTTGATGCGATAGCACGGAATGGATTTGATGTCAGGGTGGCAACGGATATGCCGGTGCCGGCGGAGACGACGGTGACGGTGATAGTGAGTTTTGAGGGAGCGGAAAGGGAAGTGATGCTGACGAGCGCAACTCCTGGGGCTGGTGTGGTGGTGAGCTTCACGGCGCCGGCCCGCCTTGTGGGGAATCCAGGTTTGCCGGTGACTGCGGTAGCTTCTTTGGTGGAAGTGGCGGATGCCGATATCTTGGTGGTGGTGGTGGAGGACGCTGACGTTGAAGGGGTAAGAGTATTTGCGAGGAGCGTACGGTTGACGCTTTCGGAGCCTACTCCGAACCCGGTGGATGCCGGCCAGAGTTTCGCAGTGACAGTGGGTACGCAGACACCATTGGCGGATACCACGGTTACAGCGGAGGTGACTTTCAACGAATCAACTAGGCAGGTCACGCTGAGCGAGCGGGAACCAGAGAGCATGGTGAGCTTCACAGCGCCGGCATTGGGGACGATGACGACTCTGGAGGTGACGGCAGTTTCGGTTGCCGTGGAGCCTGCGGTTATTGTGATAGTCCGTACGGCTGTAGCACAAAGCGTGCAGGTGCGCGCGGCGAGTCTGGTAGCACTGATGCTTTCGCTGGAAGGACCGGAATCGGTGCAGGCGGGTGAGGTTTTCTCGGTGACGGTGGGCACTGGCGACGATGCAGTGCCGGCTGGCACAACTGTCGTGGTGACGGTGAGCGATGGCACGACGGATGCAGAGGCTATGCTGACGGCCGCGACACCCACGGCATCGGTATCTTTCACGGCGCCGGCTGAGGCAGGTGCAGTGAGTGTGACAGCGACAGGCGTTGTGCAGACGAGTGCGGGCTCCCTGGAAGTGGTAACGGTATCTGATGCAACTCAGCTTACGGTGCCTGTGGTAACGGCATCTTTGCCGCCAATGTTAACCCTGTTGGTGCTCACGAATCCGGTGATCGCAGACGAAAACTTTGAAGTAGTAGTGGGGATAATTCCCCCATTGCTTGCGACGGATACACCGGTGGAAGTGGAAGTGAGATTAGACGGCGCTGACCCTCAGAATAGTATGCTGACAGGTGCGGCTGCAACGGAGCCAGTAGTGTTCACGGCACCGGCCGGGGCAGATACTGTGGAGCTGACAGCGGTAGGCGTGGGTACAACAGTCGTTACGCCGGCGACGACGATAGTGCGGGTTTTTCGGGAGCGGGTTTCCCTGAAGCTGGTGACGCAGATGTTCGCTGGTGATATTACTTTTGTGTCTGCACGGCGTGAATTTTCTCTCACGGTGAGAACGGTGAGCTCGGAGGACATGAATAGGCGTCCGGTGCCGGTGCCGGTGCCGAAGGGGACGACGGTGAGGGTGACGGTCGGTTTTGGGGGAATGGAAAGGGAAGCGGTGCTGACGAATGCAGCTACTTCGGCGGTGGTGACCTTCACGGTGCCGGCTTCGGCAGTTTTTCTGACAGCGACTGCGACGGCTACGGTGGAAAGGGCGGCCGATTCCTTGTTGGTGGAGGTGGAGGACGCTGACTTTCAGACGGTATTCGTATTGGATGATAGTATACTTTTGGCGATTTCGGAGCCGGATCCGAACCCGGTGGATGCCGGCCAGAGTTTCACAGTGACAGTGGGTCTGCAGGCAGCGCCCCCGATTTTGGATACCACGGTTACAGCGGTGGTAACTTTCAACGGATCAAGTAGGCAGGTCACGCTGACCGAGCATCGGGCACCAACGAGCACGGTGAGCTTCAGAGCGCCGAGGATGATGAGGGCGGCATCTCTGCAGGTGACGGCAGAATCAACTGCCGTGGAGCCTGCGGATGTGGATGTCATAGGTCCTCCGGTAAGGGTGCAGGTGAATGCGGCGAACTTGGTAGAACGGAAGCTTTTGCTGGCAGGACCGCCATTTGTGGAGGTGGGTGAGGAATTCTCGGTGATGGTGGGCACTGGCGGCGTTGCAGTGCCGGATGGCACAACTGTCGTGGTGACGGTAACGGTAAACGATGGTGCGGCGGATGAGCGGGCTATGACGACTACGCTGACGGCCACGATATCTACGGCATTGGTATCTTTCACGGCGCCGGCTGAGGCAGGTGAAGTGAGTGTGACAGCGACAGGCGTTGCGCAGACGAGTGCGGACTCCACGGATCTAGTAATGGTATCTGGTGCAGATACGCTTATTTTTCCTGTGCAGAGGGGGGTGCGTCAGCTGGTACTGACAGGTGTCCCAGAGGCAGTGGCGGCAGGAAGCATATTCAGAGTGACGATCGGAACGGACGAAGCACTGCCGGATGGTGCGACTATATCGGTGGAATTAAGCCTGTCGGGCCCCACTGTTACTGATGCTATGAGCCAGACAGTGATGCTGAGGGCAGCAGAGGTAGAGGTACGAGAAGTGGAGTTTCAAGTTCCAGACGAGAGGGGAGATGTGATACTGCAGGCGAGGAATACCGCTTTTTCAAGTCCTACCATTCTAGATTTTACGATAGTGCCAGCAATGGCGACAGTGCGGGTTCGGGAGCAGGTTTCCCTGAAGCTACTGCTGACTTCGGAGGATGGTGCGGGGTCTACTGGGGTGGCTGCACGGCATGAATTTACTGTCAGGGTGAGCGTGGTGAGCTCGGAGGACATGGATAGTTTTCCGATGCCGGTGCCGGTGCCGGAGGGGGTGACGGTGACGGTGACGGTCGGTTTTGATGGAGCGGAAAAGGAAGCGGTGCTGACAAATGCAGTTTCTGAAATGGAGGTGACCTTCACGGCGCTGGCGGCCCGCCTTGGTCCACCTAGTGATTCAATACAATCTCCTCATCTGCTTCTGGCGGTGACTGCGGCGGCTACGGTGGAAAGGGCGGATGCCGATTTCTTGGTGGTGGAGGTGGATGCCGCTGACGATCACCCGGTACGAGTATTTGCTGATGAAATACGGTTGACGATTTCGGATCTGAACCCGGTGGATGCCGGCCAGAGTTTCACAGTGACAGTGGGTCTGCGGAGATTTTCAGAGCCTGGCAGGACTTTGGATACCACGGTTACAGCGGTGGTAACTTTCAACGGATCAAGTAGGCAGGTCACGCTGCACGAGCAGCGAGCGCCAACGAGCACGGTGAGCTTCAGAGCGCCGAGGCTGATGAACGGAGGCATCCTGGAGGTGAGGGTAGAACCAACTGCCGTGGAGCCTGCGGATATTGTGTTCGTCGGTGATGTTTCGCGATTTGTGCAGGTGAACGCGGCGGACTTGGTAGAACTGATGCTTTTGCTGGAAGGACCGCCACTTGTGGGGGTGGGTGAGGAATTCTCGGTGATGGTGGGCACTGGCGGCGTTGCAGTGCCGGATGGCATAACTGTCGTGGTGACGGTAACGGTAAACGATGGTGCGGCGGATGAGCAGGCTATGATGACTACGCTGACGGCCACGATACCTACGGCATTGGTATCTTTCACGGCGCCGGCTGAGGAAGGTGGAGTGAGTGTGACAGCGACAGGCGTTGTGCAGACGAGTGCGGACTCCATGGCAATAGTAACGGTATCTGATGCAGATACGCTTACTTTTCCTGTGAGGGTGCGTCGGCTGGTACTGACAGGTGTCCCAGAGGCAGTGGCGGCAGGAAGCACATTCAGCGTGATGATCGGAACGAACGAAGCACTGCCGGATGATGTGCTTATAGTGGTGGGATTATTCCTGTCGGGCTCCACGGTTTCTGATGCTATGAACCGGACAGTGATACTGTCGACAGCAGAGGTACAAGAAGCAGCAGAGGTACAAGAAGTGGAGTTTCAAGCTCCAGACGAGGGGGGAGCCGTGACACTGCAGGCGAGGGCTATCAGTTTTTCAGGTCCTACCGTCCCAAATTTTACGATAGTGCCAGCAACGGCGACTGTGCTGGTTCGGGAGCAAGTTACCCTGAAGCTGACCCTGACCCTGGATGTGCTTCAGAGAGTGGAGGTACGGCATGAATTTACTGTCACGGTGAGCACGGATCTTCCGGTGCCGGAGGGGGTGACGGTGACGGTGACGGTCGGTTTTGAGGGAGCGGAAAGGGAAGCGGTGCTGACAAGTGCAGTTGCTGAAATGGAGGTGACCTTCACGGCGCCGGCCCGCCGTCTGCCGGAGCCGCCTTTTCCGGCGGTGACTGCGACGGCTACGGTGAGGGCGGATGCCGATTTCTTGGTGGTGGAGGACGCTGACGTTGTCGGGGTAAGAGTATTTAGTGATGGAATAAATTTGACGCTTTCGGAGCCGGATCCGAGAGTGGTGGATGCCGGCCAGAGTTTCACAGTGACAGTGGGTCTGCGGAGATTTTCAGAGCCTAACGTGATTTTGGATACCACGGTTACAGCGGTGGTAACTTTCAACGGATCAACCAGGCAGGTCACGCTGACCGAGCGGACACCAACGAGCATGGTGAGCTTCAGAGCGCCGAGGAGGATGACGGCGGCATCTCTGGAGGTGACGGCAGAACCAACTGCCGTGGAGCCTGCGGATGTGGATGTAATTATCTTTAGACCATTTGATCGGCGATTTGTGCAGGTGAATGCGGCGAACTTGGTAGAACTGATGCTTTTGCTGGAAGAACCGCCATTTGTGCGGGTGGGTGAGGAATTCTCGGTGATGGTGGGCACTGGCGGCGTTGCAGTGCCGGATGGCATAACTGTCGTGGTGACGGTAACGGTAAACGATGGTGCGGCGGATGAGCAGGCTATGATGACTACGCTGACGGCCACGATACCTACGGCATTGGTATCTTTCACGGCGCCGGCTGAGGCAGAGGTGAGGGTGACAGCGACAGGCGTTGCGCAGACGAGTGCGGATGCCACGGATCTAGTAACGGTATCTGATGCAGATACGCTTACTTTGCCTGTGCAGGGGGTGCATCGGCTGGTACTGACAGATGTAGGGGCAGTGGCGCCAGGAGGCACATTCAGCGTGACGGTCGGAACGGACGAAGCACTGCCGGATGGTGTGACTATATCGGTGGAATTAAGCCTGTCGGGCCCCACTGTTACTGATGCTATGAGCGAGACAGTGATGCTGTCGGCAGCAGAGACACAAGAAGTGGAGTTTCAAGTTCCAGACGTGGGGGGAGATGTGATACTGCAGGCGAGGAATACCGCTTTTTCAGGTCCTGCCGGCCCAGATTTTACGATAGTGCCAGCAACGGCGACAGTGCAGGTTCGGGAGCAGGTTTCCCTGAAGCTACTGCTGACTTCGGAGGGGTTTACGTCTTTTACGTCTCCACGGCATGAATTGACTGTCACGGTGAGCGTGGTGAGCTCGGAGGACATGAATAGGCGTCCGGTGCCGGTGCCGGAGGGGGTGACGGTGACGGTGACGGTCGGTTTTGATGGAGAGGAAGAGGGAGCGGTGCTGACAAGTGCAGATACTTCGGCGGTGGTGACCTTCACGGTGCCGACCCTTGCACCACCTGATCCAAGGATAGGTTTTAACCTTCTGGTGGTGACTGCGACGGCTACGGTGGAAATGTCGGCCGATTCCGTGATGGTGGAGGTGGATGACGCTGACGGTCGCCAGGTATTCGTAATTTCTGATGAAATAGATTTGACGATTTCGGAGCCGGATCCGAACCCGGTGGATGCCGGCCAGAGTTTCACAGTGACAGTGGGTCTGCGGAGATTTTCAGAGCCTGGCAGGACTTTGGATACCACGGTTACAGCGGTGGTAACTTTCAACGGATCAACCAGGCAGGTCACGCTGACCGAGCATCGGGCACCAACGAGCACGGTGAGCTTCAGAGCGCCGAGGCTGATGTTCGGTGGTGAACTGGAGGTGACGGCAGAATCAACTGCCGTGGAGCCTGCGGATATTGTGATTGTCCGTAACTTCCCAAGCGGATTTGATGATCGGCGATTTGTGCCGGTGAACGCGGTGAACTTGGTAGAACTGATGCTTTTGCTGGAAGGACCGCCATTTGTGCCGGGGGGTGGGGAATTCTCGGTGATGGTGGGCACCACTGGCGGCGTTGCAGTGCCGGATGGCACAACTGTCGTGGTGATGGTAACGGTAAACGATGGTGCGGCGGATGAGCTGACTATGCTGACTACGCTGACGGCCACGACACCCACGGCATTGGTACCTTTCACGGCGCCGGATGAGGCAGGTACAGTGAGTGTGACAGCGACAGGCGTTGCGCAGACGAGTGCGGACTCCCCGGATCTAGTAACGGTATCTGGTGCAGATACGCTTACTTTTCCTGTGGAGGTACCTTTAACGCTGACCCTGTCGGTGCTCACGGATCCGGTGATCTCAAATAGCACCTTTGAAGTAACAGTGGGGATAAGTCCCGAATTGCCTCCGGGTGCATCGGTGGAAGTGCAAGTGGTATCAGACTTTACATTTCTTCTTCAGATAGTGATGCTGACAGATACGACCAGAACGGTGACATTAGAGTTCATGGCACCGGACATGCCAGGTGATGTGGAGCTGACAGCGGCACTGAACGTAGCAGGCATCGTAGGCATCGTGGGCCCAGCTTTTGTCAACCAAGTTATTACGACAAGAGTGCAGGTTCTGGAGCTGGTTTCCCTGAAGCTGGTGCTGGAAGGACCGCTATTTGTGCCGGTGGATGAGGAATTCTCGGTGATGGTGGGCACTGGCGGCGTTGCAGTGCCGGATGGCACAACTGTCATGGTGACGGTAACGGTAGACGATGGCACGGCGGATGGGCTGGCTATGATGACTACGCTGACGGCCACGATATCTACGGCATTGGTATCTTTCACGGCGCCGGCTGAGGCAGGTGGAGTGATCGTGACAGCGACAGGCGTTGCGCAGACGAGTGCGGACTCCACGGATCTAGTAAGGGTATCTGCTGCAGATACGCTTACTTTTCCTGTGCAGGTACCTTTGCGGGCAATGCTGACCCTGTCGGTGCCCACGGATCCGGTGTTCTCAAATAGCACCTTTGAAGTAACAGTGGAGATAAATCCCGAATTGCCTCCGGGTGTATCGGTGGAAGTGGAAGTGACATTAGACGGCACTGCTCTTCAGAGAGTGATGCTGACAAATACGATCAGAACGGTGACATTAGAGTTCATGGCACCGGACATGCCAGGTGATGTGGTGCTGACAGCGGCAAGCCTGGGCACAGTAGGCATCGTGGACCCAGCAGGCATTACGTCGGTAACGGCGACAGTGCAGGTTCTGGAGCTGATTTCCCTGCGGCTACTGCCGATACTGCCGATTGGGAGTAGATTTGTGCCGGCACGGAATGAATTTACTGTCACGGTGAGCACGGAGAGGCTGGACAGGTTTGGGAATCCGGTGCCGGTGCTGGTGCCGGAGGGGGTGACGGTGACGGTGACGGTCGGTTTTGATGGAGCGGAAAGGGAAGCGGTGCTGACAAGTGCAGTTGCTGAAATGGAGGTGACCTTCACGGCGCCGGCCCGCATTGCGGAGGACGATGGTCTGCCGTTGACTGCGACGGCTACGGTGGAAGGGGCGAATGCCGATTTCTTGGTGGTGGAGGTGGAGGACGCTGCCGTTATCAATGTAAGAGTAATTAGTGATGGCATAGACTTGGTGTTTTTGGAACTTCCGAACCCGGTGGATGTCGGCCAGAGTTTCACAGTGACAGTGGGTCTGCGGAGATTTTTAGAGCCTGGCAGGACTTTGGATACCACGGTTACAGCGGTGGTAACTTTCAACGGATCAACCAGGCAGGTCATGCTGACCGAGCATCGGGCACCAACGAGCACGGTGAGCTTCAGAGCGCCGAGGCTGATGACGACGGAATTTCTGGAGTTGACGGCAGAAGTAACTGCCGTAGAGCCTGCGGATATTGTGAGTGTCGGTCTAGGATTTACTCGGCGATTTGTGCAGGTGAATGCGGCGAACTTGGTAGAACTGATGCTTTTGCTGGAAGGACCGCCATTTGTGGAGGTGGATAGGGAATTCCCGGTGATGGTGGGCACTGGCGGCGTTGCAGTGCCGGATGGCACAACTGTCGTGGTGACGGTAACGGTAGACGATGGCACGGCGGATGGGCAGGTTATGATGACTACGCTGACGGCCACGATATCTACGGAATCGGTATCTTTCATGGCGCCGGCTGAGGCAGGTACAGTGAGCGTGACAGCGACAGGCGAAGAGCAGACGAGTGCGGACGCCACGGATCTAGCAATGGTATCTGATGCAGATACGCTTACTTTGCCTGTGCAGGGGGGGGTGCGTCGGCTGGTATTGACAGGTGTCCCAGCAGAGGCAGTGAATCCAAGAAGCACATTCAGCGTGATGGTCGGAATGAACCAAGCACTGCCGGATGGTGTGACTATATCGGTAGAATTATTCCTGTCGGGCTCCACTGTTACTGATGCTACGAGCCAGACCCAGACAGTGATGCTGTCGGCAGCAGAGGTACAAGAAGCGGTGTTTCGTGCTCCAGATGTGGGGGGAGATGTGACACTGCAGGCGAGGAATACCGCTTTTTCAGGTCCTGCCGGCCCAGATTTTACGATAGTGCCAGCAACGGCGACAGTGCAGGTTCGGGAGCAGGTTTCCCTGAAGCTACTGCTGACTTCGGATAGGGGTACGTTTCCACGGCATGAATTGACTGTCACGGTGAGCACGGATCTTCTGGTGCCGGAGGGGGTGACGGTGACGGTGACGGTCGGTTTTGATGGAGCGGAAGGGGAAGCGGTGCTGACAAGTGCAGATACTTCGGCGGTGGTGACCTTCACGGCGCCGGCCCGCCTTGGTCCACCATTAGGTTTTGGCATTCCTCATCTGCCTCTGATGGTGACTGCGACGGCTACGGTGGAAAGGTTGGCCGATTCCGTGATGGTGAGGGTGGAGGACGCTGCCGATCACAGCGTAGTCGTATTTCCTGATGAAATAGGTTTGACGATTTCGGAGCCGGATCCGAGCATGGTGGATGCCGGCCAGAGTTTCACAGTGACAGTGGGTCTGCGGAGAGATTCAGAGCCTGGCAGGACTTTGGATACCACGGTTACAGCGGTGGTAACTTTCAACGGATCAACTAGGCAGGTCATGCTGACCGAGCATCGGGCACCAACGAGCACGGTGAGCTTCAGAGCGCCGAGGCTGATGAGGGCGGCATCTCTGGAGGTGACGGCAGAAGGTACTGCCGTGGAGCCTGCGGTTATTGTGGAGGTCATTAGCCTAAACCGATTTGATGATCGGCGATTTGTGCAGGTGAATGCGGCGAACTTGGTAGAACTGATGCTTTTGCTGGAAGGACCGCTATTTGTGCCGGTGGGTGAGGAATTCTCGGTGATGGTGGGCACTGGCGGCGTTGCAGTGCCGGATGGCACAACTGTCGTGGTGACGGTAACGGTAGATGGGCTGGCTATGATGACTACGCTGACGGCCACGATATCTACGGCATTGGTATCTTTCACGGCGCCGGCAGAGGCAGGTGGAGTGAGGGTGACAGCGACAGGCGTTGCGCAGACGAGTGCGGACTCCACGGATCTAGTAATGGTATCTGGTGCAGATACGCTTACGGTGGCGGCACTTACAGGTGCAGTGCTGAGCCTTGAGGTGCTTTCTCCGGTGTTCGTAAATGCCTTCTTTAATGTAAGAGTGGGGATAATTCCCGCATTGCCTGCGGGTGTATCGGTGGGAGTGGAAGTGACATTAGACGGCACTGCTCCTCAGAGAGTGATGCTGACAGATACGATCAGAACGGTGATATTAGAGTTCATGACACCGGAATCATCGGGAATTCTGGATGTGACGGCAACAGCAATTGGCGTGGAGCCTAGGGGTCTTGTGGCAGTGTCGGGAGCAGCTACGAGCGTGCAGGTGCAGGATTTGAGCGTGGTGCGACTGACGCTGGGTGCGCCAGAGAGCGTAACGGTGGGCGACTCGTTCACGGTTGACGTGGGCGTGTCTGATACGACGCCGATACCGGCGGGGGCGACGGTGACGGTGACAGTGAGTTTTGCTGGAATGCAAGGGACGGCAGTGCTGACGGATACGGTCCCCACGACGATATCGGTGCCTTTTGTTGCGCCGGCTGCATCGGGCTCATTTGAGCTGCAATTGCTACGCGTAGAGACGGAAGAGCCCCCTCTGCACAGCATTATACTGGCGGTCCCAATACCGTTAAATGTGATGGTGGTGCCGGTGCAGCTGACGCTTTCGCTGGTAGGACCGGAAGAGGTGCAGGTGGGTGATGATTTCTCGGTGACGGTAGGCACAGACAATGCAGTGCCGCCAGGCACAACGGTCACGGTCACGGTCACGGCTATGGCAAGCGATGGCACGACGAGTGAAGAGCCTATGACTACTACGTTGACGGCCACGATGTCCACGGCATTGGTGTCTTTCACGGCGCCAATCAGTGCGGGTGAAGTGGTTGTGACAGCGAGAGGCTCTTCACAGACGGGTACGGGCTCTCTGGAAGTGGCGGTATTTGATGCAGATACGCTTACGGTGCCGGTATCTGCGGTGGAAGTGCAGCTTTCGCTGGAGGGAGTCCCGGAGGGTATAGTCTTGGCGGGGAGCTCCTTCATGATTACGTTGGGTGTGTCTGATTTAACGCCAATACCGGCGGGAATAACGGTGGTTGCGTCGGTGAGTTTTGGTGGTGAGTTTGTGAGGACGGAGGTGTTCCTGACGGAAATGAGCATGGTATCAATACCAGTGAATACGATGCCGACTATAGGGGGCTTTCTGGAGTTGAGAGCGGATGTTGTTTTTGCTGGGCCGCTGCCGTTTGATCTGGATGTGCTGTCGGCAACAGCGACGGTTCAGGTTCGGCGCGAAGTTAATCTGAGTGTGTCTCTGGTATCGCTTTCTTCCGGGGCGGTAACGATAGGGAGCACTTTTGATGTGGGTGTGAACTTGAATGATATGGTGCCGATGGGTGCGACGGTGACGGTGACGATCGGGGGCTTGCGACGTCTTGATCTTCTTGGTGAGGATCGTGTAGTGTCGCTTGCGGGTGGAGTTTCTTCGTTGACGGTGAGCTTCACAGCGCCGATCCGATCGGACCAACTAAGAGAGCTAGTTTTTGATGCGGGACAAGGATTTGTGGATGTATTTATTCATGGTGTTGCGGTGACCGTGGCAGATCCCGAGATCCTGCAGGTGATAGTGGACGGAAATTATAGTGCAGAGCTCCTCCTAGTGTTGTTGGAAGGGCTGTCGGTGCAGTTGACGCTTTCGGAGCCGGATCCAAACCCGGTGGATGCCAACCAGGAATTCAGAGTGACAGTGGGTGTGTCGTCGGCATTGCTGATGAATACCACGGTCACAGCGAATGTGACTTTCAACGAAGAACCTATACAGGTCATACTGAGCGATCGGGCCCCCACGATGACAGTGACCTTTACAGCGCCGGCATCGGGGCCTCTGGATGTGACAGCAGCTGTAGCTGCCGTGGAGTTCGAGGGGGTATTTGATGATGCCTCTGGTTTTGTGGTAGTGTCGGATGCAGATCCACGGAGCGTGCAGGTGCTCGAGATAGGCACGGTGCGACTGACGCTGGATATGGTGCCGACAAGCGTGACGGTGGGCGACGAGTTCACGGTTGAAGTGGGCGTGTCTGAGGCGACGCCGATACTGGAGGGGACGGCGGTGGCGGTGACGGTGGATTTTGGTGGAACAGTAAGAGAAGGGGAAGTGGAGCTGACGAATACGGTCAGCACGACGTCGGTGTCTTTTGATGCGCTGGTTATACCGGGCGAAATTCCGCTGGTGCTAAGCGGCACAGCGGTACCTGAGGATGATACGCTGATGGTGATAGGCGCTGAAACGCAGATAACGGTGGTGCCGGTGCAGCTGAGGCTTTCGCTGGAAGGACCGGAAGAATCGGTGCGGGTGGGTGATAATTTCTCTGTGATAGTGGACACTGGAGACGGTGCAGTGCCGACAGGCACAACTGTCGTGGTTACGGTGAGCGATGGCGCGGTGAGTGTAGGGACTACGCTGACGGCCACGATGTCCACGGCATCGGTGTCTTTCAGGGCGCCAGTCCGTGCGGGTGAAGTGAATGTGACAGCGACAGGCGCTCTACAGACGAGTTTGGGTGTTGTGGAAGGGGCGGTATCTGATGCGTCAACGCTTGAGGTGACGGCATCTGCGGTGGAAGTGCAGCTTTCGCTGTTAGGAGTCCCGGAGGATCCAGTCCCGGCGGAAGGAGCCTTCACGATTATGGTGGGTGTGTCTGATGAAACGTCAATACCGATGGGAATAACGGTGGCCGTGACGGTGAGCTTTGGCACATTTACGAGGGATGTGGACCTGACAATGGATGAGAGCTTGATCACAGTGGAAGTGGTTGCGCCGGATACAAGGGGCGCTCTGGATCTGGAAGCGGTTGGTGCGGGTCCCGCCGGAGACGAAGAGCTTGAGCTGAATGTGCGGCCTGCGACGGCGACTGTGCAGGTTCAGGAGCAAGTTTCCCTGGTGCTGGTGCTGAATGCGCCTCCGATGGTGGTGGCACGGGATGAGTTTAATGTGATGGTGGGCACGAATCTTCCGGTGCCAGAGGATGCGACGGTAACGGTGACAGTGAGTTTTGAGGGAGGGGAAGAGAAAGCGGTGGTGCTGCCGGAGGCAGCTTCTTCGGGGATGGTGACCCTCACTGCGCCGGCAGCCCTTATTGATAGTCTGGAGGTGACTGCGACGGCTACGGTGGAAGTGGCGGATGAGGATGCCCTGCGGGTGGATGTGCCGACTACAACTACTCAGGTGATGGTGGGACCGCTTTCAGTGCAGCTGACACTTTCGGAGTCGGATCCCAGCCCGGTGCCTGCCGGCGGGGAGTTCACAGTGGAAGTAGGTGTGACACCGGCATTGCTGGCGAATACCACGGTTACAGTGGTGGTGACTTTCAACGGATCAACTATGCGGGCCACGCTGACCGATCGGGACCCCACGGACACAGTGACCTTTAGAGCACCGGCATCGGGGACTCCGGATGTGACAGCAGCTGCAGATACCGTGGAGCCTGATGGTCTTGTGGCAGTAGAGGATGCAGCTCCACAGAGCGTGCAGGTGCTCGCTAGGAACACGGTGCAGCTGACGCTGGATATGGTGCCGGCAAGCGTGACGGTGGGCGACTCGTTCATGGTTGAAGTGGGTGTGTCTGAGGGGTCGATACCGCCGGGGACGACGGTGATGGTGATGGCGTCTTTTGGTGGAACAGAAGGAGAAGGGGAAATGGAGCTGACGAATACGGTAAGCACGATGTCGGTGTCTTTTACTGCGCCGGTTATGTCGGGCAGATTTCCGCTGGTGCTAAGCGGCAGCGTGGGAGCCCAGGATCCTCTGCGCATAGTGACAGTGCTGGGCGCTTCAAGGCAGATATCGGTGGTGCCGGTGGAGCTGACACTGGAGCTGGCAGGACCGGAAGATGTGCAAGTGGGTGATGGTTTCTCTGTGACGGTGGGCACAGACAATGCAGTGCCGCTAGGCACAACTGTCACGGTGACGGTAGCGGTAGACGGTGGCCAGCCTATGACTACTACGCTGACGGACACGATGTCCACGGCATCGGTATCTTTCACGGCGCCAATCAGTGCGGGTGACGTGGTTGTGACAGCGACAGGCTCTTCACAGACGAGTTCGGGTTCCCTGGAAGTGGCGGTACTTGATGCAGATACGCTTACGGTGCCGGTATCTGCGGTGGAAGTGCAGCTTTCGCTGTCGGGAGTCCCGGAGGGTATCGTTGCGGCAGGAAGCACCTTCACGATTACGGTGGGTGCGTCCGAGGAGACGTCAATACCGATGGGGACAACCGTGGTGGTGACGGTCACTTTAGGCAATCAAGAAGTGGGGCGTGTGGATCTGACGAGGGATGCGAGCACGAGCACAGTGGAAGTGGAGGTGCCGAATGTAGCAGCGGGCGACATTCTGGTTCTGGAGCTGAGAGCGAGTGGTGACGGTGCCGAGGGCGGAGCGCGTGATCTGAATGTGCGGCCGGCGGCGGCGACGGTGACGGTTCAGAGCGAGATTGAGCTGGTTGAGCTGGCTTTGCGGCTGCTTGCTCCCGGGGCGGTGCAGGCAGGGAGCTCTTTTGATGTGAATGTGAGCACGGTTCCTTCGGTGCCGCCGGCGGCGACGGTGACGGTGACGGTCGGTTTTGATGGAGCGAAAAGGGAAGCGGTGCTTACGGGTGGAGCTTCTTCGTCGGTGGTGAGCTTCACAGCGCCGGCCCGCCTTGAGCCCGGTGGTCTGCCGGTGACTGCGACGGTTGCGGTGGACGTGGCGGATCCCGATACCCTGAATGTGATGGTGATGCCTGTTGAAGATGCCCAGGTGAGGGTGACAGCGCAAGAGGTGCGGCTGACGCTTTTGGTGCCGTCCAGCCTGGTGCCTGCCGGCGATAATTTCGACGTGACAGTGGGTGTGACACCGGCATTGCTGGCGAATACCACGATTGCAGCGGTGGTGACTTTCAACGAATCAACTATGCGGGCCACGCTGAGCGATCGGGCCCCCACGAGGACAGTGACCTTTACAGCGTCGGCATTTGGAACTCTGGATGTGACAGCAGCGGCAGATCCCGATGCCGCGGAGCCTGCGGGTCTTGTGGCAGTAGCGGATGCAGCTCCACAGAGCGTGCGGGTGCGCCCGATAGAGGACACGGTGCAACTGACGCTGGATGCGCCGGCGAGCGTGACGGTGGGCGGCGAGTTCATGGTTGAAGTGGGCGTGTCTGAGGAGACGCAGATACCGCCGGAGACGACGGTGACGGTGACGGTGAGATTTGGTGGAGGGGAAATGACGGCAGTGCTGACGGATACGACCCCCACGACATCGGTGTCTTTTGTTGCGCCGGCTGCAGTATTGGGCGCATTTACGCTGGTGCTAAGCGGCAGCGCGGAATCTGCGAATGCTCTGCGCGTAGTGTCAGTGACGGGCGCGTCAACGTCAATAGAGGTGGTGCCGGTGCAGCTGACACTTTCGCTGGACGGACCGGAAGATGTGGATGTGGGTGAGGATTTCTCTGTGACGGTGGGCACTGGAGACGATGCAGTGCCGCCAGGCACAACGGTCACGGTCACGGTCACGGCTATGGCAAGCGATGGCACGACGAGTGAAGAGGCTATGACTACTACGCTGACGGCCACGATGTCCACGGCATCGGTGTCTTTCACGGCACCAATAAGTGTGAGTCAAGTGAGTGTGATGGCGACAGGTGTTCCACTGACGAGTGAGGGTTCCCTGGCAGTGACGGTATCTGAGGCATCTCCGCTTGCGGTGACGGCATCTGGGGTGGATGTGCAGCTTTCGCTGGCAGTCCCGGAGGATCCCGTGGCGCAAGGGGAGGGCTTCACTATTACCGTGGGTGTGTCTAATGAAACGCCAGTGCCGGTGGGGACAATGGTGACGGTGACGGTGACTTTAGGCAATCAAAGAATGGGGAGTGTGGAGCTGACGAGGGAGGCGAGCACGGTATCACTGACAGTGAATGCGGGGGGTGTAATAGGTGCTCGGGAGCTGAGAGCGACTGGTAGGGCCGTGGGCGGAGTGCTTGCGGTGGATGTGCTGCCGGCGGTGGCAACGGTTCAGGTTCGAGGCGAGGCTGATCTGTTTGTGCAGCTGATTGCCCCCGAGGCAGTGCCGGCAGGGAGCGCTTTTGATGTGGTGGTGAGCACGGATGGTCTGGTGCCGGCGGGGGCGACGGTGACGGTGACGGTCAGTTTTGATGGAGTGTCCAGGGAAGTGGCGCTGACGACAACGAATTTCTTTGGGGTGGCGGTGAGCTTCACAGCGCCGTCCCGCCTTGAGCCCGTTGGTCTGCCGGTGACTGCGACGGCTGTGGTGGACGTGGTGGATCCCGATATCCTGCAGGTGGTGGTGAATGACGAATTCGCCCGGCAGGTGGTGATAGTGGAAGAAGCGCTGCCAGTGCAGCTGACGCTTACGGAGCCGGATCCGAACTCGGTGGATGCCGGCCAGAGTTTTGCAGTGACAGTGGGTGTGTCGCCGGCATTGCTGGTGAATACCACGGTTGCAGCGGTGGTGACTGTCAACGGATCAACTATGCGAGCCACGCTGAGCGATCGGGCCCCCACGAGGACAGTGACCTTTACAGCGTCGGCATTTGGAATTCAGGAGGTGACGGCAGAAGCAGTTGCCGTGGAGCCTGTGGGTCTTTTTATCGTAGCGGATGCAGCCCCACAGAGCGTGCAGGTGCGCGCGATGAGCACGGTGCAGCTGACGCTGGATGCGCCGGCGAGCGTAACGGTGGGCGGCGAGTTCACGGTTGCCGTGGGCGTGTCTGATACGACGCCGATACCGGCGGAGACGACGGTGATGGTGACAGTGAGTCTTGAGGGAGCGCAAGGGACGGCAGTGCTGACGGATACGGTCCCCACGACATCGGTGTCTGTTGTTGCGCCGACTACATCGGGCGAATTTTCGCTGGAGCTAAGCGGCAGCGTGGAAGCCCCGGAGCCTCTGCACATAGTGACAGTGCTGGGCGCTTCAACGCAGATATCTGTGGTGCCGGTGCAGCTGACGCTGTTAGGAGTCCCGGAGGATCCAGTCCCGGCGGAAGGAACCTTCACGATTATGGTGGGTGTGTCTGATGTAACGCCAATACCGGCGGAAACAGCGGTGCTTGTGACGGTGAGTTTTGGTGATTTTGAGAGTGAGGTGGTGCGCCTGACGAGGGATATGAGCACGAGAGCAGTGGAAGTGAGTGCGCCGCCGGAAGGGGGCTTTTTGGAGTTGAGAGCGGATGGTATGGGAGACGGAGCGATTGTTCTGGAGGTGCTGTCGGCAACAGCGACGGTTCAGGTTCGGCGCGAAGTTAGTCTAGTTGTGTCTCTGGGATTGCTTTCCTCTGGGGCGGTGCAGATAGGGAGCACTTTTGATGTGGGTGTGAACTTGGATGATATGGTGCCGATGGGTGCGACGGTGACGGTGACGATCGGGAGCTTGCCAAGGTTTGATTATCTTGGTGAGGAGCGTGTAGTGTCGCTTGCGGGTGGAGTTTCTTCGTTGACGGTGAGCTTCACAGCGCCGATCCGAGATACACAACTAAGACAGCTATCGTTTAGGGGGAGAAACGCAGTTGCGGATGTACTGATTCTTGGTATTGTGGTGGACGTGGCGGATCCCGATATCCTGCAGGTGATAGCGAATTTTGAAGTAGAGGAAATCGAAGTGTTTCTGGAAGCGCTGTCGGTGCAGTTGACGCTTTCGGAGCCGGATCCGAACCCGGTGGATGCCGGCGAGAGTTTCAGAGTGACGGTGGGTGTGTCGCCAGCATTGCCGGCATTGCTGATGAATCCCATGGTCACAGCGGATGTGACTTTCAACGAAGACACTATACAGGTCATGCTGAGCGATCGGGCCCCCACGATGACAGTGACCTTTACAGCGCCGACATCGGGAGCTTTGGATGTGACGGCAGAAGCAGTTGCAGTTGCCGTGGAGGGCCAGCCATTTATTGGTTTTTTTGATTTTTTGGAAGTGTCGGATGCAGCTGCACAGAGCGTGCAGGTGCGCGAGATGGGCACGGTGCAACTGACGCTGGGTGCGCCGGCGAGCGTGACGGTGGGCGACTCGTTCATGGTTGCCGTGGGCGTGTCTGAGGAGACGCCGATACTGCCGGGGACGACGGTGATGGTGACAGTGGATTTTGGTAGTGTTGATGGAGCGGACGGGGAAAGAAGGGAAGTGGAGCTGACGAATACGGTAAGCACGATGTCGGTGTCTTTTGTTGCGCCGGTGAGAGCGGGCGAATTTTTGCTGGAGCTGCTAAACGGCAGCGCGGCATCTGCGAATGCTCTGCGCATAGTGACAGTGCTGGGCACTTCAACGCAGATAACGGTGGTGCCGGTGCAGCTGACGCTTTCGCTGGCAGGACCGGAAGAATCGGTGCAGGTGGGTGAGGCTTTCTCGGTGACGGTAGGCACAGACAATGCAGTGCCGCCAGGCACAACGGTCACGGTCACGGTCACGGTTATGGCGAGCGATGGCACGACGAGTGAAGAGCCTATGACTACTACGCTGACGGCCACGATGTCCACGGCATCGGTGTCTTTCATGGCGCCAATCCGTGCGGGTTTAGTGAGTGTGACAGCGACAGGTGTTCCACAGACGAGTTCGGGCTCGCTGCAAGTGGTGGTACCCGATGCATCTTCGCTTGCGGTGACGGCATCTGGGGTGGATGTGCAGCTTTCGCTGTCGGGAGTCCCGGGGGGTATCGTTGCGGCAGGAAGCACCTTCACGATTATGGTGGGTGTGTCTGGTGTAACGCCAATACCGGCGGGAACAACGGTGCTTGTGACGGTAAGTTTTGGCGATTTTGAGAGGGTGGTGAGCCTGACGAGGGATGCGAGCACGAGCACAGTGGAAGTGGATGTGCCGAATACAGTAGGCGTTCAGGAGCTGAGAGCGGATGGCGTAGGTGCCGAGGACGGAGCGCTTGATCTGAATGTGCTGCCGGCGGCGGAGACGGTTCGGGTTCGGGGCATGGTTGATCTGTCTCTGATACTGCTTGCCCCCGAGGCGGTGCCGGCAGGGAGCACTTTTGATGTGAATGTGAGCACGGATCTTCCGGTGCCGGCGGAGGCGACGGTGACGGTGACGGTCGGTTTTGATGGAGCGGAAAGGGAAGCGGTGCTGACGGGTGCAGTTTCTTCGGCGGTGGTGAGCTTCACAGCGCCGGCCCGCCTTGAGCCCGGTGGTCTGCCGGTGACTGCGACGGCTGCGGTGGACGTGGCAGATCCCGCTATCCTGCAGTTGATGGTGGACACCTCTGAAGTCGCCCAGGTGAGGGTGACAGAGCAAGAGGTGCAGCTGACGCTTTTGGTGCCGCCCAGCCCGGTGGATGCCGGCGAGAATTTCACAGTGGAAGTAGGTGTGTCGCCGGCATTGCTGGCGAATACCACGGTTACAGTGGTGGTGACTTTCAACGAATCAACTATGCGGGCCACGCTGACCGATCGGGTCCCCACGGACACAGTGACCTTTAGAGCGCCGGCATCGGGGCCTCTGGATGTGACAGCAGCTGCAGATACCGTGGAGCCTGCGGGTCTTGTGGCAGTAGAGGATGCAGCTCCACAGAGCGTGCAGGTGCGCACGATGTTCACGGTAGAACTGACGCTGGATGCGCCGCCGAGCGTGACGGTGGGCGGCTCGTTCACGGTTGCCGTGGGCGTGTCTGAGGCGACGTCGATACCAGATAGAGCAGAGGTGGATGTGATGGTGGTCCTTGCGGAAATACTGTTGTCCGGTGCAGATACCCGGGCGGCAGTGCTGACGGATGCAGCCCCCACGACATTGCTGTCTTTTATTGCGCCGGTGAGAGCGGGCGATTTTGAACTGGAGCTAAGCGGCAGCGTGGAGGTTACGGATACTCTGCGTGTGACGGTGCAGGGCGCTTCAACGCCGATATCGGTGGTGCCGGTGCAGTTGACGCTTTCGCTGGGAGGACCGGAATCGGTGCAGGTGGGTGAGGCTTTCTCTGTGATAGTGGGCACTGGAGACGATGCAGTGCCGCCTGGCACAACTGTCATGGTTACGGTGAGCGATGGCGTGGCGGATGGGCAGGCTATGCTGACGACCGCGACACCTACGGCATCGGTATCTTTCACGGCACCAATCCGTGCGGGTGAAGTGAGTGTGACAGCGACAGGCGTTCCACAGACGAGTTCGGGCTCGCTGGAAGTGGCGGTATCTGATGCGTCTCCGTTTACGGTGACGGCATCTGGGGTGGATGTGCAGCTTTCGCTGTCAGGAGTCCCGGAGGATATCGTTGCGGCAGGAAGCACCTTCACGATTACGGTGGATGTGTCCGGGGAGACGCCAATACCGCCGGGGACAACCGTGATGGTGACGGTCACTTTAGGCAATCAAGAAGTGGGGCGTGTGGATCTGACGAGGGATGCGAGCGAGAGCACAGTGGAATTGGATGTGCCGAATACAGTAGGCGTTCAGGAGCTGAGAGCGGATGGCGTAGGTGCCGAAGGCGGAGCGCTTGATCTGAATGTGCTGCCGGCGGCGGAGACGGTGCAGGTTCAGGAGCAAGTTTCCCTGGTGCTGGTGCTGAATGCGCCTCCGATGGTGGTGGCACGGGATGAGTTTAATGTGATGGTGAGCACGAATCTTCCGGTGCCAGGGGATGCGACGGTAACGGTGACAGTGAGTTTTGATGGAGGGGAAGAGAGAGCGGTGGTGGTGCTGCCGGAGGCAGCTTCTTCGGGGATGGTGACCTTCACTGCGCCGGCAGCCCTTATTGATAGTCTGGAGGTGACTGCGACGGCTACGGTGGAAGTGGCGGATGAGGATGCCCTGCGGGTGAATGTGGACGACTCTGCAGTCGCCCAGGTGACGGTGACAGCGCATGAGGTGCAGCTGACGCTTTTGGTGCTGTCCAACCCGGTGGATGCCGGCCAGGATTTCAGTGTGACAGTGGGTGTGACACCGGCATTGCTGGCGAATACCACGGTTAGGGCAGTGGTGACTTTGACTCCCGACGGATCAACAACTATGCAGGCCACGCTGACCGATCGGGACCCCACGGACACAGTGACCTTTAGAGCACCGGCATCGGGGTCTCTGGATGTGACAGCAGCTGCAGATACCGTGGAGCCTGAGGGTCTTGTGGCAGTAGCGGATGCGGCTCCACAGAGCGTGCGGGTGCGCGAGATGGGCACGATAGAACTGACGCTGGGTGCGCCGACAAGCGTGACGGTGGGCGACGAGTTCACGGTTGAAGTGGGTGTGTCTGAGGGCACGCTGATATCGCAGGGAACAACGGTGATGGTGACGGTGAGCTTTGGCGATTTTCAGACGATGGTGGACCTGACGGAGGGTGCGAGCACGATGTCGGTGTTTGTTACTGCGCCGGTTATGTCGGGCGAATTTCCGCTGGTGCTAAGCGGCAGCGTGGGAGCCCAGGATTCTCTGCGCATAGTGACAGTGCTGGGCACTTCAACGCAGATAACGGTGGTGCCGGTGCAGCTGATGCTGACGCTTTCGCTGGAAGGACCGAGAGATGTGCAGGTGGGTGAGGGTTTCTCGGTGACGGTAGGCACAGACAATGCAGTGCCGCCAGGCACAACGGTCACGGTCACGGTCACGGCTATGGCAAGCGATGGCACGACGAGTGAAGAGCCTATGACTACTACGCTGACGGCCACGATGTCCACGGCATTGGTGTCTTTCATGGCGCCAATCAGTGCGGGTGACGTGGTTGTGACAGCGACAGGCTCTTCACAGACGAGTTCGGGTTCCCTGGAAGTGGCGGTACTTGATGCGGAATCGCTTACGGTGACGGCATCTGCGGTTGCGGTGGATGTGCAGCTTTCGCTGGAGGGAGTCCCGGGGGGTATCGTTGATGAAAGAAGCTCCTTCATGATTACGGTGGGTGCGTCTGGAGGAACGCCAATACCGATGGGAACAACGGTGATGGTGACGGTGAGCTTTGGCGATGGATTTACGATGAATGTGGACCTGACGGAGGATGCGAGCACGAGCACAGTGGAAGTGGATGTGCCGGGAGTAACAATGGGCGGCGTTCTGGATCTGATAGTGAGAGGTGAGGGTGCCGAAGGCGGAGCGCGTGATCTGAATGTGCTGCCTGTGGCGACGACAGTTCGGGTTCGAGATGTGGTTGATCTGTTTCTGATGCTGGATGACCGGGGTGACCTCCTTGATGGTGTGCCGGCAAGGAGCACTTTTGATGTGAGCGTGGGCACGGATCAAAGGGTGCCGGTGGGGGCGACGGTGAGGGTGACAGTCAGTTTTGATGGAGATGTAAGGAGTACGGTGCTGGTAGAGGGTTCCTCTGTCGCGCCGCCGGTGAGATTCACAGCGCCGGCCAGACTGGAGGACGGTCTGCTGGTGACTGCGACGGCTACGGTGGAAATAGCGGATGAGGATGCCCTGCGGGTGGATGTGGACGACTCTTTCGTCAGAACGGTGAACGTGATAAGGCATAACGTGCAGCTGACACTTTTGGTGCCGTCCGGACAGGTGGGCCAGGACTTCAATGTGACAGTGGGTGTGACACCGGCATTGCTGGCGAATACCACGGTTAGGGCAGTGGTGACTTTGACTCCCGACGGATCAACAACTATGCAGGCCACGCTGACCGATCGGGACCCCACGGACATAGTGACCCTTAGAGCACCGGCATTGGGGACTCTGGATGTGACAGCAGCTGTAGCTGCCGTGGAGCCTGATGGTCTTGTGGAAGTAGCGGATGCGGCTACACGGAGCGTGCAGGTGGGCGCGGGGGGCGGGGCAAGACTGAATCTGACGCTGATGGATGCGCCGCCGAGCGTGACGGTGGGCAGTATGTTCATGGTTACCGTGGGCGTGTCTGATGGGACGCCAATAGAGCCGGGAACAGTGGTGACGGTGACGGTGAGCTTTGGCGGTTTTCAGACGATGGTGGACCTGACGGAGGGTGCGAGCACGATGTCGGTGTCTGTTACTGCGCCGGTTATGTCGGGCAGATTTCCGCTGATGCTAAGCGGCATAGCGGTATCTGCGGATGATCAGGATATGGCGATGGGCACTTCAACGTCGATATCGGTGGTGCCGGTGCAGCTGACGCTTTCGCTGGAAGGACCGGGATCGGTGCAAGTGGGTGAGGCTTTCTCTGTGACGGTGGGCACTGGAGACGATGCAGTGCCGGCAGGCACAACTGTCCTGGTTACGGTGAGCGATGGCACGACGGATACAGAGGCTGTGCTGACGGCCGCGATATCCACGGCATCGGTATCTTTCACGGCGCCAGCCCGTGCGGGTGAAGTGAGTGTGGCAGCGATGGGCGTTCCACAGACGAGTTCGGGCTCGCTGGAAGTGGCGGTATCTGATGCATCTCCGCTTGCTGTGACGGCATCTGGGGTGGATGTGCAGCTTTCGCTGTCGGGAGCCCCGGAGGATATCGTTGCGGCAGGAAGCACCTTCGCGATTACGGTGGGTGCGTCTGGGGAGACGCCAATACCGGCGGGGACAACCGTGATGGTGACGGTCACTTTAGGCAATCAAGAAGTGGGGCGTGTGGATCTGACGAGGGAGGCGAGCGAGAGCACAGTGGAATTGGATGTGCCGAATACAGCGGGCACTCTGCAGCTGAGAGCGGATGGTGTGGGTGTCGTGGACGGAGCGCTTGATCTGAATGTGCTGTCTGCGGCGGCGACAGTTCGGGTTCGGGGCGTGGTTGATCTGTCTCTGATACTGCTTGCCCCCGAGGCGGTGCAGGCAGGGAGCACTTTTGATGTGAATGTGAGCACGGATATTCCGATACCGGCGGCGGCGACGGTGAGGGTGACGGTCGGTTTTGATGGAGTGGAAAGGGAAGTGGCGCTTACGGCTGCAGTTGCTTCGGTGATCGTGAGCTTCACAGCGCCGGCCCGCCTTGAGCCCGGTGGTCTGCCGGTGACTGCGACGGCTGCGGTGGACGTGGCGGATCCCGATATCCTGCAGGTGATGGTGATACCTGCTGAAGATGCCCAGGTGATAGTAGAAGCGTTGCCGGTGCAGCTGACGCTTTCGGAGCCGGATCCGAACCCGGTGGATGCCGGCGAGAGTTTCAGAGTGACAGTGGGTGTGATGCCGGCATTGCTGGCGAATACCACGGTTGCAGCGGTGGTGACTTTCAACGAATCAACTATGCGGGCCACGCTGAGCGATCGGGCCCCCACGATGACAGTGACCTTTACAGCACCGACACCGGGAACTTTGGATGTGACGGCGGTTTCAGCTGCCGTGGAGCCTGCGGGTCTTGTGGAAGTGGCGGCTGCGGATACACAGACCGTGCTGGTGCGCGCGATCACGATAGAGGACACGGTGCAGCTGACGCTGGATGCGCCGGCGAGCGTAACGGTGGGCGGCGAGTTCATGGTTGCCGTGGGCGCGTCTGAGGCGACGCCGATACCGGCGGAGACGACGGTGATGGTGACAGTGAGATTTGCTGGAGGGCAAGGGACGGCAGTGCTGACGGATACGACCCCCACGACATCGGTGTCTTTTGATGCGCCGGTTGCATCGGGCTCATTTTCGCTGGTGCTAAGCGGCAGCGCGGAAGCCGCGAATGCTCTGCGCGTAGTGACAGTGATGGGCGCGTCAACATCAATAGATGTGGTGCCGGTGCAGCTGACGCTTTCGCTGGAAGGACCGGAATCGGTGCAGGTGGGTGAGGATTTCTCTGTGATAGTGAGCACTGGAGACGATGCAGTGCCGGCAGGCACAACCGTCCTGGTTACGGTGAGCGATGGCACGACGGATACAGAGGCTGTGCTGACGGCCGCGATATCCACGGTATCGGTGTCTTTCACGGCACCAAACCGTGTGAGTGAAGTGAGAGTGACAGCGGCAGGCATGCCACAGAGGAGTTCGGGCTCGCTGGAAGTGACGGTATCTGATGCATCTCCGTTTACGGTGACGGCATCTGGGGTGGATGTGCAGCTTTCGCTGGAAGTCCCGGAGAATCCCGTTGCGCAAAGGGAGGACTTCACTATTACCGTGGGTGTGTCTGATGCAACGACAGTGCCGACGGGGACAACCGTGGTAGTGACGGTGACTTTAGGCAATCAAGGTGTGGGGGGTGCGGAGCTGACGAGGGAGGCGAGCACGACAACACTGACAGTGAATGCGGGGAATGTAGTAGGTGCTCGGGAGCTGAGAGCGACTGGTGTGGCCGTGGGCGGAGCGCTTGCTGTGAATGTGCTGTCGGCGGAGGCAACGGTTCGGGTTCGAGGCAGTGAAACGCTGTTTTTGCAGATTATTGTCCCCGAGATGGTGGAGGCAGGGAGCACTTTTGATGTGGATGTGAGCACGGATATTGGGGTGCCGCTGGAGGCGACGGTGACGGTGACAGTCGGTTTTGAGGGAGCGGAGAGGGAAGCGGTGCTGACGGCAGCGAGCCTTAATACGTTGGTGAGCTTCACAGCGCCGGCCCGCCTTGCGCCCGAAGGTCTGCTGGTGACTCCGGTGACGGCTACGGTGGAAGTGGCGGATCCCGATGTCCTGCAGTTGACAGTGGACATCAGAACCGTCCAGACGGTGATAGTGGGAGCGCTGTCAGCGCAGCTGACGCTTTCGGAGCCGGATCCGAACCCGGTGGATGCCGGCCAGGAATTCACAGTGACAGTGGGTGTGATGCCGGCATTGCTGGCGAATACCACGGTTGCAGCGGTGGTGACTTTCAACGGATCAACTATGCGGGCCACGCTGAGCGATCGGGCCCCCACGAGGACAGTGAGCTTTGCAGCGTCGGCATTTGGAATTCTGGAGGTGACGGCAGAAGCAGTTGCCGTGGAGCCTGTGGGTCTTGTGGAAGTGGCGGATGCAGCTGCACAGAGGGTGCAGGTGCGCCCGATAGAGAGCACGGTGCAACTGACGTTGGATGCGCCGGCGAGCGTGACGGTGGGCGGCGAGTTCACGGTTGCCGTGGGCGTGTCTGAGGCGACGCCGATACCGGCGGAGACGACGGTGATGGTGACAGTGAGTCTTGAGGGAGCGCAAGGGACGGCAGTGCTGACGGATACGGTCCCCACGACATCGGTGTCTTTTGTTGCGCCGGTTAGATCGGGCGAATTTTCGCTGGAGCTAAGCGGCGGCGCGGAAGCCCAGGATCCTCTGCGTATAGTGACAGTGCTGGGCGCTTCAACGCAGATATCGGTGGTGCCTGTGCAGCTGACGCTTTCGCTGGAAGGACCGGAATCGGTGCAGGCGGGTGAGGATTTCTCGGTGACGGTGGGCACTGGAGACGATGCAGTGCCGGCTGGCACAACTGTCATGGTTACGGTGAGCCATGGCACGACGACTGCGCCGCCTATTATGCTGACGGCCGCGATATCCACGGCATCGGTATCTTTCACGGCACCAATCCGTGCGGGTGAAGTGAGTGTGATGGCGACAGGCACTCCACAGACGAGTTCGGGTTCCCTGGAAGTGGAGGTATCCGATGCACCTGCGCTTGCGGTGGATGTGTTCCAGATTTCAAGGGATGTGATGCTGGAGCTGGACTTGTCTGATGTTGACATGCCGGTGCGAGCGGGGAGCCTCTTTGCCTTTACGGTGGGTGCAGCGGAAGCGACGCCGATACCGCCGGGAACAACGGTGCTTGTGACGGTGAGCCTGGCTGGGGATACCAGTGCAACCACTCTGACGAGTGTCGCCAGTACGAGTGAGGTGAGCATTCTCGCCCCGGCCATAGGGGGTGCTCTGGACCTGATAGCGGAAGGCATGGGCGCAGATGGCGGTGCGGCTGATCTGAATGTGGCGTCGGCGACAGTGACAGTGCTTGTGCAGGAGCAGCGCACAGTAACCCTGCGCATCGATGCGCCGGTTTCTGTAACTGTGGGCAGTACCTTTGAGGTGACAGTGGATGCGCCGCTGCCGGCGGGAACGACGGTGAGGGTTGCGGTGGAGCTTTCCAGCGTGTCGCGGGAGATTACACTTTCGTCGGCTAATCCTATAGTGACGCTGGAGCTTACAGCACCTGATACCGCAGCTGTTATAACGTTAAATGCGGCACTTGTTGCGGGTAGCATAGAAGTGGCAGACTCGAGTGCGCTGATGCTGACGGTGAACCCATCGGCCAGGGATGTGCGTGTGGATCCGTTACGGGCGCAGCTTTTCCTGACACCTGTTGTTAGAACTGTGCCAGCGGCTAGCTCCTTTGCAATCATGGTGAGAGTGGCCGTGGTAACGACAGGTGGTTTGGAGCTTGAATTGCCAGCGGAGACGACCGTGGCTGTGACTGTGAGTTTTGGTGGCTTTGAGAGCATGGTGAGCCTGACGAGAGAGATGAGCCAGACATCAGTGACAGTGGAAGTGTCGGCTGATTTGGCGGGCATGGACGTGAACTTGAATGCGGAGGGCGCGGCTACAGGTCCGCTTTCTGTGATTGTAGACAGATCGTTCTTTACAGTGTCGGTAGATGCATTCCCAGTAATGCTGACCCTTGATGTGCCAGATACCGCTAATGCCCCCGTATTCCAGGGAGTGATGTTCCCGGTAAGAGCAAGTGCGGATGGCTTGCCGCAGGGCTCAACACTGGTGGTAATAATATCTCTGACAGGGGAGGCATCTACTGCAACCCGGTCTGTGTCTCTGACAGCGGACAATCCCAGTGCCGTAGTAATGTTTGAAGCCCCTGTCGCTGCAGCAGCGGTGACCACCTATACCGTGACAACAGACAGTGAAATGATGGGGGCAGCGGTTCTAGCTGTGACTGAGGCGGAGCCCGCAGTGGTTTTTGTTACGCGAGTTAATGCCGACCTGTCTGGCGATGGGGCCTTTGGCGAGGACGATGTGATACTCATGACCCGGGCCCTGCTGACTGAGAACTTTGCTGCCAGGTCTGAAGGATTTGACCTCGTTGGACTGGGCTCTACCCCCGATGAGCAGAGGAATGAACTGCAAGCCCGGTTTGATGCCTTTGCAGATGTGGCAGATATTTCTGGCAACGGCGTCCTTGATGCCGTTGACGCAGTCTTCCTATTGAGGAACCTAAATGCTACTGCGGATGATCTGGAGAGCCGAGTGAATTCAGGCAATAACCCATTTGACTACCTGTGCGGGAGTGCCCTCCCGGATGCCTGTGCTAGAATAGAAAGCCCCCATGCCAATATCACTGGTGCCGAGGGTATTCAGTACGAGGTAATCGGCGAACAGCTTGAAACCTTGCGCAATGTGCCGCAGCCGCCAGTTCTCCCGCCTAGGGCATCACAGTCCAGATCAAGATGGGAAATCTAATCCCCGCCATTCGTCATCTGGGCTCAGCTCGTTGCGGTGCCCGGCTCCTCTGTTGCTTTCTGGAGCAAAGAGTGGTACATTTGAACACCCGGTTAGAGATGCCTGCAAAGGCAGTCCTAGCAATATGAGAGTAATATGAAGGTAAGTATGGCTATTTCTAGGTATTTTCTTGTGGCTTTATCCTTGTTTCTTTGCGGAGGAACAGGGTCGGCCTTTGCTCAAGATGCGCAAGGACGCTACGAATTAACTGCTCGCGCAGATAACAGCACTGCTATTTCTGTGCAACGTGGCGACACCTTTACAGTAGACTTTGGCATACGTTTCCTGGGGGATACGGGCGACACCGAAGATGATCAGCCCAACCGGCTGCGCCTTTTTGGAATAGATGCGAGGGTATTTGGGGGCCGTGTGGATGTCGGGACTGCTATCCCGGCCACAGTGAGCAGTCATGTAGCGATATCGGGCGCGATGCTGGCGCCGACAGCGGTGTACCTAGACGGAACAGGAATAAACCTTCTTGAGCCGGCGGGCGCAACCGTGACCTTGACCGAGGATAGTGTCGACAATGCGGTGATTTATATGTACCTTCGCGGACTGGATAGCGAAAATGAAAGGGTTCCGTGCAATGAAGACGGATGTGTGCTGGAAAGGTTGATACAGGTGACCTACCGTGTATCGGAGGATGCTCCTATAGGGGAGTTCACAATAGGAAATGTCTCTTCATCGTCGGCGGACCTGAGAGGATTTGACAGCTATATCGGTGCACCCGAGATAACAAGGCAGGCATTTAGAGTGGCTGTCGTACCGGGACTGACGCTTAGCAGCAGCGCTATCCCTGGAGAACCGGGCATCACGATCCTGAATATTGAGGCAGGTCAGCCAGCAGAGGTTCTGGTAAGCGCATCAGCACCGCCGGCGGACACCGTGAGTGTCACAGTGAGGGCGATCTTTGCAGGAACAACCCGCGTGATAACCGTGGAGCTGAGCCCAGGCTCCTTTGCCTCTGTGTCAGCGCTCTTTACCGGGAGTAACAGCCTGGACAGGCCCGGAGTTTGGAGAATAACGGCAGAGGATGAGACAGAACGGGTGGCCGGCGTGGACAACGCGGATGCAGTTCTTGTGGATGTGCGGGAGATGGGGGCTGCATTGGTGGCGTTTAGCGGCACAGATACGGTGCTTAGCTCATCGGAGCTGGGTACGGAGGCTGTAGCCTCTGTAACAGTGACGGATGAAAACAATGATGGCCTTGCGGTGATCTTTGATGTCATAGAATGGCAGGTAGAGGCCGACGGGGAGGAGCAGAGAGATAGTCTCTTTAACTCTGCCGACATCCTTTTCAGCCTGTACGATAACCAGAACGCATCGGTTGCAGGGAGCCCAGATATTTCCACGGCCACTATTGGTTCGGAGGATACTGGCCTCTTGGTCAAGTTCACCCTGGCCTCGACGGCAACCATCAGAGCAGCTTCCGGTGTCCCCGTGAGCGCAGTTTACGAGCTGCGTGCACAGCTGTCGGCAGGATTGGCAGGAAGTGCCGAGATTGATAACAGCGCCTACGTAATTGCCCTGTCAGACATTGCTTTGTCATCAGGAGATTCTCCGGCGGGGATTCATGTGGCCGGTGCCCAGGGAGATACGGACCGTGCAGGGTTGACTGTACAGATTGAAGGCGCTGAGCTGCGCTGGCTGGACGCTGCTGGTTCAGATGTCGATTTCACAGAGCCGGGGACACCGACACTATCCGTGCAGGCGGGAATGCCGGCCACCTTGGCAGCAGAGGTCACAGATGCCGCTGGCAACCGCGATTTGGATGTGATGGATGCTGCCGAAATTATGGTGACTGTGCAGGTCGACGGTCAGCCGGCGGGAACTGCAGGCGATGTTGTGAGTGTGACCGAAACGGCCGCAGGGGTGGTTACTTTCACCTGGGAGCGCTGGCCTGGGCAGGACAATGAGGTTGCCCAGATTGAAGCAGTGCGGGACGGCTTGGTGACGGTGACCTCCGTCACGGTGGATACAGATGCCGTTGCCGAGATTCTTCTCGCTACACAGACGATTGACAATGACACAGGCACCCTGCCGAATAGTGTCGCAACTACCGTGACTTTAAGCTACCAAGTGGTGGACTGCGTTACCCCGAACGATGAAAATCGGCCCTGCGTGCCCGATCTTGACCATAGCGGGAATGTAAATGTTGCTATCACATACGATAACAATGATCTGTCCAGTGTGACCACCGATGGCGACGACTTAACTAGCGGTGACACACGTGAGATTGAGGTGGTGGGTGCGCTTGCCACCATAAGCACGGTGATAGTCGCAACCTTGGCCGAGGGTGCTTCCAGTGCAGTCTTGGAGTACAGCACCGCTTTTCTTGGGACACCGTATCCTTTGTCCCAAATGGTAACTCCGACCGAAGTTGAGGTGCTGGACCTGTCCTTGACTGCGACGCCATCAACGGTACCGGTGAATGGTTCTTTCAGCGTGGAGGTGCTAGCGAGCGCGCCTGTGCCCGCCGGCTCGACAGTGACAGTTACCGTGCTTGCTGAAGGCGCGAATCCGCCGAACGATACAGTGGTGCTGTCGGCAGGCGAAATCAGCGTGGTAACCGCGAGTTTTTCCGCACCCGCTAGTCGGGGTGCCCTGCAATTGGTGACGACGAATACAGTGGCGGTGGACGATCCGGGTGCATTGGCACTGACGGTGAATGATGCCCCGGTGATCACAGTGGATGTGGCGGCGGGAATGGAGACGCTGACGCTGACGCTGGATGCACCGCCATCGGTGACGGTGGGCCAGGGGTATGCAGTGATGGTCAGCACGGACCTGCCTGTGCCGCAGGAGGCGACGGTGACGGTGACGGTGAGTTTTGGTGAAGCGGAAGAGGAAGTGGTGCTGACGGATACAGTTACTGAAGGGACGGCGAACTTCACGGCGCCGCTGATGGCGGGTGAAGTGTCGCTGACGGCAACGGGTATAGCGATGGTGGCAAATCCGGATGTACTGGTGTTGCAGGTAGATGATGCAGAGCCCAGCGCTATAACAGTGGTGGCGACGAGCCTGACTCTTGTCTTGGAGGGTGGCTTGAGCAGCGGGGATGTGCTCCTGTTAGGCGATGAGGTGACCTTGTTGCTGACGTCCGCACCAGAGCCGACGGCAGAAGTGGAAGTGACAGTGACAGCGAACGGAGTCTCGCCAGGCACTGAGACATCGGTGGTGACCACGCTATCCCCGACAATGCCAACGGCAGCCGTAACTTTTACAGACTTGGATGCGAATGTTTGGAGTTTCAGTGCGAGCTCGTCGCCGGTGGGGGTGACAGAGTTTGACGGCGTTCAGCCTTCGGTGACAATCCGGGCACAGACAGTGCAGGTGGACCTGCCCCCCGCGGCAGATAGGGTGGTGCTGACAGACAGCCCGATAACCTTTGTGGTAGCAGCACCGTCGCTGCTGCTGCAGCCAGTGGAGTTGGGGTTGCAGCTTACGCTGGTGTCTGATCCGTCTATAACCCGTTCTTCAAATGCGCGAATTTCTGCGGGTGAAAGCACAGCGGAGATTGCCTTTGCTGGGCTGCCAGAAGAAGGCGAATGGAGCCTGAGCGTGGTGGATGCACAGGGGGTGGTGCCGGGGGGCGTGACACTGTTAGTGAACAGCCTGCAAGTGGTGCGTCCGCAGATCGTACTGACCCCGGATCCAAGCATAGTTGCTCAAGGTGGCGAATTAACTTTGGCGGTGCAAATCATGGAGAACGTCATGGCTCCGGGATTGAGCCAAGCTGCGACGGTGAATGTTACAGCTGCCTTGGAACCGACTGACGGTGGTGCCATGACGACTGCGACCTTCCAAATTGACCTGCCTGCGACGGACAGTCCTTCGGCGGAGATAACGATCGGCGGTGAGCTGACGGCACAGGCCGGCGACTTGACCTTCACGGCGGAGGTCACTCCCGAAAGTGCATCAAGGGCAGTGGCCGCGGTGATGGCCACGGTGAGACGAGCGGAGCTGGTAGTGATGGTGCCTGTATCAGCCATCCTGAGTCGACCTGTGGAGCTGGAAGTGACGCTGACAGAAGAGATCGCTCCGTCACAGCAGGTAACAGTAACCTTCATTGCTTCCCTGCCGGACATGACTTCAATGACATCTGTGCCGCTGGTGCTGGAGCCCGGAGAGGGTTCCGGTATCAGTCCAGCGATGTTCAGCTCATTGGGACTGGGATGCTGGGCGATTGCCTACGAGACGGCCCCCGCTGATAGCATAGATGTGCAGCTGCAGCCCCAAGACCGCTGTATAAATGTGTCCGCATCGCTGGCATTGGAACTGGCTTCAGAGGTAGATGGAGACCTGCGCTCCTTGCCGTCTGGCAGTGAGGTGGATTTCAGAGTGGGCAGCACCGGCACCGGAGATACCACTTCTTTTGAACTGGCAGCAATGCCTGTAAGTACAGGGAGCAGTGATACACGACTTATGTCAGTGGTTATGGGAGAGGCGCCTATTGCCGGTTCAACGGTCATGGTCAGCTTTGCCGCCGGGCAGCTGGCTCCGGGGGGGTGGTATTTTGAGCTGAGCGATGTGAATGGCATCCTCAGTGCGGTCACGCTGGGAAATGGATCTTCTCCTGCGCTGACCGTATCCGAACCAGCGCCGGTGACGCTATCCCTGTCCGGTGCGGCGGTGCTAACGGAGCTGAGCGGCTTGCGCGCTCCGGCAGGAGCGCCGCTAGACGTGATGCTGCAGGCAGCAGACGGCAGCATTGATGAGCGCGTGGGCGATGTGGCCATTACGGTATCGGCGATGCTGGGTGGCAGCACGGTGCCGGCGGTTCCCAATGTAGTAATGCTTTCTTCGGTGAATCTATCTGGGGAAACGATGTTTGGGGTCGGGAGCCTGGGCGCGGGTGTTTGGACAGTGACCGGTATAGACGCGTTGGCGGCGGATGGACTGTCGGGTGCGGTGAGGGTGACCTCGGAGATGATTGAGATATTCCTGCCGCAGATCACGTTGGAACCATCGGCGCCAACAGTGGCGATTGGCGGTGTGCTGGGACTGACTGTACGAGCGGATTCACCGCCGGGACTGCCCGTGATGCTGACCGTGCAGGCTTCGCTGGACGACGTTGAGATAGCATCTGCGACGGTAACCCTTGACCCGGCTAATGATTCGGTGGAGGTTAACTTCCTAGAGGCGCTGACGGATACGACTGGACAGCTGACATTTCAGGTGATTGCTGCTACGCCTGATGGTTTTGTCGCCCTGCCGCCGGCGGCCATGGTAACGGTGGCCCCGACGGTTTTGAGTCTGACGGCGGTGGCAACGGATGCGCGAGAACTGAGCGTGACGGTGCAGGCAGCCCCGCCCTTGGCGACAGATGTGACAGTGCGATTGCGGGCAGAGCGGGAGGGCGGTGCCCTGCAGGGTGCAGACGGCATGCAGTCGGATGCCGTGGTGGAATCCAGCACCATTGAACTGACAGTGTCTGAATCGGTGGCAGTGCAAACCTTGGGTCCTGTGTCCCCGGGCTCTTGGAGTGTGACGCTGGAAATTTTGGATGTGCCTGCGGGTATAAGCACGGGAACGGCCGTTGTCGTGGATGTGCTGCCAACCGCGGTGAGCCTGAGCTTAGTGGGCTCTTCTACAGTTCCGGCGGGCTCTGCGGCAGACATACTGGTGACGGCTGATTCGGCGCCGGCGCTGGCAGTAGATGCCGCAGTGACGGCAATCGAGATGGGCTCCTCCAGCACGGCCATTGTGCGAGTGCGACTTGGGCCAGACATGTCCACGGGAATGGTGACCTTTGCTGCCGGCGCTCTGGTACCTGGGGAGTGGAGTTTCACAGTGATAGGTGAGCCGGCAGGATTGATCGGCACAGACTCCTTGGACAATGCTCTGACAGTGGAGGCGCCGGTGCAAGTTGCTTTGACACTGCGGGTGCCGCAAATATCGCTGGGTGCATCTCTCCTATTGGATTTGGCAGTGGTGCCGGGCATGGCTATTTCTGAAAGCCTTGGCGATGTGGAGGTGGTCATCATGGCGACAAGCCCAGGCTTGGAAACTGTGGTGAGCGATGGCGTGATACTGTCCTCAGACAGCACCTCTGCCATAGTGCAGTTTGAGCCGCGAGAGCTGGCCCCCGGCACCTGGACTTTCACCGGGAGCGATAGCGTGGGTGCTCTGGCAGTGGTGCCAGAGATAGGCGTGGAAGTGACGGTGGTGCAGCCGCTGGTCACCGTAAGTCTGCAGCTGCCGCCAGGCCAGGGCTCGCTGGTATCGGGGAGCGCTTTGACGGTGGCAGTGAGTGCAGCCTCTACGCCAGGCGAAAACGTGCAAATCACGATTACAGCGATGAGTGAAGGGGCTGAGCCTGTCAGCAGGGAGGTGGCCCTGTCGACGACAAATACCGTGGGTACAGCAGTGTTTGAAGAAGGGGCCTTGCAGGATGGCGATTGGTCGCTATCTGCAGAGGCGAGCACATCCACGGCACTCGCGCCGCTATCAGCGGCGTCGGCAGTGATCTTGGCCTCTGCCGCTGTAGGGGAAGTGCGCCTGGCAACGCCCCGGGTGAGCCTGTTGCCTCGGGTGAGCCGTGTGACGGAAGGCTCGGCAGTGGAAGTGGACGTGCGCTCAGAAATTGCTCTCTCCGATGGCTCGCTGGAGCTGGTCGGCCCTGCCGATTCGGTAGATGTGAGCATAGTGGCGACAGGAACAGATGATGCGGGGCAGCCATTGATGATGCAGGAGCAGAATGTGCTTCTTACTCCTTCCTTGTCGACTGCACTGGTGACATTTTCAGCGCTGACCTCGGGCGTATGGTTGCTGGGAGCAGAATTCGTGGATGCGGCGCAATCAGAGTTGCTGGATCTTACGGGTTCAACAGCATCTGTGATGGTGGGCTTGCCTCAGGTATCCCTGGCACTGCCGCAGGCAAGATTTCTACGGGCGGGAGGCCTGTTCGTAGAGGACACAGATCCCGTGATGGTGATGGTGACCATAGATGCGGGTGAGACACTGAGCGCAACGGTGACATTGACGGTGCAATTTACAAACGATGACGTGCAGGGTTCCACGCAGACATTGATGCTGGATCTGGGGCCAAGTGCTTCGGAGGGCACTCTGGAGTTCACGAGCTTGGAAATTGGGACTTGGACTTTCCAAGTGGTGGGGAGTTCTCCCAACAGAGTGGTGGGCACAGATGACGCAAGAGTAACCGTGGAGGGGGTAGAGGGCGCAAGAATACTGACAGATCTGAATATATCGCCATCCGATATTCGGGTCGGCGCTATGGCGAATCTGCGGATAGAGCGCAGCCAGTCGGGCATAGAACTGACGGTGCCGCTCTATCTCGATGGGAGCCTCGACCGGGATATTACGTTCATGGCGGGCGACAGCTCAGCGACAGGCCAAGTGGGGAGTGCGTTGTCCTTGGGCAGTCATGTTTATACGATAGGCACTACAGACGAAGTGGCGAATGAGGACGAAGTTGCAAATATGGGCAGTGATATGCTGCTCTTTCAGCAGGCTCTGAATGTGCGGGCGGGAGTAGACTTGCAGATAGAGGGCACGGCACGTGTAGGATTGCCGACGACAGTGAGACTGACTCTGCTTGATTCAAGCGACATGGGGCATCTGCTGGATAGCTCCCTCACGGCAACGATAGAGCTAGCGCCGCCGACAGGTTCCAGTCTGTCGCCCGAAAGCCGGAGCATAGAGATAGAAATCGCACAGAACGATTCCTCCGGAACGGGAACTTTCACCCCGGATATAGCGGGTACATGGTCGCTGTCAGTGGCGCAATCGGAAATTTTGGAGCAAGGGACAGTGGACGTGTCTGTGAGAGATGCACTGCTCCTCGTGGCGGACTTGGCTGCCACAGCAGAGGCGGGTGACACGGTCCAAATTCAGCTGGAGCTGGGCTCACGACCTTCTTCTGCGGTGACGGCGACGGTTACGGCCACTCGGTCGGATGATGCTCTCAGCGCTTCTTTGCTGGCGGCTTCTGTTCCCAGCTCCTTTGTACAGACAGCAGAGTTTAACCCCGCTGCTCCAGCGGTATTCCCAGCTAGTACGAGTGCTCAATTCCCAGACTTGGCGCCGGGGGCTTGGTCCTTTGCGGTGACAGTATCCGGACCGGCGGAGTTGGATGATCCGGCCTCTCAAGGGTTGCAGGTGAACCCGTCGGCGGTGACATTGACACTGGCGGATGGGGAGCAGCAGATGGCGGGTTCTGCCGTGCAGGTCGATGTGACGGCAGGGCGTGCGCCGGTGGTGCTTGTAAGCCTAACTGTGACAGCTACTAATGCGGACGGGGTGACCCAAAGCGAGGTAGTGTCGCTAGACGCGGGAGATACGACGGTTTCAGCGGTCTTTGCTGCAAATGTGCTGCTCCCGGGAGTATGGAGCTTTAGCGTAACGGCGTCGCCTGCCGGTGCCCTGGCAGTCAGTGACGCCGCTGCCGGCCCGCTGACATTGTTAGAACCGGAGGTGACTCTGACGCTGGTGGATGCGGGGCCGCTGCCGGCAGGGAGTGAGGTGAGCCTGACGGTGGGGCTGGGGCTGAGTGCAACACCTTCTGCAGATATCACTGTGACCGTATTGGCAGTTCGCCAGGGCGGCAGTCTTTTAACGGTGAGAGCAGACCCAGCAATGCTCACGGAGAGCAATGGCTACAGCATGTCGGTGACTTTTGCACAAAATATGCTGTTCCCAGGCACATGGCGGTTTTCAGCGGTAGTGGCAGGGCCCGCAAGCCCTTCTGAGAACCTGCCTGAGTTGACAATTAATGCGCCGGTGGTATCGCTGTCACTGCCGCTCGCCGAAGTGGTAGAGCGCAGTACGGCAGAGGTAGTGGTAAGGATTGCCCCTGCGGCGGCCTTGGAGACAACGGTAATGGTGACCGTGCAGGCCACTCTTGAAGGCGAGACAGCAGATGCGCTGGAAGCAGTGATGCTGACGACGGATGCACCAGAAGCCACGGCAGTGCTGCCGATGGGCATGCTGACACAGGTGGGAGACTGGGTCGTGGCGGTTACAGAAATAACACCGAGCGGCGCCGCAAGTTTTGATGGGAATAGCGCCACTCTGGTGGTGAGGCTGCCGCAGGTCATTCTCAGCAGCGAAAGTGGAGATGTTGACCCAATTCTCAATATTCCGGTGAGCACGACCGCTGTAGTGCTGGTGAGTGCAGAGGCACCTGGGCCCAGAGAGAGCGTGATGGTGAACGTGACAGCGACCCTTGGCTCTACTAGTACTAGTAGTACGGTAACGGTGGAGCTGGCTCCCGGTGCCTATACAGATATCCCGGCAGTTTTTGATATGAATCAGCTGACTTTGGCCGGGTCTTGGCAGATAACAGCGACTCCTGCTACACCAAATATTGTGGTGGATGCGATACCGGTCAATGTAAGAGTACGTCCGGCGGGAGCGGGAATAGTGGTCTTCACAGATACTGGTGCTGGCAGTCCAACCGTGTTGGACACATCCATGGCGGGTGCATCGCCGATGCCAGTAGCTTCCGTGGAGATTAGGGATGAGAGCAGCGACGGGCTGGCGATCCGGTTTGATGCCGTTGAATGGCGGGTACAGGCTGCGAGCATGGCACTGGCAGATAATTTGACTGACAGCAATTCGGATGTCGTGTTCAGCCTGCACGCTCTCGACAGCACACCTATTTCTGCTACTCAGACGTTGACGCGCTCCGGTGCAGAAGTGGTACTGGTTCGTTTCGCCTTGGCAGAGGCGGCGAATCTCAGTGCGGATAGCAGCGGCTCGACGAGTACAGTCTACGAATTGCGCGCACAGATAAGAGCAGGTGTGCAGGACCGTACTGATATTGATAACAGTGTGTACATAGTCGGGGTATCCACCATCACCTTGACCGCAGGGTCGGCAGAGATTGATATAGAAGGCGCCCGGCGGACAGAGGATAGCGCAGACCTGCTTATAACAGTGACGGGGACAGAGCTGGCTTGGGCTGTCGGCGATCAGTCTGCGGTTGCCGGTCAGCCGCTGGCACTGTCACTATGGCAGCAAGACGCACAGGGGAACCGGGATTTGGATGTGTCAGCATCTTTAACGGACCTGTCGGTGGAAGTGTTTTCCTCGGATGACAGCCCGCTGTCTAGCGATGACAGCCCGCTGTCTAGCACTGGCGACAGTATTTCTGATGTGAGAGTCGAGGCGGCCCAGGTGCTCTTCAATTGGGAGCGGTGGCCGAGTGTTGATAGTGAACAAGCGGAGATAGATGCTGTGCTGGGTACACTGAGAACAGCAGAGCGCATTGCGGTGACCACAGATGCCGAAGCCGAGCGCTTCACGCTGGCTGTTTCTCTGACGACAGATGACGGGACTGGCACTGGCAGCGAAGCGCTTGTTTCCTCTTTGCTAAACGGCCTGGCAACTACTATGAACCTCACGGTCCGGGCGGTGGCTGGCGGTGAAAACTGCTCGGCAGATACGGTTCGTCCCTGTGTGGATGACGTGGACTACACCGGGGACCTGCGGATTACACCCACTTGGGATGAAATCCAGTTTAGCTTGGAGATAGGAGGAGTCTCGGCATCCTCGGGCGCAGCCTTTCCGCAGATCGCGGGGGGGGGACTTTGGGCCGCTGGTGAAGGGATAAGCGTGGAGCGCATACTGATGCCGGTACTGACGGATTCCTTCACAGACTCAATACTGACTTTAGCGGTGGCTGATGCCTCCACCACCGATGCGCTGGCCGGGGCAGCTATCGCTATTCCGGTGGAGGAGAGGCCGGCAGCAGAGCTGGTATTTACCCAGGCGGCAGACCCGCTATTGCTTGACAGTATCGCTGCCCGAAGCGCACCGGTAACGCTGGCGACACTGCGGGTGGAGGATGGCATTGCAGATGGCTTGGCGGTGACATACGACGTCTTCACTTGGCAAATTGAAGGCGAGACTGCGGCCGTGACGATGGCTGAAAGCCTGTTTGAAATTACGATGCTGCAGGATGATGCCGAATTGCCAGGCACCTTCGAATACGAGCCTGCGGTCAGCACTGCTGGTCGGTCTACCCGGGAGTTCCACTTTACGCTGAACGACCCGCAAGTCTTGAATACGGCTCCCGAGGCGGGCACAGATGTGGCGGCGACCTACATGCTGCAGGTCCAGTACCAGACCAGCGGTATTCCGGACGGCACGGCATACACCTTCCGTTTGGATGCAGTCAGCCTGGCCGCTGGGGGAGCGCTCCCGGTGCAGACCGATGTCAGTGCCCTCACGGACCGAGATGTGCAGGTGCAAACAGCGGTTGAAGGCACCGAACTGCGCTGGCTGGAAGCTGGCTCAGATGCCGATTTCACAGAGCCGGGGACACCGACACTAACCGTGCAGGCGGGAACGACGGCCACCTTGGTAGTAGAGGCCACAGATGCCGCTGGCAACCGCGATTTGGATGTGACGGATGCTGCCGCCCTCACGGTGGCTGTGCAGGTCGGCAATCAGCCGGCGGAAACTGCAGGCGATATTGTGAGTGTGACCGAAACGACCACAGGGGTGATTACTTTCACCTGGGAGCGCTGGCCGGGCGCCGATGGAGAGGAGGCGGAGATCCAGGCGGTGCTGGATGCGTCCCGCACTGCCCTCAGTATCCGGGTGACCACGGAGGCTGAAGCCGAGCGTCTGGTAACAGGCAGCATCATGCTGACCGTGCCGAATGTGCTGGGGCAGCCCATGATCGTTGATAACCTGCAGAATGCCTTGGCGAACACGCTGACCTTTACCGTCCGGGCTGTAGATGGCGGCGCCGACTGCCTGACGAATACGCTTCGGCCCTGTTTGGACGACACGGACTACCAGGGCAACTTGATGCTTACCCCGACTTGGGGTGCACTGTCCGCCCTGCTCATAGACGGCACAGCATCCACATCAGGCATATCTCTTGACGAGATTGCAGTGTCCTCTGCGACATGGGCTGCAGGCATGGGTGCGGATGTATCACTGGTGCTTACCCCGACTTTGATGGATGGTGTGGCTGAGGCAGACCTGGCAATTGCAATCGCTTCCGGCACTTTGATGGCGAGCAGTATTAATAGCAGGGTCGTGCTGCCGCAGATCCCGACAGTGACTTTGGAGCCAGCAGCCCAGACACTGCTTGTAAACGGGATACCCGTAGTCAGGGCAGTGATATCACCGTTGCCGGCACAGCCGGTGACGATTACCGTCACGGCAGTCTTGAGCGAGCCGGTGATGATGGTGGCGAGTTCTCCAGTGAGCCTGCAGGCGGAAGAGCCCACTGCTGATATTGTCTTTGCAGGTCCTTTGTCAGCGGCAGGGGAGTGGCGCTTGCAGGTAAATATTGTTGAAGGAGATGCAGAGCCCGGTGATGGCGCCTCAGCACGGGTGCTGGAAACAGCTCTGCCGGTTGCACTGAGGGTGAGCCCGGCGCAGGTTGTAGAGGGAGCAGAAATTCAGCTGGCGGCGATGCTGTCGGCTGGCACAGCGACCCAGGCAGTGCAGCTGAGTGTTGATATCACAGCGCCTGATGGCAGCCAGACGATACAGCAGCTGATCTTGGGGTCCGGTGCTGATGAGTCCACGGCAGCCCTGGTGCTGGACATGCCGGGTGAATGGGCGTTTGAAGTAACCGGGTCGGTGCCGGCGATCGTGGCCTTGGGTGCCTCAGCGACTGCACAGGTGGTGCGTCCCGTGCTGCAGCTGTCGCCGCTTACACAGACCCTCCCCGCCGGCAGCGAGGTGGCGGTGGCTGTGACAGCTGCGCCGGCCTTGGCCCCGGCTGCACAAGTGCAGGTGCAAGTAACGGCATCCCTTGTCGGCGACACCAGCACCCAAATAACGGCAAGCACGGTTACTTTGACAGCGTCTGCGCTGACCCAGATGGCGGTCTTTGCTGCAGATGTATTGGCGGCGGGGGACTGGATTTTCAGCATGTCCACATCCGGCAGCCCGGTAGAGGCCGCTTCAACAGCGCGGGTTAGCCTGGAACGCGGTGTGCTCTCCCTGAGCCCAGCCTGGCAGCTGGTGCTGTCCTCATCCATAGCGCAGCTGAGCGTAGCATCGGACCGCCCACTCAGCAGGGATGTGAGTGTCACGGGGATAGCGACCTTGGCTGATATGAGCACGACGCGCATGTCTATAGCATTGCTGCCGATGTCCGGCGACCCGGTTGACTTGGAGTTTTCTCTGCCGGATGGTGAGTGGATCATCTCTCTCAGCGCCGATGAGAGGATAGTGGATCCCCTCAGCAGCACAGCCGTGGTGGTGTCAAGGGATGGCGGAGTGCCTGTGACTCTGTCCACCATTCCTTCGGGAAATGTCATTCCAGGTGCCCGGGTGACACTGACCGCCGTTGCGGACGAAAGGGTCCCGCCTGTCGCACTGACGGTACGTGCTGAATTGCAAAGCGGCACCACCAGCCTGAGCATCGAACAGCGCACCTTCACCATTGACCTGGTGGACATACAAGAAGGCAGTGCAACTTTCCTGCCGGATATGCCTGGCGAGTGGCGGTTCAGTATTCAGAGAGCCAATCTCAATATCTTGAGTGTTGCCGGTGTCAGTGCCATGCTGACAGTCCTTCCGCCTCGCTTGAACTTTAGTACCCCTAATCGCAGCGTGAATGCGGATGACCTGATCTTGGCCGTGCGCTACATCAGACTGTGCGTAAACTCGGCAGAGACAGATTGCACTGATCCGGATATGCTTCCGGGGCTGAATCTGGCTCGCAACTTAACTGGCGGTGCGGCCTCATACAGACTGAATGATTTGATCGCTAGCCCGACTTCCAGAGGGCTAGTGGTTCCAGACTTGACCGGTGACGGCGTGGGCAACGCGGCAGACATTCTCATCCTTCACAGGTTCCTCAGCACGACGATTCCCGCCGCGTTCCTGTTTCCTGCCAGCATTCCTGCAGAGGACAGAGATATCCTCATAGGCATTCTCAATCAAGCTGCAGAGAGCTGAGCCGGCTGTTACTCGCCAGAGGTGGTCAGAGGATATTTTTGAAGGGTGAAGGGTAGGGAGGGCATCCGCTCGGCGCCCCCTTGACAGGACAGTATTTTTGCGTACCATTGACTTTGCCATTTATGTACTTGATGGCATAACACTGATGAACGCATTTTCTCCTACAGACGGATTTCGCATTTCCCTTCCGGGGGCCGGTCTCGGCTTCACCCTGCTTCTGCCCTGAGGGGCAGTTGCATACATTACCTCTTTTCCCAGACAATTTTTTGACCGGCACCGCTGATGAGCGGTGTCTTGGAGATCAGCAGCTATGAATAAGGAGCCGCTAGTTATTTTTGACACCACCATGCGAGATGGGGAGCAGAGCCCCGGCGCATCCATGACCCGTGAGGAAAAAGTGCGCATTGCGCGGATGCTGGAAAAGATGCGGGTGGATGTAATAGAGGCGGGCTTTGCCGCTTCCAGTCCGGGTGATTTTGCTGCCGTGCAGGCCGTCGCCCGGGAGGTCCGGGACAGCTCGGTGTGCAGCCTGACTCGCGCCCGTCGCGAGGACATTGACATCGCGAGCAAAGCTCTGCAACCCGCCCGTGCCCCCCGTATTCATACCTTCATTGCCACCTCGCCCCTGCATATGCAGCGGAAACTCTGCATGTCGCCGGAGCAGGTGCTGGAAGCAGCCCAGGATGCAGTCAAGCACGCCCGCAACTACACCGATGACGTGGAGTTCTCCTGTGAAGATGCGAGTCGTTCCGAGCGTGATTTCCTCTGCCGGGTGATTGAGGCGACGATTAAAGCCGGTGCCCGCACTATCAACATTCCGGACACGGTGGGCTATGGAGAGCCTGGCGAATTCGGTGCCATGCTCGGCCTGCTGATGCAGGCCGTGCCCAATGCAGACCAAGCGCTGTTCTCGGTGCACTGCCATAATGACTTGGGCTTAGCGGTGGCCAACTCGCTGTCCGCTGTGATGCACGGTGCCCGGCAAGTGGAGTGCACGGTGAATGGCCTTGGCGAGCGTGCCGGCAACGCATCCATGGAGGAGATCGTGATGGCAGTCCGCACCCGCAGCGATATTTTCCCGGTGATGACACGCATTGATACCAAGCAAATCGTTCCCGCCTCGCGTCTGGTGTCTAGCATTACCGGTTTTCCGGTGCAGCCGAACAAGGCCATTGTCGGCAGCAACGCCTTTGCCCATGAAGCCGGCATTCACCAGGACGGCGTCATCAAGCACCGGGAGACCTATGAGATCATGCGTGCCGAAGATGTGGGCTGGCATTCCAACAAGCTGGTGCTCGGCAAGCACTCCGGTCGCAATGCCTTCCGCGCTCGTCTGCAGGCCCTCGGGGCGACCTTGAATGAGGAGACTCTGCAGCGCGCCTTTGAGCGCTTCAAAGAGCTGGCAGATCGCAAGCACGAAATTTTTGACGAAGACCTGCAAGCCCTGCTCAGTGAGTTCGGCAGTGCGGATACGGAGATGCACTTGCAGCTGGAGGGAGTGGAATACGCATCCCTTGAAGGGGGGCACGCCCGTGCCGGGGTAAAGTTCCGGCAAGACGACGGCAAGGTGCAGGAGGGGAATGCTGAGGGAGATGGTCCTGTGGATGCGGTTTTCAGGGCAATTGAGGAGCAGGCCCGAAGCGGCGCCCAGCTGCTCCTGTACTCGGTGAATGCTATCACTGGCGGCAGTGATTCCCAGGGAGAGGTCACCGTCCGTCTCGGCAAGGATGAGCGCACTGTGAACGGCACCGGCGCGGACACAGATATCGTGGTGGCATCGGCGAAGGCGTACCTGGGCGCACTGGAGCGCTTGGCCTGGTCCGCCGCCCGCACCCATCCCCAGCGGGAGGGAGTCTGAGCTGTGGAAGAAGCCCGGCGGCTGCATTGCCTGCGAGTGCTGGGAATAGAGTGTTTCCTGCCCCGTCGCCAGCTGCCTGGTGCTAGGGAGCATGCGGTGTACGAAGGGCCTGCCTTGCCATCCGCAGAGGAGCGGGCTGTGCAGAGACGGGAGCCCCCATCCACAGAGGAGCGGGCTGTGCAGAGGCGGGAGCCGCCATCTACAGAGGAGCGGGCTGTGCAGAGACGGGAGTCCCCATCCCCAGAGGAGCGGGCTGTGCAGAGACGGGAGCCCCCATCCCCAGAGGGGCAGGCTGTGCAGAGACGGGAGCCTCCATCCACAGAGGGGCGGGCTGTGCAGAGACGGGAGCCCCCATCCACAGAGGGGCGGGCTGTGCAGAGACGGGAGCCGCCATCCACAGAGGAGCGGGCTGTGCAGAGGCGAGAGCCCCCATCCACAGAGGAGCGATCTGTGCAGAGGCGGGAGCCCCCATCTACAGAGGAGCGGGCTGCCCGAAGACCGGAGCCCTCGCCGCCTCCAGCCTTTACCCTCGCCTTGGCAGCTGTCGGTGCGACCTTGGTTGTAGACGGTCTTCCCTCAGGGCAGAACCCGCCGACAAAATGGCCCAAATTTCTCCACAGCCTGCTCTCTGTGTGCCTTCCTGCCGGGGAAGTCCCGCCAGAAGATGAGATGAAGATCTTTCCCCTTGTCCACTGGCCACCTAAGCTGCAGGGGGCAGGGGCAGGACGGAGCGAGGAGGCGATCAGAGATTACTTGGCTGTCAAGCTGAAGAAAGTCTTGAGCGGAGGCAATTCCCGCCGCCTGCTGCTGATGGGTGAGACCGCCGCTCGTTTTGCCGCCCCTAGCACCCTCTCCCCGGATCTTGTAGTGACAAAATGCAGCAGCGCCGCCGCTGCCATGACAGATGGCGCTCTTAAGGCGAGACTGTGGCAGGAGTTGCGTTCTCTTCGTGGGCAGGTGCTATAATCGGCCTTGTCGCAGTACTTTTACAATAACCCGGGTGAAAGATAAACGCCCCATAAATTTGGATATCGGCACAATTGCCCTTCCCATAACTGCAATTGCCTCTATTCTGCACCGTATATCCGGTGTGGTCTTGCTTTTCGGCAGCGGCATCCTGCTGTGGCTGCTGGATCTTTCCTTGGAATCTCCCGGGGGGTTTCAGCGTGCCGCGATGCTGCTGCAGGCGCCACTGTTCGTGTTTGTGGTATGGGGCGTGCTCTCCGCTCTGCTCTATCACATGTGCGCGGGGGTGCGCCATCTGCTGATGGACATCGGCATCGGTGAAAGTCTGGAGGGCGGGCAGCGCGGGGCAATGTTGATGTTCGTTGCCAGTGCCGCTCTGATTCTTCTCGCTGGCATATACTTGCAGCCATGGTAAATCCGGTTACTACTCTCGGACGAAACGGCATCCAGGACTGGCTCATTCAGCGCCTCAGTGCCGTGGTGCTGCTGGCTTACTTTCTGTTTCTGACAGTATTTTTTCTCACCCATCCTGCGCCGTCTTTTACCGAGTGGCAGGGGCTGTTTCATGCCCCTTGGATGCGTTTTTTCAGCACCTTGGCACTGCTGTCCCTCGCGTTGCACGCTTGGATCGGCCTGTGGTCTGTCACCACTGATTATCTGACCGAGCGCACACTGGGCCACCGCGCCACGGTGCTGCGCCTCTCGGTTCAATTCGGTATAGCTCTCCTGCTGCTCGCCTATTTGGGGCTGGGCCTTAGCACACTTTGGGGTATATAGACTAAGCTCATGGCACAGATTCGCACCATGGATTTTGACAGCATCATCGTCGGCGGCGGTGGAGCAGGGATGCAGGCCGCATTGCAGCTGTCCCGCTCCGGCTTTCGCACCGCGGTGCTGTCCAAGGTATTCCCCACCCGCTCTCACACAGTTTCCGCCCAGGGCGGGATTACCTGCGCCATCGCCAGTGCCGACCCCGAGGACGACTGGCGCTGGCATATGTACGACACGGTCAAAGGCTCCGACTATATTGGCGACCAGGATGCAATTGAATACATGTGCAGTGCCGGCCCCCAAACCGTGTTTGAGCTGGAGCATATGGGCATGCCTTTTTCCCGCACAGAAAATGGCCGCATTTACCAGCGACCCTTCGGCGGGCAATCAAAGGATTTTGGCCGAGGCGGGCAGGCGGCTCGCACCTGTGCTGCCGCGGATCGCACCGGTCATGCCCTGCTGCACACCCTGTACCAGAACAATTTGAAAAACCAGGCCGTATTCCTGAACGAGTGGTACGTGGTGGATCTGGTGCTGAACCAGCAAAATGCCGTGACTGGCGTAATTGCCATCTGCATAGAAAGCGGTGAGACGGTGTATGTGAAGTCCCGTGCCACGGTGCTCGCCACCGGTGGTGCGGGGCGCATTTACGCCTCTACCACCAATGCCCATATCAACACCGGCGACGGGGTGGCGATGGCGCTGCGGGCGGATTTGCCCGTGCAGGATATGGAGATGTGGCAGTTTCATCCCACCGGCATTTACGGCGCCGGTGTGCTGGTAACCGAGGGCTGCCGCGGAGAGGGGGGCTACCTGATCAACAGTAACGGCGAGCGTTTCATGGAGCGCTATGCTCCTAACGCCAAGGACCTCGCTGGTCGCGATGTGGTCGCCCGCTCCATAATGCTGGAGATCATGGAAAAGCGAGGCTGCGGCGAAAAGGCAGATCATGTGCTCCTGAAGCTGGATCACTTGGGTGAAGAGGTGCTAAACAGCCGCCTGCCCGGCATCTGCGAGCTGTCCCGCACCTTTGCCCACGTGGACCCCGTGCGGGAGCCGGTCCCTGTCGTTCCCACTTGCCACTACATGATGGGGGGGATTCCCACCGACATCCATGGCCGTGCCCTGCATCAGGATGCTGCCGGCAGTTTTACAGCGGTTGAGGGCCTGTACGCCTGCGGCGAGGCTGCCTGCGTTTCGGTGCACGGCGCCAACCGCTTAGGCGGGAACTCTTTGCTTGACCTGATAGTTTTCGGCCGCTCCACCGGCCTATTCATTGAAACTGCCCTGCAAAGCGGCATCAGCCTGCAGGCAAGCTCCGCTAGCGACTTGGAAAAAGGCCATGCCCGTCTGCAGAGATTGGAGCAGGGCACTGGCGGCAAGAGTGCGCCGGCACTGCGTCGCGAGTTGCAGGAGATCATGCAGAAAAGCTTCGGCGTATTTCGCAGCGGGAATCTCATGCGCGAGGGAGTGGCCAAGCTGTCCGCCCTCAGAGAGCAGGTTGAAAACGTGGCGCTGCCGGACAAAAGCGCTCCCTTCAACACTGCCCGCATAGATGCCTTGGAGCTGCAGAACCTGTTTGAAGTGGCAGAGGCGACCGCGATTGCAGCGGAAGCCCGCACCGAAAGCCGCGGTGCCCACGCACGGGATGATTTCAAAGAGCGGGACGATGAAAACTGGCTGTGCCACTCCTTGTACCTGCGCGATGGCAGGCAGGTTGAGAAACGTGTTGTAAATTTTGCTCCGCAGAGCGTAGACGCATTCCAGCCTACAGTGCGCAGTTACTAAACCCCCGAGTACAGGAGACCGCCATCATGCTGCAAGTTAGTATTTACCGCTACCATCCGGAGCAGGACCAAGAGCCCCGCATGCAGGACTATGCTTTTGACACCGGCGACCGGGACATGATGGTGCTAGACGTGCTGGAGGCCCTGCGGGAGCAAGATCCCACTTTGGGCTACCGGCGTTCCTGTCGCGAGGGGGTGTGCGGTTCCGACGGCATCAATATGAATGGCAAAAATGGCCTTGCCTGCATCACGCCGCTATCGGAGACAGTGCGGAAAGATCGTCTGGTGCTGCGCCCGCTTCCGGGACTGCCGGTCATTCGTGACTTGGTGGTGGATATGACGCAGTTTTACCGGCAATACGAGAAGATCAAGCCTTGGCTGGAGAACGACGAGCCCCCGCCGGCCATTGAACGCCTGCAGTCCCCCGAAGATCGTGAAAAACTGGATGGCCTTTATGAATGTATTCTCTGCGCTTGCTGTTCCACCAACTGTCCTTCTTTCTGGTGGAACCCGGATCGTTTTGTCGGTCCTGCCGGTCTGCTGCAGTCCTATCGCTTCTTGGTGGACAGCCGCGATACCGCCACCGAGGAGCGCCTCGCTGACTTGGAAGATCCCTTCAGTGTCTTTCGCTGCCACAGTATTCAGAACTGTGTATCCGTGTGTCCGAAGGGTCTTAACCCGACCCGTGCCATCGGTCGTATTCGGGAAATGCTGATCGCTCGCGCCACGTAGCCTTGGTGGCGGGCAGGTAGCTTGAGAAAATGAGCCGGGAAGGCGTGCAGCATTGGCGCGCTGACTCTCATTTTTTTGGCGGGAGCATGGCTTGGGCGGAGTCCCTGTACGAAAAATGGCTTGAGGATCCCCAGACGGTTCCGGAGGATTGGGGCCGCTGCTTTGCCGGCCTGCCCAAAGTCAATGGTTCCGGACCCGAGGTCTCCCATTCCCAGCTCTGCCGGGAGTTCATCCAGCTGACAGCCGAGCGCCGCCCCAGCAGCGCCCGCCGGGCACCTGCCCCCAGCGCCGCCTCTTTCCATGCGGACAGGCAGATGCAGCTTATCCGCCTAGTGGATGCCTACCGGCAGTGGGGGCACCGGCGGGCGCTGCTGGACCCTCTGAAGCAGAGTGCACCGCTTTCACTGGCGGTCTTAGAGCCCGAGCACCACGGGCTCAGCGAGGCGGACATGAACGCCGCCTTTGACGCCAGCATCCTGTTCAGTTCTATGGGCCGGGCGCCGTTGCGGGAAATCTTGGCTTTTCTCAAGGATACCTACTGCCGCTCCATCGGCGCGGAATTCATGCATATCAGCGATGCCGGCGAGCGGCAGTGGATCATGCGGCATCTGGAGCAGGCTCGGGGCTTGCCCCAGTGCACCCACGCCGAGCAGGTGCATCTGCTGGAGCGGATCATCGCCGCCGAGGGCTGGGAAAAGCACTTGGGTGCACGCTACCCGGGCACCAAGCGTTTCGGTCTTGAGGGGGCAGAATGCTTGGTCCCCATGCTGGATGAGATCATCCAGCGCGCCGGGACAAAGGGCGTGGTGGAGGCGGTGCTCGGCATGGCGCACCGGGGACGGCTCAACGTGCTGGTCAATATTCTCGGCAAGAATCCCGCCGATTTATTTGAAGAATTTGAAGGCGCGAGTGCCGATGCAGAGCACTCCGGGGATGTTAAGTACCACCAGGGATTTTCATCCAATGTCCTGACCGCAGGGGGTGAGCTCCACTTGGCACTGGCCTTTAATCCCTCTCATCTGGAGATCGTGGCACCGGTAGTGGAGGGCTCTGTGCGGGCGCGGCAGGACCGGCGCCGGGATGTTCATCGCACCAGGGTGGTGCCCATTATCATCCATGGGGATGCTGCCATTGCCGGCCAGGGGGTGGCGATGGAGACCCTGCAGATGTCCCGCACCCGGGCCTATCACACCGGGGGCACCGTGCACATTGTCATCAACAACCAGATCGGCTTCACCACTGCCCGGGCAGATGACATGCGCTCTGCCGATTACTGCACCGACATTGCCAAGATGATCCAGGCACCGGTGTTCCATATCAACGGCGATGACCCGGAGGCAGTGCTCTTTGCCTCTCGCATCGCCTTGGATTATCGCCAGCGCTTTCACAAGGATGTCATGCTGGAGCTGGTCTGCTACCGGCGGCGCGGCCACAGCGAGGCGGACGAGCCGGCCATGACTCAGCCGGAGATGTACCGCCGCATCCGTCATCATCCCACCGTGTGCACCCTGTATGCTCGCAAGCTTGCCGCCACCGGCATTCTCAGCGAGCAGGACAGCGCGGTTATGAAGCGGGAATACCGGGAAGACTTAGAGGAGGGGCGGCATGTGGTCAAGAGCCTGGTGCGGGAGCCCGACACCAGCCTCTTTGTGGACTGGAGCCCTCACTTGGGGCGTGGCTGGGATGAGCCTTGCAACACCGGTATATCGCCGGAAAATGTGCACCGCTTAGCGGCGAAGCTGCACACTATTCCCGGCGACTTTCGCCTGCACCGCCAGGTGGCGAAGGTGCTGGATGAGCGTTTTCAGATGGCCTGCGGCAAGATGCCCATCAACTGGGGATGCGCGGAAATTATGGCCTACGCCAGCCTGCTGGACGCGGGGCATTCGGTGCGCTTGGTCGGTCAAGATGTGGAGCGCGGCACCTTTGCCCATCGCCACGCTGTGCTGCACGATCAGGAGGAGGGCAGAGAGCACGTGCCTCTGGCTGGCATCTGTGAGGCGGGTGCCCAATTTCACCTGTACAACTCCCTGCTGTCGGAGATGGCATCGGTGGGATTTGAATACGGCTACGCGGCCACCTCTCCTGGCATGCTGGTGGTTTGGGAGGCGCAGTTCGGCGATTTTGTTAACAATGCCCAAGTGGTCATAGATCAATTTCTCAGCAGCGGCGAAGACAAGTGGGGGCGTTTGTGTGGCCTGACACTGCTATTGCCCCACGGCTACGAGGGGCAGGGGCCGGAGCATTCCTCGGCCCGCCTTGAGCGCTTTTTGCAGTTATGCGGCGGACAGAACATGCAGGTGTGCATGCCCACCACCCCGGCCCAGATATTTCATCTTCTGCGCCGGCAGGTGCTGCGCCCCCTGCGCAAGCCCCTGGTGGTGATGACGCCAAAGAGCCTGCTGCGTCACCGAGAAGCGGTTTCCACCATTGAAGACTTGGCAGACAGTGCCTTCCGGCCGGTGCAGGGGGAAATGGACACTCAAGATGCCGCCAAAGTGCGCCGGATGCTGCTGTGCAGCGGCAAGGTGTACTATGACCTGAGGCAGGCGCGGCGGCGGGCGGGTCGCGAAGATATTGCCATCGTGCGCTTAGAGCAGCTATACCCCTTTCCCGCGGTGGAGCTGGCCCATGCTATCGCCTCCTTTGCTGGCATTAAAGAGGTAGTCTGGTGTCAGGAGGAGCCGCGCAATCAGGGGGCCTGGTACACCACCCGCCACCGCATACGGCGTGTTTTGGATATTTTTGATCTGCAGATAAAATTAGGCTACGCGGGGCGGGATGCCGCGGCGGCACCCGCGGGGGGCTATGCCGACCTGCACATTCGTCAGCAGCAGGATCTCGTTGACCACGCAATTCATGGGCATGTAGAAGCATGATAAAGGAAATAAAAACCCCCAAGTTTCAGGAGTCCATATCAGAGGGCACAGTTGCCTCCTGGCATCGGAAGGTCGGCGAGCAGGTGAGCAGGGATACCCCCTTGGTGGAGATTGAGACCGACAAAGTGATGCTGGAGGTGGTCGCCCCCGCCGCCGGCTGCCTGGTGGAGATTCTCCGGCAGGATGGAGAGGTCGTGCAGGGCGGGGATTTGCTTGCCCGCTTTGAAACGGTGCCCGATTCTGAAGTCCGGCAGACCGAAGATGCCGGAGCTGCGACTGCCCTTAAAAAATCTTCCGGCGCTCCCCCTGAAGACTTGCCTCCTGCCGAGATGCCGGCCCCCGCACCTGCCGCTGCTTCGGAATTCGCGATGGGCGCCTCGGTGCGCCGGCTGGTGGCGAAGCACGGCTTGGACCCGGCTCGCATCCCCGCCACTGGCCGCGGGGGACGGCTCATCAAGGCGGATGTGCTTGCGTACATCAAGAAAGCTGCCCCCGATGCCGCCGAGACAGCCCCCGCTGGGGGGGACGAGAGGGGCGAGGAGCGGCCGGAAAAGCGGGTGCCGATGAGCCGCTTGCAGGCGCGCATCGCCGAGCGCATGCTGGCAACTGCCCAGAGAACTGCCATGCTGACTACCTTCAGCGAGGTGGACATGAGAAGGGTGGTGGAAATGCGCAGGCAGTGCCAGGAGGCATTCCAGGAGGTCCATGGCATTAAGCTCGGCATCATGTCCTTCTTCGTCCAGGCGGCGGTTGCCGCCCTGCGGCAATTCCCCGTGCTGAATGCATCTTTAGAGGGGGATGAGATCATTTACCACGGCTACTTTGATATCGGCGTGGCAGTGGCCACAGAGCGGGGCCTGGTAGTCCCGGTGCTGCGGGATGCGGACGCTCTGGACTTGGCGGGCACCGAGCGCGCTATCGCCGACTTCGCTGGTCGCGCCCGGGAGGGCAAGCTGCGCTTAGAGGAGATCCAGGGGGGCACCTTCACTATCAGCAACGGCGGTGTTTTCGGCTCTATGATGTCAACGCCGATCCTCAACCCGCCCCAGAGCGGAATTCTTGGCATCCATGCCATTCGCGAGCGGCCGGTGGCGGTTGATGGCCGGGTAAAGATCCGGCCGATGATGTACCTTGCCCTGAGCTATGACCATCGCCTGGTGGACGGTCGGAATGCGGTGCAGTTCCTGGCCGCAATACGAGATTTTATTGAAGAGCCTGCACGGCTTTTGCTGAAATTAGGGGGGCGGGATAATGGCGGATTATGATGTGATCGTAATCGGCGCAGGTCCGGGGGGCTATGTGGCCGCCATTCGCTGTGCCCAGCTGGGCTTGAAAACCGCCTGTGCGGACCGCTGGTGCGACGACGGGGGCAAGCCTGTGTATGGCGGCACCTGCTTGAACGTGGGCTGCATCCCCTCCAAGGCTCTCCTGGACAGCTCTCATCACTTTGCTGCCGCCGACAGCCTTGCCGAGCACGGCGTTCTCTCCAATCCGCCCAAGCTGGATCTGGAGGCCATGATGGTGCGCAAGGGAAAAGTTGTGCAGCAGCTGACCGGCGGCATTGCCGGTCTGTTCCGCTCTTTCGGCGTCACCCCCCTGTCCGGCTCGGCTCGTCTCCTGGCCGAGCGCAGGGTGGAGATCACGGAGGAGGGCGGTGCGCCTCAAACCCTGCAGGCAGACCATGTCATTCTGGCGCCGGGTTCGGTCCCCGCAGAGATCCCCGCCATCCCCCTGCACGGCGATGTGATCACAGATTCCACTGGCGCACTGAGTTTTGACAGCCTGCCAAAGCGTCTGGCCATCATCGGCGCCGGTGTGATCGGCCTTGAGCTGGGCAGCGTCTGGAGCCGCCTCGGCTCGGAGGTGATTCTGCTGGAGGCTTTGCCGGATTTTTTGCCGGCTGCCGATGCCCAGGCGGCGCGGGAGGCCCAGAAGATTTTCGCCGCTCAGGGGCTGGACATTCGCTTGAACTGCCGTGTCACCGCTGCTGTCCCAGGTAAAAAGGGCGTGAAGACCACTTGGCAGCAGGGAGACGAGGAGCACCGAGAGATTTTTGATCGCCTGGTGGTGGCTGTGGGGCGCCGTCCCGCCACCGAAACCCTGCTCGCGCCGGACAGCGGCGTGCGCTTGAACGAGAAGGGCTTTATTGAAGTGAATGAGTTCTGCGAGACGGGGGTGCCCGGCGTGACTGCAGTCGGTGATGCCGTGCGTGGGCCCATGCTGGCCCACAAAGCCTCGGAGGAGGGCATGATGGTCGCCGAGCGCATCGTCGGCAAGAAGGCTGAAGTCAACTACAGCTGCGTCCCCTCCGTGATCTATACCCACCCCGAGGTGGCCTGGGTCGGCCGCAGCGAGCAGGCCTTGAAGGCGGAGGGAGTGGAGTACAAGAGCGGAGTATTCCCCTTTGCTGCCAGCGGCCGGGCACTGGCAGCCGGGGAGCCGGCGGGCCTGGTGAAGATGCTGGCGGATGCCGAGACCGACCGCATACTGGGCTGCCATATTATCGGCCCCAATGCCTCCGACCTGGTGCAGCAGATTGTCATCGCCATGGAATTCAGCGCCAGCGCAGAGGACATCGCCCTGACCGTATTTTCCCATCCCGCCTATTCCGAGGCAGTGCACGAAGCCGCCCTGGCCGTGGATGGCCGGGCCATTCACATGGCGCCGAAAAAAAGCCGCCGCCGCGGCTAGCCCCTTCCTTTGCAGCTGCTGATTGCCGCCTACCGGCGGGTTGAGCGCCTTGCGGCCCATGCCCATGCAGAGGCGTGGCTCTTGGCGGTTTCATTCACGGAGGCGATATTCCTGCCGGTGCCGCCGGATGTCATGCTGATCCCTATGACCACGGCGCACCCGGCCCGCTGGCTGCGCTACGCAGTCGTCGCCACCTTGGCATCGGCCCTCGGTGCACTGAGCTGCTATGCCCTGGGGCACTTCGCTTTTGAATTCCTGCAGCCTTGGCTCATCGCAAGGGAAGGCTGGCACGAGGATTTTCTCAAGGTGCAGCAGTGGCTTACCAGGTGGCAGGTCTGGGTGGTGCTGGTCGCCGGCTTTACGCCGCTGCCCTACAAGCTGGCCACTTTCACCGCCGGCACCATGAGCCTGCCCCTCCTGCCCTTCGTGCTCGCCTCCCTCGCCGCCCGTGGGCTGCGTTTTAGCATGGTGACGGCGACCATGCGCTTCCTTGCGCCGCAACTGGCGAAGCAGCTGCTAGCACGCACCGAGATCTTGCTTTTGGGCCTGGTGCTGGCTCTTTTGGCCGCACTGCTGCTGTACTTTCTGCTCTGACCAAGCGGGCCCGCCCGCCCTGCTTTCTATTGTTTATAGGCCCGCAGAGCGACAAATTCCAAGGTTTTCTCCAGTACATAATCCGGGTATTCATGCAGGCCTTCTTTCACAAAAGTAAAACCGCCATCTTCCACTTTCGGCACCCACATGCGGATGCGAAATTTTCCGTTTTCTGCTTCTATGACATGCTCTGTCGGTTTTAGTCCTTCTTCCTCTAGCCTATTTTTAAATTCTTTCTCGTTCATTATCTGCACCCCAGCCCAGTACAATAATTTTCTGGCAGCAGAGCAGAAGTTTTGCTGCTTTTCTCTTTGTCAGTGCATGTCTGCTTGTCTCTTGCTTTCTTCATCGCTTACCCGTTAGAAGGCCCGCCCTTGGGACAAATTGTGCAGCAGACGCATACTAGTCAGCATTGTAATTTTGTCAAGCGACGAGAAAAAATGGCTTCCCCCATGCCTTCAGTCTCAGTTCCTCTGCTTTGCACAGAATGTCCTGGCCCCTCGGTTTCGGTGCGCTTTTGCGTGCTTTAAGCCTTAAGTTTTTCCTGCAGCGGGGGAGCCCAATCTGTACCGGGAGTTCATTCTCCGCCGTCGGGCACTCTCTAAACAGGCGCTTTTTCCATCCTTGCATCGGCCTAGGTATATAATCTCGGGAGCATGAATCTCCACGAGTATCAAGCCAAGCAGATTTTCGCCGATTTCGGGCTTCCGGTGTCTCGGGGAGTGGTGGCAGAGAGCCCCGAAGAGGCGGAGAAGGCAGCTGCGAAGATCGGCGGCACCCGCTGGGCGGCCAAAGCACAGGTGCATGCCGGCGGGCGCGGCAAGGCCGGGGGGGTTCTGCTTCTGGACAGCCCTGAGGCAGTGAAGGATTTTGCTGCCCGCTGGCTGGGCAAGCGCCTGGTTACCTGCCAGACAGACGAGCGCGGCCAGCCGGTAAACCAAATCCTGGTGGAGGAGTGCACCGAGATTGATCGGGAGCTCTATTTGGGGGCAGTGGTAGATCGCGAAAGCCGCCGGGTTGTCTTCATGGCTTCCACTGAGGGCGGCGTTGAAATAGAAAAAGTGGCCGCCGAAACCCCGGAAAAAATTCTGCGTGCGACGATCTCTCCGCTGACTGGCGCACTGCCTTTTCAAGGCCGCAGCCTAGCCTTCGGCATGGGGCTCTCCTCTTCCCAAGCGGCCCAGTTTGCCGATATTTTTCTTGCCCTGTACCGCCTTTTCACCGAGCGGGATTTGTCGCTTTTGGAGATCAATCCGCTGGTGATCACCAAGGCGGGCAAACTGCACTGCCTGGATGCAAAGCTGGTGGCTGACGGCAATGCCCTTTACCGGCAGAAGAGCTTGGCGGCCATGCGCGATGCCAGCCAGGAGGACGAGCGGGAGGCCCGCGCCGCCGAGTGGGGTCTGAGCTATGTCGCCTTGGACGGCAGTATCGGCTGCATGGTTAACGGTGCCGGCCTGGCGATGGGCACTATGGACATGATCCAGCTGCACGGCGGCAGCCCTGCCAATTTCTTAGATGTCGGTGGCGGCGCCACCAGCGAGCGGGTCAGCGAGGCATTCAAAATCATCCTCTCTGACGGCAAGGTGCGTGCCATCCTGATCAATATTTTCGGCGGCATCGTGCGCTGTGACTTGGTCGCCAAGGGTATTGTGGAGGCGGTGCGGGAGGCGGGCGTAAAAGTCCCGGTGGTGGTCCGGCTTGAAGGGAACAGCGCACCCCAGGGCTTGGAAATCCTGGCGGGAAGCGATCTCAATATCATTGCCGCCGGCACTATCACCGAGGCGGCGGAGCGGGCGGTGGAAGTCGCCGCCGGCAAGGGCGCGGCGCGATGAGCATACTGGCGGACGCTGATACCCGGGTGATCTGCCAGGGCTTTACCGGCTCCCAGGCGACTTTCCACTGTCAGCAGTGCATTGAATACGGCACCCAGCTGGTGGGCGGGGTGGTGCCGGGCAAAGGCGGACAGCAGCACTTGGGCCGCCCGGTCTTCAACACGGTGGCGGAAGCGGTGGCAGAAACCGGCGCCGATGCCTCCCTGATCTTTGTGCCGGCTCCCTTTTGCAAGGATTCCATCCTGGAAGCGGCGACGGCCGGCGTTGGCCTGGTGATATGCATCACCGAGGGCATGCCCACCTTGGATATGCTGCAAGTCAAAGCTTGCTGCGACGATCTTGGCACCCGTCTAATCGGTCCCAACTGTCCTGGCGTGATCACCCCCGGAAAGTGCAAAATGGGCATCATGCCCGGCAACATTCACTTGCCTGGACGGGTCGGCATCGTCTCCCGCTCCGGCACCCTGACCTATGAGGCGGTCAAGCAGACGGCAGATGCCGGCCTCGGCCAGTCCACCTGTGTGGGAATTGGCGGCGACCCGATCCCGGGCTCCAGCTTCACGGATATTCTCGCCATGTTTCAGCAGGACGAGGGCACCGATGCTATCGTCATGATCGGTGAGATCGGCGGCACTGCCGAGGAGGAGGCTGCTTCCTTCATACGCGAGCATGTAGAGAAGCCGGTGGTAGCCTACATCGCCGGTGTTACGGCGCCCCCTGGCAAGCGCATGGGACATGCCGGCGCCATCATTGCCGGCGGCAAGGGCACGGCGGCGGAGAAGTACGCAGCCTTGGAAGCCGCTGGCGTAAAAACCGTGCGCAGTCTGGCCGAGATCAGCACGGCACTGGCGAAAGCCGCCGGCTGGTAGCTGGTATCTGCCCCGGAAAGTGCAGTGAGTGCTCCGGTCAGCGTTTTAGGAGGGGGCAGTTTCGGCACTGTTCTTGCCAGCATCATCGCCGGCAATGGCACCGAAGTGCGGCTGTGGCTGCGGGATTCCGCCGCTGCTCGGAGGATACAGACAACCCGCCGCAATGCCGCCTATCTGCCCGACTGCGAACTGGGGCCGACACTCATGGCCACGGCGGATATAGCAGAGGCCGTGGCGGGTGTCAGCTCGGTATTCGTGGCAGTTCCGAGCGCATCGTGTCGCGCGGTGGCCCGCCACGCTGCGCCCCACCTGCCGTCGGGCATACAGGTCATCAGCACTACTAAAGGATTGGAGGCAGAGGGCGTCAAGCTGATGAGCCAGGTCCTCGCCGAAGAACTGCCGGATGTCAGTATCGGCGTGCTGAGCGGGCCTAACATCGCCGCTGAGCTGGCCGCCTGCCAGCCCGCCGCCGCCGTCATCGCCAGTTCCGATGAAAATCTGCGCGCCCGCGTTCAGGATCTGCTGCACTGTGATTATTTCCGGGTGTATGCCGGGCTGGATATGTACGGCGTGGAGCTGGGAGGGGCGCTGAAGAACATTTACGCCATCATGGGCGGCATCGCTGCCGCCCTGGACTTGGGCTACAACGCTATCGGCCTGCTGATCACACGCTCACTGGCGGAAATGAGCCGCTTTGCAATCCATCTCGGTGCCGACCCGATAACTTTTCTCGGCCTCGCCGGCACTGGCGACCTGCTGGTAACCTGCCTCTCCCCAAACAGTCGCAACTACCGGGTGGGGTACGCCTTGGGACAGGGTATGGATCTTAAAGAGGCGCTGGCCCAGGTGGACCAGACCGCCGAGGGAGTGAACACCCTGCGCATCGTTACAGAGCGGGCGCGGCGGGAAAATATTTACATGCCGCTGGCAGACGGCTTGCACCGCATACTTTTTGAAGGGCATGCCTTGGAAGATGTGCTCTCCGGCCTGATGCGTCTGGAGCAGAAGGACGATGTGGAGTTCCAAACCGCCCGGCCTCGGGACGACTGATGGCGGAAGATTTCCAGCTGGAACTGCGCGGTCTCTCTTATGCAGTCCGCGCCTGGGGACCAAAGGACGGCCATCCGGTGCTGGCGGTGCACGGCTGGCTGGACAACGCCCTCAGCTTTGAAGTGCTGGCGGGGCACCTGCTGGAGTACCGCATAGTTGCCCCGGACTTAGCGGGCCACGGTCTAAGCGGGCATCGCCCTCCCCAGGGCTCCTATAACATCTGGGATGACCTGCCAGACCTGCTCCTCCTCGCCGATGCACTCTCCTGGCAGAAGTTCTCGCTGCTCGGTCATTCCAGGGGGGCGGCCGTTGCCACCCTCTTGGCTGCCGCGGTGCCGGAGCGGGTCACCGCCCTGACGCTCTTGGAAGGTTTTCTGCCCCTGTCGGAGCAGGCCGAGAATGCCCCTGCCCAGCTGAGCCAATTCCTGCAGGACACCTTGGCTGCCCCGGGGAAGAGAGCGCCTTCCCACCCCGACCGGGCGGCGGCGGCCGCCGCCCGCGCTCGCCGCGCCGGGATGAGCCTGCCGACAGCGGAAATGCTGCTAGAGCGGGGCGTGCGGGATGAGGATGGCAAGTGCCGCTGGCGCAGTGACCCCCGGGTAACCGGTGCCTCTGCTTTCAAGCTGGACCGGGCCCGCAACAATGCCTTCCTGCGTGCCCTGCAGGCGCCGACCCTGCTGATCCTGGCGCAGAAGGGCTTGGCCGGGATGTCCGAATTGCGTAAGATGTGTGAGAATTGCCCCCAGGCTGTGATGTCTGTGCTGCCGGGTCGTCATCATTTTCACATGGAAGAGGAACAGGCGCCGGCGGTGGCAGAGCGTCTTCGGCGTTTCTTGCAAAATTATTCTCTAGGGGGCAAAACACCATGATCCATCTGTATACCGCACCGACACCGAATGGCCACAAAATCTCTATCGCCTTAGAGGAGCTGGGCATCCCCTATGAGGTGCACAGCATCAACCTGGTGGAGGGCGAGCAGAAGCAGCCGGACTTCCTGCGCTTTAATCCGAATGGCAGGGTGCCGGCTCTGACAGACGAAGAAAACAAGGTCAGCATGTTTGAGTCAGGAGCCATCCTCATCTATCTGGCGGAAAAAGCTGGCCGCCTGCTTCCCGCCGGGGAGCCAGGGCGCAGCCAGGTGATGCAGTGGCTGATGCTTCAGATGTCGGGCATCGGCCCGATGCAGGGGCAGGCGGTAGTCTTTCATCGCTATCTTGAGGAGAAGCTGCCCGCTGCTGTTTCGCGCTTTCAGCACGAGGGGCGACGGCTTTATGGCGTTCTGGACGCCCGCCTGCAGAAGAATGACTTCCTGGCCGGGGAATACAGCATCGCGGATATTGCCGTGTATCCCTGGTATGCCATCCATAGCTGGGCGGGCTTGCAGCTGGAGGACTTCAGTGCTCTCGCCAGCTGGGCGGAGCGCATCGGAGAGCGTCCCGCCGTGCAGCGGGGCATGGCGGTGCCCACCCGGATGAACCTGACCGAGCTGGATGAAAAGGAAGCCGAAGACATAGTGAAGCGAGCGCGCACCCTGCTGATGCGCTGAGTGCAATCCCAAGGAGCGGCCGGGCAAGCCGCCAAGCGCTGGAAATCTCGGAAGGGCAGAGACAGCCTATAGCTGGCGGCAGCGGCCCTTCAATTGCGGCGCGGGCGAGGCTATCGCAGGAGCGATAGAAATTCGTTGCGCGTCGCCGCGCTGGCGTGGAAGCAGCCTAGCATCGCGGATGTTTTCATAATCGAATTCTGCTTTTCCACGCCGCGCATCATCATGCACAGGTGGCGTGCCTCAATGATCACCCCGATCCCGGCGGCGCCGGTAACATCGAGGATAGAGGTCGCGATCTGTCTCGTTAACTCCTCTTGGATCTGCAGGCGACGGGCGTACATATCCACGATGCGCGCCACTTTGGACAGGCCCAGCACCTTGCCTTCTGGGATGTAGGCGATGTGGCATTTCCCGATAAAGGGCAGCAGATGGTGCTCGCACAGGGAGTACAGCTCTATGTCCTGCACCAGGATCATTTCGCTGGCATTGGAAGGGAAAAGCGCGTTGTTAACCAGGTCGTCCAAGTTCTGCTGGTAGCCCCGGGTAAGAAAGCGCAGCGCCTGCGCCGCCCGGACCGGCGTGTCCAAGAGACCCGGGCGTTCCAAGTCTTCACCAATTTCTTCAATCAAGCGGATATAGGCTTTTTCCATGGAGGGACCTGCGGGGGCTGAAGACTGCAAAGAGGGAGAATTCTAACAGGGGGGGCAGGTATAATGCGAATTCTTTGTCTCCCGCTCTCACGGCTTGCATACCGTTGTCTGGCAATACCTTCGGTCTTCTCTTCACTGTAACCAGCTTCGGTGAAAGCCACGGTCCAGCCTTGGGCTGCATCGTAGATGGCTGTCCGCCCAGCTTAGCTCTCGCCGAGGCGGACATACAGCGGGACCTGGACCGGCGTCGGCCCGGGCGTTCCCGCTACACGAGTCAGCGTCGGGAGCCGGACCAGGTGCGCATACTGTCCGGGGTTTTTGAGGGGGAGAGCACTGGCACGCCGATCATGCTTCTGGTGGAGAATCAGGACCAGCGCCCCAAGGACTACGCCAAGACCCGGGAGCTGCTGCGCCCGAACCACGCCGACTACGTCTACCTGCAAAAGTACGGACGGCGAGATCACCGGGGCAGCGGCCGCGCTTCCGCCCGGGAGACCGTCGCCCGGGTGGCGGCAGGGGCGATTGCCCGGAAGTATCTGGCCGAGCGCTGTGGCATTCAGATAAGGGGCTGCCTTGTCGGGCTGGGTCCCATCGGCTTGGAAATCTCGGACTGGAGTGCTGTGGAGAACAATCCCTTCTTCTGTCCGGACCCGGAGCGTCTGCCGCAGCTGGAAGAATTTATGGAGAAGCTGGTAAAGGAGGGGGATTCCATCGGGGCAGAAATTCTGGTAGAAGCCCGCTCAGTGCCGCCGGGGCTCGGCGAGCCTGTGTATGACCGCTTAGACGCGGACTTGGCGGCGGCCATGATGAGCATCAATGCGGTTAAGGGGGTGGCCGTGGGGGATGGCTTTGATGCCGCACGACAGCGCGGCACTGAACATCGGGACGAAATGCTGCCGGAGGGTTTCTGCTCCAATCATGCGGGGGGCATTGTCGGGGGTATTTCCACCGGACAGGACATCCTGCTGCGAATCGCCTTAAAACCCACCTCCAGCATTCGGCTGCCGGCCCAGAGCGTGGATGTTGACGGTCAGCCGGCAGAGGTGGCCACCACCGGTCGCCATGACCCCTGCGTGGGCTTGCGCGCCGTGCCGGTGGCCGAGGCGATGCTGGCCTTAGTGCTGATGGACCATTTCCTGCGCAATCGTGCGCAGAATGCTGATGTTGAGCCCGGCATGAAGCCTCTGCCTTCCCGCGCGGGAGACCCTCCGACCCGATGACGGTCTCTCCGCCCTACTGGCGGCTCTCTGGCTTTTATTTCTGCTACTTTGCAACTCTGGGGGCTTGGCTGCCCTACTGGAGCCTGTACTTGGATGAGCAGGGGCACCCCCCCAAGGTTATCGGCATTCTGCTGGCTGTCACCCTGCTGACCAAGGTTGTCGCCCCCTGGCTTTGGGGCTGGCTGGCCGACCGAGGCGGCGGTTATCTGCGCTTTGTCCGCTTCGGCGGCTTGATGGCCTGGGTCAGCTTCCTGCTGATTTTTCTCAGCGATAGCCTGGGCTGGCTTCTGGCAGTGCTGGCGCTGACAGCTTTTTTCTGGAATGCAGTTCTGCCTCAGTTTGAAGTCTTCACACTTTCCCATCTGCGAGACAGGCCGGAGCGTTACAGCCTGGTGCGGCTGTGGGGCTCGGTCGGCTTTATTGCGGCGGTCGGCCTGCTCGGTCTTTTTTTCAGCGCGGTTTCCATACGCTTTCTGCCCTGGGTGCTGGTCTTGCTGCTGGGGGCTATCTGGTTCAGCAGCCTGCTGCTGCCGCCGTCGCCGCCCCGCCCCCGGCAGGAGAGCAGACGCTCCTTGGCGACGGAGCTGCTGCGACCGGCGACCCTGGCCTTTCTCGCTGCGGCTTTCTTGATTCAGCTGTCCCACGGGCCCTACTACACCTTTTACAGCATCCTGCTGGAGGATCGCGGCCACACCCGCCCCCTCATCGGCATGCTGTGGGCGCTGGGGGTGGGCTCAGAAGTTCTGCTGTTTCTCGCGCTGCCGAGATTCTTAGGGCGCATTGATGTGCGCCTGCTCCTCTTTGTCAGCGCCCTGCTGACCGCCCTGCGCTGGGCCATCATCGCCTTCTCTGCCGGCAGCCTCCCATTGCTGATTGCCGCGCAGCTGCTGCACGCCGCCAGTTTTGGCGCCTTTCATGCGGCCTCCATTGAAAGGGTGCGGAGCAGTTTCCGGGGCGGACTGGAAGGGCGCGGCCAGGCGCTCTACAGCGCACTGAGCTTCGGTGCCGGCGGTGCCCTCGGTGCCTGGGGCAGCGGGTGGCTGTGGACTCCCGGGGGGCAGGGTGTATTCCTCGCTGCCGCCGGATGCGGGCTGCTGGCTTCCTGTCTGCTCGCTCTCCTGTTCCTTGGACGCAGGGGCACCCCTTAGGCCAGTGGCCGGAGGCTGCTGATAGACATAGCCGTCGGGGACTCTCTCTGGGCAGCGGCGACTACGCTGCCGTTGCCTGCAAATATGCGGCGGTGCCGGCGGCAAGAATGACGGGCAAGGCGGTGGTGGTGCCTTGGAGAGTGGTCGGGGAGTGAAGCTAGGGTCTGCAGAGATCTGCCGTGAAGCTCGTGCGCCCGCCCCCCACTGCAGGGGTAAATTCCAGGGTGGCTTCAAGACCGGAAATAGAGAGGGATGTGTAGGTGCCGCTGCTGTCTTGGGGATCCGGCATGAGTGCCAGTTGAGAGAGATCGTCTCCCCCCGTGTATTCCCCGCTAATGGGGGTGCCGGTGGGGTCGGTATCGGCATCTACCCGCACGCCGCTTATGCTGCCGTCCGCATGGAAATTCATTTCCAGCAGCACACTGCCGGTGGCGGTGCTCACCATGCGCCATCGCAGATCTGTCAGCGGAGTATCGCTGAGCCGCTGCACATCCATCGGGCCAGTTGGCGAAGTTCTGGCAATGCTCCTGTAGTCCCGGGCAAATCGGCCGGTGAAGTCCCGGCGGGTTCCCGCTTCCGTGTCAATTTCTGCAAAGCTGAGGTCCGTGTCCGCCGGCAGCGGGGTACTGCGGAATGCACCGCGAATGTCCAGCCCCGCATCGCTCAATCCGTATATAGAATTCACCGGCAGGGAGGCGGGCAGGGCGAAGGTGCCCGAGTCATCGCTGTCGCTGTAGCGGTATACGCCCGCTGCATGACAGCGCTGGGCCGCTTGCAGTCTCGCGATAGCATCCGTCAGGGCTGGGTAGTCCTCTCCCGCGGCGGGGAGATTTGGAAAATCTGCCAGGAGACCGGTGCCTGCAACATAGGGGCCGCCGCTTATCGACTGCACGGCATCGTGCATGATAATGCGGCTATGGAGTTCATTGGCAATAACAATCCGGTCCGTGTCTGAATTGCTGTGCAGACCTTGCAGGAAGGCGGCGACCTGTTGCACGATTGCTACGTTACCGGAGAGATCGGCCGGGGTGAGGGTCAGTCCCTCTGTGCTGGCTTCGGCCCTGGTGATAGCAGTGCCCCCCAGCTCCAGGCGATCATCGCTGTCTGCGGCATCGTCGCCGAGAAAGAAGACAACCCTGCTCGCCCTGTCCCTGGGGTAGCGGAAGCTGCCCAGCGGATCGGTGCGTCCGCTCCTTGAAACACTGTTGCTCTCCAGCACCTCGTAGAAGACACCCTGTACCGGGTCGTCGCTGAAGCGCCCTGCATAGAAATTTTCTTCCGAGTTTTCATCCTCATCATCGCTGTCTTCGTGACAGCCTGCGCTGAAGCCGAGTGCCAGGAACAGCAGGAGAAAATGCAGATAGCGAATTGTCATGGGGAGCTGGGGCTCTGTTTTGCTGGGGAAACAGGTGAATTGTAGCACAGTGGACAATGCTTTTGAATGTCTTGTAAGAATCATTATGTATTGTCAATCTGTACTTTTGCGGCATGATCCTTTGCTAAATTGTCTTGACGGCTCTTCTCATCTTTGAGGATTAATAGAAAAAGGGATCAGTAGAAAATCCCGTCTTTGCTGGTTGGAAATCATCATCATTGGTCATGATATAGTCAATATCATAACCGTCTGCTTTGCCTTCTGCATAGTGAATCATGTAATTTTTTTTATTTAGGGTTTTCATGACGTTATGTTTTTTGATAAGAATTCCATTGAGTTTTTTATTACGAAAATAAGAAAGCGATAGACTATTATTAAACCAGTTGCCAGGTCCTGCAATGATGTAATTACAATCAGCTAAAAGATGTATATTCTTTACAGACGACATGGTCTCTTGTTTTATTAATTCCGGATGACGTATAAGCATATCAGCATTCAGAAGATCATAACGTTTTTCATTATCATCATAAATAAAGTCTATTTCTGAATTTTTAGGTAAGAGCTGAATAGCCTCTTCTGAATCGGTCGTTACAAATACCGTCTTGATGCCAGTTTGATGGACTACTTGCTTAACTATTTCAAGGTACTTTTGAATAGGAATAAAGCGATGCTTTTCAAAATCTTTATTTAATCCCCCTTGTCGTATGTGAACACCAATAATTGGATTTTTGAACCCTATTTCCTTCCTTTTCTTTTCAATATGAGCCTTATATTCTTGTTTTAGTTTCAAGAAAGAGCCTAAAATAAGGCCTCTAGTGTAGATTGGGTGTAACGGTAAAGATAACGGGTGAACAGAATTTAAAAGTTCAGGCAATAACGGCGAATTGAAAGTTTGAAAAAAGCCAGAGTAAACGACTTTTCCTTTTTGGGGCAAGCCATTGAATTTAATTGCTTTCTTGTTATATTTTGGGTGTATATCTTCCAAAGAGTGAATGGATATAGGTTCGTAGCAAAAATCATAAACCAATTGACTACTATCATACAATAATGCCCGATTATACAAATAACTATAGGCGAGCCCTTTACTAAGAGGATCTAAAACAGCGGCTCCAAAACCATAATGGGAGTTCCCAGCATTAACTATAAGGAATTTTGATTCTTGGAAAGGAATTCCAAATTGCAGTAGCTGAAGTTTGTTAAGTATCATGGAATCCAAGGATTTGAATGTATCCGGTGGATAATTATGTGGCGATATAGTTTTAGATAAAATAAGCCCTGTTTTCTTTGCATATAATTTGACTCTAAGATTTAAAATGAGATCTTGGAGGTCTTGGATAAATTCCCTCACTCTGCCAGCCAAAAGAGGAGGGAGGACTCTGATTCTATATAGTATCAATCTATACTTTTGCGGTATGATCCTTCGCCAAATTTTCTTGACTGCCTTGACTGCTCTTTTCATCTTCAGGAATTATTCCTTTTGTAGATTATCGTTGGGCGAGGGCTCGGGCGGTACAGCGACAGCAGATGAGGGAGCTCCTGTCCCCGATTCTGTCGCCGCTTCCCCGGAGGCTGTTTCGGGTGTTTGTGACTCCGCTGCCTGAGATTTGTATGCTTCCGGCGGCTTGAGGCTCTGCGGTCCCGCACTGCCGGGGGGGATTGCCAGGCTCAAGAGAAAGGCGCCGTCCGGCTTCGGCGCGCCGGCGATATCCCGCAGGCGTTGTCGCAGCAGCGCCCCCGCATCCTGCCGGGGCACAATCCGTCCGCTGGCTCCGGCCGCACCGCCGCCGTACCAGAGCATCCCTTGCACTTCCAGGGGGCCGCCGAAATCCTCTAGGGCGGCCAGCAGATAGCCCGCTTCATCCCGGGCCAAATCTGCGGCCAGGTTGCCGAAGGCGAGTGAGCCCCCCCGGATATTCAGCTGGCTGTTCTGCCAGCCGAGGGAGGCATCCACCTCCCGGATCTCTCCGGACCAGCGAAGATGCCTTATCCGCAGACTGATCTCCCCCTCGGCATTCATGCCCTTGGGCAGCCAGGGACTGAGGAGAGGAGCCTTGCCGAGCACCAGCGCATCCCGGAGCAGGATGCTGCCATTAATCCCCGCAATTGCTGTGCCAGAAATTTCCCTGTCCGCCGCCGTCGCTTCCACTTGCAGCTGCACCCGGGCGAGCAGGAGGGCGGCTGGAGACAGCCGCCATTGCAAGCGTCCCAGGGACAGCCAGTTGCCCCGCACTTGCACCGCTGCCAGCTCTGCGTTTCCTTGCCACAGGGTGCCGCTCACACCTTCCAGGTGAAGGATGGGTATCTGCTGGCTGAGCCAGCCCGCCGCCAGCCGCGCCGGGGCGGTGACGGCCAGGGACAGGATAAAAATGCCGGCGCCGAGAGAAACTATCAGCGCAGGAGAGGGGCGGAGCAGGGCGGCGAGATTAAGCTGCATGGGGAATGGCCTTCAATACTGCAAGCGGGCTTGCACATTGACGAGGCCGGCATCCCGGGCCGCGATGATGCTGATCTTCTGGATGATGGTATCGCCCTTGTATTCCAGATCGTGAAACCATCGGGCCACACGGCTGAACTCGGTGTTTTTCAGCCATACCTGTACGCCGCCATTCTTGCCGGCCTGCAGTCGATCTATGCGTATTCCCCTCGCCCTGGCCGCCGTCTCTGTCGCTTGGGCCAGGTTGCGCTCCTTGCCGGTGTCGCCCCCCCGGCTCCGCTGCAGCAGCGAGAAGTCTGCAGTCGCCTGCTGCAGCCAGGCGAGATCTGTCGCCAGCCCCCGGTTGGCCGAGACCAGCTCCTGATTCTTGGCGGCCAGGGGGGAGAGGACGAAGGCGATGGACAAAAACAGGCTGAGACCGATGGCGGCTGCCACCAGTATCAGCTGCTCTCGGGCGCTACGCTGCAGAAACCATTTTTGCACTATGTTCACAGTGCCTTCGCCCCTTCTGCTTTCCCCTCTTCACCGCCGAGTGAGCAGCTGAGCCTGGCCCGCACCCGTTCGTTCTTGGAGTTGCTGTTCAGGAGGCGGGAGGAGACGCCTGCCTGCTGCATTGCATCCCGTATTTTTTGGATGTCGGTGAATTCCGGCACATCTATTTCCGTACGCATCTGCCCCTTTTCGCTTTCGTAGTTTATTGAAATGAAGCGGGCGAGGGGCACTGTCTGCAAAGCGATGCCGGAACGCACAAAAATTTCGCTAAAGCGGCTGACCCGGTTTCCAGACTGGCGTCTTCCTTCCAGCTCCTCCTGCAGGCGAGTCCGTGCAGTGTCAATGCTAAGACCCGCCGCATCCGGGAAGACCTGCTGATAGGTCCGAGAGGCCGCGATGCGTATTCGCCGGTTCTCCTCATTTAAAGTCTGGTGCTTGGCATAGTCAGCCGCTCCTTGCAGCAGCAGGGCACCGATTACAAAGAGCGCCGCGATGCGCCATTGCAGCCAGATGTCCATCCAGGGTATGCGGCGGCTGAAGTCCCCCTGCATGAGATCTATGACATCGGCATCTTCCTGCAGAGCACCGATATCCCGGAAGGGCTCTGCGCTCTGCATCGTGCATATTTTCTGCAGTTTTTCTGGCAGGCAGCCGAGGGCGGCGGATTCTTCCGCCGCCTCCTGCACGGTGATTTGGATGCACTCCGGCAGCAGCAGCTCCGCCAGTTTTTCCAGCAGCAGCGGCCCGGTCTCGCTGTTGCAGACAAAGCCTGTGCTCCGCGCCGCCGAGACGAGCAGCTGTCCCTCCTCGTAGCTGCACGCCCAGCCCCCGGGAGGTCTCTCCAGCAGCTGCTGCTCCGGCAGACATAGAGCGGGCTCCAGGCCTGCCCCCTGCAGCTCCTGCAGCCAGCCCTGCAGGAGCTCCCGACTGACAATGGCCAGGTCCAGTGTGTCCGCATCCTGCCGTCCGGCGGCAAAATGCAGTGTCTCTATGCTGTCGGCTAAGTCTTCTTCCAGCAGGTAAGGTGCACTTTCCTGAATGTGGCGCCGCTCCTTGGAGCTGAACTGTATCTGCCGCAGCAAGGTGTCCCCGGCGGGGGCAGCCAGCACGAAAGTGCACTTGCCGGCGGCGGCGGCGATCTCCTGGGGTGTATTGCAGGCCGGCGGGTACGCCGCCCCCGCATCCCCTAAAGAGCGCCAGCGAAACATGCCCGGCTCCCCGGGCATCGGGCGCAGCAGTATGCAGAAATTTTTATCCGACATCGCGCTTTATCCGCAGCGGATCTACAGGATGTCCGTACTGCGCACGATGGCGATCACTTCGGGCTTGCCGTCTGCAAGAAACTTGCGCTCCAGCACGCTCTGCAGGCGGTCCTCAATGCCGCCGACCCGGGCCCTGCCTTCAAACAGGAAGATGTTGCTGTGCACGGAAAGTCCCGGCTTATCGCACACGGCGATCCCTCCCACTCTAACAGAGGCGCAGAAGGAACTTACATGCCTGAAGCCGCATCTGAAGATCTGGTCATCGCCGCCTGAAAGGAATTTTGCAGTGTGATCTTCCCATACGGTGGAACGTGCCACCAGAATGTCTTGGATCAGCTCCGGGTTGGTGACAGGCAGCAGATCAAACTGCCCGGTTCCTCCTGGCAGTGCCCGAAGCAGGTTGGTGCTGGCGCTGTTGACATTGATTTTGCCGGCGCTCCGATGGGGCCAGATAGTGAGGTCCCGCTTGATGCGGTTGTACAGCTTGGGGCTGACACTGGGTATCAGCCGCAATTCGCTGACGCTGCCCATGGGTCCGTTGGCCGTGCGGTAGTCCAGGCCCGCGGCGGCATAGGCATCATCCTCCATGCCTCCGAGGCCGGTGGGCTCGCTGTCTTTGTCAACCCAGTCACGGACTGCCTGGGCGATCAGGATCGCATCTTCCGGAGTGATTTCCAGCCCATAGGTCTGCAGAAGCCGTATGAAACGGGCTTGGTGGATACCAACAGGGAATTCCTGTCCCTCCCGGTAGGGTGCAATTGCCATGGAGTTGATGTTGAAGCGGGCACTGAGGTCCGTAATGCTGAAGGAGAGAGAGCCCCCGGTGATGGGGAAGGGGGGACGGCTCCGGCTCCAGTTGTCGCAGGAGGCATCAATGTTTTTTCCCTGGCCAGATTTTTTGCTTTCCCAATGGTCCTCCATCAGCTCCCGCTGGGCCAGGGCCTCGGCCCCGAGCAGATATAAAAACCCCTGCTCGCCGTGGATGTAGTTGCTCTGGTAGCGGATGTTCAGCAGGTAGTTGCCGGCGATGCCCGTGCCCAGCCCGGCTACCAGGCCCACCACCAAAAGCGCCACCACCAAGGCGGCGCCTCGCTGAATTTTCCTGGGACCTGGGTTCATCAGGTTTCTCCCTGCTTCTGCTTCAATTTATTCTCCCATTCCCGGATGGTCGGGATATTGGGCCAGAAAGGGGCGATCTGGAACAGACGCCGGATTCTTCCCCAGTCCTCCAGCTCCAGCACGATTTCCACTGCCGGCGGTCTGTAGGAATCCGGCGAATCTTCCAGCCCAAGCTGCCAGCTGGACTCCCATTGCGAGCCGATCTCACGGTCTTCAAAGGAATCTTCTGAAATGATGGGTTTTAGAAAGTTCACCTGCACATCTCTCACGCCCTGCAAAAGGGTGACGAGGCGGGGGCGGCTTTCGCCGCTGTAGTCCAGGGCGGTCCATAGCTCCCGCTGCAGCTTGCCATCATCTATACGATAGAGTACCCGCTGCAGATTGCTGCGGGCACGACCCGCCGGGTTCTCCCAGCCCGAGCGGGTCAGGGCAAAGAGGATTTCTCCGTCGCCGCCGTAAAAGGCGGTGCGGTGCTCGTCGCTGTCGGTGCGAATGGAGCGGGGTCGCGTCTGCCTGAGGTCCCGGGACAGGAGCACCATGGCCAGGTTGATCTCCCGCATGCGATCGCTCTGGACCTGGTTGCGCTCGTTGGCGCTCATAGCCGCATCAAGGCCGCTGAAAGCCATCAGGCCGACTATGGCGGTGATCATCATTGCCAGCAGCAGCTCTATCAGGCTGAAGCCTGCCCGTTTATTCATTATGGTGATGGTGACTTCAGATCGGCCTCTGCATCTTCTGCGTAGGCGACGAAGTCGTTGAAAAAGCCCACCAGGGTTGCCAGGTTGCTCTCGCTTTCGCCGTCTTCACGCCAGACGGAGACCTCGGTGCGGTAGTAGTGGGGCAGGTCGGTGACCTCGGTGTCTAAGTGCCAGCGCCACCGGTAGCCGGCCATCTCCACGGTGCCCTCATCCTGGTCCTGAGGCGCCTCGCCGAGCAGCGCATTTTCAATTTGCAGCTCGGTGATCTTATTGCTCGCCACCCAGTTGGCGATGGTGCGGTTACGCATGTGGGCCGTCCCGTCCAGCTGCACCATCGTGGTGTACAGCAGCGCCGGCAGGGCGATGCCGATGATGGAGACGGCCACTAGCACTTCAATCAGGGTAAAGCCTTGCTGGTGCGGCCGCAGCCCGCTCATAGATCGTCTCCCCCTTCAATCGTCATCTCTCCGTACAGGTTGCCCTTAAGGCGAACGGCGGTGACCGGGGAATCAAATTCATCCAGCACCGAAAAAATGAGGGTGAACGGGGTGATCTCGCCGCTGGACAGGAACAGCAGCTGGGGCCAGTGCTCATCCTCTTCCTCCTCCTCCTCTTTGCCCCAGGCCAGATCCTCCTCCTCCTGCTCTAGGCTTACCGCATCCTCTTCAGCCTCCAGCTCAACGATCAGGCCCGGCTGCATCTTGCGGGAGGAGAAGCCGCTGCGATTGTCCACAAAGGGGCGCCAGCTTTCGCTGTTCCGGTGGTAACTCAGCCACTGGTAGCTGTACTGGGAGAGCCCGTCCGCCGCCGACTCCTCGCTTTTGAATTCAAGCCCCAGCTGTCTCCTAAACAGCACCGCCTCCTCGTGGGCCAGCCGCATCACCCGGTGAAGCTGTCGCGCCTCTGCCTCGGCATCCGCCTGGGCACTGCGCCCCAGGCCCAGCCCGGCGATAGCGACGACAATGCTGATAATAAAAATGACAACCAAGACCTCCAGCAGCGAGAACCCGCTGCCAGCGGCAGATCTTCTGCCGTGCCCTGGGACGGGGAAGGGTGCCAGCGTCTCAGTTAGTCTGCCAGTTGCCGAGGTCAGAGTCTTCTCCTTCACCGCCGGCAGCGCCGTCGGCCCCTAAGGTCTGGATGTCAAAGGGACCTTTTTGGCCGGGCTTGCGGTAACTGTAATTCCGTCCCCAGGGATCCTTCGGCAGACGGTCCAGGTAGCCTCCCGCCTTCCAGTTGCGGCCGCCGCCGCCGCTGGGCCTGGAAACCAGAGACTGCAGACCCTGCTCGGTGGAGGGATAGGAATAGTTGTCCAGCCGGTAGATCTTGAGGGCGGTCTCAATGGTGCGGAAGTCGGCGAACACTTTCTGGGTGCGGGCCTGGGATACGCGCCCAAACACCTTGGGACCTACGTAACTCATCAGGATGCCGATGATGACCATGACCACCAGGACTTCTAACAGGCTGAAACCGCTTTGGGAAGGCCGAATGCGTTTCATGATGATCTCTCCTCGCTTTGCATTGACGACAGGCGCTATTGTACCAATTCATTCAGCTCAAACATCGGCAGCAGCACTGCCAGCACGATGGTGAGCACCATGCCTGCCATGACCAGCACCATTATGGGCTGGAACAGGGACATCAGAGCACTGAGAGTCATTTCCAGCTCCCTCTCCTGGTTGACGGCGGCGCGCTCTAGCATCTCCTCCAGTTTTCCGCTGGCTTCGCCGCTGGCGACCATCTGCACCATCATCGGCGGGAATTGGTTGCTTTCCTCCAGAGACTTGCGCAGACTGCCCCCCTCGCGCACTGTGCTGCTGATGATATCCGCCGTGTCCTGAAGCACCAGGTTGGAGAACACCTCCCGGGAGATATGCAGGGCATCTAGCAGGGGCACGCCGCTCTGGGTGAGAATGCTGAGCGTGCTGGCAAAGCGCGCCGTTTCCATCCCCCGCACCATCTCGCCGATAAAGGGTGTGCGCAGGAGCAGGCCGTGGAAGGTTCGCCGCCGCCCCTCCTCCTGCAGCAGCTGGCGTGCCACCAGCACGGCCGCGAATATGCCGAGCAGGCAGTACAGCCCGTAGGCCTGCAGAAAGTCGCTGATAGCGATCAGCCCCACGGTCAGTCCCGGCAGATCCGCCGACGTGCTTTCAAAAATTGTGACCAGCTTGGGGACCACGATGGTCATCATGGCGCCTACCACGGCGATCGCTACCAGGATCAGAACGATGGGGTATACCATCGCCGACTTGAGCTTCTGCTGGGACTGCTGGCGGTTTTCTGTGTATTCAGCCAGGCGTTCCAGCACCGCTCCCAGGAAGCCGGCATGCTCCCCAGCCCGCACCAGGGCACGGTACAGGTTGTTGAATATCTTCGGGTGTTCGCCCATGGCCTGGGCTAGGGTCAGCCCTTCGTTGATCCGGTTGCGAACTTGCAGCAGGATATCCTTGAGATGGTCCCGGCGGCACTGGCGCGCAGTCGCCTGCAGGGCCTCGTCCACGGTCAGACCGGATTGCAGCAGCACTGCCAGCTGGCGTGTGATCAGGGACAGGTCATTGATGCTGATCCCCTTCTCAAACAGGGATAGGTGGAGGAAGGCGCTGAGACCGCCCCCGGGCTTGCTGCCCTCATTTACTTTCAGGGGGCGCAGCCCCTGCTTGCGCAGCAGATCCCGAGCCTGGCGCTCGGAATCCCCTTCAATAACTCCCTTAACCCGTTTGCCCGTGGTATTCAGGGCTTGGTATGCGTAGGTACCCATTGCGCTCGCTGCCTGCTCACTCGGCCAGAATTACACGGAGCAGCTCTTCAAAAGTAGTTTCCCCGTTCAGCACGCGCCGGCGCCCATCCTGCAGAATGCTGTCGCTGTTCTGGCGCGCGATGCGGGTCATATCCTGCTCTCCGGCACCCTTATGAATCATCTCCCGCAGCTCGTCATTCACCTGCACCAGCTCGTAGATGCCGGTGCGCCCTCGGTACCCCAGCTGGTTGCATTCCTCGCAGCCCTTGGCCCGGTAGATGACCGCATCCCGCTCAAGTTCTAAGCGCTGGCGTTCCAGCTCGCTCGGTTCGTAGGGCTCGCGGCAGGAGGGGCATAGCCTGCGCACCAGACGCTGGGCTATCATCGCCAGCAGGCTGGAGGACAGCAGAAAGGATTCCACGCCCATGTCCTGCAGGCGGGTGACGGCACCGATGGCGGTATTGGTGTGCAGAGTGGACAGTACCAGGTGACCGGTGAGGCTGGCCTGCACCGCGATGTCTGCGGTCTCCACGTCCCGGATTTCTCCAATCATCACTACGTCCGGGTCTTGGCGCAGGATGGCCCGCAGCCCGCGGGCAAAAGTCATGTCCACCTTGGTGTTGACCTGGGTCTGGGCGATGCCTTCCAGCATGTATTCCACCGGGTCCTCTATGGTCATAATGTTGCGCGAGGTCTCGTTAATATCCGTGAGACCCGCGTATAGGGTGGTGGTCTTGCCGGAGCCGGTGGGACCGGTTACCAGGATGATGCCGTGGGGCGTATGCAGGGCATTCTGAAAGTGCTGGCTGTTGGTTTCGCTCATCTGCAGCTGGGCCACCGACAGGCGGCCGGCCTCCGTGTCCAGGAGGCGCAGCACCACCCGCTCGCCGTGGGCGGAGGGGATGGTGGACAGGCGGATATCCACCGCATGGCCGGCGATGCGCACCGATATGCGCCCGTCCTGGGGGATGCGTTTTTCGGCGATATCCAGCCTCGCCATCACTTTGAGGCGGGAGACCAGCAGGGGGGCCAGCCGACGGTTCGGCGACAGCACATCCCGCAGCACGCCGTCCACGCGAAAACGCACGGAGACGTTTTCTTCAAAAGTTTCAATGTGAATGTCCGATGCCTGCTCGCGCACTGCCTGGGACAGCACCGCGTTGATAAGCCGCACTACCGGAGCATCGTTCTCCCCCTCCATCAAATCGGTGGTGTCGGGGATTTCATCCGCCAAGCGGCCGAGGTCGGAGTCTGCATCCAAATCTGCGACAGCCTGCTCCGCATCGCTGTCGCCGCTCTGGTAGAACTCTGTCAGGCGAGTTTGGAAATCCTCCTGTCCCAGTATTTCCGGCGGCAGCAGGGGGCGGCGAGTGAAGCGGTGCACCTCCATCAGGATGTCTAGGCTCGGCAGGGTTTCCCGGCATACAGGCAGCATCCCCTCGGGTTTTTCCTCCAGCAGAATGCTATGGTTGCGGGCGAACAGGTAGGGCAGCCGGCGGCGGGTGCCGTTTTCCCCGGCGTCCAGCCCCTCAGCGGCCTCCATCGCCTCTGGGGCGATGGCCGCGGCGGCAGTATTTTTTTCAGTGACCGGAGTGCTCATGCTACTGTGCCTCGCTGCCTTCTTCCGCATCGCGGGCCAAGCCTTCCTCCTGCAGTGTCTGCTGCAGATTCTCGGCCCAGTCCGGCAGTACAGGGACTTCTTCTGGTTCTAAGAAGGATACCCCCTGGGTGCGTTTTTGCAGCTGCGCACTGCGTATGTTGAGATACCTTTTCCTGCTTTCCTTATTCGCTTTTTCGGGGGTGCGGATGATGATCGGGCGGATAAAGATCAGCAGGTTGGTCTTGTCCACATCCACCGACGTACTTTTGAACAGAAAGCCGAGCAGGGGGATGTCCCCAAGCAGGGGAATCTTGCGCTTGTTCTCCTCTATGGAATCGGTGATCAGCCCGCCGAGCACGACAATATCCCCGTCTCCCGCCAGCACCGTGGTAGTGATCTTGCGCTGGTTGGTGATGATGTCAGCGGCCCCGGAAGAGCCGGTCACGCTGGACACCTCCTGCTCCAGTTCCAGCAGCACCGTGTCGCCTTCGTTGATGTGAGGGGTCACCTTCAGGGTAACCCCCACATCCCTTCTGGATATGGTCTGGAAGGGGTTCACAGCGTTGTTGCTATTGCCAACATAGGAGCCGGTGAGAAAGGGCACGTTCTGTCCTACCACCACCGATGCCTCCGTGTTGTCCAGGGTCAGCAGGCTCGGCGTGGACAGGATGTTCACCGCCACGTTTCTGTTCAGCGCGGTGAGAATGGCGCCGAATAGATGGTCGCTGTCGTTCAGGTCGCCGATGGCGGCGATCTGGCCTTCAACAGCGGAGGCCCGGCCCGCCAAATTTTCCAGCAGGTCCTGGGCGCCATCGGAATCGCCGACGGCCAGGGTCAGGGCGCGCAGGCTGCCCGCGCCACCGCTCCCGGAGCTGAACAGGCCGTGGTCGGCATCGGCGAAGAGATATTCAAAGCCCAGATCCTTGTCATTGTCATCCCGCACTTCCACCACGATTGCCTCCACCAGCACCTGGGCGCGACGGATATCCAGACGGGAGATGATCAGCTCCAGAGCCCGCATGGTCTCGTTGTCCGCGGTGATGATCAGGGAGTTGGTGGCATCGTCCGCTTCCACCCGTGCCTTCTGCTGCGACCGGCCTGCGCCCTCCTGCTTCTGGATGTTTTCAATGACCTTGTTGAGGATTGGGGCCAGTTTGTCCGCCTCTGCATATTTGAGGTATTGCACCCGCGCATTGCTGACCCGCCCGATAGGGGCATCCAGCTGGGCAATCAGCTCCAAGGCCTTCTGCCGTTCCTGCTCCGGCCCCCGGAGCAGGATGGTGTTGGTGCGTCCATCCGAGGTTATGATCAGGATGTCTCCCTTCTCCTTGCTGTCTTTGGTCTCCAGTGCCTTGATCAGCCGAATGATCTCCTCGGCATCGGCATATTGCAGTTCCACCACATCCAGCTGGTCCTTGGAACTGATGTCCAGCTGACCGATGACCTTCATCAGCTTTGCGATGTTGGCCGCACTGTCGGAGATGATGATGGAGTTGGTGGGAGGGTAGGCGGCCAGGTGGCTCTGCTGGGGGAGAAGCGGGCGGATGACGGATACCAGCTTACTGGCTGCGATATTCCGAAGGGGCAGCACCTGGGTCACGATTTCAAAGTTTTCACGGCCGGTGGCGCCTTTGCCCACGGGCCCGGGCTCGGTGCGGGCCGCCTGCTCGGGCACGATGTTGACGATACCGCTCTCCATGTGCACCGCGGTGAAGCCTTGCGCATCCAGAATTGCCAGAAACAGGTCGTACAGCTGCTCTTCGTCTACCGGCTGGTTGGAGATGATCTGCGCCTTGCCCTTCACCCGGGGATCAATAAGAAATGTCTTGCTGGTGACATCGGCGACGAAGCGAATAATTTCAATAATCTCCGTATCTTCAAAGTTGATCGTGTAGGTTTCGGCGCGGGGTGCTCCTCCGGGCAGCAGCAGCATCGCTGTCAGCATCCCGCACAAAAGCCGCGTGCGTGCGCCTCTTTGCCCCGCGCATGACGGGCGCAGGGAAGCGAGAGCAAAGGGACGGGTTTTCATATTGTGGGCCTGTTGTGAAAATATGCGGACTCAGCGCAGCTTGAGCAGCAGCTCCAGATGCCCCTTCCCGCGCTTCATCAGAAAACTGGCTTCGCTGGCATTGCGCATGGAAGCGTGGGCCTGCTGCAATGCGCTGAGACTGGTGAGATCAACATTGTTGATCGCCATGATCATGTCGTTGCTGCGAAAGCCGAGCTGGATAAAACTGCGGGCATCGCTGCGTGGACTGATCCGGTAGCCAATGATGTCCTTTCCCTTGCGCACAGCCGAAAAGCTGATGACCTTGCTCAGATCAGTCGGATTTTTCATCAGTTTATCGTAGTAGCGCTTGGCGGCCTTGGTAGCCAGCTTGTTGCCGCGCCGGTCAAGAACTTTTGTGTTTTCCGGCCGCTTTTTATTTTTCTTGTCGTACAGGCTGAGACGCTCCACTTTGCCGCTGTTGAGCTCAATCAGCACGTGGTCCTGCAAAATGCTCTGCACTTTGGCCTTGGCGACCGGCAGCTCGTCGCCGGGTGCATATATCTCCTGCTTGTTGTTGTGACGAATGGCGGCCCTGGCAAGGGCGGGGTTGCTTGAATACATGATGCCGGACAGCCTTAGGTTGAGAGGCGTTTCTGTCGGTTCCGATGCAACGGCATTGGGCGCTTCGTATTGGCCGAAAAGCGGCTGCCCGGTGAGGGTCTCAATCGCGGGGGGCGGACCGCGCAGTTCCGCCGCCGAGAGGGGCGGAGGCACCGAGGGGGCCAGGTTGATCGGTGCGGGCGCCGTCGGCGCCGGGAGCAGAGACCAGACCAGCTGGGCGCTCAGGTAGACGAGCCATGTCCCGATTGCCAGGGCCGCGAGGGCCTGCAGCTGTGCTGCGACCTGGGGCCAGTCAAGATTTTCCAAGATTTCCCTGACCTTCCCCAGCGTCGCCGCGGGGAGTAGCTGTGTTGCTGTGCCAGTAGCCATTTTTGTCCAACATCACCCCGAGAATTCCGCCATATCTGCCCGCTGTGTGCGGCCGAATGGTCAATTCGGTCGATTATAGCAGTTATGCAGTCAAACGGCAGAGATTGCACCAAGCATTCCGCCGAGATTTTTGCCGATAATATTGAAGCAGGTTTCCCGATTTTCTAACAAACAACACCCGATAAAAATACTTGGCAAATGTTCTGGCCCTCGCCTTGGCGGCGGCACTGCCTATCTCCCGTCTCTTTGGCGGGCGGGAGAATGCCCGGTAAAGGGCAGACGACAAATAGCCCCATCTCGGAAAATCTCCCGGGGTCTGTGGCGGCGGGCATCTGCTATGCTAATAGATTAGAACTTGATTCACCCCTGCAAGTTCCCTAGTGTTTTTGAATTTTCCGAAGATGGGACAGAGCGATTCTCTGCAGCTGCGAGCGAAGGTCAAGTCCGGTGCCGGATTAGAGCGGCGCATGGTGGTCAACGTGCCTGCTGCTGAGGTGAATCAGAGGGTGGAGAAGCGCCTGCGGAGCACGGCACGCAAGGTGCGCATTCAGGGATTTCGCCAAGGACGTGTGCCCTTGGATGTGGTGCGCAGCCGCTACGGGTCTGAGATCCGTGCAGAGGTGCTAGACGATGTCGTCCGCAGCTCTCTGCAGGAGGCCTTGGAGAAAAAACAGGTCCGCCTGGCCAGTCGGCCGGTGGTGGAATCCTACGATGCAGAGCCTGACCGGGCGCTGGAGTTTACCGCCGTATTTGAGGTGTATCCGGAGGTGCCGGTGCGCCGGCCCTGGCGCCTGTCGGTGAAGAAACCGGTGGCAGATATCGGGGAGGAGGATATCAATCGGCTGCAGGAGCGTCTGCAGCTGCAGGGTGCTGCGTGGCGTCCGGCAGAGCGTCCGGCTCGGGAGAGGGACCGGGTGCTGTTTGAGTATCGCGGCCTCTGTGACGGGCAGGAGGTGACGGCGCCTGGTCCCCGGGCGGTGCTCCTCGGCCGGGACACGCTGCCTTGGGACTTGGCCTCCGAGCTGCCGGGGATGTCGGCAGAGGAGGAGCGTGCCTTGGAGCGCACCGTGCCCGCCGACTACGCCGAAGAAAAATTCCGCGGGCAGAAAATGACGCTTTCGCTGCAGGTCCTGCGCGTGGAAGAGCCGGAGCTGCCGGCCTTGGACCACGCATTCTTTGCCTCCTGCGGCATTGCCGAGGGTGGAGAGCAAGCCTTCCGGGAGCGGCTGCGGCAGGAATTGAGCAAGGCGACGGAGCGGGCGGCGGAGCGGAAAGTCAGGCAGCAGGTGCTAGACGCCCTTCTGGGACGCTATCGGCGGCTGAAGGTGCCTCGCGCTCTGGTGTCCGAGGAGGCGGAATCCATAGGTCGGCGCAAGGGACTGAAGGAGGGTGCGGCTTCCTCCGACGAATCCCTGCAGGCGGCGGCGGGGCGCCGTGTAAAGCTCGGCCTGATCCTGAATGCATGGATCCAGAAGAAGGAACTGAAGGCCAACCCGGCGGAGGTGCGTGCAATGATCCGCGCCGAAGCATCCGGGTATCGGGATGCGGATGCGATGGTCAACTGGTATTATAAAAACGAAGCCGCTTTGCGCAGTGTAGAGTCGGCGGTGCTGGAGGAGCAGGTTGTGAAGATACTTCTTGAGAAAGCGAAGATCCAAGAGACTCGGGTCCCGTGCCAGTCGCTCTTGGAACCGGAGTCGGAAGAGACTGGGAAGGGCGGCGATGTCTGAGGATCGCAGCATGAAAGCACCCCAGGGGCTGGGCTTGGTGCCGATAGTCGTTGAGCAGACGGCGCGGGGCGAGCGGGCCTACGACATTTATTCCCGGCTCCTGCGCGAGCGGCTGGTTTTCGTGGTCGGCGCCATAGACGATTACATGGCCAACCTGGTGGTGGCGCAGATGCTGTTCTTAGAGTCGGAAAACCCGGACAAGGATGTCAGCCTGTACATCAATTCCCCCGGGGGCATTATCAGCGCAGGCCTGGCCATCTATGACACCATGCGCTTTATTCGCCCGGATGTCTCCACCACCTGCATCGGGCATGCTGCGAGCATGGGGGCCTTCCTTCTCGCTGGCGGCACCAAGGGCAAGCGGTTCTGCCTGCCGAATACGCGGGTCATGATTCACCAGCCGAGCGGCGGTGCCCAGGGGCAGGCATCGGATGTTGATATTCACGCTCGCGAGATTCTCAGCATGCGCGGGCGTCTAAACGAAATCTTGGCAGAGCACACTGGCCGCTCGGTGAAGCAGATTGCCGCCGACACCGAGCGCGACCGTTTCATGAGCGCCCAAGAAGCAGTAGAATATGGGCTAATAGACGAGATTATTGAAAAGCGTAAGATTGAGGCAGGCAGCTGAACGAGTTTTTCTTTCCCTAACGAGCACGCAATTCGGAGGGTGACGCAATGTCGGATAGCAATGGTAATGGCAAAAGCGGCGGCAACAAGCTGCTGTACTGCTCTTTCTGCGGCAAGAGTCAGCAGCATGTCAGCAAGCTGATTGCCGGTCCCTCCGTATTCATCTGCAACGAGTGTGTCGGGCTCTGCAACGACATCATTCGCGAAGAAGTTGAGGGGGCCGCTCAGGAAAAGCCCTTCAGCAGCATGCCGCAGCCGCAGGAAATTTGCAGCAGCTTGGATGAATATGTAATCGGTCAGATGCCGGCCAAGAAGGTTCTCTCGGTCGCTGTCTACAACCACTACAAGCGCCTGCAGCATCCCCGGGACGGCAAGCAGGACAACCAGGTGGAAATTGACAAGAGCAATATTCTCCTGATCGGACCGACCGGCAGCGGCAAGACACTGCTGGCATCCACCTTGGCCCGTTTTCTAGATGTGCCATTTACGATTACCGATGCGACCACTCTCACCGAGGCCGGCTATGTCGGCGAAGATGTTGAGAATATTATCCAGAAACTCCTGCAGCGCTGCGACAATGACGTGGAGCGCGCCCAGCGGGGCATCGTCTATATAGATGAGATTGACAAGATTTCGCGCAAGTCGGATAACCCGTCCATCACTCGCGATGTCTCCGGCGAGGGTGTGCAGCAGGCGCTGCTGAAATTAATTGAAGGCACGGTTGCGTCCATCCCGCCCCAAGGTGGGCGCAAGCATCCGCAGCAGGAATTCCTGCATGTGGATACCTCAGACATCCTGTTTATCTGCGGCGGCTCCTTCGCCGGATTGGACCGTGTGATCCGCTCCCGCACCGAGAAGAGCGGCATCGGCTTTGGCGCAGATGTCCGGGGCAAGGACGGTGACGTGAGCGAAATCATGGCTCGTTTGGAACCTGAGGATCTGATTTCCTACGGCCTGATCCCCGAGTTCGTCGGTCGCTTGCCGGTGGTGGTTAACTTGAGCGAACTGGACCAGGAGGCCCTGGTGCGCATTCTCACCGAGCCCCGCAATGCCCTGGTCAAGCAGTACCAGGAACTCTTCACTATGGAGGGGGCGGATCTGGATATTCGCGAAGATGCCCTGCAGAGCATTGCCGCCCGCGCTGTACAGCGCAAGACCGGCGCCCGGGGCCTGCGCTCCATACTTGAATCCATCCTAATTGACACCATGTATGAGTTGCCCTCCTTGGAGGGCGTGAGCCGCGTAGTCGTAGATGCGCCGGTGGCGGAACAGAAATTGCCGCCCCGGCTGGTGTATGAAGACGCGGGTAATTCCGCAGCGGCCGCTTCGCGCTCGGCAAGACAAGGCGGGCGCAGGCATGGCAGGCAAACAGGTTTCTGAGATGAAAAGCACTTCGGCAAAGCGTATCCCGGTGCTGCCCTTGCGTGATGCAGTGGTCTTTCCCGGCATGGTAATGCCTCTATTGGTAGGGCGGCCGCGCTCGGTGGCTGCGCTGCATGCGGCGATGCAGGGCGACACGCAGATTTTTCTGGTCACCCAGCACAGCCCCTCTATAGAGGATCCGGGACAAGACGATCTTTATCAGGTCGGCGTGCTCGCCGACATACCCCAGCTGGTGCAGGTGCGCGAAGGTGTGTACAAGGTGCTGGTGGAGGCCCGCAGCCGCGCTTCCATGCAGTGCTATGAACACGGCGAGGAGCATGCCTGGTGCACCACAGAACAGCATGCGCCGAGCCCGGCCAGTGACGAGAAAGGGCGGGATCTGTCCCGCGCCATCCTGGCCGGTTTTGAGCATTTTGCCAATCTCAGCAGCAAAGTGCCGGCGGACGCCTACGCAGCGGTCAGCGGCATTGATGAACCGGGTGCGTTGGCGGACCGCGTGGCGGGGCACATGCCGTTCTCCATCAGTATCCAGCAGGAGCTCTTGGAGGAGCAGGACACCCTCACCCGCTTGCAGCGTCTCGGCAAGCATATTGAGCAGGAAATTGGCGCTTTACAGGTGGACAAGAAGCTGCGCAAGCGAGTGCGCAAGCAGATGGAAAAATCTCAGCGCGAGTACTACCTGAACGAGCAGATGAAGGCGATCCAGGAGGAGCTCGGCGAAATTGAAGGCGGTGCCAGCGAAGTGGAGCAGCTGGAGAAACGCTTGTACAAAAGCGGTATGCCCGCCACCGCTCTGCAGAAGGCGAAGTCGGAGCTGAGCAAGTTCAAGCTGATGTCCCCCATGTCCGCCGAGGCCTCGGTTTTGCGCAGCTACTTGGACTGGCTGGCCAGCCTGCCCTGGAAAAAGCGCACCCGTCTGCGGCAGGACATCGCCTATGCGCGCCGGGTTCTGGACGAAGATCACTACGGCCTGGAGGAAGTGAAAACCCGTATCCTGGAATACTTGGCGGTGCAAAAGCGCGTGCGCCGGGTGCGTGGGCCCATCTTGTGCCTAGTGGGTCCGCCTGGGGTGGGCAAGACCTCCTTAGGCCGCTCCATCGCCCGCGCCACAGGGCGGAAATTTGTGCGTCTGTCCCTCGGCGGAGTCCGGGACGAAGCGGAGATACGCGGGCATCGGCGCACCTACATCGGCTCTCTGCCAGGCAAGATTGTCCAGAAGATGTCCTCTGCCGGAACCATCAACCCCCTGTTCCTGCTAGACGAGGTAGACAAGATGGGCATGGACTACCGGGGCGACCCTGCCTCGGCCCTCTTAGAGGTGCTGGACCCGGAGCAGAATTGCGCCTTTAACGACCATTATTTGGAGGTGGACTACAACCTTTCAGAGGTGGTGTTCGTCTGCACTGCCAACGCCTTGGATATCCCGCCGCCGCTCTTAGACCGCATGGAGGTGGTGCGCCTGCCGGGCTACACCGAAGACGAGAAGATGGAGATTGCCAAGAATTTCCTGCTGCCCAAGCAGCTAGAGCACAACGGCCTGAAAAAAACTGAAATTAAGTTTCAGCAGCAGACCCTGCTGGATCTGATCTGCTATTACACCCGGGAGGCTGGCGTGCGCGGCCTGGAGAGGGAGATTGCAAAGATCTGCCGCAAGGTCGTGCTGAAGCTGTCGGAAGCCGAAAAGGGCCAGGGAAAATCCGCGGACAAGAAGAAGCCATTGGTGGTGACGCCAAAGCGTCTGGAAGAATACTGCGGTGTGCGCCGCTACTCCTACGGGCAGGGGGATACGAAGAACCGCGTCGGGCAGGTGCACGGGCTCGCCTGGACCAATACCGGCGGCGATCTGCTTACCATTGAGGCAACGGTGGTGCCGGGCAAGGCGCGCCAGGTGCTGACCGGCTCCCTCGGCGATGTGATGAAAGAGTCCATACAGGCGGCAATGACCGTGGTGCGCAGTCGGGCTGATGTGCTGGGCATTCCCGCTAATTTCTTGGAAAAGCGGGATGTGCACGTCCATGTGCCGGAGGGGGCTATGCCCAAGGATGGTCCGAGCGCAGGCATTTGCATGTGCACGGCTCTTATCTCCGCCCTGACCGATATTCCAGTGCGAAGCGATGTGGCGATGACCGGCGAAATTACCCTGCAGGGCCGTGTCCTCCCAGTGGGCGGACTGAAAGAAAAATTGTTAGCCGCCCGGCGAGCCAATATCAAGCATGTCTTGGTGCCGGAAGAAAATATGAGGAATATCAAGGAGATCAATGAGAAAATACTGAAAGATCTGGACATCAAGTACGTATCTTGGATAGATCAGGTAGTGGATATCGCGCTGGAGCGGCAGCCTGGCCCTCTGTCCGAGAAGGACGGGGCAGAGGAGCTGGCCCCCAAGGGCCGGAGACGGGAGGGCTCCCGCACAACCCGCACCCACTGAGCAATATGCCGGATGCGGTCTCCCCCAGTGTAATTTAAATCAATGTCCCCAAACTGGACAAGTGGTTTGCAGGACACCGCAAAAGTTTTGGATTTGATTTGATGTCAATGGGGCAGGGCTTTCAGGCTGCTTGACTTTCCACCCCCTTTGGGGGCAGAATTAGCCTAGAGCATGCCTTTCGGGCATGCCCGTTTTTACAAGAACGCTTGAGTGGCCCTTTGGGGAGGTAAATATGAATAAATCCAGCTTGGTTTCAAAAGTGGCGGAAAGTGCTGGCCTTAGCGAGGCTGCGGCTAGTGCCGCCGTGGAGGGGACCATCAATGCCATCATTGGTGCCCTCAGCAGCGGTGATTCCGTGACCATTGTCGGCTTCGGCTCTTTCTCCATAAAATCTCGGGCTGCCCGTATGGGTCGCAATCCGCGCACCGGGGAAGCGCTCCACATTGCGGCGAGCAAGTCCCCGGGATTCAAGCCTAGCAGTGCCTTCAAGGAAGCTATCAACCGCTGAACACATGGAAGGAGAGGTGCGCTTTCAGGCGCAGTCTATCGGCCTGAAAGTGCTCTTATCCTATCTTTTTCTGTTCGTTGCGCCCGGTTTTCTGAGTCGTGGGAAACCGCTTGGGGCTGCATGGCCCGGAAACGTGTATAAATAATGCTGCAGCGTATTCGGGGAGGGGTCCGGGGCAAGGGCGCCTATGTCATCCTCGCTTTCTTGGCTTTGCCATTGGCAATCCTTGGTTTTGACTGGATTCGTCCCAATACTGGAGGGACTATCGCCGAGGTCAATGGAGAGGAAATAGGGAGCCGGGAGTTCAACCAGCAGGTTGCCGTGGAGCGGCAGCAGCTCCTTGCCGAGATGCAGGCTGGTGGGGCTGGTTCGGAAATCAGTGATCAGCAGCTGGCGAACCGCACCCTGCGCAGACTGGTTTTTCAGCAGATACTGCTGCAGAAAGTTAAGAATACGGGGCTCCGAATATCTTTAGAGTCCATAGATCGCGAAATTCTGTCAGAGGACACATTTTATGAAGATGGATTTTTCTCTCCCCAGATCTACCAGGCGGCCTTGCGGCAAGGCGGCTACACCCCCGGTTACTACAAGGACACTGTGCGCAAAGAATTGCTGATTGGACAGTTGCTGAGCCCCTTGCAGAACGCGGAGTTTATATTGCCCAACGAACTGGACCGGATGCTCCGTATCTTTGACCAGGAGCGCGACATAGAGTACCTCACGACATCGGTTGATGACTGGCTGGATCCGGTGCCGATAGGCGACGAGGATGTGCAGGAATACTATGATGACAGGCCCGGGTTATTTCTGACCAAGATACGGGGGTATGTCGGCTATTTGTTCTTAGAGCGCAAAGAGTTTTACGAAGATGTCCCGGAAGAGGAATTGCGTGCCTACTATGAAGAGGAGATTTTGGCCCTGTCCGAGCAGCGCTATGTTGCCCATATCCTCTTGGAAAACGGACCTCGGCGCAACGATGAGCAGGCGCAGTCCGAGCTGCTGGATTTAAAGCGCCAGCTGGATGAAGGTGCTGATTTTAAAGAGCTTGCCCGGCGTTATTCGGATGATATCGGCTCGGCCGCTGCCGGGGGCGATTTGGGCATTAGCGATGGAGAAAGTTTCCCCGATGCCTTTGAGCAGGCACTTTTTGCCTTGGCCCCAGGAGAGGTTTCTGAGCCTGTGCAGACAGAGGCCGGCTGGCACTTGCTCCGCCGTTTAGAGGTGCCGCTGCCACCCTACGAACAGCGTCGGGATGCCATCTTGGAGGCGGTGCGGGGTATCCTGAGTGAGCCACCCTATCAGGCCCTCTTGGAAGAGGTCTCCGGAATGCTTACGCCGCAGTTTGCACTATACAGCGACTTCGCCAAGCCGCGCGGCTATAGATTTTATAATCGCAGGTTTATTCTTGAAGAAGCAGAGGAAGTGCTTGCGCGGCCGCAAGTCATGGAGGTGCTTAACAGATATGCGGATGAAATGTTGGAGCAAATAGAAGAAAGCGAGGAACAGGAGGAGAGAAGATTACGGAATCAGCTGCGAAGAGACGAAGAAAGTCTTGCTATTGACCGCGAGGAAGCTTTCCCCATAGGTGCCAGTGAACTGATCCGACTAGATGAGGATACAGCCCTGGTTATTCGCATATTTTCGTTGCATCCGCCGCGCGGAAAAACAATGGAAGAAGCCCGCGAAGAAATTGTAGATATTTTTCACCAGCGGGATGCAAAAACGCGGGCTGAGGAGCATATGCGGCAATTGGTTGAAGAAGTTCGCCAGGGCGGCGAGCACTCCCTGGAGGAAGCTGCCCTTGCGGAGGAATATCAGCACCATGTCGTGCCTCGCCTGCAGCGCCGAAATACAGACGAGAATATCCCGGGCAGGATTCTGAACCGTGCCTTTCACATGCCGCTTCCGGAGCCCGGGCGGCCCTCGATCAGCATGCTGACGCTGCCGGAAGATCGCTATGCCGTGATACAAGTGAAAGAGGTGCGCAATAACGAGGAGGAAGAATACGGCGCCGTGCGCCGTGCCTTAGCGGAGGAAATGAGTGATGAGAACGGCAGAATTCTCGCCAACCTTTATCAGTATTCCCTGAACGTCACGGCCGAAGTTGAAGTGAACTGAGCGATTGCAGCGTATGCGCAGCGTTCTGACTTTAAACAAAATTTCCCCGCGCGGCTTGGCGGTGCTGGAGAATCGCGGCTTTCATGCGGGGGATGACTGTCCACAGCCGGAGGGCATTCTGCTGCGCAGTCACGCCCTGTCTGCGGCGGCCATCCCCGACTCGGTAGCGGCCATTGCCCGCGCCGGGGCCGGAGTCAATAATATTCCAGTGGATACCTGCACGGCCCGGGGCATCCCGGTGTTCAATGCGCCCGGCGCCAATGCCAATGCGGTGAAGGAGCTGGTGCTGGCAGGGCTTCTGCTTTCCTCCCGGGGGATTCTGCAGGGTATTCGCTATGTGAACAGCCTCTCCTCGGTCACGGACGAGGAAACCCTTAACCGGCAGATGGAGGCAGAGAAAAAGCGTTTTAAAGGAGTGGACCTTGCCGGCCGTGTGCTGGGGGTCATCGGTCTCGGCGCCATCGGCGCCCGGGTGGCCGATATTGCACTGAAGCTGGGGATGCGCGTTCTCGGCTACGACCCGGCCCTGTCCGTGGATGCCGCCTGGCGTCTGCCCCGGGAGGTGGAGCGCAGGGAGATCTTGCAGCACATGGTGCGCGATGCCGATTATCTCAGCCTCCATATCCCAGCTTTAGACAGCACCCGGGCCCTGGTGAATCAGGAGTTCCTCTCTGCCTGCAAGCCGGGCGCACGCCTGCTTAATTTTTCTCGTCAGGAAGTGGTGGACGAAGAGAGTGTGATTGCGGCCTTGGAAAGCGGTGCTCTGTCCTGCTATGTGACAGATTTTCCGCATCCGAGCCTGATGGGTCGCGAAGACATAATTCTGATGCCCCACATCGGTGCCAGCACCGCCGAGGCCGAGGAAAACTGTGCGGTCATGGCTGCCGAGGTGCTGTGCGATTTCCTGGCCACGGGCAATATCAGCAATGCGGTCAACTACCCGGCCATCACGCTGGAAAGGCGTGGCCGCTATCGCCTGACTGTCAGCAACCGCAATGTGCCGAAGAAACTTAACGCGATTCTCTCGGTGCTGGCCGATGCCGAGATCAACGTAGTGGATATGCTCAACCGCAGCCGCGATGACATCGCCTACAGCCTGATTGATTTGGACGAAGTGCCCGATGAGCTGCTGCTGGTGAATATACAGGCCCTGGAGGGTGTGATCCGAGTGCGGGCAATCCCCGCCGAAGACAGCCTGTGACAGATTTTTCCGAGGCGGCGCTGCAGGCCGCCGCCCGTCGCCGTCCGCCGCTGGAGCGCTGGCACCCCCCTTTCAGCGGTGACATTGACATCTGCATAGCCCGGGACGGGCAGTGGTTCCACGAGGGCCGCCCCATTCTCAGGCACCCTCTGGTGCGGCTTTTTGCCAGCATCCTGCGGCGCGAAGAAGACGGTGCCTACTATCTGGTCACGCCGGTGGAAAAATGGCGCATCCGGGTGGAGGATATGCCCCTGCGGGCCACCGATATGGAGCGGGGCGGGGACGGGCGCCTGCTGTTCACCCTGGACGACGGCGAGCAGGTCATCGCCAACGATGCCCATCCTGTCCGGGTGGAGATCACAGAATCCGGCACCCCGGCGCCATCCATCCCGGTGCGTCACGGACTTGAGGCCCGCATCCTGCGCAGCGTGTTTTACCGCCTGGTGGATTTGGCGGAAGTGCAGCAGCTTCCCGGGGGCGAAGAGCTGGTGCTCTCTTCGGGGCGCAGCTGTTTTAATCTCGGCCGAGTGTAGGGGGCAGCGCCTGCGCCCCGCTACATATTCGGGTAGTTCGGCCCGCCGCCCCCTTCCGGCGGCACCCAGGTGATGTTGGCCGCCGGGTCCTTGATATCGCAGGTCTTGCAGTGGACGCAGTTCTGCGCATTGATCTGAAAGCGCTTTTCGCCGCTCTCTTCCTGCAGCACCTCGTAGACCCCCGCCGGGCAGTAGCGCTGGGCGGGCTCATCGTACAGGGGCAGGTTGCTGCTGATGGGCAGTGCTTCATCCTTCAGCAGCAGGTGGCAGGACTGGTTCTCCTCGTGGTTGGTATTGGACAGGAACACCGAGGACAGCCGGTCAAAACTGATCACGCCGTCCGCCCTCGGGTAATTCGGCCTGGGGCATTTAGCCGCCGGCTTCATCTGCTCATGATCCGCCTTGGAATCGCGCAGGGTCCAGGGCACACGGCCGCCGAGCAGGTTGAGGTCTAAGAAAGCGTAGGCAGAGCCCAGCAGGTTGCCCCAGCGGTGCTGGGCGGGGCCGAAGTTGCGCTGCATGTGAAGTTCCCGCCCGGCCCAGGATGCCCAAAACCGCTCGTCCTGTGCCGAGGTGTCACCCGGCCGGCCGGCCAGGATGGCCGCAAAAACCGTCTCCGCCGCCACCATGCCGGATTTCATCGCCGTGTGGCTGCCCTTGATCTTGGCGTAGTTCAGGGTGCCGGCATCGCAGCCGATAAGAAGCCCGCCGGGGAAGCTCATCTTCGGCAGGGACTGCGGCCCGCCCTTGGTGATGGCGCGGGCGCCGTAGGCCAGACGCTCGCCTCCCTCCAAGTGCTTCCGGATCACCGGGTGGCCCTTGAAGCGCTGGAATTCCTCATAGGGGTCCAGATGCGGGTTGGCGTAATTGAGATCGGTGATCAGGCCGAGGGAGATCTGCCCCTCCTCCGTGTGGTACAGAAAGCCGCCGCCGAGAGCGCCGTGCTCTCGCAGCGGCCAGCCGGTGGTATGCACTACCAGGCCGGGCTCATGCCGCCCGGGGGCAGCGCGCCAGATCTCCTTGATGCCGATGCCATAGTGCTGGGGGTCCCGGTCTTTGTCCAGGTGAAAACGCTGCATCAGCTCCTTGCCGAGATGTCCCCGGCAGCCCTCCGCAAACAGCGTGCAGCCCGCGCGGATTTCCATGCCCAGGTTGAAGCCCGCCCGCTGTCCGCCGTCCGCTGCCGTCCCCATGTCGCCGGTGCGCACCCCGATAACCGCGCCGTCTTCCCCGTACAGCACCTCCTGCGCCGCAAAGCCGGGGAATATGTCTATGCCCAGCTCCTCGGCCCGAGCGGCCAGCCAGCGGCACAGGTTGCCGAGGCTGATGATGTAGTTGCCCCGGTTGTGCATAGTGCGGGGTGCCAGCAGCCCGGGCACTCGCAGGTGCCCGGTGGCGCTGGTCAGAAAACAGATCTGGTCCCGGCTCACCTGGGTCTGAAGCGGTGCCCCCTGCTCCTGCCAGTCGGGAAACAGCTCCTTCAGCGCCGAGGCTTCAAATACCGCACCGGAGAGGATGTGTGCGCCGACCTCGGAGCCCTTTTCCACCAGGCATATACTGATTTCCCGCGCCTGCTCTTTGGCCAGCTGGCCCAGTCGGCAGGCGGCGGACAGGCCGGCCGGTCCGCCGCCTACAATCAGCACATCCACTTCCAAAGTTTCTCGTTCCATCCTGCACTCTCTTCAAAGGGCAAAGGCAGCGTCAAATTATAGTCTGCAAGCAAAGAGGGCCGGGACATGGTAGAATCGCATCTCTTTCTTTTATTCTTTTAGGCACTGCAACTGTATGGCTTGGAACGAGCCCTCCGGAGATAAAAAACCGGATAAATCTTGGGGCAATAGCCGCTCGGAGCCGGACTTGGAAGAGTTGCTGCGCAAGCTCTGGCAAACCGTTACGGGCGGCGGCGGTTCCGGCGACGGCGGCGGTTCCAGCGGAGGCGGCAGCTGGCCTAGGCTGTCGCGCAATGTCCTGCTTGTTTTTGTCCTCGTCGCCGTCACCCTGTGGGCCCTCTTGGGCCTGTACCAGCTGGACCAGCAGGAGCGTGCGGTTATCCTGCGTTTTGGCAAGTTCCACAGTGTGGTCAACCCTGGCCTGCGCTGGAACCCGCCCCTGATAGACAGGGTGTACCGCATCAATGTGACTAAGATTTACTCCGAGGCCTACGACGGCAAGATGCTCACCGAAGACGAGAACATCGTGGATGTTCACATCACGGTGCAGTATCAAATCTCGGTCCCAGAAGACTATGTCCTGCGGGTGCGCGATCCCATTAAGAGCCTGCGGAATGCCACGGAGAGCGCTCTTCGCCATGTTGTCGGCAGCTCCAGCATTGATCAGGTCATCACCTTTGGCCGTGAGCGGGTCGGTGCCGATGTCAAGACACGCCTGCAAGACTACCTGCACCTCTACGGCACTGGAATTGTCGTCTCCCAGGTAAATACCAACGAGGCCAACCCGCCGCAGCAGGTGAAGGCGGCCTTTGACGATGTGAACAAAGCCTTGGAGGATGAGGCGCGCTACAAGAACGAAGCCGAGGCTTATGCCAACCAAGTGGTGCCCCAGGCTCGGGGCGATGCGCTGCGCGTCCTTGCAGAGGCGGAGGGCTACCGTCAGAAAGTCATCGCCCAGGCTCAAGGGGATGCAGACCGCTTCAACAAGCTTCTCTCGGAGTACCAGAAGGCCCCCGATGTAACCCGGGACCGCCTGTACCTGGATACCGTGGAGACCGTTTTCAGCAATGTCTCCAAGGTCATGATTGATGTGGAGGACGGCGGCAACCTGATGTACTTGCCTTTGGACCGCCTGATGGCACAGGGGAGCGCGCCGCAGCTGGATGGCGCCGCATTGGATGCGGATGTGATGCAGGATCTGACCGAGCGGGTTATCCGGCGTTTAGAGCAGGGGCGCTCTTCCTCTCAGCGTCGGGATACGCGACGATGAGCCCGCGGTCAATGATCCTCTTGGCGGTCTTGGTTGCGGTCGTTATTGCCGCGTCCAACTCGCTGTTTATCGTCCGCGCCACGGAGCGCGCGGTCATGCTGCGCTTCGGCGAGCTGGTGGTGGCGGATATCCCCCCGGGGCTGCACATCAAAGCGCCCCTGATGCATCAGGTGCGCAAGTTTGACGGCCGCCTGCGGACCGTGGATTCGCGCCCGGAGCGATTTCTCACCCAGGAGAAGAAATTTCTCTCGGTGGATTCCTACGCAAAATGGCGCATCAGCAATGTCGCCCTCTTTTACACCGCGACCAACGGCGAGGAGCGGCGCGCCCAGGAATTGCTGGCCCAGCGCATCAACAACGGCTTGCGCAACCAGTTCGGCGAGCGCACCATGCACGAAGTGGTATCCGGCGAGCGGGATTTGCTGATGACCGAACTGACCAAGCAGTTAGACACGGTTATCCGTGAAGACTTGGGCATAGAGGTGCTGGACATCCGGGTCAAGCGCATAGATCTGCCCACCGATGTCAGTGATTCCGTGTATGACCGAATGCGGGCCGAGCGCGAGCGCGAGGCGCGGGAGCACCGCTTCAAGGGCAAGGAACTGGCAGAGGGCATCCGTGCCGAGGCAGAGCGTGAGAGCACCGTGATCAGGGCCAATGCCTACCGGCGCTCTCAGGAGATACAGGGTGACGGCGATGCGCAAGCGGCATCCATTTACGCCGCCGCCTACCGGCAGGATGCCGAGTTTTATACTTTCACGCGCAGTTTGAGTGCATACCGGGCATCTTTCAGCAATCGTCTTGATCTCCTGCTGGTGGAGCCGAACAGCGATTTCTTCCGCTACCTGAAAGACGCGCGCGGCGGCATTCCTCGGTAATCCCGAGGCCATGATTGAATGGCAGGACCTGTTCATCGCTGTGGCTCTGCTGCTGGTGCTTGAGGGACTGCTGCCAGCCCTTTCCCCCGAACGATGGCGGCGTCTCGCCGAATGGGCCGCCAGCCAGCCTCCCCGCATGCTGAGACGCTTGGGGCTGCTGAGCATGGCGATGGGGGCGGCACTTCTCTTCTGGCTGCGCGGGTGATGGCGGGCAGAGACTATTTCCGAGAGTTGCCAGAGGGCATTGAAGAGATGCTCCCGGCCCGGGCCGCTCACTTTGAAAAGCTGCGGCGCGATGTCTTGGACCTGTTTCACAGCTGGGGCTATGCGCTGGTGATTCCGCCTCTTTTGGAGTACGCCGATGCCCCCTCCGCGGGAGCCGGCAGCGATCTCCGGGATCTGCGCTTTCAATTTACTGATCCCCTGAGCGGCCGCTCTTTAGCACTGCGCCCGGACATCACCCCCCAGACTGCTCGCATAGATGCACAGAGTCTGCGTCACGATGGCAGCCCGGTGCGTTTGTGCTATGCCGGAGATGTGCTGCACACAAAGCCGCGCCGGCCCTTGGCGCGGCGGCAGCCCTTTCCGGCGGGTGTCGAGCTGTACGGCTCCCGCGATCTGGCGGCGGACTTGGAGATCATCACTTTGATGCTGGAGACCCTGCGCCGGGTGTTGCCGAAGCCGACCCCCCTGTGTCTGGACTTGGGGCACATGGGCATTTACCAAGCTTTGGCCGCCGATACCGGCTTGCAGGAAAACAAGACAGCAGACCTGTTTGACGCCCTGCAGCGCAAAGCTGTAGATGAAATTGAGAAGGAACTGCATGGGTGGCAGGTGTCGGATCGGGCCACTCGTCTGCGGGCTCTCTTGGACCTGCACGGCGGTCCTCAGGTGCTGGAGGAGGCGCGCCGCCAGCTCGCGGGGGCACCGGCGGAGGTGATGGAAGCCTTGGATACCCTGGAGGCCGTGGTCCGGCATTTTGCACCGGAAGTGGATGTGTACCTTGATTTCGGCGAGCTGCGCGGCTACCGCTACCACACCGGCATAGTCTTTGCCGTCTACGCCCCAGGGCAGGGGGAGCCTGTGGCGAATGGCGGGCGCTATGACGGCATCGGCGAAGCCTTTGGGCGCGCCCGTCCTGCGGTGGGCTTCAGCACCGACTTGGTGACCTTGGCGGATATCCAAGGGGTGGGAGCGTATTCTCCGGGGGGCATCTTTGCCCCTGCAGAGGAAGAGGGCCAAGGACAGCGAGAAGCGGAGATTGCCAAGCTGCGTGTCGCCGGCCTGCGGGTGGTTGCCGGCCTGCCCGGGCAGTCCAAGGATCCCTCCTGCGATCGGCTCCTGGTCTGGCGTGATAACCAATGGCGGGTGGAGCCTGCCGCATCCTGACAGCCTGATGGGGCGCTCGGTGGTGGTCCTCGGTACCCAGTGGGGTGACGAGGGCAAAGGCCGCATCGTGGATCTGCTGACCGAGCGGACCGCGGCGGCGGTGCGTTTCCAAGGGGGGCACAATGCTGGCCACACCCTGGTGATCGGCAAGCGCCGCATCGCTCTGCACTTGGTGCCCTCGGGGATTATGCGCCCGGAAATACAGTGCCTGATAGGCAGCGGTGTCGTGCTGTCGCCGGGTGCCCTGCTGGAGGAGCTTGCGCACTTAGAAGGGGAGGGCGTAGCAGCGCGAGAGCGTCTTTCCATCAGCCCCGCCTGCCCCCTGCTGCTGCCCTCTCATGCGGCCTTGGATGTGGCCAGGGAGGCGGGTGCAGAACTGCCCATCGGCACCACCGGACGGGGCATCGGTCCCGCCTACGAGGATAAAGCCGCCCGCCGCGGCCTGCGCATCATGGATTTAGCCGCCGCGGATTTTGACCAGCGATTGCAGAGACTCCTGGACTTTCATGACTTCCTGCTGACGCGCCTTTACAAGGTGCCGCCGACAGACCGGGACGTGGTGCAGGCAGAGTGCCAGGAGGCCCGGGAGCAGATCCTGCCCCTGACCGCCGATGTGCCAGAAATCCTAGAGCGCCTGCGTCGGGAAGGGGCAAACATCCTGTTTGAAGGTGCCCAGGGAGCGATGCTGGACATTGACCACGGCACCTATCCCTTTGTGACTTCTTCCAATACCGGCGCCGGTTATGCTGCCAGCGGCAGCGGTTTTGGCCCCCTGCACTTAGAAGGGGTGCTCGGCATCACCAAGGTATATGCCACGCGGGTCGGTGAGGGTCCATTCCCCTCGGAAATCAAAGGCGAGATCGGTGCGCATTTGGCCGAGAAGGGGCGGGAAGTGGGCACCACTACCGGCCGTCCCCGCCGCTGCGGCTGGTTTGATGCGGCGGCTGTGCGCCGGGCTGTGCAGCTAAACAGCGTCACCGGACTCTGTCTGACCAAGCTGGATGTGCTAGACGGCATGGACACCCTGCGACTGTGCGCAGCGTACGAGGGCGGAGCGATACTGATGCCGGAAGGAAGACAAAAGCCGGTTTATGAGGAGCTGCCCGGCTGGCAGGAATCCACCCGCGGCATCACCGAACTAAACGAGCTGCCAACCGCAGCCAAAAACTATGTGCAGCGCATTGAAGAACTGACCGGCGCCCCCATAGACATGATCTCAACCGGTGCCGAGCGCGACCAGATCATCATTCTGCGACATCCTTTCTCCTGACATTGCAGCAGTGCAGAACAGCAAACTCGGCAAAAACATCTGAAAGGGAAAAGCATGAAAGCAATAGAAGGAAACCCGCAATGCATTAAGAAAATATTTCTCGAACATGAGTTGGAGATTCCAGAATTTCAACGCCCGTATTGTTGGGGAGAAAAAGAGTGCGCTCAGCTGTGGAAACCGACCGTTGACGGAGGCAGAGCATTCTTGAAACCAGAATAAATTCCGGGTCCGAGCCAAGGTGGAATATCAGTTTGGCATGATCAAGCGGCGGGTCGGGTTTTCCAAAGTGCGGTTTTGCGCCAAATCTGAAAAATCGGCAACATCATTGTCCCGTTTGAATCGCATCCAATATATGTTGCGTGTCCTGCGGATAGAAACGGACGCTTCGTCTACTCTGAAGTCATCCTCACTCTTAGATACAGAGTGCTTTAGAAAATGGTGCCCAGGAGAGGACTTGAACCTCCACGGCCGTGAAGCCACTGGCACCTGAGGCCAGCGTGTCTACCAATTTCACCACCTGGGCCGAGGATAGCAGGCAGCCCGCTTTGTAGGGTGCATACTCTAGCGATGGCGGATACTATTGTCAATCATCATGCGTTTTTTTTGGAGAATTTGCCGCACACCGGCATGCCATGAAACCCCTGCATCCCCATCCCCCCACCCTTTGTTTGTCTTTGGAGGAATTTGCCGCGCACCGCCATGAATTGATGCGGCGCATGGAGGAGGGCACCGTGGCGGTGCTGCCCGCCGCACGGGAGGTGCGGCGTAATCGGGATGTGCATTACCGCTTCCGTCAGGACAGTGATTTCCAGTACCTGAGCGGCTTTGGGGAGCCGGATGCGGTGCTGGTTCTGATCCCCGACAGGGAGGAGGGCCGCTGCATTCTGTTCTGCCGGGAGCGCGACCCCGGGCAGGAAGTCTGGACCGGCTCCCGTGCGGGCTCGGAGGGCGCGGTGCGAGATTACGGTGCGGACCAGGCTTTTCCGTTGTCACAGCTAGACGAGAAGATACCCGCCCTTTTGGCCGGGCACACCGGCGTGTACTGCTCCTTAGGGCAGGATGCCGAGTTTGATGCCCGGTTCCTGGGCTGGCTGGAAAAAATCCGTGCCAATACCCGCAGCGGGCAGAATGTTCCCGCTTCGCTGCTGGCGCTGGAAGACGTGCTGCACGAGATGCGGCTCATCAAAACCGAGGCGGAGCTGGCGCTGATGCGAGAGGCCGGGGCGATCTCAGCCCGCGCCCACAGCCGTGCCATGGAAGTCTGTCGCCCGGGTCTTTACGAATACGACCTGGAAGCTGTGCTCATGCAGACATTTCTCAGTGCCGGTGCCCGGCATGTTGCCTATGATCCTATTGTCGGCAGCGGTGCCAATGCCTGCGTGCTTCACTACACGGCCAACGATGCACCCCTGCAAGAGGGGGACTTGGTGCTGATTGATGCCGGCTGCGAGCTGGATTGCTACGGCGCCGATATCACCCGCACCTTCCCCGTCAGCGGGCGTTTCAGCGGGGAACAGCGCGCACTGCACGAGCTGGTGTGCACCGCCCAGGATGCGGCCATCGCAGTCGCCCGTCCGGGGCGGACTTTCCAGGATGTGCACGATGCAGCTGTCCGCTGCCTGACGGAAGGGCTTCGGGACTTGGGACTCCTGCAGGGGGAGACGAATGAGCTGCTGGAGAGCGGTGCTTTTCGCAGGTTCTACATGCACCGCACCAGTCACTGGCTCGGCATGGATGTGCACGATGTGGGTCGCAGCTATGAGGGGAAGCAATCCCGCGTTCTGGAACCCGGCATGACGATGACGGTGGAGCCTGGCCTGTACATCGCCCCGGAGGATGGCGAGGTGGAGGAGCGCTGGAGAGGCATCGGCATCCGTATTGAAGACGATGTGCTGATTACCGACGGCGCAGCGGAAATCATCAACGGCAGCACTCCCCGAACAGCGGCAGAGGTGGAGAAATGGATGGCAGCGGCCCAGAGCTAACGGTGGCAGGGGGCGGCCTCGCTGGTGCCGCCTTCGGCTGTCTTCTGCAGGCGGCCCGCCGGGAGGCGGGACTGCCGCCGCCCCGTCTGCTGGTGGTTGAGCGGGGTGCGCCGCCGCCTGCGGACTTGCCGGATTTCAGCAGCCCCTCTGTTGCCCTGTCCCGGCGCAGCGTGCAGATTTTCAGGCGTATCGGCCTGTGGCAGGCCTTGGCGCCCCGGGCCGCTCCGGTCTGCCGGGTGCGGGTAGTGCAGTCAGGGTACCCGGACACCCTGCAGATGGACTGCCGGCGGGAGGGCTGGGACAGCCTCAGCTGGCAGGTGGAGAGCCCCCGCCTCCTGCGCATTCTCTGGGATGCGCTGGAGAAGGACGGTGCAGAGATTCGCCCCGCCGTTTCGGTGACGGCGCCCCGCCCCCTGCCTGCAGGCGGCTTCGCCTTCAGCCTGGAAGGGCAGGGGAAGAGTGCTTCCCTCTCCACGGGACTCCTGGTCGCCGCGGACGGTCCCCGCTCCCCCCTGCGGGAAGCTCTTCGTATCGCCACCGTCGCCGCCGCCGAGCCGAACAGCATTCTTCTCGCCAATATTGCCGTCGCCGCCCCCCCGCCCCCGGAGGTTCGGGAGCATTTCCTGCCCGACGGCGCCCTGGTGGTGCTGCCCCTGCCGCCCCTCGGCGAAGAGGAGCGTGTGCTGGCGGTCCGGGTCGCCTCGCCGGAGTGCTGCACCGCCTTGGCAGAGGAGGAGGAGGGGCAGTTTTTAGCGGGTCTGCAGGACATTCTGGGGGAGGCTCCCCGCCTTTTGCGAATCGGCACCCGACGAGTGCAGAAGCTGCAGATAGTGCAGGCGGCGGAGCAGGTGCGCCGGGGTCTGGTGCTCTTGGGGCAGTCCGCCCATTCACTGCATCCGGCGGGAGCCCAGGGTTTTAATCTTGCCCTCCGGGACGCGGCAGCCCTGGCGCAATTTCTGACCGAGGCGCACTTGGCAGGACAGCCTCCCGGCGACTTGGGTGTGCTGCAGCGCTACGCCGCTTCCCGCCGTGCCGACCAGTTCCGCACCGCCGCTCTGACCCGTGCCCTGGCCCCTCGTCGCCGCCCCCTGCCCTGGGTGCGGGGCCCCCTTATCAGCCTGCTCCGGCTGGCTCCCCCCCTGCAGTCGCTCCTGGTGCGCCGTGCCGCCGGATTTTGATGTCGCCGTAATCGGTGCCGGTGCCGTTGGGGGCGCACTGGCATTGGCCCTGGCGGATTCCTCCCCTCATTCCGCCGGCAGCCGGCCTCTGCGGGTGGCTCTGGTGGAAGGCCGCTCCCTCTCTGCCGAATGGCCCCCCGCCCCCCGGGAAGCAGAGGATTTTGACCCTCGGGTCAGCACGCTCAGCCCGGCTTCCAAAAGCTTCTTAGATGATTTGAGGCTGTGGGAGCCTGCGGCAGGGCAGGGCGTATCTGTTTTTCGGCGGATGAGCGTGTGGGACGGGGGCGGTACCGGCCGCATCTGCTTCCGGGCCGAGGAGGCAGGTGCCGATGCCTTGGGCTGGCTCATGGAAAACCGCCTGCTGGCCGCCGCCACGGCCGAGCGGCTGCGGGCTGAGCCCGGCATACAGCTCTTGGAGGGCATCTATCTGGAGGAGCTGCTGAGCAGCTCTGGTTCTGTTCTTTTGCGCCTGTCGGACGGGAGAGAGCTGCAGGCCGCTCTGGTCGTGGGGACGGATGGCGGCTCCTCCCGGGTGCGCCGCCTGGCGGGCTTTCCGGTGCGGGAATGGGATACCGGCCAGACAGCCATCGTCGGCACCGTGCAGACGGAACTGCCCCACGGGAGCACCGCTTGGCAGTGTTTTCGTGAGAAGGGCACCCTCGCTATTCTCCCCCTGCACGATTCCAGCGGCAGCGGACGATTTTCCTCTTTTGTCTGGTCTCTCAACCGGACGGTGGCAGAAGAGATCATGGCCCTCAGCGATGCCGCCTTCGCCACCGCCTTTGAACGAGCCTGCGACAGCTGCCTGGGGCCTGTGGTGCGGGCAGGCCCGCGTTTCTCTTTTCCTCTCTGGCAGCGCTGGGCCTCCCCGGTGCGAGGGCGGATCGTGCTCGCCGGCGATGCGGCGCACACGATTCACCCCTTGGCGGGGCAGGGGGTCAACCTGGGGCTGGAAGATGCGAGGGTGCTGGCGGAGGAGCTGCTGCGCTGGCGGGCCCGGGAGGGCAGCACGGGGGATTCCTTTCCCCTGCTGCGCTATCGCCGCCGCCGCAAGGAGCACAGCTTGGGCATGCTGGCTGCCATGAGCGGCTTTCAGCGGCTGTTTGCCGCCCGGGCGCCGACTGTGCGCTGGCTGCGTGGAATCGGGCTCTGCGGGGTGGACCGTCTGCCTCCCCTCAAAAGGCTTTTCATGCGGGAGGCGATGGGACAGGAATTGCGCGAAATCTAATATATAATCATTCTTATTTGCTTTTAGGCAAAATCTGGCAGCAGCACCATGCGCGCATCAGTCCCTGAACGTATCCGCTCTTCGCTGCCTGCCTTGGTCCTTGTTCCTGTTCTTTCGTTTTCCCTGGCTGCCTGCGGCAGAGACGAGTCGTCCCCCCCGGAGATCTCCGTTTATTCCGCCCGCAAGGAGCACTTAATCAAACCCCTGTTTGACCGCTACACGGAGCATACCGGGGTGCGCATTCGCTACCTTACCGATGAGGCGGCCCCGCTTCTGGTGCGCCTGGAGGCGGAGGGCAAGCACACCCCGGCGGACCTGCTGCTCACGGTGGATGCTGGCAACCTCTGGCAGGCGGCGGAGCGCGGGCTCCTGGCAAAGGTGGATTCGCCGCTTCTTGAGAGCGCTGTGCCCGCTCATCTGCGCGACCCCGAGAGCCGCTGGTTTGGTCTCTCCCTCAGGGCACGCTCTATCGTTTATTCCACCGAGCGGGTGCAGTCCGAAGAGTTGCAGGGATACCCGGAGCTGGCGGAGCTGCGCTGGCGCGGCCGCCTGTGCCTGCGCACCGGGGAGAAGGTCTATAACCGCTCTCTGGTGGCCTCCTTTATTTATCATTTCGGTGAGGAGCGCACCTTGCAGATCCTGCGGGGCTGGGTGGCAAATCTGAGCTTGCCGCCCTTCGCCAGCGATACCCATGCCATGGAGGCGGTGCTGGCGGGGAACTGCGATGTCACCATCGTCAACAGCTATTACTTTGGCCGCCTGCAGAGTCGCTACGCCGAGGAGGGCAAAAGTATTCCCCTGGCAATTTTCTGGCCCGACGGGGAGGGGCGCCCGGGGGTGCATATCAATGTTTCCGGAGCTGGCGTCCTGCGCCATGCGCCGCACCCGGACCTCGCCCAGGCCCTCTTGGAGTGGCTCGCTGGCCCCGAGGCACAGTATCTGTTTGCCGCTTCCAACATGGAGTATCCGGTGCACCCGGAGGTGACAGCTGTCCCCCAGGTGGCGGCCTGGGGAAGCTTTCGGGCAGACCGCATGAACGTGGCTGATCTCGGCCGCCTGCAGGCGAAGGCCGTGCAGCTTATCAGCCGGGCAGGCTATCGCTGAGCTCTTCCTCCGACGGCGGTATCGGCAAGAAGCTCGCCGCCCTCTGAATAGGAGCGGGCGCATATCTCTCTCGCTGCCAGACAGATGACAGTGTCCGGCACCTTCCGCAGGGCAGCGCCCGCATCTGTTTTTCTGCGGATTTTACATCTGACCGCCGGGCTGGCCGTCCTGATGGTCTTAGCTCCGATTGCGGTCATCCTGCTGAGCTGGGCGGTTGAAACACCCTCCCTGCTGCAACATCTGCCGAGCATCCGTCTGCCGGAAATTCTCTCCAACACCCTGGTGCTGATACTGGGTGTGGGCACGCTGGTGACCCTTCTGGGAGTGAGCCTGGCGTGGCTGACCGCCACCTGCGAATTTCCTGGTCGCCGTTATTTGGACTGGGCCCTGGTGCTGCCCATGGCGATGCCGCCCTACGTGCTGGCCTTTGCTTTTCTCGGCCTCTTTGATATCGGGGGCACAGTGCAGAATGCGTTGGCGGCATTTTTTGGGCCCGGCATGGTCCAGCTGAATCTGCGCAATCCCGCATCGGTCGTGCTGGTATTCAGCCTCGCCCTGTACCCCTATGTCTATCTGCTGGTGCGAAGCGCATTTCTCATGCAGGGGGTGGAGCTGCTAGAGGCGGCCCGGGCTCTCGGCCGGCGGCCGGCAGCCGCCTTTTTGGGAACGGTGCTGCCGGCGGCGCGCCCCGCCTTAGCGGCCGGGCTGGCACTGGTGATGATGGAGACCTTGGCGGATTTCGGCGTGGTTTCGGTTTTCAACTACAACACCTTTACCACCGCTATCTACCGCACCTGGATGGGACTCTACGATTTGGCGGCGGCGGCCCAGCTGGCCTCTTTGCTGCTGCTGGTATCCCTGCTGGTGCCCTGGCTGGAAAGGCTGGCGCGCAGCCGGGCACGCTATACCAGCACCGCCGTCGCCCCTCGCCGCCGTCCCCTGCTGGGCTTTCGGGGCTGGCTGGCCGCCTGTTATGCGCTGCTCGTGCTGACCCTCGGTTTCCTGCTGCCCCTGATCCAGCTGGGAGTCTGGGCTTGGCCTTCCCTGTCGGATTTGGGCGAGCGCTACGGGGGGCTGGTGTTCCACAGCCTTGTGCTGGCGGGGATTACTACCTTGGCGACCCTTCTGCTGGCCCTGCTCTTGGCCCTGCTCCGCCATCGCCGTCCCACACCGCTGGTGCAGCTGACGGTCTCCCTGGCCAGCACTGGCTACGCCCTGCCGGGCACGGTGCTGGCGGTCGGTCTCGTGCTGGCCCTGGGCTGGCTCCTGCAGGTGCTGCCAGAGGACGCCCCTTGGGTGCGCTTCCTGCTGCCCGGCAGCTTCGGCATTCTCGTCGTCGCCTACATGGCCCGCTTCCTGGCAGTAGCCCTGGCACCCCTGGAGAGCGGCCTGGTGCGGGTGCGCCCGGTCCTGACCGAGGCGGCCCAGAACCTTGGCGCAAGTCGTCCCCGCATTCTGCGCCGCATCTATCTGCCGCTGCTGACCCCGGCCGCAGGCACCGCTTTTGCCCTGGTGTTCGTGGAGGTGATGCGGGAGATGCCGGCCACTCTCTTGCTGCGCCCCTTCGGCTGGGATACCTTGGCGGTACGTATCTTTGAGATGACTTCAGAGGGGGAATGGCAGCGGGCGGCAGTGCCGGCCCTGGTGCTGGTGCTGGTCAGCCTGGTGCCGATGGCCCTCGCCCTGGGGAGCACGGTATCGGGGGCGGGTGGCAGAGCCTTTCGCTTTCCTGTCCTGCGCTGGGAGGCCTTTCGCTTCTCTTCCATGCGCCTGCGGGGCGGTTCTCGTCTGCTAGAATAAATCCCTTCTGCAAATATGCTGGCCCCGGAGGGCTGTATGAAAGTGCTAGTGCCCGTCAAGCGGGTGGCAGATGCCAACATTAAAGTGCGCCCGAAAAGCGACGGCAGCGGGGCGGATTTAGCCAACGTCAAGATGGCTATTAACCCCTTCTGCGAAATCGCTGTGGAGGAGGCGGTGCGCCTCAAGGAAGCGGGGATAGCCTCCGAGGTGGTGGCGGTCTCGGCGGGGGACAAGGCCTGCCAAGAGCAGATCCGAACCGCTCTGGCCCTCGGTGCCGACCGCGGCATCCTGGTGGAGAGCGATGCCGAGCTGCAGTCCCTGGCGGTGGCCAAGATTCTGAAGGCGCTGGTGGAGCGAGAACAGCCAGAGCTGGTCATCCTTGGCAAGCAGTCCATAGACGGGGACAACAACCAGACCGGCCAGATGCTGGCAGCTCTGACCGGCATGCCCCAGGGCACCTTTGCCTCGGAACTGAAGGTGGAGGGGGAGAAGCTGCGGGTCACCCGGGAAGTGGACGGCGGCCTGCAGACCCTGCAGCTGTGCCTGCCGGCGGTGGTGAGCACCGACCTCCGGCTGAATGAGCCCCGCTACGCATCGCTGCCCAATATCATGAAGGCCAAGAAGAAGGAGATTGAAGTTTTAACCCCGGAAGATTTGGGCGTAGATGTATCGCCTCGTCTGCGTCTTCTGCAGGTGGAGCCCCCGGCGGAGCGCCAGGAGGGCGTGCGGGTGAGTTCGGTGGAAGAGCTGATAGACAAGCTGCGCAATGAGGCAAAGGTGGTGTCATGAGTACGCTGGTCATCGCAGAGCACGACAACCTTTCCCTGAAGGATGCGAGCCGTTGCACCGTGGCCGCCGCCCGCCAGCTGGACGGCCCGGTGAGCGTGCTGGTGGCGGGTGAAAACTGCGCGGATGCCGCCCGCGCCGCCGCCGCTTTAGAGGGTGTAGACAAGGTGCTGGTCTGCGATGCTCCCGCCTGTGCCCATCAGCTGGCAGAGAATATCGCCGCCTTGGTGGCGCGCCTTGCCGACGGCTGCACGCATCTTCTCGCCCCCGCCACTACCACCGGCAAAAACTTAATGCCGAGAGTGGCGGCGCTTTTGGATGTAGCTTCGGTCTCCGATGTGATCGCCATAGAGGGAGCGGACACTTTCAAGCGGCCGATTTATGCCGGCAACATCATTGCCACCGTGCAGTCTGCCGACCCGGTGAAAGTGCTGACGGTGCGCACCACCGCCTTTGATGCCGTGCCCGACGGCGGCGATGCAGCCCCCATAGAGGAGGTGCCGCCCCCTGAGGACAGCGGCCTGTCCGCCTTTGTAGAAGAGGCGATGTCCGAGTCCGAGCGCCCTGAGCTGACCGAGGCCAGGGTGATCATCTCCGGCGGGCGCGGTATGGGCAGCGGCGAAAACTTCAAGCTGCTGGAGACGGTAGCCGACAAGCTGGGGGCGGCCATCGGCGCTTCCCGGGCCGCCGTGGACGCAGGCTTTGTACCCAACGATATGCAGGTGGGGCAGACCGGAAAGATAGTCGCTCCAGAACTTTACATCGCGGTGGGTATTTCCGGCGCCATTCAGCATTTGGCGGGCATGAAAGACAGCCGCGTCATCGTGGCGATTAACAAAGACGAGGAGGCGCCTATCTTTCAGGTGGCTGACTACGGTTTGGTGGCAGACCTCTTTGAAGCCGTGCCGGAACTGGAAAAACTTTTATAAAGACCTGTCGGTATAAACCTGCTCTGCCTCAGTGTTTTCGGAATAGAGGCTTGGGATCATCCACTGAGCCCTGATAGCTGACATGAAAATCTTCAAAGTGCGCCAGAGATTCTTCTAGTTTTTCCTGGTTTTCCAGCAGGAAGGCATCAAAGCCGCAGCGTTTCAGATAGAACAGCTGGTCCCGGATAAATGCGCCGACCGCCCGCAGCTCCCCTTTAAAGCCGTAACGCTCCCGCAGCAGCCGCCCGGTGGAAAAGCCGCGCCCGTCGGTCAGGGCGGGGAAGTCCACGGCGATCAGCGGCAGCCGGGCGCAGTCGTCTTGAAGGGCATCTGCGCTTTCATCGCTGGCCAGGAGCACCCCGATCTCGCCCCGCTTCAGCCACTCTGAGCGACGCTCCTGCCACAGCGTCAGAGGCACGATGATCGCCCCCGGCGGAATCTTCGGAGGATCTCCCTCCCGGCTCTCTGCCCACTGCCAGCTATCCTCGCAGATGCGGGCAACACCCTCTTGCAGTTTAATCAGCCGCGGCATAGGCGCGCTCGCGGAATGCCTCAATGCCGATGCGCCGGCAGGTGTCTAAAAAGCTTTCATCCTCGCTGCGCTGTTCTGCGTACACTTGCAGAATTTTTTCCACCACGGCGGGGATTTCCTCTTGGGGGAAGGAGGGGCCGAGTATGGTGCCGAGGGTTGCCTCATGTCGTCGGCCGGCGTTGCCGCCGATGGACACCTGGTAGCACTCCCGCCCCTTCTTGTCCACTCCGAGAATGCCGATATGCCCCACGTGGTGATGACCGCAGGCATTCATGCAGCCGGAGATGTTGAGGTTGATATCTCCCAAGTCGTGCAGGTAGTCCAAGTCTTCAAACTTGCGCTGCAGGGCCTCCGCCACCGGTATTGACTTGGCGTTAGCCAGGGAGCAGTAATCTCCCCCCGGGCAGCAGATGATATCGTTCAGGGTGCCGATGTTCGGTGTTGCCAGGCCGTCTCGTCGCAGCGCCTGCCACAGGGCGTGGAGTTTGTCCCGGGGCACATCCGCCAGCACCAGGTTCTGCTCGTGCGTGGTGCGCGCCTCGCCGCCGGAAAAGGTATCTGCCAAGTCTGCCACCCGCTCCATCTCCGTGTCGCTGATATCCCCGGGCGGCATTCCCGTGCGCTTGAGAGACAGGGACACGATGGCGTAGCCCGGCTCCCGGTGGGCTTCTGCGTTGCGTTTCAGCCAGCGGTCAAAGTCCGGCTCCCGGAGTCGCTGGCGGGCAATGCTCAAGGCGACGGCTTTTACATCCACCGGCGGGTAATCCCGTGGGGTGAAATCCTTCTGCACCCGCTCAATCTCTTCTCTGGTCAGGGTGCCCGGCCCGTCTTTTGTATGCGCCCAGTCCTCTTCTACCAGGCGGGCAAATTCCTCGGTGCCGAGGGCTTTCACCAAGATCTTGATGCGCGCCTTGTAGCGATTGTCCCGCCGCCCCAGCAGGTTGTAGACCCTGAGTATGGATTCTAAATAGATGAGCAGATGCTGCTCCGGCAGGAAATCACGGATCACCCGGCCGATGGCCGGGGTGCGCCCGAGACCGCCGCCGACCAGCACCCGAAAACCGATGGTGCCATCTTTCCCGCGCTGCATCTGCAGACCGATGTCGTGCACCGCCGCCGCCGCCCGATCGTCCCGAGAGGCGCTCACAGCGATCTTGAACTTGCGCGGCAGGAATGCGAACTCCGGGTGAAAGCAGGCCCATTGGCGGATGATCTCGCACCAGGGACGCGGGTCTTCTATTTCGTCTGGCGCCGCTCCTGCGAATTGGTCGGTGGTGATGTTGCGAATGCAGTTGCCGCTGGTCTGAATGGCGTGCATCTGCACAGCGGCGAGCCGCTCCAAAATGTCCGGCACCTCTTCCAGCGTAGGCCAGTTGAATTGAATGTTCTGCCGTGTGCTGATGTGCCCGTAGCCTTTGTCGTAGTCCCGGGCGATGGCGGCCAGCGCCCGCAGCTGGACCGAGGACAGCATGCCGTAGGGGATGGACACCCTGAGCATCGGTGCCAGGCGCTGAATGTACAGCCCGTTCTGCAGGCGCAGAGGCAGAAACTCGGCATCGCTCATCTCGCCGGCCTGGTACCTCTGCACCTGGCCGCGGAATTGCCGCACCCGCTCGTCCACCAGCTGCTGGTCGTGCTGACTGTAACGGTACATGATGGTTCGTGCTTTGGCCTGGGTCCATCACGGAGGGGGATGCCCGGGTGTCCTCGGCGACATGCAGCGGAAGCGGACATGTCCGGAATGGAGGAAGCCTATAATAGCATGAGCCTTCAGCGGCGGTCTTTTTAATTATGGAACATTCACAAAATCCGAATCCCGAAGATAACGGCGAAAACAGCGGCGCCGATGCCTTGGCGGCGGTCGCCCTGGTGCTCATCGCCACGGCGACGGCGGTGTACTGGATCAGCGGTCTGTAAACATTTCCCTGCCCGGGCGCGGGGCACCCTCAGACTGCCGTATACCGCAGCACGAGTTTTACCAGCATCAGCAGGCCAAAAACAAACACACTGGCAAATAGAATGCCCGCCAGCACATAGGCGAGCCAGCTTCCCTGGCTGAAATCCCGTTCCCGATTGCGGCTGCTCTGCACACCGAAGGCGGCGGCCAGCACACTGCCGACGATCGCGCCCCAGCCCGGCTTCTTGTCTTTTTTCTTCATTGCTTTTCTTCTCGGTAGGCTAGGTTCGGCCGCAGCCATTTTTCCGCCTCTTCCAGGCTTATCCCCTTGCGCGCCGCCAGCGCCTTCACCTGGTCGCGGCCGATTTTCCCCACCGCGAAATAGCGTGACTCCGGGTGGGCGAAATAAAGACCGCTCACCGAGGCGGCGGGTGTCATCGCCAAGCTTTCGGTGAGGGCCATCCCAGCGTTTTTCTCCGCGTCCAGCAGGTGGAACAGGGTGTTCTTTTCCGTGTGGTCGGGGCAGGCGGGATAGCCCGGTGCCGGTCGTATGCCCCGGTAGCGCTCCCGCATCAGGGCCTCGTTGTCCAACTGCTCCTGCGGACTGTAGCCCCAGAATTCGCGCCGCACCCGCAGGTGCAGGTGCTCGGCAAAGGACTCCGCCAGCCGGTCCGCCAGGGCCTTCACTATGATGGCGCTGTAATCGTCTTTGTCGGACTGCAGCTTTGCCGCCGCCTCTTCAGCGCCGATGCCGGCGGTGACGGCAAAAGCGCCGATGTAGTCTGCCACGCCGCTCTCTGCCGGTGCAATGAAATCCGCCAGGGAGTACTGGGGTGCATCTGCCGCCCCGGGGGTCTGCCGGCGCAGCTGGTGCAGGGTGGCGGCGATTTCTTGCCGGCTCTCGTCCCGGTACACGGCGATGTCTTCGTCGCCGACCCGGGCCGCCGGCCACAGACCGAAAACGCCGTTTGCCTGCAGCTGCCTCCCCTTCACGATTTCTTTCAGCATCCGCTTTGCATCCGCAAAAAGGCTGCGGGCCGCCTCGCCGTACTTCTCGTCTTTGAGAACCGCCGGATACCTGCCCCGGATCTCCCAGGCGGAGAAAAAGGGCGACCAGTCTATGGTCGGGAGTAATTTCTCCAGCGGGTAGTTCGCCAGGGTTTTCACCCCGAGAAATTTCGGCACCGGCGGGGAAGCGGTTTCCCAGTCGGTCTGAAAGGCGCGCCGCCGGGCTTCCGCTAGGGGCAGGATCTTGTCCGCTGTTCCCCGCTGCTCGTGGCGGCGGCGAATTTTTTTGTACTCCTCCCGCACTTCCCGCACACGGCTCTCCCGCTGTTCCAAGCTTGCCAGGCCGCTGGCCACAGTCACCGCCCGGGAGGCATCCGGCACATAGATCGTCGGGCCGCCGCTGTAGCGGGGCTCTATTTTCACCGCGGTGTGCGCCTTGGAGGTGGTCGCTCCGCCGATCAGCAGGGGGATAGAGAGCCCCCGGCGCTCCATCTCCCCCGCCACCGCCACCATTTCATCCAGGGAAGGGGTGATCAGCCCGCTGAGGCCTACGAGGTCCGCTTCGCATTCCCGGGCAGTGTCTAAGATTTTGTCCCGGGGCACCATCACGCCGAGGTCAATCACCTCAAAGCGGTTGCATTCAAGCACTATGCCGACAATATTCTTGCCGATGTCGTGCACGTCCCCCTTCACCGTGGCCAGCACCACCCGGCCCCGGCCACTGCCGCCGCTGCCTTTTTCCGCCTCCAGAAAGGGCGTGAGATAGGCGACCGCACGTTTCATTACCCGTGCGCTCTTCACCACTTGGGGCAGGAACATCTTGCCGCTGCCGAACAGATCGCCGACGATATTCATGCCGTCCATCAGGGGACCTTCAATCACCCGAATGGGCGCTTTCAGCTCCTTCAGCGCCGCCGCCGTATCCTCCTCAATCCAGGCGTCCAGCCCCTTTACCAGGGCATGCTGCAGGCGCTTTGCCACCGGCTCCTCCCGCCAGGCCGCATTCGCCGCAGTGTCGTCATCCCTTGCGCTTTCCTCCCCGGCATAGCGGGGGGCAATTTCCAGCAGGCGCTCGGTGGCATCCGGGCGGCGGTTCAGGACCACGTCCTCCACCCGCTCTTTCAGCTCCGCCGGGATTTCGTCGTAGGGCACCAGCTGGCCGGCATTGACGATGCCCATATCCATGCCTGCCTGCACCGCGTGGTACAGGAATACGGCATGAATGGCCTCTCGCAGCGGATTGTTGCCGCGAAAGGCGAAGGAGACATTGCTGACCCCCCCGGACACCAGGGCCCGGGGCAGCTGCTCCTTGATGCCCCTGCAGGCGGCCAGGAAGTCCGTCGCATAGGCGTTGTGCTCTTCAATGCCGGTGGCTACCGCGAAGATGTTGGGATCAAAAATGATGTCCTCCGGCTGAAAGCCGGCCTTCTCCAGCAGCAGATCGTAGCTGCGCCGGCACACCGCGATGCGTTTGTCCAGTGTGTCTGCCTGTCCTTTCTCGTCAAAGGCCATCACCACCACTGCCGCCCCATAGCGGCGGCACAGCTGCGCCTGGCGCAGGAAAGCCTCCTCGCCCTCCTTGAGGCTGATGGAATTAACCACGCATTTCCCCTGTGCGCACCGCAGGCCTGCCTCAATGACATTCCAGCGGGAGGAATCCACCATGATGGGGACCCGGCTGATATCCGGCTCCGCCGCCAGCAGATCCAAAAACCGCTGCATGGCCTGCTCTGAGTCCAGCATGCCTTCGTCCATATTGATATCAATCAGCTGGCAGCCTGCCTCCACCTGCTGCCGCGCCACCTCCAGAGCGGTCTCGTAGTCTCCCTCCCGCACCAGGCGGGCAAAGCGCGCCGAGCCGGTGACATTGGTGCGCTCTCCTATGTTCACGAACAGGGAGTCTTCCCCGATGGTGACTGGCTCCAAGCCGCTGAGTCGGCAGGCCGGCGGCTTTTCAGGCGGTCTGCGGGGCGGGTGGGGTGCGATTGCCTCGGCTGCCGCTGCGATGTGCTCCGGCGTGGTGCCGCAGCAGCCCCCCACCAGATTAACCAGGCCCTCTTCAGCGAATTCCCCGAGCAGGGCGGCGGTTTTCTCCGGCGTTTCATCGTAGCCGCCGAAGGCATTGGGCAGCCCTGCATTGGGGTGGATGCTCACAGGCACCTCCGCTGCCGCTGCCAGCGCCCCGATGTGCGGGCGCAGCTGCTCGCCCCCGAGAGAGCAGTTGAGCCCCACCGCCAGGGGCTCGGCGTGGGCGACCGAGTGCCAGAACGCCTCCACCGTCTGCCCCGACAGCGTGCGCCCGCTGGCATCGGTGATGGTGCCGGAGATGATCAGCGGCAGGGGGTGCCCTAGCTGCTGGGCGCATTCCTGAACAGCGAAGATGGCTGCCTTGGCATTCAGCGTGTCAAAGATGGTTTCAATCATCAGCACGTCGGCGCCTCCCTCCACCAGGGCGAGGGCGGCCTCGCAATAGACGGGCACCAGGTCGGCAAAGCGGATGTTGCGCTGCCCCGCATCCTCCACATCCGGAGACAGGCTCGCCATGCGATTGGTAGGCCCCAGCACACCGACCGCATAGCGGGGGCGGTGCGGGGTTTGCGCCGTGAATTCATCCGCCGCCCGCCGCGCCAAGGCAGCCCCTTCCCGGTTTATCTCTGCCGTAACTTCCTGCAGCTGATAGTCGGACTGGGAGATGGCATTGGCGTTGAAGGTGTTCGTGCAGATCAGGTCTGCGCCGGCCTCCAGATAGGCTCGATGAATATCCAGCACCAGCTGCGGGCGGGTCAGGACCAGCAGGTCGTTGTTGCCCTGCAGGTCCACCGGATGCTTCCGAAAGCGCTCGCCGCGGAAATCCTTCTCCTGCAAGCCGTGTTTCTGGATCATGGTGCCCATGGCGCCGTCTAACAGCAGAATCCGCTCTTCAAGGGCGGCCCGCAGCGCGGTTTCGGCGGCGGCGGGATTGTTCATGAGAGTCGGCGGCTGGAAGAGGGGCAGTGTCCGGGGCGTATTTTGCCCTGTGCGGCAGCGGGAGTGCTTTGCCTTACAATGAAGGACCCTTCTTTAGGGAGTAGTCGGCCATGATTACCATCACCGAAGCAGCCCAGCAATACCTCACCGAACTCCTCGTCAATCAGGAGGAGGATATTGTCGGGATTCGCATGTTCGTGGAGATGCCGGGCACGCCGAAAGCGGAGACCTGCATCGCCTACTGTCGTAAACAGGACTGCACAGAGAAGGACGAAAAAGCCGAGTTTGAGGGTTTCACCGCCTGGTTTGACCACCGCAGCCTGCCCTTCTTGGCGGAGGCGGAGGTAGACTATGCCAAAGACCAGATGGGGGGACAGCTCACCATCAAGGCGCCCAATGCCAAGGTGCCCAAGGTGGACGAGGACAGCCCCTTGGAAGATCGGGTCAATTACATTCTCTACAACGAGATCAATCCCGCCTTGGCCTCCCACGGCGGCGAGGTCTCCCTGGTGGAGATCGCCCCAGAGGACATCGCCATCCTGCGTTTCGGCGGCGGCTGTCAGGGCTGCGGCATGGTGGACCTTACCCTGAAGGACGGGGTTGAGAAAACCTTGATGGAAAAGCTGCCGCAGCTGAAAGAGGTGCGGGACGTAACCGACCACTCCGATCGCAGCGGCGCCTACTATAGCTAGAACGCGACTCAGCGGGAGGCGGCCACTGCCAGCTGCGGACGCTCCATCCGCTCCGGCAGCACTTCCCGGAGCCGCCTGCGCATGTCCCGCAGTGATTGCTCCGTGGTTTCCCAGTCCATGCAGGCATCGGTGACGGAAACCCCGTAGCGCAGCTCAGAAAGATCTTCGGGGATGGATTGATTCCCCGCATTGAGGTTGCTCTCCAGCATCACGCCGACAATAGAGCGGTTGCCCTCCAAGAGCTGGGTGCCGACGTTTTTCAGCACTAGGGGCTGCAGCCGGTAGTCCTTTTCCGAGTTGGAATGGCTGCAATCCACGACGATGTTAGGGCGGGTTTTTATGGCCGCCAGCTTCTGCTCGCACAGCTGGATGTGCACTGAATCGTAGTTCGGCCCCTGGCTGCCCCCCCGCAGCACGATGTGGGCGTGGGGGTTGCCCCGGGTGCAGATAACCGTCACCTTGCCCTCCTGATTGACACCCAGAAAACGGTGCGGGCGGCTCACCGACTGCAGGGCGTTGATGGCCACATCAAAGCTGCCGTCTGTGCCGTTCTTGAAACCCACGGGGGAGGAGAGACCGCTGGCCATTTCCCGGTGGGTCTGCGATTCAGTGGTGCGCGCGCCGATGGCGGACCAGGCAATCAAATCCTGCAGGTACTGGGGCAGGATCGGGTCCAGGGCTTCGGTGGCGGCGGGCAGGCCCATTTCGGCCAGGTCCAGAAGCAGCCTGCGGGCGATTGCCAGCCCTTCTTCCACGTGGAAGGAATCGTCTAGGCGGGGGTCATTGATCAGCCCTTTCCAGCCCACTGTGGTGCGCGGTTTTTCAAAATAGGTGCGCATCACCAGAAACAGGGTGTCCTTCACCTCTTCGGACAGGGCTTGCAGGCGCTTGGCGTATTCTCGGGCCTGTTCTGCGTCGTGGATGGAGCAGGGCCCCACCACGACGAACATCCGGTGATCCTTCCGCTCCAGAATGCGGCACAGGGTTTCACGGCTTTCTTGCACGGTCCGCAGCGCTTTCTTCCCCAAAGGAATCTGTCGCCACAGCTCCGCCGGCGAGGGCAGTGCCCTCTGCCCGGTAACATTGAGGTCGCGAACAAGCCCCGGGTCCAATCCCGGCGGCAGATCCGAAGGGCTGCCCGACTGCTTTGTCATGGCTTTTGCCGACACTTTTGAGTAAAAGGGGTGGGTATTCTAATAGATATCTAGGATTTTCAGCAACAGGCGATTGCAAGGCTGCCCTCGGGATCGGTCCTGCTGATAAACTGCGGCTCACTTGCTGCAGACATACGCCGACCCCTCTCCCTTGTATAAGCCGCGCTCTCGCCTGCTGCGGTGCCGCCTTTGAGGGCGCGCTTCATCGTTTGCGCCTCAGGCTATACTTTTGAAATATCCGCTGACTGGGAGCCGTCTGTGCAACTGGCCACCCGACAAGGTGTCGGGTTGCGGCAACAGAGAATTATGCTGTTTGATATTGCCCCACTGAAAGAAGCGCTGGAGCAGGGCGACACCGTGCTGACGCCCAATCGCCGCCTGGCCTCCGCTGTACGGGAGTCCTGGGGGCTCTCCCGCAGACAGGCGGGGCATGGCGCCTGGCGGGTGCCGCCGGTGCATGCCCTGGATGACTGGCTCGCCATGCAATGGCGGGAGCTGGTGTTCAGCGGCAGCAAAGATGCCTGTGCCAGGCGTCTTCTGAGCGAAGCGGAGGAGCACTGGGTCTGGGAAAGAATTATCCAAGACAGCCGGCAGGGCCATCTGCTGCGCTCCGGGGAGGCCGCCCGCCAGGGGGCCAAGGCATGGCATACCTTCCTGCATTGGCAGTGCGGCGAAGCGGAAAAGGAGCGGTTTCGCGGCATTGATGACTGCGAGGCATTCTTGGAATGGAGTGCGGCTTTTTCCCGGGAGTGCAATAAAAAGGGCTGGTTCAGCGTCGCTGACAGAGACCTCAAGCTGCATACCGCTTTTCGCGATGGCCTCCTGTCCATCCTCCCCCGCCTGGTGCTGCTCAACTTCAAAGAAGAGACCCTGTCGCCCCTGCAGCGGGCCCTGCTGGAGGCTGCGGCAACGGAGCTGCAGCGGGTGCAGCCCGTGTCTAAGGCAGGGGGGAGTGCCTTCCGGCTGGCCTGCGAAGATGCCGATACCGAGCTCTATGCCGCTGCCCGCTGGGCGCATGCGCTGCTGGTCCGGGATGCGGCGGCGACAGTGGGTGTGGTGGTGCCGAATCTCACCGCCCGGCGCCGGCGGGTGGAGCGCATCTTTTTGGAGGTTTTTGACCCGGGCGCACTGCTGCCCGACTCTTCTGAGGAGGGTGCCCCCTTTAATATTTCAGCCGGAGAGCCCCTGGCCAGGGCCCCGGTGCCCGCCGCCATGCTGCGTCTGCTCCGTCTATTCAGTCACGGGCTTTCGCCGGCAGAATTCCGGGATCTTCTGTGCTGTCCTTTTCTCAATTTCTGTGAAGAGTCGGCTCGCAGCCGCCTGTGTGGCCGGCTGGAGGAATGGCCGGATATATCCCTGTCGGCTCGGTATCTGCTGCGACACCTGCAGAAAGCGGATGCCGCCGCTGCAACCCGCATGGCAGCGGCGCTGGAGGAGATGCCGCAGAAAGGTTCCGCTCGCCAATGGTGCAGTTTCTGGCGCCGGCAGATGGATGCATGGGACTGCAGCGGCACTGGCTTGAGCAGCACCGAGTATCGGGGGTGGAGGCGCTGGCAGGGCCTCTTGGATGAATTCGCAGACGGCAGCGAGGTCTATGGTCCCATGCGGGCAAAAGATGCCTTTGCCCAGCTGACAAGGCTGGCAGAGAGCACCATGTCCCAGCCTTTGGGGGAAGGGGCTCGGCTGCATATTCTTGAGCAGCTGGAGGTCAACGGACTGTCTTTCTCCGGGCTGTGGCTGAGCGGCATGGGAGACAGGGATTGGCCTTCTCCGGCGGAGCCCAGCCCCCTGCTCCCAATCGCATTGCAGCGGGAGAGAAGCATGCCGAGGGCAGATGCCGACCGGGAGCTGGCCTATGCCAAGGCGCTGACCCAGGGCTTTCTGGCCTCTGCCCTGCAGGTGGTGTGCAGCTATCCCCTGCGGGAGGGAGACCAGATCCTGGGGCGTCCTAGCGCCTTGGTGGCGCACCTGCCGAAAACGGAGCTTGCAGCCCTGGAAGCGACGGCGGGGGAAGGGGAGCTCTCCGCCTGGCGTGACCGGCTTCGGCAATCCCTCTCCCTAGAGACAGCAGAGGCGGGGGAAGCGATTCCTCCTCCGGATGAAGACTCCCGTGGGGGCGGCACATCGCTCCTCAAGGATCAGTCCGCCTGTCCCTTCCGGGCCTCTGCCCGCCATCGCTGGCGTATTCGGGCGACGGAGCAGAGAGCACCGGGTCTCAGTCCGCTTGAGCAGGGCTCCCTGGCGCACAATGCCATGGAAAGGCTGTGGGCGAGTCTGGAAGGGGACAGCACTGCCCTGGAGAACCGAGAACGGTGCCAGCGGGCGGTAGAAGAGGCGGCGGCAGGGGCGGTAGAGGAGATGGCTTCTGATCTTCAGGGCCAGCCTGTTTCCCCTGGGCGGCGTTTTTGGCAGGCGGAGAAGAATCGTCTGGAGCGTCTTTTGCACCTCTGGCTGAAAGAAGAGCAGAATCTCGCCTCGGAGAGTCCCTTCAGGGTGGCCTCAGCCGAAAAGGGCGAGCGGTTTGAATTGGGAGAGCTGGTGCTGTCCCTGCGCCCGGATCGGGTAGACGAACTGCCCGGGGGCGGCTGCCGCATCGTGGATTACAAGACCGGCAAAAAGACAGGCCTCTTAGGCAGTGTCCGAACAGGGGATTGGGGCGGGGAGTTTCCCCGTGAGCCCCAGCTGCCGCTGTACGCCCTCGCTGTCACAGAGGCGGCGGGTGCAGGGGGAGGGGCCAAAGAGCTGAAAGGCATCGCCTACGGCGCCCTGAACAGCGAGGACATGGGTTACGTATGGGGCGACCAGAACAAGGAGAAGGCGGGAGGGGCTATGCGCCCCGGAGAACATCCGCCGCCGGATGCCGACAGCTGGCCTCGCCAGCTGAAGAAGTGGCGGGAAAGCCTGGGAAAGCTGGTCCAGGAGTACATGGCGGGGCAGAGCGAGGTGCGCCCCAGGGTGCAGGGAGCGTGCAGTTACTGTGACTTGGGTCCCCTGTGCCGTGTTCCTCCGGATAAGCGGCGATGAGCGGTGATACTCCCTTGACGGATGACCGGGAGCGGAGGGAAGCGCTGCGGCCCGATGCCTCTTTTCTGGTTTCGGCTCCAGCCGGCTCCGGCAAAACCGAGGTGCTGGTTCGGCGGGTGCTCTGCCTGCTGGCAACGGTGGACGAGCCGGAGGAGATCTTGGCGATCACCTTCACCCGCAAGGCGGCGGCGGAGATGCGCCAGCGCATACTGGGCGCCCTGGACCGGGCGGCAGCGGGGGACGATGAAGAGGAGGCGGCCGAGGAAGGCAGCGCCTCTGCCTTGGCCCGGGCGGCCCTGGCCCGGGACCGGGAGCGGGGCTGGCGTATTCGGGAGCGGCCCTGGCGCTTGGGGCTGCGCACCATTGACAGTTTCTGCTACTGGCTCGGTCAGCGCATGCCGGTGCTGTCCGGGCTGGGGGGACAGGTGGACCTGGTGGAAGATGCCCGCCCCCACTATCGGGAGGCGGTGAACCGCCTGCTGGAGGAGCTGGAGGGAGAGGATGCACTGGTCGCAGAAGATTTGGAGCAGCTGCTGACCGCTGTAAACAACCGCTGGGACACAGCCGTGTCATTTCTAGAGGAATGTCTTCAGCGGCGCAATCGTCTTTTGCTTCTGCTATCACACGGGACACAGGCTGAGGGGGAGGAGGAGGCCTTCCGGGCGCAGCTGGAGGAGAGCCGTCGCCGCTTCATCGGGGTGCAGCTGGCCGGGGCTCGGGAGATGCTCCGCCCTTATGCAGAGAATCTTATGCGTCTCGGGGCGGCGGCGGCGGAGCGCGTGGGGGCTTCCCACCCCATTTTTGTCTTGGCGGAGAGGGCAGGCGGATTGCCGGGGGATGACGATATCCCTGCCTGGCGGGGCGTTGCCAATCTTCTCCTCACCGGTGCGGACGGCTGGCGAAAAAGATTGGACAAAAGAAATGGCTTCCCCCCGAAATGCCAAGAGAAGGAGGAAATGCTGAATATCCTTCATGATTTAGAGGGCTGCGATTCCCGTCCTCTCGCTCTTCTCAAAATTCTGCCTGAGGACCCGGCTTTCGGTGAATCCAGCTGGCTGCTGCTGGCCGCCTGCAGGCGGATTCTGAAACGGGCGGCGGCGCACCTGCGGGTGGTGTTCCAGGAGCGGGGCGAAATGGACTACGCTCAGGTGGCGCTCGCAGCCCAGGAGGCGCTGCAGAGCGCGCCGGGTCTGGCCCCTCGCCTCGGTTACAGCCTGCGCCACATCCTGGTGGATGAGTTTCAGGATACTTCACGCATTCAGGTGCAGCTGCTGGAGCGGCTTGTCGGTGACTGGCAGACAGAGGAGGGGGCCCGCAGCCTGTTTTTAGTGGGGGACGCAATGCAGTCCTGCTATCGCTTTCGGGATGCGGAGCTGGAGCTGTTCTTAGAGGCAGAGCAGAATGGCATCGGCGGATTGAAACTGGAGCCCCTGCAGCTTCGCAGCAACTTCCGCTCCGGCAAGGAGCTGGTGGAGTGGATCAATGAGCGTTTTACCAAGCTGTCAGAGATCAACTCCCGCAAGCATGGCCTGGTCCATGAGGAGAGCGATGGACGTTTCACCAAGCTGCAGCGGGGTGATGGCGGTGCTGTCCGGGGCCTCGCCTCCTGCAGCCCTGCGGAGGCCCGACGTGACTTTGCAACCATCAAGAGCGCAGAGCTGTTTATCTCTCCGAAGGGCCAGAGGGCGGCAGCGGAGGCGGCGGAGGCGGAGCGGGCAGTGGAGCTCATTCAGGAGGCGCTGGACCAGACCTCGGAGGGGCATGTCGCCATCTTAGTGCGCAATCGCAGTCACTTGAACTGTATCGTCCGCGTCCTGCGGCGCAAGAAAATGCAGTGGCTGGCGCAAGATGTGGACCCGCTGGCGGAGCGCCCGGCAGTGCAGGACCTGATGATGATCACCCGGGCCCTGACAAACCCGGCGGACCGCCTGGCTTGGCTGGCCCTGCTGCGGGCACCTTGGTGCGGGCTCGGCAACCGGGCACTGCACGAAGTTGCCGTCGGCGCTAAGAGGCGGACCATCTGGCAGTCTGCTATTTGTGATGATCTGCCCCTGGAGGCGGAGGACCGGGCGCGGCTCACCCGCTTGACCCAGACGCTGGCGCCGGCGCTGGCTTCCTATGGCCGGGTGCCGCTCCGCCGCCTGGTGGAGGGGGTCTGGCTGGCTCTGGGGGGCTCTGCCTGCCTGGAGGACGAGCAGGAGCAGGAGCAGGACGCACTGGATTTTCTGGACCTGCTGGATGAATTTGAGATGGGCAGACCGCTGCTTCGGGAAAGGCTGGAGGCAAAGGTGCAGGCCCTGTACGCCTCTCCCGCTGCCGAGGGGACACCCCGATTGCACCTGATGACCATTCACAAGGCCAAGGGGCTGGAGTTTGACACGGTGCTTCTGTGCGGCTTAGGGTGGCGGGGTGTTTCGGACCGCAGCAATCTGCTGGAGCTGATGCCCTGGGTATCCCCGGAGGGCACCGAGGAAGTCTTGGCAGCCGTCTCCCTGCCGGGGGAGGAGGACGGCATTGCCGACGCCATCAGGCAGGAAGAAAAGAAAAAACGGGATTGGGAGGAGCAGCGCCTGGTATATATCGCCGTTACCCGCGCCATCCGCCGCCTGCACCTTCTGGGCTGCCATGAAGAAACCAAAAAGGAGACCGAAAAGGAGATCAAAGGTGAGGCCAAAGCCGACGTGCAGCCCGCGCCGACCTCTCTTCTCGGTCAGGTCTGGGAGGTTATGGAGGTGGATTTCAGCACCATCCTTCTGTCCGATGCAGAGGTGAAGGAAGCAGAGGATGTGCAGGAAGAGGAATTTCCCGTGGCGGTGCCGAGCCTTCGCCGCCTGCCCTGTGACTGGCAGCGGCCGCCGATGCCTGCAGCGGTGCTCTCAAGGGCGCCGCCGCCGCCCACACCGGAGCAGCAGGATACCGGCGGTTTCCAGCCGGGGGAGGACTCTGCTGCCCGCTACCAGGGAATTGTGCTGCACGAGGCCCTGGAGCTGATGGCCAGGCGGAGCCTGGATGTCTGGGATGATCAACAGCGGGCCAAGGCCGTGTGGCGGGCCCGCCTGCGCAGCTACGGCATAACCGGCCCGGAGGCCGCCGCCGCCCTGGAGACCATCGCCCTCGGCGTGCAGAACATGCTGCAGGATGAACAGGGCCGACAGCTGCTGGCCAGTGCCGAGGCGGAGCTGTCTCTCTCCTCCCTGGACGAGAGGGGCCGCCTGCTGGAGAAGCGACTGGACTGCACCTTTCTGAAAGGCGAAGAGCGCTGGGTGGTGGACTACAAGTGCAGCCGGCCTCGGTCGGGAGAGGCAGAGAAGGATTTTCTAGAGCGAGAGGCGAAGCGTTACCGCCCCCAGCTGTCTGGCTACGTGCAGATATTCCAGCAGATGGAGCCCGGCCGCTCGGTGCGTGCCGCCCTGTACTTCCCGCTGCTGGCCCGTCAGCACGAGGTGCAGGTAGAATAATGCCGATGATTCTCCGCCCTGCAAGAGGCAGCTTCCTGTGAAAATTGATGCGGCTTTTATGCCGGCCCTCGCCGATGCCAGCGCAGCGGCGAAGAAGCTGGAAGACATGGGCTACGATGGTCTCTATACCTTTGAAGGGCCTCACGAACCTTTTTTCTCTCTGGTGCTGGCCGCCGCCGCGACCGAGCGGGTGTCTCTCTATCCCGCCATCGCCGTCGCCTTTGCCCGCAACCCGATGCTGCTGGCCAACATCGGCCACGACCTGCAGCGACTGTCCGGTGGCCGTTTCATCCTCGGTCTCGGCACCCAGATTCGCCCCCACATTGAAAAGCGCTATTCCATGCCCTGGTCCCGGCCGGTGGCGCGGATGCGGGAGATGGTGCACGCCATTCGCGCCATCTGGCAGGCTTGGGAGGGGGATGAGCGCCTGGATTTTCGCGGGGAGTTTTACACCCATACCCTGATGACTCCGTTTTTTAATCCCGGCCCCTGTCCCGGGGGCTGCCCGCCGATTTATCTGGCCGGAGTAGGTCCGGCGATGACCGAGATGGCTGGGGCCGAGGCGGACGGTTTTCTCATCCACCCGCTGCAGACTGCAAAAAGCCTTCGGGAGCTGACCCTGCCGGCCCTGGAGCGGGGGCTTAAGAGTGCCGGGCGCACCCGGGAGCAGCTGCAGGTGGTCTGTCCCGTCATGCTGGCAGCGGGGCGCAGCGAGGAGGAGCAGGAGGCGGGGCGGCAGCAGGCTCGGGCCCAGATCGCCTTTTACGGCTCCACCCCCGCCTACCGACCGGTGCTGGATGTGCACGGCTGGGGCGATTTGCAGCCGGAGCTGAATCTTCTGTCCAAGGCTGGCAAGTGGCAGGAGATGGGGCGCCTTGTCAGCGATGAAATCCTGGAGAGCATTGCGGTAACCGGGGAGCTTTCCAAAGCGCTGGAGCAGCTGGTGCGGGAGCGGGGCTTCCTGATGGACCGTGCGGCTCCGATTATCTACAGCGGTGACGAAGGCCTGGCGCGGGACACGTTGGCAGAATTAAAGAGAATTGCAAAAGAGTCTGCAACCTGATTTGTTAGTTTTTATTCCGTATTTGCTGGTCTAAAGATAATTTCAGCAGCGGGAAATGATTTCGGCGGCAAAAGTTCGCAGTGCATTCTTCTTCTGCTCCAGCGGGGCATCGTGGGCGTAGGGCTGAAACAGGATGTGCGTGACTCCCTGCTTCTCCAGACGGCGATAGCCTTCCACATCAAAAACATCACTTGGGGTCGCCATCACATCAAAGGGGCCTCCATCCTGTCCCGCCTCCTGCCGATAGGCCTGCACCTGTTTTATGCAGGCTGCAATTTCCTCGCTGCTCTGCCAGTCGCTCACCCAGCCGTCTGCCAGCCGGGCGGCCCGCCGCATGGCGGCATCGGAGATGCCTCCGACCCACAGAGGTACGGGAGCGCTCGGTGCCGGATTCATCTCCAGGCGTCCGAAGCGGTAGTGGCGGCCTTCGTGCTCTACCATCTTTCCGCTCCACAGTTTGCGCAGGATCTCCACCATTTCGTCGGCACGCCGTCCGCGGGTGCTGAAATCCTGCTGCATCAGTTCAAACTCATCTCTGCTCCAGCCGATGCCGAAGGCCAGGGTCAGCCGGTTGCCAGACAGGATGGCCACGGTGCCCGCTGCCTTGGCTACCAGGAAGGGATTGCGCACAGGCAGCACGAAGAGGTTGTTGGTGAGACGAATGCGACGGGTGACGGCGGCCAGCGCGCCTGCCATCACCATAGGGTCTGGCCAGTCGGTAAACGCCTCCCAGCGGCGTGCGCCGTCCTCGGTGTAGGGATAAGGGGTACTGATCTCCTCCGGGTGGATGATGTGGTCGGAAAAGGAGATAGCCTCCCAGCCAGCCTCCTCCGCCACCGGAGCCAAAGCCAGCAGCTCGGTGATCGGTGTCATAAAAGTGGATAAAACGAATTTCAGAAGAGCTCTCCCGTTGTGCGCTGTGCGCTGATTGTATTGCAAAGCGGTGAATTGCTCTGTATGCCTGTCGCATAGGAGCGGGTCTGCCCCGGCAGCCTGCGGTGGTGGGTTTAGCTGCCAGCGATAAAATCAATATAATAGAGCCTTCTCCCCAATAATAACCTTTCCTCAGCCCTCTTCATGGCGACATCTCCTTTTTCAAAAGAGCGTCCGGTGCTTATTTTTCTGCATGTGCCTAAGACAGGCGGCACTTCCTTAAAGGAATTTCTTAAAAGCAAGTATGAACGCGAGAATTATTACGAAATAGCTTGGAATTCGGAAACTGGATTGCGAGGAATGGACTATCTGAATCAATTCATCGCCCTGCCGCAGGCGAAGAGGGACAGGTTTGATTTGATTTTGGGCCATTTCCCTTACGGCCTTCACAAGTTTCTTTCAAGACCCTGCATGTATGTGACCCTGCTGCGCAATCCCTTGGAGAGACTTTTGTCATTTTATCATCAGTTATCGGCAGACCACCATCGCTCCCATGAGTTCATGACGCGAAACTACACTGTAGAAGAGTACTTCCAAGACTTGAATACGCCGGAAAGCGGCACTGCTCCAGCAGTAAAATTCTTTTCTGATATGGTTTTTAATACCTTGCAGATTATGGACAATCCAGTGGAATGGAGCTATGCGCGGGAATGTCAGGATGAGCAGACTATAAAAAGAAGACTCAGCGATGAATTCATGCTGGTGGGGCTGACCGAGCGGCTGGAGGATTTTTTATTCCTGCTCTGTCGCAGGATGGGCTGGCGCCCTTCTGCTCTCGGGCATGAAAATAAGACCCCCGGCCGCCCGCCGGCGGAGCAGGAGCTGTCCCCGGACCAGCTCGGCAGGGCCAATGAAATGCTGAGCGCAGAGTGGGAACTCTATTCTCATGCTGAAAAACTTTTTCAAGAGCAATGGAAGGATCTCGGCATCAAGGGACGCATCCATGCGAGCTGCCGACGGTATGCAAATAAAAATGCCAGTCTTTTCCGAACCGTGTGCCGTCGGGGGAAGGAGGGGGAGTGAAAGTCTTTTCAAAAGAGCGTCCGGTGCTCATCTTTCAGCATTTGCCTAAGACAGGCGGCACATCCTTAGCTGAATTTCTTAAAAGCAAGCATGGACGCGAGAATTATTACGAAATAGGTAACGACCCGACGTTGGCGCCCGGTACATCCCTCAATCAATTCATCGCCCTGCCGCGGGCGAAGAGGGACAGGTTTGATTTGGTTTTGGGTCATTTCCCCTACGGCCTTCACAAGTTCCTTTCAAGACCCTGCGTGTATGTGACCCTGCTGCGCAATCCCCTGGAAAGGCTCCTGTCAATGTATTATCAGTTATTGCGAGACCACTCTCGCTCCCATGAGTTCATAGCGCGAAACCACACTGTAGAAGAGTATATCCAAGACTTGAATACGCTGAGAAGCGGCTTTCTCTCGGCAGAAATGCTCTTTTCCGATATGGTTTTGGGTGGGCTTTTTGGAAGACAGGGCCATAAACGTAAAGTGGAATGGATATATGCGTTACATCCGCAGGATACGCAGATTATCAAAAGAAGACTCAGCAATGAATTCATGCTGGTGGGGCTGACCGAGCGGCTGGATGATTTTTTATTCCTGCTCTGTCGCAGGATGGGCTGGCGCCCTTCTGCTCTCGGGTATGTAAATAAGACCCCCGGCCGCCCGCCGGCGGAGCAGGAGCTGTCCCCGGACCAGTTCGGCAGGGCCAATGAAATGCTGAGCGCAGAGTGGGAACTCTATTCTCATGCTGAAAAACTTTTTCAAGAGCAATGGAAGGAGCTCGGCATCAAGGGACGCATCCATGCGAGCTGCCGACGGTATGCAAAGAAAAATGCCAGTCTTTCTTAGATCGTATGCCGCTGGGCTAAGGAGTAAGGAGGGGGGGGGGGGGAGAATCCCTTCGGGAGAGCGTCCGGTGCTCATCTTTCAGCATTTGCCTAAGACAGGCGGCATCTCCTTAGCTGAATTTCTTAAAAGCAAGTATGAACGCGAAAATTATTACGAAATAGATCGCGACCCGACATTAGCGCCCGGTATATCCCTCAATCAATTCATCGCCCTGCCGCGGGCGAATAGGGACAGGTTTGATTTGATTTTGGGTCATTTCCCCTACGGCCTTCACAAGTTCCTTTCAAGACCCTGCGTGTATGTGACCCTGCTGCGCAATCCCTTGGAAAGATGCTTGTCATTTTATCATCAGTTATTGCGAGACCACCCTCGCTCCCATAAGTTCATGGCGCGAAACTACACTGTAGAAGAGTATATCCAAGACTTGAATACGCTGGGAAGTGGCACTGCTCCAGCAGTAAAAATTTTTTCTGATATGGTTTTGGATGGGCTTTTTGGAAGACAGGGCTATAAATGTAAAGTAGAATGGGGATATGCGTTACATCCACAGGATACGCAGGTTATCAAAAGAAGACTCAGCGATGAGTTCATGCTGGTGGGGCTGACCGAGCGGCTGGATGATTTTTTATTCCTGCTCTGTCGCAGGATGGGCTGGCGCCCTTCTGCTCTCGGGCATGAAAATAAGACCCCCGGCCGCCCGCCGGCGGAGCAGGAGCTGTCCCCGGACCAGCTCGGCAGAGCCAATGAAAAGCTGAGCGCAGAGTGGGAACTCTATTCTCATGCTGAAAAACTTTTTCAAGAGCAATGGAAGGATCTCGGCATCAAGGGACGCATCCATGCGAGCTGCCGACGGTATGCAAAGAAAAATGCCAGTCTTTCCTAGATCGTATGCCGCTGGGCTAAGGAGTAAGGGGGGGGAGGGGAGAATCCCTTCGGGAGATCGTCCGGTGCTCATCTTTCAGCATGTGCCTAAGACAGGTGGCATCTCCTTAGCTGAATTTCTTAAAAGCAAGTATGAACGCGAAAATTATTACGAAATAGATCGCGACCCGACATTGGCGCCCGGTATATCCCTCAATCAATTCATCGCCCTGCCGCGGGCGAAGAGGGACAGGTTTGATTTGATTTTGGGTCATTTCCCCTACGGCCTTCACAAGTTCCTTTCAAGACCCTGCGTGTATGTGACCCTGCTGCGCAATCCCTTGGAAAGGCTCCTGTCAACGTATTACCAGTTATTGCGAGACCACACTCGCTCCCATGAGTTCATAGCGCGAAACTACGCTGTAGAAGAGTATCTCCAAGACTTGAATACGATGAGAAGCGACTTTCTCTTGGCAGAAGTGCTCTTTTCCGATATGGTTTTGGGTGGGCTTTTGGGAAGACAGGGCCGTAAACGTAAAGTGAAATGGGCATATGCGTCACGTCCGCAGGATATGCAGGTTGTCAAAAGAAGACTCAGCGATGAGTTCATGCTGGTGGGGCTGACCGAGCGGCTGGATGATTTTTTATTCCTGCTCTGTCGCAGGATGGGCTGGCGCCCTTCTGTTCTCGGGCATGAAAATAAGACCCTCGGCCGCCCGCCGGCAGAGCAGGAGCTGTCCCCGGAGCAGCTCGGCAGAGCCAATGAAAAGCTGAGCGCAGAGTGGGAACTCTATTCTCATGCTGAAAAACTTTTTCAAGAGCAATGGAAGGGTCTCGGCATCAAGGGACGCATCCATGCGAGCTGCCGACGGTATGCAAATAAAAATGCCAGTCTTTCCTAGAGTGTACAGTCGGGCGGTGCAGCGAATACGCCGCTAAATCCCGCTCCGCTCCCGCTGCAAATGTTCCAGCAATCCTCTGCAAGTCTCCTCCAGCCCGTCAATCATCGTCTCAAAGGCATCCTGTCCTTGGTAGTAGGGATCTGTCAGCTCGCCGCCTTTGCGGCGGTATTCCCCTAACAGCGCGATGATGCCGCTGTAATCCGCCGGCGCCCAGGCCTGCACATTGCCGAGGTTGCTGCGGTCCATCGTCAGGATGTAGTCGCTGTGTTGAAAATCTTTGTCGCAGATCTGGCGCGCCTGGTGTCCCTGCAGGCTGTAGCCCCGTGCCGCGGCGGCGGCCTCGGCTCTCGGGTCCGCCGGCCGACCTAGGTTGAAGGCGGCGGTGCCGCAGGAATCCGAGGAGATTTTCTCCGCGAAACCCGCCTGTGCTGCCATCCCCTTGAAGATGGCCCGGGCGCAGGGAGAGCGGCAGATATTGCCTAGGCAGACAAACAGAATATGCGTCTTAGCATTCACGGCATCAGGGAGCGATGCCTCGGTTTGCCATCGGCTTCGGCAGGCCGTCCTGGCGCCGGAAGCGGCTGAGCCCCTGCAGCAAGAAGTTGCGCAGCTCTGCTGGCTGCACCACTTCGTCGTAGGCTAGGTTGTCGCCGGCGATCCAGGCACTGCCGGCCTCCGCCTCTGATACCTGCTGGCGTTTTTCACTGTCCAGCTTGGCTGCCTGTCCGCCGCCGTCTGCGGGCATGGCCCCCAGGCTGATCCCCGGCAGAGCCAGGCTCAGGGTCTGGTGGTCAAAGGGGTTCATACCCATCAGGGAGCTGCCGAAGCCGAATGCCTTGCGCAGGGTTACATGGAACTTCGGACCTCGCAGGCGGCATTGGGCTGCGTACATGCGCGCTGCCGCCCGCAGGGTGCCCTCCCGCTCCGCCTGGCTGCCGGACATAACCCCTGGATTGTCAGCGAGAAACAGCACCGGCAGATGGTAGGCATTGCAGATATCTAGGAAATGAGCCGCCTTGTTCGCCGCGTTCCAAGTGATGGCGCCCGCCTGAATGGTGGGCTGATTGGCGACAATGCCCAGCGGTCGGCCGCCCATGCGGGCGAACCCAGTCAGTATGGCGGTGCCGAAATCTGGCTGAAATGGAAGCCATTCCCCGGCATCATCCACCAGGATGTCTATAACCCGCTGCATGTCGTAGGGCTGCAGGGCATCCCGGGGCATGATCTCCAGGATTTCTGCCACCTCTCGCAATCCCCGCGCCGGGCTGCCATCCGCCGCCTCCGGCGGCCACTGCCATGCGCTAGAAGGCAGAAAGCCCAGGTAGCGGCGCACCAGCCGGCAGGCCTCCTCTTCGTCCTGCACCAGGTTGTGGGCGACACCGCTCTTGGCAGTGTGCATCCCTGCGCTCCCCAGCTCCTCTTTGCTCACCTTTTCTCCCAGTGCCGCCATCACCAGGGGCGGCCCGGCGGAGAACAGGGTGGCGTCTTTCAGCATCACCACGAAATCCATCAGGAGGCCGGTGATCGCCCCGTGACCGGCGGAGGAGCCGATGACCACTGCGACCGTGGGCACGGTGCCGGACAGCTCTGCCAGCACCTGCATGTCATTCGGGGCGTAGGAGCGACGCTCAAGGGTATTGCCCATGCGCTCGCCGGCACCGTCTAAGAACATGACATAGGGCACTCGCTCCCGGGCGGCCAGCCGCGCCAAGCGCAGTTTCTTCGCGTTGGTGGCCGGGCCGATAGAGCCTCCCATCACGGTGAAGTCCTCAGCGCCCACCACTACCGGTCGCCCCTCCACAGTGGCAAAGCCGGCCACCAGGGCATCTGCCGGCGCCTTCGCCTCGCCGTGGTAGCTGACGCCTCCGGCCAAGGTGCCGATCTCCATGAAGCTGCCTTCATCGCAGAACAGCGCCACCACCTCCCGGGCATTCAAGCGTCCCCGAGCGCGTCTCTTCTCCAGCTTTTCCTTGCCCCCCATGCCGTGACCGAAGGCGATGCGCCGCTGGTGCTCCTCTAGAAGCGGGGCCCATTGCTCCGGCGGCGGCGGAGATTTTTTCTCGTTCATGGCTGGGGCTGCGAAGTTGGTTTTCAGCCCGCCACGCCGGCGGATGCGCTGCGGTTTAGCCCTAATTTTTTGGCGTGCCGTTCACGCAGCTCGTTCTTCAGCACTTTCCCCGCGGCATTGCGCGGCAGGGGGGCCGGGTCAATCTCAATGTGAACCGGCACCTTGAAGTGGGCCAGCTGCTCCGCCACATGCTCGCGCAGGTCTTCCGCCTGCAGCGCCGTCCCTGTGTTCGGTCGCACCGTCGCCGCCAGCTCTTCGCCGAGACGCTTGTGGGGCAGTCCGTATACCGCCGCATCCATCACCTCGGGGTGGCCGCTGAGAGCCGCCTCTACCTCTTGGCTGCTGATGTTTTCTCCGGCGCGTATAACCATGTCTTTGATCCGGTCTACGATGTGCAGGTAGCCATCTTCATCCAGGAAGCCGATGTCGCCGCTTCGGTACCAGCCATCCCGGAAGCAGTCCGCAGTTTCTTCGGGGCGGTTCCAGTAGCCGTCCGCTACCGTCGGCCCGTACAGCCAGATCTCTCCCCGCTTTCCTCTGGACAGGGGGCGCAGCTCTTCGTCCCGAATTTGCACCTCCATGATCGGCGATTGCAGCCCGCATGCGGTAGGCCGCTCCCGGAAAAGATGCCCGTTCATCGTGCAGGCGGCGGCGTTGGACTCGGTGGAGCCATAGCCGCAGCCGGGCATGCGCCCCGGTGCTTTCTCTTCAATCAGCGGTGCAAGATCCGGAGGAAAGGCAGAACCGCCGCCGCCGAGAGAGAACAGGCTGGATGTATTTGCGTCATCAAACGCCGGGTGCTGGAGCAGTTCCATCATCATCGCCGGCGCAACGCCCAAGAGCCCCACCTTCTCCTCTTCAATGTAGTGCAGCGCCTGCACCGGATCCCACTTGTACATCATGGTGATCTGTCGCCCGCTGCGCAGGTTGATAAGGAAGGCTGCGTGGCAGCCGCTGACATGGAACAGGGGCACCGCCAGCAGGGAGGAAAAGGAATCACCGTCTTTCATCACCGCCCCCATGATGTCGCCGTTTACCATTCCCATGGCGAGGCCGGTGCATTCAAAATTAAAGATCGCCTGGCACACTTGGCGCTGGCGGGACAGCACTCCCTTCGGCCGGCCTGTGGTGCCTGAGGTATACATGAGAAGTGCTGGCGCTTCCGTGTCTGCCTGCACCTGTGGCATGGGCTGCCCGAGAGCCCCCGCCAGAAAATCCTCCCAGTCGCGAGCGGCACCCAAATCCGGCGGCTTGCTCTCCGGGCGGGCCACGATGGCTTTTATCCCCAAGTCCTTGCAGGCATCCGCCGCCAGCTGGCAGCGCGCCTCGTCAAAAAAAGCCACTCGCGAGCCGGAATCCTCCAAGGCGTAGCGGATTTCTGTCTCTCGCCCCCAGCTGTTGATGGGCACCGGCACGGCGCCGATGGAGCCGATGGCGACGAAAGCCATCAGCCATTCCGGGTAGTTCCGCATGACGATCGCAGCCCGTTCGCCGGGTGCGATGCCGTACTCCTTCACCAGCTGGTGCCCGGCGGCGTCGGCGCGCCGAAAAAACTCGGCAAAACTGATGCGCTCCCCCTCGTATACCAGGAAAGTCTTGTCGCCGTGCCCCCGCCCGGGAGCAAACAGCTCGGACAGGGTGGCTGGCGCATTCTGGTACACCCTGTACCGGCGCTTCTCAATCTCTTTCTCTATCAGCTCAAAAGGCTGTCCTGGCGCAGTCAGTTCTTTCAGGTATTGCCGAAAGGCATCGCAGGGGCGGGCAGGTGCGTTCATAGCGGGCAGGTTTTCCTTGCAGAACTCTTTATTATAGCGAGCGGGGGGCTGCCTGCTCCGCTCCTGTGCGGAGTTGGCATATACTTGAGATTGTCCCTGCCGCTTCGCCTACGGAGGCATCTTATGAGCCTGTCTGCCCAGGAAATATCTGACCGCTTTGAAATCAAAGATCTGCTGATTGACTACTGCACTGCCATAGACAGCAGTGATTTTGACGCGCTGGATAATATTTTCACGCCGGATGCCCACATAGACTACACCTGTTTCGGCGGCCCGAAGGGGAAGTTTCCGGAGATCAAGGCATACCTGAAGAAAGCCCTGCCCAATTTTCCCTCCTACCAGCATATGCTGGGCAACAGCCGCGTCTGGCTGGAAGGGGACAAGGCCAAAGCGCGCACTATCTGCCACAACCCGATGGTCATCCCCCTCCCGGATGGCAGCAGGCAGACCGCGTTTTTCGGTCTCTGGTATGTGGACAAGCTGGTGCGCGCCAAAGACGGCTGGCGGCTCTCAGAGCGGCTGGAGGAAGCCGCTTATATCCACAACATGCCAGCGGATTTCAAGCCGGTGGAAGCCTGAGGGATAAGGCGTGAGCGATGCACTGAGCCACTTGGATGCCCGGGGCCATGCGCGGATGGTGGATGTCGGCGGCAAGTCTCCCTCGGCCCGAGAGGCCACGGCTGCCGGCACGGTTCACATGCGTTCGGAAACCCTGCAAAAAATCACTGCCGGCACCCATGCCAAGGGAGATGTGCTGGCCGTTGCCCGCATCGCGGGCATACAGGCGGCCAAGAAATGCGCCGATTTAATTCCCCTGTGCCATCCTCTCAGCCTGGACTCGGTGGAGGTGGAGCTGACCCCGGCGGAAGACCGCTTGAATATTTACGCCACCTGCCGCCTGAATGGCCGCACCGGCGTGGAGATGGAGGCACTGGTTGCGGTCTCCGTGTCGGCCCTTGCTGTCTATGACATGTGCAAGTCCGCAGACCGGGGCATCGTCATCGGCGACATTCATCTCTTGGAGAAAAAAGGCGGCCGCTCCGGCCATTGGCAGGCAGAGAAAAATTGAAATGCTGCAAGTCCTGTTCTTCGCCGCCGTGCGGGAGGAGTTTGGCTGCTCCGCTCTGACTATAGAATGCGGCCCCGACACGGCAAGCATTTTCGCCTTGGTGGAGCGGCTGGTCAGAGAGCGGGGCGCGGAAGCGGCAGAGGTCCTGCGCCGAGAGAATACGGTGGTGGCAGTCAACCAGGAGGTGGTGCGGGGCAACCATCCCCTCCGGGATGGCGACGAGGTGGCTTTTTACCCGCCGGTAACCGGCGGCTGAGCGTATTTAGTAAAAGCGATGCTATGTGCCAGAATTCCGCTTGCCGGCAGCCAGCAGGTGCATAATTCTCCGTCCGTGAAGAAGCAAGGGGGCAGATACGAATGTCTGATCTAGAAAAAGGGCGTGCTCGTCCGGCTAATTGGATAGGGCAATGCAATCCTGCTGCCGCAGGGGATCCTCATCACGGCGATGGGGAAGGTGGATATGAAAAAGATACGCCTGAGACAAGGCCAAAGCCTGTAATGCGCTCATTCTCCTCTGGACACTTTGTTTTCTTCACGCTCGCCTTGTGCCTGGCCGTTTTCATCGGCGGCTGCAGCAATAAACCGGTATCGGAGGATGCCCTGCAGAACGAGACGGGATACACGGATGTGGCGGGGGTGAAGATGGCGGTGGGGCAGCCGGCGCCGGATTTTGCTCTGCCGGATTACCGGGGCAATCGCTATCTGCTCTCCTCCTTCAGGGGGCGCTCCAATGTGATGCTGCTGTTTTATCGCGGCTCCTGGTGTCCCTTCTGTATCAGCCAATTAGAAGATATCCAAACGCTGTTTCCGACTTTGTCCCAGCACGACGTTCAACTGCTCGCCATCAGCCCCGATGATGGCGCTGCTTCCCAGGATTTGGCGGAGCGCTTTGAACAGCCCTATATATTCCTGTCGGATGCCGACTTGAAAGTGACCGACCTGTACGGAATTCGCCGCAACAAGAAACTGCCGCACCCGGCGGTCATATTGATTGACAAGCAGGGCAATGTGGCATGGTTTTATGTGGGCGAGAACTACAGGCAGCGCCCTTCGGCCAGTCAGCTGAAAGATGTTTTTGCGCGTGTTTTCTAAAAAGCGGGTATGAATGGTTTCCGCTGTGCCCGTCCCTTTGGGCGGCGGGGGGTCGCATTCCCCGGAACTGTCTGCTGTTAGCGGGGGGGACCAGTGACCGCTGCTTTCAGTGTCTCCATCCAGCAGGCGGATTTTGATGTTGGCGCCGAGACGGCTGCCCTGCGCAAGGAGGCGGTCGGCGCCGGAGCGCTGGTGGTGTTCACCGGTGCTGTGCGGGATGCCGATGACGGCGGCCCGGTGCAGGCGCTGGAGCTGGAGCACTACCCTGGCATGACAGAGAAATCTATTTTCGGCATTTTGGAAGAGGCCGGGCGGCGCTGGTCGCTGCAGGGAGCGCGGGTAGTGCACCGCACCGGCCGCCTCGCCGCCGGCGAGCAAATTGTGCTGGCGGCGGCGGCGGCCCGGCATCGGGGCGGTGCCTTCGCCGCCTGCGAGTACATCATGGACTACCTGAAGACCGAGGCCCCGATCTGGAAGCGTGAAATTTCCGGTGACGGTGCCCGCTGGGTCTCCTGTCGGGACAGCGACAGCACGGCCGCTGCCCGCTGGGCAGAGCAGGAGAGTGCCGAGGAGAAAAGAACATGAGCCATTTTGATGCCCGGGCACTGCGCAGCGCATTCGGCTGTTTTGCCACCGGCGTCACGGTGATCACGGCGGATGCGGGAGAGGGGGCCTTCGGCATGACTGTCAATTCCTTTGCCTCCCTGTCCATGGAGCCGCCCCTTCTGCTGTGGAATTTGCAGCGGGATTCAGACTGTTTTGACTCTTTGCTGAAGGCGGAGCACTACGCGGTCAACGTGCTTTGTTCCGAGCAGCAGCCCCTCTCTGATGCCTGCGCCCGCAAGGGCGACCACGCCTTGGCAGAGGGGCTCTGGCAAGCCGGAGAATCCGGCTGTCCGGTGCTGTGCAAGAGCCTTGCCTGCTTTGAGTGTGCAGTGCGGGAGCACTACAGCGGCGGTGACCACATCATCCTGGTGGGAGAGGTGCTCTTCTTTCGCAGTACCGAGGGCGAGCCCCTCCTGTTTTACGGCGGAGCGTACCGCGTCTTGGCTGAGAAGGACGGCGCATCGTGAATTACTGCTCTGAATGCAGTGGTCCGGTCAGCCGCCAGGTGCCGGAAGGGGACAACCTGCCGCGCTATGTCTGCCATGACTGCAAACACATCCACTACCAGAACCCTTTGGTGGTGGTGGGCTGCCTGCCGGTGAAAGACGACAAAGTGCTCCTGTGCCAGCGCGCCATTTCTCCGAGAAGCGGTTTCTGGACTCTGCCCGCAGGCTTTCTGGAGAATGGCGAAACCACCTGGGAGGGGGCGATCAGGGAAACCTGGGAGGAGGCCCGGGCGAAGGTGGGAGAGGGAATTCTGTACCGGCTGTACGACCTTACCCACATCTGCCAGGTTTATCTTTTTTACCGCGCCCCGCTGCTGAACGATGATTTCGGCGCCGGCGAGGAGAGCCTGAATGTGGAGCTGTTCCGGGAGGAGGATATTCCCTGGAAAGAGCTTGCCTTTCCGGTGGTGACCAATACCCTGCGGGATTTCTTTCGGGACCGCAAAGAGGGCAATAGCTATGCCATGCGTCACGGAAAGGTAGACCGCCCCGTCCGCTTCTTGCAGGGGCACCGGGAATGAGCGAAGCGACGTGGTTTCTGGCGGGCTTTGCCGCCGGGGCAATTCTCCTGTACCTGCTGCTGCGGCAGCGCTCGGGCAAAGGCGGTCAGCGGGAGATGGCTGCTCTTAGAACTTTGCTGCAGGAGCGAGAGCGCACAGAAGCAGAAAGTCAGAGGCAGATTGTCACCCTGCAAACCCGGCTGGAGGAGCGGGAGCGGGCCGGGGAAAATAGAAAAAAATTGCTGGCCGAAGCAGAGGGGGAGCGCAAACAGGAGCAGGCGCAGCTGCTAGAGAATTTGCGGAAGTCTGTGGTCGCCGAACTCCGCGAGTCTGCTGGCCAAACCTTGGAAGAGAAGCGCAAATCTTTAGACAGCGAGGGACGAAAGGCACTGGACACAGTGGTGACGCCGCTCAAAGAGCAGATAAAGATCTACCAGGAGCGAATAGAAAAAATTCACAGTGAATCGCAGGCGGGCACCACCTCGGTGAAAACCTATATTGAACAGTTGATGCAGGCTGCCCAGGGCATCGGCCAGGATGCAAAGAACCTGACCCAGGCATTGCAGGGGAAGAGCCAGCTGCGGGGCAGCTGGGGCGAGATGGTGCTGCAGAAAATGCTGGAGGATGCCGGACTGCGGGAGGGCCGCGAGTACGATGTGCAGCGCAGCGTGCAGGATGAGGAGGGAGGGCGCTCCCGGCCCGATGTAATCCTGCACCTGCCGGGGAAGCGCGACATTATTATTGACTCCAAGGTGTCCCTGCGGGATTGGGAGCGCGTGGTGGCCGCTCCGGACGAAGAGACGCGCCAAGCGGCTCTTGCAGACCATGTTCGCGCCCTGCGCAGCCACGTGCGCGATCAGGGGAAGCGAGATTATCAGGACCTTCCCGGACTGCAAACTTTGGATTTTGTATTCCTGTTCATGCCCATAGAGCCCGCGTTCATGGCTGCCATGCAGCAGGAGCCGAGTCTGTACCAGGAGGCTTACAAGGAGCGCATCGTGCTCACCAGCCCCACCACCCTGTTTGCCATTCTGCGGGTGGTGGAGAACCTGTGGCGCATGGAGCAGCGGAACCGCAACGCAGCGGAGATCGCCCGCCAAGGCGGCTTTATGTACGACAAGGTGGCTGGCTTCCTGGAGACTTTTACGTCTATCCAAAAGCAGCTGCAGCGGGCGACGGATTCCTGGCACGAGGCATCAAAGCAGCTGCGCTCCGGCAAAGGCAATCTGCTGTCTCGCGCAAAGAAAATGCGCGAGCTGGGCGTCCCGGCCAAAAAGGAGCTGCCAGCGGAGCTGCTGGAGATTGACGAAGAGGGCGACACTTCCGATAATGGCGCAGACCTTCCCGTGAAAAACACCGCCTTGCCAGCCGCATCCAGCACCGGTGCGAAGAGCACTTTGCCGAGAGGAAATTGAAAAATGCCCATACCCGCTGTCGGCAAAGCCGCCCCCGCTTTTCAGCTGTCGGACCAGGACGGCAAAAAAGTCCGCCTGTCGGATTTCAAAGGCAAGAAAAATGTGGTGCTGTATTTCTATCCCAAGGCCCTCACCCCGGGCTGCACCGTGCAGGCGTGCGGGATACGTGATACCCGGGAAGATTTCAAAAAACTCAATACCGAGGTGCTGGGGATCAGCCCGGACCCCCGGGAGCGGCTCGGAAAATTTATCCAGAAACACGATCTCAACTTCACCCTCCTCGCCGATGAAGATGTCGCACTGGCGAAGAAATACGGGGTTTGGGGGCAGAAGAAATTCATGGGCCGCAGCTATCTCGGCGTGAAGAGAATGACTTTCATCATTGACAAGCGGGGTGTGCTGCGCCACGTGATGGAGAAGGTGAAAACCAAGACGCATCACGAAGACGTACTGCTCTGGATAGAGGAAAACCTGTAAAGAAGCGGCGAGACAAGGGGGCTTCAGCGCGCCGGCCGGGGACGAGCACTTGCGGGTTCCCGAACCCGGTGCCCTGAACGGCGAGGAGCGGTAAAATAGTATGCTTCCCGCTGGGCTTTGCTCGCAACTGTTTCGGCTGGGTGGCAGAATGGTCATGCAGCGGACTGCAACTCCGTGTACGCCGGTTCGATTCCGACCCCAGCCTCCACTCTATTTCGCTGGCCTATCCACTGTGCCGGGATCAGCGCAATTGGCCGCGTGGTGAAACTTGGTAGACACGGCAGACTTAAAATCTGCTTCCGGCAACCCGGAGTACCGGTTCAAGTCCGGTCGCGGCCACCAAATTATGCTCGCCTTTCCCGCTGCAGGGGAAGGCTGCTAAAAACGGGCTTTCGGCATGCTTTTCTGCATTGGGCAGGATATAGTAATAGGGCTATAATCCGCCTTCAGGGCCCCCCGAGAGCATCATGCCACAGCCTATAGAAGAAGCCCTCACATTTGATGATGTCCTGCTAGTGCCGGGCTATTCTGAAATTCTGCCCAAGGATGCGGCCATTGACACGGAAGTTGCAGAGGGGATTCCTCTCGGTGTTCCCCTGCTGTCCGCCGCCATGGATACGGTTACCGAGGCCCGCATGGCCATCGCCATCGCCCAGTCCGGCGGTCTCGGTGTAATCCATAAGCGCATGTCCGCCGAGCAGCAGGCGGCAGAGGTGCGCAAGGTCAAGAAATACGAGAGCGGGGTGGTCAGCGACCCCATCACCATCAATGCCGATGCCAGCATTCGCGACCTCAAGGAGCTGATGGCCCGCCACGGCATCTCCGGGGTGCCGGTGGTGGACGGCGAGCGGCTGGCGGGCATTGTCACCAACCGGGACATACGCTACGCCCCGGACCCCAAAGCCCCTGTCTCTTCGGTCATGACCGGCCGGGAAAAGCTGGTGACGGCGGGGAAGGACACGGGTGCAGATGCGGTGCGCAGCCTGCTGAGAAAATATCGCATAGAAAAGATTCTTATCGTGGAGGGGGATGCGCTGCAGGGCATGATCACCGCCCGGGACCTAGACACCTCAGAAATCTTTCCCAGCGCCTGCAAGGACGGCCATGGCCGCCTGCGGGTGGCGGCCGCCATCGGTGTCGGCAGCGACAGCCGGGAGCGCTCGGCGGCTCTGGCGGAGGCAGGGGTGGATATGCTGGTGGCGGATACGGCCCATGGTCACACCGCCAACGTGCTGGAGTGCATACGCTGGCTCAAAAAAGAATTCCCAAAGCTGCCGGTGGTGGGCGGCAACATTGCCACTGCCGAGGCGGCGACGGCACTGGCTGATGCTGGCGCAGATGCAGTCAAGGTGGGCATCGGTCCCGGCTCTATCTGCACCACCCGGGTTGTCACTGGTGTCGGTGTGCCTCAGTTTACGGCGGTGATGCAGGTTGCCAAGGCATTGCGAGAGCGAAAAGTATTCGTCATCGCCGACGGCGGCATCCGCTACTCCGGCGATATCGCCAAGGCCCTGGCCGCCGGTGCCCACGCGGTGATGATGGGCGGCATACTGGCCGGCACCGACGAGGCGCCGGGTGAGATTGAGCTCTACCAGGGACGCACCTACAAGAGTTATCGGGGCATGGGCTCCCTGGGGGCGATGGGCGGCGATTACGGCTCCCGGGACCGCTATTTCCAAGAGGAGGAGAGCGAGCACAGCAAGCTGGTGCCCGAGGGCATTGAGGGCCGGGTTCCCTATCGCGGTCCGGTGAAGACAATGGTTGACCAGCTGATGGGAGGGCTGCGCTCCAGCATGGGCTATACGGGCTGCCCCACCTTGGCAGCTCTGCACAGCGGGGCCCGCTTTATTCGGGTGACTCCGGCGGGTGTCAGCGAGGGCCATGTGCACGATGTCAGCATTACCCGCGAGGCGCCCAATTACCCCCGTGGCTAGCCCGCAAATTCCATCGAGCGGTCTCCATGCCCAGCGCCTGCTGGTTTTAGATTTTGGTTCTCAATACACCCAGCTGATTGCCCGCCGCATCCGCGAGATCGGCGTGTACTGCGAGATTTATTCCTGGGATGTGGCGGAGGATGCCATCTGCAGCTTTGCCCCCCGGGCCGTCATCCTCAGCGGCGGACCGGAGACGGTCACCGATGCTGCGCCGCCCCAGGTGCCGGCGGCCGTGTTCAGCCTGGGTGTGCCGGTGCTCGGCATCTGCTACGGCATGCAGGCGATGGCCGAACAGCTGGGGGGGCGGGTGCGAAGGGGCGGTTCCGGTGAATTCGGCCATGCCCGGCTGCGGCAGACCGGAGAGGGCCCGCTTTTGGACGGATTGGGTGATTCCACTGCGGGCGGCGAGGAGCTAGGTCTTGATGTGTGGATGAGCCATGGCGACCAGGTGAGCAAGGTGCCCCCTGGTTTTGAAATCTTAGCGGCCACGGAAAGCGCACCCGTCGCCGCGATGCAGGATTCGGCGCGCCGCTTTTACGGCTTGCAGTTTCATCCCGAAGTCACCCATACATCCTCTGGCACCGAAATCCTGCGGCGTTTCTCGCTGGATATTGCCGCTTGTGAGCCCCGCTGGACTCCAAGCGGTATCGTGGAAGAGGCCGTGCAGAGCATTCGCGCACAGCTGGGCGATGAGCGGGTGCTGCTGGCCCTGTCCGGCGGCGTCGATTCGGCGGTGACAGCGGCTTTGCTGCATCGGGCGGCGGCGCAGCAGCTGATCTGTGTATTTGTGGATAACGGCCTGCTCCGGCTGGGGGAGGCGGACCAGGTAATGAAAGTGTTTGCGGAGCAGATGAGCATTCGGGTAGAGCGCGTGGATGCGAGTGAGCGCTTCTTTGCCGCCCTGCAGAATGTGGCTGACCCGGAGGAGAAGCGGCGCATCATCGGTCGCACTTTCATCCAGGTGTTTGAGGAAGAGGCAGCCCGCCTCGGCAATATTGCCTGGCTTGCGCAGGGCACCATTTACCCTGATGTCATCGAATCCGCCGCCTCGCGCTTCGGCAAGGCGCATGTCATCAAGTCTCACCACAACGTGGGTGGACTGCCGGAGCACATGAATCTGAAGCTGATAGAACCCCTGCGGGAGCTGTTCAAGGACGAGGTGCGGCGCATCGGCGAGACTCTCGGCCTGCCCCGGGAGCTGCTGCACCGCCATCCTTTTCCGGGCCCCGGTCTCGGCGTGCGCATCCTGGGGGAGCTGCGCCCGGCGGACGCGGACACCCTGCGCCTGGCCGATGCCATTTTCTTGGAGGAGCTGCGCCGCGCCGGCTGGTACGAGCGGGTCAGCCAGGCCTTTGCCGTATTCCTGCCGGTCTGCTCAGTCGGCGTGGTGGGCGACACCCGCCGCTACGGGCCGGTCATCGCGCTAAGAGCCGTGGAGACAGTGGATTTCATGACCGCACGCTGGACAGAGCTGCCGCCTGAGATTCTGGGAGCCGCTTCCGAGCGCATCCTGAACGAAGTCCCCGGCATCTCCCGAGTGGTATACGACATCTCCGGCAAGCCGCCCGCCACCATTGAGTGGGAATAGAAGAATTCATATAAGTAAGTAATTTTGTTATATATTTAAATACAAAGTAAGTACAAACTGCCGAGTCCTAAATAAAACCGACCTGTGGGGAGATGTTTATATGACACGCTTTATGAAGATCATTTTGTTAACTGTCACTGTGCTTCTTGGAGGTGCGGCGTGTAGTCTCACCGCATATGAGAAATGGAAACCCCTTGCTGAACAGGGAGATGCCGATGCTCAGTACAATCTGGGTGTGATGTACGCAAAAGGAGAAGGTGTCTCACAGGATTACCAGACTGCGGTGAAGTGGTACACACTTGCTGCTGAACAGGGAGATGCCGTTGCCCAGCGCAATCTGGGTTGGATGTACGGCCATGGACAAGGTGTTTCACAGGATTACCAGACTGCTGTGAAGTGGTACACGCTTGCTGCTGAACAGGGAAATGCCTCTGCCCAGAACAATCTGGGTTTGATGTACCAGCATGGACAAGGTGTTTCACAGGATTACCAGACTGCTGTGAAGTGGTACACGCTTGCTGCTGAACAGGGATATGCAAATGCTCAGGATAATCTGGGTTTGATATACGCAAAAGGAGAAGGTGTTTCACAGGATTACCAGACTGCGGCGAAGTGGTTCACGCTTGCTACTTTACAGGGACATGCTAATGCCCAGAACAATCTGGGTTTGATGTACGTAAAAGGAGAAGGTGTTTCACAGGATTACCAGACTGCGGCGTTGTGGTTCACACTTGCTGCTGAACAGGGATATGTCAATGCCCAGGATAATCTGGGTTTGATATACGTAAAAGGAGAAGGTGTTTCACAGGATTACCAGACTGCGGCGAAGTGGTTCACGCTTGCTGCTGAACAGGGATATGCCAATGCCCAGTACAATCTGGGTTTGATATACGCAAAAGGAGAAGGTGTTTCACAGGATGACAAGACTGCTGTGAAGTGGTACACGCTTGCTGCTGAACAGGGATTTGCCTATGCCCAGTACAATCTGGGTTTGATGTACGCAAAAGGAGAAGGTGTTTTACAGGATTACCAGACTGCGGTGAAGTGGTACACACTTGCTGCTGAACAGGGACATGCTAATGCCCAGACTAATCTGGGTATGATGTACGACAATGGAGAAGGTGTTTTACAGGATTACCAGACTACGGTGAAGTGGTACACACTTGCTGCTGAACAGGGATTTGCCAATGCCCAGTACAATCTGGGTTTGATGTACCAGCATGGACAAGGTGTTTTACAGGATTACCAGACTGCGGCGAAGTGGTACACACTTGCTGCTGAACAGGGATTTGCCAATGCCCAGTACAATCTGGGTTTGATGTACGGTAATGGAGAAGGTGTTTCACAGGATGACAAGACTGCTGTGAAGTGGTACACGCTTGCTGCTGAGCAGGGAGATGCCTCTGCCCAGTACAATCTGGGTTTGATGTACTACTATGGAGAAGGTGTTACTCAAAATAATATTCTTGCTTATATGTGGGGGAGTATTGCTGCGTCATTAGGATCTGATGACGATACTGAGTTGCGGGATGAGGCTGCGAAAAAGATGAACAGTGCCGACATCTCTGCGGCACAGAAACGCGCCCGAGAGTGTGTCCAAAAGAACTACAAAGGGTGCTGAGAGGCGGTTTTCTTTTTATAGGCAAGAACCCTAAAAATAGACAACTATGCTGCTAATTCCGAGCACACCCTGAACGAAGTCCCCGGCATCTCCCGAGTGGCATACGATATCTCCGGCAAGCCGCCCGCCGCCATTGAGTGGGAATAGAAGAATTCATATAAGTAATTAATTTTGTTATATATTTAAATACAAAGTAAGTGTAAACTTCCGAGTCCTAAATAAAACCGACCTGTGGGGGGATGTTTATATGGCACAAAGTGATGATGAGAAAGATATTTATATGAATAGGTATTTGAAGGTTGTTATGTACATAATAGAGTACATAATAGCAATAGCAAACGGGATGCTGAGGATGCTTGGCGTGGTTTGGCTTTTGAAGCTTACATACATGCAAATATACTTTGTGTGGAAAGTTTTATACTTTATGTGGATAGTTTTGTTAGCTCCCGTGAAGCTTGTGATGTGGTTTTTTGTAGATTCAGCTGAAATAGCATATGAGGGAGGTGACTACGAGACCGCTTTCCGTAAATGGAAACCCCTTGCTGAACAGGGAGATGCCTCTGCCCAGAACAATCTGGGTTTTATGTACGACGAAGGACGAGGTGTTTCACGGGATGACAAGACTGCGGTGAAGTGGTACACGCTTTCTGCTGAACAGGGAGATGCCTCTGCCCAGCGCAATCTGGGTTTTATGTACGACGAAGGACGAGGTGTTTCACGGGATGACCAGACTGCGGTGAAGTGGTACACGCTTTCTGCTGAACAGGGAGATGCCTCTGCCCAGCGCAATTTGGGTTTTATGTACGACCATGGACGAGGTGTTTCACAGGATTCCCAGACTGCTGTGAAGTGGTACACGCTTTCTGCTGAACAGGGAGATGCCGATGCTCAGGGCTATCTGGGTGAGATGTACGAAAAAGGACGAGGTATTCCACAGAATGACCAGACTGCGGTGAAGTGGTACACACTTTCTGCTGAACAGGGAGATGCCGATGCTCAGTGCAGTCTGGGTTTTATGTACCAGAATGGACGAGGTGTTTCACAGGATTTCCAGACTGCGATGAAGTGGTACACGCTTGCTGCTAAACAGGGAGATGCCTCTGCCCAGGCCAATCTGGGTTGGATGCACTACAAAGGAGAAGGTGTTATTCAAAATAATATTCTTGCTTATATGTGGGGGAGTATTACTGCATCATTAGGAAATGATAAAGGTGCTGAGTTGCGGGATTTAGCTGCGAAAGAGATGAGCAGTGCCGGCATCTCTGCGGCACAGAAACGTGCCAAAAAGTATATCCAAAAGAACTACAAAGGGCGCTGAGAGACGGTTTTCTTTTTTATAGGTAAGAACCCTAAAAATAGAACGCATATAAGTAATTATATTTTGTTATATACTTAAATACGAAGTAAGTGCGAACTTCCGAGTTCTAAATAAAACCGACTTGTAGGGAGATGTTTATATGGAACTGCTAAATGATGATGAGAAAAAATTTGTGGAGATCAGTGCGGGGATTACTGTCGGATTGATATTTATAGTGGGGATTACTGCCGGATTGATATCTATATTTTCTTGGTTTGATCCGCCTCCGTCGTATGATGACGGTCTCACCGCATATGAGGAAGGTGACTACAAGACCGCTTTACGTGAATGGAAATCCCTTGCTGAACAGGGACATGCCGCTGCCCAGGGCTATCTGGGTTTGATGTACAGTTGGGGACGAGGTGTTTCAGAGGATGACCAGACTGCCGTGAAGTGGTTCACGCTTGCTGCTGAACAGGGAGATGCCTTTGCCCAGAAAAATCTGGGTTGGATGTACCAGTATGGACAAGGTGTTTCACAGGATTACCAGACTGCGGTGAAGTGGTTCACGCTTGCTGCTGAACAGGGAGATGCCTCTGCCCAGAACAATCTGGGTTTTATGTACTTCAATGGAGAAGGTGTTATTCAAGATAATATTCTTGCTTATATGTGGGGGAGTATTGCTGCGTCATTAGGATCTGATGACGGTGCTGAGGTGCGGGATGATGCTGCGAAAAAGATGAACAATGCCGACATCTCTGCGGCACAGAAACTTGCCGGAGAGTGTGTCCAAAAGAACTACAAAGGGTGCTGAGAGGCGGTTTTCTTTTTTACAGGCAAGAACCCCCAAAATAGACAGCTATGCTGCTAATTCCGAGCGCATCCTGAACGAAGTCCCCGGCATCTCCCGAGTGGCATACGACATCTCCGGCAAGGAGCCCGCCGCCATTGAGTGGGAAACGATGATGCCTATTCTATGCCCAGCATCTGCCGAATGATCTGCAGCAGTGCGTCGCGGTCTTCCTCCGGGACAGAGGCAGGGAAAAGAATTTCATCCTCAATGCCTGATAGGTAGTTTAACAATAGGAAGATATCCTGCTTTTCATCTCCAGTTATGTCTGGCACCAGCCCGGTCCTTAGTCGGCTCAGATCATAGGCGTCGGCATCTTCGCTTAAGTTGTCTGCAAGGCTCCCCATTGCCTGACAGTCTGCTGCAACTTCCTCTGGGCACAGCTCCAAGTAGCGCAGCAGCAATATCAGGTCATCCGCGTCTATTCCATTTGGCAGTGCGTTCAAATCTAATTCGAGTTCTATGTCCTCTCCTATTTCCTCCACGGTTACGGTAGCTGTCGCCGCTGAAGTATCTATTCCATATACAGGCTCTGCAACGGTTACTTCAAAGCTCCAAGTGCCTGTGCGCAGTCTGAATACTATCTCTGCGGGCAGCGCAAAGCTGTCCAAGCTTCTGTCCACAGCCGTCTGCCCTGGCTGGGATGCCCTCACTGCCAATCCCGTGATCTCCACTTCGCTGGCGAGCTCTGTGTTTACGATCCCGATAGTTATGGGATTGCCGAACGGCACCGTAGATGCGTTCGGTATCAGCAGCAGGCGCAATCGCGGGCTCACTGCAATTGTCGCAGATGTAATTTCTGCCGCCGGTGCGAGCAGGGCATCCGGCGGTAAGTAATCACTTACCGTCACCGTCCAGGTGCCGGTTGTCGGCGGGATGAATGTTGTCGCGCCGCTGGCTGTCATCTCAGCTATTTGCAGAGCGATGCCTGGGATGAGATCTCCTGTGTCTGCTTCTGCCTGCAGGGTCAGGGTAACGCCCGCCCCTAATCGTAGAGCACTGCCGGTCGCATTCAGAAGAGATGCAGTAATCCTCACTGCATTGCCGGCAATAGGCAGGCTGCCCTGGACGGGTTCAAGGCTGAGCTGTATGTCCGCCACTACACGCAGCGGCAGTGAGAATTCTTCCTCATTGTCAAATGAGTTGTCTGGATCTGCCAGGGAATAGGTATAGGCGCCGAGACCATCCCCTCTCACGATCACCTCCGCCGAGGTTGAACCAGCAGGGATAGCCAAAGCACTCTCTTCGGTGCCATCCCTTTGGATACTTAATGTCCGCATGGTGTTCACTGCATCAGTTATTACCACCCTTAATATGGCGGAAGCTCCCTCTACGATATGCGTCGGGGTCAGGGAAGCACTGCTCAATAGCCTTTCGGTATTCACCTCCACGGTTACGGTAGCTGTCGCCGCTGAAATATCTATTCCATTTACAGGTTCTGCAACGGTTACTTCAAAGCTCCAAGTGCCTGTGCGCAGTCTGAATACTATCTCTGCGGGCAGCGCAAAGCTGTCCAAGCTTCTGTCCACAGCCGTCTGCCCTGGCTGGGATGCCCTCACTGTCAATCCCGTGATCTCCACTTCGCTGGCGGGCTCTGTGTTTACGATCCCGATAGATATGGGATTGCCGGACAGCACCGTAGATAGGTTCGGTATCAGCATCAGGCGCAATCGCGGGCTCACTGCAATTGTCGCCGCCGCAATTTCTGCCGTCGGTGCCAGCAGGGCATCCGGCGGTAAGTAATCACGTACCGTCACCGTCCAGGCGCCGGTTGTCGGCGGGATGAATGTTGTCGCGCCGCTGGTTGTCAGCTCAGCTATTTGCAGAGCGATGTCTGGGATGAGACCTCCTGTATCTGCTTCTGCCTGCAGGGTCAGGGTAACGCCCGCCTCTAACCGTAGAGCACTGCCGGTTGCATTCAGAAGAGATGCAGTAATCCTCACTGCATTGCCGGCAATAGGCAGGCTGCCCTGGGCAGGTTCAAGGCTGAGCCGTATGTCCGCCACTACACGCAGCGGCAGTGAGAATTCTTCCTCATTGTCAAACAAGTTGTCTGGATCTGCCAGGGAATAGGCATAGGCGCCGAGACCATCCCCTCTCACGATCGCCTCCGCCGAGGTTGAACCAGCAGGGATAGCCAAAGCAATCTCTTCGGTGCCATCCCTTTGGATACTTAATGTCCGCATGGTGTTCGCTGCATCAGTTATTACTGCCCTTAATGTAGCGGAAGCTCCCTCTACGATATGCGTCGGGGTCAGGGAAGCACTGCTCAATAGCCTTTCGGTATTCACCTCCACGGTTACGGCAGCTGTCGCCGCTGAAATATCTATTCCATATTCAGGCTCTGCAGCGGTTACTTCAAAGCTCCAAGTGCCTGTGCTCAGTCTGAATACTATCTCTGCGGGCAGCGCAAAGCTGTCCAAGCTTCTGTCCGCAGTCGTCTGCCCTGGCTGGGATGCGCTCACTGTCAATCCCGTGATCTCCACTTCGCTGGCGGGCTCTGTGTTTACGATCCCGATAGATATGGGATTGCCGGACAGCACCGTAGGTGCGTTCGGCATCAGCAGCAGGCGCAATCGCGGGCTCACTGCAATTGTTGCAGACGCAATTTCTGCCGTCGGTGCCAGCAGGGCATCCGACGGCAAGTAATCACGTACCGTCACCGTCCAGGTGCCGGTTGTCGGCGGGATGAATGTTGTCGCGCCGCTGGTTGTCATCTCAGCTATTTGCAGAGTGATGCCTGGGATGAGATCTCCTGTGTCTGCTTCTGCCTGCAGGGTCAGGGTAACGCCTGCCTCTAATCGTAGAGCACTGCCGGTTGCATTCAGAAGAGATGCAGTAATCCTCACTGCATTGCCGACAATAGGCAGGCTGCCCTGGGCGGGTTCAAGGCTGAGCCGTATGTCCGCCACTACACGCAGCGGCAGTGAGAACTCTCCCTCATTGTCAAACGAGTTGTCTGGATCTGCCAGGGAATAGGTATAGGTGCCGAGACCATCCCCTCTCACGATCACCTCCGCCGAGGTTGAACCAGCAGGGATAGCCAAAGCAATCTCTTCGGTGCCATCCCTTTGGATACTTAATGTCCGCATGGTGTTCGCTGCATCAGTTATTACTGCCCTTAATGTAGCGGAAGCTCCCTCTACGATCTGCGTCGGGGTCAGGGAAACACTGCTCAATAGCCTTTCGGTATTCACCACCACGGTCACTTCGCTTACAGCGGATGCTGTCTCCACTACGTCTTCTGGCACAGCACTTGCTATAAAGGTCCATATACCTTCCGCCAGTGTGTCGAAATCAGCCGTCCCCGTGGAATTAGCAGGTGTCAGGCTGACGTCAACGGTCACTGTAACCCCCAGTGATAGGCCCGTCACTGTCACAAGCACCTGTTCTTGTACCGGAGCATTTGTATTGACCAAGAGCCGCGCCAGGTCACCCCGTATTACAAACGCCTGCTCCGCTGTGAGCATCAGTGAAGGCAGCACTGTTGTCACGGTTATGCCCGTCCGGTCAACATCTGCAAGAGCCGCCGGCATTGCAGTTGCAGTAAAAGTCCATACGCCTGTCACCCCCAGCATCTCCGGTGTAAACACCGCCTGGGTAGATGCCATATTCGGTGACAAGTGGACGGTCACCGCACTGCTGCTAGTCCCATTCTCATGAGCTGCCATTATTTCTATCGCCACTTCGCTCCTCGGTGCAAGGGGCACTGTCGCCACGGTCAGGCGCACTGGCAAGGTGACCGGCACCCCTTCAGAGCCGCTCTCCGATGCAAGGGTTACCCGCGGTGTCAGCACGGTCACCGACGCTATTGGCTGGAACACCACACTATCTTCCACATCTGCCACAGCGCGAAACTCCCAGGTCCCCTCACTCAAGGCATTCGCATTCTCCTCGCTGAATAGCACTTCTGCCGTGAATGTGCTCGATGATAGGGCAGCAGAAGCTGTTATCGTTGTTTCCCCGTTGACTGCGTTCACCGTGATGTTCACTTCTTGCTGGGGTGCCCGGTCTACGCTGAGTCCGAAACGCACATCGCTCCCCACTGTCACTGCCCGCTGCATCGTGTTTTCCACATCTATCACCGGTACATCAACAAGCTCAAAGGTCACTTTTGACAGCACGACAGAGACCCTTGCCATATTGCTGTAAAGCAGAGCAGGGATAATCTCTGAAGTGGTGATAACGCGGCTTCCAGAGATGATTGTTCGAGGTATCTCAGCAGCTGTCAGCACTCCGGAAAATTCCCAGTTGCCCAAAGCCAATCCGCGAAATACTGCACTTGCTGTAGTATTTGGTGGCACCAATAGCGCGAATGCATGCGGAAAGTTGATGCGGATCCCTTCTTTGCGAGCGATCATTCGGATCTTTAAATTTCCTAGACTTGCAGACAGCCCCGGGGGTTCTACTTGTATGTTAATTACGATATCCGCGCCTACTGTCACCGTGGATTCTTTGGCAATTAGGGTCGCTGGAATCGGTTCTTCCAAGACCAGCCTGGTGACATCATCGTTATTGAGGGGCGTTGCGCCCTCATTAGCTAAGGCTGTAAATCTCCACGTGCCAGAAACTAGGCGGTCAATACCGGCACCACTGCTAAAAAGATTTAAGAAAAATACCGTCTGTACAAGATTGTCTCCAGTAAAAGACAAGGGGCCAGTCTGTCTGAAGCTTTCTATGTCTCTTGGCGTCCCTTCTCCGAAGATAGTGCTGTCAAGAGGCAAAGCCCTTACCGCAACATTATCCACTTCGCCATTGAGGGTTATCATGACTCTCACTTCACTCCCTGCTGGCAGCACCGGCCCATCCAGCAGCGTGTAGCTCACCCCGAGTTCTACTGTCAGTGTCGTAGTGCCTTGCAGTGTATTGCTGACAATGCCGGGCGGATCAGCCTCAGTCACAGAAAAATCGTAGTCTCCCGGTGGCAGTGCGCCCGCCGGGAATGCACCGGAGTACGCCCCGGCATCTGGCCCGAGATCGATGGATGTTATTTCGCTTGTTTGCATCCCTTGCAAGGTTGCCTGCACCGTCACAGTCACTGACATCGCTGGCGCACTGTCGGCTTCCAAGCGAAGCTGCACCTGGCTTCCCACCTGGGTCGGCGTCAAAGTCAGCGGCAATAGCTCCTGCGCATCGGCGAAGGCCGCCGCTAGAAAGAGCGGCAGCAGCAGGACTGCTGCAAGAAATCCTCCCTTCATATGCCTTGCACCGGTCCGCTGGCGGGCGCATGCAGTCCATAAATGGTATTGCTCCCCCCCCCCCCCTGATTGCTTGCCGGGCTGCAGGTGTTCCAATCTGCCTCTTGCGGCATCTGCCGAGTATGGGGATGTATGGAAGGTTTGCAGTGGCCTAGATTTATCATGGGTATTCTGTCGGCTGCAGGAGATGGTAGATTCTGCCAAGAGGACAGTCTTTCCAGCCACCTGTCTGCAGGAGGCTGGAGGGCATATATTAATGCATAATTCGTATCGGCAGCACCTGCATCGGACGGTCGTCATAGCGGAATAGGTAATTCTGCTGTGCCCGCTTACAGCGCCCTCCCCATGATGCCGACCTCGCTGGACCTGCCAGAGAGCAGTGCATGGAACTTGCAGAGGCAAAGTATCCGCAATGAATGGTTTTGAGTTTCCAGTTGAAGTGGTTCGCACAGACCGCAAGAGGTCTATGTCAGTTCAATTAGAGGATGCTGGCGTTAAGGTGCGTGTCCCCAAAAGTCTGTCGGATGATCGTGTCCGTGACTTAATTGTGAAAAAGCTGCCTTGGATAAGGCGGAAGCTCAAAGAGCTAAAACTGGCTGTGCCTCTGAAATTAAAAGAATATGTAGACGGAGAGATATTCTCTTATCTCGGCAAGGACTGCCAATTGAAAGTTCTCTTTGGTGATACACCCTCTGTCAAACTGCGCGGGGGATATCTTGCAGCCACCGTCTCCGTGGCGGCAGGAGAGCAGGCAGCGGAGGTGCGGTCCCTCCTGATGGACTGGTATCTGGAACAAGCGCAGAAAAACCTTGAAGAGAAGACCAGGAGATATGCAAAGGTATTAGGAGCAGAACCCAAAAGGATTCTCTTGGGAGACTACAAATCCCAATGGGGCTCGTGTTCTGTGACTGGCGCCATTTCCTACAATTGGCGCATCATCATCGCACCGCACCGTATTGTTGACTATGTGGTAGTGCACGAACTGTCCCATATTCGCCACCACAATCATTCCGCGCAATTCTGGAACTGTGTGGCATCCGTCATCCCCGATTATCGCGAGTGTCGCAGCTGGCTGCGTCGCAACGGACGATTGCTGCGGATGGACTGATATTTTTAGCGGTGCTTCGTGTCCTTTCCCTTGTGTGGTGCCGGGGAGGCTAGCGCGCGCTCATACCGGTGCGCAGGCGCTGCTCTCAGTGCTTATGCTGTTGGCCATTGTCGTGGGGCAGCTCGTTATGGTTCCTGGGCAACGGATCATTCAGTATGTGACAGCTGCTGACAAAGGGCAGGGTCAGCAGAAGCAGCAGCAAAATCGCGTGATTTTTTGGTTTTATCATATTTTCCTTGAGTTTATCTCTATGCGGTAAGTCAAATCTGACTTACTTTGCACGAATAAAAATTGCATTTTCTATTCGCTCAAAGGCATTCTGGTAAGTGGTAGCGTCTAGCAGAGGCTTATCCTGTCTTGAGGTCTGCCCCTGCACCCCGGAAACCCGCGTCTGCTTTACGAAATTCAGCCGCAGCAGGGATATCGTCTCATTAAGCTGCTCAATAAAAGCGGTGGCGGCGGTGGAAGTGACATGGGTGCTGTCAAGATCACGCAGGGTGGAGGAGAAACTGCCAAAGGATATGTCAAAGGCCTCAAAGGCGGCATAGGGGTTCGGTGTTGGAATGGATGTGTTAGATGCGCTTTCTGCGGTGATAAACCCAGTATCCTTGTCGGCGCTTTTTATTGTATAGCCGAGGTCTTGGAAAACGGAAACCACGCTTGCGAATACGATTTCCTTCGGCTGTTCGTACTGTCGGCTTTGCAGTGCCTGTATTTCAAGAGGGGTCGGTTTCGCCGGCGGCGCTGGGAGCTCACAGCCGGAAAGGACGGCAGTCATGACAGTGAAAAGCAGGAATTTTTTCATTTGTTTTTCATTTGCTTGACACGCGGGGTTCTTAAGAATGCAAAGCCGTGGCAACAGAGAGCAATGCGCTGCTCTCAGCACTCAGAAATCAGAAGTGCGGCTCTTGAAGTCAGAGACTATCTTTTGATCATTAAATTTGATAATCAATGTAATCATGCGCGAAGTGTTCTCAAAACCAGATGCCTCGCTGGAAGACCCAGCCAAGATCAGGGTCCAGTAGCTGCTGTTGGAGGAGGACTGGGTGACCCGGGCGGCCCGCTGGTAGGACCAGACTTCCCGTCCGGAGCCATCCACCGTGGCGATATTGGGCGCACCAAACTTTTCCAGCACCTCCGTCTGGGTGGTCTCTCCGACCCTCAGGTTCAACTGCACATTGCCGTGGGTCAGCTCGCTGTTGCGTTTGGTCAGCGGCTCCGGCGGCGGGACCCGACAGCCGCCGATGAGAGCTGCCGCCAGCAGCAGAGTCACAATGTATCCTGTTTTATTCATCGCTCTTTCAGCCTCTTAAATATGCTTGCAAAGTGGCACTGCCGATGCATTGTTACAATGACGGATTGTCTCTGCATTGTAACCCTCTTCTGCGACTTCTGCACTCCCCCATCACCCTGTTTTCTCCGCAGCGGAATAAGCTATTCTGCTATGCCTGCCCCAGTGCCTTCCCAATGATATCTGCCTCGCCTTCGGAGTCCTCAGACGAGCATTTCATGCGCCGCGCCCTGCACTTGGCGGAATGTGCCCGCCGAGAAGGAGAGGTGCCGATAGGTGCCCTGATAGTGCAGGGCGGCGAAGTGGTGGGGGAGGGCTGGAACCGCCCGATTGCTGCGACGGACCCGACTGCCCATGCAGAGATCTCCGCCCTGCGGGCCGCCGCCCGGCATCTCGGCAACTATCGCCTGCCGGACTGCACCCTTTATGTCACCCTTGAGCCCTGTGCCATGTGCGCCGGCGCTCTGGTGCATGCCCGCATCGCGCGGCTTGTCTTCGGCGCAGCGGAGCCGAAGACCGGCGCGGTGAAGAGCTGCATGACGCTTCTGGAGCAGCCCGGGCTCAATCATCGGGTGGCCTGGCAGGGCGGGGTGCTGGCCGAAGAATGCGGCCAGCTGCTGGCGGATTTCTTTCGGGCGCGACGGGGCGGCGGCGATGGCTGAGGGGCGTCTTTCTCTTCCGACCCTGGTGCTGGGGGGCGGCGCTGCGCTTTCATCTTTTCGTCTGCGACAGGTGGAGGAGGAGGTCCGCCGGCATGCGCCAGAGGTGCAGAGGGCAGAAGCCGTGCATCTGTATCTGCTCTGTCCTCCAGCTCCCCTCGCCGTCGCCGAGCACAGTGTGCTGACCGCTATTTTGGGGGATGTCGCACCCCTGCCGGACTGGCCTGCGGAGGAGACTTTTTTGGTGATGCCGAGGGTCGGCACGGTCTCCCCCTGGTCCAGCAAGGCTGGAGCCATCCTTCGCTGCTGCGGCCTGCACGGCTTCGGTCGGCTGGAGCGGGGCTGTGTCTGGCGCTTGTTCCCGGCGCCTGCCCCGGAAAGCGCAGCGGCGGCGGCGGCCTGCCTGCATGATCGCATGGTGGAGGAGGCGCACCGGGAGTGGCAGTCTCTGGGCAGGCTGTTCCACGCAGCTGCGCCCGCTCCCGGCGCCCGCATTCCTCTGGTCCGGGAGGGGCGGGCTGCACTGGAGCAGGCGGATGCAGCCTTAGGTCTTGCCCTGTCGGAGGAGGAGCAGGACTATCTGGTGCAGAGTTTCCAGCAGCTGGGGCGAGATCCGGAGGAGGCGGAGCTGATGATGTTCGCCCAGATCAACTCCGAGCATTGCCGCCACAAAATCTTCAACGCCGCCTGGATGGCGGACGGGCGCGAGGAGCCCCGCTCCCTGTTTGGCATGATCCAGAGCACCAGCGAAGGCGTGCCCGGCATTTTGAGTGCCTATGAGGACAACGCAGCCGTGATTGAAGGTTCCGCAGTGGAGCGCTTTGAACCGGATGCCGCCGATGCTGTCTATCGCCGCCGTTCTGGACGGGCGCACATCTCGCTGAAGGTTGAAACCCACAACCATCCGACCGCCATCGCCCCTTTTCCCGGAGCCGGCACTGGTATCGGCGGGGAGATCCGCGACGAGGCGGCGGTGGGGCGTGGTGCGCGGTTCGGAGCCGGCCTCAGCGGGTTTGCGGTTTCCCATCTGCGACTGCCGGACTGGCCGCGGCCCTGGGAGGGGTCAGAGCATCGTCCGGCCCACATTGCATCGCCGCTGCAGATCATGCTGCAGGGGCCGATCGGCGGTGCTGCTTTCAGCAATGAGTTCGGCCGCCCGAGTCTGTGCGGCTGCTTCCGCACTTTTGAAAAGGATATGCAAAAAGACCCTGCCCGCACCGGCATCCGCCGCTACGGCTATCACAAGCCGATCATGATTGCAGGGGGGCTCGGCACCGTGCGCCCGGAGCACATCAGCCCTGTCCCAGTGCCCCTCGGTGCGCCGCTGGTTGTGCTGGGCGGCCCGGCTCTGCCTATCGGACTCGGTGGCGGCGCCTCTTCCTCCCGAGCCTCCGGTGCCGGCAGCGAGGAGCTGGACTTCGCCTCGGTGCAGCGGCAGAACCCGGAAATGCAGCGCCGCTGTCAGGAAGTGATTGATGCCTGCTGTCGCCTGGGCGAGAACAGCCCCATCGCCCTGCTCCACGATGTGGGAGCCGGCGGCCTTGCCAATGCGCTGCCGGAACTGGTGCGGGAGACGGGCCGGGGCGGGCGCATTGAGCTGCGCAGCATTCCCAGCGATGCCCCGGGCATGTCTCCGGCGGAGCTCTGGTGCAACGAAGCCCAGGAGCGCTTTGTACTGGTGCTGCGTCCGGGCACCGAGAGCACCTTCGCCGCCCTGTGCGAGCGGGAGCGCTGCCCCTGGGCGGTGGTGGGCTCGCTGACCGACGGCGACCGCCTGCTAGTGACGGATCAGACGCTGGAAAATAGCGCAGTAGATCTGCCCCTATCCCTCCTGTTCGGGGATGTGCCCCCTATGCAGAGGCAGGTGCAGAGGCTTTCCCCAGTACCGACCGAGCTGGAAATTCCTGCCATCTCTGCCCTCAAAGAGAAGGCGGAGGTGCTGCTCAGCTTTCCCGCTGTGGCGGCCAAGAATTTTCTCATCACCATCGCCGACCGCACCGTGGGCGGGCGGGTATGCCGGGACCAGATGGCGGGCCCTTGGCAGGTGCCGGTGGCGGACGCGGCGGTGACCTGCGCCGATTTCAGCGGCTATGCCGGAGAGGCGATGGCAATGGGCGAGCGCACGCCGCTGGCGGTGCAGGATGCCGCTGCATCTGCGCGCATAGCGTTGGGGGAGGCGCTGACCAATATTGCTGGCGCACCTATCGGTGACCTGTCTGCAGTCAAGCTGTCCGCCAACTGGATGGCGGCGGCAGGCACTGGCGAAGAGGATGCGCGGCTCTTAGAGGCGGTGCGGGCTGTCTCTATGGAGCTGTGTCCGGCCCTCGGTGTTGCCATCCCGGTGGGCAAGGATTCCCTTTCCATGCGCACCGCCTGGCGGGATGATGCGGGCGCGCATGAAGTCATCGCTCCCCTGTCCCTGGTGGTCTCCGCCTTTGCGCCGGTTACCGATGTGCGGAAATCCCTGACTCCTGTGCTGCGCACCGATGTGGGGGCTACCTGTCTTCTGCTGGTGGATTTGGGAGGCGGCAAAAACCGTCTCGGCGGCTCCAGCTTTTTGCAGGCGAACGCTCTCACCGCCACGCTGCCGGTGCCGGATGTCAATGACCCTCTCCTGCTGAAGAATTTCTTCGCTGCCGTGCAGCGCTGCTCGGAAGAGGGCAGGCTGCTCGCCTACCATGACCGCTCCGACGGCGGTCTTTTCGCCTGTGTGCTGGAGATGTGCTTTGCCGCCCGCACCGGCGCTGTCATAGACCTGCCTGGGGAGCAGCCTGTGCCGGCTCTGTTTAGCGAGGAGCTGGGCGCGGTTATGCAGCTGCCTAAGGCGGATGTCGGGGCGGTCTCTAAAATCTTTGAAGCCGCCGGTCTCGGCGCATGCATACATCTTATCGGGCACCCGGCAGAGGGGGATGCTATCCGCTTCCGATGCCGGGGAGATCTGGTGCTGCAGGGCGGTCGTCGCCGCTGGCAGCGCCTGTGGCAGGAAACCTCCTTTCGCCTGCAGTCCCTGCGGGACAATCCGGATTGCGCCCGGGAGGAATACGCTGCCCTGGAAGATGACAAAGACCCGGGTCTTAGCGCACGCCTCTCTTTTAATCCGGCGGAAGACATCACCGCCCCGTATATCGGCAAAGGAGCCCGCCCGCGCCTGGCCGTGCTTCGGGAGCAGGGCATCAACGGCCAGTACGAGATGGCCGCCGCCTTTGACCGAGCTGGCTTTGAATGCGTGGATGTGCACACCAGCGACCTCCTCGCAGGCCGTGTGAGCCTGGCGGATTTCCATGGACTGACGGTCTGCGGCGGCTTTTCCTTCGGCGATGTGCTGGGCGCCGGACGGGGCTGGGCCCAGGCTATCCTGCAGAACCAGGCAGCCCGGGAAGACTTTTACGAATTCTTTCGGCAGCAGGACCGCTTTGCTCTGGGGGTGTGCAATGGCTGTCAGATGTTCTCCGAGCTGCGTGCGCTGATCCCGGGCAGCGAGCATTGGCCCCGTTTCCTGCGCAATCGCTCCGAGCAGTTTGAAGCCAGGCTGGTGCTGACCGAGGTGCCTGAGGACACCGACTCCGTTCTCTTGGCGGGCATGGGCGGCTCTTTCATGCCGGTGCCTGTGGCCCATGGAGAGGGACGGGTTGTTTTTGAAAGTGCAAAGAGCAGGCAGGCATTGACGGCAGCGAGAGGCGTCGCGCTGCGTTTTGCAGATAGCTGGGGGTCTGCTACCGAGGCTTACCCGGCCAATCCAAATGGTTCTGCAGACGGAATCGCCGGCATCACCGGCGCCTTCGGACGTGTGACCCTGATGATGCCGCACCCAGAGCGGGCCTTTCGCAGTGTGCAGTATTCCTGGGCGCCTTCGGATTGGGGTGAAAGTGCCCCTTGGCTGCGCCTGTTTCGCAATGCGCGGGATTATTTGAAATAGGGCGGGGTGATTTTTGGGAAGATACTATTCCCAGAGGTATTGCTTTCCTGCGGTCTTGTTGTCATGCATATTCACTACTTGCAGCATGTTCCCTTTGAAGATCCGGGATGCATGAATCCCTGGTTTCGCAATTATGTTCTTAGCGGTTCCCACTTGTATAAGGATTTTTTTCTTCCCTCCGTGGAAAATCTGGACTGGCTGATTGTGCTGGGCGGTCCGATGGGAGTGCACGATGAGGCCGAGTACCCTTGGCTTGCCGAGGAAAAGCAATTTATTCGGGAAGTGATCGCTGCCGGAAAAGTTGTGCTGGGAATATGCCTGGGGGCGCAGCTGGTCGCCGATGCACTGGGGGCGAAGGTGGAGCCGGGGGAGCATCGGGAGATCGGCTGGTTTCCCGTTCGGCGGGCGCCGGGCGCGGAAAAAACGGTGGTGGGCAGCGTACTGCCGGAAAGCATTGAAGCCTTTCATTGGCATAAAGATGTTTTTCAAATCCCCAAGGGAGCCGTGCCCCTTGCTGCCAGCGAAGCCTGCGCCAGCCAGGGTTTTGTGCTGGATGAGCGCATTATCGGGCTGCAATTCCATTTGGAAACCACACCCGAATCCGCCGATAGGCTTCTCGCCCACTGCGCAGATGAATTGGACGGCGGCGGCAGGTTCGTGCAGACGGATCCGCAGATCTTTGCTGTTCCAAGAAGGTTTCCCCGCATCAACCGTGTGATGTGCGATATGCTGCAGAGTATTGCCGACAGATTTTTCTCTGCGGAGCAGAGCCCCCGCTCCCGCTGAGCATTGCCGCGTCCGGGGCGCCTCGCCGCAATCCTATCCCACGCGGTCACGGTTAACCCGCGAGGTTCTCGGGCCCGCAGCGGGCGGAGGGGAGGGGCAGGCTACAGACCCTTCCTAATCTGCTCCAGATACTCGGTCAGCAGCTGATTGACCTCTAAGGAGCGCTCCAGCTGCACCATGTGCCCGGCCTCGGGGATCATCTCCACCCGGCGCAGATCCGGGAACTGGGCGCGCATCAGCCCGATGGGATCATCCCCGTGAAAGCCCTCTAAGTCTGTGTCCCGCTCGCTGCCGATAAAATAGGCTGGCACCGGACTCTGCACGCCTTCAAAAGGCTTTCTCTGCTCCCATTTCAAGTCCATTGAGCGGTACCAGTTGAGCCCGCCGCTGAAACCGCTGCGACTGTATTCCGACACATAGTATTCCAGCTCCAGTTCGCTGAGCCAGGACCAGGGCAGCGGCGGCGGCTCTGGCATCGCGTCCATGTATGCCGTGCCCGGCGGACAGCGCCACACGTCCAGGAAGTGATATGCCCCGCTGAGCGCCCAGAACACCTTGGACAGAAATTCCCGGGGATTTTCGTTCAGCGCCCGGTCTGCCGGTCCGGGCTCGCGAAAGTATTCAATATGCACAAAATGCTGCTCTGCCATCTCTGCGTATTCCTGCAGCGGCGGCTTATCCGGGTTGTGGGGGGCAGCGGGATTTTCCAGGCCGATAACAGCGATAACCCGCTCCGGCATTCGCAGCGCCAGGTCGTATACGGCAAAGGCGCCGAAGTCCAGGCCGACGAAGACGGCCCGCTCTTCCCCCAGGTGGTCCAAGAGGCCCAGCAGATCCCCCACGATGTGGTCCACATCGTAGGCGCGCACATCTTCGGGGCTGTCGGTCTGTCCCATGCCCCGCATATCCGGGGCAATGGCCCGCCATCCTGAGGCGGCCAGCACCGGCAGCTGACGGTGCCAGCTGAACCACAGATGGGGAAATCCGTGACACAGCACCACCGGCGTGCCTGCGCCCTCCTCAACATAGTGCATGCCGATGCCGTTGATGCGGGCGAAGCGGTGCATCCACTGGGTCATGATTGCTCCTCAGCAGCGAAGTTGCCGCAGGTTTTCTGCGGGTGCGGACATTATAAAACGCGTGTCGGTTTGTCTGCTGAGTTCTCGGCGCTGCACTTTTTGCAGATGGTGGTACTATCTCCGTTAATCTGTGCTTTTGGAGGATGCAGCAATGGATGGTTTCTACGATTGTGAAATTGCCTTGGCGGATGGCAGCATGAAGTCACTGGCGGACTGCCGGGACAAGGTTGTGCTGGTCGTCAACACGGCCAGCAAGTGCGGCTTTACGCCCCAGTTTGAAGGGCTGGAGCAGCTGCACAGAAAATATGCGGAGCGGGGGCTTGCGATTATCGGTTTTCCCTGCAATCAATTCGGTGGACAGGACCCGGGTTCCATGGAGGAGATCACCAATTTCTGCCGCCTGAAATACGATGTCAGTTTCCCGCTGGCCGAGAAGATAGAGGTCAACGGCGACGGTGCTCATCCCCTTTATAAGCTGCTTAAAGATTCTGCCCCCGGCATACTGGGCAGTAAAAATATCAAGTGGAACTTTACCAAGTTTCTGGTCGACCGGGAGGGGGAGGTGATACGGCGCTTTGCCCCCGCGACTCCCCCGCAGAAAATAGAGGCGGCCATTGAGGCCCTGCTGTAGCCTCTGTCTTCCGGCAATGCATCGGTGATGGGCGGTTATTCTCCGGACAGCCAGATTTGTACGGCGGCAATTGCGGGCAGCCGCAGGAGATGTCCGGGATGCCCCCCGGAGCGTCCGGCAGTCAGCAGCAGCCGGCCGGTATGAAACGCCGCCATTTCCTGCTCGGTGCCGGCGCGGTCTCGGCAGCGGCAATCGGCTGCACCGCCAGAGAATCCAGCCCCGCCGCCGAAGTGCGGCACTGGGACCGGGAAACCGATGTGCTGATCGCAGGCTCCGGTGTCGCCGGTATTGCGGCGGCCATTGAAGCTCGGCGTGCCGGCGCCGAGGTGCTGCTCTTAGAGCAGTTGCCGATTTTAGGCGGCGCCTCCGCCATGTCCGGCGGCGTAAGCTACTTAGGGGGCGGCACGGCACTGCAGAAAGCCCTCGGCTTTGAAGACACCCCGGAGGACATGTACCGCTACATCATGGGTGCCGGACCGGCGCATCCCCATGCGGACAAGGTGCAGCTGTACTGCGAGGAAAGCGCTGCGTATTTTGATTGGCTGGCGGAGCTCGGCGTTCCCTACCGGCAGTCATTCACCGATAAGAAGGGATTGCCCTTCGGTGAGGATTCACTTTATTACTCCGGCAATGAAACCGTGCACCCCTGGCGTGAAATCGCCCGCGTTGCCCCGCGCGGACACAAGCCCGGGGTGCCGGACCACGGCGGCTGGAAGCTGATGGAGGTGCTGATCTCGGCGGCAAAGAGAGCAGGTGCAGAAATCCAGACGGAAACGGCGGCAGAGCGGCTGGTGCAGGAGACTGACGGCAGAGTCAGCGGCATCATCGCCGAGAGGGGCGGGCAGAAGCAATTGATCCGGGCGCGGCGCGGCGTGGTGCTGACCTGCGGCGGCTTTGTGCAGAACCGCGATATGGTGCGCCTGTATGCACCGGAGCTCGCTGATCTCTCCACCCCCTGGGGTTCGGCGGGCGATTTGGGACTCGGCATTTTGATGGGCATGGGAGCGGGGGGCACAGCGATTCGCATGAACCAGGCGCTGATTACAGTGCCTCTTTATCAGCCGGACAATGTTCTGCGGGGGATTGTCGTCAACCGCTATGCCCAGCGTTTCATGCCCGAGGACACCTACCACTGCTTCCTCGGCGATTTGGCGGCTGTGCAGCAGCAGCGGCAGTGCTATCTCATAACCGATGCCGACAGCAGTTACGCAAAGCCTGACCACCGAGTCATCCCGATGGGCGAAGCGGACACGATTGCCGAAATAGAAAAACTGATCGGCTTTGCGCCGGCTGCGCTGCAGGGCACCGTGGCCTACTACAACGAGCACGCGCGGCAGGGGCAGGACCCCCTGATGCACAAGGAGACCAAGTTCGTAGCGCCTTTGGTGCGCCCGCCCTTTAGCGCCTATGACCTGAACCTGGTGCGCGGCTTCTGTCCGCATCTGACATTTGGCGGCCTGCACACCCGGTCAGACGGGCAGGTGGTGAGTGTCTGGGGGGAGGACATTCCCGGCCTTTATGCCGCTGGCCGCACCGCCTCCGGTCTGCCGGGCAGCCCCTACATTGCCAGCGGCATCTCGGTGGGGGATGCCGGATTTTTCGGGCGCCGGGCCGGGCGCCATGCCGCCGAGAGCAGAGCGTGAAAACATTTTCAGCGGTATTGCTGGCAATCGCGCTGCTGACATTCGGCCGGCCGGTGTCGGCCGGGCAGGAGAGCGCGGCCGCTGCGGGTGCGGCGAAGGATACGGCGGCGGCGAGAACCCTAACGGGAGACCCGGCCCGGGGCAAGCGAGCATTTTTCACCTGCTTCACCTGCCACTATGTGGGCAAAAATCTTCCCCATCACACCGGGCCCAACCTGTACGGCATGTTTGGCAGAAAGGCGGGCACGGCACCGGGCTATGCGTACTCGCAGGCAATAAAAAATTCCGGTATTACCTGGACCCCCGAAGAGCTGGACCGCTGGCTGGCAGATCCCAGGGGCTACCTGCCCGGCTCCAAGATGGTGTTTATCGGTGTGACGAGCGCACAGGATCGCGCAGACCTTATCGCCTACCTGCAAAGCCTGATAAGTGACGGACCGCAGTGAAAATCGTATCCCTGCTTCCGAGCGCCACCGAAATCGTAAGTGCTCTCGGCTTGCAGGCACACTTGGCAGGCCGCTCCCATGAATGCGACTACCCGCCGGAAGTGGAGAGCCTTCCCTGCTGCACAGCCCCCAAGTTCAATACCGAGCAGCCCAGCCGTGACATAGACCGGAGCGTGCTCCGCCTGGTGCAGGATGGGCTGTCTGTGTATAGGCTGGATACGGATCTTCTCTCAGACCTGCGCCCGGACTTTGTGGTCACCCAATCTCAGTGCGAGCTGTGCGCCGTAAGTTTCCAGGAGGTGGAAAAGGCTGTTCGCGAGCTGTGCGAGCATCCGGCAGCAGTGGTCAACTTAGAGCCCTTGGGCTACGATGATATTTTCAAAGACATCCAGCGGGTAGGGCAGGCGCTGGGAGTGGAAGCAGAGGCAGAAGCTCTCAGCACAGACATCCGCACCCGGATAAAAGCAGTGGAAGAGCGTGCCCAAAGCCAGGCAAAAACAAAAAAGAAATCGGTATTCTGCGTGGAATGGCTGGACCCGCCGATGAATGCCGGCAACTGGATCCCAACCCTGGTGGAAAAAGCAGGCGGCATCAACCTGGGAAGCGTCTCGGGGGAGCATTCCCACTACCTCTCCTGGGAAGAAATAGGCACCTTGGACCCCGACCTGCTCGTCATCATGCCCTGCGGCTTCGGCATCCGGCGCAGCTTAGAAGAAATGAAAGCCCTGGAGGAAAACCCGGAATGGCAGGCCCTCTGCCCCGTGCAGGAAGGACAGGTCTACATCACAGACGGCAATCAGTACTTCAACCGCCCCGGCCCCCGCATCGCAGACGCGGTGGAAATCCTGGCAGAAATCCTATACCCAGAGCAGTTCCCCCCAAGGCATCACGGGGCAGGGTGGATAAGAATCGGTGAGAAAATAGTCATTTAGCAGTCATTCCCGTTTGCCTTTCCCTCTTCCTTTGCGCTCCCCAAGCCATGAATAAATTGCTCTCCTGTGCCGATATCGTCTCTCGTCTGCATGACGGGATGACCCTCGGCATCGGCGGCTGGGGCGGACGGCGCAAGCCGATGGGGCTGGTGCGGGAGATTCTGCGCTCTTCCCTTCGGGACCTGACTGTGGTCAGCTACGGCGGGCCGGATGTGGGCATGCTGTGCGCTGCCGGCAGGGTGCGGAAACTGGTCTTCGGTTTTGTATCCTTGGATGTCATCCCTCTGGAGGCGCATTTCCGCAAGGCGCGCCAGGCGGGGGCGCTGGAGGTCATGGAGCTGGACGAGGGCATGCTGCAGTGGGGGCTGCGGGCGGCTGCTCTGCGGCTGCCTTTTCTGCCCACCCGGGCCGGGCTCGGCACCGACATTTTGAAGCTGAGCCCGGAGATTCGCACCGTGCAGTCCCCCTACGAGGACGGCGAGGCACTGGTGGCCATGCCTGCCCTCTGCCTTGATGCGGCACTTTTGCATGTCAATCGGGCAGATGCCCGGGGCAGCAGCCAGCTGCTGGGTCCGGATCCTTTTTTTGATGAGTGGTTTGCACGGGCTGCGGACTGTACTTATCTGTCCTGTGAGGAGTTGGCGGAGCCCGGTGCCTTTGACGATCCGGACGCTGCGGAGGTCGCCATGCCGATGGAGCGCAGCCTGATTAGCGGCGTGACCTGCCTGCCCCTGGGCGCGCATCCCACTTCCTGCGCACCTCGCTACGGGATTGATGTGGCTCACCTGAAGGAGTATTCTGCCGCCGCCAAAGAGGAGGGGGGCTGGGAGGGCTACCTGCAAAAATACATCGCTTCTTCCGAGGAGCAGTACCTGGCGGCTGTCGGCGGGGCTTCTCACATAGAAAAGCTGCCTTTGCCGGTATTCTAAGAGCCCGACATCTGCACCCATGAACGAGCAGTCTGCTTCCGATTTCACCCTTGCCGAGCTGTGCATATGCGCCGCTGCCGAGGCATGGCGTGAAGACGGCGAGGTGCTGGCCACCGGCATCGGTCTTCTGCCGCGCCTGGGCGCCAGCCTGGCCATGGCCACTTTCAATCCGGACCTGATGATGACGGATGGCGAGGCCTACCTGGTTTCCGAGCCGGTGCCGGTGGGCCCTCGCAATGGCTATCGGCCCCGGATTGAAGGATGGATGCCCTACGCACGGGTGTTTGACAACCTGTGGGGCGGTCGCCGTCATGCCATGGTCGGCCCTACCCAGGTGGATCGCTGGGGGCAGGCCAATATCAGCTTCATCGGTCCCGACCATCAGCGGCCCAAGGTGCAGCTGCTCGGTGCCAGAGGGCTGCCGGGCAACAGCATCAATCACCCCAATTCCATGTTTGTGCCGGATCACAATCGGCGGATTTTTGTGGAGGGGGAAGTGGATATGGTGGCGAGCGCCGGCTACCATCCGGCGCGGTTTCCGCCGGGTGCGAAGATGAATTTTCTGGATATTCGCATCATCGTCACCAATCTCTGCGTGCTGGATTTTGCCGGACCCGACCATGCCATTCGCATCCGCTCTCTGCATCCCGGAGTGAACGCCGAGGAGGTGCAGGAGAATACAGGTTTCCCGCTCTCTATTCCCGAGGAAGTGCCGACCACGCCGTCCCCGCTCTCGTCCCAGCTGCAGGTGATTGAGAGTCTGGACCCCCACAATCTGCGAGCCGGCGTGTTCAAGGCCAACCCGCCCGGCATTCGCCCGCGCTGATATAGCTGTCTGCTGCCGGGCTGTGTCCGCATTTCTGCACACTCCTCTCTGCGATCTGCTGGGCTGTCGCTATCCCGTGGTGCAGACGGCGATGGGATGGGTCGCGGACCCGAGCTTGGTGGCTGCCACCTGCAATGGCGGCGGCTTTGGTTTTCTCGCCGGTGCCACGATTCCCCCTGCGGAGATGGAAGCCGCCATCCTGGAAACGCGCCGCCGCACAGAGCGGCCTTTTGGCATCAACTTTCATATGTTCCAGCCCAATGCCGGCGATCTCGTGGAACTGGTGCTAAAGCACGGCGTGCGCGCCGTCAGTTACGGCCGCGGACCGCTGCCGGACCTGATCAGCCGGCTCAAGGGCGGCGGTGTCGTCTGCATGCCCACTGTCGGTGCGCTGCGCCATGCGGTCAAAGCGGCGGAGATGGGCGCCGATGTCGTCACCATCCAGGGCGGCGAGGGGGGCGGCCACACCGGCGCCGTGCCCACCAGCATCCTGCTGCCCCAGGTGCTGGATGCGGTATCGGTGCCAGTGGTGGCGGCGGGCGGCTTCCGGGACGGACGCGGGCTGGCGGCGGCACTGGCCTGGGGTGCCGCTGGCATTGCCATGGGCACCCGCTTCCTGCTGACCAGCGACAGCCCGGTGCCGGCCAGTACCAAGCAGAGCTACCTTGCATGCCGTGAACCCGCTGCTGTGGTGGTCTCCCGCGCCCTGGACGGTCTGCCCCAGCGTATGGTGCTAAATGAATACCTATCCTTCCTGGAGCAGGCCGGCCCGCTGCGCAGGCTTCTGATAGCGCTGCGAAGCGGCCTTGCCTACCGGAAATTCACCGGCGCATCTCTGTGGAGCCTGCTGCGCACTGCACTGCTCATGCGCCGCAGCGACGGCCTCACCGCGTCCCAGGCCATCATGTCAGCCAACGCGCCGATGATTATCCAGAAGGCGATGGTGGAGGGGCAGCCCGAAAAGGGTGTGCTGCCGGGGGGGCAGGTGGCAGGCGTGATTGAAGATCTGCCGAACTGTGAGGAACTGCTGCGGAGCATTGCCGCCGAGGCGGAGCAGTCTCTGGCCCGAATCACCCGCCCTCTGCGCGAGGCAGAGCAGACCGTTCCCGTCAAATGAGCGTGCAGACTGCCGCTATTCCGAGAGCGCATCCGTGGATCTGAACTACACAGAAGCCCAGCGGGCATTCCGTAGGGAGGCGCGGGACTGGCTGAGTGCCCATTGCCCCCCGGAGCCGCTTTGCAGCTTTGACACGAAGGAGGGCTTTGAGCAGCATCGGGAATGGGAGCGCACCCTGCACACCGGCCGCTGGGGCGCAGTGACTTGGCCAGAGGACTTGGGCGGACGCGGCTCTGATCTGATGGACTGGCTGATTTTTGAAGAGGAGTACTACCGGGCGGATGCGCCGCCTCGGGTCAATCAGAACGGCATCTTTCTGCTCGGGCCGACCCTGATGGAGTACGGGACCGAAGAGCAGAAAAAACGCTTTCTGCCGGCGATGGTGGCGGGGGACGAGATCTGGGCGCAAGGCTGGTCCGAGCCCGGCGCCGGCAGCGACATGGCCGCCATTCGCGCCGTCGCCGTCCGCAAGGGCGACCGCTATATCATCAATGGCCAGAAGACTTGGTCCACTCGCGCCACCTATGCAGACTGGGTGTTCGGCATGTTTCGCACCGACCCGAATTCCGAGCGTCACCGAGGCCTCAGTTTCATTCTTGTGCCCCTGAAGGCCGAGGGCGTGACCGTGCGCCCGGTGCCCCAGCTGGATGGTCTGCCGGGTTTTGCCGAAATCTTTTTTGACGATGTGGAAGTGCCCGCCGAGAACCTGCTGGGGGAGGAGGGCGCCGGCTGGTCGGTGGCGATGGCCACTGCCGGTTTTGAGCGTGGTCTGATGCTGCGCAGCCCGGCGCGTTTCCAGGCCACAGCCCGCCGTCTTGTTCAGCTGTACCTGAAGCACCGGGAGCGCATTGACCCGAAAAGCGCCGTGCGGGACAGAGTGCTCGGCGCCTGGATGCGGGCCGAGGCATACACGCTGGCGACCTATGCCACCGCCTCCAAGATCATCGCCGGGGGTACGATTGGCAGTGAGTCCAGCACCAACAAGATCTTCTGGTCCGAGCTGGACCGGGAGATGCATGAAATCGCTATGGACATCCTGGGCGCTCGGGCCGAGCTTTTGTCCGCTGCGCCGGATGCAGAGCTCGGCGGCCGCTGGCTGGACGGCTACCTGTTCTCCCAGGCCGGTTCCATTTATGCCGGCACCAATGAAATCCAGCGCAACATCGTTGCCGAGCGCATGCTGGGGATGCCGAGGAAGTAGCGCCGTGGATTTTCGCTTTACCGAGGACCAGCTGCTGTTTCGGGACTCCCTCTCTGATGTTCTCAGCAAGGAAGCCGCACCGGAGCAGGTGCGCGCACTGTGGGATACCGACACCGGGCGCGACCCCGCCCTGTGGCGACAGCTGGGAGAGCTGGGTTTCATCGGGGTGCTGGCCCCGGAGACGGCGGGGGGGCTCGGTCTGGGCGAGGCAGATTTTGTGCTGCTGGCTGAGACCGCTGGCTATGCGGCCCTGCCGGAGCCCCTGGTGGAGACGGCACTGGCCGCTATTCCCCTGCTCGCCGAGCTGGGCGGCGATGCGGCACAGAAGTACCTGCCCGATGTAGTCACAGGAGAGTGCCGTATCGCGCTGGGCAGTCCCCTGGAGCCTTTTATCGCCGACGCCCATGTCGCCGATTTTCTGCTCCTTCCCGCCGCTGAAGAAGTGCACGGCCTGCCCGGGGAGAAGAAGGCAGTCCTGGCTCGCGAGCACAGCCTGGACCCCTCCCGGCGCCTGTATCGCCTGGACTGGCGACCGGAAGACAGCAGTCGCCTGGCCGGCCCGGAGCAGGGGAAGGCACTGTGGGAGCGGGCGCTCAATCGGATGTCGCTCGGGATTGCCGCCCAGCTTCTGGGCGCGACACAGCGCATGCTGGACCTGTCCGTGCAGTACACCTCCGAGCGCAAGCAGTTCGGTGTGCCGGTGGGCTCTTTCCAGGCGGTCAAGCACCTGCTGGCCAATGTCGCTGTGCAGCTGGAGTTTGCCCGCCCAATCGTCTATCGGGCGGCTTGGGAGTTGTCTTGCAATAGCCCCTCGGCAGGGGGCTCTGTCTCCCATGCCCGCATCGCCGCCGGCGAGGCAGCGAGCTTGGCGGCGAAAAACTGCATTCAGGCGCACGGGGCCATGGGCTACACCTGGGAGGTGGACCTGCACATCTGGATGAAGCGGGCCTGGAGCTTGGACCGGGCCTGGGGTGACCGGATTTTTCATCAGGGAAGGGTGGCGGACTCTGTGCTGCAGAATCCTGATGCAATTGGTCCGGGGGAAACCTTTAGGCAGCAGCTTGCTGCTGACAAAGCGTAGAGAGAAAGGGCGTATGGGCCCGCTCTGACGCAAAGCACAGGACGCATAGTCCGCAGCCCGCACTGCCAAGGGGAGGCGGCAGGGCTTGTGCTGAGGGATGTGGGTCTCGATGCACTGCTATCCGTGCCCGCATAGGGGGTTGCGGACCGGGAAGCATTTGACAGGGCGAGAAAGCCTATACTACTATGCCCGCTTGCAGGGGGGCGCTCTTTCCTCCGGAGGGAAGAGTATTTCGGCAATGGGTCGCCTGTTTTGTGCGACTGTTATTGCGGTTAGTGGATTTGACGAGATGCATGCATCCTTCTGTCATGAAAAACAACAGTCCCTTGGAAATTTACGCCTTGGTAATTTGCGCGTTCAGTCTGCTATCGCTGGCTGCCGGCACGGCGAGCGCGATTTACCAGAGTGTACGCATCTCCGCTCCCAATATTACGGTATCTTCCGACGAGTATCGCCGGATCAGCAGCAACGAAAATTTCGTAGAGCAGGAGCACGACCCAAACAAGCGTGAGTTCCTGCAGAAATTGAGTGACGAGAAAATCACCGCAGTCCGCATGGCATTTGGTGAAACCGCTCTGCTAATAGAGCGGCGCTCGGGCAAGCAGGAACTGACCAAAGATTCTCTCATAATGCTGGTGATGCTGTTTCTGCTCGCCATTCATGTGCGTCTTCTGCGGCGCACCCGAGTCACAAATAGAGGAGGCTGATCGCCGTGCGCAAGAATCTCATTTTAGAAATTTACGCCTTGGTCATCTGTGCCATCTGCACAGTCACCTGCGCCATCGCAATCGGGATTGGCCTGTATGGCATCGTGCGCATTCAGGCCCCGGACTTCACCCTCTGGCAGCATGTGTACAGACAGTACCTGAACAATGAGCTGTTCCAGGCATCTCTGTCCGAAACAACCAGAGAGAGGGTAGCGGATTACAGCGAAGAGAAGGTTAGCTCTCTGCGAGAAGAGATGTACCAGACGCAGCTGCTCGCCGAGCAGCGCGACGGCATGCAGAGCTTGATCCGCGTGTGCATTACGCTGTTGGTTATGCTCTCACTGTTTGCGCTGCACTGGCAGATCGCAAGGCGGGTGCGAGAGTAAGCAAACTCTGCTAGAGGGGATTTGCCTATGCCAGAGGCCTTTATTGTTGATGCGGTGCGCACCCCTGTCGGGCGTCGCAAGGGCAGCTTGGCACAGGTGCATGGCGCGGATTTAGGCGCCCATGTTTTGCAGGCCATCGTGGAGCGCAACCCGGTTCCGGCCGAGGAGTACGATGATATCGTTTTTGGCTGTGTGGATGCCATCGGTCCCCTCGCGGGAGACATTGCCCGCACCTGCTGGCTGACAGCAGGGCTGCCGGATGCCGTGCCGGGGGTCACCGTAGACCGCCAGTGCGGCTCGTCCCAGCAGGCCGTGCACTTTGCCGCCCAGGCAGTGATGAGCGGCACGCAGGATGTGGTGGTGGCGGGCGGCGTGCAGACGATGACCCAGATCCCTATTTCTTCGGCCATGCTGGCGGCCCGGGACCTCGGTTTTAAAGATCCCTTCTCCGGCTCCGAGGGCTGGGTGCGGCGCTACGGGAAGACTCCTGTATCCCAGTTCAACTCGGCGGAGATGATTGCCGACAAGTGGTCCCTGTCTCGGCAGCGGATGGAGGAATACGCCCTTGAGAGCCACCGCCGCGCCCTGCAGGCTATAGACGAGGGCCGCTTTGAGAGGGAAATTATCCCGCTGAACGGACTGCAGCAGGACGAGACTCCTCGCCGCGACACCTCCTTGGAGAAAATGGCGGAGTTAGAGCCCCTGCAGGAGGGGGGGAAGATTACCGCCGCCACCTCCAGCCAGACCTGCGATGCCGCCGCCGCTCTGCTGGTAGTTTCCGAGGCGGCGGTGAAAAAATATGGGCTGAAGCCTCGTGCCCGCATACACCACATGAGTGTCCGGGGGGAGGACCCGATCTGGATGCTGACTGCCATCATCCCCGCCACCCGCTATGCCCTGAAGCGTGCCGGCATGTCCATGGAGGAGATTGATCTGGCGGAGGTCAACGAGGCATTCGCTTCTGTCTCCCTGGCCTGGCTGATAGAGAGCGGCTGCCCGCCGGAAAAGCTGAATGTCAATGGCGGCGCCATTGCCCTCGGTCACCCCCTGGGCGCCACCGGCGCCAAACTGATGACGACTCTCCTGCACGAGTTGGAGCGCAGCGGCGGCCGCTACGGCCTGCAGACCATGTGCGAGGGCGGCGGGCAGGCAAATGTCACTATTATTGAAAGGCTTTGAAACCGGGCGAACCGCTGATCATCGCCCAAGCTTCAGCCACTTGGCAGGATATAGCGACTGGCCGCCCCCGGGCGGCTGCCCTTGACAGAGATATCAGTGCTGGTTCAAAATGGGTGCGACTTTATCTGCCGAGATAGGGTGCGAATAGAACCTCTAGGCAGGGTGCAGAAAGGCAGTGTCTGCCTGAATCACCTGGGGATATAATCAAGATTACTGTCCCGCTGGGGACGGAATTTTTTGGATTGGGATGAAAAGGCTAAGAAAACAGCCAGTATTGATCTGGTTTGTCTACCGAACCTTGGTGGAGCCGAGGGGATTTGAACCCCTGACCTCGACGATGCGAACGTCGCGCTCTCCCAGCTGAGCTACGGCCCCGAGCAGCGCAATTGTACATGCACGCCATCGCTGATCCAGTAGGAGTACTGAATGTCTGGTATCTGTAAAGACCGCACTGTAATCATCACCGGCGCCGGTGCTGGCTTGGGCCGCGCCTACGCACTGGCTTTCGCCTCTGAGGGCGCGCGGGTGCTTGTCAACGACATCAATGCCGAGGCTGTCCGGTCAACGGCAGACGAAATTCGGGCGGGAGGCGGTGCGGCCGAGGTCAATACCGGCGATATCACTAGCTATAGCGGTGCTGGCGAAATCGTTCAGGCGGCACTGGATACCTTCGGCGATTTGCATGTGGTGGTGAACAACGCCGGCATCTGCCGGGATCGTATGTTTGTCTCCCTGTCGGAAGAAGACTGGGATACCGTGATGGCAGTGCATCTGAAGGGACATTTCTGCCTGTCTAGCAACGCCTGCGCCTACTGGCGGCGCACTGCCAAGGAAAGCGGCTCTTTGGCAGATGCCCGCATTATCAATACCAGTTCCGGTGCCGGTCTGCAGGGCTCCGTGGGGCAGTCCAACTACTCGGCGGCCAAGGGCGGCATCGCCGCGCTGACCTTGGTGCAGGCGGCAGAGCTGGGGCGTTACGGGATCACGGCCAATGCGCTGGCCCCCTCCGCCCGCACTGGCATGACCACCCAGGTGGAGGTCTTTGCCGAGCGCATGAAAAAGCCTGAGGATGGCAGCTTTGACTACTATGACCCGGCCAATATTGCCCCTTTGGCGGTGTGGCTGGGCAGCTCTCTTTCTAAGCATGTGAGCGGTCGGCTGTTTGAAGTGGAAGGAGGTAAAATCAGTGTCGCAGATGGCTGGCGCACCGGCCCGGAAATTGACAAGGGCAGTCGCTGGGAGCCGGCGGAAGTGGGAGATGCCCTGCAGCAGATTCTCGCTCGTGCGGAGCCCGCCCAGAAGGTATACGGCACCTGAGCCTGGCATCGGGCTAAAGGCGCAGGGGCAGGCCCGGCTACTGGAAGACAAGGATTTATGGAATTTTTACTGACCGAAGAACAGCGGCTGATCCAGAATACGGCAGCGGATTTCTTAGCCGAGCACTCCTCCTCTTTGCAGGTCCGAAACGCCATGTCCCAAGAGGCGGGCTACGACCCTGCCCTGTGGCGGCGCATTTGCGAGGATCTGGGCTGGCCCGCTGTGCATATTCCCGAGGAGAGCGGCGGTCTCGGACTGGGCTATGCCGAGCTGGCGCTTATCCTGGAGCAGATGGGGGGCTTTCTGCTCTGCTCGCCCTTCTTTGCCACCGTATGCCTGGGTGCCAATGCATTGCTTGCAGCGGGCGATGCCCGAGCTCGGGACAGGTGGCTGCCGGGAATCGCCGAGGGTCGTCAAACCGCCACCTTGGCCTGGGCGGGTGCTGGTGGCGGCTGCGACTTGGATTCGGTGGCGGCTGAAGCAGAGCTGCAGGGCGATAGCTGTCGCCTGAATGGCACACTTCGCTATGTGCTGGACGGCCACACGGCCGATTTGCTGATCGTGGCGGCCCGCGCACCGGGCAGCAGCGGTCGGGAGGGTATCAGCCTGTTTGCGGTGCCGGCAAAAACCCCGGGCGTGCAGTGCCGTCCTCTGCCCACCATGGACCAGACCCGCCGTCAGGCGGAGGTGGTTCTGCGGGATGTTCGACTGCCCGCAGACCATCTGCTAGGAGAGCAGGGCGGCAGTGCCGATGCTTTTGAGCAGACCTTGCAGCTGGTGGCTATAGCTGCCGCGGCGGAGCAGACCGGCGGTGCTGGGCAGTGCCTGGACATGACGGTGGCCTACGCAGGCGAGCGAGTGCAGTTCGGGCGTGCAATCGCCAGCTTTCAAGCCGTCAAGCACAAATGCGCCGACATGCTGCTGCTGGTGGAATCCGCGCGTTCGGCGGCGTATTACGCGGCCTGTGTTGCCGGGGAGGCCTTGCGGGGCGAGTCCCTCGCCGAAGAGCTGCCGGAGGCGGCCGCCATCGCAAAAACCTACTGCTCAGACGCATTTTTCCGCTGTGCTGCAGACAGCATCCAGCTGCACGGCGGTGTCGGCTTTACCTGGGAATACGATGTGCACCTGTATTTCAAGCGTGCCCGTGCAATGCAGGCGCTGTTCGGCAGCGGCACTTGGCACCGTGAGTGCTTGGCCGCACAGATCTTAGAAGGGGCAGAGCCATGAAACTCAGCTTCAGCCCTGAAGACGAAAAGTTTCGCCAGGAGGCGGCGGACTGGCTGGAGGCTGCTTTGGCCGATGGCTTTCAGGAGATCCGTTTTCGCGGCGGTCCCGGCGATGAGCACATGTTTTTTGAGGAGCGCTGCGCTTGGGAGAAGGTGCTGGCCGAGGGCAGGTGGATCGGCATCGGCTGGCCGGAGGAGCATGGGGGGCGGAACCTGAGTCTTGCCCGCCAGGTGCTGTTTCACGAGGAATATGCCCGTGCCGGCGGCCCCGGGCGTGTCGGCCACATCGGCGAGACTCTGGCCGCCCCCACCATCATTGCTTTCGGCACCGATGAGCAGCGACGGCGTTTCCTGCCGGGCATCCTGTCCGGAGAGGAGCTGTGGTGCCAGGGCTATTCCGAGCCCAATGCCGGCTCTGATCTTGCCAATGTAGAGACCCGGGCGCACCTGGATGAGAAGACCGGCGAGTGGGTGCTCAACGGACAGAAGGTCTGGACCTCGCTGGCCCTGGAAGCGGACTGGTGTTTTGTCGTGGCGCGCTGTTTGCCGGACTCCAAAAGGCACCGGGGGCTGTGCTACCTGCTGGTGCCGATGAAGCAGCCCGGCATTGAAGTGCGTCCTATACAGCAGATGACCGGCACCTCCGAATTCAACGAGGTGTTTTTTGCAGATGCGCGCACCGCGCAGGACAACATTGTCGGCAAGCCGGGGGAGGGCTGGAAGGTAGCAATGGCAACCCTTGGCTTTGAGCGCGGCGTGTCAACCCTGGGACAGCAGATGAATTTTCTAAACGAGTTCCGGGAGGTGGTGAAGATCGCAAAGAGCAACGGGGCGGATCGCGACCCGGTGATCCGCCAGCGACTCGCCGATGCATGGATTGGACTTCGCATCATGCGCTGCAACTCGCTGCGCATCTTAAGCAACAGCCAGGCCCCGGGCCGTGAAGCATTGATCGCCAAGCTGTACTGGGCCACTTGGCACCGGGAATTTGGCAAGCTGGCACTGGATATATTGGGCCCGGAGGCGGAGATCCTGCAGGACTTTCCCTATCAGCTCAGCCATTTGCAGAGTGTCGCGCTGTTCAGTCATTCGGACACGATCTACGCGGGCACCAATCAGATTCAGCGCAACATTATTTCGGAGCGGGGGTTGAATATGCCAAAGAAGCCACACTAGGAGAAAAGACATGGGGCCTGCACTTATTGCCGGAGTTAATCCTTGCCTGAAGGGCTGGATTGCAGTCTATATGCCTGCTATCGGCGGGTTGCCCAGCACCGTTTTCCATAGATGTTTTCAGGACATCTGCAAGATGCCCTTTCGGGTTATTGCCGTCAATATTACTATTGGGCTGCCGGAAATTTCCGTATCTGGCGGACGCCTGGCAGACCAGAATGCCCGTGCGCTTCTCAAGCGCAGCAAGAATAGGCTGTATTCGGCCCCCTGTCGCGCGGCGGTAAGCGCCAATAGCTATGAGGAGGCGTACCAGCGGGGAGTAAAGAGTTCTCCAAACGGCAATGGGGTCGGAATTTCCAAGGGACTGTACCCGCACCTCAAGCATATCCAGGAGGTAGACGAATGCATAACTCCCAAGACCCAGCAGCGCATATACGAAAGTCACGCAGAGCTGAGTTTCCGGTTCATATCAGATGGCCCACTGCAGCATGCGCCCGGCAAGTCATGGGGTTCGTCAGAGAGAAGCAATCTCCTGCAGAAAGAGAAGTTTCCGCGCTCCTTTGTGGAATGTGCACACTTTGATCTCTCTGCTGTTGCGGAAAAGGATTTTCTAGACGCCTGCGCCGCCTGCTGGACCGCCCGCCGTATTTTCCAAGGGAAAGTCTATGTGCTCCCTGAAGGTCCTCCCATTCTGGATGCCAGGGGGCTGCGGATGGAGAAGAATGCTTAGGCAGCTGCTTGCATGAATGTTTGGCTGCATTGAGGTAAACTGCCGCTTGATCACAATCCCGATGCGATGGCGCAGCAATGCTTGCGCTGCATGTGAGCGCATCCTCATGCTGTTATCATCATGCCATCCCTAACAGCGGCTGGATAGATTGCATAATGGCAAAGCCGCTCCGATTTCCGCTGTAAAAATACAACCGCCATGCCCGACTGCATTGAAGGCCGCAATCTCTTAGCGGGGCGCACCGTGCTGGTAACTGCCGCTGCCGGCACCGGCATCGGCTCTGCCGCCGCCCTGCGCGCCGCCGAGGAGGGCGCCGGTGCCCTGATGATCAGCGACCTGCACGAGGGCCGCTTGGCAGAGACGGCGGAGCGCATCGCCGAGAAAACCGGCCTGCAGCCCGCAAGCCAGCTGTGCGATGTGACCCAAGAGGAGCAGGTGCAGGCCCTGGTGGAAGCGGCGGTGGGGTCCATGGGGGGCATTGACATTCTGATAAACAACGCCGGTCTCGGCGGCTCTGCTCCTGTTGTAGATATGAGCGATGAGCAGTGGAACAAGGTCTTGGATGTAACTCTTACCGGCACTTTTCGCATGACCCGGGCAGTGCTGCGGCATATGCGTGAGCGGCGCAGCGGTGTGATCGTCAACAACGCCTCTGTGCTGGGCTGGCGCGCCCAGAAGGAGCAGGCGCATTATGCTGCCGCCAAGGCCGGGGTTATGGCACTGACGCGCTGCTCCGCACTGGAGGCGGCGGAATTCGGCGTGCGCATTAATGCGGTGGCTCCCTCCATTGCCATGCACCCTTTCCTGAACCGGGCTGCCGATGATGCTGTGCTGAAGGAATTGATTGCAAAGGAGGCTTTCGGGCGGGCGGCGGAGACCTGGGAGGTGGCCAATGTGATGATGTTCTTAGCCAGCGATTATTCTTCTTATATGACAGGGGAGGTGGTGTCGGTCAGCAATCGGCACCCCTGATTCAAGGCTGTCCGGCAGTCCGCGCCCCTGACTGTCTTTGTTTGCACAGTCCGCGCCCCTGACCGTCTTTACTTGCGCAGTCCTCTGACATCCGCCAATCTGTGTTTTTCCCTTGCTGTGATTGTGCCTCTTGGTGATGGCTGGCCGCACCGTGGCATCAGGCGACCGTGGACGTGGAATAGTGTATGTGGGGGTTTAGCCCTTTCTTCGGCGGCTGGGGCGGGGCGGGGAGCTTTGCCGCATCGGTGTAAAACTGGTAGTACCATTTACGGCATTTTGCCAGGGGGCCGTCGCCATCGCACAGGATAGGCTGTGTGCGGTACAGCTTGCGGCGCCATACGCCCACGTCTTGTTCAAAACCTTGGTGCACTGACTGGGCGTATACAGACAGCAGCTCGTCCAGACTCAAGTTTGAGAGGTCTATTTCTGGCTCTTCTTCCCCCAACAGGACCACTTGGTCTCGGGGGACATCTTCCCGCTTTATGATTACACCGAACCACAGGTGGGTGTGGCTTTCGTCTACCGGTGTGTGTGCGTTCAGAAGGCGGCTGTGGAAGAGGCCGTTGAACATCCATGTGATCTGGTAGGCCGGGCCGAAATAGGTGGCCACAGAGTTGTTGCTGCCGCGCTCCGATTCTCCTGTCATGTACTGGGTGGCCATGTGGCGATAAAACTCGTTCTTGAATGCAGTTACCCGGTCAAAGCCGTGCACATAGACGAAGTGTGCCCGGTCGGCGATGTTTTCTATGATCTCTCTGGGGTGCACGCCCAATTCTAGTTTATGGAAGTGCCAGTCGCTCCAGCCGGGGGTGCCGTATTCTTTCAATTCCTCTACTTCAAAGTCAGGACGGCTGCCTTCGGGGTCATGCCAGACGAGGACTACCCCGTTTTTCTCCTGCACCGGCCAGGGGCGGGCGGTGAGGGCTTCGCATGCGCTGTTGTCTCCCCGGGGGCCCGCCACACACCGGCCTTCCCGGTCAAAGGCGGCGCCGTGGTGCGTACAGCGCAGCAGGTCGCCTTCCACCCTGCCATTTATCCCCAGATGGGCGCCTAAGTGCGGGCAGTGGGCATCCAGCACAGCCACCTTCCCGTCAGCACCCCGAAAGGCCGCCAGCTCTCGGTTGAAATAGTGCAGCTGGCGCGCTTCTCCAGGGGGAAAGTCTGTGGATGGCCCCAGCATGAACCAGCCCCGGGCATAGCGAATTTTGCCGTCGTCAAGACGCGGCAGGGTATCTATATTGCGTTGTTCAACTTCATCTTTCATGGTCAGTGCGGGCTTCGGCTGCCGACCTTCCCATTGTAAATTATTATCGCGGCCTGTGCCCGCTCGCCATCCGGCGCTTCTTGCATATACTGCTACAGTGTGAATCCTGACAGGAAAGATCGATGAGCTGGCTTAGAAATACCGTTCCGGGGGATACTCCTTTGGACCAGGTGCTGGGGCACCGCCCCAACCTGCATCGCAGCTACACAGATTTTTACGAGCTGTTCCGAAAACGCAAACTGCTGCCTTCCAGGATCTTGGAGCTGTGTCGGCTGCGCATTGCTCAGCTGCATAAATGCAGTGCGGAGCTGGCCCAGTCTCGGCCGGCAGAGCTCGGCGCGGATTGCGATGCAGCCTTCCTGAGACGGCTGGGGAACTGGCATCGGGAGCCGGAGTTTGATGATGGCGAGCGGGCCTGCCTGGAGATGGCAGAGCTGTTTGTGCTGGATCCCCATGCGATTAGCGACGAGCTGGCAGCGGCAGCGATTAAGCACTTGGGGGAAGACGGCTTTGTTGCCTTTGCAGAGGCGCTGGCTATGATAGACAGCCGTGTCCGGATTCAGCGCATGCTGCCGGTTGATCTTTCTGAACAAGGAGAAGCAAAATGAGCAGTCCCCGGGTATCGCCGCCCGCCGGAGCCGGAGATGATCCGGTCAACGGCAGCCCCCTGGCCCGCCAGCCGGAGGCGCTGCAAGCTTTTAATACTCTTTACGGTGTGCTGTGGAGCAAGGGCGTACTGGACCACAAGGCCAAGGAGATGGCGCGTTTGCGCAATGCGCGTCGGGTCAATTGCACCTATTGCAAGAGCGTTCGCTTTGAAGGTGCCCAGCGAGAAGGGCTGGACGAGGGCACGGTGGATAAGATTCAGGACGGCCATGAGGACAGCGATCTCAGCCCTCGGGACAAGCTGGTTCTCTGCTATACCGATGCCATGCTGGAGCGGCCCGGGGAGCCGGATGAAAAACTGCGCCAAGCCATGCTGGATGAATTCAGCGATGAAGAAATCGTTGAACTGACGGTTGCGATTTCACTGTTTACAGGGTTTTCCCGTATTGCCGTCACCATGGGCGGCATGCCAGAATCCCTGCCGTTGACGACGGTTCCCACACCGGAGCCGGGTTGACGGACAGTTGCCTGACGGGTGCGCCGTGGACGCGCACTACCTGCTTTTGAAAAGGGACCCGCAGAGGCATAGATAGCGGGGCGGCGGAGGATTTTGAGCGGGTGCCGTCTATTGCTTAGCAGCTTCAATCACTTCCCTGGCAAAGCGCTCCATTCCTTTTTTCTTAGTATCCAGCGAGGCGGGGTCGTCCCCTTCGTCCACCCAGCGCATTTTGCCCCAGGGCATGTGCAGCCAGGGGATTAGCATCATGTTGTTGGCGCCGCCGGCCTCCAGTTTTTCCAGGGTTTCTCGGTTCGGGTCTCCCACCAGAGCGAAGCAGATGTCAAAAGGCTCTCCGGCCCGGCCGTTCTCCTCCCGCATGGCGAGCAGGGCGCGGCTGGTATCCAGGATAGCATCCGGCGGCATCGGCAGGCCGAGCCAGCCGTCATTGGCGGCAGCGCGGCGCAGGGCCGGCGGGGTGCCGCCGCCGCACCACACCGGCAGCCTGCCGGGTGCCGGGTACATGAGCGCCCCTGCAAAGGAAAATGCCTCGCCCCGATGATCCACGGCGCCGCCTGCCCATAGCTTCTGCATTACCGTGATCATTTCGTCCAGACGGCGGCCCCGGGTTTCAAAGGGCACACCGGCGAGTTCGTACTCCTCCCGAATCCAGCCCGCGGCAACCCCGCAGGCGACCCGCTCTTTTCCTGCCAAAGCAGCCGTGGAAGCCACCGCCTTGGCGGCGGTGAAGACATCCCGCAGGGCCGCCAAGTAGATGTTAGAGGCGAGTTTCAGATTCTTGGTGACAGCCCCCATTGCCGACAGCACGGACCAGGGGTCCGGCCAGGGGGTGTCTTCTGGCCAGAAGATTTTGCCGTCCTCGGTGTAGGGGTAGCGGCTTTCAATTGTCTTTGGCATCACCAGATGATCCGCCGCCGTGATGCCGTCAAAGCCCACTTCTTCGGCGAAGCGGGCAATTTCTACATACTGCTCCACCTCGGGAACACTGACCATTGAGACCCAGAATTTCATAGTTCAGACCAGAAAGTTGTCGCCGCCGAAAGCTGCCAGAGTGGTGCCGCTGGTCTGCGGGTCCAAGTCTATGCAGCTGAGAATATGGGTGTGAATGCCAGCCTCTGAGAATTCCCGGAGTCGCTGTCGGCAGTAGTCCGCATCGCCGATGATCCCGATCTGTCGGATCAGCTCGTCGGGCAGAGCTGCTGCTGTGCGCTCGCGATCGCCCTCCCGCCAGCCGGCGGCGATTTCAGCGGCTGCCTCCGGGTAGCCGCACCAGGCCAGATAGCGATTATAAACCGGTGTGGCATAGTAGCCGGACAGAAAACTGCGCGCCGCCTGACAGCCCTTGTCCGGCTCCTCTGTCACCATGACCTGGTAGCGGCACACGACTTCCACTTCGTCGGCGGACTTGCCGGCCCGGGCCGCCCCCGCCTGGATATGCTCCATGATCCGGGGCAGGGCTTTTGCTGGAAACAGGTTCAGGACTACGCCGTCCCCGATCTCTGCGGCCAGCTCCAGCATTTTCGGGCGCAGGGCGGCCAAATAGATGGGCACTTGAACCGGGGCCTGGCGATAGCCCTTGCTGTGCAGTGTCTCGCCGCTGAAATTGGTTTTTTCTCCGCTGAAGATGTCGCGCAGCAACTGCACCGTTTCCCGGACCCGCAGCAGGGGGCGCTCCATCTGCAATCCGTGCCAGTTTTCAATAATTGTGTGGCTGGAGGTGCCGAGCCCCAGAATAAAGCGGCCGGGTGCCAGCTTTGCCAGAGTGGCGGCACTGGCGGCGATCACCGCCGGAGTGCGGCTGTAAATCGGGACCACGGCGATGCCGATTCGCACCCGGCGGGTGCGCTCGGCCAATGCTGCAGCCAAGGTCAGCGCATCCGGCGCTCCGGTGTCGGCAAACCATACATCCTCGTAGCCTTTCCCCTCAGCCTGAACCGCGAGATCCAAGAGCTCATTGGCATCCCCGGTATAGGAGGCGAGGGTGACAGCTCGGCGGCGGGGAATGGCGATGAGTTTGGGTTCAGATGAGCTCATTCTTCACCAGCGCATGCAGCGCATCGGCACCGAAGATATTTCCATTGGACGCATCTCGCGGGATCAATCCTGAAAGATTTGCTGACGATGATAACTTAAAAAGTTTTTATCCGGCCAGGACAAGAATCTGTCGGGCACTTGAATCTCTTTGCCATTGGGTAAGGCAATAAAGGCGAGCTGCGGCGAGTCGTTCACCATCTTTAGCAGTTGTGATGACACATTAACTTCGTAAGCAGTCCGCGGTCAAATGCCGTTTTAAGCAGAGTCGATTCTTCGGATTGAGCCGCTGTTCGGGGTTGCGGCTCCATGCCAGCCCAGCCCGTCAGCCCTATTTCCTGGGAGCAATATTGCGCGAAGATATCTTTAGGCAGGGATTAGGACAGCCACTTGCCCAGCGGTGTTTTGATCCAGAGAAATTCGGCGAACTTTTTTATGCCATCGGCTTTGGCTTGAGAGTAGGGGAAGCCGCTGGCCAGGGAGCTTTTCGGTCTGCGGTCGTAAATCAGGGGTTTCAGCTGGCAGTAGCCTCGGATGCCGACCTCGCCGTTCACCATGCCCACGCCGCTGTCCTTCACACCTCCGAAGGGCGCGACGGGTATGCCGTACGTTACCGTCATATCGTTGATACAGACGCTTCCGGTTTCAATCTTTTCCGCCAGTGACCTGGCGCGGGCGTTGTCATTGGACCATACCGTGCCGCTCAGGCCGTATTCAGAGTCGTTGGCGAGTCGAACCGCCTCTCCCTCATCCTTCACCTTCTGTATGCACAGGATCGGGCCGAAGGTCTCCTTGCGCATGATCTCCATGTCATGGTTGACTTCGGTGATCACCGTCGGCAGGTAATAAAGTCCCTTCTGATCCGGGTTGCGCTTGCCGCCCGCCAGCACCCGTGCGCCCTTGGCTTCTGCGTCTTGCACATGTTCTTCAATGATTTTAATCTGCCGGTCCCAGAAGATGGCGCCCACATCCTCTTCGTAAATCAGTTCCGACCCTTGGGTGAGCCCCTTGACCATGTCGGTGACCTTCTCCACAAAGGTGTCGTACACATCTTCCACTACGTAAATGCGCTCGGTGCCGCAGCAGTAGTGGCCGGAGTTCATGCAGGAGCCGATCACTGCGCCCTGCACCGCCCGGTCCAGGTTGGCATCGGCGCAGACGATCATCGCATCCTTGCCTCCCAGTTCCAGGGTACAGGGGAGCAGTTTGCGCCCGCAGGCCTCGCCAATTTTCTTGCCAGTAGCCACCGAGCCGGTAAAGGAGACCTTGTCTACGCCGCTTTCAATCAGGTCGGCACCGGTCTGCCCATCCCCCATCAGCACCTGAAGCACGCCTTCGGGAAGGCCGGCTTCTAAGAACAGGGTTTCCACCAGCTTGGTGGAGTAGGGGGTGACTTCGGAGCCCTTCACCACCACGGTATTTCCAGCCATCAGTGCCTGGCAGCCCTGATTGAGAGCCAGTACGAAGGGACCGTTCCAAGGGGTGATAATGCCGATCACGCCGAGGGGCTGGTAGATCCACTCCACCCGCTTGGCAAAGCCCATCACGCCGTGGGGACGATGCTTGCGGGGGCGCAGGAATTTTGCAGCGTTCTTGCTGTAGTAGCACAGGGAATCTAAGGAGGAGAAGATTTCCATTGTGTAGGCATCGGTGTGTGCCTTGCCTGTCTCCCCTACCACTGTATCAATAATTTCATCTTGCTTTTCAAAAACTTTCTTTAGCATGCGGTCCATGTACTGGCTCCGTTCCCGAAAGCTGAGGGCGGCCCAGGAGGGCTGCACATCCCGTGCCCGCCGCACGGCGGCCTGCACCTCCTCCCGGCTGGCGCAGATGAGCTCGCCGGTTACCTGCAAGGTGACGGGGCTGCTCAGCTCAAGTTTGCGATTCGCCTCGCTGCTTTCAATAGTTCTGTAAATTGACATAATGGTTTGCCTTAAACTGCACCTGCCCTCTGTGATAGCACCAGCGTATGCGGGTGCCTTGTGGAGCAGTTGAGAGTGCTAACATATACTGTATTGCGAGGTGCTGTCAACTGGTGGCGGCGATGGTTCCCCGCTTGGTGTGCCGAAGAGGATACGAGATATGACTTGGGACTTTTCCACCGAACCTGAATTTCAGGAGAAGCTGGACTGGATGCGGACTTTTGTGGATACGGAGATCATTCCTCTGGAGCTGATTTCCGGGCACCTTGATCAGCCCCAGCTGGATGCGCTTTTGGTTCCTTTCAAGCAGAAGATTAAGGATGCAAATCTGTGGGCAGCCCATCTCGGACCGGAGGATGGCGGACAGGGCATGGGACAGCTGCACCTGGCACTGATGCATGAGGTTCTCGGCCGCTCATTGCTGGCCCCGGAAGTGTTCGGCAACCAAGCGCCGGATTCAGGCAATGCCGAGCTGATCGCCGCCGGCGCTGACGAGGCGCAGCGGGAGCGCTGGCTGAAACCGCTGATGGCGGGTGAGATGCGCAGTTGCTTTGCCATGACTGAGCCCCACCAGGCGGGTTCCGACCCGACCGGCATTCGCACCCGCTGCGAGCAGGATGGGGACGAATGGGTGCTGAATGGCCACAAGTGGTTCTCCTCTAACGCTGGCGTGGCGGATTTCCTCGTCGTGATGGCGGTTACCGACCCGCAGGCGCCGCCCCACAAGCGGGCCGCCATGATCATCGTGCCCCGGGGCACGCCGGGTCTGCACATTCTTCGGGACGTGGGCACCATGGCGCACGAGGCGCCCCCGGACGGGCAGCTGATGACGCGCATCGGCGGCCATGCGGAGGTTCGCTTTGAAAATTGCCGTGTGCCTTTGGATCACATGGTCGGTCGGCCCGGCGACGGATTCATCCTCGCCCAGAAGCGTCTCGGCGGCGGCCGTATTCATCACGGCATGCGCATGATCGGCCAGTGCCTCAGGGCCTTTGACATGATGAAGGAGCGGGCGGTTTCCAGGGAGGTGCGGGGGCATCCTTTGGGCGATTTGCAGATGACCCAGGATGCCATCGCCGAGTCCTGGACTGAGATTGAGGCGGCCCGCCTGCTCACTTTGAAGGCCGCCTGGCATATTGACCGAGAGGGCGGCAAGGATGCCCGGGTGCGCATTGCGATGGTCAAATACTGGGTGCCCCGAACTCTGTTCAATGTCATAGACCGGACGATTCAACTGCACGGCGCACTGGGATATTCCACGGATATGCCTTTAGAGGAGATGTATCGGCAGGCGCGAGGACTGCGCATTGCCGACGGTGCCGACGAGTTGCACAAGCAGACCATCGCCCGCCAGGCCCTGCGGGACGTGGAGGCGGTTGAGGGCTGGCCCAGCGAGCATATCCCCACCCTGCGCAAGGCGGCGCAAGAGAAATTTGGACACCTGCTGGAGCGGGTAGCCGCCAACCTGTAGGTGCGGTGACAGAGGGCAGCACTGGCAAGGCCGGCGCGACGAATATGGCGAATAAGACTGCTGCAACGCCCAAGGGTATTAATCCGGGGCCCGTCTCCGAATGGCTGCAGGCGCATGTGCCGGGAGTCAAGCCTCCCTTTCATTTTGATCTCATAGCCGCTGGCGGTTCCAACCTGACCTACCGGGTGCAGGATGCAAAGGGCCGCGCTTTCGCGCTTCGCCGGGGACCGGTATCGGCGCGCATTGCCACTGCTCACGATATGGGCCGGGAATGGCGCGTGATGAGCGCCCTGGCGGCCCACAGCGATGTGCCGGTGCCGGAAACCATCGCCATGTGCGAGGACGAGGCTGTAAACGGTGCCGTCTTTTATGTCATGTCCTTTGTAGAAGGGCGCATTCTGCGCACCGTCAAAGATGCAGAAGGCATGGACAAGGCGCAGTGCCGGACGGCCACTGAATCTCTGGTGGAGGTGCAGGCGGCCATGCACCAGCTGGATTTGGAAAAGGCCGGACTTGCAGATTTGGGACGGCATGAGGCGTACGTGGAGCGGCAGCTGCATCGCTGGCGCAAGCAGGCGGAGGCCTCCGCCGAGCGTGAACTGCCCCTGCTGACCGAGCTGCATGGCCGCCTGCTGGAGAAAGATCCAGGCCCCCAGGCTCCGCCGAGCCTGGTGCACGGCGATTATCGCTTTGACAACACGGTTCTGGGAGTGGACTGCCGTATCGCTGCCGTGCTGGACTGGGAACTGTGCACCATCGGCGACCCGGTGGCTGATTTCTACTGGTCGCTCTTGTACTGGCGGCAGGCGGAGGATGAAATCGGTTTTCTGCCCGATGCCCCCACCTGTGCCCCCGGTTTTCCAAAGCGCGCCGAAGTGGTGGATATCTACTGCCGCCGGACTGGCTTTGATCTTTCAGCTGCGGATTACTTCAAAGCCTTTGGCTATTGGAAGATGGCCTGTATCGTGGAGGGGGTATATGCCCGGCTGCGCAAGGGTGCAGGGGGGGGCATGAAGGTGGGCAGCCTTGATAATGTGGCGCGCATGGTGGAGCGCTACTTGGAGGTGGCGGCGAGCTATGCGGAAAAACTGTAGCTCGGCCAATTTTTACAAGCGCATGCGGGCGGGGCCGGTGCAGGGTTGCATGTGCTGTTGGCTGCTGCCCTTGACTACAGGCAGATCGGCGGCTATGGTCTGCCAGACAGATGCGCTTGACAGCGCAGTTGCCGAGCTAGGCCTTGCAGTTTTGAAGAATGTTTGTTACAAAGACTTTTAAGAGTTGCAGGCAGGAGAAGTTTTAATGATTATTCCTTTTGATGATTACTGTGTTCACCAGACACACGAGCCGCTCTGCCATCCCGTTCAGAGTGATCGCAACTTCTACGATCGCTACTGGTTCAACGGCGTAGATAAAAATGGCGGCTTTTTCTTTGAAATTGGTTTTGGCGCATATCCGAATCGCTATGTCATGGACGGTCATTTTAGTGTCGTCATAGGTGGCGTACAGCACAGTTTTCACAGTTCCCGGCGCTGTCCGGCAGACCGCACCAAGACCGCTATCGGTCCCTTGCAGCTGCTCGTGGAGGAGCCGATGCGCAAGGTGCGTCTGCGCATTGATGACAATGACACCGGCATTTCCTGCGACCTGCTGTTTGTCGCCTGCACTGCACCCACCGAGGAGCCGAAGAACGTAAGGCTTGAAGACACCCGACTGACCATGTACAACAGCCGTTTCACCCAATTCGGCTTCTGGCATGGCTGGTTTCAGGCGGGCGGCAAGCGGACCGAGGTGAAAGGCGAAGCCACCCCGGGCACCCGCGACAAGTCATGGGGTGTGCGCCCGGTGGGCGAGCCGGAGGGCGGCGCTACCGCACTCTCCGCTGCCGCCGGTCCCCGGGTGTACTGGATGTGGTCGCCGATCAACTTCGGCGACGTCTGCACCCAGTTCGGCACCTTTGAAGATGCGGAGGGCTTTCCCACCCAGCTGAGCGGCTGTATCGTGCCCACCTACGGTAGCGCAGATGACATCCCGGAGGCTGAACCGAATCACAAAGATATGAAAACCGTGCGGCACAAGGCAAAGTGGGTCAAGGGAACGCGCCGGGTTGAGAGCGTTGAGATGAAATTTTGCGAATGGGACGGTACCGAGCATGCCCTGCAGCTGGAGGCTTTTGCAGAGCCGTTTTACATGCGCGGCATCGGCTATCAGCATCCCGAGTGGGCCCATGGAGTGTGGCAGGGAGAAGAAAAATTTGCAGGCGAATCTTGGCAGCAGAATGAAATAGATCCCTTGGAGTATTCCTTCATTCATGTGCATATCCCGATGCGTGCCAGGATGGGCAAGCGAGAAGGTGTCGGTTTGGTTGAAACCGTAGTCTTCGGTGACCACAAACCGTCTGGATTTAAAGATATACTAGATGGCGCACCTTAAAAGATGTGTGTGTGGAGATTTACAAAATCATCAAAATAGTGCTTAATGCACCCTGCTTTATCAAGCGATATCGACCTGTATTTCGTATCGCATTTCATGATGTCCGCTGAGGGGAGCTTAAACCATGCCCGCAACACGTCGTAAGAAAAAACTAGCATCTGGTCGTGGTAAAACCCGCGTGAAAGTTGCAAAACGAAAACCAGCCGCAGCGAAGCTGCTGCAGACATCTGCCCTGAAAAAGGCGCAGAGTGCTGTCACAGCTATCCAGCGGGAGGTGGATGCTGGCAAGCGCACGCTTGCCACGGCACGCACCAAGGCTCAGAGTGCTCGCAAAAAAGCACTCGCAAGCGGTCGTCCCATTGACCGACGCTCTGCGAAAAGTGCCCGCAATGCCGCCGTCCGCATTTCAAAGAAAGTGACTGCCATGCGCAAGCGCATGCAGGCTGCCAACTTGATTCTGCGCGCTGCCAAGGTGGCTTCTCGCCTGAAGCAGATGGAGCAGACCGGTCGCGCCAGCTTGCAAAAGCGTCGTGCTGAGATGGAGCGCAAAGTGGTCGCTGGCTTGAAGAAGGCGTTAGCCGCCTATTCCGCCCGCTGGCGCAAGCAGCAGGCGCGTCGCGTTGATTCCGCTATTGCCAAGGCAGAGCGGAAGCTGCAGGTCCGTATCAGGGTCAGTGCGCGCAAAGCCGAGAAAGCCGCCAGTCGCAGCAGCGTGAAAAGAAAATCGCCAGCGCGCAAAGCGGCCGCTGCTCCGAAGGCGAAGGCGAAGGCCACTCGCAGAAAGACCGCCCGCAGGACTGTCCGGCGCACTGTGCGCAAGGCTAAGCCTGCTGCTCGCAGAACTGTCAAAAGGAGGAGAGCATCTGCTCGGTAAACTGAGCCCGCTTGCGGGCTGTGAAAGGCGGTGTCGCAGTTTTCTGCGGCACCGCTTTTCTTATGGGAGCTGCACCATGGCTTCAAGCCGCGCCAGCTCTTCTGGGGTATTGGCGTTGGCGAGACATTCGGGGCGGGAGGAGAAATCCACTTCTGCCACCTGTCGGTCTGCCATCCAGCCGTGCACGGAGCGTCCGCCGGTCTGAAAAAATTCTGCAAGGCTCGCACCCGCTTCCGTGCGTATGAGAAATACCCGGTGCTGAAGCCGCTCGCCGTCGTGAGGGACTGCGACCTCGGTGTTTTTCGCCTGCATGGCATTTCGCAGGGTATCCAAGATGTCGGCGGGCAGCAGCGGGCAGTCTACCGGACAGACCAGCGCCAGGGGCTCGGCACACAGGGGGAGGGCGGCGAGTACGCCAGCCAAGGGACCTTGGAAGCCTTCCTCTGCATCCTGCACCACCGGGTATCCGAGGGCCCGATATTCCGCCAGGTTGCGGTTGCAGCTGATGACCAGGCTGTCCGCCTGGAGGGCGAGCCGCTTCGCTGCTGCGGAGACCAGGGTGCTATCCCGCCAAGGCAGCAGACCTTTGTCTCGACCGCCAAAACGGCGCCCGCCTCCGCCCGCCAGTAGGATTGCTGCGCATTTCAATGCCATGGGATGGCAGTTTACAATCTCCCTTGCTGCTCTGCTTTTGCACTTTGAAACTCCTAGCCCTCGAATCATCCACTTCCTCCCTTTCTATCGCCCTGTGTCGGGACGGTGTGATTCAGGAGAGGATAATTGACGCACCCGGAGAGCATGCGCGCCATTTTCTGCCGCTGGTGGATGAATTGCTGACAGAGAGCGGCCTGCACTTGGCACAGATGGATGCCGTGGTCTGCGGTTCCGGTCCGGGCTCTTTCAGCGGGCTCCGTATTGCCGTCGGCATGGCCCAGGGGCTGGCTTTTGGTGCCGGCCTGCCGATGCTGCCAGTCTCCACCTTGGCTGCGCTGGCCCAAGGTGCGATTCAGCAGAATTTATGCCCGGAAGAAGGGCTGGTGCTGGCAGCTCTGGATGCCCGCATGGGGGATATGTATTTCGGCCTGTACCGGGCAGAGCAGGGTCTGGCGGTGCCGCTTCAGGAGGATTCTCTATGCCCGGCAGGGGCGCCGCAGCTGCCGCAGGAATACCGGGGGCAGCCCTTTGCAGCAGTGGGAGAGGGTTGGCGAGCTGCCGTCCAAGAGAAGGGGACATTCCCCGGCTGCACGGTGCTGAAATGTACTCTGCAGCCCCAAGCGCAAAATCTTCTGCCCCTGGCGGAGGCTGCGCTTCGCCGAGGGGATGCCGTGCCGCCCGCCGAGGTACAACCGATCTATCTGCGAGGCGCCGAAATCTGGAAGAAATACCCCCGACAGGCCTAACCCGCATGACTTGCAAGCCTCTCACTTCTCACTGGCTCCGCCCGTAGCATCCTTGGTCAGCGGCAAATCGCGAATGCTATCTTCTCTGCTATGTATTGCAGGCTCTGCCTCAGCCCTTCACCCGTGCCATGATGCTCGGCGGGCAGAGACCATGCCGCCGGCTGCGATTGCCTGCAAAGGGTGGGGGCGGCGCATTTACCTCGTCGCCGGATGAAAACGGTCGTTTGAGTTTTGGTCATGGAAACAATTCAAATCCTCGTCCTCGCCGCTGTGCAGGGGCTCACTGAATTTCTGCCGATATCCAGTTCGGCTCACCTGCTGCTGCCCGAAATGCTCTTGCACTGGCCGAGGCAGGGACAGGCTTTTGATGTCGCTGTGCATCTGGGCTCTCTGCTCGCAGTGGTGCATTTTTTCCGTGTCGAGCTGAAGGAGCTGTTCATCGCATGGTGCCGCAGTTTTAGCGGCTCTAAAAGCCAGAGCAGCCAGCTGGCCTGGATGCTCTTTATCGGAACGGTTCCCGCTGTTCTCGCCGGCCTTTTCCTTCAGGACTGGGTGGATCTGGGGCGGAACAGCATTCTGTCCATCGCTGTCATGACAATAGTTTTCGGGCTGCTGCTGTGGTGGGCGGATTTAAGGGGCGACGGCAGTCGGGGAATGGATTCCCTGAACTGGAAAGGCGCCCTTTTTATCGGTGCCGCTCAGGCGATTGCACTGGTGCCCGGCGTATCCCGCTCCGGGATTACCCTGACCGTCGGCCTGCTGCTCGGGCTTCGGCGCACCGAGGCGGCTTCTTTTTCTTTTCTGCTCGCCGTGCCGGTGATTGCCGGTGCCAGCGTGTTTGAAAGCCGTGCTCTGCTTGTGGAGGCGGAATCTGTGCCCTGGCGGGAGATGCTGCTCGGCATCCTGGTGTCGGGACTGACTGCCCGCCTGTGTATCGCTGCCTTTTTGCGAATCGTATCGCGGGTCGGCATGGCTCCCTTCGCGATATATCGCTTAGCTCTCGGTGCCCTGCTGCTGGGCCTTGCCTAGCAAAGTGCCGGAGCAGCGCTTGGGAAGAGTTGCCAAGCGCGCAAATCCTGTATTGCTGCCCTGCTGTTCGGGAGAAAACCGCTCTGCCGTGATAGAATCATCTGCACCCGTCTTTTCCCCTTCCCGCGGCTTGTGCTGTGGCTGATAAAACCTGCGTTCTTACCGGTATTACAACCACCGGCACTCCCCACCTCGGCAACTATATCGGGGCTATTCGGCCCTCCATTGCTGCGAGCCGTGACGGTGGCCTGGACTCCTTCTATTTTCTGGCAGACTACCACGCCCTGGTCAAATGCCGCGACCCGGACTTGGTGGCCCGTTCAACGCGAGAAATGACGGCTGCCTGGCTCGCTTTCGGCTTGGATACCGAACACGCAGTTTTCTACCGCCAATCCGATATTTCCGAAATCATGCACCTCCACTGGATCCTTTGCTGCATGGCGGCAAAGGGGCTGCTCAATCGGGCCCACGCCTACAAGGCGGCAGCGGCGGAAAATATTGAGAGTGCAGATCAGGACCCGGACCGGGCGATTACCATGGGTCTGTTCTGCTATCCGATGCTTATGGCGGCGGATATTTTGGCTTTCAATGCGCACCGAGTTCCCGTCGGTCGCGACCAGGTGCAGCACTTGGAGATGACCCGCGATATCGCCCAGCGTTTCAATCATCATTACGGAGAGCATTTTGTGCTGCCCAAAGCAGAGCTTCCCCCCGCAGGGGAGGCACTGCAGGGGCTGGACGGGCGCAAGATGAGCAAGAGTTACGGCAACACGATTCCGCTGTTTGCACCTGCCGATAAGCTGCGCCGGCTGGTTATGAAAATCAAGACCAACTCGCAGCCTCCCGAAGAGCCGAAGGAGACGGAAAACTGCACCTTGTTTCAGATCTACCGGGCCTTTGCCGAGGACGCCGCTGTTCAGTCCCTGGGGGAGCGCTATCGGCAGGGCATTGCCTGGGGAGAGGTGAAGGAGATAGTCTTTGCCCTCTTAGAAGAAGAATTTGCAGAGCCGCGCCGCCGCTACGAAACCCTGCTGGCGGATAGTGCCGCCTTGGGGCAGGTCTTGGAAGATGGTGCCGAGCGCGCCCGGGCGCGCAGTGCCCCATTGCTTGAAAAAGTCCGGCAGGCGGCCGGGATCCGCCCCCTTCATTGAACTGTCGTCGCCAGCGAGACCCCGTTATGACACTTGCCCTGCTTTTTTCAGCTGCCCTGTTTCTGCTGATTTTCCCTAATCTCGCCCATCTGTTCGGGTTCTCCCCCTGGCTCGGCCTGCTGCCGCCCCTGCTCCTGGTGCCGCTGACCGTTTACCTGCGTCGCGCCGACTCCCAGTATCAGGCTGATCAGCGGCAGTCCGTTGGCCGCAGCGTGCTTTCTGCCTTCAACCAGCTGACGCTGCTGCTGGTGGCCGTCGCACTCGCCCTGCAGGCCAACGTTGTGCTGGGGGGGGATGCCCCAGCTGCCTCGGTGGGCCCTGTGCTGCCCTTGTTTATCGCCGCCTTGGCCCTTTATACCTACCATGTATTTCTGATGCGCAGACGGGACAGCATACCGGGCGGCGAGCGCATGGCAGATATTCTTCTGGGGCCGCCCCTCCTGCCGACCCTGTGCGCGGCGCTGATTGTGAGCGCCTATCTGCTGCTGCTGCTGGATGCCTTGGGGGAGATGGCCTCTCTCAGCAGCATTACGGTCCGTTTTTTAGAGCGCGGCATTATTCCGCCGATTACGCTGCTGCTGTTCTGCTGGGCGCTCCTGCTCTTGGCCTACAAAGGGGGCACAGTCGGCTATCTGCGCCGCATGCTGGCAGAAAACATACTGCCCGACACGATGTACCCCGATGTGCAGGGCAACCGGGAGATTCTGGAAGAGCGTTTCCGATACCTCTGGCGCCGCTCGGAGGAATCCTATTTGATACCCCGTTTTATCAGCTGGGCAGTGCCGATACTTGGCTTTATCGGCACCGTGCTGGGCATTTCTCTGGCGGCGGATGGAATACGCAATATTGTCGGCTCCCAGGCGGGCCTGTCCGGGCTGTCTAGCGACTTGGGCGCGGCGATTGCCCCTCTCGGCATCGCTTTTGATACCACCCTTATCGCACTCTCCCTCAGCGTGGTGCTAACCCTGATTCAGACCTTGGTCCAGCGCGCCGAAGAGAGCGCATTGGTGGAGATGGAAGACCGCGTGCGGAAGGATTATCGTGCCGCTTACCCCTGAGCAGCCCTCCGGCGGCGCTGCTGACAGCCTCGGGGCGCAGGAGAGGAACAACGCGCCGATGATGGCAATTTTCGGCGGGGCATTTGCCCTGCTGCTTGTTCTCCTGCTGGTGATCAATATGCTGTCGGAGGCATCGGTGCGGGAGCGTCTGGACAAGCTCGGAGAGGATGGGCAGTATCGCATCAACTGGCAGCAGGGAGGCGAAGGTTTCGTAGTGCTGACTTTTCCAGATGTGCTGCGTATCGTGGAGAGCGGAGAGTCTGTTACCCGGGGCCGTATCTGCGAGGCAGACAGCCCTTTTGTCGCCTATACCAGGCGGGTTTATCAGGCTGACCGCAAGCAGATCGTTTTTGCCATCTTGGAGGGAAGCGTCTCCACCATGTCGGAGGCGCGCAACTGTATACGCGCCCTCATGCCGAACCGCCTGCTCAATATCGGCTGGATTATCGCGTCCAACGAGCTGCTGAAATCTGTCAACCTAAACGACATTCCTCCCTACATTCAAAATTTCATAGAGCCGTAGTCTCCGGCAGTCCAGCTTCATGTTTTATCCGATTTTCAATAGCAAAAATTCCGTGCGCTCCGCCTTCCCTCTGCCAACACATGCGGACTAGCGCGCGCGCGGTGCCGGATTTTGCCGGTGTTGCCCTAGCAGATATTCTTGCCAATGGTGTGGCCATGCTCATCATCGTCATCGTGCTGACCCTGAATGCCCGCTACGAGCAGGAGCAGAAGCAGCTGGAGCAGGTGGATGAAGTGTCGGTGATGCTGAGCCGTCAGCTGGCCACATCCATCGTGATGAACCGGTTGTCCTCGAGTCCGCCCGCCCGCCTGCACGACTATGAGGCATCCCCTTTAGATCGCGTGCGAAACCAGAAAATTCTGCCTATTCTGGAGCTGCACAGGGAGTTCGTGCGGGATTTTTACAGCGGGCAAATTTATTCCCGGGATGAGATGCTGTTTGAAGAGAATGCCTTGGATAATTTCATAGTGGGCTTCACCGCTAGCCAGAAACAGCGGCTGCGGGTGGACATCTATGAAGTGCGGCTGTTCTACATCGCCATGTCCATCCTGAAGGATCACGGGATCGTGCCCCGCCACTGGCATTTCCTAGAGGGCGGCGGCATGGGGATAGGCGATGCCGGGTTCTGTCCTGGCGGCACGGCCGGCGGCGATTGCGGAGGTCTCGGCGGTGACGCGGCCGATGCGGCGGCCCGCAACTCGCTGCGGGAGCTGCTGGCGAAGCAAGGCCAAGGGGAGGGCGAGGGAGAGACGAGCGGACAGAATGCAGGTGAACAGGGTGCCGACGATGAAAGCATAGGGCAGGGTGCCGGGGAGAGCGGTGCAGCGGGAGAGGGCAGCGGCAGCGGCAGCGGGACGGAGGGAGCTCTGGCCGGACAGGACACCGGGCAGGGCGGAGAGGGCGCTTTCCCTCCCGACGGTGCAGAACTGGGATGGGGCGGTCCCGGCTCCTCCTCGTCCGAGCGGTATCAGAATGAGAGCGTACAAGGAAGCGGAGGGCAGGGGGAGGGCGCTGCGGAGGAGGGATTGTTTGAGCAGCTGATGCAGAGCATGACCCAGAGCCCTGCCGCCTCTGGTGCCCGCTCTGCCAACTCGGGCAAGGTCAAGTTTCGGTGGTCCGCCCCCGAGAGCGGCGGGCCGACCCAGAGTGTGCCGAGAGCGGGAGCCGCGGGGCTTTCCGCTCCGCTTTCAGATGTTTTGAACTACCGGGCGGTGCTGTCGGGATTGCTGGAATACATGCGCCAGGTGCAATCGGTGCTGGATGCGGGGGGCTCGCCTCGGCAGCTGGTGGTGAAGATCGGTGAGAAGGTCGGTGAGCTGATGAAAAATACGCCGCAGGTGCGTCCGGAAGATGTGCCCCGCATAGAATCGCTGGCCTGGCATTTCAGGGGCTACTGGCCGACAGATGATCTGCTCTATCTGCGCCGGTTTCAGGGGGATTTGTCCGGGGACAGTGTGCTCATCGTGCCGGTCAATACCGGCTTGGATACCGTCGCCTTGGGAGTTGAGGACGGGGCGAGCTCCTACGGCCCCCCTGTTTCAGTGCGGCTGCGTGTCAATCTCAGCGAGTATCCGGGCATTTACCGGGGGCTGGCCAAGGAGCTGGAGCCGGATGCTGTGCTGCTGATGCCGCCGGATGCTGATGCGCCGGAGGAGTTTCGCTGGCGGGTGCTGACCTACGTGAGCCCGCGCCTGGATGATTTTGTGCTCGCCTTCGTGTATGCCGCCTTTGACCGGGACGGCAACTTGCTGCTGGATGTGCAGGCCAATCAGGTGCGGGTGGACGGGGGGACCCTCCGGGGGCAGCCGGAGGAGAAATTATTTGGCTGGCGCGGCTGGCTGGTGGCGCTGTACAGCCTGCTGGTGGCGGCCCTGGCATCCTTTCCCTTGCTGCTGCTGCGGTCCCGTCGGCGACAGCGGCAGCAGAGTGTGGCTGAGAGCGCGGCATGAAAATCCCCTTTCGTCTGCGTTTTTCCCTGGTCTTCCTGCTGGTTCTGCTGCTGGCGGCGATGGCGGTGGTGACCCGGCTGCGCCTGCCCGCCGCTCGGCTGGACACCGTGGAGCTGGATCTCAAGCCGGCTCCTGCTGTCAGCGAGCAGGGACAGAGATTGGACCAGATACTGCTAGCCAATCTGACCTCCGTGCAGGGGGACGCAGAATTGATTCGGGTGCTGGACAGGCCCCGGCGCCAGGTGCGCCTCAGGCGTTTTTGGATTGATACCTGCGAGGTGAGCCAGGGGAACTTTGAATCTTTCCTGCGCTGGAAGGAGCAGCACTCCAATGTGCTCCTCGGCGCACCGGACGAGCCCCGCGGCTGGCGTTACGGCACTATCTCACGAGGGCATCGCATTGCTGGTCGTCTGCAATCTCCGGCGAGCGGTGTCGCCTATTACGATGCCTATGCTTACTGCCGTGCTGCCGGGGGACGGCTGCCCTATGCCGGGGAATGGCAGGCTGCCGCCGGCGGTATGGAGGGGCGGCTCTATCCCTGGGGCGATGTGCCGCGGTCAGATGATTGGCCCTACCTGGATCCGGTTCTGAATGCCAGCCAGATATGCGGCCTGCACCCGACCACAGATACGCCAGAGGGCGTTCACAACATGGCGGGCGGGGTGGAGGAGTGGAGCCAGGGGGAGCCGTCCAAGGATGGGAGTTCCCCCCCCATGCTGCACGGCGCGCCGGCCAATAGCGGCGGTGCCCGAATTATTTATGCTCTGAATGGTCTGCAGCGGAGCGCATCGCCCCGTCATCGCTCCCACCAGACGGGTTTTCGCTGTGTCTATCTGCGCCCGCCCCCTTCCAGGCTGCCCTGGGGCGGTCTGCCGCGCCAGGTTGCAATAGCGGCGGGGGATTACCCGATAGGGCTGCCGGAGGATGCGAGCCTGCCGCGCTTTGTCAGTGTGCTGCCCTCGGGGCAGCTGACTCGGATTGCCGAACTGCTCAAGGGCAAAAGTGCTTCGCGCCACATCAGAATGGGCCTATGCGAGGTGAGCCGGACTCATTACCAGCTATTTCTGCGGGATCCATTGGTAAAGCTGGGACTGTTTGCCAATGACAGCGAGCCAGCGGGGGTAGATTATCTTCCCTTGGACTGGGAACAACAGCGCGGGCAGCCCAAACTGCCGGTGTCTGGGGTGAGTTGGTGGGCCGCGGATGCCTTTGCCCGCTGGGTCGGCGGCCGTCTGCCGGATGCCTACGAGTGGTTTGCCGCGGCTTCCGGGGGCGATGGGCAGCGATACCCTTGGGGAGAAACATTTAATCCGCAATACGTGCTGAGTGCAGACCGGCCCGATGCAGCTCCAGCTGTCTGCGGCGGAGTTGCCAGCGACAGGAGCGCCGATGGAATTTTAGATTTAGGAGGCAATCTCTCCGAATGGACCAGAAGTTTGGCGGTGACAGGCGGAAGTTACTCGGCACTGGCGCGGGGGGGCAGCTATCTTCTGCCCGGGGCGGATACCGCCCGCAGCGCCTTTTCCCGCCCGCTACCCTTGGACCACCGCGCATCGGACGTGGGATTTCGGGTAGTATTTGATTGATGAGTGCTCCCACCAAGCCGCGCAGCAGCACCCTGCAGTCTCGGCCAAAGCAGAAGAAAAAAAAGAAGATTGTTTTGCCGAACGGGAAGGTCAAGGGACGGGTCGTCTGCGCTGACAACATGGAAGTGCTGACCTCTCTGCCGGATGGAATCGCAGACTTGATCTATATTGACCCGCCCTTTAATACCGGCACCAGGCAGAAGCGCCAGCGTATCCGCACGGTGCGCGACGATAAGAATGGAGACCGCACCGGCTTTCAAGGTCGCCGCTACCGCACCATAAAGGCGGGCACAAGCAGCTACGCAGATCGTTTTGATGATTATTTGGCTTTTTTAGCACCCCGCTTGGAAGAGACGCATCGGGTGCTGGCTCCCCATGGCTCTTTGTTTCTGCACTTGGATTGCCGGGAGGTGCATTATTGCAAGGTGCGGCTGGATGAAATTTTTGGGCGGGACTGCTTTCAGAATGAAATCATCTGGGCCTACGATTATGGCGGGCGCCCCAGGAATCGCTGGCCCGCCAAGCATGACAACATCCTCTGGTACACGAAGGACCCGGAGAACTATACCTTTCGTCGGGAGGAGAGCGATCGCATTCCCTATATGGCCCCGGCCATGGCGGGTGCCAAAAAAGCAGCCCGAGGCAAGCTTCCAACAGATGTTTGGTGGCACACCATCGTACCCACCAACGGCGGGGAGAAGACCGGCTATGCAACCCAGAAACCTCTCGGCGTTCTAAGGCGCATTATCGGTGTGCATGCCGAGCCCGAAGGTCTTATGCTAGACCTCTTTGCAGGCAGCGGCACCGCCGGCATAGCTGCCTTGGAGCAGAACTGCCGCTTCCTGCTGGTGGACAATAGCAAAGAGGCGATTGCAGTGATGAAAAAACGCTTTGCCAAACACGCCGTGGAGTTTGAATAACCCCCCAAAGGAGCGGGGACTTTCCAGTCCCCGGGGGACAGGAATGTCCCCCCTCCGGTACTGTTGTTCATAGCGATGGCAACATTGCATATAATGCCCTTTTTAATTACATAGTACTGCAAAGTTTTTACTGCCGGGATGGTGAAATTGGTAGACACAGGAGACTCAAAATCTCCCGCCGGCAACGGCATGTCGGTTCAAGTCCGACTCCCGGCACCATCTATTTCATCGCCCCAGGGAAGAGGGCGGTGCGCTGTTTCGGGGAGACGGGACGCTATTTCCTCGGCCCCCGAGGATTTTTCAGCTGGGGAAGAGACAGCTCTTTGCCCCGAGGACTTCCATTTTGAGCTGCCGGACAGGCTGATTGCCCGCTACCCTGCGCCGGAGCGCACCGCCAGCCGTCTTATGGTGCTGGATGCTTCTCGCGATCGCATTATGCATGCGCGCTTTTCCGGCATCAAGGAGCTGCTGCGCTCTGGGGATTTGCTGGTGCTGAATGATACTCAGGTGATCCCGGCTCGGCTGATTGGCCAGAAACCGAGCGGCGGCCGCGTGGAAATTCTTTTGGAGCGCATATTGGAAGACGGGCATCTCCTAGCCCAGCTGGGGGCCAGCCGCAAGCCCCGAGTCGGCAGCCGCATTCTGCTTTTGGACCGAAAGGGAAATGATGCCGGCTTATCTCTCACTGTGCTCGCTCGCTTGGGCACCATGTTTGAGCTTCTGCTGCCCGATGGCTGTCCTGCCGCTCAGCTGCTAGAGGAGTGCGGGCGCATGCCTCTTCCTCCCTACTTGGGTCGCGGCGAGGAGCCCGCTGACCGGGAGCGCTACCAGACCGTTTATGCGCGCCATCCTGGGGCGGTGGCCGCCCCCACCGCCGGCCTGCATTTCACCCGCCCGCTGCTCCGTCTGCTGCAAGAGCAGGGTGTGCGCATAGGCTATCTCACCCTGCATGTGGGGGCGGGCACTTTTCTGCCGGTGCGCACCCGGGACCTTCAGGGGCACCGTCTGCACTCGGAGCGGGCAGAGGTGTCCGATCTGCTGTGCCGCCAGGTGCGAGAAGCCCGTGCTCGCGGGGGCCGGGTGGTGGCGGTGGGGACTACCGTGGTGCGCGCCCTGGAGAGTGCGTCTGCCGGCGGCGAGCTCTGCCCTCTGCGGGGCGAGACGGAGTTATTTATCCTGCCCGGTCATCGCTTCCGGACAGTGGATGCGCTGCTGACCAACTTTCATCTGCCCGGCTCAAGCCTGCTGATGCTGGCGGCGGCCTTCGCCGGCCGGGATTTCCTGCTTCGCGCCTGCCGGGAGGCGGTTGCCGAGGACTATCGCTTTTACAGTTACGGTGACGCGATGTTCATCACTCCCAATTCGTTTGCAAGAGCAGCGTCTTTCCATGCGCTTTGAAGTGCTGGCATCAGACGGTGCCGCCCGGCGGGGCCGCCTGCATTTTGCACGCGGTGTCGTAGAAACGCCGGCCTTCATGCCGGTGGGCACTCGGGGCGCGGTGCGCACAGTCACACCGCCGGAGCTGCGAGAGAGCGGCGCACAGATGATCTTGGGCAACACTTTTCACCTGATGCTGCGCCCGGGCACCGACATTATTCAAAAGCATGGCGGTCTGCACGACTTCATGGGCTGGTCGGGGCCGATCCTCACTGATTCCGGCGGCTATCAGATCTTCAGCTTTGGCAAGGGCTGCAGCATTGCAGAGGACGGCGCGTCTTTTCGCTCGCCGGTGGACGGCGCCGGCTCTTTTCTCAGTCCGGAGGTCTCCATAGAGGTGCAGCGGGCACTGGATTCCGATGTGGTCATGGTGCTGGATGACTGTCCCCCTTGGCCCATTGAAGAGCAAGCTGCCCGGGAATCCATGGAGCGCTCTCTGCGCTGGGCGGAGCGCAGCCGAAAAGCGCACGGCGACAGCTCGGCGGCGCTCTTTGGCATCGTCCAGGGGAGCATGTTTCCCGAGCTGCGGCGGGAGTCCCTGGCCGGGCTTATGTCCATCGGCTTTGACGGCTATGCTGTCGGCGGCTTGTCGGTGGGGGAGCCCCGGCAGATGATGTGCGAGATGCTTGCGTGCATCGTGCCGGAGATTCCCGCAGACCATCCCCGCTACCTGATGGGAGTCGGCACCCCCGCAGACCTGGTGGCGGCGGTGAGTCGGGGCATCGATATGTTTGACTGCGTTCTTCCCACCCGCAATGGACGCAACGGGCAATTGTTTACCGAGCGGGGTGTGCTCAATATACGCAACGCCCGCTATCGCGACAGCCTGGAGCCGCCGGAGCCCGGCTGCGACTGCTACACCTGCGTCCATTGCACCCTTGCCTACCTGCACCACTTGGAACGCTCCCGGGAAATGCTGGGTCCGCGCCTTCTCACGCTGCATAACCTGCATTTTTACCAGCGCCTGATGGCGCGCCTGCGGGAGGCCATCGCCGCCGGCAGTCTGGAAGACATCGCCCGACATTTTTTTGCCGCGGAGGAGCAGGTGGCATGACCGCCGTGTACAAACTCTGCTTTTATGTTCCCGAGAGTCATCTGGAGCAGGTGAAGACCGCGGTATTTGAAGCGGGGGGCGGGCGCATCGGCGACTACGACTGCTGCGCCTGGCAGACCCCGGGGGAGGGGCAGTTCCGCCCTCTGGCGGGCAGTCATCCCTTTCTCGGCAGGGCAGGGGAGATGGAGACGGTGGCGGAATACAAGGTGGAGATGGTGTGTGCCGAGAGCTGTATCGCAGAGGCCGTGCGCGCGCTCTCTGCTGCGCACCCCTACGAGGAGCCCGCCTACGATGTCTGGCGTCTTTCGACACTGCCGCCGTGACGGAAACCCAGCTGAACATGCTGCATCGCCGCCTGCGGGCGCACTCCGAGCCCTTGGATGGCGGCAGTCAGCAGGCCGCCGTGCTGGTGCCGGTCAGTGATGATCCGGTGAATCCGAAGCTGGTGCTGGGCTGCCGCTCAGAGAATCTTACACATCACGGAGGAGAAGTTGCCTTTCCTGGCGGACGCCGGGAGAAGAGCGATTTGTCCCTTTTGGAGACTGCGCTGCGGGAGAGCGCCGAGGAGACGCACATGCAGACTGGCCAGGTGGAAATTCTGGCGCGGCTGCCTTCCATGCACACCCGCTTCGGCTTTTCCGTTGCGCCCTTTGTCGGCCAGATTCCCGTGGCACTCGCTCTGCAGCCGGACGGCAGAGAGTTTGTCAGCCTGTTTCGTGTGCCCCTTTCTTTCTTTCGCCCGGAGAATCTCCTGGCGGACGAGTACCACGTGGCAGGCAGGATGCGGCGGATTCCTCGCTTCAGCTACCAGGGCCACGACATCTGGGGCTTCACCGCCATGGTGATCATCACCCTGTGCCGCATCGGTCTGGATATCAGGATGGATCCCCGGGCGGTGGCGGCGGAGCATGTGCGCCGCCGCTAGTTTTTGCGTGTACCTGGCAGGCAGAGGCAAACTGCCGGGGTCAACCGGTATCCGCCGCCGACATGCTGAATTCCTGCAGATTTTCACAGCCCTTTGCCGGTGCACCTGTCGGCGCGACCACCGCGGTGCTGGCCCGCTCCGGCGACAGGTATTCCCTGCCCACCCGCTGCAGGTCGTCCACGCTTGTCTTCAGCACCCGCTCCCGGAAGGTGCGTCGGTGGGCCGGACTGCTGCCGAACAGCTGTGCGTGAAAATCTCGTTTTGCTTCTCCGGCTGGTGATCCGGGCTTGTCCAGGGCGGCGATGACGCCCAGCACGGCCTCTTCCAGCTGTCTGGGCTCGTGTTGGGTCTGTGCCAGCCAGCGTATCGCCTCGTCAAAATCCGCCAGCGTCTCTGCCAGCCGGGGGTCCCGATAGGAAAAGCAGCAGAAAGCGGCGATACCGCTGTTCTGCTGTGCCCCCGCTCCATAGGCGCCGCCCTGCTCGCGAATCGCTCTGTGCAGATAGCCGTTCTGCAGGAAGCGTCCAAGCACCGCTAAGGGTGCGGCATCCGGGTGGGCGGCAGGGACAGTGGGCCAGGCCCGGGCGCAAAAATATACCTGACTGTCAATGCGCCACAGCTGTCCGGCGGTCTCCCGCTGTCTCGGCAGGCGCAGGGGAGAGTCGCAGAGTGCCGGGGGGAGCGCGCTGCTGGCTGCCTCGCTCGCAGCCGGCCAATGTGCCGCCAGTCCGTCTTCGCAGACGGTCAGGTGTTCCTCTTCTGCCACCAGAAGCGCCCGCATCAGCCCTCCCTGCAGAGTGCGATGCAGCGCCTGCAAACGCTCGGCCAGGGTCTCCAGCTCCGCCGGTTTTTCCACTAGGCGGGCCAGCGCCCGCAGTCGGCGGGTTCCCTCCAACCCTCCAGTGCGGTGCGCCAGGGCAGCGGCGGGGCTCATGCCGCTGACCGCAGCCGCCATCGCTAGGTGGTGACCGCCGTCTGTCATGCTCTCCTCGCTGCGGTTGCGCACCACGGACAAGAGCTCCTGCAGGCGCGGCAGCTCGTCAAAGCGAGCCTGCTCCAAGGTTTCGCGCAGCAGTCCGCTCATGTCGCTCTGGTGGCGCACCAGGGCGGAGGAGGCAAGCACCAGGCAGCCCCGCACCTCCTGCTCATCATCCATGCGCCCTTGAATGGAGTGCCGGGCGCCGATGCCCCCGGAGATCTGCGCCTGGCGCTGCTGGGCGGCGAGATAATCAATGCCATTCACCCCCACTTCCGGCAGGAAGAATGTGTAAAGGGGAAGCAGATCCTGCTGCTCTTCATTCAGTTCCGGCAGATCTGCCACCAGCTGCTGATAGACCAGGCCGTTGGTGCCGCAGGCGTAACGCACCGCCGCCAGGCTGCCGATCTTGGCCGTCGGTCCAGCAGGGGATATCTCCGGTGTTTCTGCCGGCACGTCTTTTAGCTGCAGACGGGGCAGGATTTCCGGGTCATTCTGCTGCATCTGCCTCTGGGCCAGCGCTTGGGCCTGCTCGGCCACTTGGCGGTGCCTCTCTTCGTCCAAATCCCGGTGCAGTGCGGCGAGGCGGGTTTTTTCTTTCTCTTGGCGCTGTCTGTCCATGGCCGGGTCCGGGCGCATGGTCAGCTGCAGCCGATGGGGATTGTCCAGCAGCAGCTCCCGCACCAGCTTCGGCACAAAATCCGGATTTTTTATTTCTTGGCGCAGCTTCTCCAGCACCGGCTCCAAGTCCAGCATCGCCAGCGCATCCTCCCGGTGCAGGGCAGCGGGCAGGCAGCTCAGCAGCAGCTGCAGGCCGTAGGGAAAGCCATCGCCGCCAACCTCTCGCCTCCGCAGCTCCAGCTGGTGCAGCACTGCCTCCGCCTGCTCTTTAGGGACTCCCTCCTCGGCGATCTGGTTCAGGGTGCTGAGCACCAGCTCCTCAAAATCCTTCGCCCGGTCCGGCTCGGAGCCCTCCAGACCGCATACAAAGATCATCTCCCGTTGACCGTCCTCCAAGCCGCACAGGGAGGAGGGGGCGGTGCCGATCTTGCTGGTTTCCAAGGCTTTGAGCAGGGGGGAGGCGCTGTTGTCCATGAGAATGCCGGCCAGGAATTGGGCGCGCCCCAGCTGCTCTGGATTGCTGCTGCTGTCTAGCAGCCAAGCCATTAGGTGATGGCTGCGAGCTTGGATTTCTTCCTCCGGGCTGAGGGTGTAGGCCTCTTCTGCTGCCATCGGTTTTCGGTAGCGGCTCTCAGCGGGCACAGCGATGGTTTCCTCCATCCTGCTGAAGCGTCTTAGCACTTCCTCTTCAAAACGCGTCTGGTGTGCTTTTGCCGGAATGTCACCGAAGGTCATGAAAATGGCATTGCCCGGGTGGTAATGCCGTTGATGAAAGGCCCGAAGAGCCTCGTGGCTCAGCTCTGGAATAGCCGCCGGATCGCCGCCGCTGTTGTGCCTGTAGGTGGTGGCGGGATGCAGATGGCGGCAGAGCGCCTGCCAGATCTGGGAGCTCGGGCTGCTCATAGCGCCCTTCATCTCGTTGTAGACGACCCCCCGATACACCAGCGGCGTTTCGCTGTTCTTAGGATCTTCATACTCAACCCGGTGTCCTTCCTGCGCGAAGTCCAAAGGGTCCAGGCGCGGAAAGAATACCGCGTCCAAATAAACCCCCAGCAGGTTGCCAAAATCCTTGCGGTTGCGGGTGGCAAAGGGGTAGGCGGTCCAGTCGCTGCTGGTAAAGGCATTCATAAAAGTGCTGAGGGAGCGGCGCAGCATCATGAAAAAAGGATCCCGCACCGGATAGCGCTCGCTGCCGCAGAGCACGGTGTGCTCCAGGATATGGGCGACCCCGGTGGAATCGGAAGGCACCGTGCGCAGTGCGACCAGGAAAATGTTCTCCGGCATCTTTGCGCCCAGATGCAGGTGCCGGGCGCCGGTGGCGGGGTGCAGGTACTCTGCCGCCTCCAGTCCCAGGGCAGGGATTGGCCGCTGCTGAAGCAGCTCAAAGGAATTGTGGGGAGACAGGGATTCGGTGTTCATGGCGGAATATTTCAATCGGCTGATGACATTGTATTGTGTGAGTCGCCGAAGCACTCTTTTCGGGGTGACAGGCAGAGCACGAGGGCGGGCGGGACGGTGATGTTCCATCCCGGAAGAGATAAGTTCGGATGCGCTGTCACCAGCGGTTCCGGCGAATTAAATATCTCCCGCCAGCGCTAAGGGTGCGGCGGCTGGCCTTGAAGGCATCGCAGGCGGCGGCATTGACAGCCGATGCGCCATTCACGACCTGTGCCTGGCCGGCGGTCCGGCCCGCTGATATCCAAAACGGGCGGGGGCCATGAGTTCTGCCAGTGCCGCTTCCATCGGCAGCGGCTCTTCGGCGATCTTTGCTGCCGTCAGTTCCGCACACAGGGGGATGCGCACCAGTCCTTTCCCGCCGTGGGCCAGATTGAAGTGCAGGCCGGGCCATTCCTCTCCTGCCGGTCCGGCGAGGGGCTGCCGATCTCTGCTCACGCAGCGAAAGCCCGCTCTGCCTCTGCAGCCCACCGCCGCCGGCAGCTCCTCCGCCAGGGCGGGAACATCGGCGGCCAGACGCTCCAAGTTGTACTGGTGGGAGGCTGTTTCCAGCTCTGGGTTGTCATTGCCCGGTTCAAAACTCGCTCCCAGGGCATGCGTCTTCGCCGCCGCCGGCGTCAGGTATCCCCGATGGCAGAGGACTGTGCGGAGTTTTTGGCTGTGCTTGCCAGCCGGCAGCAGGGTGCTCTGCCCCCGTACGGACTCAAGGGAAAGCAGCACAGGCAGGGATAGGACTGAGGCCTCCTGCCCCGAGGCAACTACCGCGGTCTCTGCTTCGGCGAGCAGGCTTCTATTTTCTGCCAGCGCTCGCCAGCTGCCGTCCTCTCCCTGTTCAAGGGCGGCGACTCGGCAGCCCAGGCGAAGAGTTATGCCCTCTGTTGCTGCCAGAGCTCTGCATACCGCTGCCGGAATAAGCCAGCCGGCGCCCGGAAAGAACAGGCCGCCATAGCGCTGCGGCAGCCCGCTTATTTTCTCAGCTAGAACGGCATCTGCCGGCTGCAGCAGGTCTTCACATCCCCGGTAGATTGCCGCCAGACGAGTTTGCTGTCCGGCCCGCCGGGGCTCGCAGGCCAAGTGCAGTGCGCCGCATAGGGCGCCATCCTCTCCTTCCCGGAGAGCGTCGCTTCGGAGCAGCCGCCGATAAAAAGAGAGGGCGTACTGGTACTGGGCCAGAGTAAGTCGTCCCGCCGCCGTGTCCCAAGGGGAGAGGCGGGCATAGATGACGCTGCGGGGCTGGGCGGATGCCCCTTGGGCAAGGCTTGCAGCCTGCTCCAGCAGGCAGACCCGAAAACCGCGCCGGGCCAGGGCGGCAGCGGTGGCTGTCCCTGCCAGCCCGCCGCCCACCACGAGTGCCTGGCGTTTCTTCCGAGAGCCTCTTGTCAGGCAGCGGCCGGGGCGGCGCCCCTCCAGCATATGCCGTTTCTGCCCGTATCCAGTTGTGCGCCTTACCTCAAAACCGACCCGGCGAAGCCCTTCCCGCACCCCGCTGGCAGCTGTGTAGGTGGCAAAGGTGGTGCCCGGTCCGCTCATTCGGGCCAGGCGCGAAAACACATCTTGAGTCCACATCTCGGGATTGCGAGCCGGCGCAAAGCCATCCAGAAACCATGCGTCCACAGGCTGCGCCACGATATCGCCGAGAGCGCCGAGCCCCTCCGCCACTTTCGCCACTGCCAGACTCAGCTGCACATGGCCCAGGTTCAGGCGATGAATACCCGGAACCGGGCAGGGCCAGCAGTCTGACAATTCCTCCGCAAAGGGAGCTAGTGCCGACCGTTGCCGACAGAGCATTGCCATCGTCTTCCGGTTTGGAGGATAACGCTCCACCGCCAGATAGTGCAGGGTGCAGGAGGCGGGGGCGCAGCTGGCCCATAGCCGCCAGGCGGCCAGGAAGTTGAGCCCGGTGCCGAATCCGGTCTCACCCAAGATAAAGTGCGAGGGTTGAAGGGGGGACAGCCTGGGCCAGCGGGAAGGCAGGCGGTTGCCCTGCAGAAATACATGCCTGGTCTCTCCCAGGGCATCGCCGGAAGAGGCATAGCGGTCTTTGAACCTGCGACAGAAAAAGGAACCGTCTTCCTGCTGGCTGATATCTGCAAATTCCGGCTGCCGGGCGGGGGCGGACATGGCCTGAAAGGGTTTGTGGAGAAGATGACAGCATACGGTACACTAGCCCCTGTATCTCGCCAAGCAGTGCAATGACCGTACGGGATTTTGCTGTTGGCAGCCACCTGTCGCCGAGAACATGGCGGGGGCCTGCAGTCGAGGCGGGTGCCTATGGGCTGCGGGAAGACGGACTCAAGCCCGCACCGGGCGCGATTTGCGGGCACCGGGCAGCAGGTCTTGCCGGGTGTGTCAGCGGCGAAGAACTTTCGCCTGGTGATGAATACTTCGGCAGAATGTATTCGGGCGCTTTGACCGATGCGGGGGAGAGATGAAAAACGATAAGAGCGCACCTCCAGAACAGCCCGACAGCATTCCGCAATTGCTGCGGACGGCGACGAAAAAATACGGTGATGCCCCGGCTCTCAGCTGTCTCGGCCACACCCTTTCGTTCTCGGACTTAGACACCCTCGCCGACCGCTTTGCCTGCCGGCTGCAGGGCCATACGGACCTGCATTCCGGGGAGCGCCTGATAATCCAGCTGAGCAATCTGCTGATCGGCCCCGCCGTGCTTTTCGGCAGCTTGCGGGCGGGCATGACTATCGTCAATGCCAATCCCCTTTTGACGATCTCTGAGCTTGAGCAGCAAATCACAGATTCCGGAGCCCGGGCGCTGGTGACCTTGGACGGCACTGCCGGTGCCACTGCTGCTGCGGGTCTCGGCGTGGAGCACCTGATGGTCACTTCCCCCGGGGATTTGCATCCGCCCCTGCGGCGCATCCTGCTCAACAGGGCATGGCAGCGGAGAACCGGGCGACCCTTCGTACCCGGCGCACGCCCCCTGCTTCCTGCTTTTAGAAAACTGGGAGGCGGTAAGCCCTGGCCAGTGCTGACGGAGATCGCTCTTCTTCAATACACCGGCGGCACCACCGGCCTGCCCAAGGGGGTAATGCTCGGGCACGACAACATCTGCGCCAATGTGCGGCAGATGGCGCCAGCCATGGAGAGCTTTCGGATGCCGGTGTCGTCCCGGGTTTTTCTGCCCCTGCCCCTGTACCACATTTATGCTTTTACCACCTTGCTGTGCTGTCTGCACTTAGGACATCACGTTGTCCTGATCCCCGACCCCAGGAACATTAACAGCATGCTGCGCGAATGGAATCGCTTTCCCTGTGAAGCATTTTTCGGGCTGAACACGCTTTTTGCCAGCCTATGCGCTCATCCGAAATTCAGGGCGCTGGACTTCGGCGCTCTTAGAATGACTATTTCCGGGGGCATGGCTCTGCAGCCGGAGACCGGGCGCAGATGGCAGGAGATCACCGGCAGCCCGATCCACGAGGGTTATGGCCTGACGGAGGCATCGCCGGTCATCTCGCTCAGCCCCGGAGATGCCAATCGGGTCGGCACAGTGGGACCGCCGCTGCAGGATACCGAGGTGCGGGTAGTGGATGCCGAGCGGCGGCCTCTGCCGGCTGGGGAGCGGGGCGAGCTTGAAGTGCGAGGCCCCCAGGTGATGCGCGGGTATTGGCATCGTCCCGAGGAGACAGCGGCAGCATTGGATGAAGAGGGCTGGCTTCGCACCGGCGATATCGCCGAACTCTCCGATGAGGGCTATATTCGCATTGTGGACCGCGCCAAGGACATGGTGATCGTCTCCGGCTTCAATGTCTATCCCGCTGAAGTGGAGAAAGTGGCCAGCTCCCATCCGGCAGTGCGAGAGTGCGTCGTGGTGGGCGTGCCGGATGAGAGCACCGGCGAAGCGGTCAAACTGGTGGTGGTGCCAAAGGGAGAGCCCCCCGAGCCGGAAGAGCTGCGGGCATGGTGCCGAAAACAGCTGACCGCCTACAAGGTGCCTCGTCAGGTGGAGTTCCGGGATGAACTGCCGAAATCCGGGGTCGGCAAGATCCTGCGCAGGGAGGTATAGGGCGGCAGTTTAATCGGCGGCTGGCGGGTACAGGACTGCCAGCAACTCCTGAGTCTGTGTAAGGGACATCTGTCCTGGCGCCCGCGCTTCGCTGCCGTCCGGGTGGGCATAGGCAAGCGGCGAGCCGAGAGCCGGGAGCAGTAGGCGGCACAGTGGCCCGAAGCGTCCCATGCCCACTGCAATGAGCGGGAGTCTCCTCCATTCCAAGAGAGCCTTTGCCAAGGCGCGCACATCGGCGAGGCTGTCCGTGAAGGCAGCAATTTTGACCGCATCTGCCCCTAGGGCAGATCCCCGTTCTGCCATTTCTGTCGGGTCTGCATCTTGCAGGCTGCCGTGCCAGGAGGCGATGGCTTTTTTCCCTGCGCTTTTTGCCATGTGAATGACTTTTTCTGCAATGTCCGATTGTATTTCAAGGTCCACCGCTGCTGCGTCTGTCAGCGTGGTCTGAAACAGTTTCAGCCGCTCTTCCTCGGTGCCGTCCCATTGCCCCAGCTCACTTTGCAGGCGGATGGTGACCAGCACCGGTGCGATTTGGGCAGCTTCGGCGATGCGCCGGCGAATGCTCTCTTCCTCCTGGGATTGAAAGGCATCTATGCGCAGCTCTGCGATATCCATGCCCGCAGCGGGGATGGGCTCTCGGTCAGTGAGGCTGACGGCCACCAGGGGCCGCTCTGCCTGAATTGCATTGCCGATCTGAAATTTCATGTGCGGTGTGGGGGAGGGTGGCCGGGCGCGCGCCGATGATTATTGCAAAAAGAAGGCGAATAAAGCATATCAGGTAAAATATAATCTTTGCAGCGGGGGTGGTTAGCTCAGCTGGGAGAGCGTCTGCCTTACACGCAGAAGGTCGGCGGTTCAAGCCCGTCACCACCCACCAATGTTTTTCGCGGATCGGTAGTTCAGCTGGTTAGAATGCCGGCCTGTCACGCCGGAGGTCGCGGGTTCGAATCCCGTCCGGTCCGCCATTTTTCATGTCCCCTTGTGCTAATGCTCGGAGATTTCCGCACCATAGCCCTTCTGGGCCGAGACGAGAATACCCGGGTCGCCGAAACCCTGGAGGTGATCCGTCGCTTCTTGGAAGGGCGGGGGCTGGAGATCCGCATGGGGCAGGGGATGCAGGAGGTGCCGGAGGGCTGCGACCTGGCGGTGGTGGTGGGGGGAGATGGCAGCATGCTGGGCGCTGCCCGTGCCCTGGTGCAGGGCGGCGTGCCGGTGCTGGGTGTGAACTTGGGGCGGATCGGTTTCCTGGCGGACACCCTGCCGGGGCGGGTGGAGGCGGATTTGGCGGAAATCCTGAAAGGAAACTACATCGTTGAAGAGCGCTTTCTGCTGGATGCAGAGCTGTCCCGCAGCGGCAGTCCGGTAGGTGTCGGCGATGCCCTGAACGATGTGGTGGTCAGCTCTGGCACCTCGGCCCGGATGGTGGAGATGGAGCTCTACATAGACGACACTTTTATCTACAGCCAGCGCGCAGACGGCCTGATTGTGGCCACTCCCACCGGTTCCACGGCCTACTCCCTGTCGGCGGGGGGACCCATCATCCATCCGACCCTGAATGCCATGGTGCTGGTGCCGATGTTTCCCCATACCCTGAGCAGCCGGCCGCTGATGGCGGACGGCGATAGCACCGTCCGCATAGTCATCGCCGCCCATAACACCCTGTACCCCCAGATCACCTGCGACGGCCAGATTGAATTGACGGCTCTGCCCGGGGACGAGGTGCAGATCCGCAAGAAACCGCGCCCTCTGCTCCTGCTGCATTCGCGCCACCATGATTTTTATGCGGCCTGTCGCGACAAGCTTGGCTGGGGCAAGCGCTTGGATGGCTGAACTGCTGCGCCGCAACCCCATCACCTGCCTGTTTCTGGCGGGAGGACTCTTAGGCGCTCTTTTGGTGAGCCTGGACCCGTACGGAGGCCTGTGGCGTTTTCTTCTCTTCCCTGATTTTCGCTCCCCGGCCGGACCTCCTCCCGGGGAATACTGGCGGTGGGTGACGCCAATTTTTCTGCACTTCGGGGCCATGCACACCGCTTTTAACGGCCTCATGCTGTGGCTGTTTGGCATTCCCTTGGAGAGCATGAGAGGCGGGCCCAGGCTGGCATTCCTTCTGCTCGCTGCTGGCGTATTCTCCAATTACTGCCAGTACATAGTGTCTGGCTCCAACCTGTTCGGCGGCCTGTCCGGCGCCCTCTACGGGCTCGGCGGCTATATCTGGGTCTGGAATATGCTGCTGCCTGCTCGGGCAGTGCCGGTGCCCCCGGCGCTTATCGGGCTGCTTTTCATATCCCTCGCTCTCGGGCTCCTCGGCATCTTGGATTTTATCGTGGGCGGACGGGTAGCCAACACGGCGCACCTTGCAGGCCTGGGGGCGGGCGCACTGCTCGGCGCACTGGATGCGCTGGGCTGGGGAGCCGAGGAGGGCAGACGATGATTAAAGCGAGGGGTGATTTGCGCAAGATGGATGTGGCGCTGGAGCGGGGCTCTGCCGTTTATCACCTGCGCCTTGAAGGAGAGGAGCCTCTGCTCCTGGATTCGCTGCTAGGGCGGCACATCTCTCTTTGTCATAATGGCGATATCCGCTGTATTCATTGCGGGCGTGCCACCCGCAAGAGCTTCAGCCAGGGTTATTGCTTTCCCTGCTGTCGGGACTTGGCCCGCTGCGACCTGTGCATTATGCAGCCCACCCGCTGCCACTATGCAGAGGGCACCTGCCGGGAGCCCGAATGGGCGCAGGGGCACTGCATGACCGAGCACCTGGTGTATCTGGCTAACACCTCTGGCCTCAAGGTGGGTCTCACTCGCAGGGGCCATGAGCAGACCCGCTGGCTGGACCAGGGGGCGGTGCAGGCACTGCCGATACTGGCGGCTTCCAGCCGCCAGGTGGCCGGTTTCCTGGAAGAGGCAATCAGGGGGCAGGGCGTGAAGGACAGTACCAATTGGAAAGGCATGCTGTCTGGGAATACCGATGAAATGGATTTGGAGGCAGAGCGGGATGCGCTGCTGGCGGCAGCGGCAAAGAGTCTGGAATCCATCCGCCAGCGTTTTGGCAAAGAGAGTGTCCGAGCCCTGTCCGAGGAGAAGCCGGTGACCATCCGCTATCCCTTCTTTCGACCGCCCCCAAAGAAGCTGATCGCCCTCAGCTTAGACCGTCAGCCGGAGCTGGAGGGCACACTGCACGGGGTCAAGGGGCAGTACCTGGTGTTTGAAGGGGGCGTCATCAATTTGCGCAAGTTTGCTGGCTACCATGTTGAACTCCATGCTGCGTGACGGCGGTCCCCGCCCTGAACCGGTGCGCTTGGCGGACTATCGTCCGCCCCCTTTCCTGGTAGAGCGCACCGAGCTGCATTTTGTCTTGGACGAGACTGACACCCGGGTGCGCTCTCGCCTGCATTTGCGGCGCAACCCGGCCGGGGCGGCGAGAGCGCCCTTGGAGCTCTATCGGCGGGGGCTGGAGGTGGTACGGCTGGCGGTGGACGGGGCACCCCCGAAAAAACTGCGGGAGGAGGAGGGCAGGCTGCTCCTGGAGGAACTGCCGGAGCGGGCCGTGCTGGAATGCGAGACCAGGCTCTGCCCCCGGGACAACACCGCCCTGGAGGGGCTGTACCTGTCCCGAGGGCTGTTCTGCACAGACTGCGAACCGGAGGGTTTTCGCCGCATCACTTGTTTTCCGGATCGCCCGGATGTGCTGTCGGTATTCACGGTCACCCTGGAGGCGGACCGGGAGCGCTGCCCCGTTCTCCTCTCCAACGGCAACCCGGTGTCCAGGGAGGAGCTGCCCGGTGGACGCTGCCGGGTCGTGTGGCATGACCCCTTTCCCAAGCCCTGCTACCTGTTTGCGCTGGTGGCGGGGGACTTGCGCTGCTTTGAAGATTCCTTTGTCACCCGCTCCGGGCGTCGGGTGCCCCTTAGGATTTACGTAGAGGAGAAGGATTTGGACAAATGCGGCCACGCCATGGAGAGCCTCAAGAGTGCTATGCGCTGGGACGAGGAGAACTACGGCCGAGAGTACGATTTGGATGTCTACATGATCGTCGCTATTGACGACTTCAACTCCGGTGCCATGGAGAACAAGGGGCTGAACCTATTTAATACTGCCTGCATTCTCACTGATCCCGATGTGGCCACGGACGCCGCCAGCCGTCGGGTGGAGAGCATTGTCGCCCACGAGTATTTTCACAACTGGTCCGGCAATCGGGTCACATGCAGGGACTGGTTTCAGCTGAGCCTGAAGGAGGGGTTCACCGTATTCCGAGAGGCCAGCTTCGCCGCCGATACCGGCATCGCGCTCCTGCGCCGGGTGGAGGATGTCTCGCTTCTGCGGAGCGTGCAATTTGCCGAGGATGCCGGCCCTCTGGCCCACCCGGTGCGCCCTGCTTCCTATCTTGAAATCTCCAACTTTTATACCGCCACCGTGTACGAAAAGGGTGCAGAGGTGGCGCGTATGCTGCATGCCCTGCTGGGTGCAGAGGATTTCCGGCGGGGCGCGGAGCTGTACTTTGAGCGGCACGATGGGGGCGCGGCCACCTGCGAGGATTTTCTAGCGGCTATGGCGGAGGCGAGCGGGCGCGATTTGTCTCAGTTTCAGCGCTGGTATTCCCAGGCCGGCACGCCCCGCCTCAAGGTGCGGGGGGAGTGGGATGCCGGGGCTTGCCGCTATACCCTGCAGGTGGCGCAGTCCTGCCCGCCGACACCGGGACAGCCGCACAAGCAGCCTTTGCATATCCCGCTGGTGATGGGCCTGGTGGGGGAGAAGGGTCCTCTGCCGCTCTGCCTGGGCGGGGAGAGACTGGGTGCTGAAACCGTTCTGAATATTACCGAACGGGAGCACTGCTTTGTATTTGAAGAGGTGAAGGAGATGCCGGTGCCCTCCCTGCTGCGGAATTTCTCTGCACCGGTGCAGGTGGATTTTCCGTATCAGGAGGAGGATCTGCTCCGCCTGGCGTGGCGAGATGCAGATCCCTTTTGCCGCTGGGATGCCATGCAGCGTCTGGGCGCAGATGCGGTGATGGCTGGTGCGGGGGTCTGGCGGGCGGGGGAGAGCCGGACGGCATCGCCGGCCCTGGTGAGTGCCTGCGGTGAAATTCTGGTGGCGGCGGATGAAGATCCGGGCCTGGCAGCGGTTATGCTGAGGCTGCCGGATGAAATGACTTTGGCGGCCCGGGAGGACGCGGCCGATATAGAGGCCATCTATCACGGCCGTCTGCAGGTGGAGCGGGAGCTGGCAGCAGCGCTGGGAACGGACATGGAGGCGGCCTGGCGGGGGGGGCGGAGCACGGGGCGCTGCATGGATGCCGAGGCCATGGGGCGCCGCGCCCTGGCCGGGCTGTGCCTGTCCCGACTCGCTCTCTTGGAGTCATCAGACATTCTCACTGCCTGCCAGGAGCAGTATCGGGATGCCGAAACTCTGCAGGAGCGCCTGACGGCCCTTTTGGCGCTTGTCAACTGGACGGGAGCGGAAGCAGAGGAGCCCCGTCGCCAGGCATTGGCAGACTTTCATCGCCGCTGGCATCACGAGCCCCTGGCGCTCAATCACTGGTTCCAGGTGCAGGCCTGCTGTCGCCGGCCAGGCACCTTGGAGCGTCTGCGGGCGCTGATGGCGCGCCCGGATTTCAATCCGGACAACCCGAACATGCTGCGCGCCACCGTGGGCGCTTTCTGCCGGAACCTGATCAACTTCCATGCCGCCGACGGCAGCGGCTACGCTTTCCTCGCCGAGCAGGTGCTGGCGCTGGATCCACGCAACCCGCAGCTGGCTGCCCGTTTTCTGACACTCCTCATCCGCTGGCAGAAGCTGCTGCCTGAGAAGGCCGCTAAAATGCAGGAGCAGCTAAAGCGCATACAGAGCACCGGGCATCTTTCCCGGGATGTGTACGAGGTGGTTGAGCAGAGCCTGTCTGTACTAAAATAGGTGCGCATATCAAGGCGGCAGCCTTCGCTGGTCGGCGCGCGCATTGCAGATTGGCGTTTCAGCTTTGCTAAGCGGCATAGGGCGGGAGGAGTTTTTTATGATTGAATTTGTCGTTTTGTGGTGGCAGTGGGTTGTGCTGGGCCTTGTCATGCTGATTTTAGATGTTGTCATACTGGGCAGTACCGGCATTATTTTGTGGTTCGGCGCAGGCGCTATTGCCGTCGGCATGTGGATGTTCTTCGGGCCCGCAACGCCGTCCTGGGTCCAGTTTGTGCTATGGATGGTGTTTTCCATCGTGCCGCTGGTCTCATGGATGTTTTTTTACAGGCCCCGGGCAGATCGTCGCCGCATCGCCGAAGCCGCCCAGGAAGTGATTGGCGCAATCGGCGTGGTGGTGCAGGCAGCCGTGCAGGATGACGGCGTTTGTCGCGGCACGATTCGCCTGCAGAGGCCTTTCGCCAGACGCGATATATGGAAGTTTCAAAGCGATGAAGCCCTCGCGCAGGGCAATCGGGCGGCAGTCATGCATGTTGGAGATGACGGTCTTTTAGCAGTTCACAGAGAATCGGAGGCTTGATCTCATGAGCCCAGAAATTATTGGCTTTATCCTTTTTTTACTATCCGCAGCGGTCATCGGCTACGGGGTGCGCACCGTGCCCCAGGGACACGAGTGGATTGTTGAGCGCTTTGGAAAGTACCATCGCACGCTCTCTCCGGGCCTGTCGGTGATCATCCCGTTCTTTGACCGTATTGCCTACCGCTTAGACATGCGCGATATCCCGCTGGACATAGAGCGGCAGGAGGTGATCACCAGGGACAATGCGGTCATCCAGACCAATGCCATCGCTTTTATCAAGGTGACGGACCCGGTGGCAGCGGTTTACGGCATCACCAATTTCTTTCTCGGTGTGCGCAACCTGGTGCAGACTTCGCTGCGCTCCATTATCGGCAGCATGGACTTGGATGAGGCGCTTTCCTCCCGGGAGCAGATCAAGCACAAGCTGCGCGACCAGCTGGCGACTGAAATGGGAGATTGGGGCCTGGTCCTGAAATCCGTGGAGATACAGGATATTGAGCCTTCCGAATCCATGCAGCAGGCGATGGAGCAGCAGGCTGCCGCCGAGCGTGACCGCAAGGCGATGGTCACCCGGGCCGAGGGAGAAAAGCAGGCAGCTATTCTGCAGGCAGAGGGACGGCTGGAATCAGCCAAGCGCGATGCCACGGCGGAGGTGACGCTGGCGGATGCGTCCAAGAAGGCGATCCAGCTGATCCGAGAGACCACGGAGGATGACAGGCTGCCTCTGACCTTCCTCCTCGGCCAGCGCTATATTGAGGCAATGCAGTCCTTGGCTGCCTCCGATAACGGCAAGTTTGTCGTATTGCCCGCCGACCTGCAGGAAAGCCTTGGCGGCCTTTTGTCCCGAAAATAATTGCCCCCAAAGGCAGCGGACGCTCTATTCGTACAGGCCGGGCAGGGCGGAACCCTTCTGCCGGCTGTTTTCAGCCGTCGTATTCCGGCGCAGTTTCTCCAAGGCAGCCAGCAGGCTGGTGCCATCCCAGTAGGAATCCTCGCTGTCGCCGTACAGGGCGCGGTCTAGTTTTTCCAGTGCCCGACGCAGCTCTGCGCCGCCCAGCCCGGCCAGCTCTGTCAAGTTGCGCGGTGTGTTTTCAGGCCATTGCCGCTGCACCCATTTCAGGAGCGCGGTCCGGGCCGTCGCCGCATCCCTGGCTTGGCAGGCGCTCTCCAGCTCTCGGTAGGCCTGCCGCTGTGCCAGGCGGCGCAGCTGCAATCTCTCCCGACCCGTCGTTTCCTGCTGCCGTCTTCTGCTCCATTCCCGCCACCACAGAAATGTGAAGGCCAGCCAGGCGCCGCCGAGGCCGAGGCTGGCAATGATCCAGGGCAGGGCGGAGAAGGCGGTTTCGGCAGCTTCCGGGGCGGGTGACAGGTTAATGTCCTCCGTGTTGACCTGGCCGGCAGCGGCGGTGAGGTTGCTGCTTTCAACCTGTATATCCGATACGATGTCCTCGCCAGCCACCACCTGCAGTGTGCGAGGCGGCAGGCGGGCCACCTCGGGGCTGTTTTTCTCTGTGTTCCACCAGTGCAGTTCCACTGCTGGCAGTTCCACCGGTGCTGCCCGGGTAGGTATCAGCACCGTCTTTTCCCGGCGTATTCCTTTCACCGTTCTGCTGTGTTTTTTTGTCTCCAAGTGAGCTTTCTCCGGATAAATTTTGACACCGGCGATCTTCCCCGGGGCCAGGGACGGCAGCTGCTCGGCGATGAGCCCCTCGGCGATGATCTTCAGGGTGCGATTTACCGGCTGTCCGACATTCATGGGGTTGTCGGGGTCCGCACTCCACTTTTCTTGGATCTTGACTGAGCGGGCGGGGAGCCAGACTCGCCCCGGCGCGGCGGCCGGACGGGGCAGCACCTGCACTTGGATTGCTGCACTGCGCTTTCTCATCCGCTGTCCGCTGCGCCTGTCAATGGCGTTCAGCTCCGCTGGCGGAATCCGCAGCCGCCCGCTTTTCTGGGGAAAAATTGCATAAACCCATTCGTGCACGGTGTAGTTGCGACCACTCACTGCTTGCTGGTACTGCCTGTTGCTGAGCTCGTGCACTGGGATCTTGTTGCGGAATTCCAAGGGCTTTACTTGTCCCTGGATGGTGATCGCGGAAAATACCCTCTGGGTATAGAGAACCTGCGACTGCACCAGCACCTGCTTGCGGTCTATTTTGCTTTCCACGAAAACAAGCGGCCGGGGCTTCGGCTGGGGGGCAGGTGGTGATTTCGGTGCCTGTGCCTTGGCCGGCTGTTTTCTGGCTTGCTGCTGCGCCTTGGCCGGCGCTTGGGCCGGCTTCTTCCCGGCTTGCTGCTGCGCCTTGGCCGGCGCTTGGGTCGGCTGCTTCCCGGCTTGCTGCTGTGCCTTGGCCGGCGCTTGGGCCGGCTGCTTCCCGGCTTGCTGCTGTGCTTTGGCCGGCGCTTGGGTCGGCTGCTTCTTAGGCTTTGCCACAGCCGGAGCAGACGCATTCTGTCCCACGGCAATTGCGATTGCCGCTGTCTCACTGTCCCCGAAGCGGATGGCGGGGATGCTGAGAGTTCCTTCTCGCTTGGGCAGCAGCGTGTACTGCCAGATGCTGGAGGTTTCGGCGATACCGTTGGCAAAGACCAGCTGCTGCCTGGTGTTCTGCCCCAGGATTTCAAAGTCCTTTTCCAATGCGCCAAGGCTCGGCTTGCCCCCCGGCAGGGATGGCCCGCTGGCCCGCACCGTGAGAATCAGGCTTTCCCCTTCCCCCACTGCATTGCGGTCCACCTCTGCCTGCAGCACTGGCGCGGCCGCTGCCGGGCCTGGGAGCAGGGCAGTGAATAGCAGAATGCAGAACAGGACAGTCTTCACCATTGGGCTTCCTGGCGGTTTTCCCGGGATTCCCCGCGCTGGCGGCGGCGGATATGCTGGTACTTGAGCTTGTTGCGCAGCAGGCGGGCAGGGTCATCGTACACCTGTCGCAGCCATACATCCTTGGCTTGGCTGTCTTCACCCTGGGGCGGTTCATTCTGGGCCAGCTCATCGGCTTTCGCTTCTTCTGAAGCGTCGCTGCCGTCTTCCCCGGAGCTGCCGATGGACTCTTCGCCTTCTTCTCCCTGCTCATTTTTTGCCCCCTGCTCTTCCTTCTCTTCTTTTTCTCCGGCAGCCGCCTGCTCTTTCTTCCCCTCTTTTTCTCCGGCAGCCGTCTGCTTTTCCTCGGCGCTCGTTTCCTGCGCCTGCTCCTCGCGAGCGACCTTCTGCAGGTATTCCTCCGCCGCCTCCTCGGAGCTCTCCTGCCCCTCCTGTCCCGCCTGCTGCTCGCCCTCTTCACCGGCATCGCTCTGCTCTCCTTCGCCAGCGGATTGCTGCTGTCCGGCAGAGGCGCTTTCTGTGCCCTCCTGCCCCTCTTCGCCGGAGGATTGCCCCTGGGGGCTGCCCTCCTGTTTGAGCCGCTCAATTAGGCTCTTGACGATCTCGCGGTTGAATTCTGCATCCTCCATGTCCGGGTCCATGTCCAGCGCGGCATTATATGCCTTGAGGGCTGCGCTCAGGCGCCCCGCCCGGGCCAGGGCGTTGCCCCGGTTATAGTCGGTGCGTGCATCTCTGCCGCCGGGCCAGGCCAAGAGCGCCTCTTCGTAGTCGCCGGCTTCGTACAGGGCGGCGCCCCGCCAATCCGAGTCCTCAAACAGGATGGCTGCCTTCTCCACCTCTCCCTCTTCCAGGGCGACCGCTGCCTGCTGGTCTGCCCGGTACCACAGGTCGCTCCACTCCAAGGCTTGCGCTTGCCCGGCGGCACCGAGAAAGGGCAGGAGAGCTATTGTCAAAAGCCAGCCCCGCCGAAAGCTGAGCAGGGCCAGCGGCAGCAGGGCCAGCACCAGCCAGGGGCCCTCCTCCCGCCACAGGTCCGAAGCGCGCTCCGCTTCCTCCACCAGGACTTGGGCGGCGGGCAGCTCTGCCAGCAGGTCCCGGATATCGCTATCATCCAAATGCAGATTGCGGTAGCGGCCGCCGACGACCTGCGCCAGCTCCTCCAGAGGGCCAGTGTCTAAGCGGGCGATTACCGGCTGCCCGCCCCGTTGCAGGAAATTGCCTCCCGGCAGGGGAATCGGGGCACCGGCCGGAGTGCCTATGCCAAGGATGGAGATATCCAGCCGGTAGGCCCGGGCCAGCTCCGCCAGCGCTGCTATCTTCCCCCGTGCAATTCCGTCTGTGACCAGCAGCACCTGCCCGCCTTCAAAGCCGCTTCTTTTCAGCAGCCCTGCCGCTTCCTCCAGGCCTGCTTGGAGATTGCTGCCCTGGCTTGGCATGATGGCCGGCGCCAGAGAGCTCACCAGGCTCTGGAGGGTGCCCGCATCATCGGTCATGGGTGCGATGGTAAAGGCATCACCTGCATAGGCCACCAGTCCGGTCAGCCCCTCCCTGCGCTCTGAGAGCACGTCCTGCAGCTTGTTGCGGGCCCGCACCAGCCGGGAGGGGACAATATCTCTTGCGTACATGGACTGGCTCAGGTCCAGCACCAGCACCAGGGCATCCTGCTTTTGCAGCACTGGCTGGGGCAGCTGCTGCCAGGCGGGTCCCGCCAGGGCCAGGATTGCCAGCAGCCAGCCGACGGGGGGCAGCAGCAGGGGCAGTCGGTTCACGCCGCGCCGCTCCAGCAGGTGCTCTCGCACACTGGGGTCCAGCACTTCGTGCCACTCCACGGCGGCGGTGCGCTGACGCCATCCGAGGGCTGCCAGCAGCGAGGCGGGCAGCAGGGCGAGCAGCCACAGCGGACGAGTGAAGTGCAGGAGCCCGATCTCCAATGCAGCCTCTCAGGCGATCTGCCGCTGTCCGGGAGCGGGCCGGCACAGCCAGGCGGCGAAGAGAAGGCTGAGCCCCAGCGCTGCGCCTAAGGGCAGGTGAAACAGGCTGCGGCGGGGGCGGAAGACCTCGTCCTCCTGCGCCGTCGGCTCCAGGGTGTCCAGCTCCCGATAGATGTTTTCAAGCTCCCGCGGATTGCGGGCGCGAAAGTACTTTCCATCAGCGGTATCCGCTATCAGCCGCAGCGTTTTTTCGTCTAATTCCGTGTTGCGTATCGTGCGCCGGAATAGGCTGCCTACGGTGATCTGCTCAGCCCCAATGCCCACCGTGTAAATGCGCACGCCTTCCCCCGCTGCCAGCTCCGCTGCCTGCAGGGGCTCAAATGTGCCCGTGGTGTTGGCGCCGTCGGTCAGCAGAATCAGCACCCGGCTGCTGACAGGCCGCTCCCGCAGGTGCTTTGCGGCCAGTGCGATGGCATCGCCGATGGCAGTGAGGGGACCGGCAATGCCCAGGCGCGCCTCGTCCAGCAGGGTGCCTACCGTCTCCAAGTCAAAGCTTAGGGGCACTTGCAGATAGGGCTGGCTGCCGAACAGGATCAGCCCCATGCGGTCTCCCTGCCGGCGCTCAATGAAGCCTCCCACCACGTCCTTGACCGCATCTACCCGCATCACCTGCCGACCCTGCACCCGCATGTCCCGGGCCTCCATACTCTTGGAGATGTCCACCGCCAGCATCAGATCCCGTCCCTCGGTGGGGAGACTGATCGGGGCTCCGACCCACACGGGCCGGGCGGCGCTGAGAAGTAGCAGCGACCAGGCGAGCCACAGCAGTATCTGCCGGAAGGGGCGGCGGCCGACCTGCTCCCGGCCGCCCCCTGGGAGGGACTGCAAGTCTCCAAAGAAGGGCACATGCAGGGCTGCCTGCCGGGCGGCGGCCGGCAGCAGCATGACGATAAACGGCAGGGGCAGCAGCAGCAGCAGCAGCGGCCATTCCAAGGTGAGGGCGCTGCCGGCGGGTTCCCCCTGCGACGACAGGGCTGCAGTCAGTTCTCGGAAACTCACGAGCGGTTATTCTTCAGGCGGTGCCTTTGCACCCACCGGCGGGCGAGGTCGTGCAGGGCAGCGGCATCCGCTATCCGGGGCTGTGGCCGGTAGGCCTCTGCCAGAGCGCGTCCCGCGCCCCGGCTGAACCCTTTCAGCCGGGCACTGCTGTCCAAAAACTCAAGCCAGCCCTGTCCCATCAGGGGGGCCACCTGGGAGCGGGGATAGTGGCGCAGTGCAACACGCCGCAGGATACCGTTGATGCCCTGCAGCAGCGGGGCGCCGCCGCCGGGCCCCAGGCGCTGCCACAGGGCATCCAGTTCCCGCAGTGCCGCCCGGCGACGGGCGAGGCTGAGCAGCCAGGGCAGCCGCTGCTTCCAGAAGGGCAGTGACGCTGCGATGAGCAGGAGGAGGGCAAGCAGCCACCAGCCCGGCGCCAGCGGCCACCACTGCACCGGCGGCGGCAGCTGGATATCCCTCAGCAGGATGAGGGGATCTTCTTGTGCATTCACGCTGTCCGACCCCGCTGCATGGCCTGAACTTGGAGCATGGTATCCGCCGGGGCTTCCCCGGTATGGGCATCAACTAAGGGAATGCGGAACTCTGCAAACTGTGCGCGAAGGTTTTGGCATCGCTTTTCCTGCTGGCGGCTGAAGTGTTTGCGGGCGGACTCCCCCGCTGTTATCTGCAAGTGCGAAACGCCATCTGTAAAAGCGTAGTCCCCGCTGCTCGGCAGTTGCTCTTCTAAGAGATCAGTGATCTTGAGAGCGGTGATATCGCAGTGCTGGGCGAGGCCATGCAGGTGCCTTAAATTCTCCGCCCGAGCGCTGTCCTCGCTCTGGGGGGGAGGTTCGGCGATCTTTCCTCTTTTCTCCTGCGCTTCTTCCAGCAGTCCCCGGAAGTCGCTGATCAAGAACAGGCTGGTGCCCGGCCGGGCCGCCCGCCGCAGCTCTAAAAGCGCCTCGCCGAGGGCTTCCGGCCGGCCCTGCTGTTGCCGGTGCAGCTGCCGATTGAGACGGTGAATTTCCCGCAGAATGTGCAGCACCGTGTGGCGGCTGTTACGGGGGCGGATTTCGCTGTGTTCTCGGTCGCCGAATATCAGTGCTCCCACCAAGTCGCCTCGCTGCAGAGAGAGCCAGGCTATAAAAGCCGCCAAGTGGGCGGCCTGCACGGACTTGCAGCAGCTGCGGCTGCCGAAGAACATGCTGCGTCGCTGGTCCAGCAGCAGCAGTACGGGCCGCTCTCGCTCTTCGCGAAAGATTCGGGTATGGGGTTTGGAAGTGCGCGCGGTTACCCGCCAGTCTATGGTGCGTATGTCGTCGCCGGGCTGGTAGGCGCGCACCTCCTCAAAATCTATGCCCCGGCCCCGGCGCTGGCTGCGCCAAGGTCCGGCGGTTTCGCTTCTCTGCTGTCTGCGGGGGGCTTTCGCCAGCTTTTGCGCGGCAAGGCGAAGGTTGATCAGCTCATGCAGATGGACATGGGCGCCCCGGGGCGCCGCCCCGGGCGTGCTCATGTCACCGGCACCTGCTCCAGCAGGGTGTCTGTCACCTGGTCCGGGCTGATGCCCTGGGCCTCGGCTTCAAAACTGAGAATCAAACGGTGGCGGAATACATCGTGGGCCACCGCCTGCACGTCGTCGGGGCCGACAAAGTCCCGACCCGCAAGCCAGGCATGGGCGCGGGCGCAGCGTTCCAGTGCGATGCTTCCCCGGGGGCTGGCTCCGTAGTCAATGGCCTTTGCCATCTCCGCCCCCCGGCGCTCGGGGTTCCGGGTGGCATTGACCAGCTGCACGATGTACTCGGTGACCGCATCCGCCTGGTGCAGAGCCTGCACTGCCTGGCGGGCGGCAAAGATATCCTCCTGGGAGACCTGTAACGGCGGCGGACCGCTCTTTGTCAGTTCTTCCCTGGCCAGGGCCAGAATGCGGCGCTCCGCCTCTATGTCCGGGTAGTCCACCCGCACATGCAGGAGAAACCTGTCCAGCTGTGCCTCCGGCAGGGGGTAGGTGCCCTCCTGCTCAATGGGATTGCGGGTGGCCATCACCAGGAACAGTTTCGGCAGGGGCCAAGTGTTGCTGCCGACACTCACCTGGCGCTCGGCCATCGCTTCTAGCAGAGCGGACTGCACCTTGGCCGGGGCACGATTGATTTCGTCCGCTAGCACTAGGTTGTGGAAGATGGGGCCTTGCTGAAAGCGAAAGCTGCTGTCCTCCGGGCGGAACACGTCGGTGCCGGTGACATCGCCGGGCAGGAGGTCGGGTGTGAACTGGATACGGTGAAAGCTGCCGTCAATGGCGGAGGCCAAGGTGCGCACCGCTCTGGTTTTGGCCAGCCCCGGTGCTCCCTCCACCAGCAGGTGACCGTCCGCTAAGAGAGCGACCAGGAGCCGCTCCACCAGGTGCTGCTGGCCGACGATGCGCTCGCTGAGCCAGCTTCTGAGTGCTTGCAGGGGGTGTTCTGAATCCATCTTTGGTTTCTGCGTTGTGTGCGGTGATCGCCAAGGAGTGCAAAACGCGGAATTTTAACCCGCATATCTCGTCGGGCAGAGCGGTGAATGCACGGCCTGCGATGGCAGAAAGGCTGACGATTGCCCGCTATTTGTTTGCTGTGGAATCAGTGTACCACTATGTGGCCTGGCAGGATGTGCGGGCCGGATTGGACAGGTGCTGTCAGCAGACGCTTGGGGGACGAGTACACGGCAGGCACTGCCCGCTGGTGAAAAGGCGGGGGCAGTGCAGGGAGGGGGAGCGGAGGGCATTTGCCCGCTGCTTTTCAGCTTGACAAGGGAGTTCAATTAGGCAGTAGGCGATACGGTGGAATTACTGTTTGGGCTCTGCTGTCTGGGAGCAATGATTAGACGGCAAAGCGGCCCGTTAGTTCCATCAAGCAGCCGACGGATGGATCATCCGACAGACCGCCGAGAGCTTTACGAAACGCCAGGAAGGGGGGACAATGCGAGGGTCGCGCCCGCATTTCCCAGCATCACTTTGCCAAGACAGAAAGCTTATCGTCTGCTTCGTTCCCTGCTGTTCCAGCTGCCCCCGGAGCTTGCCCATCGGGTGACGCTAGAGGGGCTGGAACGATTACATGCTTCGGGCCTGCTGCGTTGCCAAAGAGCGGTGACCGAGCGGCCGGTGAACGCGATGGGCCTCTGCTTTCCGAATCCGGTGGGACTGGCAGCGGGGCTGGACAAGGATGCTCGCCATGTGGAGGCCTTGGCGGCTCTCGGCTTTGGATTTATTGAAGTGGGAACCGTAACCCCGCTCCCTCAGCCGGGCAGTCCGTCGCCGCGTCTGTTTCGTCTTCCCAAACGAGAGGCCCTGATCAATCGTATGGGCTTCAACAGCGAGGGCTTGGAGCGGGTGGTCCGGCGCCTGAAATCCCTGCGTCTCTGCTGGCGCGGCATCCTTGGGGTGAACCTGGGTCTCAACCGGGATACCCCCCCGGAAGAAGCTGCCGCCGCTTTCGCCGCCAGCATGGGGGCAGTGCAGGATACGGCTTCTTATATCACCTTAAATCTTTCCTCGCCAAATACCCCGGGCCTTCGGGAGTTGCAGGAGCCAGCAGCCCTGGACACACTGCTAGAGGCACTATCGGAGACGCGCCTGCGCCTTGTGGAGGCGAACGGACGGCGGGTGCCGCTGGCAGTAAAGCTGTCGCCCGACACTGGGAATGAAGACCTGCGCAAGGTGGCAGCCATTCTCCTGCACCACGAGGTGGACGGGGTTATCGCAACCAACACCACGACATCGCGACGGTCGGTGACGGGGCTGCCCCATGCGGGGGAAAAAGGGGGATTGAGCGGCGCACCCCTGGGGCCGCGCGCTCTAGAGTGCACACGTATTCTTAGTGAAGAGCTGGGGGACCGTGTAACCATCATCGCCTCTGGCGGCATTGCCGATGCTGCCGTTGCTGCTGAGCGCGCCGCCGCCGGTGCCCGCTTGGTGCAGCTTTATACTGGCCTGATCTACCGTGGCCCCGGTCTTGTCAGGGAAGTGGCTGCGGCTTTTGTCTGCCCGTGAGCTAAGTTTTTAGGGCTGTTTTTTTCTATTTCGCAGCGGAAGTATCAGCATTCGGTTTAAAAAACGAAGTGGTTAAAAAGTGCCCCCCCCCCCCCAACTATCCTGATGCTCTTTATTCGGTGTAAAAAACGGAGTGCTTTAAAAAGTGCCCTGAAGCGTGGATATTTAATTTCACCTGTTTTATATATTATGCGTTTCATCCGAGCCCGGCTGATCGGCTCTGCTCGGACTCGGATGAATAAATCGTGGATTGCCTTGGTCAAAGAAAACAGTGTCCTGAAGCGCGAGTAGGGTGCGGGAAACTCTCCCTTTATAAACATTTCTTTCAGCAGCAGCTTGACAGGCCTCCGCAGACCGGATGGAGTGTAGACCCAATTGGCCTGTTCAATATGAAATTTCTTGAAATTCTTTGGCAGAAGAGATACCTGATATTGGGCCATTGGTCCCTTAAACCTTCTGAATTGATAATCGCGGTCTTCTCTGTCTTCATGATTCTGCTGGATTGCCAGAATACCTGCAGTGGCATTGATGACATCCATGCCTTCCGCCAGAGCGTGCTCTATCAGCCAGTTGTCATAATAGTCAATTCCTGTGATAAATGCTGGCATCTCCCTTGGCCAATTGCCTTTTCTGAAGATGAAATAGTCTATGGTCCAAATTTTGCGAATGCACCCGCGTCGCCTTGTATCGATTCGTAATAAAGACTCCCAGTGCGGATTCTGAAAATCCAGCCGTCTGGAAAGATCCAAGTCATGACGCTGCCCGACGACTAGGAAGTTTTTATCGTTGTTTTTCCTTTCCTCAATAATTTTTTTTCAAGGTTGAAGCAAAGTCACTGAGCAGAATTATATCTGCGTTGATATGCATCATTAGGCTGAAGCGGGCCAGCTCCTGGCCTCGTGCAAATAGGTCATTCACCAGCGGCGGCGAATCGCCTATGCGTGCGATATTGGGTTCGTGATGCAGGCCGTATTCGGCAGCGATTTCCGCAGTTCCCTCATCGCTGCCCAGCAGGAGAATCTGGCAGGGAAGATCAAGAGCCATCCAGCTCTGAATAGCATTGCGCTGCACGTTGTCAGAAAATGCCACATTGCGAGGCTTCAGTGTTGTGAAAATAGTAAGCATTGATTAGTGCTGTGGGGAAAGTGGTGTGAAACTGATATTTGATTTGCTGTCTATCTGCATCCTGTGATTTTTATTCCTATTTTTTTTTATTTCGCAGCGGAAGTATCAGCATTCGGTTTAAAAAACGAGGTGGCGTAAAAAGTACCCAAAAAAGCATCCTGAAGCCCTTTATTCGGTGTAAAAAGCGGAGTGCTTTAAAAAGTGCCCTGAAGCGTGGGTGTTTAATTTGACCTGTTTCATATATTATACGTTTCATTCGCTCCCGGTAGATGGGTATCTCAAACTCCAGGAATATGATTTGCAGCAGCTCCTTGACGGACCTTCGTCGCAGACCGGATGGCGTGTAGATCAAATTGGCGTGTTTAATATGAAATTTCTTGAAATATTTTGGCAGAAGAGATAACTGGTATTTGGCCATTGGCCCCTCATGCCTTCTGAATTGATAATCGCGGTCTTTTCGGTCTTCATGATCCTGCTGGATTGCCAGAATACCTGCAGTGGCATCGATGACATCCAAGCCTTCCGCCAGAGCGTGCTCTATCAGCCAGTTATCATAAATGTCCATTCCTGTGATAAATGCCGGCATCTCCCTTGGCCAATTGCCTTTTCGGAAGATGAAATAGTCTACGCCCCAAGGGTGGAACATACGCCCGCGCTGCATTACATCAGCTCGCAACAGATGATCCCAATGCGGATTCTGAAAATCCAGCCGTCTGGAAAGATCCAAGTCATGACGCTGCCCGACGATTAGGAAGTTTTTATCGTTGTTTTCCCTTTCCTTAATAATTTTTTTCAAGGCTGAAGCAAAGTCACTGAGCAGAATTATATCTGAGTTGATATGCATCACTAGGCTGAAGCGGGCCAGCTCCTGGCCTCGTGCAAATAGGTCATTCACCAGCGGCGGCGAATCGCCTATGCGTGCGATATTGGGTTCGTGATGCAGGCCGTATTCGGCAGCGATTTCCGCAGTTCCCTCATCGTTGCCCAGCAGGAGAATCTGGCAGGGAAGATCAAGAGCCATCCAGCTCTGAATGGCATTGCGCTGCACGTTGTCAGAAAATGCCACATTGCGGGGCTTCAGTGTTGTGAAAATAGTAAGCATTGATTAGTGCTGTGGGGGGAAAGTAGTGATCAACTGATATTTGATCTGCTATCTATCTGCATCCTGTGATTTTTATTCCTATTTTTTTCTATTTCGCAGCGGAAGTATCAGCATTCGGTTTAAAAAACGAGGCGGCGTAAAAAGTACCCAAAAAAGCATCCTGAAGCCCTTTATTCGGTGTAAAAAGCGGAGTGCTTTAAAAAGTGCCCTGAAGCGTGGATGTTTAATTTGACCTGTTTCATATATTATACGTTTCATTCGCTCCCGGTAGATGGGTGTCTCCATGGATATAATTTGCAGCAGCTCCTTGACGGACCTTCGTCGCAGACCGGATGGCGTGTAGATCAAATTGGCGTTTTTAATATGGAATTTCTTGAAATATTTTGGCAGAAGAGATGACTGGTATTGGGCCATTGGTCCCTCATGCCTTCTGAATCGATAATCGCGGTCTTTTCGGTCTTCATGATCCTGCTGGATTGCCAGAATACCTGCAGTGGCATCGATGACATCCAAGCCTTCCGCCAGAGCGTGCTCCATCAGCCAGCTGTCCCAATGGTCCATTCCTATGATAAATGCCGGCATCTCCCTTGGCCAATTGCCTTTTCGGAAGATAAAATAGTCTACGCCCCAAGGGTGGAGCATACGCCCGCGTTGCATTACATCAGCTCGCAACAGATGCTCCCAGTGCGGATTCTGAAAATCCAGCGGCTTGGAAAGATTTAAGTCGTGACGCTGCCCGACGATTAGGAAGTTTTTATCGTTATTTTTTCTTTCCTCAATAATTTTTTTGAAGGTTGAAGCAAAGCCACTGAGCAGAATTATATCTGCGTTGATATGCATCACTAGGCTGAAGCGGGCCAGCTCCTGGCCTCGTGCAAATAGGTCATTCACCAGCGGCGGCGAATCGCCTATGCGTGCGATATTGAGTTCGTGATGCAGGCCGTATTCGGCAGCGATTTCCGCAGTTCCCTCATCGCTGCCCAGCAGGAGAATCTGGCAGGGAAGATCAAGAGCCATCCAGCTCTGAATGGCATTGCGCTGCACGTTGTCAGAAAATGCCACATTGCAGGGCTTCAGTGTTGTGAAAATAGTAAGCATTGATTAGTGCTGTGGGGAAAGTGGTGTGAAACTGATATTTGATCTGCTGTCTATCTGCACCCTGTGATTTTTATTCCTATTTTTTGATATTTCGCTGCAGATCTATCAGCATTCGGTTTAAAAAACGAGGTGGTGTAAAAAGTACCCAAAAAAGTACCCTGAAGCCCTCTATTCGGTGTAAAAAGCGGAGTGCTTGAAAAAATACCTTGAGGCGTGGATGTCTAATTTCACCTGTTTCATATATTATGCGCTTCAGTCGAGTCCGGCTGATCGGCTCTGCTTGGAATCGGGCGACTAAATTGTAGATTGCCTGGGTCAAATAAAACAGTGCCCGGTAGCGTGGGTAGAGTGCGAGGCCCTCTCGCTCTATGAATATTTTCTTCAGCAGCAGCTTGACTGGCCTTCGCCGCAGACCGGATGGCGTGTAAATCAAGTTAGAGTAGCTTATATCAAATAACATGTGATCTTCTTGCACCAAAGATTTCTGGTGCTGGGGCGCTGGTCCAAACTCCCTTTTGAATTGATAGGCGTAGCTAGATCGGTCTTCATATTCCTGCTGGATTGCCGTAATACCGCCAGTGGCATTGATAATATCTATGCCTGACGAGCGAGCATGGTAGAGCAGCCAATTGTCAAAATATATTGCCCCTATAGCAAATGTGGGGATCTCTCCTGGCCAATTGCCTTTTCTAAAGATAAAATAGTCTATGCCCCAAACGTCGTGAATGAATCCACGTCGCTTTGTATCCTCTCGCAATAAAGGCTCCCAGTGCGGATTTTGAAAATCCAGTGGTCTGGAAAGATCCAAGTCGTGACGTTGCCCGACGATTAGGAAATTTTTGTCGCTGTTTTTCCTTTCTTCAATAATTCTTTCCAAGGTAGGAATAAAGTCACTGAGCAGAATTATGTCCGAGTTGATATACATCATTAGGTCGTAGCTTGCCAATTCTTGACTTCTGGCAAATATGTTCTTCGCCAGCGGCAGTGTATGACTTACACGTGGAATATTGGGCTCGTGGTGCAGGCCGTATTCGGCGGCGATTTCCGCAGTTCCCTCATCGCTGCCCAGCAGGAGAATCTCGCAGGGATCAAGAGCCATCCAGCTCTGAATGGCATTGCGCTGCACATTGTCAGCAAATGCCACATTGCGGGGCTTCAGTGTTGAGAAAATGGTAAGCATTGATTAATGCCGTGGGGGGATAAGTGGTGTGAAACCGATATTTGATCTGCTGCCTATCTGCATCATGCGATTTTTATTCCTATTTTTTGATCCTTCGCCACAGATCTATCAGCATTTGGTTTAAAAAATGGAGTGCTTGAAAAAATCCCTTGAGGCGTGGATATCTAATTTCACCTGTTTTATATATTATGCGTTTCAGCCGCTTCTGGTTGATCGGCTCTGCTTGGAAAAGGGCGACTAAATTGTAGATTTCCTGAGCGAAACGAAACAGTGCCCGGTAGCGTGGGTAGAGTGCGATGCCCTCTTGCTCTATGAATATTTTTTTCAGCAGTATCTTGACCGGCCTTCGCCGCAGACCGGATGGCGTGTAGATCAAGTTGGAGTGGCTTATATTAAATAACATGTGATCTTTTTTCATCAAAGATCTCTGGCGCTGGGGCGCTGGTCCAAACTCCCTTCTGAATTTATAGGTGTGGCTATTTCGGTCTTCATATTCCTGCTGGATTGCCGTAATATTGCCAGTGGCATTGATAATATCCATGCTTGACAAGCGGGCATGGTAGAGCAGCCAACTGTCATAATAGTTTGCCCCTACAGAAAATGCGGGCATCTCCCCTGGCCAATTGCCTTTTCTGAAGATGAAATAGTCTATGGCCCAATCGTTGTGAATGAAACCGCGACGCCTTACATCCATTCGCAATAAAGGTTCCCAGTGCGGATTCCGAAAATCCAGCCGTCTGGAAAGCTCCAAGTCGTGACGCTGCCCGATGATTAGAAAATCTTTGTCGCTGTTTTTCCTTTCTTCAATGATTCTTTCCAAGGTCGGAATAAAGTCACTGAGCAGAATTACGTCCGAGTTGATATACATCATTAGGTTGAAGCTTGCCAATCCTTGACCTCTGGTAAATATGCTCTTCGCCAGCGGCGGTGCATCACTTACACATGGAATATTGGGCTCGTGGCGCAGGCCGTATTCGGCAGCGATTTCCGCAGTTCCCTCATCGCTGCCCAGCAGGAGAATCTCGCAGGGAGCCTCAAGCTCCATCCAGCTCTGAATGGCATTACGCTGCACATTGTCGGCAAATGGAACACTGCAAGGCTTCAGTGTTGAGAAAATGGTAAGCATTGATTAACCGTGGGGGGAAAGTGGTATGAAACCGATATTTGACATGCGATTTTTTATTCCTATTCTCTGCCACCTCGCAGCAGATCTCTCGATTATCAGCGGCGGCGAATCGCCTATGCGTGCGATATTGGGTTCGTGATGCAGGCCGTATTCGGCAGCGATTTCCGCAGTCCCCTCATCGTTGCCTAGCAGGAGAATCTGGCAGGGAAGATCAAGAGCCATCCAACTCTGAATGGCATTGCGCTGCACATTGCCAGAAAATGTCATATTGCGGAGCTTCAATGTTGTGAAAATGGTAAGCAAGGGACATGCTCCCAAGGGACATGCTCCATTAATAAATTAGCCAAGTAAGCGGCATTCATTCTATCATACCGCTCGCCTGTATCTTGCTCCGGGGTAGTCTCGTGTGGCAGCTCCGGGCAAAGCGGCGGTTTTGCTATCCCCTATAATGATTTTTTCAGCCATCACTGAGAGACAATGGCCGTGCCAACAGCCAAGAGAAAAGTTCTGGTGGTAGATGATGATGCGGCGGTGCGGCGCATGGTCCGCATCGCCTTGGAGATGCAGGATGCCTTCAGCTGCCTGGAGTCTGCCGATGCCCTTGATGCACACAGCATTATTGTTGAGCAGAGTCCGGATTTGGTGTTGTTGGACTGGATGCTAGGTGGCGTTGGAGGGCTTGCCCTGCTGCGGCGCCTCAAGCGTGAGGAGGATACCCGAGATCTGCCGGTCATCATGCTCACTGCCCGGGCGGAGGTGCAGGATCGAGTGGCCGGCTTAGATGGCGGTGCGGATGACTATATTGTCAAGCCTTTTCTCCCCCGGGAGCTGATCGCCCGCATCTGCGCCGTGCTGCGTCGCCGGGGCGAGCGCTGGGACGATGCTCCCCTGAGCGTCCCGGGCATTGACTTGGACCCTGCCCGTCGCCGGGTGCTGGTTCACGGGCGGCCCACAGTCCTGCGGCCGATGGAGTTTCGCCTGCTGCATTTTCTGATGTCCAATACGGGGCGCCCTTTTACCCGGGAGCAGCTGCTGAGCAAAGTGTGGGGGGAGGAGCAGACGGATTTGCGCACCGCCGATGTCCATGTCAGCCGCTTGCGCAAGGCTCTCAAGTCGCGAAGCTCTGCTGGCGGGCCCGATTGCGGGGAATATGTGCGCACCGTGCGCGGCATCGGATACTGTTTTGACCCCTCCCTCTGAGCCCGCAGATACTCTCCTTTCGGTTCCCGGTCGTCTCGCCGGGCTCGGCGAGCTTGTGTGGTTCCTTTTAGTCGGTGCGGCGGCGGGTCTCTTGGCAGGTTATTCTTTGGCGGGTTTGGCAGCCGGAGGAATTGCCTGGGGCCTGTGGATGCTGGTGCAGGGACTGCGCTTGGCCAACTGGCTGCGACGGGGGGCACTCACCCCGGCACCGGAAGCCCCCGGGCTGTGGGGAGAAATTTTTTATCGTGCCGAGAAGTGCCTGCATGCTGACTCGCGGGCCCAGGGCACGGCAGGGGATAAAATTCTGCAGCAGATATTCTCTGAGCTGGAGGAGGGGGCAGTGCTGTTGGGCCCGGGGGATTCCATTGAATGGTGCAATGAAGCTGCCGTCATGCTCCTCGGGCTGCACTTTCCGGAGGACCGGGGACAGCCGCTTACCCATCTTATCCGCATGCCTGCCTTTGCAGATTTTTTGCAGCAGAGTTCTGGACGAGTGCTGGAGACGCACTTTCCGCCCCGTGCTGCCCGTCGCCTGCAGTTTTACCTAGCCCGCTTTTCTGCAGAGCAGGGGCTTCTTTTTATCCGAGATATCACTGCCGCCGATAATTTGGAGCGCGTGCGGCATGATTTCACTGCCAACCTGTCCCACGAACTGCGCATACCCCTGACGGTTCTCATCGGCTATTTGGAGATGCTGACGGAGGGGGCGGTCCCCGACAACCCGGCGGAAATCTTAGAGGAGATGCGTGCACAGGCCCAGCGCATGTCAAACTTGGTAACCCGCATGATGGACTTGGCCCGGCTGGAGAGTGCGCCGGGGCAGGCGGCAGAGCTGCCGGTGGACACGGCGGCTCTGCTGGAGCGGGTGTCGGCAGAGTTGCGGCCCCTGGCGGCAGCGGGCAGCCCTATTCGCCTGGAGACCACCGGAGCGCCGGCCCTGCTGGGAGAGGAAACTGACCTGGCTAGCGCCTTTGCCAACTTGGTGGCCAACGCCATTCGCGCCACCAGCCTGAAGGAAGGAGAGATCTGTGTGCGCGCTTTTGAGCGGGAAGGGGAAGTGCTGGTGGAGGTGGAGGATAAGGGGATCGGCATGGAGGCGCACCATCTGCCGCGTATTACCGAGCGCTTCTACCGGGCGAATGGGAGCGGCAGCACCACCGACGATACCGGCTCCGGTCTCGGTCTGGCTATTGTCAAGCATGTGCTGGACCGCCATGGGGCGACCCTCCTGGTGGAGAGCTCTTTAGGCCAGGGCAGTCTGTTTCGCTGTGTGTTCCCGCCGTCCCGCCGAGCGAGCGGGGCGTACACAATTCTGTAATAGAAGCCTGCCAAGATATGCCCTGTTTTGATGTCTCTTGGAGCACTCGCCGTGCAACGCCGAAAAATCTTTCTTGTCGCCATGCTGTTCGGAGCCTCTATGCTGGCCACGCCGCAGTTGGCGATGGGCCAGGCCCGGGATGCGATCCACATGGTCGGCTCCTCCACGGTTTATCCCTTTGCCACCGTGGTGGCAGAGCGCTTCGGCCGCGCGAAGAGGTTCAAGACCCCCACCGTGGAGGCCACCGGTTCCGGCGGCGGGCTGAAGCTATTCTGTGAGGGGGTGGGGGTGAATACCCCCTCCATTGCCAACAGCTCGCGCCGGATCAAGCGTTCCGAATACGACCGCTGCCAGGAGAAGGGTGTGCGAGAAATCATTGAAATCAAGATCGGCTATGACGGCATTGTGCTGGCCAGCGCGATCAAGGCGCCCCCCATCGCCATTAGCCGCCGGGATATCTATCTAGCTCTGGCGAGGAGCGTGCCGGACCCGAAGGGAACGAAAACCTTTGTAGACAACCCCTACCGCACTTGGAAGCAGGTCAATGATTCTCTGCCCGGATACCCGATCCGCGTGCTGGGACCGCCCTCCACCTCCGGCACCCGGGATGCTTTTGTGGAGCTGGCTATGGAGGGCGGCTGCAAAACCTTTAGCTGGGTGGCAGCTCTGAAGAAAACAGGCAAGAGCGAATACAAGAGCCGCTGTCATACGATCCGGGAGGACGGTGCTTATGTGGAAGCTGGCGAAAATGACAACCTGATTGTCAGCAAACTTTCAGCCGACCCGGAAGCCTTCGGCATATTTGGCTTTTCTTTTCTGATGGAAAACCTCGACAAGGTGCAGGGTGGAACCATTGAAGGGCAGAAGCCGGAATTTGACTCTATTGTCTCCGGCGACTATTCCATCTCGCGCTCCCTGTATTTTTATGTCAAGAAAGCCCATGTTGGAAAAATCCCGGGCATCAGCCATTACATGCGCACCTTCCTGCATCGGAGTGCTGTCGGCGAAGAGGGCTATCTGACAGAGCGGGGCCTCTTGCCGCTGAAGGAAACCGAGCTCAAGAAGTACCGCAGTATCGCTGCCAGCATGCAGCCCATGGAGCAGCCCTGATCGGGGCTCTCATGGTGCAGGGCTATCGGTCGGGGCGGTCGGCCTAGAGTCGGTTCGGGGCAGGGCAGGTGGAAACAGGCATCCTGCTGGTGCTGACGGCGGCGGCCTCTGCCGCCCTTTTCAGGCTGGCTATTCTGCGTGCCCGTCGGCTGACAGTGCCGGGAGGGGAGCGGTACCGGGATTCTCTTCCGCTGCATTACGCCGTGCAGGCGACGCTGTGGTGCGGCCTGCCGGCGCTTGCCTTCCTGCTGCTCTGGCAGGTCTTTCTGAACGATGCGCTGACCGCGCGGCTGCTGGCGGAGATGCCGGAAATGGTGAGCAGCCTGTCCGAAGGAGAGCGCGAGCTGCTGTTCAACAGTGTGCGCAATATCGCCGCCGGCATCGTTGGCAGTGAGGATCCGGTCCAGCTGGAGGCTGCCCGGCGGCTGGTCGCCTTGGAGCAGCAGGCCCGGCACCTGCGCAGCCTGGCGCTGCTGTGCATAGTCTTGGCCGGCATCGCCTGGGGATGGAGCCGCATTCGCCCGGCCTACAGTGCGCGGCGCGCGGTGGAGAAGCTCGTGGAATGGTTTCTGCTTGCCTCTGCCTGCGTAGCTATACTGACCACAGCTGGCATCATCCTGTCGGTGCTGTTTGAGTCACTGCGTTTTTTCAGTGCAGTGCCCTTCGGCGAATTCCTGTTCGGCCTGCACTGGAGCCCGCAGCTGGCTACTCGGGCTGACCAGGCCGGTGCTTCCGGCGCCTTCGGCGCAGTGCCGCTTTTCGTCGGCACATTTCTGATCTCTGCAGTGGCGATGGCGATCGCCGTGCCGGTGGGCATGATGTCGGCGATTTATCTCTCCGAGTATGCCGATCGTCGCCTGCGCACTGTGGCCAAGCCGACCTTGGAGGTGCTGGCGGGTATCCCTACCGTGGTGTACGGTTTCTTCGCCGCCCTGACCATCGCCCCCTTGGTACGGGATATCGGTCTTGCCCTGGGTCTTTCTGTCTCCTCAGAAAGCGCCCTGGCCGCCGGCCTGGTGATGGGCATCATGACGATTCCCTTCATTTCTTCCATGTCCGATGATGTGCTCAATGCGGTCCCCCAGACCCTGCGGGACGGTGCCTTGGCGCTGGGGGCAACCCCCTCGGAGGTCACGCGCCAGGTGGTGCTGCCGGCGGCGCTGCCCGGCATTGTCGGCAGCATTCTCCTAGCTGTATCCCGTGCTATCGGGGAAACCATGGTGGTGGTGATGGCCGCCGGTCTTGCCGCTAATCTCACCTTCAATCCCCTGGATTCGGTCACCACGATCACAGTGCAAATCGTGACCATGCTGGTGGGAGACCAGGAATTTGGCAGTCCCAAGACGCTGGCGGCCTTCGCCCTCGGCCTGGTGCTGTTTGCAGTGACCCTGCTGTTCAACATTATCGCCCTCAGCGTGGTGCGCAGATACCGTGAAAAATATGACTGAGCCGAGTCCGATCCGCCGGGCCGTGGAGGAGAGTCTCGCGCGACGCTACCGAAGCGAGATGCTCTTTCAGCGCTTAGGTCTTGCCGCAATCGTGTTTGCCGTGCTGTGTCTGGCCCTCTTGCTGGGGGATATCGTGTACAAGGGGATGGGCGGGTTTAGCGCGGTCACCGTGAACTTAGAGCTCCGCTACGACCCCGAAATCTTGGGCATAGACGATCCAAACGACCCGGAATCCTGGGAATGGGCTGACTACCAGGCGCCGCCCAGGGAATCTCTCCTGGCGCTTTTCCCCGAAGCGGCAGCTAGCCGCGCCGAGCGGCAGGCGCTGTACAGGCTGCTGAGCACCGGCGCAGAAGTGACGGTGCGCGAGCGTCTGGCGGCGGAGCCCGGTCTGCTGGGAGGGCGTGAAGAGGTGGCCGTGCCAGCCTCCTTCCTGGTAAAACGATACCTGCGGGCCGCGGTTCCGGAGGAGGTTGTCCCGGACGCCCGCCTCCGGGCCTGGATTGACACACTGCGCGCCGAGGGACGCATTGTCACCAGCATCAATCGCAATTTATTCAAGGCCGGGGACTCTCGCAGCCCGGAGACCGCCGGCATTCGCGGGGCCCTGGTGGGCTCCTTGTTCACACTGGCGGTATGTCTTTTGCTGACCCTTCCCATCGGTGTGGGGGCAGCCATCTACTTAGAGGAGTTTGCCCCCAAGAATCGCTGGACCGATTTGGTGGAAGTCAACATCAACAACTTGGCGGCAGTGCCCTCTATTATTTTTGGCCTGCTGGGGCTGGCCATATTCCTCAACTTTTTCGGCCTGCCGCGCTCGGCGCCGCTGGTGGGGGGCATGGTGCTGGCCCTGATGACCTTGCCGACAATCATTATTGTCGCGCGCTCTGCCATTCTCTCGGTGCCCCCCTCGGTGCGGGAGGCCGCACTCGCTCTCGGCGCTTCCCATGTGCAGATGGTATTCGGCCACGTGCTGCCGCTGGCAATGCCCGGCATATTGACCGGGGCCATCATCGGCATGGCGCGTGCTCTGGGGGAAACTGCGCCGCTCTTGATGATCGGCATGGTGGCATTTATCGCCGATATTCCGACCGGGATTACCGATGCAGCAGCCGTGCTGCCGGTGCAGATCTACCTGTGGGCGGGCAGTCCGGAGCAGGGCTTTTTGGAACTGGCTTCTGCGGCCATTATGGTGCTGGTCGCATTTCTCATTGTGATGAATGCATCGGCAGTCATGTTGCGCAGACGTTTTGAAAGACGCTGGTAATATAAACTGATGGATGCAATGTCCACTCGCGCTTCCCATGATGTGCTGTCGGCGGCTATGACGGTCGGCGGCGAGGATGTCGCCATGCCCCACGGCAGCCCCTATCTGCAGGGAGAGGCCAAGATTGCGGCGCGCTCGGTTGATGTCTTTTACGAGGACAAGCAGGCAATTCTGGATGTCAGCCTGGATATCGGCGAAAAGCAGGTGCTGGCTATGATCGGGCCCTCCGGATGCGGGAAATCTACTTTCCTGCGCTGCCTGAACCGCATGAATGACCCGATAGATGGATGCCGAGTGCTGGGGCAGATCACCTTGGACGGAGAGGATATTCATGACCCGGAGATACAAGTGGAAGTTCTAAGAGCCAGGGTCGGCATGGTGTTCCAGAAGCCGAATCCTTTTCCCAAGTCTGTCTACGATAATGTCGCTTACGGCCCTCGCATTCACGGCCTGGCGGAGAACCGCTCGCATCTGGACAGCATCGTGGAAGAGAGCCTGCGCCGGGCCAGCCTGTGGGAAGAGGTGCGCGATCGCCTGCACAAGCCGGGCACCAGCTTGTCCGGCGGGCAGCAGCAGCGGCTGTGCATCGCGCGCACCATCGCGGTCAGTCCCGAGGTGATCCTGATGGACGAGCCCTGCTCGTCTCTAGACCCTATTGCGACTGCGCGCATTGAAGAATTGATGCAGGAGCTGAAGGTGAAATACACCATTGTCATTGTCACTCACTCCATGCAGCAGGCCTCTCGGGTGTCGGAGCGCACCGCCTATTTTCATCTCGGCAAGCTCGTGGAAGTTGACACGACAGACAAGATTTTTACCAATCCGGGTCACGAGCTGACCGAACTGTACATCACCGGTCGTGTCGGCTGAGAACGAAAGGGTGCTGCCATCATGAACGAAAACTTTTCTCATCAGCATATTGATTCTCAATTTGACGATGAGCTGAAAGCGCTCAACAAGAAATTCTTGCAAATGGGAGGGATGGTAGAGAGCCAGCTGAAGAATGCGCTGCAGGCTTTCAGCGTGGCTGACGAGGAAATGGCCCACAATGTGGAAGAGCAGGACAGCGAAGTGGATCGCATGGAGGTGGACTTGGATAAACAATGTGCGCTGGTTCTAGTCAAGCGCAATCCTGCCGCCGTAGATCTGCGCCTAGTGCTGTCCATTAGCCGCAGCGTCTCGGACCTGGAGCGGGTCGGCGACGAGGCGGCCAAGATTGCACGCTATGCCGCCTCATCCCAGGAGTTGACCGAGCCTCGGCACGGGCGCGACATAGACCACCTGGGCAAGGATGCCTTGGAGATGGTGCGCTGCTCTCTGGATGCTTTTGCCCGCCAGGATCCCCGTTCTGCTTATCAGGTGGCGAGTCGCGACCGGGACTTGGACGAGCAGTGCAGCCGCGCGATGCTGGCACTGGTGGAGAGCATGACCCGCAACCCGAAGGATATCTCCTCCCATATCAGCCTGCTGTGGGTGCTGCGGGCCCTAGAGCGCATCGGTGACCACGCTTGCAATGTTGCGGAGAATGTCGTTTATCTGGTGGGCGGGAAGGATGTCCGTCATCAGGGGTTGGAGAAAATGGCGAAAGAGGTGGAGCGCCGCTGAGGGAGGGGGGAGGGTTAAAGCCTGCGGTTCTCTATTTCCGTCCCAGGATCTGCTGGATAATGCGAAGCCGTGCATCGCGAGCCTGCTCGGCCTCGGCGATTGTCGTCTCCGGCAGAGAGGAAGCAGCGGCGGGAAGAAGCAATTCGTCTTGGATATTTGCCAAGGCACGTTGCAGTATGATCAGTATCTGCACACTGTCACCAGTGCCGGTCACATCCGGCAGCTGGGTGCTCTGCAGATTTTCCAGCTGGTAGGAAGAACTGCCCAAGGCAAGTCCAGCCGTCAGTGCCGCCTCGGAACCGGGGGCAAAGCAGTCCGCCAGCAACGGCCGGGAACCTCCCTCTACACACAGCCTCTCATAGCGCAGAAGCAGCACCAGGTCATCTGCGCTTACCCCGTCCGGTGGATCATTGAAGTCCAGGGGCATGACTGCCGCCACTACCACTGTAAGTGTTGTAGATTCACTTATCCCATCGCCCTCTATTACCTTGAAATCCCAGCCGCCCGGCACTGCATCCGGGATAAAGGTCAGGGTGCCCGTAGAGGTTTCAGCCGACACTGGTATCAGGACATTGCTGCGCATGCTTTCATCGGGAGGGGTAACTGCCACCTCCAGAATGATAGATATCCCAGCCTCTGACCCGGAGGATTCTATTTGTACTTCTGCCGACAGGCGCACCTCATCGCCGGGGAATATAACCTCCGCGGGATTTGCAGACAGAATCCCAAGAACATCAGTGCCCACCAGCACGGTCACCTCGGCTTCGCTGTCTTCCAATACTCCTTCCGGCCCCCGGGCAGTAAAGCGTCGGCTGCCTGCTCCCAACTCACTGGCGATGAAAGTGAGCTGCCGGGTAGAGGACAGAGCCACCGGCTGCTCTATCGTCATGTTGTTTTCATTTACCACCGCCACGGTCACCATGACCGCGGAGGATTGTGCCGGCGTCAGGCGCAGCATAAGCGTTACCATCCCGCTCAAGGCAACGAGGGGACTTTCGCTAGTCAGCTCCAAAAGCGGGTTGCCAATGCGCAGTGTTGCCCTATCTGTCAGCCCCGATATCGAAAATATCCACTCGCCCCGGCCGAGAGCACTCTCCGAGAACACGGCCGCCGCCTGAGTATCTGACGGCATCAGAGTCGCCGTTGCCGTGCTGACCCGGCTGCCCTGCCTCGCCTGCACCGTCACGGTCAGGGCAGAGCCCAGCGCCTGCTCTGTATTTACCATCACCCGCACTTCCTGCCCCGCCCGCACCCGCGGGATTCCCTGCACCCGCCAGACGCGGATGTCGCCTTCAGACCCATCATTTGAACCGCTAAACACCAGACCGCCGGCCGGACTGGCCGCCATGTAAACCGAGCGGGGTGAACGATGACTGCTGGCAAAACGGAGGGTGCCGTCATCATTTCTCTGCCAAAGAGAGACATGATTCCGATTAAATTCGGCCGCTGCCAGCACTTCTCTGGTGACAGCCAGGCCGATGTTATTCGATCTTGTATCCTCGCCATAGGAGGCCACACTTTCAAGATTCTCCTCTGCAGCATTCACTTCGTAAACAGACAGTGGATCTATTCCAGCACCTGCAGTCTGGTTGGACACAAACAGAAAACGGCCGTCCGGGCCGAGGGTTACAACCCGGGGTCTGCGCAGCATGCGTCTGTCGGAAAGAGTCCTCACAAAGGAAACCGTAGACGCTTCAGCATTCACACGCCAGATGCCGAGTGTGCTGTTGTCTAATACACTAGGGACTGTCCCTGTAAACAGCAGGCGGCCGTCCGGGGTTACGGCGACACCGGCAATCTGGTTCAAGCCCTCTGTATCCGAAGCCCCGGCAGAGATATGCACATCGGTCTGAACAAGGGTGCCGGAAGGGTTTACATTCCACACACTGAGGGTGCCATCATTTGACCCCCGCCCGCTCGTCACAAACAGCAGGCGTTCATCCGGGTTCAGCACGATAGCACGGGTGGAAAGCAGCCCTCTGACGAGGTTCCCTGCAGCATCCATTCCTCCCCCTGTGTACTGTGCCACTTCCTCCAGTCTGCCATCATCGGCATTCAGGCGCCAGACACTGATAGTGCTGTTACTGGCACCATCCGACGTAAACACAAAACTGCTGTCTCGGCTCACTGCCAGGCCACGGCCTCCCAGGCCAGCACCCGTATGAGAGCTGGTCTGGGTGATAATGCCCCTGGCGCTGTCTATCTCCCAGACCGTGATGCCGTCGCCGCTGCTGGCAAGCAGCCACCTGCCGTCTGGACTGACGGCAAGATCTTCAGTTCCACTTGCAAGGCCAGCATCATCAGTCTCGACCAGCCTCATCTCCCCGGAAGGCACTCCCTGGTCCACCGAGAGGGTCAGCCTGGGCAAAGGCGGCCCGACGGTCACTGCAAGCCCAGAATTTTCATCTGTGGACAGAAGTGGTGATTCTGCTGACAAGTCCCAGTCACCCGCGGTCAGGGATTGCCTGCCGGCAAAGGTCACCGTAACTTCTGCCTGCCCCTCCCGTAATAATCCCACCGCCGTCCGAGGCCGAGCGCCTCCCTGGGCTGCCTGCAGGGTCACCTCCGTATCCCCTGCCACAGGAACCATTCCCTCCGTGCTCACCCTGATATTCAGGTCTGCTCCTGCTGGTATTACGCCCGACAGGTTTGAAAGCCTGGTAAGCGGAGCAGCAATCCGCAGTGTCGCCCGGGCGGCCGATACATCCGCTGTATCTGCCGGCACCGATGCCGAAAATACCCACTCGCCCTGGCCCAGATCACTCCCCGAGAACACGGTCACTGTCTGAGTAGTTGCCGACACCAGAGTCGCCATTGCCGTGCGAACCCGGCTGCCCTGCCTCGCCTGCACCGTCACGGTCAGGGCGGAGTCCAGCGCCTGCTCTGCAGTCACCGTCACCCGCACGTCATCCCTCGCCGGCACCCGCGGGATTCCCAGCACCTGCCAGACGCTGATGCCTTCAGACCCAAGATTTGAACCGCTAAACACCAGACCGCCGGCCGGACTGGCCGCCAGGCCAATCGCTCTTTCTGAAGCATGCCTGCTGACAAAACGGAGGGTGCCGTCATCATTTCTCTGCCAAAGAGCGATATTGCCCTGCGTAAATTCAGCCACTGCCAGCACTTCTCTGGTGGCGGCCAGGCCGATGGTGTCCCCCGATATGCCCTCGCCATAGGAGGCCACAGGTTCAAGGTTCTCCCCTGCGGCATCCACTCTGTAAACAGACAGTGGATCTGTTGCAGCATCATTACCAACCTGGCTGGACACAAACAGAAAACGGCCGGCGGGGCCGAGGGTCACAACCCGGGGCCTGCGCAGCATGCGTCTGTCGGAAAGAGTCCTCACAAAGGAAACCGCAGACACTTCAGTACTCACGCGCCAGATGCCGAGTGTGTTGCTGTCTAATGAACCAAAACCGTGGAATGAGCCTGCAAACAGCAGGCGGCCGTCCGGGGTCACGGCGGCACCGGCAATTGCGTTCAAGCCCTCTGTATCCGACCCCCCGGCAGAGACATGCACATCGGTCTGAACAAGGGTGCCGGAAGGGTTTACCTCCCACACACTGAGGGCCCCCCCCCCGCTCGTCACAAACAGCAGGCGGTCATCCGGGCTCAGCACGACAGCATGGATGAAAGTCAGCCCTGTGACGGTGTTCCTTGCAGCATCTAGACCTCCCCCTGTGTACTTTGCCACTTCCTCCAGTCCGCCATCATCGGCACCCAGGCGCCAGACACTGATAGTGCTATTACTGGCACTATCCGACGTAAACACAAGACTGCTGTCTCGGCTCACTGCCAGGGCACGGCCCCCCAGGCCAGCACCCGTTTCCGCACTTCTCTGGGTGACAATGCCCCTGACGCTGTCTATCTCCCAGATCGTGATGCCGTCGCCGCCGCTGGCAAGCAGCCACCTGCCGTCTGGACTGACGGCAAACCCTTCATTATTTCCAGTTGGAAGGCCGGTGTTAGCATCGGTCTGAACCAGCCTCATCTCCCCGGAAGGCACTCCCCGATCCACCACCGAGAGGGTCAGCCTGGGCAAAGGCGGCCCGACGGTCACTTCAAGCCCAGAATTTTCATCTGTGGACAGAAGTGGTGATTCTGCTGACAAGACCCAGTCACCCGCGGTCAGGGATTGCCTGCCGGCAAAGGTCACCGTAACTTCTGCCTGCCCCGCCTGTAATAATCCCACCGCCGTCCGAGACCGAGCGCCTTCCTGCGCTGCCTGCAGGGTCACCTCCGCATCCCCTGCCACAGGAACCATTCCCTCCGTGCTCACACTGATATTCAGGTCTGCTCCTTCTGGTATTGTGCCCGACAGGTTTGAAAGCCTGGTAAGCGGAGCAGCAATCCGCAGTGTCGCCCGGGCGGCGGATACATCCGCCGTATCTGCCGGCACCGATGCCGAAAATATCCACTCGCCCTGGCCCAGATCACTCCCCGAGAACACGGCCACCGCCTGAGTGCCTGTCAGAGCCGCCTCTGCCATGCGAACCCGGCTGCCCTGCCTCGCCTGCACCGTCACGGTCAGGGTAGAGCCCTGCGCCTGCGCTACATTCACCATCACCTGCACGTCATCCCCCGCCGGCACCCGCGGGATTCCCTGCACCTGCCAGACGCTGATGCTTCCAGGCGCACTGAACTTGCTGCTAAACACCAGACCGCCGGCCGGACTGGCCGCCAGGCCAATCGCTCCTTCTGAACCATGCCTGCTGACAAAACGGAGGGTGCCGTTATCATTTCTCTGCCAAAGAGTGACACTGCTGTCAAATTCGGCCACTGCCAGCACTTCTCTGGTGGCCGCCAGGCCGATGGTACTCCCCTCTACGCCCTCGCCATAGGAGGCCACACGTGTAAGATTCTCCTCTGCATCATTCACTTCGTAAACAGACAGTGGATCTCTGAAAGCATTATTATTAACCTGGTTGGACGCAAACAGAAAACGGCCGTCCGGGTCAAGGGCCACAACCCGGGGTCTGCGCAGCCTGAGTCCGTCGAAAAAAGACCTCACAAAGGAAACCGTAGATGCTTCAGCATTCACGCGCCAGATGCTGAGCCTGCTGAGGTTTAATGCAATATCATTAGGACGGTGCAATGTCCCTGCAAACAGCAGGCGGCCGTCCGGGGTCACGGCGGCACCGGCAATCTCGTTCAAGCCGTTTATGCCTCCCATATCCGAAGCCCCGGCAGAGACATGCACATCGGTCTGAACAAGGGTGCCGGAAGGGTTTACACCCCACACACTGAGGGCGCCGCCGCCTTGGGGGACTCCTAGACTATTCCCCCCGCCGCTCGTCACAAACAGCAGGCGGTCATCCGGGCTCAGCACGACAGCACGGGTGCCAATCAGCCCTCTGATGGTTTCCCCTGCAGCATCTAGACCTCTCTCTGTGTATTTTGCCACTTCCTCCAGTCCGCCATCATCGGCACCCAGGCGCCAGACACTGATAGTGCTATTAGGGGCACCATCCGACGTAAACACAAGACGGCTGTCTCGGCTCACTGCCAGGCCATTGCCTCCCAGGCCAGCACCCGTTTCCGCACTTCTCTGGGTGACAATGCCCCTGACGCTGTCTATCTCCCAGACCGTGATGCGGCCGCCGCCGCTGGCAAGCAGCCACCTGCCGTCTGGACTGACAGCAAGCCCTTCATTATTTCCAGTTGAAAGGCCGGTGTTAGCATCAGTCTGGACCAGCCTCATCTCCCCGGAAGGCACTCCCTGGCCCACCGAGAGGGTCAGCCTGGGCAAAGGCGGCCTGACGGTCACTTCAAGCCCAGAATTTTCATCTGTGGACAGGATTGATGATGCTGACAAGACCCAGTCACCCGCGGTTAGGGATTCCCTGTCGGCAAAAGTCACCGTGACCGATGTCTGCCCCTCCCGTAATAATCCCACCGCCGTCCGAGGCCGAGCGCCTTCCTGCGCTGCCTGCAGCGCTGCCTGCAGGGTCACCTCCGTATCCCCAGCCACAGGAACCATTCCCTCCGTGCTCACCCTGATATTCAGGTCTGCTCCTTCTGGTATTGTGCCCGACAGGTTTTCCAGCCTGACAAGCGGACCGCCAATGCGCAGTGTCGTCCGGGCCGCAGATACATCCACAATACCTGCCATATCTGCCGGCACCGATAGCGAAAATATCCACTCGCCCCGGCCCAGATCACTCCCCGAGAACACGGCCACTGCCTGGGTATCTGCCGGCATCAGAGTCGCCTCTTCCGTGCGAACCAGGCTGCCCTGCCTCGCCTGCACCGTCACGGTCAGGGTCAGGGTAGAGCCCAGCGCCTGCGCTGCATCCACCATCACCCGCACTGCCTGTCCCGCCGGCACCCGCGGGATTCCCAGCACCTGCCAGACGCTGATGCCTTCAGCCGCACGATTTGAGCTGCTAAACACCAGACCGCCGGCCGGACTGGCCGCCAGGCCAATCGCGCTGGGTGAAGCATGCCTGCTGACAAAACGGAGGGAGCCGTCATCATTTCTCTGCCAAAGAGCGACACTGCCCTGCGTAAATTCGGCCACTGCCAGCACTTCCCTGGTGGCGGCCAGGCCGATGGTAGCCCCCGATACGTCCTCGCTATAGGAGGCCAGACTCGCAAGATTCACCTCCCCCTCTTCAGTATTCACTGTGTAAACAGACAGTGGATCTATTCCAGAACCTGCAGTCTGGTTGGACACAAACAGAAAACGGCCGTCCGGGCCGAGGGTCACAAACCGGGGCCTGCGCAGACTTTGGGTGCTTGTAATAGTCCTCACAAAGGAAACCGCAGACGCTTCAGCATTCACACGCCAGATGCCGAGCGTGCTGTTGTCTAAAGAACTGTGGAATGACCCTGCAAACAGCAGGCGGCCGTCCGGGGTCACGGCGGCACCGGCAATTGAGTTCAAGCCCTGTGTATCCGAAGCCCCGGCAGAGACATGCACATCGGTCTGAACAAGGGTGCCGGAAGGGTTTACATTCCACACACTGAGGGCACCATTATTTGACACCCCACCGCTCGTCACAAACAGCAGGCGCTCATCCGGGCTCAGCACGACACCCCAAGCGTTAATCAGCCCTCTGACGATATTCCTTGCAGCATCTTCTCCTCCCTCTGTGTACTTTGCCACTTCCTCCAGTCCGCCATCATCGGCATCCAGGCGCCAGACACTGATAGTGCTGTTAGTGGCACCATCCGACGTAAACACAAGACTGCTGTCTCGGTTCACTGCCAGGTCACGGCCCCCCAGGCCAGCACCCGTTTCCGCATCTCTCTGGGTGACAATGCCCCTGACGCTGTCTATCTCCCAGACCGTGATGCCGCCGCCGCCGCTGGCAAGCAGCCACCTGCCGTCTGGACTGACAGCAATCCCTTCTACAGTTCCACTTGCAAGGCCGGTGTTAGCATCAGTCTGAACCAGCCTCATCTCCCCTGAAGACACTCCCCGATCCACCGAGAGGGTCAGCCTGGGCAAAGGCGGCCCGACGGTCACTGCAAGCACAGAATTTTCATCTGTGGACAGGATTGATGATGCTGACAAGACCCAGTTGCCCGCGGTTAGAGATTCCCTGCCGACAAAGGCCACCGTGACCGATGCCTGTCCCTCCCGTAATACTCCCACCGCCGTCCGAGACCGAGCGCCTGCCTGCGCTGCCTGCAGGGTCACCTCCGTATTCCCTGCCACAGGAACCATTCCCTCCGTGCTCACCCTGATATTCAGGTCTGCTCCTTCTGGTATTTCGCCCGACAGGTTTGAAAGCCTGACCAGCGGACCGCTAATGCGCAGTGTCGCCCGGGCCGTCGGCAAATCCACAATACCTGCCGTATCTGTCAGCACCGATGCCGAAAATATCCACTCGCCCTGGCCCAGATCACTCCCCGAGAACACGGCCACCGCCTGAGTGTCTGGCGGCGTCAGAGTCGTCGTTGCCGTGCTGACCCGGCTGCCCTGTCTCGCCTGCACCATCACGGTCAGGGCGGAGGCCGGCGCCGGCTCTGCATTCACCATCACCTGCACTGCCTGCCCCGTCGGCACCCGCGGGATTCCCAGCACCTGCCAGACGCTGATGCCTTCAGACCCAAGATTTGAGCTGCTAAACACCAGACCGCCGGCCGGACTGGCCGCCAGGCCAATCGCTCTGGGTGAAGCATGCCTGCTGACAAAACGGAGGGTGCCGCCATCATTTCTCTGCCAAAGAGCGACACTGCCCTGCGTAAATTCGGCCACTGCCAGCACTTCCCTGGTGGCGGCCAGGCCGACGGTATCCCCCAATATGTCCTCGTCCCCGTCATCGTCCTCGCCATAGGAGGCCACACTTGCAAGATTCCCCTCTGCAGAATTTACTTCGTAAACAGACAGTGGATCTGTTTCAGCATCTGCACCAACCTGGCTGGACACAAACAGAAAACGGCCGGCGGGGCCGAGGGTCACAACCCGGGGTCTGCGCAGACTTTGGGTGCTTGTAATAGTCCTCACAAAGGAAACCGCAGACGCTTCAGCATTCACACGCCAGATGCCGAGCGTGCTGCTGTCTAATGAATCAAAACCGTGCACTGACCCTGCAAACAGCAGGCGGCCGTCCGGGGTCACGGCGGCACCGGCAATCCGGTTCAAGCCCTCTGTATCCGAAGCCCCGGCAGAGATATGCACATCGGTCTGAACAAGGGTGCCGGAAGGGTTTACACCCCACACACTGAGGGCTCCCCCTCCGCTCGTCACAAACAGCAGGCGGTCATCCGGGCTCAGCACGACATCCGAAACAGATGTCAGCCCTGTGACGGTGTTCTCTGCAGCATCTGTTCCTCCCCCTGTGTACTGTGCCACTTCCTCCAGTCCGCCATCATCGGCATCCAGGCGCCAGACACTGATAGTGGCACCATCCGACGTAAACACAAGATTGCTGTCTCGGTTCACTGCCAGGCCACGGCCCCCCAGGCCAGCACCCGTTTCCGCATCTCTCTGGGTGACAATGCCCCTGACGCTGTCTATCTCCCAGACCGTGATGCCGCCGCCGCCGCTGGCAAGCAGCCACCTGCCGTCTGGACTGACGGCAAGCCCTTCTTCAGTTCCACTTGCAAGGCCGGTGTTAGCATCAGTCTGGACCAGCAGCATCTCCCCTGAAGACACTCCCCGATCCACCGAGAGGGTCAGCCTGGGCAAAGGCAGCCCGACGGTCACTGCAAGCACAGAATCTTCATCTGTGGGCAGAATTGATGATTCTGCTGACAAGACCCAGTTACCCTCGGTCAGGGATTCCCTGTCGGCAAAGGTCACCGTGACCGATGTCTGCCCCTCCCGTAATAATCCCATCACCGTCCGAGTCCGAGCGCCTGCCTGCGTTGCCAGCAAGGTCACTTCTGCATCCCCCAGCACGGGGATTCCCTCCGTGCTTACCCTGATATTCAGGTCTGCCTCTTCTGGTATTACGCCCGACAGGTTTTCCAGCCTGATAAGCGGATTGCCAATGCGCAGTGTTGCCGTATCTGTCAGCCCCGATATTTTGAATATCCACTCGCCCGGGCCCAGATCACTCCCCGAGAACGTGGCCACCGCCTGAGCATCTGACGGCATCAGAGTCGCCTCTGCCATGCTGACCCGGCTGCCCTGCCGCGCCTGCACCATCACGGTCAGGGGAGAGCCCAGCGCCGGCTCTGCATTCACCATCACCCGCACTTCCTGCCCCGCCGGCACCCGTGAGATTCCCCGCACCTGCCAGACGCTGATGCCTTCAGACGCACGATTTGAACTGCTAAACACCAGGCCGCCGGCCGGACTGGCCGCCAGGCCAATCGGGATTTCTGAATTATGCCTGCTGGCAAAACGGAGGGTGCCGTTATCATTTCTCTGCCAAAGAGCGATACTGCTCTGCGAAAGTTCGGCCACTGCCAGCACTTCCCTGGTGGCGGCCAGGCCGATGGGATTCCCTTCTATGTCCCCGATGCCATAGGAGCTCCTGTTTATAACATTCTCCGCTGCAGCAAGCACTTCGTAAACAGACAGTGGATCTGTTTCAGCATCTGCATCAACCTGGCTGGACACAAACAGAAAACGGCCGTCCGGGCCGAGGGTCACAACCCGGGGTCTGTGCAGCCTGCGTCTGTCGGAAATAATCCTCACAAAGGAAACCGCAGACGCTTCAGCATTCACACGCCAGATGCCGAGAGTGCTATTGTTTAATGAATTACCACTGTGGAATGACCCTGCAAACAGCAGGCGGCCGTCCGGGGTCACGGCGGCACTGGCAATTGAGTTCAAGCCCTGTGTATCCGAAGCCCCGGCAGAGACATGCACATTGGTCTGAACAAGGGTGCCGGAAGTGTTTACACTCCACACACTGAGGGCACCATTATTTGACTCCCCGCTGCTCGTCACAAACAGCAGGCGGTCATCCGGGCTCAGCACGACACCCCAAACGCTAGCCAGCCCTCTGACGGTGTTCCCTGCAGCATCTGTTCCTCCCCCTGTGTACTGTGCCACCTCCTCCAGTCCGCCATCATCGGCATCCAGGCGCCAGACACTGATAGTGCTAGTACTGGCATCATCCGACGCAAACACAAGACTGCTGTCTCGGCTCACTGCCAGGCCACGGCTCCCCAGGCCAGTACCCGTATGAGCACTTCTCTGGGTGACAATGCCCCTGACGCTGTCTATCTCCCAGACCCTGATGCCGCCGTCGCCGCTGGCAAGCAGCCACCTGCCGTCTGGACTGACTTCAAGCCCTTCATTATGTCCAGTTGGAAGGCCGGTGTTAGCATCGGTCTGGACCAGCCCCATCTCCCCTAAAGGCATTCCCTGGTTCACCGATAGGGTCAGCCTGGGCAAAGGCGGCCCGACTGTCACTGTAAGCGCAGAATTTGCATCTGTGGACAGGATTGATGATTCTGCTGACAAGTCCCAGTTACCCTCGGTCAGGGATTGCCTGCCGGCAAAGGTCACCGTGACCGATGTCTGCCCCGCCCGTAATAATCCCATCACCGTCCGAGGCGGAGCGCCTGCCTGCATTGCCCGCAGGGTCACCGGTGCATCCTCCAGCACAGGGTGTCCCTCCGTGCTTACCCTGATATTCAGGTCTGCCCTTTCTGGTATTTCGCCCGACAGGTTTTCCAGCAGCCTGATAAGCGGATTGCCGATGCGCAGTGTCGCCGTATCTGTCAGCCCCGATATTGAGAATATCCACTCGCCCTGGCCCAGATCACGCCCCGAGAACACGGCCTCCGCCTGAGTGTCTGACGGCATCAGAGTCGCCGCTGCCATGCTAACCCGGCTGCCCTGCCTCGCCTGCACCATCACGGTCAGGGCAGAGTCCAGCGCCTGCTCTGCATCCACTATCACCCGCACTTCCTGCCCCGCCGGCACCCGCGGGATTCCCTGCACCTGCCAGACGCTGATGCCTTTAGCCGGACGATTTGAACTGTTAAACACCAGGCCGCCGGCCGGACTGGCCGCCAGGCCAATCGCTCCTGCTGAATTATGCCTGCTGACAAAACTGAGGGTGCCGGAAGCATTTCTCTGCCAAAGAGCGACACCATTCCGATTAAATTCGGCCACTGCCAGCACTTCTCTGGTGGCGGCCAGGCCGATGGTATTCTCAGTTACGCCCTCGCCATAAGAGGCCACATTTTCAAGATCCTCTTCTGCAGCTTTCACTTCGTAAACAGACAGTGGATCTGTTGCACCATCATTATTAACCTGGCTGGACACAAACAGAAAACGGCCGTCCGGGCCGAGGGTCACAACCCGGGGTCTGCGCAGCATGCGTCTGTCGGAAAGAGTCCTCACAAAGGAAACCGTAGATGCTTCAGCATTCACACGCCAGATGCCGAGCGTGCTGTTGTCTAATGAACTAGAACCACTGTGGAATGACCCTGCAAACAGCAGGCGGCCGTCCGGGGTCACGGCGGCATCGGCAATTGCGTTCAAGCCCTGTGTATCCGAAGCCCCGGCAGAGACATGCACATCGGTCTGAACAAGGGTGCCGGAAGGGTTTACACTCCACACACTGAGGGTGCCACTATCTGCCCCCCTGCTGCTCGTCACAAACAGCAGGCGGTCATCCGGGCTCAGCACGACACCCCAAACGCCAGCCAGCCCTCTGACGAGGTTCTCTGCAGCATCTGTTCCTCCCTCTGTGTACTGTGCCACTTCCTCCAGTCTGCCATCATCGGCATCCAGGCGCCAGACACTGATAGTGCTGTTACTGGCACTATCCGACGTAAACACAAAACTGCTGTCTCGGCTCACTGCCAGGCCACGGCTCCCCAGGCCAGTACCCATACGATCACTTCTCTGGGTGACAATGCCCCTGACGCTGTCTATCTCCCAGACCGTGATGCCGTCGCCGCCGCTGGCAAGCAGCCACCTGCCGTCTGAACTGACTTCAAGCCCTTCATTATGTCCAGTTGGAAGGTCGGTGTTAGCATCGGTCTGGACCAGCCTCATCTCCCCGGAAGGCACTCCCTGGCCCACCGAGAGGGTCAGCCTGGGCAAAGGCGGCCCGACTGTCACTGCAAGCATAGAATTTGCATCTGTGGACAGGATTGATGATGCTGACAAGACCCAGTCACCCTCGGTCAGGGATTGCCTGCCGGCAAAGGTCACCGTAACTTCTGTCTGCCCCTCCCGTAATAATCCCATCACGGTCCGAGACCGAGCGCCTTCCTGCTCTGCCTGCAGGGTCACCTCCGCATCCCCCAGCACGGGGGGGCCCTCCGTGCTCACTCTGATATTCAGGTCTGCTCCTCCTGGTATTGTGCCCGACAGGTTTTCCAGCCTGACAAGCGGACCGCCAATGCGCAGTGTCGCCCGGGCCGCCGATACATCCACAGCATCTGCCATATCTGCCGGCACCGCCGATGCCGAAAATATCCACTCGCCCTGGCCCAGATCACTCCCCGGGAACACGGTCACTGTCTGAGTAGTTGCCGACATCAGAGTCGCCATTGCCGTGCGAACCCGGCTGCCCTGCCGCGCCTGCACCATCACGGTCAGGGCGGAGCCCAGCGCCTGTTCTGCATCCACCATCACCCGCACTTCCTGCCCCGCCGGCACCCGCGGGATTCCCTGCACCCGCCAGACGGTGATGCCTTCAGACGCACGATCCGAACTGCTAAACACCAGACCGCCGGCCGGACTGGCCGCCAGGCCAATCGCGCGGGGTGAAGGATGCCTGCTGGCAAAACGGAGAGTGCCGTCAGCATTTCTCTGCCAAAGAGCGACATTACCCCGATTAAATGCGGCCAATGCCAGCACTTCCCTGGTGACGGCCAGGCCGGCGGCAGGCCCTAACCCGCCATGGGATTCCACAAGTGTAAGATCCTCCTCTGCAGCATTCACTTCGTAAACAGACAGTGAATGTGCTGTTTCGGACGCTGAAGGAATCTGGATGGACAAAAACAGAAAACGACCGGCGGAGCCGAGGGTCATAACCCGGGGGCCGCGCAGCCTTGTGCCGTCTTGACGAGTCCTCACAAAGGAAACCGTAGACGCTTCAGCATTCACGCGCCAGATGCTGAGCCTGCTGTTACTGCCGATCACTGACCCTGCAAACAGCAGGCGGCCGTCCGGGGTCACGGCGGCACCGGAAAGCTGGTTCAAGCCCTGTGTACCCGAAGCCCCGACAGAGACATGCACATCGGTCTGAACAAGGGTGCCGGAAGGGTTTACATCCCACACACTGAGGGCGCCTCTGGAGGGGTCTCCATCATTGTCTCGCACCCCTGCGCTCATCACAAACAGCAGGCGGTCATCCGGGCTCAGCACGACACCACGGGTGTTAATCAGCCCTCTGACGGGGTTCTCTGCAGCATCTGTTTCTCCCTCTTTGTATTTTGCCACTTCCTCCAGTCCGCCATCATCGGCATTCAGGCGCCAGACACTGATAGTGCTATTACTGGCACCATCCGACGTAAACACAAAATTGCTGTCTCGGCTCACTGCCAGGCCGCGGCCCCCCAGGCCAGCACCCGTACGATCACTTCTCTGGGTGACAATGCCCCTGGCGCTGTCTATCTCCCAGACCGTGATGCCGCTGCCGCCGCTGGCAAGCAGCCACCTGCCGTCTGGACTGACAGCAACCCCTTCTTCAGTTCCACTTGGAAGGCCGGTGTTAGCATCGGTCTGGACCAGCCTTATCTCCCCGGAAGGCGCTCCCCGATCCACCGAGAGGGTCAGCCTGGGCAAAGGCGGCCCGACGGTCACTGTAAGCTCAGAATTTGCATCTGTGGACAGGATTAATGATTCTGCTGACAAGACCCAGTCACCCGCGGTCAGGGTCCTGAAGGTCACCGTAACCGTTGTCTGCCCCTCCCGTAAAAATCCCACCGTCGTCCGAGACCGAGCGCCTTCCTGCGTTGCCCGCAGGGTCACCTCCGCATCCCCCAGCAAGGGGGGGCCCTCCGTGCTTATTCTGATATTCAGGTCTGCTGCTCCTTCTGGTATTACGCCCGACAGGTTTTCCAGCCTGATAAGCGGCCCGCCAATGCGCAGTGTCGCCCGGGCCGTAGATGCATCCACAGCATCTGCCATATCTGCCGGCACCGATGCCGAAAATATCCACTCGCCCTGGCCCAGATCACGCCCCGAGAACACGGCCTCCGCCTGAGTGTTTGACGGCATCAGAGTCGCCGTTGCCGTGCTGACCCGGCTGCCCTGCCGCGCCTGCACCGTCACGGTCACCGTCACGGTCAGGGTAGAGCCCAGCGTCGGCTCTGCATTCACCATCACCCGCACTTCCTGCCCCGCCGGCACCCGCGGGATTCCCTGCACCCGCCAGACGCTGATGCCTTCAGACCTATCGTTTGAACTGCTAAACACCAGACCGCCGGCCGGACTGGCCGCCAGGCCATGCGCTCTGGGTGAAGCATGCCTGCTGACAAAACTGAGGGTGCCGGAAGCATTTCTCTGCCAAAGAGTGACATTGCTCTGACTTCTTGAGACCAATGCCAGCACTTCCCTGGTGACGGCCAGGCCGAAGGTAACCCCTAACCCGCCATAGGAGTCCAGAAGTGTAAGATCCTCCTCTGCAGCATTCACTTCGTAAACAGACAGTGAATCTGAAACATTGTCACTCGAATTAATCGAGTTGGACACAAACAGAAAACGGCCGGCGGGGCCGAGGGTCACAACCCGGGGCCTGCGCAGCCCGATATTGTCGGAAATAGTCCTCACAAAGGAAACCGCAGACGCTTCAGCATTCACGCGCCAGAGGCTGAGCCTCCTGTCTCGCACTGACCCTGCAAACAGCAGGCGGCCGTCCGGGGTCACGGCGGCACCGGCAATTGCGTTCAAGCTCTGTGCATCCGAAGCCCCGGCAGAGACATGCACATCGGTCTGAGTGAGGGTGCCGGAAGAAGGGTCTATGCTCCACACACTGAGGGTGCCATCATTTGACCCCCCACCGCTCGTCACAAACAGCAGGCGACCATCCGGGCTCAGCACGATACCACGGGTGGCAATCAGCCCTGTGACGGTGCTCCCTGCAGCATCTGTTTCTCCCCCTGTGTACTGTGCCACTTCCTCCAGTCCGCCATCATCGGCATCCAGGCGCCAGACACTGATAGTGCTAGTACTGGCATTATCCGAGGTAAACACAAAACTGCTGTCTCGGCTCACTGCCAGGCCAATGCCCCCCAGGCCAGCACCCATACGATCACTTCTCTGGGTGACCATGCCCCTGGCGCTGTCTATCTCCCAGACCGTGATGCCGCCGTCGCCGCTGGCAAGCAGCCACCTGCCGTCTGGACTGACAGCAATCCCTTCTTCAGTTCCTCTTGCAAGGCCGGTGTTAGCATCAGTCTGGACCAGCCTCATCTCCCCTGAAGGCACTCCCTGGTCTACCGAGAGGGTCAATCTGGGCGCCTGTGCCAGAACAGAGACAGAGGCAAGCAGCAGGGGCAGCAGCAGTACTATTCTTATCTGCCGCACCAGCATGCCAAGTTTTGGACTATCTAACATAAACAACTGTGCTGCAGCAGGAGGAACCCAGGCAGGGCTGCAGCTCACCTGCTTCGGGTGTTTTTGCTCCCCCCCCCCCCCTTTGCTGGTTACTAGCGCCATTTCAGTTTGCAAGAGGCGCACCTATAAGTATCGCAGGCAAGGAATGGATCACAAAGTGGGTTCTGGGACATGGAAAACAGATGCTATAGTTTACAGGAAAAGGGCAGCATCAAGCGCAAGGCAAGGGTCTGCCGAAGCGGCCTGACGTGTGGCGGATGGCAGCCTCAGGAGTGTATGCGCGGCATGAGCCGGATGATTGCCCAATATTCAAGACTGCACCCTCGCATGCTTCCTCTCTGCAGGAGACGGCAATTTATAATCGGCGTGTGGTCTCTTTGAAAAGCCTGCGGTTCTCTATTCCCGTCCCAGGAGCTGTCGGATAATGCGAAGCCGCGCATCGCGAGCCTGCTCGGCCTCGGCGATTGTCGTCTCCGGCGCGGAGGAAGCAGCGGCGGGAAGAAGCAATTCGTCTTGGACATTTGCCAAGGCCTGCAGCAGTATGGCCAGTGTCTGCACACTGCCGACACCAGTGCCGGTCACATCCGGCAGCCGGACGTTCTGCAGATCTGCCAGCCGGTCGGGAGAACTTTCAAAGGCAAGTCCAGCCGCCAGTGCCTCGGAACCGAGGGCAGTGCAGCTGGCCGGCAGCGGCCGGAGACCTCCCCCCGCACACAGCCTCTCATAGCGCAGAAGCAGCACCAGGTCATCTGCGCTTACCCCGTCCGATGGATTATTGAAGTCCAGGGGCAGGGGCACGACTGCCGCCACCATCACTGTAAGTGTCGCAGATACGCTTATCCCATCGCTCTCTATTACAGTGAAAGTCCAGGTGCCCGGCACTGCATCCGGGATAAAGGTCAGGCCGCCCGTAGAGGTTTCAGCCGACACTGGTATCAGGACATTGCTGCGCGTGCTTCCATCGGGAGGTGCAACTGCCACCTCCAGAATGACAGATATCCCGGCCGGGTCTTCCCCGGAGAGTATTGCTGCCGACAGGCGCACCTCATCGCCGGGGAAGACATCCTCCTCGGGATTTGCAGACAGAACGACACGAACAGCAGTGCCCACCAGCACGGTCACTTCGGCTCCGCTGTCTTCCAATACTCCTGCCGGCCCCCGGGCAGTAAAGCGCAGACGGCCTGTTCCCAAATCACTGGCACTGAAAGTGAGCTGCAGGGTAGAGGACAGAGCTTCCTGCTGCTCTGATATCGTATTGCTGCCTTCATCGGTCACCGCCACGGTCACCATGACCGTGGAGGATAGTGCCGGCATCAGGCGCAGGATAAGCGTTATCGTCCCGTCCGAGGCAACGATGGTCCCGCCAGTCAGCTCCAAAAGGAGCCGGGGCTGCGGCCCGACAATCACCGTAAGAGAAGAAAGATTTGCATCCGTCTGCAGCAGCGTTGATGCTGTCTCCGCCGATACGGTCCATTCGCCCTCGGTCAGGGCTTCCTCGCCAGCAAAGGTCACCGTGACCGATGTCTGCCCCTCCAGCAATCTTCCCGTCACCGTCCGCTGCTGGGTGCTTTCCTGCAGCGTCGCCCGCAGGGTCAGCTCCGCATCCCCTGCCACAGGAACCATTCCCTCCGTGCGCACCCTGATATTCAGCTCTGCTCCCTGCAGTATTTCTCCCGACAGGTTTGCAAGCCTGATAAGGGGAGCAGCAATCCGCAGTGTCGCGGTCGCCATTGACACATCTGCCACCGTCCGGACAGCCGCATCCGTCACCTGCACACTAAAATTCCATATTCCCGGAGCCAGTTCGCCAGGGTCATACACGACCATTGCAGAGGTTGCAGCCGCGTCCAGATTTACAGCTGTCGTCTGTGGCAAAAATGACGGGGAGACCGGCTCCGCCACCACGTTTAGATTCACAGCCACGCCGAGAGGCACGACACTGCCCAGGATAAGACGCGCCGACTCCCCTGCCGGCACCCTTTCCAGCACAGGGGTCAGGGTCAGGGCAGCGGGCTCCACGGTGACCGTGTCCCGAGCACCCTCCGTTCGGAATGTATCGGGCCGCTCTGCCTCTGCCGTCAGCAGCCACTCCCCGGGGGGCAGCGAAGTGAACTCCACATCGGCAGAGAAATCAGGCTGAGATCCCAGCACGGCGCTCCTCTCTCTATCCGCTCGCATCGCCTGGCGCGCGATAACCCTCACACCGAGCCCCTCATCCTCCGGCATGGCCAAAGCTTCCACCCTCACCGTTATCCGAGTGCCCGCTGCCACCGAAGCCGGCCCCAGCCGCTCTAGGCGAAGCAGGGGAGGGCGCACCGTCATCGTTGCCGTAGGAGGGAAAACCGGCACTGTCCCCGGCGGGCTCACACTCGCCGTCAGGGTCCATCTGCCGGCAGAGAGTGCTCCCGGGCCAAATACCGCCGCTGCGGTTGTATCAGAAGGCGAAAGCACCGCCATTGCCATCCTGGTGAGCGTCCTTTCGCCGAACAGCCGCATTGCTGTTATATCCACGGTCAGCCTTTCACTTATTGAGGTCGTGCTCTTCCGCAGACGGATAGACACCGGCTGGGCCGGGTCCACCAGCTGCGGTGGCAGCTCCAGGAGAAGAGTCGGCTCTGCTATCACTTGCAGTGTTAGCGATGCCGGCATCACATTCAGATCAAGCGCTCCGCCTGTGCCCAGGCTTTCCGCTCTCAGTTCCACAGGACCTGCCATGGCCGGTGCCCTGAACGCTAATGTCACCGTTGCGGTCGTATCTGTCAGCATTCCCCTCTCAGAAGCTGTGCCGAATGTCACTGCCACTTCCACCGATGCACCCGCAGGCAATGCGGGACTTATCCCCACTATTACATCAAAGAGGCTATTTGCGTTCACCGCTGAAGGGGGCGCCGACAGGGTCAGCATTGCCTGCAAAGGAGATGCCGTCACCGCAAGCGAAGATGCATCAGGCACCGCCACTTCCAGGGAACCCGAACTCGTCTGTGGAACGCCTGTCGCTGTCACACTCACTTCGCCTGCACGGGCTGGTGCCGTGAAAGACACCGATGCCGTGGGTGTCCGGGCCGTCAGCACAGCCTCTGTATTCGTCGTGCCATCGCTCACCGTAACCAGGACAGTGGTGCCAGCCGGCACTGCATTGTCGCCAGTGCCCACTGTCACCATGAAATCCTCACCCACCTGCACCGATCCCGGTCCTGCCAGCGAAAGCGTCAGCTGCACCGGCACCACCGCTATCTGCGTTGAAGCGCCGAGCACCATCACGCGCAGAGTATCCGTAACCTCCGCGCTGCCGCTTAGCGCCAGCGAAAATTCACGCGCTGCAATCGGCGCAGCAAAAGGCAGCGATGTCGCGGGGGCCGTACCCGTCAGCACTGCCGTCCTTTCTGCTCCCTCAAAACTCACTGTCACCATCACAGCCGTCTCCGCCGGTATCGGCGTCGTATCGGACACGCCGACGGCAACCATGAACTCGCCGCCCACCGTCACGCTCGCCGGCGCATCCAGCGTCAGTTCCACCGTGCTCATCGCGCGCACCTGCACGCTCTGTGCCTCCGCAGCCGCCACTTCCACAAGACCCGCAGGCTCCACGACAGCTGCAGCTGCCGTCACCTCCAGAATCCCCGATGCCGGCGCTGTAAAGGTCACCATGCTCTCGGGGTCCCGATCGCTCAGCGTGACCTGCCTGGTTGATTCGTTGAAAGTCACCACCGCTGCAACCGTGGTATTCGCCAGCAATGTAGGCGACACACCCGCTGTCACTGTGAAACTCTGGCCGGCATCCACCGGGTTCGGATCCGGCTCCGAAAGCGTCAGCTGCACCGACAGCGCTGTCACCCTCACCTGGGCGACTGCAGCGGTGTCCACCATCACCTGCAGGATATCGGGATCCGCCACGTCCACCGCAGCCGTCGCAGTCACCGGCAGACCACCGGGCGCAAGGCGGGCCGGCGCTGTGAAGCTCGTGGTCACCGAAGAAACTGCAGCCGTAAGCACCACTTCCCTTTCCGCTCCATCAAAACCGACCGTCACCCTCACCGTCGCCGCCGCCGGTATCGGAATATCCGTGCTCACATCCACATCAAAAGCGCTCCCTGCCTGCACCGCCTCGGGGGCAGCCAGCTGCAAAGCCAGCTCAACCTCGCCCCGAACCCGAACCGTCGCCGCCGCCGGCAGCACATTCAGATCAAGCGCTCCGCCCTCGGTACCCGCGCCAGCCGCTCTCAGCTCCCGAACGCCCCCTGTATCCGGCACATCCACTTCCACTGTGCTCTCGCTCGCCTCCCTCGTCAGGCGCACCACCCCCACAAATGTATCGCCAAAACTGACCGTCACCGTCACGGTTGTCCCCGCCGGCACTGGCGTTACACCAGACACACCCACGGTAATCGCGAAGGTGCTCCTCGCCGAGACTAGACCCTCCGGGACTCCTGACAGCGAAAGCTGCACATCCACCCCAAACGCCGTCACCGCAAGCGGAGATGCATCGGATACCGCCACTTCCAGGGAACCCGAACTCGTCTGTGAAACGCCTGTCGCTGTCACGCTCACTTCACCCGCACGGATTGGTGCCGTGAAAGACACCGATGCCGTGGGTATCCGGGCCGTCAGCATAGCCTGCTCATCCGTCACGCCATCGCTCACCGTAACCAGGACAGTTGTGCCTGCCGGCACGGCATCGTCGCCAGTACCTGCCGTCACCGAGAAATCCTCACCCACCTGCACCGATTCCGGTCCTTCCAGCGAAAGCGTCAGCTGCACCGGCACCACCGCTATCTGCGCTGAAGCGCCCCGCACCATCACGCGCAGAGTATCCGTAACCTCCACGCTGCCGCTTAGCTCCAGCGAAAGTTCGCCCGCTCTCACCGGCGCAACAAAAGGCAGCGATGTCGTGGGGACCGCATCCGTCAGCACTGCCGCCCGGATATCTGCATCGGACAACAGCATTTCCGCAAGGACCAACATCACATCCAGCTCTGCTCCATCCGGTATCGGCGTCGTATCAGACACGCCCACGGCAACCGTGAACGAGCTGCCCACCGTCACGCTCGCCGGCGCATTCAGCGTCAGTTCTACCGTGCTCATCGCGCGCACCTGCACGCTTCGTACAGCCTCAAGGACTGTCACAATAACCGCAGGCTCCACGGCAACCGAAACTGCCGTCACCGCCAGAGTCCCCGACGCCGGCGCTGTGAAGCTCACCATGCTCTCGGGTTCCCGCTCGCTCAGCGTGACCTGCCTAGTTGATTCGTTGAAAGTCACCGCCGCTGTAATCGTGGTATCCGTCAGCAATGCCGGCGGCGCACCCACTGTCACTGTGAAACTCTCGCCGGCATCCACTGGGTTTGGAGCAGGCTCCGAAAGCGTCAACAGTATGACCTCCGAAAGTATTCTTACCCGGACGGCTGCAACGGGCGTCACCACCACCAAGATATCGGCATCGGCATCCGCCATTTCCACCGTAGCCGTCGCAGTCACCGGCAGACCACCGGGCTCAAGGCGGGCCGGCGCTGTGAAGCTCGTGATCACCGAAGCAGCTGCAGCCGTCAGCACCACTTCCCTTTCCGCTCCATCAAAACCGACCGTCACCGTCACCGTCGTCTCCGCCGGCACCGGAATATCCGTGCTCACCGTGACATTAAATTCACCCCGTGCCGACACTGTCGGAGGCGCATTCAGACTCGGCGACAGGGGAACCCGCTGCTGAATTTGCACTGTCGCCGCAGTCGGCAGCACATTCAGCTCAAGCGTGCCGCCTGTGCCAACGCTTCCCGCTCTCAGTTCCACAGCACCTCCCATGGCCGGTGCCATGAACTCCAATGTCATCGTTCTGACTGTACCTGTCAGCATCGCAGACTCAGAAGCTGTGCCGAGTGTCACTTCCACTTCCACCGATGCATCCGCAGACAATGCGGGACTTATCCCCACTGTTACTTCAAAGGTGCTATTTGCGCTCACCAGGGAAGAGGGCACCGACAGGGTCAGCATCGCCTGCAAAGGAGATGCCGTCACCGCAAGTGCAGATGCATTGGATACCGCCACTTCCAGGGAGCCCGAACTCGTCTCTGGAACACCTGTCGCTGTCACACTCACTTCGCCTGCACGGGCTGGTGCCGTGAAAGACACCGACGCTGTGGGTGTCCGGGCCGTCAGCACAGCCTCTGCAGCCGTCGTGCCATCTCTCACCGTAACCAGGACAGTTGTGCCAGCCGGCACTGCATCGTCGCCAGTGCCCACCGTCACCGAGAAAGCATCACCCACCTGCACCGATCCCGGCCCTTCCAGCGAAAGTGTCAGCTGCACCGGCACCACCGCTATCTGCGCTGAAGCGCCCAGCACTATCACGCGCAGAGTATCCGTAACCTCCGCGCTGCCGCCTAGCTCCAGCGAAAATTCGCCCGCTGCAGCCGGCGCAGCAAAAGACACCGATGTTGTGGGGGCCGTACCCGTCAGCTCTGCCGTCTTTTGCACTCCCTCAAAACTCACTGCCACCATCACCGTCGTCTCCGGCGGCACCGGCATCGCCTCAGATGCGCCCACGGCAACCGTGAACTCACCGCCCACCGTCACCCTCGCCGGCGCATCCAGCGTCAGTTCTACCGTGCTCCTCGCGCGCACCTGCACGGTCACCTCGGCTCCGCTGTCTTCCAATACTCCTTCCGGCCCCCGGGCAGTAAAGCGCAGGCGGCCTGTTCCCAAATCACTGGCGCGGAAAGTGAGCTGCAGGGAAGAGGACAGAGCCACCTGCCGCTCTGATATCGTATTGTTGTCTTCATCTGCCACCGCCACGGTCACCATGACCGCGGAGGATAGTGCCGGCATCAGGCGCAGGGTAAGCGTTATCGTTCCGTCCGAGTCAACGATGTCACTTCCGCCAGTCCGCTCCAAAAGGAGCCGGGGCGGCGGCCCGACAATCACTGTCAGGGAAGAAAGATTTGCATCTGTCTGCAGCAGCGTTGATGCTGTCTCCGCCGACACGGTCCAGTCACCCTCCGTGAGGGCATTTTCGCCGGCAAAGCTTACCGTGACCGATGTCTGCCCCTCCAGCAAGCTTCCCGTCACCGTCCGCTGCTGGGAGCTTTCCTGCAGCGTCGCCCGCAGGGTCAGCTCCGCATCCCCTGCCACAGGAATCATTCCCTCCGTGCGCACACGGATCGTCAGAGAATCTCCCTGCAGTATTACGCCCGACAGGTTTGCAAGCCTGATGAGGGGAGCAGCAATCCGCAGTGTCGCGGTCGCCATTGACACATTCGCCACCATCCGGACAGCCGCATCCATCACCTGCACATTAAAATTCCATATTCCCGGAGCCAATTCGCCAGGGTCATACACGACCATTGCAGAGGTTGAAGCCTCGTCCAGATTTACAGCTGTCATCAGCGAAGATGACAGAGAGACCGGCTCCGCCACCACAGTTACATTCACAGCCACGCCGAGAGGCACGATACTGCCCAGGATAAGACGCGCCGACTCCCCTGCCGGCACCCTTTCCAGCACAGGGGTCAGGGTCAGGACAGCGGGCTCCACGGTGACCATGTCCGTAGAAGCCTCCGTTCGGAATGCATCAGGCCGCTCTGCCTCTGCCGTCAGCAGCCACTCCCCGGGCGGCAGCGAAGTGAACTCCACATCGGCAGAGAAATCAGACTGAGATCCCAGCACGGCACTTATCTCTATATCCGCTCGCATCGCCTGGCGCGCGATGACCCTCACACCGAGCCCCTCATCCTCCGGCATGGCCTCCGCTGCCACCCTCACCGTTATCCGAGTGCCCGCTGCCACCGAAGCCGGCCCCAGCCGCTCTAGGAGAAGCAGGGGAGGGCGCACCGTCATCGTTACCGTAGGAGGGAAAACCGGCACTGTCCCCGGCGATCTTACTCTCGCCGTCAGGGTCCATCTGCCGGCAGAGAGTTCTCTCGGGCCAAATACTGCCGCTGCGGTTGTGTCAGAAGGCGAAAGCAGTGCCGTTGCCGTGCTGGTGAGCATCATTCCGCCGAACTGCCGCATTGCCGTTATATCCACGGTCAGCTCTTCGCTTATGGTCGTGCTCTTCTGCAGGCGGATAGACACCGGCTGGGCCGGGTTCACCGGCTGCGGCGGCAGCTCCAGAAAAAGAGACGGCTCTTCTGTCACTTGCAGTGTTGCCGACGCCGAGCTGAAGTCCACCAGGGTCAGGGGAAATGACTCCGTATCTGTCATCAGTACAGAGGGCAGCGCCTCAGTAATCTCAAAATTCCAAGTCCCCCGTCTCACCAGGCTCAGCATATTCGCAGGGAATATCGCTTCGGCGGCAAGTGCAGAGGGTTCGAGTACGGCGGCGGCTGATACCGTTATGACGGGAGTATCTGCATGGGTTGCCATCACCATGACACGCACCTCCACCCCCAGTGCCACCTCCGTATCTACCTCAATCACCGCATCCTGCCCTTGGAACAGATCCATCGGCGCCGACAGGCCAAGGGCTGATGGCCCTATCCTCACCTGCAGCTGCAGAGCGGATGTGGATACTTCGGCAGAGCCCTCGGGCATGATCCCCGCAATCGTCAGGACCCATTGGCCCGGAGACAGCACATTCTCTCCCTCAAAGATTGCCCTTCCCATCTCCTCCCCTGCAGACAGCTGAGTCGTTGCCGTTGCTGTCGTCACCGTCGCCGGTGCTGCAGCTGTACGAACCGCCTGTACCGTCACCGTCAGATCCTGCATCAGGGGACGATCTGCCATCACCGTAACCGCCAAAGAGCTGCCTGCCGGTACCACTGGCTCTGCAGTCTCCTGCAGGGAGAGGGTCAGCAGCGGCGGCGGAATAAAAACACGCACCGTAAGCGAAGAAATATTTGCATCTGTCTGCAGCAGCGTTGATGTTGTCTCCGCCGACACGGTCCATTCACCCTCCGTGAGGGCATTTCCGCCAGCAAAGCTTACCGTGACCGATGTCTGCCCCTCCAGCAATCTTCCCGTCACCGTCCGGTGCTGGGTGCCTTCCTGCAGCGTCGCCCGCAGGGTTACCTCCGCATCCCCTGCCACAGGAACCATTCCCTCCGTGCTTATTCTGATATTCAGATCTGCTCCTTCTGGTATTCTGCCCGACAGGTTTGAAAGCCTGATAAGCTGCGGCGGTTTAACGGTCACTGCAAGCGTAGAATTTGCACCGGTCTGCAGCAGCGTGGATGATGTCTCCGCCGACACGGTCCATTCGCCCTCGGTCAGGGCGTTCTCGCTGGCAAAACTCACCGTGACCGATGTCTGCCCCCCCGTAAATAATCCCGTCATCGTCCGCTGCTGAGTGCTTCCCTGCAGCGTCGCCCGCAGGGTCAGCTCCGCATCCCCTGCCACAGGAACCATTCCCTCCGTGCTCACCCTGATATTCAGGTCTGCTCCCTGCGGTATTTCGCCCGACAGGTTAGAAAGCCTGATGAGCGGAGCAGTAATCCGCAGTGTCGCCCGGGCTGCCGACAGGGCTGTCCTGTCTATCCCATCTGCCATATCTGCCGGCACCGATGCCGAAAACATCCACTCGCCCTGGCCGAGAGCACGCCCCGAGAACACGGCATCTGCCTGAGTATTTGGCGGCATCAGAGTCGCCTCTGCCGTGCGAACCCGGCTGCCCTGCCGCGCCTGCACTATCACGGTCAGCAAAGAGCGCGGGGTCTGCGCTGCATTCACCGTCACCCGCACTTCCTGCCCCGCCAGGACCCGGGGGATTCCCTGCACCCGCCAGACGCTGATGCCTTCAGACGCATCATTTGAGCTGCTAAACACCAGGCCGCCGGCCGGACTGGCCGCCAGGCCAACCGGGCTGGCTGAAGCATGTCTGTCGGCAAAACGGAGGGTGCCGTCATCGTTTCTCTGCCAAAGAGAGATGCCATCCTGCAATTCGGCCACTGCCAGCACTTCCCTGGTGGCGGCTAAGCCTATGGCTTCCCCGGCCAAGAAGCTGTCATCGCCATAGGAGGCCACAGGATCAAGGTTCTCCCCTGCGGCATTCACTCTGTAAACAGACAGTGGATCTGTTGCAGGACCTGCTTCAACCTGGTTGGACACGAACAGAAAACGACCGGCGGGGCCGAGGGTCACAACCCGGGGGTTGCGGAGCCTCTGGCCGTCTCTAAGAGTCCTCACAAAGGAAACCGTGGGCGCTTCAGCATTCACACGCCAGATGCCGAGCGTGCTGGTCCCGATAGTGAATTGACTCGTGCTGATCCCGATAGTGAAACTGTCGTAGTATGAGCCCACAAACAGCAGGCTGCCGTCCGGGGTCACGGCGGCACCGGCAGCCCGGTTCAAGCCCTCTGTATCCGTAGTCCCGGCAGGGACATGCACATCGGTCTGAACAAGGGTGCCGGAAGGGTCTACACTCCACACACTGAGGGCGCCTCCGGCACTGTCTGACTCCCCTCTGCTCGTCACAAACAGCAGGCGGTCATCCGGGCTCAGCACGACATCCCAAACGTTGGTCAGTCCTGTGATGATGTTCTCTGCAGCATCTGTTCCTTCCCCTGTGTACTTTGCCACTTCCACCAGGCTGCCGTCATCGGCATTCAGGCGCCAGACACTGATAGTGCTAATACTGGCACTATCCGACGCAAACACAAGACTGCTGTCCCGGTTCACTGCCAGGCCGCTGCCTCCCAGGCCGGCACCCGTATAAGTTTGAACCGGGGTGACCATGCCCCTGGCGCTGTCTATCCCCCAGACCGTGATGCCGCCGCCGCCGCTGGCAAGCAGCCACCTGCCGTCTGGACTGACGGCAAGCCCTTCTTCGGTTCCATTTGCAAGGCCGGTGTTAGCATCGGTCTGAACCAGCCTCGTCTCCCCCGATTGCACTCCCTGGTCCGCCGAGAGACCCAGCCTGAGCAAAAACGGTCCGACAGTCACTGCAAGGGTAGAATTTGCATCTGTGCTGAGCAGGCGTGATGGTGTTGCCGACAAGACCCAGTCACCCTCGGTCAGGGCATTCTCGCCGACAAAGCTCAGCGTAAGCGATGTCTGCCCCTCCGGTAATAATCCCGTCACCGTCCGATGCTGAGTGCTTTCCTGCAGCGTCGCCTGCAGGGTCACCTCCGTATCCCCCAGCACAGGGGCCCCCTCCGCGCTCACCCTGATATTCAGATCGGCTCCTTGCAGTATTCTGCCCGACAGATTTGAAAGCCTGATAGGCGGCCCGCCGATGCGCAGTGTCCCCCGGGCCGCAGACAGAATCGTCCTGTCTGCCATATCTGCCGGCACCGATGCCGAAAACATCCACTCGCCCTGGCCGAGAGCGCTCCCCGGGAACACGGCATCTGCCTGGGTATCTGACGGCATCAGGGTCGCCATTGCCGTCCTGACCCGGCCGCCCTGCCTCGCCTGCACTATCACGGTCAGGGCTTCGCCGGGCGCCGACTCTGCATTCACCGTCACCCGCACTTCCTGCCCCGCCGGCACCCGGGGGATTCCCTGCACATGCCAGACACCGATGCCGGCAGACGCATCACTTGAGCTGCTAAACACCAGGCCGCCGGCCGGACTGGCCGCCAGGCCAATCGGGCTGGCCGAAACATGCCTGCTGGCAAAGCGGAGAGTGCCGTCATCGTTTCTCTGCCAAAGAGAGACACCATCCTCAAATTCGGCCACTGCCAGCACTTCCCTGGTGGCGGCTAAGCCGATGGCAAACCCCGCTAAGAAGCTGTCCCCGCCATAGGTGGCCACGCGTTCAAAACCATCCCCTGCAGCGTTCACTCTGTAAACAGACAGTACAGATATTGGAAAAACCGTAGAAACCTGGTTGGACACAAACAGAAAACGACCGGCGGGGCCGAGGGTCACAACCCGGGGCCTACCCAGTCCGGGTGGACCAAAAGCTCTCCCTGCAAAGGTGACCGAGGGCAGAGACGTGTCAGCATTCACACGCCAGAGACCGAGCGAGCCGGAGCCCCTAATGGGGGGTGGGTCGTCGTATGAGCCCACAAACAGCAGGCGGCCATTCGGGCTTACGGCGGCACTGCCAGCCCCTTGCAAGCCTTGTATATCACCAGTATCGGCCGCGATATGCACATTGGTCTGAACAAGAGTGCCGGAAGAGTTTACACGCCATACACTGAGGGCACTTCCGGCAAAGCTAACGTTCCCGTCTGACTCCCCCCTGCTCGTCACAAACAGCAGGCGGTTATCCGGGCTCAGCAGGACATCATGGGTGAACGTCAGCCCTGTGACGGTGTTCTCTGCAGCAGCATCTTCTTCCCCTGTGTACTTTGCCACTTCCTCCAGGAAGCCATCATCGGCATCCAGGCGCCAGACACTGATAGTGCTGATACGGGCGCCATCCGACGTAAACACAAGACGGCTGTCTCGGCTCACTGCCAGGCCACGGCCTCCCAGGCCAGCACCCGTGTGCGTGCTTCTCTGGGTGACAATGCCCCTGGCACTGTCTATCTCCCAGACCGTGATGCCGCCGCCGCCGCTGGCAAGCAGCCACCTGCCGTCTGGACTGACGGCAAGCCCTTCTTCAATTCCGCTTGCAAGGGGGTTAGCGTCAGTCTGGACCAGCCCCGTCTCCTCCGACTGCGCTCCCTGGTCCACCGATAGGGAGAGGTTCACCCTGGGCAAAGGCGTTCTGACGGTCACTGCAAGGGTGGAATCCGCATCTGTCAGCAGGATTGGCGATTCTGCTGACAAGACCCAGTCACCCTCGGTCAGGGCATTTTCGCCGGCAAAGGTTAACGTAAATGATACCTGCCCTGCCTGTAATAATCCCGTCACCGTCTGAGGCTGGGCGCCTTCCCGGGTTGCCCGCAGGGTCAGCTCTTCATCCTCCAGCACAGGGGCTCCCTCCGCGCTTACCCTGATAGTCAGATCATCTCCTTCTAGTATTGCACCCGACAGGTTTTCCAGCCTGATAAGCGGGCCGCCGATGCGCAGTGTCGCTCGGGCCGCCGATATATCCACAGTATCTGCCACGTCTGCCGGCACCGATGCCGAAAATATCCACTCGCCCTGGCCGAGAGCACTCCCCGAGAATACGGCCTCCGCCTGAGTACCTGACGGCACTAGGGTCGCCGCTGCCGTGCTGACCCGGCTGCCCTGCCTGGCCTGCACCATCACGGTCAGGGCAGAGTCCGGCGCCTGCCCTGCATTCACCATCACCCGCACTTCCTGCCCCGCCGGCACCCGGGGGATTCCCTGCACCTGCCAGACGATTATGGTACGCCCTCCGACTGAGTTAGAAAACGCCATACCGCCAGCAGGACTGGCCGCCACACCGTAATCATCGCTGAAGCTTGTTGAATCCCGCCTGTCGACAAGACTGATGCTATCCTCATCATTTATTCTAAAAAGGAAGGCTTGATCATTATCAAGAAGACTAGTGGTAATCAGTACTTCTTCGGTAGCGGTTATGTCGTCAAATATTATTCCCCCGGACACGGAGTCCACACTTTCAAGGTTTTCCTCTGCAGCTTTCACTCTGTAAACAGACAAGGAGGGATTAGCGCTAATGTTCATTACAAACAGAAGACGACCGGAGGGGTGGAGGGCTAGAAGCTGTGGCCGTGGCAGCCTCTGGCCGGAAAGAGTCCTCACAAAGGAGACCGTAGACGCTGCAGCATTTACACGCCAGATGCCGAGCGTGCTGCCGTTGTCAGAACGGTAGAATGACCCTACAAACAGCAGGCGGCCGTCCGGGGTCACGGCGGCGCCAGCAGCCTGGTTTAATCCACGGGTATCGGAAGATACAAAAGCCCCGGCAGAGACATGCACATCGGTCTGAGTGAGGGTGCCGGAAGTGCCTATGCTCCACACACTGAGGGCGCCTCCGAGAACGTTTGAAGAATCCGTCCCGCCGCCGCTCGTCACAAACAGCAGGCGGCCATCCGGGCTTGGCACGACATCCCAAACGTTAGTCAGCCCTCTGATGGTTTTCCCTGCAGCATCCTGTCCTCCCTCCGTATAAGTTTCCACTTCCTCCAGTCTGCCATTATCGGCATCCAGGCGAAAGACAGCGAGCCCGTCCCCCCTTACGTTATCCGGCACAAATACAAAACGGCTGTCAAGGCTCACTGCCAGGCCGCGAGATATCCTGCGATTTCCAGAAGACATCCTTAGCGTGATAGTGCCTCTGGCACTGTCTATCTCCCAGACCTCTAAATTACTGCCGACGTTAATCAGCCACCTGCCGTCTGGACTGACGGCAATTCCTTGTCGAGAACTTCTAGATCCACTTGCGCGAAATCGTTCAAATAGGCGGAGATCCCCCGACTGCACTCCCTGGTCCACCGAGAGGGTCAGCTTGAGCAAAGGCGGTCTGACGGTCACTGCAAGGGAAGAATTTGCATCTGTGGGCAGGGTTGATGATTCTGCTGACAAGACCCAGTCACCCTCGGTCAGGGCGTTCCCATCGGCAAAGATTACCGTGACCGATGCCTGCCCCTCCCGTAGTAATCCTCTCACCGTCCGAGACCGGGTGCCTTCCTGGGCTGCTCGGAGGATCACCTCCGCATTCTCCAGCACGGGGACCTCCGTGCTTATCCTGATATGCAAAGCTGCTCCTCCTGGTATTCTGCCCGACAGGTTAGAAAGCCTGATAAGCGGATTGCCAACCCGCAGTGTCGCCCGGGCTTCCGACAGGTCCGTCCTGTCTGCCATGGCTGCCATGTCTGCTGGCACCGATACCGAAAACATCCACTCGCCCTGGCCGAGAGCACTCCCCGAGAACACTGCCTCTGCCTGGGTACCTGGCGACATCAGAGTCGCCGCTGCCGTACTGATTCGGCTGCCCTGCCGCGCCTGCACTATCACGGTCAGGGCAGGACCCAGCGCCGTCTCTGCATTCACCGTCACCCGCACTTCCTGCCCCGCCGGCACCCGCGGGATTCCCTGCACCCGCCAGACGGTGATGCCTTCAGACGCATCATTTGAGCTGCTAAACACCAGGCCGCCGGCCGGACTGGCCGCCAGGCCAACCGGGCTGGCTGAATCATGTCTGCTGGCAAAACGGAGGGTGCCGTCATCATTTCTCTGCCAAAGAGCGACACTACTACTCGAAAATTCGGCCACTGCCAGCACTTCCCTGGTGGCGGCTAAGCCGATGGCTTCCCTCCCGCTGTCATCGCCATAGGAGGCCACAGGATCAAGGTTCTCCCCTGCGGCATTCACTCTGTAAACAGACAGTGGATCTGTTGCAGGACCTGCTTCAACCTGGTTGGACACGAACAGAAAACGACCGGCGGGGCCGAGGGTCACAACCCGGGGGTTGCGCAGCCTCTGGCCGTCTCTAAGAGTCCTCACAAAGGAAACCGTAGACGCTTCAGCATTCACACGCCAGATGCCGAGCGTGCTGGTCCCGATAGTGAATTGACTCGTGCTGATCCCGATAGGGAAACTGTCGTAGTATGAGCCCACAAACAGCAGGCTGCCGTCCGGGGTCACGGCGGCACCGGCAGCCCGGTTCAAGCTCTCTGTATCCGTAGTCCCGGCAGGGATATGCACCTCGGTCTGAACAAGGGTGCCGGAAGGGTCTACGCTCCACACACTGAGGGCGCCTCCGGCACTGTCTGACTCCCCTCTGCTCGTCACAAACAGCAGGCGGTCATCCGGGCTCAGCACGACATCCCAAACATTGGTCAGTCCTGTGATGGTGTTCCTTGCAGCATCTTCTTCTTCCCCTGTGTACTTTGCCACTTCCTCCAGTCTGCCGTCGGTATTCAGGCGCCAGACACTGATAGTGCTAATACTGGCACTATCCGACGCAAACACAAGACTGCTGTCCCGGTTCACTGCCAGGCCGCTGCCTCCCAGGCCGGCACCCGTTTGAGTGTCTCTCTGGGTGACCATGCCCCTGGCGCTGTCTATCTCCCAGACCGTGATGCTGTCGCCGCCGCTGGCAAGCAGCCACCTGCCGTCTGGACTGACGGCAAGCCCTTCTTCGGTTCCATTTGCAAGGGCTTCGTTATCAGTCTGGGCCAGCCTCATCTCCCCCAAGGGCACTCCCTGGTCCACCGAGAGGGTCAGCTTGAGCACGGGCACTCTGACGGTCACTGCGAGGGAAGAATTTGCATCTGTCTGCAGGATTGATGGTTCTGCCGACGTGCCGACAAGGACCCAGTCACCCACGGTCAGGGCATTTTCGCCGGCAAAGGTCACCGTAACCGATGTCTGCCCCTCCTGTAATGATCCCGTCACCGTCCGAGGCTGGGCGTCTTCCTGTGCAGCCCGTACAGTCACTTCCGCATCCCCTGCCACGGGAACCATTCCCTCCGTGCGCACACTGATATTCAGACCCGCTCCCTGCTGTATTCTGCCCGACAGGTTAGAAAGCCTGATCAGCGGAGCAGCAACCTGCAGCGTCGCGGTCGCCATTGACACGTCCACCACGTTCGCCGCTATCTGGGCATCCGCATCCATCACCTGCACACTAAAATTCCATATTCCCGGGGCCAGTTCGCCAGGGTCATACACGACTGCTGTGACGGTTGAAGCCGCGTCCAGATTTACAGCTGTCATCTGTGGCAAAAATGACGAGACCGGCTCCGCCGCCACGTTTACATTCACAGCCACGCCGAGAGGCACGACAGTGCCCAGAATAAGGCGCGCCGGCTCCGCTGCCGGCACCCTTTCCGACACAGGCGTCAGGGTCAGGGCAGCGACCTGCACGGTGACCGTGTCCGTAGCACCCTCCGTTCGGAATGTACCGGGCCGCTCTGCCTGTGCCGTCAGCAGCCACTCCCCGGGGGGCAGCGAAGTGAATTCCACATCGGCAGAGAAATCAGATCCAGATCCCAGCACGGCGCTTCTCTCTCTATCCGCTCGCATCGCCTGGCGCGCGATGACCCTCACACCGAGCCCCTCATCCTCCGGCATGGCCTCCGCTTCCACCCTCACCGTGACCGGGGTGCCCGCCGCCACCGAAGCCGGCCCCATCCGCTCTAGGCGAAGCAGGGGAGGGAGCACCGTGATCGTTGCCGCAGAAGGAAAAACCGGCACTGTCCCCGGCGCTCTCACACTCGCCATCAGGGTCCATCTGCCGGCAGAGAGTTGTTGTTCCGGTTCCGGGCCAAATACTGCCGCCGCCACTGTGTCAGAAGGCGAAAGCACCGCCGTCCCTATTCTGGTGAGTATCATTCCGCCGAATGGCCGCATTGCTGTTATATCCACGGTCAGTATTTCATTTACCGGCGCGCTCTTCCGCAGGCGGATAGACACAGGCTGGGCCGGGTCTACCGGCTGCGGCGGCAGCTCCAGGAGAAGAGTCGGCTCTTCTGTCACTTGCAGTGCTGCCGTCGTCCCTGTGAAGTCCACTAGGGGAAACTCCTCCGTGTCTGTTATCAGTACAGAGGGTGTCGCCGCAGTAATCTGAAAATTCCAAGTCCCCCGTCTCACCATGCTCAGCATGTTCGCAGGGAACCTCGCTTCGGCGGCAAGTGCAAAGGGTAGAAGTACGGCGGCGGCTGATGCCGTTGTGGCTGGAAGATCTGCATGGGTTGCCATCACCGTGACACGCACCTCCACCCCCAGCGCCACCTCCGTGTCTACCTCAATCACCGCCTCCTGCCCTTGGAGCAGATCCATCGGCGCCGACAGGCCAAGAGCTGATGGTCCTACGCTCACCTGCAGCTGCTGAGCGGGCACTTCGGCAGAGCCCTCAGGCATGATCTCCGCAATCGTCAAGACCCATGGGCCCGGGAACAGCGCATTCTCGCCTGCAAAGAGCGCGTTTCCCATCTCCTCCCCTGCAAACAGCTGGGCTGTCACCGTTGCTGTCATTACTGTCGCCGGCGCTGTAACGGTACGAACCGCCTGTACCGTCACTGTCAGAGTCTGCGTCGGGGGACGATTTGCCAGCACCGTAATCCCCAAAGTGCTGCCTGCCGGCACCACTGCCTCTGCAGTCTCCTGCAGGGAGAGGGCCAAAGGCAGTAGGACGGTCACTGCAAGCATAGAATCTGCATCTGTCTGCAGGATTGGTGATTCTGCCGACAAGACCCAGTTACCCTCGGTCAGGGCATTTTCGTCGGCAAAGGTCGCCATAAATGATGTCTGCCCCGCCCGTAATAATCCCACCACCGTCCGAGGCTGGGTGCCTTCCTGGGTTGCCCGCAGGGTCACCTCTTCATCCTCCAGCACGGGGGCTCCCTCCGCGCTTACCCTGATATTCAGATCTTCTCCTAGCAGTATTACGCCCGACAGGTTTTCCAGCCTGATAAGCGGACCGCCGATGCGCAGTGTCGCCCGGGCCGCCGATACACCCACAATACCTGCCATATCTGCCGGCACCGATGCCGAAAATATCCACTCGCCCTGGCCGAGAGCACTCCCCGAGAACACGGCCTCCGCCTGAGTATCTGACGGCATCAGAGTCGCCGCTGCCGTGCGAACCCGGCTGCCCTGCCGCGCCTGCACTATCACGGTCAGGGCAGAGCCCGGCATCCGCCTTGCATTCACCATCACCCGCACTTCCTGCCCTGCCGGCACCCGCGGGATTCCCTGCACCCGCCAGACGCTGATGCCTTCAGACCCAAGATTTGAGCTGCTAAACACCAGACCGCCGGCCGGACTGGCCGCCAGGCCAATCGCTCTTTCTGAATCATGCCTGCTGACAAAACGGAGGGTGCCGTTATCATTTCTCTGCCAAAGAGCGACACTGCCCTGATTAAATTCGGCCACTGCCAGCACTTCCCTGGTGGCGGCCAGGCCGATGGTATTCCCCGATATGCCCTCGCCATAGGAGGCCCGACTTACAAGATTCTCCTCTACAGCATTCACTTCGTAAACAGACAGTGGATCTGTCGCAGCATCATTAAAAACCTGGCTGGACACAAACAGAAAACGGCCGTCCGGGCCGAGGGTCACAACCCGGGGTCTCTGCAGCATGCGTCTGTCGGAAAGAGTCCTCACAAAGGAAACCGTAGACGCTTCAGCATTCACACGCCAGATGCCGAGAGTGCTGTTGTCTAAATTACTGTGGAATGACCCTGCAAACAGCAGGCGGCCGTCCGGGGTCACGGCGGCACCGGCAATTGCGTTCAAGCCCTGTGTATCCGAAGCCCCGGCAGAGACATGCACATCGGTCTGAACAAGGGTGCCGGAAGTGTTTACACTCCACACACTGAGGGCACCATTATTTGACTCCCCGCTGCTCGTCACAAACAGCAGGCGGTCATCCGGGCTCAGCACGACACCACTGGTGAAAATCAGCCCTCTGACGATGTTCCTTGCAGCATCTAGACTTCCCTCTTTGTATTTTGCCACTTCCATCAGTCCGCCATCATCGGCATCCAGGCGCCAGACACTGATAGTGCTCGTATCGGCACCATCCGACGCAAACACAAGACTGCTGTCTCGGCTCACTGCCAGGCCACGGCCTCCCAGGCCAGCACCCATACGATCACTTCTCTGGGTGACAATGCCCCTGACGCTGTCTATCTCCCAGACCGTGATGCCGCCATCGCCGCTGGCAAGCAGCCACCTGCCGTCTGGACTGACGGCAATCCCTTCTGCAGTTCCACGTGCAAGGCCGGTGTTAGCATCAGTCTGGACCAGCCTCATCTCCCCTGAGGGCACTCCCTGGTTCACCGAGAGGGAGAGGCTCAAAGGCGGTATAACGGTCACTGCAAGGGTGGAATTTGCATCTGTGCCCAGCAGAATTGATGATTCTGCCGACAAGACCCAGGTCCCCCCGGTCAGGGCATTTCTGCCGGCAAAGGTCACCGTAAATGATGTCTGCCCCGCCCGTAATACTCCCATCACCGTCCGAGGCAGGGCACCTTCCTGGGTTGCCCGCAGGGTCACCTCCGCATCCCTCGGCACGGGGGGGCCCTCCGCGCTTACCCTGATATTCAGGTCTGCTCCTTCTGGTATTACGCCCGACAGGTTTGAAAGCCTGATAAGCGGCGGCGGTCTGACGGTCACCGCAAGGGTAGAACTTGCATCTGTGGGCAGGGTTGATGATTCTGCCGACAGGAGCCAGTCTCCCGCGGTCAGGGATTCCCTGCCGGCAAAGGTCACCGTAACTTCTGCCTGCCCCGCCCGTAATACTCCCACCGCCGTCCGAGTCCGAGCGCCTGCCTGCATTGCCCGCAGGGTCACCGGTGCATCCTCCAGCACAGGGTGTCCCCCCGTGCTCACCCTGATGTTCAGGTTTTCTCCTTGCTGTGTTGCGCCCGACAGATTTGAAATCCTGATAAGCGGACCGCCGATGCGCAGTGTCGCTCTGGCCGTCGATGCATCTGCAATATTTTCCATATCTGCCGGCACCGATGCCGAAAATATCCACTCGCCCTGGCCGAGATCACCCCCCGAGAACACGGCCTCTGCCCGAGTGTCTGACAGCGTCAGAGTCGCCGCTGCCGTGCTGACCCGGCTGCCCTGCCGCGCCTGCACCGTCACGGTCAGGGCAGAGCCCAGCGCCCGCTCTGCATTCACCATCACCCGCACTTCCTGCCCCGCCGGCACCCGGGGGATTCCCAGCACCTGCCAGACGGTTATGACACCTCCTAAGGAGTTGGCAAACGCTAGACCGCCAGCGGGACTGGCCGCCACACCGTACACAGAAGCTTCTGCGGGCTCCCTGCTGACAAGGCTGACGGTATCGTTTTGATTTATTCGCAAAAGAAGAATTTGCGATCTATCATTATCACTGGCAATCAGTGCTTCCTCGGCAGCGGCTATGTCTGCTAATACAGGATCTCCCCTGAGTCCGGGGTCTGCTCTTTCAAGATTCTCACCTGCAGCATTCACTCTGTAAGCAGATAAGTAGTTCCGGCTTGGTCCAACTAAAAAGTTCGCTACAAACAGAAGACGGCCGGAGGGGCGGAGGGCTATATTTCTGGGCCGTCCCAGCCTCTGATCGTTTCTAAGAGTCCTCACAAGGGAGACCGTAGACGCTTCAGCATTCACACGCCAGATGCTGAGCGTATTGTTACTTGATGCCCTATCGTGGAATGACCCTGCAAACAGCAGACGGCCGTCCGGGGCCACGGCGGCACCGGCAGCCTGGGCAGAGGCATGCACATCGGTCTGAGTGAGGGTGCCGGTAGTGCCTATGCTCCACACACTGAGGGCCTCGCGGCTCGTCACAAACAGCAGGCGGCCATCCGGGCTTGGCACGACATCAGAAGCATCAGTCAGCCCGCTGACGGTATTCCCTGCAGCATCTGTTCCTCCCTCTGTGTACTTTGCCACTTCCTCCAGTCTGCCTTCATCGGCATTCAGGCGAAAGACAGTGATCTGGTTATTTTGGCGATTCGGCACAAACACAAGACTGCTGTCTCGGCTCACTGCCAGGCCGCGAGAGAAACCAGACTGCGGAGAAGACATCCTTTGCGTGACAATGCCCCTGGCACTGTCTATCTCCCAGACCTCTAAATTACTGCCGGCGTTAAACAGCCACCTGCCGTCTGGACTGACGGCAAGTCCTTCAAAACTTCTGCTAGATCCACTTGCTTCAGATCTCCTAACCAGGCGGAGCTCTCCCGACGACACTCCCTGGTCCACCGAGAGGGTCAGCCGAGGCGCCTGTGCCAGAACAGGGGCAGAGGCAAGCAGCAGCAGGAGCGGCAGCAGTGCTATTCTTATCTGCCTCACCAGCATGCCAAGTTTTAGACTATCAAACATAAACAACTGTGCAGCAGCAGGAGGAGCCCAAGCAGGGCTGCAGATCACCTGCTTGTGGCATTGTATCCCCCCCTTTGCTAGCTTTATCAGTGCCATTCCAGTCTGCAAGGGGCGCACTTATAAGAATCGCAGGCAAGAAATGGATCGCAAAGCGGGTTTCAGGGGATAAAAACAGATGCTGAGTATACAAGGGGAGGGCAGCATCAAGCGCAAGGCAAGGGTCGCCGAAGCGGCCTGACGCAAAGCAGGTTTGTCTGGCAGTGGGAAAAGGAAGGCCCAAGGGCATGGCGCATTTTTGTGTATTATCCTATAACTTATAATGAGTTAATAATGTCTTTTGCTGTTTTAGGGGAGGGACGGCAGAGTATTCCCTAGCCGGTTCCAAGCGATGAATCCCGCAGCCCCTCCGGAGCGGGCAGTCGCCCGCTCGGTTCTATTCTTTCTGCCCCTGGCCGTGCTCACGGTGAACCTGGGGCAGTCGGTGCTGTTCGCCATCATGCCTATCCTCGGGCGGCAGCTGGGCTTTCACGAGGTGCAGATTACATCCCTGGTGTCAATCTCGGCTCTTACGTATTTTCTAGTCAGTCCCGCCTGGGGGCGTTTCAGCGATTCTGTCGGGCGCAAGATCGCAGTGCTTATCGGCCTTGCTGGCTATGCCTTCGGCACCCTGCTGTTCAACCAGGTGGTGGGCCTGGGCCTGGCGGGCATTGTGACCGGCTGGAGCTTGTTTCTGCTGCTGCTGCCGTACCGCATTGTGCATACCGGCCTCATGGCGGCGACTCATCCCTCCTCTTCCGCCTACGTGGCGGATGTCACCCCCCCCCAGGAGCGTATTCGCGGCATGAGCCGGATGGCGGCGGCGGTGGCTGTCGGGGCTATGGCGGGGCCTGTTTTCGTTTATTTTGCCCGCTTCGGTCTGCTTGTGCCTCTTTATCTCACCGCTGTGGCAAGCCTGTTTATACTGCTGCTGCTGTGGGCAAAGCTGCCGGACTACCGGGTGCGGCGGGGGAGCGGTCCGCTCCTGAAGCTCAGCTACTTTGATCGCCGTTATCGCTGGTACCTTCTGGTCGGGCTGGTGATGTACGCCATGATGGCCACCGTGCAGCAAACCCTCGGATTTTATTTCCAAGATCGTCTGCAGATGGATGGGGTGCAGGCAGTGCGCTATTTTTCCTTAGCCTACATGCTGTCCTCGGCGGCGACGGTTTTCGCCCAGCTGGTGCTGGTGCCACGCTTTGAGGGCGGACCGATTTCCTTGCTGCGAGTCGGGCTGCCAATGGCGGCGGCGGGCTATTTCGGGCTGGCGCTGGCGGACACCTTTAGCGGCTGCTGCCTGGCGATGTCTCTTTTCGGTCTCGGTATGGGGCTGGCCGGACCCGGCTACACCGCGGGCGCCAGCCTGCAGGTCAGCTCTCAGGAACAGGGTCGTCTGGCGGGTCTCTCCGCTTCTATCCCGGGGCTCGGCTATGTGGTTGGCCCCTTGCTGGGAGGGCTCATCTACGGCCTGAACCCGGCCGCTCCCTATTTTCTGGCAGCCGTCCTGATTGCACTCTTGACGATTTTTATAGTGCTTGTCATGAGCCCTGAAAGGGAGGCAAACGCCGGCGGTCTCAGCTGAAAGGGCAGATTGGGATAAACTTTAATCGTTCATGTCCATAGGGGAGCGATGTGATGCGAATTGCATTTACCAAAGAGCAGGAGAATCTGCGCCGCAAGGTGCGCGGCTATCTGGGCGAGTTGATGACGCCGGCGCTGCGCAAGGAACTGGATGATACCGGTGCCGGGGAGGGCGGGGGACCGCTGTTTCGCGCTGCCCTGCAGCAGATGGGGGAGGGCGGCTGGATCGGCAGGGGCTGGCCGGAGCGGATCGGGGGCACTGGCGCCACAGCCTTTGAGCAGTACATCTTTACCGAAGAGGTAATGCGGATTCGCTTTCCCTATCCCTTTCTTACCACGGATGGTGTCGGACCGGTGCTGGCAGAGCACGGCAACGACGAGATAAAAGATACGATTGTTCAGGACATCCGTGGCGGCAAGGCGATTTTCGCCATCGGCTATTCGGAGCCCAACGCCGGAACCGACTTGGCCAGCCTGCGCACCCGGGCAGAACAGGAGGGCGGTGAATGGGTCATCAACGGACAGAAGATCTGGACCAGCCTTGCCAACATCGCGGACTATGTCTGGCTGGCCGCACGCACCGACCCAGATCCCCGCAAGCGTCACAAGGGGCTGAGCATGTTCATCGTGCCGACATCCCTGCCGGGCTATTCGGTGAACCCCATCTGGACCTTGGGCGGAGTGCGCACCAACACCACCTTTTATGAAAACATCCGGGTGCCGAATAAAAACCAGGTAGGGGATGTCAATGGCGGCTGGAAGCTGATCACCAGCCAGCTGAACTTAGAGCGCCTGGCCTTAGTGAACCACGGCTATATCTCCCAGGTATTTGATGGGCTGCTCAGCTGGGCTGCGGAGACGAGGCGCGCTGACGGGCAGCGCATCATTGATATTCCCTGGGTGCAGCAGAATCTTGCCCGGGTGCATACCGGCATTGAGGCTCTGAAGCTTATCTGCTGGAAGCAGGCCTGGTCCATGACCTACGAGACTCTGCCGATGGCCGAGGCATCTGCCGCCAAGGTGTACGGTTCGGAATTTTTTATTGAGAGCTACCGGCTGATGATGGAGGTCATTGGGCAGGCGAGCCTGCTGACCAGCTCGGATTCCGGCACGGTGCTGAAGGGACAGCTGGAAAGCATGTACCGCACGGGCTCCATCTTGACTTTCGGCGGCGGGGCCAACGAAATTCAGCGGGACATCATCTCTGCTGCGGGTCTGCTGATGCCCCGTGCCAGCCGCGGCATTTGACGAGGGGAGGGGAAAGCGATGGACTTTTCACTGCGTGAAGAACAGATAGACGTGCGGGACTTGGCCCGCAAAATCTTAGAAGACCGGGTAGACAACGATTCCCTGCGGGAAATAGAGAAGCAGGAAGAGCGTTACGACCCAGGGCTGTGGAAGACTCTGGCCGAGGCGGGTCTGCTCGGCATCGCTGTCGCCGAGGAGCACGGCGGCATGGGTTTTGATTTTGAGACCTTGTGTCTCCTGGTGGAGGAATGCGGGCGCACCTTGGCGCCGGTCCCGGCAATTGCCTCCCTGGTATACGGTGCCCTGCCGGTGCAGGAATTTGGCAGCGACGAGCAGAGGGCGCGGCTCTTGCCCGGCTTGGTGCGGGGCGATCTCCTGCTGAGCGCCGCCTTTGCCGAGCCCGGTGCTGATGATCCCTTGTCCCCGGCTGCCAAGGCCGTGCGAAAAGGGGATGGCTGGGTCCTGACGGGCATCAAGCACTGTGTGCCCTTTGCCCGCTTGGCGGAGCGGGTGCTGGTGGGGGCTGCCCTGGAGGAAGGGGGCATCGGCCTGTTCCTGCTGGACCCGCAGGGCAGCGGGGTGCGGGTTGAACCGCAGCGAGTGACCACCGGTGAGCCCCAGGATCTGCTGCGACTGGAGGGTGCACCAGTCGCGGCAGCGGATGTGCTGGTGGCAGACGGCGAGCGGGGTCGGGATGCGCTTCGCTGGGCGATGGAGCGCGCTGTCGCCGCCAACTGCTCTCAGGCGCTTGGCATCTCCGAACAGATGATGCGGCTGACTGCCAGCTACACCTCCGAGCGGGAGCAGTTCGGGGTTAAGCTGGCGACCTTCCAGGCGGTGGGGCATCGGGCTGCCAACTGCTTTATTGATCTGCAATGCCTGCAGCTTGTCACTTGGCAGGCGGTGTCGCGCCTCGGCCACGGCATGGATGCGGCACGAGAAGTGCAGACGGCCAAAGCATGGGTCGGGGATGTTAGCCACCGGATCAGCTACGCAGCCCAGCACCTGCATGGCGGCACGGGGGTGGACCGGGATTATGTGCTGTTTCGCTATTGCCTGTGGGCTAAGCAGGTGGAGATCACGCTGGGCTCTTCAGCGGAAACCATGGCCCAGCTGGGCGCTTCGCTGGCGGAGGAATACCGCACTTCGGCCTAAAGAGCTGAACCCAGATGACGAGCAGCGGAGATTAGATTTCCCATTTTGATCTGGACTGTGATGTCCTAGGCGGAAGAACTGGCGGCTGCGGCACATTGCGCAAGGTTTCAAGCCGTTCGCCGATTATCTCGTACTGAATACCCCCGGCACCAGTGATATTGGCATGGGGGCTTTCTATGTCAGTACAGGCATCCGGGAGGGCACTCCCGCACAGGTAGTCAAATGGGTTATCGCCTGAATCCACTTGGTTTCGCAGAGAATCCGCAGTAGCATTCAGGTTCCTCAACAGGAAGACTGCGTCAACGGCATCAAGGACGCCGTTGCCAGAAATATCTGCCATATCTGCCAAAGTGTTAAACCGAGCTTGCAGTTCATCCCTCTGCTCATCGGGGATAGGGCTTAGTCCAGCGAGGCCAAATCCTTCAGACCTGGCAGCAAAGTTCTCAGTCAGCAGGGCCCGGGTCATGAGTATCACATCGCCCTCGTCAAAGACCTCATCGCCAGACAGGTTGGCGTTAACCTGCGTAACAAAAACCATTGCGGGCTCCGCCTCAGTCACATCTAGAACCGCTGCCCCCATCATTTCACTGACTGTTGTCACGGTATAGGTGGTCACCGCTGCTGCAGCGACAGGGGCTTCAAACATTACTACTTCACTGAGATTGTCCGCTGTCAGAGACACAGACCGGGTTGCAGTAGATGCCTCCCCTGTCAGAGACACTATTACCATCAGTGTTGAGCCCGGCGGCAGGTCATCCGCACTTGCTCTTACCGGGAACATCACTCCCTGGAATACGGGGGCAATTGGCACATCCAGCGTCAGCTGCACCGTGCTCTCTATCGGGCGCACCTGCACGCTCTGTGCAGCTGCATCCGCCACTTCCACAAGACCCGCAGGCTCCACGGCAACTGCTTCTGCCGTCACCTCCAGAAGTCCAAATGCCGGTGCTGTAAAGGTCACTGTCCTCGTGGGGGCCCGATCGCTCAGCGTGGCCTGCCTAGTTGATCCGTTGAAAGTCACCACCGCTGCAACCGTGGTATCCGCCAGCAATGCCGGCGACACACCCACTGTCACAGCGAAACTCTCGCCGGCATCCACCGGGTTCGGATCCGGCTCTGAAAGCGTCAGCTGCACCTTATGCGCTGTCACCCTCACCTGGGCGGTTGCAGAGGTGTCCACCATCACCTGCAGGATATCGGGATCCGCTATGTCCACCGCAGCCGTCGCAGTCACCGGCAGACCACCGGGCTCAAGGCGGGCCGGCGCTGTGAAGCTCACCACCGACGAAGAAGCTGCATCCGTAAGCACCGCTTCCCTTTCCGCTCTATCAAAACCGACCGTCACCCTCACCGTCGCTCCCACCGGCACCGGAAGATCCGTGCTCACAGTCACATCAACAGCGCTCCCTGCCTGCACCTCAATGGGGGCAGCCAGCCGCAAAGCCAGCCCAACCACGCCCTGAACCCGAACCGTTGCCGCCGCCGGCAGCACATTCAGATCAAGCGCTCCGCCCTCGGCACCCACACCAGCCGCTCTCAGCTGCAGAGCGCCCACTGCATTCGGCACATCCACTTCCACTGTGCTCGTGCTCGCATCCCTCGTCAGGCTCACATTCCTCGTAAATGCATCGCCAAAACTCACCGTCACAAGCACCGTTGTTCCCAGCGGCAGCGGTATTGACGTTACACCAGACGCACCCACCGTAATCGTGAAGGAGCTTCCTGCCGAAACGATACCCTCCGGGACTCCCTCCAGCGAAAGCTGCACATCCACCCTAGATGCCGTCACCGTAAACGGAGACGCATCAGATACCGCCACTTCCAGCGAGCCCGAACTCGTCTGTGGAACGCCTGTCGCTGTCACACTCACTAAACCCGCACGGGCTGGTGCCGTGAAAGGCACCGATGCCGTGGATATCGCGGCCGTCAGCATAGCCATCCCTTCACTCGTCATGCCATCGCTTGCCATAACCGTGACCGTAACCATGACCGTTGTGCCAGCCGGCACTGCATCGTCTCCAGTGCCCACCGTCACAGAGAAAGCCTCACCCACCTGCACATCTTCCGGTCCTTCCAGCGAAAGCGTCAGCTGCACCGGCACCACCTCTATCGGCGTTGACGCGCCCGTCACCATACCATCCTGATCATCCGCAGATACCGCTGTGCCGCTTAGCATCAGCGGAAATCCGCCCGACATAACCGGCGCAGTAACAGACACCGACATTGTGCTCACCATATCCGTCAGATCCACAGACTGTACTGTTCCACCAAAATCCACCACCACCACCACCGTCGTCCCCGGCGGTATCGGCGTCTCATCAGACACGCCCACGGTAACCGTGAACACACTGCCCACCGTCACTCTCGTCGGCGCATCCAGCAGCCTCAGCCTCGGTCTTTGCACGCTCATCTCGCGCACCCGCACGTTCCGTGTAGCCGCATCCGCCACTGCCACAAGACCATCAGGCTCCACGGTATCTGCAGCTGCTGTCACATCCAGAGGCCCCGATGCCGGCGCTCTAAAGGTCACTGTGTCCGTGGGGACCCGATCGCTCAGCGTGGCCTGCATAGTTGATCCGTTGGAAGTCAAAGTCACCACTGCCCTAACCGTGGTATTCGCCAGCAATGCCGGTGTCACACCCACTGTCACACTGAATTCCCGGCCGGCATCCGCCGGGTCCGGATCCGACTCCGAAAGTGTCAGCCGCACCTCATGCGCTGTCACCATCACCTGGGCGACTGCAGAGGCGTCCACATTCACCTGCAGGGCATCCTCATCCGCCACTTCCACCGCAGCCGTCGCAGTCACCGGCAGACCACCGGGCTCAAGGCGAGCCGGCGCTGTGAAGCTCACCACCGACGAAGAAGCTGCACCCGTAAGCACCGCTTCCCTTTCCTCTCTATCAAAACCGACCGTCACCCTCACCGTCGCTCCCACCGGCACCTGAATATCCGTGCTCACAGTCACATCAAAAGAGCTCCCTGCCTGCACCGCCTCGGGGGCAACCAGCCGCAAAGCCAGCCCAACCACGCCCTGAACCCGAACCGGCGCCGTCGCAGGCAGCACATTCAGCTCAAGCTCTTCGTCTCCGACGGGACCCGCACCAACCGCTTCCAGATCCAGAGTGCCCCTTATATCCGGCGCAACCACTTCCACTGTGCTCAAGCTCGCATCCATTGTCAGGTCCACATCCATCGTAAATTCATCGCCAAAGCTCACCGTCACGGCCACCGTTATTCCCATCGGTATTGGCGTTTCATCAGACACACCCACCATAATCGTGAAGGTTCCTTCCGCCGGGACTGGACCCGCCGGGACTCCTAACAGCGAAAGCTGCACATCCACCCTAGATGCCGTCACCGTAAACGGAGACGCATCAGATACCGCCACTTCCAGCGAGCCCGAACTCGTCTGTGGAACGCCTGTCGCTGTCACACTCACTAAACCCGCACGGATTGGCGCCATGAGAGACACCGATGCCGTGGACACCGCGGCCGTCAGCACAGCCATCCCTTCACTCGTCATGCCATCGCTTGCCATAACCGTGACCGTGACCATGACCGTTGTGCCAGCCGGCACTGCATCGTCTCCAGTGCCCACCGTCACAGAGAAAGCCTCACCCACCTGCACATCTTCCGGTCCTTCCAGCGAAAGTGTCAGCTGCACCGGCACCACCTCTATCGGCGTTGACGCGCCCGTCACCATCACCACCAGCAGAGGATCCTGGGCTACCGCGCTGCTGCTTAGCACCAGCGTAAATTCGCCCGACATAACCGGCGCAGTAAAAGACACCGACATCGTGCTGACCGTATCCGTCAGCTCCACTACCTCTTCTGTTCCATCAAAATTCACCCTCACCATCACCGTCGTCTCCTCCGGTATCCGCGTCTCCTCAAGCACGCCCACGGCAACCGTGAACGAGTCGCCCACCGTCACGCTCGCCGGCGCATCCAGCGTCAGTTGCACCGTGCCCATCTCGCGCACCTGCACGCTCTGTGGTATAGCCGGAGACACGTCCACAAGACCCGCAGGCTCCACGGCATCGGGATCTGCCGCTGCTGTCACATCCAGAGTCCCCGATGTAGGTGCTGTAAAGGTCACTGTGTCCGTGGGGGCCCGATCGCTCAGCGTGGCCAGCCTAGTTGATTCGTTGAAAGTCACCACCACTGTAACCGTGGTATTCGCCAGCAATGCCGGCGACACACCCACTGTCACACTGAATTCCCGGCCGGCATCCGCCGGGTCCGGATCCGACTCCGAAAGTGTCAGCCGCACCTCATGCGCTGTCACCCTCACCTGGGCGGTTGCAGAGGCGTCCACCATCACCTGCAGGATATCGGGATCCGCTATGTCCACCGCAGCCGTCGCAGTCACCGGCAGACCACCGGGCTCAAGGCGAGCCGGCGCTGTGAAGTTCAGCACCCCAGAGACGTTCGCTGCCGTCAGCATCACTTCCATTTCCGCTCCATCAAAACCGACCGTCACCGTCACCGTCGCCGCCGGCGGCACCGAAAGATCCGTGCTCACATTCACATCAAAAGAGCTCCCTGCCTGCACCGCCGTCTCGGGGGCAGTCAGTATCAGAAGCAGCTCAACTTCGCGCAGAACCTGAACCGTTGCCGCCACAGGCAGCACATTCAGATCAAGCGCTCCGTCCTCGGCACCCACGCCAACCGCTCTCAGCTCCTGAACGCCTACTGCATCCGGCACATCCACTTCTACTGTGCTCGTGCTCGCATCCCTCGTCAGGCTCACATTCCTCGTAAATGCATCGCCAAAGCTCACCGTCACAAGCACCGTTGTTCCCAGCGGCAGCGGTATTGACGTTACACCAGACGCACCCACCGTAATCGTGAAGGTGCTTCCTGTCGCAACATCCTCCGGGACTCCCTCCAGCGAAAGCTGCACATCCACCCCAAATGCCGTCACCGCAAGCGAAGACGCACCAGGTTCCGCCACTTCCAGCGAGCCCGAACTCGTCTGTGGAACGCCTGTCGCTGTCACACTCACTAAACCCGCACGGATTGGCGCCATGAGAGACACCGATGCCGTGGACACCGCGGCCGTCAGCACAGCCATCCCTTCACTCGTCATGCCATCGCTTGCCATAACCGTGACCGTGACCATGACCGTTGTGCCAGCCGGCACTGCATCGTCTCCAGTGCCCACCGTCACAGAGAAAGCCTCACCCACCTGCACATCTTCCGGTCCTTCCAGCGAAAGTGTCAGCTGCACCGGCACCACCTCTATCGGCGTTGACGCGCCCGTCACCATCACCACCAGCAGAGGATCCTGGGCTACCGCGCTGCCGCTTAGCACCAGCGTAAATTCGCCCGACATAACCGGCGCAGTAAAAGACACCGACATCGTGCTGACCGTATCCGTCAGCTCCACTACCTCTTCTGTTCCATCAAAATTCACCCTCACCATCACCGTCGTCTCCTCCGGTATCTGCGTCTCCTCAAGCACGCCCACGGCAACCGTGAACGAGTCGCCCACCGTCACGCTCGGCGGCGCATCCAGCGTCAGTTGCACCGTGCCCATCTCGCGCACCTGCACGCTCTGTGGTATAGCCGGAGACACGTCCACAAGACCCGCAGGCTCCACGGTATCTGCCGCTGCTGTCACATTCAGAGGCCCCGATGCCGGCGCTCTAAAGGTCACTGTGTCCGTGGGGTCCCGATCGGTCAGCGTGGCCCGCATAGTTGATCCGTTGAAAGTCACCACCACTGTAACCGTGGTATTCGTCAGCAATGCCGGCGACACACCCACTGTCACGTCGAAATTCTCGCCGGCAGGCACCGGGCTGGACGGCACCAAAAGCGTCAGCTGCACCTCTTGCGCTGTCACCCTCACCTGGGCATCTTCAGCAGGTATCACCATCACCTGCAGGATATCGGGATCCGCTATGTCCACCGCAGCCGTCGCAGTCACCTCCAGACTATCAATAAGGGCTGCCGGCGCAGTGAGGGTCACCGTCCCCGAAGAAGCTGCCTCCGGCAGCACCACCGCTTTCTCTTCCCCTCCCTCAAAACTCACTGTCACCGTTACCGTCGCATCCTCTGGCACCGGAAGATTCGTGCTCACCATCACTGTAAACTCATCCCGTGCCACCACCATCGGAGACGCATTCAGCACCAGCACCAGGGAAACTTGCTCCTGAACCTGCACTGTCACCTCGGCTCCGCTGTCTTCCAATACTCCTGCCGGTCCCCGGGCAGTAAAAAGCCGACTTCCTGTTCCCAAGTCACTGGCGCGGAAAGTAAGCTGCAGGGAAGAGGACAGAGCCACCTGCTGCTGCTGCAATATCCTACTGCCTTCATCTGCCACCGCCACGGTCACCGTGACCGTGGAGGATTGTGCCGGCATCAGGCGCAGGGTAAGCGTTATCGTCCCGTCCAAGGCAACGAAGTCACTTCCGCCAGTTCGCTCCAAAAGGAGCCGGGGCTGCGGCCCGACAATCACTGCAAGGGTAGAACTTGCATCTGTGGGCAGGGCTGATGATTCTGCCGACAAGAGCCAGTCACCTTCGGTCAGGGCATTTTCGTCGGCAAAGGTCACCGTAACCGATGTCTGCCCATCCTGTAATAATCCCATCACCGTCCGAGGCTGGGCGCCTTCCCGGGTTGCCCGCAGGGTCACCTCCGTATCCCCTGCCACAGGAGCCATTCCCTCCGTGCTTATTCTGATATTCAGATCTGCTCCTTCTTGTATTTTGCCCGACAGGTTTGAAAGCCTGATAGGCGGAGCAGCAATCCGCAGTGTCGCCCGGGCCGTCGATGCATCTGCAATATTTTCCATATCTTCCGGCACCGATGCCGAAAATATCCACTCGCCATAGCCCAGATCACTCCCTGAGAACACGGCCTCTGCCTGCGTGTCTGACGGCGTCAGAGTCGCCGCTGCCATGCTGACCCGGCTGCCCTGCCTCGCCTGCACCATCACGGTCAGGGCAGAGCCCAGCGCCGGCTCTGCACTCACCATCACCCGCACTTCCTGCCCCGCCAGCACCCGGGGGATTCCCTGCACCTGCCAGACGCTGATGCCGGCAGACTCATCCAATGAGCTTGAGTTGCTAAATATCAGACCGCCGGCCGGACTGGCCGCCATGGCAATCGGCCTGGCTGAAGCATGCCTGCTGACAAAACTGAGGGTGCCGGAAGCATTTCTCTGCCAAAGAGTGACATTATTCACACCAAATTCGGCCACTGCCAGCACTTCTCTGGTGGCGGCCAGGCCGGTGGTGCTCCCCAATAGGTCATCGTCCACGCCATAGGAGGCCACAGGTTCAAGGTTCTCCCCTGCGGCATCCACTCTGTAAACAGACAGTGGATCTGTTTCAGCATCTGCAGCAGCCTGGCTGGACACAAACAGAAAACGGCCGTCCGGGCCGAGGGTCACAAACCGGGGGCTGGGCAGCATCCGGCGGTCGGAAAGAATCCTCACAAAGGAAACCGAAGACGTTTCAGCATTCACACGCCAGATGCCGAGCGTAGTGTTTTCTAATAACCCAGAACCGTAGTATGAGCCCACAAACAGCAGGCGGCCGTCCGGGGTCACGGCGGCACCGGCAGCCCGGTTCAAGCCCTCTGCATCCAAAGCCCCGGCAGAGAGATGCACATTGGTCTGAACAAGGGTGCCGGAGGGGTTTACACTCCACACACTGAGAGCGCCTCCGGCAGTGTCTGACTCCCCCCTGCTCGTCACAAACAGCAGGCGGCCATCCGGGCTCAGCACGGCATCCCAAACACTCGTCAGCCCTCTGACGGGGTTCCCTGCAGCATCTTCTCCTCCCTCTGTGTACTGTGCCACTTCCGCCAGTGTGCCATCATCGGCATTCAGGCGCCAGACAGTGATAGCGCCAGTACTGGCTTTATCCGTCACAAACACAAACCTGCTGTCCGGGCTCACTGCCAGGCCGCGAGATGAACCAGATTGCGGAGAAGACATACTTCGCGTGACAATGCCTCTGACACTGTCTATCTCCCAGAGTTCTAAATTACGGCCAGCGTTAATCAGCCACCTGCCGTCTGGACTGACGGCAAATCCATCTTCACTGCGGCTGCTTTCACTTGCGACAGATAGCCTAACCAGCCCGAGCTCCCCTGACGGCGCTCCCTGATCCACCGAGAGGGTCAGCCTGGGCAAAGGGGGTATGACGGTCACCGTAAGCGTATCTGCATCAAGTACCGCCACTTCCAGGGAACCCGAACTCGTCTGTGAAGTGCCTCTCGCTGTCACAACCACTTCACCCGCACTGATCGCCATGAAAGACACCAATGCCGTGGACATCGTGGCCGTCAGCGTAGTAGTCATAGGCTCTTCACTCGTCGTGCCATCGCTTGCCATAACCGTGACCGTGACCGTGACCGTTGTGCCTGGCGGCACTGCATTGTCTGTGCCTACCGTCACCGAAAAATCATCGCCCGCCTGCACATTTTCCAGTCCTTCCAGCGTCAGCATCAGCTGCACCGGCACCACCGTTATCTGCGTTGAAGCGCCCAGCACTGTCACGCGCAGAGTATCCGTAACCTCCACGCTGCCGCTTAGCTCCAGTTCAAAATCGCCCGCTCTCACCGGCGCAACAAAAGACACCGACATCGTGCTTACCGTACTCGTCAGCTCCACTTCCCCTTCTCCTTCTGTTCCACCAAAAGACGCCATCACCATCACCGTCGTCCCCGGCAGTATCGGCGTCTCCTCAGACACGCCCACGGCAACCATGAACGAGTCGCCCACCGTCACGCTCGCCGGCGCACCCAGCGTCAGTTGCACCGTGCCCATCTCGCGCACCTGCACGCTCTGTGGTATAGCCGGAGACACGTCCACAAGACCCTCAGGCTCCACGGTATCTGCAGCTGCTGTCACATTCAGAGGCCCCGATGCCGGCGCTCTAAAGGTCACTGTGTCCGTGGGGTCCCGATCGGTCAGCGTGGCCCGCATAGTTGATCCGTTGAAAGTCACCACCACTGTAACCGTGGTATTCGTCAGCAATGCCGGCGACACACCCACTGTCACGTCGAAATTCTCGCCGGCAGGCACCGGGCTGGACGGCACCAAAAGCGTCAGCTGCACCTCTTGCGCTGTCACCCTCACCTGGGCATCTTCAGCAGGTATCACCATCACCTGCAGGATATCGGGATCCGCTATGTCCACCGCAGCCGTCGCAGTCACCTCCAGACTATCAATAAGGGCTGCCGGCGCAGTGAGGGTCACCGTCCCCGAAGAAGCTGCCTCCGGCAGCACCACCGCTTTCTCTTCCCCTCCCTCAAAACTCACTGTCACCGTTACCGTCGCATCCTCTGGCACCGGAAGATTCGTGCTCACCATCACTGTAAACTCATCCCGTGCCACCACCATCGGAGGCGCATTCAGCACCAGCACCAGGGAAACTTGCTCCTGAACCTGCACTGTCACCTCGGCTCCGCTGTCTTCCAATACTCCTGCCGGTCCCCGGGCAGTAAAAAGCCGACTTCCTGTTCCCAAGTCACTGGCGCGGAAAGTAAGCTGCAGGGAAGAGGACAGAGCCACCTGCTGCTGCTGCAATATCCTACTGCCTTCATCTGCCACCGCCACGGTCACCGTGACCGTGGAGGATTGTGCCGGCATCAGGCGCAGGGTAAGCGTTATCGTCCCGTCCAAGGCAACGAAGTCACTTCCGCCAGTTCGCTCCAAAAGGAGCCGGGGCTGCGGCCCGACAATCACTGCAAGGGTAGAACTTGCATCTGTGGGCAGGGCTGATGATTCTGCCGACAAGAGCCAGTCACCTTCGGGCAGGGCATTTTCGTCGGCAAAGGTCACCGTAACCGATGTCTGCCCCTCCAGTAATACTCCCATCACCGTCCGAGGCTCGGCGCCTTCCTGGGTTGCCCGCAGGGTCACCTCCGTATCCCCTGCCACAGGAGCCATTCCCTCCGTGCTTATTCTGATATTCAGATCTGCTCCTTGCTGTATTACGCCCGACAGGTTTGAAAGCCTGATAGGCGGAGCAGCAATCCGCAGTGTCGCCCGGGCCCTCGATGCATCTGCAATATTTTCCATATCTTCCGGCACCGATACCGAAAATATCCACTCGCCATAGCCCAGATCACTCCCTGAGAACACGGCCTCTGCCTGCGTGTCTGACGGCGTCAGAGTCGCCGCTGCCATGCTGACCCGGCTGCCCTGCCTCGCCTGCACCATCACGGTCAGGGCAGAGCCCAGCGTCGGCTCTGCACTCACCATCACCCGCACTTCCTGCCCCGCCGGCACCCGGGGGATTCCCTGCACCTGCCAGACGCTGATGCCGGCAGACGCATTGAATGAGTTGCTAAATATCAGACCGCCGGCCGGACTGGCCGCCACACCAACCGGGGAGACTGAAGCATGCCTGCTGGTAAAACGGAGGGTGCCGTCATCATTTCTCTGCCAAAGAGCGACACTGCCTGGCGCCAATTCAGCCACTGCCAGCACTTCTCTGGTGGCGGCCAGGCCGATGGTGTCCCCCAATATGTCCTCGTCCTCGCGATAGGAGGCCACATGTTCAAGGTTCTCCCCTGCGGCATCCACTCTGTAAACAGACAGTGGACCTGTTGTTTCAGCATCTGGACCAACCTGGCTGGACACAAACAGAAAACGGCCGTCCGGGCGGAGGGTCACAAACCGGGGGCTGGGCAGCATCTGGGGGTCGGAAAGAAACCTCACAAAGGAAACCGTAGGCGCTTCAGCATTCACACGCCAGATGCCGAGCGTACTCTTTTCTAATGAGCTAAAACCGTAGAATGAGCCCACAAACAGCAGGCGGCCGTCCGGGGTCACGGCGGCACCGGCAGCCCGGTTCAAGCCCTCTGTATCCAAAGCCCCGTCAGAGAGATGCACATTGGTCTGAACAAGGGTGCCGGAGGGGTTTACACTCCACACACTGAGAGCGCCTCCGGCAGTGTCTGACTCCCCCCTGCTCGTCACAAACAGCAGGCGGCCATCCGGGCTCAGCACGGCATCCCAAACACTAGTCAGCCCTCTGACGGGGTTCCCTGCAGCATCTTCTCCTCCCTCTGTGTACTGTGCCACTTCCGCCAGTGTGCCATCATCGGCATTCAGGCGCCAGACAGTGATAGCGCCAGTACTGGCTTTATCCGTCACAAACACAAACCTGCTGTCCGGGCTCACTGCCAGGCCGCGAGATGAACCAGATTGCGGAGAAGACATCCTTTGCGTGACAATGCCTCTGACACTGTCTATCTCCCAGAGCTCTAAATTACGGCCAGCGTTAATCAGCCACCTGCCGTCTGGACTGACGGCAAATCCATCTTCACTGCGGCTGCTTTCACTTGCGACAGATAGCCTAACCAGCCCGAGCTCCCCTGACGGCACTCCCTGGTCCACCGAGAGGGTCAGCCTGAGCGGCGGAAGAAAAACACGCACTGTAAGCGAAGAAATATTTACATCTGTCTGCAGCAGCGTTGATGTTGTCTCCGCCGATACGGTCCAGTCACCCCCAGTGAGGGCTTCCTCGCCGGCAAAGGTCACCGTGACCGATGTCTGCCCCTCCAGCAATCTTCCCGTCACGGCCCGCTGCTGGGTGCCTTCCTGGAGCGTCGCCCGCAGGGTCAGCTCCGCATCCCCTGCCACAGGAATCATTCCCTCCGTGCGCACACGGATCGTCAGAGGATCTCCCTGCAGTATTACGCCCGACAGGTTTGCAAGCCTGATGAGGGGAGCAGCAATCCGCAGTGTCGCGGTCGCCATTGACACATTCGCCACCATCCGGACAGCCGCATCCATCACCTGCACATTAAAATTCCATATTCCCGGAGCCAATTCGCCAGGGTCATACACGACCATTGCAGAGGTTGAAGCCTCGTCCAGATTTACAGCTGTCATCAGCGAAGATGACAGAGAGACCGGCTCCGCCACCACAGTTACATTCACAGCCACGCCGAGAGGCACGATACTGCCCAGGATAAGACGCGCCGACTCCCCTGCCGGCACTCTTTCCAGCACAGGCGTCAGGGTCAGGACAGCGGGCTCCACGGTGACCATGTCCGTAGAAGCCTCCGTTCGGAATGCATCAGGCCGCTCTGCCTCTGCCGTCAGCAGCCACTCCCCGGGCGGCAGCGAAGTGAACTCCACATCGGCAGAGAAATCAGACTGAGATCCCAGCACGGCACTTATCTCTATATCCGCTCGCATCGCCTGGCGCGCGATGACCCTCACACCGAGCCCCTCATCCTCCGGCATGGCCTCCGCTGCCACCCTCACCGTTATCCGAGTGCCCGCTGCCACCGAAGCCGGCCCCAGCCGCTCTAGGAGAAGCAGGGGAGGGCGCACCGTCATCGTTACCGTAGGAGGGATAGTTGATCCGTTGAAAACCGGCACTGTCCCCGGCGCTCTCACTCTCGCCGTCAGGGTCCATATGCCGGCAGAGAGTGCTCCCGGGCCAAATACCGCCGCCGCCGTTGTGTCAGAAGGCGAAAGCATTGCCGTCGCCACTCTGGTGAGCGTCATTCCGCCGAACAGCCGCATTGCTGTTATATCCACGGTCAGTATTAAATTTACCGTCTCGCTTTTCCGCAGGCGGATAGACACCGGCTGGGCCGGGTCCACCGGCTGCGGCGGCAGCTCCAGGAGAAGAGTCGGCTCTGTCACTTGCAGTGTCGCGGTCGCCATTGACGCATCTGCCACCGTCTCGTCAGCCGGATCTATCACCTGCACATTAAAATCCCATATTCCGGGAGCCAGTTCAAACACGACCTCTGCAGAGGTTGAAGCCGCGTCCAGAGTTACTTGACGGATTGGTGCCTGTGACGAAAATGAGACCGGCTCCGCCAGCACGAATACACGCACAGTCACGCCGAGAGGCACGACACTGCCCAGGATAAGGCGCGCCGACTCCCCTGCCGGCACCCTTTCCAGCACGGGGGTCAGGGTCAGGACAGCGGGCTCCACGGTGACCGTGTCCCGAGCACCCTCCGTTCGGAATGCACCAAGCCGCTCTGCCTCCGCCGTCAGCAGCCACTCCCCGGGGGGCAACGAAGCGAACTCCACATCGGCAGAGAAATCAGGTCCAGATCCCAGCACGGCGCTCCTCTCTCTATCCACTCGCAACACCTGGCGCGCGATGACCCTCACACCGAGCCCCTCATCCTCCGGCATGGCCTGCGCTGCCACTCTCACCCGGACCGGGGTGCCCACCGCCACCGAATCCGGCCCCAGCCGCTGCAGGCGAAGCAGGGGAGGGCGCACCATTATCGTTGTCGCAGAAGGGCGAATCAGCACTGCCTCGGGCGGTGTCACACTCGCTGTCAGGGTCCATCTGCCGGCAGAGAGTTCTCCCGGGCCAAATACCGCCGCCGCCGTTGTGTCAGAAGACGAAAGCATTGCCGTCGCCACTCTGGTGAGCGTCATTCCGACTAACAGCCGCATTGCTGTTATAGTCACGGTCAGCTCTTCGCTTATTGAAGTCGTGCTCTTCCGCAGACGGATAGACACAGGCTGGTCCGGGTCCACCGGCTGCGGCGGCAGCTCCAGGAGAAGAGACAGCCCTTCTGCCACTTGCAGTGTTGCCGACGCCGACCTGAAGTCCACTAGGGGAAACACCTCCGTGTCTGTCATCAGTACAGAGGGCATCGCCGCAGTAATCTCAAAATTCCAAGTCCCCTCTCTCACCAGGCTCAGCATGTTCGCAGGGAACCTCGCTTCGGCGGCAAGTGCAGAGGGTTCGAGTACGGCGGCGGCTGATGCCGTTAAGGCGGGAGCTTCTGCATGGGTTGCCATCACGATGACACGCACCTCCACCCCCAGCGCCACCTCCGTATCTACCTCAATCACCGCATCCCGCCCTTGGAGCAGACCCATTGGCGCCGACAGGCCAAGGGCTGATGGCCCTATCCTCACCTGCAGCGGCTGAGTGGGTGTTTCGGCAGAGTTCGCAATCGTCAGGAACCATTGGCCCGGGGGCAGTGCATTCTCGCCCGCAAAGAGCGCGTTTCCTGTCTGCTCTGCTGCAAGCAGCCGAATCGTCACCGCTGCTGTCACCACCGTCGCCGGTGCTGCAGCTGTACGAACCGCCTGTACCGTCACCGTCAAACCCTGCACCAGGGGATGATCTGCCATTACCGTAATTCCCAAAGTGCTGCCTGCCGGCACCACTGGCTCTGCGGTCTCCTGCAGGGAGAGAGTCAGCCTGGGCAAAGGCGGTCCGACAGTCACTGCAAGGGTAGAATCTGCATCTGTGCCGAGCAGAATTGATGGAAATACCTCTGCCGACAAGATCCAGTCACCCTCGGTCAGGGCGTTCTCGCCGGCAAAGGTCACCGTGATCGATATCTGCCCCTTCCGCAATCTTCCCGTCACCGTCCGCGTCCGAGGCTGCGCGCCTGCCTGGGCTGCCCGCAGGATCACCTCCCCATTCCCTGCCAAAGGAGCCATTCCCTCCGTGCTTATTCTGATATTCAGGTCTGCTCCCTGCGGTATTTCGCCCGACAGGTTTTCCAGCCTGATAAGCGGCGGCGGTCCGACAGTCACTGCAAGGGTAGAATCTGCATCTGTGCCGAGCAGAATTGATGGAAATACCTCTGCCGACAAGATCCAGTCACCCTCGGTCAGGGCGTTCTCGCCGGCAAAGGTCACCGTGATCGATATCTGCCCCTTCCGCAATCTTCCCGTCACCGTCCGCGTCCGAGGCTGCGCGCCTGCCTGGGCTGCCCGCAGGATCACCTCCCCATTCCCTGCCAAAGGAGCCATTCCCTCCGTGCTTATTCTGATATTCAGGTCTGCTCCCTGCGGTATTTCGCCCGACAGGTTTTCCAGCCTGATAAGCGGCGGCGGTCCGACAGTCACTGCAAGGGTAGAATCTGCATCTGTGCCGATCAGAATTGATGGAAATACCTCTGCCGACAAGATCCAGTCACCCTCGGTCAGGGCGTTCTCGCCGGCAAAGGTCACCGTGATCGGTATCTGCCCCCCCCGTAACAATCCCGTCACCGTCCGAGGCTGCGCGCCTTCCCGAGCTGCCCGCAGGGTCACCTCTGCATCCCTCGGCACAGGGGGGCCTTCCGCGCTTACCCTGATATTCAGGTCTGCTCCCTGCGGTATTTCGCCCGACAGGTTTTCCAGCCTGATAAGCAGCGGCGGTCTGACAGTCACTGCAAGGGTAGAATTTGCATCTGTGCCGAGCTTTTCTGCATTATTGCGGAACCGAGATGGTTCTGCGGACAAGACCCATCTACCCTCGGTCAGGGTGTTATCGCCGAAAAAGGTCACCGTTCGCGATGTCTGCCCCTTCCGCAAGAAGCCCGACACCATCCTTAGCTGGGAGCTTTCCTGCAGTCTCGCCCGCAGGATCACCACCGCATCCCCTGGCAGAGGAGCCATTCCCTCCGTGCTTATTCTGATATCCAGGTTTGCTCCCTGCATTATTTCGCCCGACAGGTTTTCCAGCCTGATAAGCGGCGGCGGTCCGACAGTCACTGCAAGGGCAGAATCTGCATCTGTGTCGAGCAGAAATGGTTCTGCGGACGCGGACAAGACCCATCTACCCTCGGTCAGGAATTGCTCGCCTTCAAAGGCAAAGGTCACCGTGACCGATGTCTGCCCGTTCTGTAATACTCCCATCGCCGTCCGAGTCCGAGCGCCTGCCTGCCTTGCCAGCAGGGTCACCTCTATACTCCTCGGCACAGGGGGGCCTGCCGCGCTTACCCTGATATTCAGGTCTTCTCCCTGCTGTATTTCGCCCGACAGGTTTTCCAGCCTGATAAACGTAAGCGGCGGCGGTCCGATAGTCACTACAAGGCGAGAATTTGCATCTGTGCCGAGCAGAAATGTTTCGGATGGTTCTGCGGACAAGACCCAGTCACCCTTGGTCAGGGCGTTCTCGCCGGCAAAGGTCACCACGACCGATGCTCGCCCCCCGAATATGCTTCCCGTCACCCTCCGAGGCGGAGCGCCTGCCTGGGTTGCCCGCAGGGTCACATCCGTCCCCCCCTCCAGAGTAACCATTCCCTCCGTGAATATTCTGATATTCAGGTCTGCTCCCTGCAGTATTTCGCCCGACAGGTTTTCCAGCCTGATAAGCGGCGGCGGTCCGACAGTCACTGTAAGCCTAGAACGTGCATCTGTCTGCAGGGTTATTGATTCTGCCGACACGGTCCAGACACCCTCGGTCAGGGCATTTTCACCAGCAAATTCTACTGTGAGACTTGTTTTCCCCCTCTCCAATATTCTCGTCACCACCCTTTGCTGGGCGCTTTCCTGCAGTATCGCCCGCAGGGTCACTTCTGCATCCTCTACAGGCGCTATAGCACTAATCGTTCTTCCCCCCGAAGCTATACGGATAGACAGAGTTAAGCCTTGCTGTATTTCGCGCGGCGAACTCAGCCTGATAAACGGCCCGCCGATGCGCAGGGTCGCCCGGGCCGCAGACAGAGCCGTCCTATCTACCCTATCTACCCCCTCCCCCACAAGCTGAGATACCGAAAATATCCACTCGCCATGGCCCAGCCCCCGGAACACGGCCTCTGCCTGAGATCTATGCGGCCCCAGAAACGTAAATGGGAATGCGAAACGAATATCCCTGCCCTGCCTCGCCTGCACTAGCACGTCCAGGTTAGAGCCCAGCGTCGGCTCTGCACTCACCATCACCCGCACTTTCTGCCCCGTCAGCTCCAGCTCCGCCAGCATGTCCCGCCGGGGGGTTAGACCCGGAAATATGTCCCGCCCCGCCAGCACCCGGGGGATTCCCTGCACCTGCCAGACGGTGATGCTAGCAATCTCATTGAGTTCATCGAATGAACTGCTAAATATCAGACCGCCGGCCGGACTGGCCACCAGGCCAACCGGGGAGACTGAATCATGCCTGCTGACAAAACGGAGGGTGCCGTCATCATTTCTCTGCCAAAGAGCGACATTGTTATCAAAGGATTCGGCCACTGCCAGCACTTCCCTAGTGGCGGCCAGGCCGTTAGTGCCCCTCAATATGCCATCGTCCCTGCCATAGGAGGCCACACTTGCAAGATTCTCCGCTGCAGAATTCACTTCGTAAACAGACAGTGGATCTCTTCCAAAGCCTGGGCCTGCAGCCTGGTTGGACACAAACAGAAAACGGCCGTCCGGGCCGAGGGTCACAACCCTGGGGTCGCCCAGCATGTTGCTGGAAAGAGTCCTCACAAAGGAAACCGCAGACGCTTCAGCATTCACACGCCAGATGCCGAGCCTGCCAGGCGACGAGAAAGCCTGACTTCCTCCCCCTACAAACAGCAGGCGGCCGTCCGGGGTTACGGCGGCACCGGCAGCCTGTCTCAAGCCCAAAGGATCCACAGACCCCCCGACAGGGACATGCACATCGGTCTGAACAAGGGTGCCGGAAGTGTTTACACTCCACACATTGAGGCCCCTTCTGCTCGTCACAAACAGCAGGCGGTCATCCGGGCTCAGCACGACATCCGAAACATCAAAGAGCCCTGTGACGGTGTTCCCTGCAGCATCTGTTCCTCCCCCTGTGTACTGTGCCACTTCCTCCAGTCCGCCATTACGGGCATTCAGGTGCCAGACACTGATAGTGCCAAGAAAGGTTCTATCCGACGCAAACACAAAACTGCTGCCTTGGTTCACTCTCAGGATACGGTCTCCCAGGCTTGTAACACTTTCCGTAAGACTGCTCTCTCGGCTCACTGCCAGGCCACGGCCTCCCAGGCCAGCACCCATACGATCACTTCTCTGGGTGACAATGCCCCTGGCGCTGTCTATCTCCCAGACCGTGATGCCGCCGCCGCCGCTGGCAAGCAGCCACCTGCCGTTTGGACTGACGGCAAGCCTTTCGATTTCATTATTTCCAGTTGGAAGGGCTTTGTTATCAGTCTGGACCAGCCTCATCTCCCCTGAAGGCGCTCCCTGATCCACCGAGAGGGTCAGCCTGGACAAAGGGGGGGAATCCGGTATATCCGGTATGACGGTCACTGCAAGGGTAGAACTTGCATCTGTGGGCAGGGCTGAGTCTTCTGCCGACAAGAGCCAGTCTCCTCCGGTCAGGGCATTAATGTCGGCAAAGGTCACCGTAACCGATGTCTGCCCATCCTGTAATAATCCCATCACGCTCCGAGGCTGGGCGCCTTCCCGGGTTGCCCGCAGGGTCACCTCCGTATCCCCTGCCACAGGAGCCATTCCCTCCGTGCTTATTCTGATATTCAGATCTGCTCTTTCTTGTATTTTGCCCGACAGGTTTGAAAGCCTGATAGGCGGAGCAGCAATCCGCAGTGTCGCCCGGGCCGTCGATGCATCTGCAATATTTTCCATATCTTCCGGCACCGATGCCGAAAATATCCACTCGCCCTGGCCGAGATCACGCTCCGAGAACACGGCCTCCGCCTGCGTGCCTGACGGCATCAGAGTCGCCGTTGCCGTGCTGACCCGGCTGCCCTGCCTCGCCTGCACCGTCACGGTCAGGGCAGAGCCCAGCGTCGGCTCTGCACTCACCATCACCCGCACTTCCTGCCCCGCCGGCACCCGCGGGATTCCCTGCACCTGCCAGACGGTGATGCCGGCGCGCACACCGCCTCCTGCCCTAGATCTGCTAAATATCAGACCGCCGGCCGGACTGGCCGCCAGCCTAATCGGTTGGCGTAAAGGATAATTATTGCTGACCAAACGGAGGGTGCCGTCATCATTTCTCTGGAAAAGAGAGACAAAGCCCCCTTCACGATCGAGCACTGCCAGCACTTCCCTAGTGGCGGCCAGGCCGAAAGAGAAGTCCACTGTGTTTATGTTATCGTCCACGCCATAGGAGGCCACACTTGCAAGATTCTCCGCTGCAGCATTCACTTTGTAAACAAACAGCGCCCTCCGCTCGGCCGCAAGCAGAAAACGGCCGGAGGGGTCGAAGGTCACATTAAGGGCATTGAAGTCCCGCCAGCGTCTGTCTGAAAATATCCTCACAAAGGAAACCGTAGACGCTTCAGCATTCACACGCCAGATGCCGAGCGTCAAGCGAGGGAAGGCATTTCCGGTGCGATTTATGCCTGCCACAAACAGCAGGCGGCCGTCCGGGGTCAAGGCGAGACTGGCAGCCTGGTGCAAGCCCCTTGTATCCGTAGTCCCGGCAGAGACATGCACATCGGTCTGAACAAGGGTGCCGGAGGAGTTTACACTCCACACACTGAGGCCGCCTCCTGGGCCATCACGATCGGCCCCTATGCTCGTCACAAACAGCCGGCGGCCATCCGGGCTCAGCACGACACCACCGGCGGAAATCAGCCCTCTGATGGTATTCCTTGCAGCATCTTCTCCTCCCTCTGTGTAACTTGCCGCTTCCTCCAGGCTGCCATTATCGGCATTCAGGCGAAAGACAGTGATATTGCCAGTACTGGCTCTATCCGTCACAAACACAAACCTGCTGTCCGGGCTCACTGCTAGGAAGCCAGATCTACCAAGCCTCGGAGCAGACATTCTTTGCGTGATAATGCCTCTGGCACTGTCTAACTTCCAGATCTCTATATTCTCTTCTTGAGTAGCGTTAATCAGCCACCTGCCGTCTGGACTGACGGCAAGTCCTAGCTCCCGAAAAGGCGACGTATTCTCTTGAGTTACGAAAGATCGTCTAACTAGGCGGAGCTCCCCTGACGGCACTCCCTGATCCACCGAGAGGGTCAGCCTGGATGCCTCCTGTGCCAGAACAGAGGCAGAGGCAGAGGCAAGCAGCAGCAGGGGCAGCAGCAGCACTATGCTTACCCGCCGCACCAGCATGCCAAGTTTTGGACTATCTAACATAAACAACTGTGCCGCAGCAGGAGGAACCTAGGCAGGGCTGCAGTTCACCTGCTTCGGGTGATTTTTGCCCCCCCCTTGCTGGTTACTAGTGCCATTTTAGTTTGCAAGGGCGGTGCATATAGGAATCGCAGGCAAGAAATGGATCGCAAGGTACTCTCCTAAAGGGTTTCTAATATAAGGAATAAGCTATGCAGTGTACCAGAAAAGAGCAGTATCAAGCGCAAGGCAAGGGTCTGCCGAAACGGCGGAGATTAGATTTCCCATCTTGATCTGGACTGTGATGTCTCAGGCGGAAGAACTGGCGGCTGCGGCACATTGCGCAAGGTTTCAAGCCGTTCGCCGATTATCTCGTACTGAATACCCTCGGCACCAGTGATATTGGCATGGGGGCTTTCTATTCCAGTACAGGCATCCGGGCGGGCACTCCCGCACAGGTAGTCAAATGGGTTATTGCCTGAATTCACTTGGTTTCGCAGAGAATCCGCAGTAGCATTCAGGTTCCTCAATAGGAAGATTGCGTCAACGGCATCAAGGATGCCGTTGCCAGAAATATCTGCCACGTCTGCAAAGGCATCAAACTGAGATTGCAGTTCATTCCTCTGCTCATCGGGGATAGGGCTTAGTCCAGCGAGGCCAAATCCTTCAGACCTGGCAGCAAAGTTCTCAGTCAGCAGGGCCCGGGTCATGAGTATCACATCGTCCTCGTCAAAGACCTCATCGCCAGACAGGTCGGCATTAACTCGCGTAATAAAAATCATTGCGGGCTCCGCCTCAGTCACGGCTAGAACCGCTGCCCCCATCATTTCACTGTCTGTTGTCACGGTATAGGTGGTCACCACTGCTGCAGTGACAGGGGCTTCAAACATTACTACGGCACTGGGAGTGTCCGCTGTCAGAGACACAGACTGGGTTGCAGCAGATGCCTCCCCTGTCAGGGATACTGCTACCACCAGTGTTGAGCCCTGCGGCAAGTCATCCGCACTTGCTCTTACCGGGAACATCACTCCCTGGAATACGGGGGCATTGGCGGTATCTGGCACATCAAGGTTCAGCACTACTGGGAATGCATCTACCGACAGTTGCAATGACGATCCAATTACAACCACAGAAAGCGGACCTGTCGCCACGCCATCCGCTCTCAAGCGCAGGTTAGAGCCCGCCAAAGCAGCCGGCACATCCACTATCACTGATCTCTCGCTCATCTCTCTCGTCAGGCTCACCACCATGCTCTCAAAGTCACCAAAACGCACAGTCACAGCCACGGCCGTCTCCGCTGGCAATTCAATCTCCGCACCTGCCGCTTCTGTCACGGTCACTCCCACCATGATTGCAAAGGTGCTGGCCGCTGGCACATTGCTAACAGATGTCATCAGGAAAAGCTCCGCCCGTAACGCATCCACACGCACATCCCTGGCCGATGGGTTCACCGTCAGTATCAGCGCATTCGGGTCTGCCACCTCTATGCCATCCGCAACAGGCGCCGCGCTTAACGAAAGGGGAGGGCTGCTAGCTGCGGTACCAGGTGCTGTAAGCTCCAGCGTCGCTATAGGATTAGCCGACGAAAGCGTAATAATCTCCTGCGGTACGCTGGAAAGCTCCACCGCAACCCTCACCGTCGTTCCCGCCGGCAGCGGCGCACCTACTGTCACCTCAAAGGTACTGCCCACAGTTACAGATCTCGGCGCATCGATGCCAAGAGTTATTGTGCGCTGCTCCTGAACCTGCACGGTCACCTCGGCTCCGCTGTCTTCCAATACTCCTGCCGGCCCCCGGGCAGTAAAAAGCCGGCGGCCTGTTCCCAAATCACTGGCGCTGAAAGTGAGCTGCAGGGAAGAGGACAGAGCTTCCTGCTGCTCTGATATCGTATTGCTGCCTTCATCGGTCACTGCCACGGTCACCATGACCGTGGTGGATAGTGCCGGCATCAGGCGCAGGGTAAGCGTTATCGTCTCGTCCAAGGCAACGATGTCACTTCCGCCAGTTCGCTCCAAAAGGAGCCGGGGCTGCGGTCCGACAATCACCGTAAGAGAAGAAAGATTTGCATCTGTCTGCAACAGCGTTGATGCTGTCTCCGCCGACACGGTCCAGTCACCCTCAGTGAGGGCATTTTCGTCGGCAAAGGTCACCGTGACCGATGTCTGCCCCTCCAGCAATCTTCCCGTCACCGTCCGCTGCTGGGTGCCTTCCTGCAGCGTCGCCCGCAGGGTCACCTCCGCATCCCCTGCCACAGGAATCATCCCCTCCGTGCGCACCCTGATATTCAGCTCTGCTCCCTGCAGTATTTCGCCCGACAGGTTTGCAAGCCTGACAAGGGGAGCAGCAATCCGCAGTGTCGCGGTCGCCATTGACACATCTGCCACCATCCGGACAGCCGCATCTATCACCTGCACATTAAAATTCCATATTCCCGGAGCCAGTTCGCCAGGGTCATACACGACTGTTGTGGAGGTTGAAGCCTCGTCCAGATTTACAGCTGTCATCTGTTGCGAAAATAACGGAGAGACCGGCTCCGCCACCACATTTAGATTCACAGCCACGCCGAGAGGCACAGCACTGCCCAGGATAAGACGCGCCGGCTCCCCTGCCGGCACCCTTTCCAGTACAGGCGTCAGGGTCAGGACAGCGGGCTCTACGGTGACCGTGTCCCGAGCATTCTCCGTTCGGAATGCATCAGGCCGCTCTGCCTCCGCCGTCAGCATCCATTCCCCGGGCGGCAGCGAAGTGAACTCCACATCGGCAGAGAAATTAGACTGAGATCCCAGCACGGCGCTCCTCTCTCTATCCGCTCGCATCGCCTGGCGCGCGATGACCCTCACACCGAGCCCCTCATCCTCCGGCATGGCCTCCGCTGCCACCCTCACTATTACCTGAGTGCCCGCCGCCACCGAAGCCGGCCCCAGCCGCTGCAGGCGAAGCAGGGGAGGGCGCACCGTCATCGTTGCCGTAGGAGGGATAATCGGCACTGTCCCGGGCGGTCTCACACTCGCCGTCAGGGTCCATCTGCCGGCAGAGAGTGCTCCCGGGCCAAATACCGCCGCCGCCGTTGTGTCAGAAGACGAAAGCATTGCCGTTGCCATCCTGGTGAGCGTCATTCCGCCGAACGGCCGCATTGCCGTTATATCCACGGTCAGCCTTTCACTTATCGGCGCGCTCTTCTGCAGGCGGATAGACACCGGCTGGGCCGGGTCCACCGGCTGCGGCGGCAGCTCCAGGAGAAGAGTCGGCTCTACTGGCACTGTCACTTGCAGTGTTGCCGTCGTCCCTGTGAAGTCCACTAGGGGAAACGCCTCCGTATCTGTTATCAGCACAGAGGGCGTCGCCGCAGTAATCTCAAAATTCCAAGTCCCCTCTCTCACCAGGCTCAGCATGTTCGCAGGGAACCTCGCTTCGGCGGCAAGTGCAGAGGGTTCGAGTACGGCGGCGGCTGATGCCGTTATGGTTGGAGCAGATGCATGGGTTGCCATCACGATGACACGCACCTCCACCCCCAGCGCCACCTCCGTATCTACCTCAATCACCGCCTCCTGCCCTTGGAGCAGATCCATCGGCGCCGACAGGCCAAGGGCTGATGGTCCTACCCTCACCTGCAGTTCCTGAGGGGATGCTTCGGCAGAGTCCTCGGGTATGAGTTCCGCAATCGTCAGGACCCATTGGCCCGGGGGCAGTGCATTCTCCCCCTCAAAGAGCGCGTTTCCCATCTCCTCCCCTGCAAACAGCTGAGTTGTCACCGTTGCTGTCGTCACCGTCGGCGGTGCTGTAACGGTACGAACCGCCTGTACCGCCACCGTCAGGTCCTGCATCAGGGGACGATCTGCCATCACCGTAATCCCCAAAGTGCTGCCTGCCGGCACCACTGGCTCTGCAGTTTCCTGCAGGGAGAGGGTCAGCAGCGGCAGCGGTATGACGGTCACTGCAAGCGTAGAATTTGCAGCTGTCTGCAGGACTGGTGATTCTGCAGACAAGACCCAGTCACCCCCGGTCAGGGCATTTTCACCGGCAAAGGTTACTGTGACCGATGTCTGCCCCTCCAGCAATATTCCCGTCACCGCCCGTTGCTGGGCGCCTTCCTGCAGCATCGCCCGCAGGGTCACTTCTGCATCCCCTGTTACAGGAACCATTCCCTCCGTGCTCACTCTGATATTCAGATCTGCTCCCTGCAGTATTTCACCCGACAGGTTTGAAATCCTGATAGGCGGCCCGCCGATGCGCAGTGTCGCCCGGGCCGCAGACAGAGCCGTCCTGTCTACCCTGTCTGCCCTATCTGCCGGCACCGATGCCGAAAATATCCACTCGCCATAGCCCAGATCACTCCCTGAGAACACGGCCTCTGCCTGAGCAGCTGGCGGCATCAGAGTCGCCGCTGCCGTGCGAACCAGGCTGCCCTGCCTCGCCTGCACCATCACGGTCAGGGCAGAACCCGGCGCCGGCTCTGCACTCACCATCACCCGCACTTCCTGCCCCGCCAGCACCCGGGGGATTCCCTGCACCTGCCAGACGCTGATGCCGGCAGACTCATCGAATGAGCTGCTAAATATCAGACCGCCGGCCGGACTGGCCGCCACACCAATCGGGGTGACTGCAGCATGCCTGCTGACAAAACGGAGGGTGCCGTCATCATTTCTCTGCCAAAGAGAGACACCATCCCGACTTTCGGTCACTGCCAGCACTTCTCTGGTGGCGGCCAGGCCGGCGGCATTCCCGTCTACGAAGCTGTCCCCGCCATAGGAGGCCAGACTTGCAAGATCCTCCTCTTCAGCATTCACTCTCACTCTGTAAACAGACAGTGTGCCTGTTGCAGCTTCTACACGAACCTGGTTGGACACAAACAGAAGACGACCGGAGGGGGCGAAAGCTATACTCCGGGGCCGTGCCAGCCTCTGGCGGTCGGAAAGAATCCTCACAAAGGAAACCGAAGACGTTTCAGCATTCACACGCCAGATGCCGAGCGTGCTGCTGTCTAATGACCTAAAACCGTAGAATGAGGCCACAAACAGCAGGCGGCCGTCCGGGGTCACGGCGGCACCGGCAGCCCGGTTCAAGCCCTCTGTATCCAAAGCCCCGGCAGAGAGATGCACATCGGTCTGAACAAGGGTGCCGGAAGGGTTTACACTCCACACACTGAGAGCGCCTCCGGCAGTGTCTGACACCCCCCTGCTCGTCACAAACAGCAGGCGGCCATCCGGGCTCAGCACGGCATCCCAAACACTAGTCAGCCCTCTGACGGTATTCTCTGCAGCATCTTCTCCTCCCTCTGTGTACTGTGCCACTTCCGCCAGTGTGCCATCATCGGCATTCAGGCGCCAGACAGTGATAGTGCCAGTACTGGCTTTATCCGTCACAAACACAAACCTGCTGTCCGGGCTCACTGCCAGGCCGCGAGATGAATCAGATTGCGGAGAAGACATCCTTTGCGTGACAATGCCTCTGACACTGTCTATCTCCCAGAGCTCTAAATTACGGCCAGCGTTAATCAGCCACCTGCCGTCTGGACTGACGGCAAATCCATCTTCACTGCTGCTGCTTTCACTTGCGACAGATAGCCTAACCAGCCTGAGCTCCCCTGACGGCACTCCCTGGTCCACCGACAGGGTCAGCCTGAGCGGCGGAAGAAAAACACGCACTGTAAGCGAAGAAATATTTACATCTGTCTGCAGCAGCGTTGATGCTGTCTCCGCCGATACGGTCCAGTCACCCCCAGTGAGGGCTTCCTCGCCGGCGAAGGTCACCGTGACCGATGTCTGCCCCTCCAGCAATCTTCCCGTCACGATCCGCTGCTGGGTGCCTTCCTGCAGCATCGCCCGCAGGGTCACTTCCGCATCCCCTGCCACAGGAACCATTCCCTCCGTGCTCACCCTGATATTCAGCTCTGCTCCCTGCAGTATTTCACCCGACAGGTTTGCAAGCCTGATGAGGGGAGCAGCAATCCGCAGTGTCGCGGTCGCCATTGACACATTCGCCACCATCCGGACAGCCGCATCCATCACCTGCACATTAAAATTCCATATTCCCGGAGCCAATTCGCCAGGGTCATACACGACCATTGCAGAGGTTGAAGCCTCGTCCAGATTTACAGCTGTCATCAGCGAAGATGACAGAGAGACCGGCTCCGCCACCACGGTTACATTCACAGCCACGCCGAGAGGCACAACACTGCCCAGGATAAGACGCGCCGACTCCCCTGCCGGCACTCTTTCCAGCACAGGCGTCAGGGTCAGGACAGCGGGCTCCACGGTGACCGTGTCCCGAGCACCCTCCGTTCGGAATGCATCAGGCCGCTCTGCCTCCGCCGTCAGCAGCCACTCCCCGGGCGGCAGCGAAGTGAACTCCACATCGGCAGAGAAATCAGACTGAGATCCCAGCACGGCGCTCCTCTCTCTATCCGCTCGCATCGCCTGGCGCGCGATGACCCTCACACCGAGCCCCTCATCCTCCGGCATGGCCTCCGCTTCCACCCTCACCGTTACCCGAGTGCCCGCTGCCACCGAAGCCGGCCCCAGCCGCTGCAGGCGAAGCAGGGGAGGGCGCACCGTCATCGTTACCGTAGGAGGGAAAATCGGCACTGTCTCAGGCGGTCTCACACTCGCCGTCAGGGTCCATCTGCCGGCAGAGAGTTCTCCCGGGCCAAATACTGCCGCTGCCGTTGTGTCAGAAGGCGAAAGCGTCGCCATTGCCGTGCTGGTGAGCGTCATTCCGCCGAACGGCCGCATTGCCGTTATATCCACGGTCAGCTCTTCGCTTATAGTCGTGCTCTTCTGCAGGCGGATAGACACCGGCTGGGCCGGGTCCACCGGCTGCGGCGGCAGCTCCAGGAGAAGAGTCGGCTCTTCTGTCACTATTAGTGTTGCCGTCGTCTCTGTGAAGTCCACTAGGGGAAACGCCTCCGTATCTGTTATCAGTACAGAGGGCGTCGCCGCAGTAATCTCAAAATTCCAAGTCCCCTCTCTCACCAGGCTCAGCATGTTCGCAGGGAACCTCGCTTCGGCGGCAAGTGCAGAGGGTTCGAGTACGGCGGCGGCTGATGCCGTTGTGGTTGGAGTAGATGCATGGGTTGCCATCACCATGACACGCACCTCCACTCCCAGCGCCACCTCTGTATTTACCTCAATCACCGCATCCTGCCCTTGGAACAGACCCATTGGCGCCGACAGGCCAAGGGCTGATGATCCTACCCTCACCTGCAGCTGCTGAGTGGATGCTTCGGCAGAGTCCTCGGGTATGAAATCCGCAATCGTCAGGACCCATTGGCCCGGGGGCAGTGCATTCTCGCCCTCAAAGAGCGCGTTTCCCATCTGCTCTGCTGCAAGCAGCCGAATCGTCACCGCTGCTGTCACCACCGTCGCCGGTGCTGCAGCTGTACGAACCGCCTGTACCGTCACCGTCAGATCCTGCACCAGGGGACGATCTGCCATTACCGTAATCCCCAAAGCACTGCCTGCCGGCACCACTGGCTCTGCGGTCTCCTGCAGGGAGAGGGTCAGCCTGGGCAAAGGCGGTCCGACAGTCACTGCAAGGGTAGAATTTGCATCTGTGCCGAGCAGAATTGATGGTTCTGCGAACAAGACCCAGTCACCCTCGGTCAGGGATTCTCTGCCGGCAAAGGTCACCGTGACCGATGTCTGCCCCTCCCGTAATAATCCCGTCGCCGTCCGAGGCTGCGCGCCTTCCCGAGCTGCCCGCAGGGTCACCTCTGCATCCCTCAGCACGGGGGGGCCTTCCGCGCTTACCCTGATATTCAGATCTGCTCCTTGCAGTATTGCGCCCGACAGGTTTGAAAGCCTGATAAGCGGCGGCGGTCTGACGGTCACTGCAAGGGTAGAATTTACATCTGTGCGGAACAGGAGTGATGGTTCTGCTGACAAGATCCAGTCACCCTCGGTCAGGGCGTTCTCGCCGGCAAAGGTCACCGTGACCGATGTCTGCCCTCCCGTGATAATCCCCATCACCGTCCGAGGCTGCGCGCCTTCCTGGGCTGCCCGCAGGGTCACCTCTGCATCCCTCAGCACGGGGTCCTCCACGCTTACTCTGATATTCAGATCTGCGCCTTGCTGTATTACGCCCGACAGGTTTGAAAGCCTGATAAGCAGCGGCGGTCCGACAGTCACTGCAAGGGTAGAATTTGCATCTGTGCGGAACAGGATTGATGGTTCTGCCGACAAGATCCAGTCACCCTCGGTCAGGGCTTTCTCGCCGGCAAAGGTCACCGTGACCGATGTCTGCTCCTCCTGTAATAACCCCATCACCGTCCGAGGCTGCGCGCCTTCCTGGGCTGCCTGCAGGGTCACCTCCGTGTCCTGCAGCACGGGGGTTCCCTCCGTGCTTACCCTGATATCCAGATCTGCCCCTGCTGGCAGCAGGCCCGACAGGTTTGAAAGCCTGATCAGCGGCCCGTCGATGCGCAGTGTCGCCCGGGCCGCCGATGCATCCGCAAGATTTTCCATATCTGCCGGCACCGATGCCGAAAACATCCACTCGCCCTGGCCGAGAGCACTCCCCGAGAACACGGCCTCTGCCCGAGTATCCCGCGGCATCAGAGTCGCCGCTGCCATGCTAACCCGGCTGCCCTGCCTCGCCCACACCATCACGGTCAGGGCAGAGCCCGGCGCCCGCTCTGCATTCACCATCACCCGCACGTCCTGCCCCGCCGGCACCCGGGGGATCCCCTGCACCTGCCAGACGGTTATGAAACGCCCGTCGTTTGAGTTGGAAAACACTAGACTGCCGGCGGGACTGGCCACCACACCGTGCAGCGCGTCTTCTGCATCCTGCCTGCTGACGGGGCTGACGGTATCGTTCTCATTTATTCGCAAAAGGGAAATTTGAGCCAAAGAAAAATTACTGGCAATCAGTACTTCCTCGGTAGCGGCTATGTCTTCTAATAAAGGATCTCCACTGAGCCCAGGGCCCACGCTTACAAGATTCTCCTGTGCAGCATTCACGCTGTAAACAGATAAGTAGTTACTGGACCGATAGTTCATTACAAATAGAAGACGGCCGGAGGGGCGGAGGGCTATAGTCCGGGGCTGTCTCAGCCTCTGGGGGTCTCTAAGAGTCCTGACAAAGGAGACCGTGGCCGCTTCAGCATTCACACGCCAGATGCTGAGCGTACTCTGATCCAATTGATTTTCGTAGTATGACCCTACAAACAGCAGGCGGCCGTCCGGGGTCACGGCGGCACCGGCAGCCTGGTTCAAGCCCTCTGTATCCGAAGCCCCGGCAGAGATATGCACATCGGTCTGAGTGAGGGTGCTGGTGGAGTTTATGCTCCACACACTGAGGGCACCTCCGGGAGAGTTTCCAAAACTTACCCCGCCGCCGCTCGTCACAAACAGCAGGCGGCCATCCGGGCTTGGCACGACATCCCAAACGTTAATCAGCCCTCTGACGGTATTCCCTGCAGAATCCTGTCCTCCCTCCGTATAGGTTTCCACTTCCGCCAGTCTGCCATTATCGGCATTCAGGCGCCAGACAGTGATCTGGTTATTTTCGTTATCCGGTACAAACACAAGACTGCTGTCTCGGCTCACTGCCAGGCCGCGAGATAAACCAGGCTTCGGAGCAGACATCCTTTGCGTGACAATCCCTCTGGCAATGTCTATCTCCCAGACCTCTAAATTATTGCCAGCGTTAAACAGCCACCTGCCGTCTGGACTGACGGCAAGTCCTTGCCGGCTAATGCTAGTTCCGCTTGCGGTAGATCTCCTAACCAGGCGCAAATCCCCTGACGGCACTCCCTGGTCCACCGAGAGGGTCAGCTTGGGCGGAAGCGGTCCAACGGTCACTGCAAGGGTAGAATTTGCATCTGTCTGCAACAGCGTTGATGATGTCTCCGCCGACACGATCCATACACCTTGGGTCAGGGCTTTCTCGTCGGCAAAGGTCACCGTAACCGATGTCTGCCCTTCCGTAATAACCCCCATCACCGTCCGCGGCTGAGCGCCTTCCTGAATTGCCCGCAGGGTCACCTCTGCATCCTCCCGCACGGGGTTTCCCTCCACGCTTACTCTGATATTCAGATCAGCTCCTTCTGGTATTACGCCCGACAGGTTTGAAATCCTGATAAACGGAATGCCAATGCGCAGTGTCGCCCGGGCCGCCAGCACGTCCACAATGTTTTCCGTATCTGCATCTGTCAGCACCGATACCGAAAACACCCACTCGCCCTGGCCGAGAGCACTCCCCGGGAACACGGCATCTGCCTGAGTATCTGACGGCCCCAGAGTCGCCGCTGCCGTGCTGATCCGGCCGCCCTGCCGCGCCTGCACTATCATGGTCAGCAGAGAGTCCGGCGCCGGCTCTGCATTCACCGTCACTCGCACTTCCTGCCCCGCCGTCACCCGGGGGATTCCCAGCACCTGCCAGACGGTTATGAAACGCCCGTTGGCTGAGTTGGAAAACACCAGGCCGCCAGCGGGACTGGCCACCACACCATACAGCGAGTCTCCTGCATCCTGCCTGCTGACAGGGCTGACGGTATCGTTCTCATTTATTCGCAAAAGGGAGATTTGCGCTGCATTATTATCACTGGCAATCAGTGCTTCCTCGGTAGCGGTTATGTCGTCTAAAAACCTTCCCATGAGCACGGGGGCCACACTTGTAAGACCTTCCTGTGCAGCATTCACGCTGTAAACAGATAAGTAGTCATTGGTTTGATAGTTCATTGCAAACAGAAGATGGCCGGAGGGGGGGAGGGCTATAGCCCGGGGCCGTGTCAGCCTCTGGGAGTCGAAAAGATTCCTCACATGGGAGACCGTAGACGCTTCAGCATTCACACGCCAGATGCTGAGCGTGCCAGACCCTGGAGCTTCTGCCCCTACAAACAGCAGGCGGCCGTCCGGGGTTACGGCGGCACCGGCAGCCCGGTTCAAGCCCTCTGTATTCGAAGCCCCGGCAGAGAGATGCACATCGGTCTGAACAAGGGTGCCGGAGGGGTTTATTCTCCACACGCTGAGAGCGCCTCCGGCAGTCTCTGACTCCCCTCCGCTCGTTATAAACAGCAGGCGGCTATTCGGGCTTGGCACGACATCCCAAACGTCAGTCAGCCCGCTGATTTCATTCTCTGCAGCATCCCGTCCTCCCTCCGTATAAGTTTCCACTTCCTCCAGTCTGCCATCATCGGCATCCAGGCGAAAGGCAGTAATAGTGCCATTGACATTATCCGGCACAAACACAAACCTGCTGTCTGGGCTCACTGCCAGGCCGCGAGATGAACCGGTCTTCGTAGAAGTCGTACTTTGCGTGACAATGCCTCTGGCACTGTCTATCTCCCAGACCTCTAAATTACTGCCGGCGTTAAACAGCCACCTGCCGTCTGGACTGACGGCAAGTCCTTCTAGACTCCTGCTCGTTCCGCTTGCGGTAGATATCCTAACCAGGCGCAAATCCCCTGATGGCACTCCCTGGTCCACCGAGAGGGTCAGCCTGGGCAAAGGCGGTCCGATGGTCACTGCAAGGGAAGAATTTGCATCTGTGCCGAGCAGGATTGGCGGTTCTGCCGACAAGAGCGACAAGACCCAGTCACCCGCAGTCAGGGCTGATAAGCGGGCAAAGGTCACCGTAACCGATGTCTGCCCCTCCCGTAATAATCCCATCACCATCCGAGGCTGGGCACCTTCCTGGGTTGCCTGCAGGGTCACCTCCACATTCCCTATCACAGGAATCATTCCCTCTGTGCTTACCCTGACATTCAGATCAGCTCTTTCTGGTATTCTGCCCGACAGGTTTGAAATCCTGATAAAAGGAGCGGCAATCCGCAGTGCCGTCCGGACCGCTGACACATTCAAAACATTTTCCATATCTGTCGGCACCGATGCCGAAAATACCCACTCGCCCTGGCCCAGATCACTCCCCGAGAACACGGCCTCTGCCTGAGTATCCTCAGGCATCAGAGTCGCCGCTGCTGTGCGAACCCGGCTGCCCTGCTGCGCCTGCACTATCACGGTCAGGGCAGCGCCCGGCGCCGGCTCTGTATTCACCATCACCCGCACTTCCTGCCCCGCCGGCACCCGGGGGATTCCCAGCACCTGCCGGACGGTTATGAAGCTAAACTCTAAGCTGTTGTTTGAGTTGCTAAACACCAGACCGCCAGCGGGACTGGCCACCACACCGAACGGCCCGTCACCTTCTCTCTCTATGCTGACACGGCTGATGGTATCGTCCTCATTTATTCGGAAAAAGGCAATATCCCGAGAAGCTATAGAACTGGCAATCAGTGCCTCCTCAGTAGCGGTTATGCTGCCATCTAAAAAAAACCTTTCTAAATCGAACACAGAGTCCACAGGTACAAGATTCTTCTGTGCAGCCTTCACGCTGTAAACAGATATGTCGACACCACCATTTAGTGGAGTAACGTTCATTGCAAACAGAAGATGACCGGAGGGGCTAAGGACGATATTCCGGGGCCGTGCCAGCCTCTGGCGGTCGTTAAGAGTCCTCACATGGGAGACCGTAGACGCTTCGGCATTCACACGCCAGATGCTGAGCGTACTCTTATCCAATTCCGTTTGCCTTTGAGCGCGGGCTGACCCTACAAACAGCAGGCGGCCGTCCGGGGTCACGGCGGCACCGGCAGCATTTTCCAAGCCCTCTGTATCCGAAGCCCCGGCAGAGATATGCACATCGGTCTGAGTGAGGGTGCCGGCGGAGCTTATGCTCCACACACTGAGGGCGCCTCCGCCTCCTTGAGAATTCCCACCGCTCGTCACAAACAGCAGGCGGCCATCCGGGCTTGGCACGACATCCCAAACGTCAGTCAGCCCTCTGACGGTATTCCCTGCAGAATCCCGTCCTCCCTCCGTATAGGTTTCCACTTCCGCCAGTCTGCCATTATCGGCATCCAGGCGAAAGACAGTGATCTGGTTACCGGCGTCATCCGGCACAAACACAAGACTGCTGTCTGGGCTCACTGCCAGGCCGGCAGGTCGGGAAATACTATGAAAAAAAGACATCCTTTGTGTGACAATGCCTCTGGCACTGTCTATCTCCCAGAGCTCTAAATGAGTGGCAGCGTTAATCAGCCACCTGCCGTCTGGACTGACAGCAAGTCCTTGATCGCCAGGGCGGCTTGGATTTGTTTCTCTAGACCTCATAACCAGGCGGAACTCCCCTGACGGCACTCCCTGGTCCACCGAGAGGGAGAGGGCCAAAGGCGATATGACGGTCACTGCAAGGGTGGAATTTGCGTCTGTCTGCAGGATTGGCGGTTCTGCCGACAAGAGCGACAAGACCCAGTCACCCCCCGTCAGGGCATTTTCGCCGGCAAAGGTCACCGTAACCGATGTCTGCCCCTCCCGTAATACTCCCATCACCGTCCGAGGCTGGGCACCTTCCTGGGCTGCCTGCAGGGTCACCTGTGCATCCTCCAGCACGGGGGTTCCCTCTGCGCTTACCCTGATATTCAGGCCTTCTCCTTGCAGTATTACCCCCGACAGGTTTGAAAGCCTGATAACCGACCTGCCGATGCGCAGTGTCGCCCGGGCCGCCGATACATCTATAGCATCTTCCCTATCTGCCGACACCGATGCCGAAAATATCCACTCGCCCGGGCCCAGCTCACTCCCCGAGAACACTGCCTCCGCCTGAGTACCTGGCGGCATCAGAGTCGCCGCTGCTGTGCGAACCTGGCCGCCCTGCCGCGCCTGCACCATCACGGTCAGCAGAGAGTCCGGCGCCTGCTCTATGTTCACCATCACCCGCACTTCCTGCCCCGCCGGCACCCGGGGGATTCCCAGCACCTGCCAGACGGTTATGAGACGCCCGTCGGCTTCGTTGGGAAACACTAGATCATTAAAGGGATCGCTTGAGTTGGAAAACACCAGACCACCAGCGGGACTGGCCGCCACACCGGGCAACAAGGCTCCTGTGGGCTGCCTGCTGACAAGGCTGATGGTATCGTCCCCATTTATTCGCAAAAGGGAAATCCGAGCCAAAGAAGGATCTCTTTCAACGGATGCGCGAAAAGCATGACTGGCAATCAGTACTTCCTCGGTAGCGGTTATGTCGCTAAAAATTGCTATTCCCCTGGGCCCGCCCACATTTTCAAGATTCTCCTGTAGAGCATTCACTCTGTAAATAGCTACTTGGTCATTAAGAAATGTATCAAAGTTCGCTACAAACAGAAGACGGCCGGAGGGGTGGAGGACTATAGTCCGGGGCTGATCCAGCCTCTGGCGGTCGGAAAGAGTCCTCACAAAGGAGACCGCAGACGCTTCAGGATCCACACGCCAGATGCTGAGCGTCCTCTCAAGTTTATTGCCGAATGACCCTACAAACAGCAGGCGGCCATCCGGGGTCACGGCGGCACCGGTAGCCCGGTTCAAGCCCTCTGGATCCGCAGCCCCTTCAGAGACATGCACATCGGTCTGAACAAGGGTGCCGGAAATGTCTATGCTCCACACACTGAGGGAGCCACTCAAGAAACCTCCTCTGCCTGTCACAAACAGCAGGCGGCCATCCGGGCTTGGCACGACATCCCAAACGTTAATCAGCCCTCTGACGGTATTCCCTGCAGAATCCCGTCCTCCCTCCGTATAGGTTTCCACTTCCGCCAGTCTGCCATTATCGGCATTCAGGCGAAAGACAGTGATCTGGTTATCTTGGCTATTCGGCACAAACACAAGACTGCTGTCTGGGCTCACTGCCAGGCCGGGAGATGAAGCAGGTCTCGGAGAAGACATCCTTTGCGTGACAATGCCTCTGGCACTGTCTATCTCCCAGACCTCTAAATTACTGCCGGCGTTAAACAGCCACCTGCCGTCTGGACTGACGGCAAGTCCTTGCTGACTGCTGCTAGATCCACTTGCGTCAGATCTCCTAACCAGGCGGAGCTCCCCTGACGGCACTCCCTGGTCTACCGAGAGGGTCAGTCTGGGCGGCGGCGGTATGACGGTCACTGCAAGGGTGGAATTTGCATCTGTGCCCAGCAGGATTGATGGTTCTGCCGACAAGACCCAGTCCCCCCCGGTCAGGGCATTTTCGTCGGCAAAGGTCACCGTAACCGATGTCTGCCCCTCCAGTAATAATCCCATCACCGTCCGAGGCTGGACGCCTTCCTGGGTTGCCTGCAGGGTCACCTGTGCATCCCTCAGCACGGGGGGGCCCTCCGCGCTTACCTTGATATTCAGGTCTGCTCCTTCTGGTATTACGCCCGACAGGTTTGAAAGCCTGATAAGCGGCGGCGGTCTGACGGTCACTGCAAGGGTGGAATTTGCATCTGTGCCCAGCAGGATTGATGGTTCTGCCGACAAGACCCAGTCCCCCCCGGTCAGGGCATTTTCGTCGGCAAAGGTCACCGTAACCGATGTCTGCCCCTCCAGTAATAACCCCATCACCGTCCGAGGCTGGACGCCTTCCTGGGTTGCCTGCAGGGTGACCTCCGCATTCCTTATCACGGGGACCATTCCCTCCGTGCTCACCCTGATATTCAGAGCTGCTCCTTGCTGTGTTACGCCCGACAGGTTTGAAAGCCTGATAAGCGGCGGCGGTCTGACGGTCACCGCAAGGGTAGAACTTGCATCTGTGGGCAGGGTTGATGATTCTGCCGACAAGACCCAGTCACCCGCGGTCAGGGCATTTCCGCCGGCAAAGGTCGCTATAAATGATGTCTGCCCCTCCCGTAATACTCCCATCACCGTCCGGGGCTCGGTGCCTCCCTGGGTTGCCCGCAGGGTCACCTCTTCATTCGCCACCACGGGGTGTCCCTCCGTGCTCACCCTGATATTCAGGTCTTCTCCTTGCTGTGTTACGCCCGACAGATTTGAAATCCTGATAAGCGGATCGCCGATGCGCAGTGTCGCCCGGGCCGTCAATGCATCTGCAATATTTTCCATATCTTCCGGCACCGATGCCGAAAATATCCACTCGCCCTGGCCGAGATCACGCCCCGAAAACACGGCCTCCGCCTGAGTGCCTGACGGCGTCAGAGTCGCCGCTGCCGTGCTGACCCGGCTGCCCTGCCGCGCCTGCACCGTCACGGTCAGGGCAGAGCCCAGCGCCCGCTCTGCTTTCACCATCACCCGCACTTTCTGCCCCGCCGGCACCCGGGGGATTCCCAGCACCTGCCAGACGATTATTTGAGTTCCTTGTGTGTTGGCAAACACCAGACCGCCAGCGGGACTGACCGCCACACCATACACGTCTTCACGCTCCCTGCTGACAAGGCTGACGGTACCGTTTCCATTTATTCGCAAAAGCAAAATTTGCAATGTACCGCCAACACGGCCACTGGCAATCAGTACTTCCTCGGTAGCGGCTATGTCTGCTAATTCTACGAAGCCTCCCTGCCCAATGTCTCCACTGAGCCCGCCTGCACTTTCAAGATTCTCCTGTGCAGCATTCACTCTGTAAGCAGATAAGTAGTTCTGGCGATTAACTAAAGGGTTCGCTACAAACAGAAGACGGCCGGAGGGAGGGAGGGCTATATTTCTGGGCCGTCCTAGCCTCTGTTCGCTTCTAAGATTCCTCACAAGGGAGACCGTAGACGCTTCAGCATTCACACGCCAGATGCCGAGCGTACTGTCACCCGATACTCTACCTTGGTCTGACCCGACAAATAGCAGACGGCCGTCCGGGGTCCCGGCGGCATCGGCAGCATGGGGAGAGGCATGCATACCGGTCTGAGTGAGGGTGCCGGTAGTGCCTATGCTCCACACACTGAGGGCCCCGCCGCCCCCGCTGCTTGTCACAAATAGCAGGCGGCCATCCGGGCTTGGCACGACATCATAAGCATTAGCCAGCCCGCTGATGCGATTCCCTGCAGCATCTTCTCCTCCCTCTGTGTACTTTGCCACTTCCTCCAGTCTGCCTTCATCGGCATTCAGGCGAAAGACAGTGACCTGGTTATTTGATTCATTCGGCACAAACACAAGACTGCTGTCTGGGCTCACTGCCAGGCCGCGAGATGTGCCAGGACTCGCAGAAGACATTCTTCGCGTGACAATGCCCCTGGCACTGTCTATCTCCCAGAGCTCTAAATTATTGCCGGCGTTAATCAGCCACCTGCCGTCTGGACTGACGGCAAGTCCTTCAAAACTGAAGCTAGATCCACTTGCTTCAGATTTCCCAACCAGGCGGAGCTCCCCTGACGGCACTCCCTGGTCCACCGAGAGGGTCAGCCTGGGTGCCTCCTGCGCCAGAACAGGGGCAGAGGCAAGCAGCAGCAGCGGCAGCAGTGCTATTCTTATCTGCCGCACCAGCCTGCCAAGTTTTGGCCTGTCAAACATAAACGTCTGTGCCGCAGCAGAAGGAATTCAAGCAGGACTGCAGGCCACCTGCTTCGGGTATTTTAGTACCCCCCCCCCCCCTTGCCAGTGTCAGGATGCACAGATAAGAACGCAGGCAAGAAATAGATCGCACAGCGGGTTCCTGAGCATGAAAACAGAGGCTGATTATACAAGGCAAGGGCAGTATCAAGCGCAAGGCAAGGGTCTGCTTAAAGCGGCGGTCGGAAGAATTCTTCCTTCTGCAATCCGGGGGCGGGCCGAGAGCCTTGCACTTGCGGCATAGCTTGCCCCCGGCCCGCGCAGCTGGTCATCCAATTTTCCCGTCAGCGCAGTCAGCGGGCAGCTGTATTTCCCTCCATGGGCCTTCGCGTCCGGGCTGCTTTAGGTGACGGCCTAAGCGGTCTAAGAATTCTTGGCGGGAGATTTCTACCGCTCCCATGGATGCCAGATGGGGATTGGATACCTGGCAGTCAATCAGGGTGATGCCCCATGCCTCCATTTGCCGGCATAGGCAGACCAGTGCCACCTTGGAGGCGTCGGGAACCTTGCTAAACATGGATTCACCGAAAAAACAGCCGCCGAGAGCAAGGCCGTACAGCCCGCCCGCCAGCTCCTCTCCCCGCCACACCTCTACGCTGTGGGCCAGCCCCCGCTGATGCAGGCGTTCAAAACTTTGGCGCAGCTCATCGCTGATCCAGGTGGCGGTGCGGCCCGCGGCGGCGCAGTTCTGCACCACTTCGGCAAAGGCGGTGTCGGCGGTTACTTGAAAATCTCCCCGCCGCAACCGCCGCCAGAGGGAGCGGGAGATATGGACACATGCGGGAAACAGCACCATGCGCGGGTCGGGAGACCACCAGAGTATGGGCTCTCCCTGACTGTACCAAGGAAAAATTCCCTGCCGATAGGCGGCTAGCAGGGTGTCTGGTTCGGTGTCGCCGCCGATTGCCAATAGCCCGTTGGGCTTCTTGAGCGCAGACTCTCCCGGAGGGAACTCCCGACAGCCCGGTGATAGTCGGGTGATTACGCCTGACATACTGCCGTTATCTAGCGGCGGGCAACCTCCACCACCGACAGATGACTTCTTTGTGCGCAGTCTGTCGCATCGTGCTTTATTGTCATGTCCTGCTCTCGCTAGTTTCCTCCGCCCCGTTTTTTAATCGGCGTGTAGTCTCTTTGAGCGGGGCCGGTATAAAGCTGACGGGGGCGGCCGATGCGGTACCCGTTGCTCACCATTTCGTTCCAGTGTGCCACCCAGCCCGGGGTGCGGCCGATGGCGAAGATGACAGTGAACATATTGGTGGGAATGCCGATGGCTTTGAGGATGATGCCGGAATAAAAATCTACATTGGGATAAAGCTTCTTCTCAACAAAGTACTTGTCTTCAAGGGCAATTTTTTCCAGCTTGCCAGCGATCTTAAGCAGGGGGTCATCCACGCCCAGCGCTTCTAGCACCTCGTCGCAGGTTTGCTTCATGACCTTGGCCCGGGGGTCGTAGTTTTTGTACACCCGGTGGCCGAAGCCCATCAGACGGAAAGGATCGTCGCGGTCTTTGGCCCGCGCAATGAATTGGTTGATGTTTTTTTCATCGCCGATCTCCTGCAGCATATTCAGCACCGCCTCGTTGGCGCCGCCGTGGGCGGGGCCCCACAGGGTAGCGATGCCGGCGGCAATGCAGGCGAAGGGATTAGCGCCGGAAGATCCGGCCATCCGCACGGTGGAGGTGGATGCATTCTGCTCGTGATCGGCGTGCAATAGAAAGATGCGATCCATGGCGCGGGCCAGCACTGGGTTGATGGCGGTGGGCTCGCAGGGAGTGCCGAACATCATGTGCAGGAAGTTCTCCGCATAGTCCAAGCTGTTATCCGGATACATGAAGGGCTGACCGATAGAATGCTTGTAGCTCATCGCTGCCAAGGTGGGTATCTTGGCAATCAGCCGCAGCGCTGCCGTGGTTCGGTGCTCGGCATCTGCGATATCCAGGGAGTCGTGATAGAAGGCGGCCAGCGCTCCAGTGGCGCTGCACAGCATCGCCATCGGGTGGGCATCCGCATGAAAGCCCCGAAAGAAATGCACCATGTGCTCGTGCACCATGGTGTGGTACTTGATGTCCTGGCAGAAAGCGTCCCGCTCCGTTTGGCTCGGCAGCTCGCCGTGCAGCAGCAGGTAACAGGTTTCCAAGTGGTTTGAATGCAGAGCCAGCTGTTCAATAGGGTAGCCCTGGTGCAGCAGCACACCCTGGTCGCCGTCTATGTAGGTGATCCCTGAGGCGCAGGAGGCGGTAAAAGCGAAGCCCGGGTCGTAGGTGAAAAAGTTATGCTGGCCGATGCCGCTGATATCCATGACCTGGGGACCGATGGTGCCGTCCAGCAATGGCAGATCAATTTTCTGTCCGCCGAATTCCAAAGAAGCTGCCTTTTTGCTCATAGTGCTTTGTGCTCTTTTATCCTGTCCACCGGCTGTCGATTCTAGCAGAAGCCCCTTAGCGGATGTCTCCGGTCACCCGCACCCGCTTGCTGCCTGCGACGACCGCCTTGGCCCGGGCTGCCCGCCGCGTCTTGGCGGCATCGTCGAGCATGCGGTGCAGGGCGATCAGCAGGCCTGCAAACAGGAAAGCCCCCGGCGGGAGCACCGCCACCAGCACTGCCCGGTAGTTTTCAAATAGCACAATCTCCCAGTTCCGGGCCCCCTCTCCAAACAGGAGATGCATGTCGGCGAACAGGATGCCGGTGCCCACGAGCTCCCGAAGTGCGCCCAGCAGCAGCAGTGCAGCGGCAAAGCCTGCCCCCACCGCCAGCCCGTCTAAGGCCGAGAATAGAACGCCGTTGCGGCGGGCGAAGCTCTCGGCGCGGCCGAGAATGGCACAGTTGGTGACAATGATCGGAATAAAAATGCCGAGCACCAGGTACAGCTCGTAGGTGTAGGCCTGCATCAGGAGTTCAATGCAGGTGGTAAATGCGGCGATGATGGCAACAAAGGTAGGCAGGCGAATGGTGTCCGGCACCTGCCGCCGCACCAGGGATACCGCGGTGTTGGACAGCACCAGCACTGCCATGGTGGCAAGCCCCAGCCCGAGGGCATTGACCACCGAATTGCTCACGCCCAGCAGCGGGCACAGCCCCAGCAGCTGGACCAGCGCCGGGTTGTTGTTCCAAAGTCCGTCCCGGATCACCTCGCCGCAGCGCTCAATCACTTTGCTTTCTCTCCCGGTTTTCCAAACAGCATCCGCCGCTCTTTCTCAGCATAGCGCAAGCTGCGATAGACTGCGAGCACGACTGCCCGGGGGGTCACGGTGGCACCGGTGAACTGGTCAAAACTGCCGCCATCTTTTTTCACTTTCCATTTTCCCGGCGGCGGCTCGGCAAGTGATTTCTCGCTGAAGCCCAGAATCCAGGGGGATTTGCGCAGGTCCACCTTGTCCCCCAGCCCCGGTGTCTCCCGGTGCCGCACCACCCGCACCCCGGCAATGCTGCCGTCTTGGTTGATCCCCACCAGCATGTCCAGGGCCTCGGTGTAGCCGTCCGGCGCAATCACTGGCAAAAGCACTGCGGTGACAATCCCTGCCTGGCGTGCGACATAGGCCAGGCGCGGCTCTCCGTAGCCCAGCAGCACCCGATCTGCCACGGGCAGGACATCTGTCAGCAGTTCGTTGTCGTAGCGATGAATCGGCACGATTTCCTGCAGCGCTTTCTCCCGAGCCGCCTGTTCTCGGGCGGCAATGCGCTCCCGGGTGCCGATGTAGGTGAGGGAGGCCCCGGCAGTGGTGAGCACTGCAAACAGGGTCAGGAGCAGGCTGTGACGGCTGATGGATCTGCCGAAGCTCTCCGGTGCCCCCTCTGTTTCACCTGCCATGGCCGTAGGTCCTCGGCTGGGTGTAGTTGTCTATGAAGGGCGCGGCAAAATTCATCAGCAGCACGGCGAAGGCGACACCGTCCGGATAGTTGCTAAAGGTGCGGATGCTAAAGACCAGAATGCCGGCCCCGATGCCGCACAAGAGCCGCCCTCGGTTGCTGACGGCGGAGCTTACCGGATCGGTGAGAATGAAAAATGCCCCCAGCATGGCGGCCCCTGTGCAGAGGTGCATCAGCGGGGAGCCGCCGCTGTCCGAGCTGCCCCCGGCATAGAAGAGCGCTGCCAGCAGCGCCAGCGCTCCCAGCATGCCCGCCGGGGCGTGCCAGGTGAATATGCGGCGCCAGATCAGGAAGAGCCCGCCGAGCAGGAAGCCCAGGTTGACCCATTCCCATCCCAGCCCGCCGAAGAGACCGAATTGGGGCGCGCTCTGCCACAGCTCGTCCACCGTCATGCCGCCTCGTCCCCGAAACAGATCCAGGGGGGTGGCCATGGTGAAGGCGTCCGGCCCTGCGGAGCCCTGCATGCTCAGCAGGGCTGCCTGCCATAAGCTCGGCGGCACATAGTCCTGCAGGGCGCCCCGGGGCGCCGCCCAGGCGGTCATTTCCACCGGGAAGGAGATGAGGAGCATCACGTAGCCAGTCATCGCCGGATTGAAGGGGTTGTAGCCCAGACCGCCGTACACGTGCTTGCCGACCAGAACTGCGAAGGCAGTTCCCGAGACAGTTATCCACCAGGGGCAGTAGGGAGGCAGTGCCAGTGCCAGCAGCAGGGCGGTTACCAGCACGCTGCCGTCTCGCAGATAAAAGCCGGGGGCGCGCCCCCGCAGATGGACGGCGATGATCTCGCACAGGACGGCGGTCACCCCCCCGAGCAGGATGTTCCACACCGTGCCCCAGCCAAAAAACCAAGTGAGAGCGGCCAGTCCCGGCAGTGCTGCCAGCAGCACCTGGCGCATCACCCAGCCGGTATTCTGGGTGGCGTACAGGTGCGGAGAAGGAGCCCGCAGGAGCATTGCCGGGCTCAATCTTCTGCTGCCGGTGCTGCGGTCTCTTCTCCCGGCGGGAGCGGCTGCCGGTGCACCTTATCCAGCTGCAGGCGCAGGCGCTCCACAGTCGCTGCCAGCGCCGGCGCCGTCTCCGCTTCTCCGGCTTCTCGCAGCCGCTGCTGTGCCTTTTCCAGGCGTCTTTGCAGAAGGGCTGCCCGGTCCGGGGGCGCATCCGTTTTGCCCGCTGTCTCCTTTTGAGCCTGTACGCGCCCAATGGCTTCCTGCACCGGGTCCTGGCCCTTTAGGGCCCGGGCCGCTGTCGCCTCTCTGCGTGCCCTGCGGGCGGCTTCCCGCTCCTCCTTCTCCTTTGCGATACGCGCCTGGTGAGATTCAAAACGCTGCTGGGCCACCTCCGCCCGGGCATCCTTGTCCCGCAGCTCCAGGATTTCTCCCTTGGCGGCCCGGTAGTACTGCACCAGCGGGATGCGGCTCGGACACACATAAGCGCAGGCGCCGCATTCAATGCAGTCAAATAGGTTGTGCTCCTCCAGCTTCTGGTGCTCACGGCTGCGGGCAAACCAGTACAGCTGCTGGGGCAGGAGCAGGGCAGGGCATGCCTCTGCGCACATGCCGCAGCGGATGCAGGGCTGGGCCGGCGGCGCTGGCGGCAGCTCCTCTTCTGTCATGGCCAGAATGCAGTTGGTGGTTTTGACCACCGGCACCGCCGTGTCCTCCAAAGCGAAGCCCATCATGGGACCGCCCATCAAAAGGCGCGAGCATCGGGCCTCTGTGAAGCCGCCGATCTTCAGCAGGTGGGAGATCGGCGTGCCCAGCAGCACTTCGTAGTTGCCGGGCTCGGCCACTGCGTCGCCGGTCAGGGTGGTGATGCGGGAAGTGAGGGGCTCACCCCGCTCCACCGCCCGGCACACCGCCGCCGCCGTGCCTACGTTCTGGCACACCACGCCGACATCGGCAGGCAGACCCCCGCTCGGCACCTCCCGGCCCAGGAGGATCTGGATCAGCTGCTTTTCGCCGCCGGCCGGGTAGCGGGCCGGCACGATTGCGATCTGAAAGCCGCTCCCCTGAATCGCCTTTTCCATGGCAGCCGCTGCCAGGGGCATGTTGTCCTCTATGGCGATCAGCACTTGCCGAGGGGAGACCAGCCGGGCGAGGATTTCAATGCCGACGCTCACTTCCCGGGCGCGCTCCCGTATCAGCATTTCATCGGCGGTGATATAGGGCTCGCATTCCACACCGTTAATCACCAGGAATTCTATGGGAGCGGTCGGGGACAGCTTCACGTCGGTGGGAAAGCCGGCACCGCCGAGTCCAGTGATGCCGGCTCGGCGGATGTGTTCTCGCAGCGTGGCGGGCGTCGCCTGCCGGTAGTCCGCAATGCCTTCCAGCGGGCTCTCCTCCTGCGCGCCGTCCGGGGTGATGGTCACACACAGCGCCTGCAGCCCGGAGGGATGGGGCACCGGGTGCATGCCGATTTTCTCCACCGTGCCGGAGGCGGGGGCGTGCACCGGTGCGCTGATAAAGGAGCGGGCCTCCGCCAGCACCTGGCCCTTCAGAACCCGGTCCCCGGGTTTTACCACCGGTGAGGCCGGTGCGCCTATGTGCTGCGAGAGGGGCAGCACCAGCCGCTCCGGCAGTCCGGCAGCGATTAGGGGGCGCTCCCGGGACAGCTCTTTGTGTTCGGGGGGATGCACGCCTCCCGGGCTGGGGTGCAGCTCCTGCACCGCTCGGACCGGCTCATTCATGAGTGGCTGCTCCGGGGGCTGCTGGTGGCGATGAGCAGGCCCGTCGGGTCCGGCGGCAGATCCCATTTCCAGCTGGCGGTGGTGATTTCAATGGGACGCATTTCAATGCAGTCCACCGGGCAGGGCTCCACGCAGAGATCGCAGCCGGTGCACTCTTCGGCGATTACCGTGTGCATGCGCTTTGCCGCGCCGAGAATCGCGTCCACCGGGCAGGCTTGGATGCACTTGGTGCAGCCGATGCATTCATCCTCCCGGATGTATGCGATCGCCCGGGGCTTTTCCTCTCCGTGCTCTTCGTCTAAGGGCAGAGGCTCTGTGTCCAAAAGACCGGCCAGGGCCGCAATGCCGGCTTCGCCGCCGGGGGGGCAGCGGTTGATGTTGGCCTCCCCCCGGGCGATGGCCTCGGCATAGGGGCGGCAGCCCGGGTAGCCGCACTGCCCGCACTGGGTCTGAGGCAGGATGGCATTGATCTGCTCGGTCAGTGAGTTTCCCTCCGGCCGAAAGCGCACGGCGGCAAAGCCCAGCAGCGCCCCCAGCAGAATGCCGAGCAGCAGCATCGCCGCAATGGATGCGACGAGAGAATGCTGTGCCAGAATTTCGTACAAGAATCTGCGATGGTCTCTGCGCCTGCCTTCCTATGGTGAGGTGCGCGGGCTAGACCAATCCGGCAAAGCCCATGAATGCCAGGGACACCAGGCCGGCGGTGATCATGGCGGAAGCGGCCCCCTGAAAGGGCATCGGTATGTCGGCGGCGATCAGACGCTCGCGCATGGCGGCGAAGAGTATGAGCACCAGAGAGAAACCTGCCGCGGCCCCGAAACCGTAGAGGGCGGATTCCACGAAACTGTGGCTGTGGCTGATGTTCAGCAGGGCCACCCCCAGCACGGCACAGTTCGTGGTGATCAGGGGCAGGAACACGCCGAGCACCCGGTGCAGCAGCGGGCTGGTATTGCGCACCACGATTTCAGTGAACTGCACCACGGCGGCGATGACGAGGATAAAGCTGATCAGGCGCAGGTATTCCAGTTCTAAGGGGCGCAGCAGCCAGGTGAACACGAGATAGCTGCATACGGAGGCCAAGGTCAGCACAAAAGTGGTGGCCGCCGCCATGCCCATGGCGCTCTCCAGCTTGGTGGAGACGCCCATGAAGGGGCACAGGCCGAGAAATTGCACCAGCACAAAGTTGTTGACCAGCACTGCGCTCAGCAGGAGCAGAGAGTATTCTGAAAGCATAATTCACACCGCCTCGCTGTGCCTTGCATGGCGGGGGAAAAGAGTGGCACGCATATCTTTTGCTGAGTCCTCCGCTAAATTAATGCTCTTTCCCCCCTGCGGCAGATTATAGCGGTAAATAGGCTGTGCTCTTTGCCATTGCGGACTCTGTCCTGGACTCTTTGCTCAGCCGCTTTATCGCCGGACAGCCGAAACGCGGATTATTCCTGCTCTGCGGCTGCCGCCTCGCCGACGAGAGCCGCTGCCTGTGCTGGATCAACGCGCTGAAACAGCGGCTTGAAAGGGGCGAGGCGCCGCCCGGCCGGCCAGTCGGACAGCGTGCTCCAGTCCAGCGTTTCGGCGAGATAGGCTTCGGCCCGCGCCGCCAGTCCCGGCACCACCGGCTTCAGGTACAGCATCAGCAGGCGAAAGGTCGCAGCTCCGGCGGTGCAGACCGCGAGAATTTCGGGATTTCTCGCATCGGCCCGGGCCATCTCCCAGGGTTTTTTTTCGTCAATAAAGCGGTTGGCGCTGTCCGCCAATCCCGTGATCCTGCGTATTGCGCGGCTGTATTCCCGGGCTTCAAAGCAGCGGGCGATTTCCGGGGCCGCAATCTCTGCTTCTTCCGCCGGCCCGCCCCTTGCCGGCTGCTCGGCGAGCGTATTGCCGAAGTGACGTTCCAGAAAGGGTGCGCAGCGACTCGCAATATTGACCACCTTGCCCACCAGGTCGGCGTTGACCCGCTGCGCCATGTCCTTCGGGTCCAGGTCCACATCTTCTAAGCCGCTGCCCAGCCGGGCTGCCACGTAGTAGCGCAGCACGTCGGGATCCATCTGCTGGAGAAAATGGCGGGCGCGGATGAAAGTGCCCCTGGACTTGGACATCTTTTCCCCGAGCACGGTGAGAAAGCCGTGAGCGTGGATAGCGGTGGGCAGCCGAAAGCCCGCCGCTCGGAGCAGGGCGGGCCAGAACAGGCCATGGAAATGGATGATGTCCTTGCCGATGAAGTGATGCAGCTCGGTCGCTGCATCCTCCTTCCAGAAATCATCAAAATGCAGACCTTCCTCCTCGCACAGCTTTTGAAAGCAGGCCATGTAGCCTACCGGCGCATCCAGCCACACATAAAAATACTTGCCGGGCGCATCGGGAATTTCAAAGCCGAAGTAGGGCGCATCACGGCTGATATCCCATTCCTGCAATCCGGCATCCATCCATTCACAGAGCTTGTTCTGCACCGGTGCCTGCAGGGTGCCCTTCGCCATCCACTCCCGAAGGGTTTCTGCAAAGGCCGGCAGCTGGAAGAAATAATGCAGGGATTCCCGCTCAACCGGCACACTGCCAGACAGGGCGGAGCGGGGATTTTGCAATTCGGTGGGACTGTAGCTGGCGCCGCAGCTCTCGCAGTGATCCCCGTACTGGTCCCGGGCGCCGCAGCGAGGGCAGCTGCCGCGGATGAAACGATCGGCTAGGAATATTTTTCGTTCGGGGTCGTAGGCCTGGGTGATCTTGCGCTCGGCGATATAGCCGCGCTCCCGACAGCACCGATAGATGTGCTGGGAGAGCTTGCGGTTTTCCGGGCTGTGGGTGGTGTGGTAGCGGTCAAAGCTGATGTGAAAGTCCGTGAAATCCCGGTGGTGCTCCTCCTGCACCTTCGCAATCAGCTCCTCGGGAGAGATGCCCTCTTCCTCGGCCTTCAGCATGATCGCGGTGCCGTGGGCATCATCGGCGCAGATATAGCGGCAGCGGTGTCCCCGCAGGCGCTGGAAACGGGCCCAGATATCCGCCTGAATGGTTTCTAAGATATGGCCCAGGTGGAGGGGACCATTTGCGTAGGGCAGGGCGCTGGTGAGCAGGATGTGCCGGACAGGATCGGCGGGCATGGGCAGAGGAGAGAGAGGAGGCAAAGGTGAATTATAGGTGCGGGTCGGCATGCTGCCGAATGACGGGGGCCGATCGCCCCCGGCCGACCCTTGAGAGCGGTCTCCTTCTTATAATGCCATTTCCATGTCCAAGGTTCAGACGATCTATGTATGCGACCAGTGCGGCGGTTCTCAATCGCGCTGGCAGGGGCGCTGTGTGCACTGCGGAGAATGGAACAGCCTGTCCAAGCTGAATCAGGCGGCCCGGCCCGAGGTGCCCCCCGTTGGCATCAGCGGTGCGGAATTGCAGCCCTTAGCGGAGATTGCAGCAGTTGAAACGGAGCGGCTGTCCACCGGTTTTGCCGAGTTTGATCGGGTATTGGGCGGCGGTCTGGTGCCCGGCGCTGCGGTGCTCCTCGGCGGGCCCCCGGGGGCGGGCAAGAGCACTCTGCTTTTGCAGCTGCTGGACCGTATCGCCGGCCCTAGCCTGTATGTGAGCGGTGAAGAATCCCCCGAGCAGGTGGCCCGGCGAGTGCGGCGGCTCGGTCTCTCGGTCTCCCAAGTGCAGGTGCTGGCGGAGAGCGATGCGGACCGGGTGGTGGCACAGGCGGCCGCGGCCCGGCCCGGCGTGCTGGTCGTGGATTCCATTCAGGTGATGCACCGGCCCGGCGCCGGGGCAATGCCCGGCGGTGTAGCCCAGGTGCGGGAATGCGCTGGGGCACTGGTATCCCATGCCAAGGAGAGCGGTGCCGTGCTGCTCTTGGTGGGGCATGTGACCAAGGATGGTTCCCTGGCCGGTCCCCGGGTGCTGGAGCACCTGGTGGATTGCTCGCTCATGATGGAGAGTGCCGAGGACAGCCGCTTTCGCACCCTGCGGGGATATAAAAACCGTTTTGGCCCCACCGGCGAGCTGGGCATTTTTGCCATGACGGACAGCGGCCTGAAGGAGGTTCGGAACCCTTCGGCAATCTTTCTTTCACGGGGCAGCAAACCCGCTGCCGGCAGCGCAGTGGTAGTGCTGTGGGAGGGGACCCGGCCTCTCCTGGTGGAGATCCAGGCGCTGGTGGATGACGGCGTGCCCGGCAATTCCCGGCGGTTGGCCGTGGGGCTGGATGCCGGCCGTTTGGCGATGCTCCTGGCAGTGCTGCATCGTCACGGCGGCTTGGATGCCAGCGGGCGCGATGTATTTGTCAACGCCGTCGGCGGTGTGCGCGTGCAGGAGCCCGCTGCGGACCTGGCGGTGCTGCTGGCAACGGCATCCAGCCTGTGGGATCGTCCCCTGCCCCAGGATTTGGTGGTCTTTGGAGAAGTGGGCCTGGTGGGCGAGGTGCGCCCGGTGACCGGCGGACAGGAGCGCCTGCAGGAGGCGGCCAAGCACGGCTTTCGCCGTGCTGTGGTGCCTGTTGCCAACCTGCCGAAAAAAGTCCCCGAGGGCATGGCCGTGCACGGGGTGGAGAGCCTTCAGGCTGCACTGGAGGCCGCCGCCGGATTCGAGGCCTGAGAAGGTCGGGCAGAAAGCATGGACGCCATAGACAGGCCGAGCGTGCGGCGACCGTGAAGAGGAATAGCGATTACAATAAAAAGATTAATTTTGTGCCTTTTCTGGACTGCCCATGACCGCATTTGACCCTGCTGCCCGCAAAGCTGATCTCAGGAAGGAGATTGAGGATCTGCGTGAGAATAATGCTCGCGACAAGGAGATAATTCAGCTGGCCAAAAGGCTGAAGGAATTGAAGTCAAAGCAGCATGCTGCCGAGGCCCAGCCGGAGCAAGAGGAGGAGCAGGCTGCCGAAGCGGAGCCGGAGGCCAAGGAGTCTAAGCCAGTGGAGGGGGAGCGTCCCGTTCCCCGGGGGATAAAGCTTGCAAATTTTGACGGTGCTGCCGCTGCAGCGATTGCTGCCGAAGCCCGTCGTCAGGAAGAGCACTTGGAGATGATTGCCTCGGAGAACTACGCCAGCCCCCTGGTGCTGGAGGCGCAGGGTTCGGTGCTCACCAACAAGTATGCTGAGGGCTATCCGGGACGGCGCTATTACGGCGGCTGCGAGCACGTGGACACGGTGGAGGAGCTGGCGATTGAGCGCGCCTGCAAGCTATTCAATGCAGGCTACGCCAACGTGCAGCCCCATTCCGGCTCCCAGGCCAATGCCGCCGCCTATGCAGCTCTCTTGCAGCCCGGGGATACGCTCCTCGGCATGAGCCTCGCCGCCGGCGGTCACCTGACCCACGGGGCACGGCCCAGTTTTTCCGGCAAGATGTACCGAGCGGTGCAGTACGGCGTCAATATGACGAGCGGCATATTGGACTATGACCAGGTGGAAGCCCTGGCCCGGGAGCATCGCCCGCAGCTGCTGGTCGCCGGCTTTTCCGCCTATTCCCGGGTGGTGGACTGGGAGCGCTTTCGCACAATTGCAGACAGCGTGGGCGCACGTCTCCTGGTAGACATGGCGCATGTGGCCGGCCTGGTGGCGGCGGGGATCTATCCCGATCCGCTGCCGGCGGCGGACGTGGTGACCACCACCACACACAAAACCCTGCGCGGCCCCCGGGGCGGCCTGATTCTCACTCGGGGGGACGATCCCGACCTGGACAAGAAGCTCAACTCAGCGGTTTTCCCCGGCGGGCAGGGCGGCCCTCTGATGCACGTGATCGCCGCTAAGGCAATTTGCCTGCTGGAGGCGCTGCAGCCCTCCTTTAAGGAGTACCAGCAGGCGGTGCTGGACAACGCCCGGGCACTGGCCGAGCGGGTGATGGAGCGGGGGTACACGGTGGTCTCCGGCGGCACCGACAACCACCTGTTTCTCCTCAGCCTGGCGGACCGGGAGATCACCGGCAAGGATGCGGAGGCCGTCTTGGACCGCGCCCGCATCACCGTAAATAAAAACGCAGTCCCCGGCGATCCCCGTCCCCCTTTTGTTACCAGCGGTCTGCGCATCGGCACGCCGGCCATCACCACCCGCGGGATGGGTGCGGCGGAAATGCAGCAAGTGGCCGACTGGATCTGCGACATCCTGGACAATATCGGAGACGAAGAGCAGATCGCTCGGGTACGGGGAGATGTGCTCGCCCTGTGCCGCCGCTTCCCCGTGTACAGCGCATTTTCATAAGACCCGTCCTGCTCGGCCAGCAGGCAGCCAGCCATGCAATGCCCCTTCTGTGATGCGGATGACAACCGCGTAGTGGATTCGCGCAAGCGCGGCGGGCAGGTGCACCGCCGCCGAGAGTGCAAACAATGCAAGCGAAATTTCAGCAGCCTGGAGAAGCTGGCGCCGCCCAAAATCAGCGTGCGCAAGCGCAACGGCCGCCGCGAGCCCTTTGACAAAAACAAATTGAGAATGGTCTTAGATCGCGTGTTTTACGGCCGCCCGGATGAGGCTGCCTGCAAAGAGCGGGCTGCTGACCTTGTGGTGCGCTCCCTTGTGCAGAGAGGTGTTTTAGAAATTCAGTGGCGAGAACTTGCCATGCTGGCTGCAGAGGCCCTGGATCGCACAGACCCGGTGGCCCACTGCCGGTTTATCGGCGACTATCGCATTTTGGAAGATGTCGGCGAGCGAGTGCCCGATGCTCCGGCGGAAGAATCAGATTCCCAGATGTCTTTGGATCTCGCACCGGAGGCGCGCCGTGGATGATGCCGCCGCTATGACGGAGGCCCTCAATCTTGCCCGGCGGGGCCGCTGCACCAGCATGCCCAACCCCCGGGTAGGCTGTGTGCTGCTGCGGGATGGGGCGGTGGTCGGGCGGGGCTGGCACCGCCGGGCCGGAGAGCGGCATGCCGAGGTGCATGCCCTTGAGGAGGCGGGTAACCGCGCCCAGGGCAGCACCGCCTGCGTAACCCTGGAGCCCTGCAGCCACCAGGGTCGCACTGCCCCTTGCTGTGATGCCCTGATTGCGGCGGGGGTGAAGAGGGTGGTGGCCGCCATGCGGGATCCGAATCCCGAAGTCTCCGGGAGCGGGTTTGCACGCCTGCGTGAGGCCGGCATTCAGGTGGAGGAGGGATTGATGGCAGAGGACGCCGCCGCCCTGAACCCCGGCTTTATCAAGCGCGCCAGGCACGGGCTGCCCTGGGTGCTGTGCAAGATGGCCATGAGCCTGGACGGGCGCATTGCTGCTGCCTCCGGGGAGAGCAAGTGGATTACCGGGCCCGAGGCCCGGGCCGAGGTGCAGCGTCTGCGCGCCGCCTCCTGCGCAGTGCTCACCGGTGTCGGCACCGTGCTGGCGGACGACCCGGCCCTCACCGTGCGCTGGGAGGAATGGCCTGGCGATGAAAGGCCCCCCGGCGGGCGTCAGCCGCTGCGGGTGGTGGCAGACAGCCGTCTTCGCACCCCCGGGCATGCCCGGCTGCTGGCCGAGCCCGGGGAGAGCTGGCTGGCCGCCGCCCGGGAGGGCAGTGTGCCGGGAGCCCGGGTGCTGGTCCTGCCCGGGGCACAGGGACAGATAGACCTGAAGGGCCTCCTTCGCACCCTGGCGGCGGAGCGAGAGTGCAATGAGGTGCTGCTGGAAGCGGGCCCGACCCTGGCGGGGGCCATGCTGGAGGCGGGGCTGGTAGATGCCTTCCGCATCTATGTGGCGCCGCTCTTTTTGGGCGACAAGGGGTATCCCCTGCTGCATCTTTCCATTGAGAATCTGGCGGACAAGTTTTCCCTCCATGTGTCCGGTGTCCGCCGGGTTGGCACCGCGCTGTGCATAGAAGCAGTTCCAGAAAAAAGTAATAATAAATAATATGTTTACTGGAATTATTCAAGAGATAGGTGAAGTCGTTTCCGCACTTCGCCAAGCCAAGAGCATGCGGGTTCATGTCCGCTGCAGCATGGAGGGTCTGCAGCTCGGCGAGAGCCTCTCGGTAAACGGTGCATGCCTCACTGCCTCGGAGCTGCCTGCGGGCGGCTTTGCAGCGGATATTTCAGAGGAAACCATCGGCTGCACCACCCTCGGGGAGCTGCGGGAGGGGCAGCGGGTGAATTTGGAGCGGGCGCTCTTGGCTGGCGAGCGCTTAGGCGGTCACTTGGTGAGCGGTCACGTGGATGGCGTGGGAGAGCTGTGCAGCAGGGAGCCCCCAGGGGAAGGGGAGGAGGGTGCCCGTTTTCGCTTTCGGGCACCCCCGGCCCTGGCTCGCTACCTGGCTCCCAAAGGCGCCATTTGCGTAGATGGGGTGAGCCTTACCGTGAACCGGGTTATGCAAGAACAGTTTGAAGTGCAGATTGTGCCGCATACTATGCGCGAAACCCTGTTCGGCTCTTATCAGCCTGGCGACCGCGTCAACCTTGAGGCGGACCTGATCGCCCGCTACTTGGAGCGCCTGCTGCAGCAGTCATAAAATGAGCGCATTCAGTTCTGTCACCAAGCTTCTGGAGGAGATCCGCGCCGGGCGCATGATCATCCTCGCCGACGATGAAAACCGGGAGAATGAGGGAGACTTGGTGATGGCCGCTGACTGCATCAGCGCCGAGCATATCAACTTTATGGCGCGCTACGCCCGGGGGCTGATCTGCCTTGCCCTCAGTCCGGAGCGCTGCCGGCAGATAGATCTGCCGCTGATGGTCAGCCGCAACCAGGGCCGCCTGGGCACCAATTTCACCGTCTCGGTGGACGCGGCCCGGGGGATAGACACCGGCATCTCCGCCGCCGACCGGGCGCGCACCGTGCAGGCTGCTGTCGCCCGGGATGCAAAGCCTGATGACATGGTTCAGCCTGGGCATATTTTCCCCCTGCGCGCCGAGGCCGGAGGAGTGCTGACCCGGGCCGGACACACAGAGGCCAGCTGCGATTTGGCGAGGCTGGCCGGCTTTGAGCCTGCGGCGGTCATTGTTGAAATCATGAAGGATGACGGCACCATGGCACGGCGCGCCGACCTGGAGGAGTTCGCCGTTCAGCACGGCCTTTCTATCGGCACCATCGCCGATTTGGTGGAGTACCGGATGCTGCACGAAAAGACGGTGGAGCGAATCAGCGAGGGCCAGGTGAATACTCTCTGGGGTGAGTTCACATGCAGCGTCTATCGGGATGCCCCCACCGAGCAGCTGCACCTGGCGCTGGTGCGCGGCGACATACGCCCCGACGTAGCGGTGCCGGTGCGGGTGCATGTGCCGGAGACCATGCGCGATCTCGTTGGCACCTTTTCCCCGGGGAGCACTGGCTGGAGCATGTCCCGCTGTCTTGAATACATCGATCAGGAGGGCGCCGGCGTACTGGTTCTTATCGGCCGCGGGCAGACGCCGGACGAGGTTCTCTATCACATGGAGGTGGCAATGGGCCGGGACCCGTCCCCGCCCCGCAGCGTCGGCAGCATCGCCGCGATGGTGGGCATCGGCGCTCAGGTACTGCGCGACCTCGGGGTTGGCCGCATGCGCCTGATGGCCCGCCAGGTGCGCTATACCATTTCCGGCTTCGGCCTTGAAGTGGAGGAATACTTAGAGAGCCCCGAGAGGGCAGGGAAGCCATGAGCGGAAATGCGCCGGCCCTGATGATTCGCGACCCGGGCCCCGGGTTTTTCGGCATTGCAGCTGCGCGCTGGCATGCGGACCTGGTGGAGCGCCTGCTAGAGGGTGCTCGGGCTGCTTTGGTCCGAGCCGGTATCGGCGGGGAGCGCACCCTTGTGCTCCGGGTGCCGGGTGCTTTTGAGCTGCCCCTGGCAGCGGCGCACCTGGCGAAAAAGCAGGACTGCCGGGGGGTGATCGCCCTCGGTGCTGTCATCCGGGGCGACACGCCGCATTTTGAGTTTGTCGCCCGCGCCGCCGCCGAGGGTCTCAGCCGGGTTTCCCTTGATACCGGGGTGCCGGTGAGCTTTGGCGTGCTGACCGCAGACAGCGAGGACCAGGCCTGGGCCCGGGCCGGCGGTGCGGAGGGCAACAAGGGGGAGGAGGCCGCCCTGGCCGTTCTGGAGATGGCCGTTCTGCTGGGAGAGAATTGATGCCCCCCCCGTCCAAAGATACTGCAAAGAGGGTGCCCGGCAGCCGGCGGCGGGCGCGACGCTACGCGCTGCAGGCCCTGTTTCAGTGGCATTTCAACGGTGGCACTGCTGCGGAGATAGAAAGGCAGTTCCGGGAGGCGAACGACTTTTCCCTGGTGGATGCAGCTTTTTTTCGTTTTCTGCTGCGGGGAGTTATCGGTGAGGCGGCGACACTGGATGAGCGTCTGCTCCCGCTTTTAGACCGCCCTCTCAAAGATCTCGGAGGGGTGGAGCACACCCTGCTGCGCATGGGAGCTTGGGAGATCTGCTGCGAAGAAGACCTGCCTTGGAAAGTGGCGGTGGACCAGGCGACTGCCCTGGCCCGCATCTTCGGAGCCACCGGCAGTCACGGCTATGTCAATGCGGTGCTGGACCGCCTGGCCCAGGAGCTCGGGCTGGCACCGCCCCGGGAGAAAGCTTCCGGGGGGGACGTGTCCGAGGATGTCCTGTCAGAGCCCCGGGAGAAAGCTTCCGGGGGGGACGTGCCCGAGGATGTCCTGTCAGAGCCCCGGGAGAAAGCTTCCGGGGGGGACGTGCCCGAGGATGTCCTGTCGCAGCCCCGGGAGAAAGCTTCCGGGGGGGACGTGCCCGAGGATGTCCTGTCACCGCCCCGGGAGAAAGCTTCCGGGGGGGACGTGCCCGAGGATGTCCTGTCACCGCCCCGGGAGAAAGCTTCCGGGGGGGACGTGCCCGAGGATGTCCTGTCACCGCCCCGGGAGAAAGCTTCCGGGGGGGACGTGCCCGAAGATGTCCTGTCACCGCCCCGGGAGAAAGCTTCCGGGGGGGGTGTGCCCGGGAACGTCCTGTCACAGTCGAAGGATGCCGAAGAGAAATCTTTGCCGCCTCTTCCTTCCCGGCCCGCCGGGAAAGCAAAGCAGGCAAAGCAGGCAAAGCAGCCGGCAGGGGAGAAAAGCGCTGCAGAGAAGAACTCTTCTTCCGATGATTAAGGCAGGCGCTCCCGCCGCCTGACGAGATTATGCGGGCCGCACCCTCTGAGTTTGAGATCATTCGGCGCTTCTTTGCGCCGCTGTCCGGTGCTGCGCCCTGGCTGCACGCAGGCATTGGAGAGGATTGCGCCCTGGTGCAGCCTGTTGCTGGTGAGAGCATTGCCATGTCCACCGATACCCTGCTGCCCGGGGTTCATTTCCCCGCTGACGCAGAGCCGGCTGCGGTGGCGGAGCGCGCCCTCAGGGTCAATCTAAGCGATTTGGCTGCCTGCGGCGCCCTGCCCTTGGGTTTCTGTCTGGCCCTCAGCCTGCCCGCTCCTGATGAAGACTACTTGGCGGGCTTTGCCGCCGGCCTGCAGACGGTGCTTCGGGAATTCGGTATGCTCCTGGTCGGCGGCGATTTGGTGCGGGGAAATCTTTCGGTGACCCCCCAGGTGTTCGGCACTGTGCCCGCGACAGCTGCACTGCGGCGCCGGGGTGCCCGGCCTGGGGACGGGATTTATCTCAGCGGCTGGCCGGGGGAGGCCGCCGCAGGCCTGGCGCTTTTAGAAGGGCGCTTGGAGCTTTCGGACAGCGATGCCCGGGAGACTCTTCTAGCCCGCTACTGGCGGCCTGCTCCGCGCCTGGCCCTGGGGCAGGCGCTGCGGGGGGTGGCTAGTGCTGCCATTGATGTGTCGGATGGCCTGCTGGCCGACCTGGGACACCTGGCAGAGGCCGGGGGGGTAACGATGGAGTTGAAGACAGAGCAGCTTCCGCTGTCGCCGGCCCTGTGCGCTACCGGCTCTCCTCTTTCGTTTGCTTTTGACGGTGATGATTACGAGCTGTGCTTCACTGCACCGCCGCAGCGGGCGGCGGCGGTGCAGACGGCTGCAGAGGCTGCTGGTGTGCCCTGCACGCTGATCGGAGAAGTTCGCCGGGGAGCGCCCCGGGTGGAATGCCGGGGCGTTCAGCGTGCGCCCGGCTGGCAGCATTTCTGAGGGCAGGAACATGCTGCCGGGCGGCTTGCGCTTTCTTCTGCACCCGGTGCATTTGGCGGGACTCGGCTTTGGTGCCGGCCTGTTTCCCCGCCTGCCGGGCACCGCTGGCAGTGCGCTGGCCTTTGTTCTTTTCTGGCTGTGGCTTCGGCACTGGCCCGCCGCTGTCTTAGTGCCTTTCCTGGCACTGGCCTGCCTGGCCGGGGTATATATCTGCGCCCGCACCTCCCGCGCACTGGGGGGCGGTGACCGCCAGGTAATCGTGTGGGATGAAATCGCCGGCTGCTGGCTGGCGCTGGCGCTTTCACCCCCGGGTTTCTACTGGGGCCTCACTGCCTTCCTGCTGTTTAGAGCATTGGACATCCGCAAGCCTTGGCCGATTCGCAACCTGGAGGCGGCGGGCGGCGGGCTGGGCATCATGCTGGATGACTTGGCAGCGGGCCTGGCGGCGGGCCTTTTCCTGCGCGCTGCCGCGGCCCTGCCAGCCCTCCTGTAGAGTGTTTTGCCGCTGTCCCAGCCCGGGGATGCTGCGAGTCCTCCGCGCCTTGGGCGACCAGCGCGAGCGGCTTTCAAATTCATCCGCTGAAAGATGCGCGCCGAGGGGAGGGGAGCGCAGGTTAAAATGCTTCAGGGAATGCGCCCCTTGCCGTTTTACACAATCACAGAATCCCACGCGATGAGCAGAGCAAAGAAGAAAGCAGCCGAGTCCGCTCCGGCGGGGGGGGATATTGCCGCCTATATGCAGGGGCTGGGCCGCGCTGCCCGGGCTGCGGCCCGGCGGATGGCCGCCTCGGGCACCGAGATCAGGAACCGCGTTTTGGAGATTGCGGCAGAGCACCTGGAGCGGGAGCGGGAGGCTCTGCTGCGCGTCAACGCAGAGGACTTGGAAGCCGCCCAAAATAGCGGCTTGGATGCGTCCCTCTTAGAGCGCTTAGCGCTCAATTCGGCCCGGGTGGATGGGATGATCCAAGGGCTGCGGGAGGTCGCCGCCCTGCCGGACCCGGTGGGAGAGATCACTGATCTCAGAAGTCGTCCCAGCGGCATTCGCGTCGGGCGCATGCGGGTTCCCCTGGGGGTTATCGGCATCATCTATGAATCCCGCCCCAGTGTTACGGCGGATGCCGCCGCCCTGTGCCTGAAGGCGGGCAATGCCGTCATTCTGCGGGGCGGCTCCGAGGCCTTCGGCTCCAATCGGGCCATCACCGCCTGCTTGTCTGCTGCCCTGGAGGACGCCGGGCTGCCCGGGGCAGCGGTGCAGACGGTAGAGACCGCCGACCGGGCGGCGGTGGGCGCCCTGCTGGCGATGTCGGAGCACGTGGATATGCTGGTGCCGAGGGGCGGCAAGTCTCTGGTTGAGCGGGTCAGCCAGGAGGCCAGAATGCCAGTTCTCAAGCACTTGGACGGCGTGTGCCATGTGTATATTGATGAGAGCGCTGACATCGAGTCTGCCATTGCCATAGCGATCAATGCCAAGACCCACCGCTACGGCGTGTGCAATGCGATGGAGACCCTCCTGGTGGCGGAGTCCATGGCGCGGGGCATTTTGCCGCCCTTGGCGAAGGCATACCGGGAGGCGGGGGTGGAGCTGCGCGGCTGCGAGGGCACCCGCAAAATCGTGCCGGAGGCCGTTCCCGCTGCGGAGCAGGATTGGCGCGAGGAATACCTGGCGCCAATCTTGGCGGTTCGGATAGTGGCGGACATGGAAGAGGCGATGGAGCATATTGCGGCCTATGGGTCCGGCCACACCGACTGCATAGTCACCAGCTGTCATCCGCGGGCTATGCGGTTTCTTCGGGAGGTGGACTCTTCTTCGGTGCTGGTCAATGCGTCCACCCGCTTTGCCGACGGCTTTGAATACGGCCTGGGAGCGGAGATCGGCATCTCCACCGATCGTCTCCATGCCCGGGGGCCGGTGGGGTTGGAAGGACTCACCACGCAGAAGTTTGTAGTCTTGGGAGAGGGACAGGTTCGGCGGTGAATGATGACCCGTATTCTGGTCGTATTATTCTCGGCGGCACCTTTGACCCGGTGCATCGCGGGCACATGTATATTGCCGCTGCCCTGGCGAAAGTCCTGCATTCTTTTCGGGCTTTTCTGATGCCCTGTCACACCCCGCCTCATCGTCGGGCGCCGGCGGCAAATCCCGATCAGCGCTTGGCGATGGCGGAGCGGGCAGTCGCCGGCAGCGCCGTTTGCGTGGATGACCGCGAGGTGCGGCGGGGCGGCACCTCCTACACCTTGGACACCCTGCAGGAGATGCGGGCCGAGGCGGGGCCGGATCTGCCCCTGTGCCTGGCCCTCGGCGCCGATGCCTTTGCCGCCATTGATGCCTGGCGCGGCTGGAAGGATTTATTCTCACTTGCCCACTTTGCAATCTTTCCCCGCGTCGGCATTCCGGTGCCGAGGGCGGGGGCCGCGGGGCAGGTGCTGGAGGAGCGGGAATGCGCCGACGTCCGCTGCCTGCAGGAGCGGCCGGCCGGCTTCGTCTGGATTGCAGATTTCATGCCGCCGCTAATTTCTGCCACCGAGCTGCGGGCCGCCATCGCAGCTGGCCAGGCATCAAAAGAGGACCTGCCGTCAGGGGTATGGAACTACATCCGCGATCATCGTCTGTACAGAGATTCTTCCGATGGACACAGTTGATTGCAGGGGAAAAGTCATGGATGCCCTGGATGCGGGGGGAGGGGTGGATACCGCCGATCTGGAAGTCGGCCAGCTGACTGCCATCGCCGACTGGTTTGTGATTACCACCGGCACTTCTAGCCGCCACCTGCGGGCGATGGCGGAGCGGGTGTGCAGCACATTGGCAGAATGCGGCCGTCGCCCTCTGGGAGTGGAGGGGGGGAATGACGACGGCTGGCTCCTGATTGATTACGGCGAGGTGGTGGTGCATCTGATGTCCGCGGATTCTCGGGCCCTCTACGACTTGGAAAGTTTGTGGTCTCCCTCCGCTTGGCAAAAAGAAATGGATACCGAATAAATGGCCGAGCGACGCCTTCTCTTTCTTCCAGACGAGCGCACCGAGCAGCGCATCTACATGTGGCGCTGGCGGGTCATGGCCGGCCTGATAAGCCTGATTGCCATCCTGCTCATCGGCCGCTACACCCAGCTCCAAGTGGTAGAGCACGGCTATTACCGGGCGCAGTCGGATCGCAACCGCATTCATGTGCGCCAAGTGCCGCCGGTGCGCGGCTTGATCTACGATCGCGAGGGCGGCCTGATCGCCGACAGCCGTCCCATTCTCACACTGGTGGTGGTGCCGGAGCAGGTGCCGGACTTGGCAGCCGCTTTAGAGACGCTGCAGGACCTCATCGGTATTCGGGAGTCGGAGATCGGGCTTTTTCGGCATCTGCTGGAGCAGCGGCCCTCCTTTGCGGAGCTGCCGCTGCACACGGGCCTCAGCGAAGAAGACATGGCTCGCCTGGCGGTGGAGCAGCACCGCATGCCGGGCATTGATGTCCGGGCCAGATTGCTGCGCCGCTATTCTCAGGGGGAGCGCTTCGCCCATGTGGTGGGACACATGGGGGCGATTACCGCCGCCGAGCGCCGCCGCCTGAACCGCGCCAATTACAGCGGCACCTATTACATCGGCAAGGTCGGCTTGGAGCATGCCTACGAATCCGTGCTGCACGGGAAGCCCGGCTACGAGCAGGTAGAGGTCAATGCCTGGGGGAGGGTGCTGAGGGTGCTGAAACATCAGCCGATGGTGTCCGGCCTGGATCTGCACCTGCACTTGGACAGTCATGTGCAGCTGGCAGCGATGGCCGCCCTGGATGGACGGCGAGGGGCAGTGGTGGCGCTCAATCCCAAGGACGGCGGCATTATCGCCGCCGTCAGCTCTCCCGGCTTTGACCCCGACCAGTTTATCGTCGGGATGGATGTGGAGCAGTTCGGCGTACTGCAGAATTCCCCCGATAAGCCCCTTTTCAACCGGGCCCTGCAGGGGCTTTATGCTCCCGCCTCCACCTTCAAGCCAATCGTCGCACTGGCGGGACTGTATTACGAGGCGATTGCCCCGGAGCACCGTATTTGGGACCAGGGCCATTACGTTCTCGGCGGGCGGCGCTACCGGGACTGGCTGGATGGGGGGCATGGATGGGTAGACCTGCACCGCTCGCTGGTGGAGTCCTGTGACACCTACTACTATCTTCTGTCGGAGTCCCTGGGGGTTTCGCGCATTGCATCTTTTGCTTCTCATTTTGGTTTCGGCGCTGTTACCGGGGTGGACCTGCGTGGGGAGGCTGCCGGGATCCTGCCGACCCGCACATGGAAGAGCAGGCGCTACGGGGAGCCCTGGTACGTCGGCGACACCCTCAACCTGGGCATCGGCCAGGGGTATATGCTGGTCACGCCGATGCAGATGGCAGTGATGGCGGCCATGCTGGCTACTCGTGGACGGCCGGTGGTGCCGCGCTTTGTCCGGGGGGTGGGGGATGATTTTCTTCTTCCGCCGCCGCCGCCGCCGTCGCTTTTGGAAGTGCCCTCCGAGCATTGGGACGCGCTGCAGAATGCGCTGGAGGATGTGGTGCACAGCCCTTCGGGCACTGCCCGCAGCATCGCCGCCGGTCTCTCTTACCGCATGGCCGGCAAGACCGGCACCGTGCAGGTCATCGGCCTACGCGAAGAGGAAGAGGGCTCGGAGGCGGATGCTCGCCGTCCGATCCTTCAGAAGGAACTGCACGACCATGCTGTTTTTATAGGATATGCGCCTGCGAATGACCCTCGCCTGGCGGTGGCAGTGGTGGTGGAGAATGGCGGTCACGGCGGGCGAGTGGCGGCGCCGGTCGCACGGCGAATTTTTGATGCCTGGCTGGAAAAGGAGTCTGCCGACGGCATTGCCTCTCGGACATCAAATACAAAGACCGTTCCAGATGGCCAGATTTCTCAGTAATTTTTGGCGCCAGGACCTGGTGGCGCTGCCCTCTTGGTGGGAGCGTCTGCATTTAGACCCGCCGCTGATTTTCCTGATTTTCCTGCTCAGCATTTTTGGCCTGGCGGTGCTGTACAGTGCCTCCGGTCAGGATACCTGGCTGGTTCTGCGCCAGGCGTTTTTTCTCCTGGCGGGCTTTGTCCTGATGGTGCTCTTGGCTGCTACCGGGCCCTACAGTCTCCACCGCTGGACCCCTTGGTTTTATGCGGGGGGACTGGTTCTTCTTTTCATCGTGCATTTTGCGGGTGCGGAGGCCAAAGGAGCTCGCCGCTGGCTGGACTTTCCCGGCCTGCCGCGCTTTCAGCCCTCGGAGCTGATGAAATGGTTTGTGCCGCTGATGGTGGCCTGGTACCTGTCCCACCGCAGTTTGCCGCCGCGCCTGCCGAAAGTGCTGGTGAGCTTTGCACTGGTGCTGGTGCCGGCGGTGCTGATAGCGCAGCAGCCCGACTTGGGCACAGCGGTGCTTATCGTCAGTGCCGGCTTTTCCGTGCTGTTCCTGTCTGGCTGGGCTTGGAGCCAGATTATCATCCTGGGAGTGCTGGCTCTCAGTGCGATGCCGCTGGTCTGGTATCACCTGCTAAGAGAGTACCAGCGCGAAAGAATTCTTGTGCTGCTGAATCCGGAAAAAGATACCCTCGGCGCTGGATGGAGTATTATGCAATCCAAGGTAGCTATTGGCTCCGGCGGAGTATTTGGCAAGGGCTGGCTTCAGGGCACGCAGTCCCAGCTGGATTTTTTGCCGGAGGGGCATACCGATTTTGTAATTGCAGTTCTTGCGGAAGAAATGGGCTTAGCGGGAGTGCTCTTCCTGCTGGTTCTCTATGCAATGGTGGCGGCGCGCGGGCTGATGCTCAGCCTGGAAGCTCCGGACACTTTCAGCCGCTTGGCATCCGGTGCCCTAGTATTAGTTTTTATAATGCTTATCTGTGTCAACATGGCGATGGTTTCCGGTCTGCTGCCCGTGGTCGGCATTCCCCTGCCGCTGGTCAGCCGGGGAGGCTCCTCTGTCGTGTCTCTTTTACTTGCCTTTGGACTGATCATGGCGGTCTCTTGTCGCAGCGAGCGGCGCGGTCTGTAATGCGATACTTTTCTATCCTGCGCCGGAGGCGATGGTGGCTGCCCCTGCTGTTTCTGCTGACCATCGGTGCAGGGCGCGCGCCTTCGGATGTGAGCTCGGCAGGTGCAGGCTACGCAGACCGCCCCGAGGTGCAGGCCTACGCAAAGGATTTGTCACAGCGGCATGCTATGGATCAGGCTTGGCTGCTGGACCTGTTTGCCGGGGTCAAGCGCCAGGAGCGGGCACTAGAGCTGATTGCCCGTCCGGCGGAAAAGAAGCTCCTGTGGCATCAGTACCGCGCCTTGTTCTTGGATAAAGCGCGTATCAAGAGCGGGGTGAAATTCTGGCAGCAGCATCGGCAGACCCTTGAGCGTGCAGAGGCCCGTTTCGAGGTTCCGCCTGAAATCGTAACCGCCATCCTGGGCGTGGAGACGCGCTATGGCACCAATCTCGGCCGTCATCCTGCGCTAGATTCTCTAGTCACCCTCGCCTTTGATTTCAGTCCTCGCGGCGCTTTTTTTCAAAAAGAGCTGGCCGAGTACCTGCTCTTGACACGAGAGCAGGGTTTTGATCCCCGGTCTCGGAGCAGTTCCTACGCAGGCGCCATGGGCTACGGCCAGTTTATCCCGAGCAGCTATCGCAGCTACGGAGTGGACTTTGACGGCGATGGGGTGGCGGACCTGCAGAACAGTCCCGTGGATGCGATGGGCAGTATTGCCAGCTACTTAGCCGCTCACAGATGGCACAAGGGCGGCGGCATCGCTGTCCGGGCGACAACACTGCCGGGCTTTGATGCGGGGATTGCCGGGCGCAATCCAAAACTCCAGCACACTGTTAAAGATCTGGCCCCGCTCGGCTATCGGGCTGTCGGACTGCCGGACCAGGAGCGGGTCTCTGTCCTGCGCCTGGAGGCAAAGGCGGGGCCGGAATACTGGCTGGGCCAGCATAATTTTTATGTGATTACCCGCTACAACCACAGCCACCTCTACGCCATGGCGGTGTTTCATCTATCCTTGGCGCTGAAGGCTGAGATGGGGGCGGCGGAGAAGCCGCTGTGATACTCCGGCTCTTTGCCCTGCTGCTGCTGTTTTTCGGCATCCCGCTGTCCACCGCTGCCCAGCCGCTTCTCATCCCGGCACCCCCGGTCCTCGGCGCCAAGTCCTACCTGCTGATGGATGCAGAGAGCGGGCACATCCTGGTGGAGCAGAATGCGGACCTGCGCCTGCCGCCCGCCAGTCTCACCAAGATCATGACCAGCTACGTGCTCTCTTCCCAGCTGCACAGCGGCGTGGTCCGGGAGGAGGATAGGGTGTCGGTCAGCGAGCAGGCCTGGGCGCAGCATCCTGCACTGAAAGGCACTTCCCTGATGTTTATAGCTCCGGGTCGTTCAGTGGCGCTGCAGGACCTGCATCGCGGCATAGTGGTGAGCTCCGGCAATGATGCCAGCATTGCCATCGCCGAGTATCTTGCCAGCAGCACCGAGGGCTTTGCGGAGTTGATGAACCGCCATGCGCGCCAGCTGGGCATGGTGAATACGCACTTTGTCAATGCCCACGGTCTGCCGGTGGAGGAGCACTACACCGCTGCCCGCGACATGGCTGTTTTGGCCCGTGCCCTGATCCGAGACTACCCGGACCAGTATGCGCTGTATGCCGAGAAGGAGTTCACATACGGCGGCATCACTCAGAAAAATCGCAACCGCCTGCTGTGGGACATGTCCTCATCGGATGGAATCAAGACCGGCTATACGGAGGATGCTGGCTATTGTCTTGTCGCCTCTGCCAGGCAGGGGAACATGCGTTTTATTTCAGTTATTATGGGAGCGACGGATGACTGGGCCCGGTTTCGCGACAGCCGTCGCCTGCTGGAGTACGGTTTTCGTTACTACGAGACAGCGGTGGTATATCGTGCCGGAGAGCCGGTAGCCAAGGTCCGGGCATGGGGGAGCAGAGAGGAGCAGATTCCCTTGGCGGTGCAGCGGGACGTGGTGCTGACTCTGCCCCGGGGCGAGCGACAGTCCCTCCAGCCGCAACTGAAGATTTCTGCTCGTTTAGAGGCCCCGGTGCCGGCGGGCACGCCCGCTGGCCGCCTGGTGCTGCACCTGCACGGCAGGGAGGTGTGGAGCGGTCCGCTGGTGACGGGGGCAGCGACATCTCCCGCAGCCTGGCATATTCGTTTGTGGGATAAACTGCACTTGGCTTTTTTGAATTTGGCGGCAAAATGAGTGAACAGGAGGAACGCGGGGGAGTGGATGTCTTACAGGCGCGGTCCCTTGCCATAGTTCCCTACAAAGCAGCTTGGCAGGCGATGCGCTCTTTCACAGATTTACGCACCGCCGATACGGAGGATGAGGTTTGGATGCTAGAGCATTTCCCAGTCTTTACTATTGGCCGCTCCGGCGGCAGAAAACATCTGCGCGATGTCTCGGGCGCCATGGTGATAGAAACCGACCGCGGAGGTGATGTCACATTTCATGGCCCCGGTCAGGTAGTGATGTACTGTCTTCTGGATTTGAAGCGTCGCAGTATCAGCATTCGCCAGCTGGTTAATGCACTGGAGGAAGGCGTGGTGAGGCTTTTGGCCAGCTGGGACATAGAAGGGGTGAGAAAAGCAGGTGCGCCCGGCATTTATGTCGGAGATGCAAAGATCGCCTCTCTCGGCCTGCGAGTGCGCCGAGGCTGTTCCTATCATGGCCTCAGCTTTAATCTCGCCATGGATCTCTCGCCTTTTTCATGCATTGACCCCTGCGGCTGCGCGGGCCTGCGGGTTACCTCTGTGCAGGAGCTGCTGGGGCCCTCCGAGTCGGTGGCAGAGCAGAAAGATTCAATAATTGCCTGTCTGCCGAGCGTTTTTGGCGAAGAACTTAACTACTCCTATATCCGATGGAAAGCAGGCAAACCAGAAAACCTCGCGGTCTCGCTCCAGGCGTAAAGCTTAGAGGCGGCGAAAAGGTGCGCCGCCTGCCGGTGCGACAGCTGGCCGCTCTGCCGAAGCCAGAGTGGCTTCGGGTGCGCCTGTCTGCGTCTGCCGATATCTCGCGCATTCGGCAGATCTTACGGCACCGCGGTTTGGTCACCGTATGCGAGGAGGCCAGCTGTCCCAACCTGGGGGAGTGCTTTTCCAAGGGCACAGCCACCTTCATGATCATGGGTGATATCTGCACCCGCCGCTGTCCCTTCTGCGATGTGGCCCATGGGCGGCCGCTGCCGCTTCGCCCCGAGGAGCCTCGGGAACTGGCGGCGGCTATTGCCGAGATGGGTTTGCGCTACGTGGTGATTACTTCGGTGGACCGGGATGACCTGCCGGACGGCGGCGGCGCCCACTTTGCCGTCTGTATGAGTGCCGTGCGCGAGAAAAATCCAGGCATCCGCATAGAGGTGCTGGTGCCGGATTTTCGCAATCGCATGGAGCAGGCGCTGCCCGCCCTGCTGGCCGCTCCCGCCGACGTATTCAACCATAACCTGGAGACAGTGCCCTCCCTGTACCGGCGGGTGCGCCCGGGGGCGGATTACCACCATTCGCTGCGCCTGCTCGCCGAGCATAAGCGCCGCTGCCCGGCGGTTCCTACCAAGTCTGGCCTGATGCTTGGGCTGGGGGAAGAGCGGGAAGATGTGCTCAGCGTGTTTAGGGATTTGCGCCTGCATCGGGTAGACATGCTCACCCTCGGCCAGTACTTGCAGCCCAGTCGCCACCACCTGCCAGTGGAGCGTTTTGTCACTCCTGACGAGTTTAAAGAACTGGGGGATACGGCTACAGAGATGGGCTTTCAGCAGGTGGCCAGCGCTCCCCTGGTGCGTTCTTCCTACCATGCCGACGAGCAGGCGAAGATGCAGAGCGGGCAGCCCGCTACGCTCTGAGCCGCCTGCCCGCCAGGCCCAGCACAAGTCGGCTCAGTTCTTCCGGCGCGGAAAGGCCCGGCCCTCCTTTGATCGCCCGGTCTGTACGGGCGGCTTGGCGAAGCAGCTGCTCCAGGCTGGCACTGCTGTGACGTGCCAGCGATTTTTTCAACTGCGCTAAGCGTTTTGGCCAGGCCCCTGCGCCCTTCATTACCGCATCGGCGCTGCCGCCCCGCTCGGCGGCGGCGGCGGCCAGCGCCATGATGCGGATCTCCCGCACCAGGGCACCTAGGATTAATATCGGTGCAGCTCCCTCGCCCTGCAATCCTTCCAGCATCTTCACGCAGCTGGAGGCATCCCCGGCCAGTGCCCGCTCGGTCAGCTGAAAGGCATCGTAGCGTGCGCTGTCTGCCACCGCCTGCTGCACCAGGTTTTCATCCACCCTGCCGCCTTTGGCAAATAGCTGCAGCCGATTTACCTCCTGGTCGGCGGCCAGCAGGTTGCCCTCCACCCGCTCCTGCAGAATCTGCAGGGCGGAGTCACTCAGCTGCAGGCTGGCCCGCTGCAGACGCAGCTGCAGCCATTGTGCCAACTGTCCTGCATCCAGGGTGCGGGCCACCACAACGCCGCCTGCGGCATCCGCGGCCTTGAACCAGGCACTGCGGCGATCCGGCTTGCCGCAGATGATAAGCAGCACATCTTCGCCGATATCCCGCTCGCAGCAGGCAGCAATTTGCCCCGCCGCCTGTTTGTCCGGCACGGCAGTGCCGAAGCGGAGCTCTATCAGCCGCCGCTTTGAGAACAGCCCCATGTTGCCGATCGCCTCGCCGAGACGCCGCCAGTCAAAGCCGCGCTCCACGTCCAGCACCTCCCGCTCCTGGCAGCCCGCCGTCCGGCAGCGGGCGCGGATGGCGTCGCAGGCTTCCCGTATCTGCAGCGGCTCATCGCCGCACACCAGATACAAAGGCAGAAGCTTGTTCTGCAGCTTCGCTTCCAGTTGTGCCGGCTTGATCTGCATCCTCAGCGCTCGGCGACTGCGCGCACGTATTCTGCCAGCCGCTCCACCAGGCGGCGGGCCAGGGCCTTGCGCATTTCATGCCGGTAAAAAATCTCAGTTGCCTCCGTGTCGCTGAGCCCCCGCAGGTTGTGGCGCATGTGCCGGGAGACATAGAGCTTCTGGGCTTCTCCCGCCTTGCCGTCTCGCTGTATGAGGCGAAAATTGATCGTGCTTTCCAAGAAGTATTCGGCGGCCCGCCCCCGGGGGTCTACTTGCAGAATGCTCTGCTTTTCTCGGTAGCTGGTGAGCGCCACTTGCCAGGCATCTCCGTTCTCGCCTGCACCTGCGCTGCGCAGGGCAGCCTGCAGCTCCGGCAGGAATTCTTCCGTGTTTTCTCCCCCTGAAACCAGGACACCGTCTGCCAGCAGGGTGCCGTAATCAGCCTCGGGCAGATGAAAGCCGCAGCCGGCGGCCAGCAGGGCGGCCAGCAGGGCAGATTGCAGACAGTGTTGTCGGGTGCTGTTCATGATTTCGCTTATCGGACCACAATGTTGACCAGTTTACCCGGCACCACAATAACCTTCTGCAGGGTGCCCTTTGCGAGGAAGCGCCCAGCATTTTCGTGGGCCAGGGCAGCTTTTTGCAGGGCCTCCTCCGATGCATCCGCCGCCGCTTGCAGGCGGCCTCGGACCTTGCCGTTGACTTGCACCACAATTTCCACCTCCTGCTCTGCCAGCACCGCCGGATCCGCCTTTGGCCAGGGCATTTCATGCACCGGTTTCTCGCCGCCTAGCTGCTCCCACAGCCTCTGGCAGATATGGGGGGTTATCGGTGCCAGGAGCAGCACAGCGGTTTTTAGGGCTTCTTGTTTCACCGCCAGGGCTGAGCCTGTATTTTTCTTCAGGCGGGAGATTGCATTGCAGAGCTCCATCACCGCCGCCGCCGCCGTGTTGAAATTCTGGCGCTGCTCGTAATCGTTTCCGGCCCGGGTGATTGTCTCGTGGGTTTTGCGCCGCAGATCCTGCTCTTCAGAGGTCAGAAGATCTTTGTCCAGGGAAGGCGGCGCCGCCGCGGCCGAGTGTTCCTGCACCAGGCGCCACAGCCTTTTCAAAAAGCGGTGCGCCCCCGCCACTGCCCGGTCCGACCACTCCAGGGACTGCTCTGGCGGTGCGGCGAAGAGGGTGTAAAGGCGCACGGTGTCTGCGCCGTAGCGCGCTACCAAACTTTCCGGGTCCACCGTGTTGCCGAGAGACTTGGACATCTTGCGCCCGTCTTTTAGCACCATGCCCTGGGTCAGCAGGCGGGCAAAGGGCTCCGGCATCGTCGCCGGCAGCAGTTTCATGTCGCGCATTGCCCGGTGAAAGAACCGGGCATACAAGAGGTGCAGCACCGCGTGCTCTATGCCTCCCACGTAGTGATCCACCGGCAGCCAGTACTCGGCGCGCTTGTCCAGCATTGTGCCTGCCGAGTCGGGACAGCTGAAGCGGGCGTAGTACCAGGAGGATTCAAAGAAGGTATCAAAGGTGTCGGTTTCTCGCCGGGCTGCGGCTCCGCAGCGGGGACACTTTGTCTTACAGAATTCATCCATCTTTGCCAGGGATAGGGCGGTGCTGCCGGAGGCGGCTCTGACGGGCAGCTCCACCGGAAGATCCCGATCGGGAACGGGCACCGGTTCAGGGCAGTTTTCGCAGTAAATAATGGGAATCGGCGCACCCCAGTAGCGCTGGCGGGATATGCCCCAGTCCCGCAGGCGGTAGCGCACTGTCCGGCGGCCAGCTTTCTCTGCCTCCAGCGCTTCGGCAATTTTTATGCAGGCTGTCTCTGTATCCAGACCGTCAAATTCGCGGGAGTTGATCAATACGCCGGGGGCGCTGAAAGCTTCTTGATTTGTATCCGCCTCTCCTTCCAGGGGGCGAATAACTTGGCGCACGGGAAGCCCGTAGCACTTGGCAAATTCCCAGTCCCGCTGGTCGTGGGCGGGCACACTCATGATGGCGCCGCTGCCATAGCCCATCAGAACAAAATTAGCTGCCCACACCGGCAGCTGCTCCCCGGTCAGGGGATGGAGCGCCCTCAGTCCCGTGTCCACCCCTTCTTTTTCCCGGGTGGCCAAATCCGCCTCCGCCAGCTTGGTGGAGGATTGGCGCTTTTGAAATTCTGTCAGCCGAGGGGGCGGCGCTCCGGCTGCAGAAGGAGTTGTGGCTGGCTGCCTTCCGTCAGAGAGCTCGCTCTTTAAAAGGAGCGGATGCTCGGCGGCCACCGACAGAAAAGTGGCGCCCATCAGTGTATCGGGGCGGGTGGTGAACACGGTCAGTGTGTCGCCGCTGGTCAGCTTGAAATCAATATCCACGCCCTCGGAGCGGCCGATCCAGTTGCGCTGCATGGTGCGCACCTGCTCCGGCCAGTCCTGCAGCTGCTCCAGGTCTGTCAGCAGCTCCTCGGCATAGTCGGTGATCCGCAGGAACCACTGGGGAAGCCGCCGCCGCTCCACCGGGGCGCCGGAGCGCCAGCCGCGTCCTTCAATGACCTGCTCGTTGGCCAGCACCGTCTCATCCACCGGATCCCAGTTCACCTCCGCCTCGGCCCGGTAGGCGAGCCCTTTCTCGTACAGGCGCAGGAAGAACCACTGCTCCCACCGGTAGTACGCGGGATCACAGGTGGCAAATTCCCGCTCCCAGTCGTAGGCGAGCCCCAGCCGCTGCAGCTGCTTGCGCATGGCGGCGATGTTGGAGCGGGTCCACTTCTCGGGGTGCACGCCCTCTTTGATGGCGGCATTTTCTGCCGGCAGGCCGAAGGCATCCCAGCCCATCGGCTGCAGAACGTTGCGTCCCTGCATACCCTGGTAGCGGGCGATGGCGTCGGCTATGGTGTAGTTGCGCACATGTCCCATATGCAGCCGACCGCTGGGATAGGGAAACATGGCGAGACAATAGAATTTTTCCCTGCTATCGTCTTCGCGCGCCTGAAAGGCGCGGTCCGCCTCCCATCGGCGCTGGACCGCCGCTTCAATTTCTGCCGCTTTGTATTCGCTCATCGCATAGGGTGCCTCGGCGCCAGGGAGCAGAGCAGCAGCAGCAGCAGGCAGAGGACCAGCACCGGTCCTGTGCCAGTGCGCGCAAAGGGTGTGGCACCGCTGCGTATTCTAACTTTGCCGGTCAGGGTTTCCTCGCGGAACAGTCTGCTCTCGGCGATGACTCGGCCCCGGTGGTCCACCAGTGCAGAGAGCCCGCTGTTGGTGGCGCGCACCAGGTCGCGTCCCGCTTCCAGGGCGCGCATGCGGGCAATTTGCAGGTTCTGGTGCGGTGCCAGCGAGCGACCGAACCAGGCATCCTCGCTTACGGTCAGGAGCAGCCCGGCTTCCGGCAGGGCGGCCGCCGCCATGGCGGGGAAGGCTATCTCGTAGCAGATGAAAGTGGCCAGGATGGCACCCTGTACCCGCAGCGGGGGCTGCACCGGCGCACCCCTGCTGAAGCTGGACATGGGCAGGTCAAAAAAGGGCAGGGCACCGCGCAGCCACCTCTCCAATGGCACGTATTCCCCGAAGGGCACCAGATGCTGTTTGCGGTATCGCCCTTCGCCCTGACCGGCGGCCAGCACGCTGTTGTAAAACTGCTCTCCCGCAGAGGTCCCGGCCGCCCTTTCCGCAATGCCGGTGACAAAGGCGGCACCTTTGGAGCGGGCTATCTCTCCGGTTTTTGCCAGAAAATCGGCCACTTCCCGGGGATATGCCGGCAGGGCGGTTTCCGGCCACACCACCAGGTTATGATTTTCCCACAAGGGCGCGCTCAGCCGCTGGTAATGCGCCATGGTCTGCCGCCACTCCGGCGGTTGCCATTTGGTGTCCAGCGGGATATTCGCCTGCACCAGGCCGACCCGCAGCGGCTCCCCTTCCGCCTGGGTCCAGGGGACCTGCCCCAGTATGCCGCCGCCGCCCCAGGCCAGGGCGAGGGCTAATGCCGCTGCACTGCGCACTCTCGCCGGGCCCCGCCACAGGCATATCAGGGCGCTGGCGCTGAGTGCGGCGGCTCCTCCCGCCGCCAGCACCGAGCCCGTCGGAGCCCAGCCCGCCAGGGGAGTTTCCAAGTGGGCGTAGCCGAGCAGCAGCCAGGGAAAGCCGCCGAGCACCCAGGTGCGCAGCCATTCTGCCAGCACCCACAGGGCTGGGAAAGCGAGCAGGGCTTTCAGCGGACGGCTGCCGGGCAAGGCGCTCCACAGTGCAAAGGGGAGGGTCGTGAACAGAAGCGCCATGCCGGCGCAGAACAGCAGGGTAAGCACAGCTGCCGGCAGGGCTGCGGTGGCGCTGTGCTGATAAATGCTGATGAAAATCCAGGAGGCGCCGAGACCGAATTGGCCGAACCCGTAGCTCCAGCCGAGCAGGGCGGCTTGCCCGGGGCGGCGTCCTTCCAGCAGCAGCAGCAGCAGTGCGGCGCTCAGCAGCCCCAGCGGCCAAAGATCAAAGGGCGCAAGGCCAAGAGGCAGCAGGGCGCCAGCGCCGAAAGCCGCCAGCACTGGCCCGGGAAGAAGAGCTGCGCGGGCGCTCACCGGGATGTGTCGACCGTATCCTTGTCTTCGGTTTCCTCTTCTTTTCCTTTGCCTGCTGCGGGCACTTTGACTTCCAGTATCTCAGGCTTGCGGGGGCCAGCCTGCAGCACGTTAAACTGAAAGCCGTCCTTCTCCAGGATATCCCCCTGGTGCGGCACGCGGCCCAGGCTGCGGACGAAGAAGCCGCCGATCGTTTTCACCTCGCTCTCGTTGAGGTTGGCGCCGAAATGCTCATTGAAATCCTTGATGAGAGTGGCGGCATCCATTTTGTAGGTATTTTCTCCTGTATTCAGGAAGGGGTTTTGGGGCACCTTGTCGTGCTCGTCCTCTATTTCACCGATGATTTCCTCCAGAACATCCTCCAGTGTCACTAGGCCGGCGGTGCTGCCGTATTCATTCAGCACAATGGTCATGTGGGTGCGCCGCTTTCGCAGGTTGGACAGGAGGTCATCCACCCGCATGCTTTCCGGTACAAAGTAGGCAGGGCGAATAATTGCTTTCCACAGAGTGTCCGGTGCCGGGTGCAGAGCGCCCTTTGCCAGGTGCGGAATAAGATCTTTCGCCAGCAGCAGGCCTCGAATGTCATCCAGACTTTCTCCTATTACCGGGTAGCGGGAATGACCTGTCTTTGCGATGGTCTCCACCCATTCCCGAGGCGAGCCGTCTATCTGCATTGTTTTCATCTGTGTGCGAGGGACCATAGCATCCCGCACAAACTTTTCATCCATCTTCATGACGCGCTCCATCATTTGCCGGATGTCCTCATCTATGAGGCCGCTGCTGAAGGCGGCGGCCAAGATTTCCTGCAGATCCTCCCGGTTGCGGGGGACTAGCAGGGCGGGGCGCAATTTTCTTATTATTCTTTTCAGCATCGCTGTCACTCCGAACTGTCTGCGTTGTTGCCGTAAGGGCTGGCAAAGCCCAGTGCAGTCAGAATGGATGCCTCGGCACGGGCCATGGCGGCGGCTTCCTGCTCTTTGTGATGGTCGTGGCCGAGCAGGTGGAGAAGGCCGTGCACCAGGATGTGGGCCCAATGGGCATTCACGGATAGCCCATTGGCTTCCGCTGCCAGTCGCACGACCGGGGCGCAGGCGACGATGTCGCCCAGAATTTTCCCCTCAATGTTTTCTCCCCCGACCGGCATTTCTGCTGGGAAAGCCAGTACATCAGTGGGCCCCGGGCATGCCCGGTAGCGGCGGTTCAGGCTGCTCATTTCCTCCTCTTCCACCAGGCGCACACAGAGATCGCCTGCCGTCTCGCCGCCAGCGGCGTGCTCCAGTGCTGTTGTCAGCCAGCGGCGAATAAGCCCGGTGCTGGGGCAGGGCGCTTCGCTGGCCCGCTGTACGGCGATCTGATCGCTCATCGGCTATCCGCACTTTCCGGGCGATCCCAGGCTTCCACGATACGGCGCACCAAAGCGTGGCGCACCACGTCGCCGCCGTCAAAATGAATGAAGCGGATGCCCTCAATCCCCTGCAATCGCTCCCGGGCCATGGACAGACCGGAGCACTGTCCGCTGGGCAGATCCGCCTGGCTCGGATCCCCGTTTACAGCGGCCTTGGAGCCAAAGCCGAGCCGGGTCAGAAACATCTTCATCTGCGCCGGCATCGTGTTCTGCGCCTCGTCAAGAATGACAAAGGCATTGCCGAGGGTGCGTCCCCGCATGTAGGCCAGGGGGACCACCTCAATCAGATTTTTCTGCATCAGCTTGCTAAGGCGCTGTTCGCCCAGCATTTCGTGCAGCGCATCGTACAGAGGGTGCAGGTAGGGGTTGACCTTCTGGTTCAGGTCGCCGGGCAGAAAGCCCAGCCGCTCCCCGGCCTCCACCGCCGGGCGTGTCAGGAGGATGCGCTCAACCCGATGCTCCTCCAGATCCTGCACTGCGCAGGCCACCGCCAGGTAGGTTTTGCCGGTGCCGGCGGGGCCGATCCCGAAACTGAGATCGCCGTTCTGGATCGCCTCCACATAAGCCCGCTGGTTGGAACTGCGGGGCTTGATAGTGACGTGCCCCGTACGCAGCACCGGCCAGGCCGCCTGTTCTTTCTCTGTCTTGGGTTCTGCCCCGAGATCTTGCAATTCCAAGTGCAGCTTTTCCGGGGTCATCTGCTGGTCTGGATCGGCGCTGGCATAGAGGTGATGCAGGATATGCTGGGCGGTGGCCACCGTCTGGGGCTTCCCCTGAAGCTGAAACCGGTTCCCCCGGTTGCGGATTTTTACACCCAGGTGCTTTTCAATCTGGCGCAGATTGTCATCAAAGCGTCCGCACAGGCGTGAAAGGCGGCCCGCATCGTCGGGTTCTAGGGTGAGCATCGTGCTCGCTGATATTTCGCTGTCCAAAGTGATTGCGATAGGGGCGCAGGGTGCGCAGGCGCAGAAGATGCCGGAATTATACCGGAGAGGCGGCGCCTGCGGCGGCGGCTGGCATTACAGGGACGCCCCGCAGGCAATGGGGCAGGGCTTCGGTAATGCAGAGGCTGAGAAAATCACCGCTCGGATCGCCTTTGGGCGGAGCTTTAAAGTTTACTACCCGGTTGCCGCCGGTGCGCCCCTGCATCTCCCCCGGATGGCGCCGGGCCGGGCCGGTTACCAGGACCCGCTGCTCGCTGCCTACCATCCTCTGGCCAATGGCTGCCGCCTGCTCTGTCAGGAGTGCCTGCAGAGCCCCTAGGCGCCGCTTGCCGATCTCCGTCGGCACCGGGTTCGGCAGGGCCGCAGCCGGTGTGCCCGGGCGCGGGCTGAACAGGAAGCTGAAGGAGTAGTCAAATTGCACTTCTTCCACTAGGCGCATCGTATCCTCAAAATCCTGCTCGGTCTCCCCCGGAAAACCGATAATAAAATCAGAAGAGATGTGAATGTCGGGGCAGACGCGGCGCAGGCGGCGCAATTTTGACTTGTATTCAAGGGCGGTGTAGCCGCGCTTCATGGCGGCCAGTATGCGATCTGAACCGCTCTGCACCGGCAGGTGCAGGTGCTCCGCCAGCTCCGGCACTTCGGCGTGGGCCGCGATCAGGCTGTCGCCGAATTCCACCGGATGGGAGGTGGTGTAGCGGATGCGGTCTATTCCCTGAATGCGCGCGACCCAGGCGAGCAGCTCGGCAAAGTCCATTGTTTCGCCGAGGTGACTGCGGCCCCGGTAGGCATTCACATTCTGCCCGAGCAGGGTCACCTCCCGCACTCCCTGGTCTGCAAGCGCGGCAATTTCCGCCAGCACTTCATCCAGCGGGCGGCTGATTTCCTCGCCCCGGGTGTAGGGCACAACGCAGAAGCTGCAATAGCGGCTGCATCCCTCCATCACCGAGACGAAGGCGGTGGGCCCCTCTGCCCGGGGAGCGGGAAGGCAATCAAATTTCTCAATTTCCGGGAAGCGCACATCCACTACCGGCCGAGTCCCATTTGGCCCTTGGCGGCGCACTGCCTCCTGCAGCATTTCCGGCAGGCGGTGCAGGGTCTGGGGACCGAAAATAATGTCCACGTAGGGTGCGCGTTCGCCGATTGCCGCCCCTTCCTGGCTGGCCACGCAGCCGCCGACGCCGAGGATCATGCCGGGCTTGGCCCTCTTCAGGGCTTTCCAGCGGCCCAACTGATGGAACAGCTTCTCCTGAGCTTTTTCCCGCACCGAGCAGGTGTTTAGCAGCAGCAGGTCGGCATCCTCCGGCACCTCTGCCGGCACCATGCTGCAGCGGGCCTGAAGCAGGTCTCCCAGCCGCTTGGAGTCATACTCGTTCATCTGGCAGCCGTGGGTGCGGATGTAAAATCGCCGGACTTCCGAGGCCTTTTCCTGTTTCATAATTCGGCAATTGTAGCGGTATGGAGCCCGGCATGCCCCTCCTGCATGGCATGCCCGCCTGTGGTATGATGGCAACCGCTTCACCGCCCGGGCCTTCCCCCTATCCCATGCCAAGCGGCGAAAAAGAAAATCTCCCTGTGTACCGCGTCATCTTCCATCAGCAGGACCAGCTGTACGAAGTCTATGTGCGGGGTGTCTACCAAAGCGATCTTTACGGTTTCGTGGAGATTGAGGATTTCCTGTTTGGGGAGCGCTCTCGGACCGTGGTGGACCCCGCCGAAGAGCGGCTGAAAAACGAGTTTCAGAATGTCGGCCGCGTTTTTGTGCCGATGCATGCGGTGGTGCGCATTGACGAGGTGGAAAAGGCGGGCATTGCCAAGGTGCGTGAAGCGCGGGCAGGCGACGGCAAGGTCATGCCCTTTCCGCTTTCCGGGCGAATGCCCGTAAATCAGGGCGACAGCGACTCCTAAAGAAGATGCCGGGAACTCCCGGTCAGTTCGAGCCCTTTTCTCCCGCCCTGCCCGCCCGCTGCCTGGCTCCCGCCAGCTGCACGGAGTTTATAAAGACATCCAGGGCGGCCTGCAGTTCCTTCATAGTCGGTGCAGTCGGCGCTAGCCGAATGCAGCTATCCTCCGGGTCATTTCCCAGAGGGTGCGTTGCCCCCGGGGGAGTCAGCAGCAGCCCTGCTTCGGCGGCCAGCTGCACCACTTCGGCTGCGCTGCCAGGCGGTGTCTTGAATAATATGAAATACCCCCCCTCAGGCTCAGTCCAGCAGCCGTTGGCGCTCTCTGTGCCGAGGTGCTCACGCAGCGTATTTTGCACCAGCTGGAACTTCGGGCGCAGAATTTTGGCATGCCGTCTCATGTGCTCGTGGAAATTCACCGGATCTTGAAAAAAGCGCACATGTCGCAGCTGGTTCACCTTGTCACTGCCGATGGAGGTGACTTGCAGGCGGCGGCCAAACTGTTTAATGCAGGCGGGACTGGTTCCCATCACCGCAATACCGGCGCCGGCAAAGGTTATTTTTGAAGTGGAATAGAACAGCAGCAGATTATTTTCGGTGCCTTGCTTGCGGCAGCGCTCCATCAGGCAGGGCAGTTCCGGAGCATTGTCTGTCAGGGCATGGAAGGCATATGCGTTGTCCCAGAAGATGCGAAAGTCGGGAGCTGCCAGCCTGCCCAGCTCTGCCATGCGCTCCACGGTTTCCTCATCGTATACGATGCCGCTCGGGTTGGAAAAACGCGGCACACAGAAGATGCCCTTGACCGCCGGGTCCTTCACAGCGCTTTCCACTGTGTCCATGTCCGGACCGGTCTTCCCCAGGGGCACCGACTCCATGCCTATGCCGAGGGCCTCGCAGATGCGGAAATGACGGTCGTAGCCTGGCACTGGACAGAGAAAGCGGATCTTGCCCTGCTCCCGCCAGGGCGGCAGACCATCCCCGGTGCCGTACAGCCAGGCGAACAGCACCGAGAAGTACATCAGCTGCAAGCTGCTGTTGCCGCCGATGAAGGTTTCCTCCGGGCAGAGACCGAGGATCTCTGCAAACAGCTTACGCGCCTCGGGCAGTCCCTCCATGGGACCTCCGTAGTTGCGGGTGTCCAAGCCAGGTTCTGCCGTGTAATCGCCGCCTAAAATGCCGTCCATCTCGGCAGACAGGTCCAGCTGCAAAGGGCAGGGTTTGCCGCGAGCGAGATCCAGCTTGAGAGTGCGAGCGAGCAGACGCTCGCGCTCTTCCAGCAAAGCGGCTTCCTGTCGCTGCAGCCGAGAGGGGGTGTTTTTCATGGGTGTTCTTTGGAGGGCCAAGCAGCTGCGAGTGCATGCTTTAAAAGTGCAATTGTATCGCCACGGGGCTGTCTTGCCTATGTGCGGTTTTCAGCGATTGCAATCTCGGGAGCAGTTAATGCCGAGCAGGCAATTCGGCGAGATATGCGTTTTTAAAGAAAGATTGCTACAATGCGGGCTTCCTATGATTATTTGAGAAAGCATTTTTGTGAACAGATCGCTCACAGGAAGAAGCGCAGTGGTCACTGGTGCCGGGCAGGGTGTCGGTCGGGGCATTGCCTTGCGCCTGGCGCGGGCCGGGGCCAGTGTGGTAATCGCAGAGATCAACGAGGAGACAGGTCCCCAAGTGGTGCAGGAAATAAAATCCGAGGGCGGCGAAGCGCGCTTTCTGGCCACCGATATCCTGCGCCAGGAAAGTGTGGAGGGCATGATCGCCGAGGCCGAGTCGGATTATGGCAAGGTGGATATCCTCGTCAATAATGCCTACGTGTCTTCCGCTCCCGGGCGGCTGGAGCAGCAATCCTCTGATGTATTCAATCTTTCCTTTCAGGGTAACCTGCTCGGCAATCTGTGGGCCATGCAGGCGGTTTTCCCGGGCATGAAGGAGCGCGGCTACGGACGCATTATCAGCCTGTGCACGCTGAACGGCATCAATGCGCACCTGTATACCTCTCATTACAATACGGCCAAGGAGGCATTGCGCGCCCTCAGCCGCAGTGCTGCCCGGGAGTGGGCCCCGTACGGCATTACGGTCAATATCATCTGTCCTGCCGCGGTCACGCCCGCCTACGAAGCTTTCCGAGAGGCGGCACCGGAAAATGCGGCAGAGATGCTGCTGCAGAATCCGATGGGCCGCATGGGAGACCCGGAAGAGGACATCGGCGGTGTCGCCGTATTCTTAGCGGGCGATGATTCACGCTATATGACGGGCAATACTATTTTTGCAGATGGCGGCGGGCATATTAATGGAGTGCAGTGGGCGCCGGAGCTGCCGGAATAATCAGTGCACTTTTTCTTTTGCTGCAAGAGATGCGAATGCGGGGGGGGGGGGGCAATAGCCTTTGTTTCCGCTGTCGCCGGTCCGAGCGATAATTTTAATTTATAGTAATGTCTGAAATTATCCTTCTCAGCAGTTTCAATGTGCCGGAAGATCCTGTGCGGGCTGCCGAATACGAGAAATGCCTCGAGCGCAATTGCAGAACCAACATTGACAGAATCATTGTTTTGTTTGAAGGACGCAGGGAGGATATTTCTTTGTATCCTTCCCTGTCCCATCGGAAAGTGGAAGTAGTGCACATTGAAGAGCGTCCTCTGCTCTCTGTGCTTTTTAAGTATGCCAATGAGCACTTATCGGGTAATTTTGTCATCCTCAGCAATGCGGATATTTATTTTCAGGAATACACTAATTTCAGTGCTATCCACGATATCAAGCGTGATCATATGTGGGCACTGACACGGTACAATCTTCTGGCCAGCGGCGCCGACTGGGAACTGGAAGGACAGGGCATGGATAAAAGTTATGACTCGTATGTTTTTTTGTCGCCCATTCGTGAATTTGATACCGATTTCCTCATCGGAGCTATTGGCAGCGATGCCTGCCTGGTGCACAACGCACTGATCGCTTCGGTGCCGGTTGCCGATCCCTGTCTGTCTTTAATCACAAGACATGTAGACAAGGCCTGGTACCAGACTAAATATGTAGAGATGCCGAGCGAGAAAGAATATTGGAAATATTGGAAAGAAAATAACAAGCTCTATCAATCTACAAAGACATTTGTTCAGCCTTCGCGTGTAGAGAATATCGTCTGGGCATCACCGTATCGCTACAAATACTTGGTGCCCTTACAGTACTTTGTGCAATGGTGCACTTTGCCGCTGATCTCCACGGCAAAGAGAATCAGTCATTTTTGCCGTCGCCCTTACTATAGAAAGCGAGTACGGTCTGTGTTAAGAAGAACACTTCGTCGGCATTTTTCCTCTTAAGCGGGTGGCCATCCGACACCCCCCTTCTGCCTATTGGTCCTCCATGTCCTTGCGGCAATCCGACAGACCGGGCGTCTGCCCCTTGAAAATTCTCTAACTTGTCTGCCCCCCGGGAGCAGGTTAATTCCGTTCTGTCTGCACTGGGAATTTTTCAAAATAAAATGCAAAGCGCTCCCGCAGGGCGTCGGGTTCAATGCCAAAATCGCCCCGCAGGTCATAGCGCACCCGCCCGTGCTTGCCCCGGGGACTGCTGTGCATGAAATTTTCTAACGCAGCGCGAGCTGCCTTGTTCATCGGCAGCTCCGCTAACCGGTAGATTTTTTCCACCATCCCGATGTCATCTGCCATGAATTCGTGGAACAGCACATCAATGCTGCGGGCAGCGGGGATGCGCTCTCGGTCCTGCACAGAGGAGCGGAGCAGGCGCTCTATGCGGCTGATCCAGTAGTCTGCCAGCGGTTCCAGGCCCACCTTCTTGCAGCGCATGCGATCGCCGTATGCCAGCATGGTAATGGCGGACTGGATCACACTGACCGGGTCCCGGTGGGTGAAGGCGATGGTGGCATCGGGGAATACTGCATCAAGGGCGCCGAGCTGCTCCAGGTGCTGGGGTGATTTCAGCACCCAGCGCCTGGGCCCGCGCATCCATTGCAGCGCCTGCAGCGCTTTTTTCAGATATTCATACTGAGGCCTGAGGTCTAGGGACAGGTAGTATTCGCGCCAGCTCGGCACATGGGCAATCCACTCTATGCCGTAGCTGCCGAAGTCCATCTCCAGCAACTCAATTTCTTCGTGAATATGCTCCGGCGTCATGTCGTGCATCGCCCGCAGGAGCGGCATCATCTCATCCTGCTGACGGTATGCCTGCCGGCAGCGGAGGATGCGCGGATCCTCCCCGCCTGGGCCGGGCTCCTCCCCGGGCACTGGAACCGGTTCCAGGCTTTCCCAATAGGGCAGGGAGCGCAGTCGGCTGTCCGCTGCGATGAGATTTAGGAGATGAGTGGTGCCGGAGCGGGGCAGGCCGACGATGATGATAGGATGCTCAATTTTTGTCTTTAGGATCTCCGGGTTTTTTTTCAGCAGCTCTTCCAGCCGCAGGCGGTTCTTCAGGTGGCGCACGCAATTGCTAAAGACGCCGAAGCGGGCGGCCGGTCGCAGGCTGCTGTCTGCATCGGCAGCCTGCAGCCAGATCCGCAGCCGCTCTTTAAAATCTTCGCTGCCGAAATCATCCAGGCCGGTTTCGGTCATCGCTGCCTGCAGGACGGCGTCCTCGGTCATTGCAACTTTCAGATCCTTCGTCGCCTCCAGCATTTTCAGCTGTGCGGGCGTGAAATTCGGGCTGGCAAGGTCGTTGATGCGAATGTCAGGGGGAGTGCGGCTCATGGCATAGGGCGATAAAGGGTCTTCTTCAAATTTCCCGTGTCCGGTAGCGGACAATAATTTTTTCTGCGTATTCTTCCATGGCGCGGCGCCGCTCATCGGGGCCCTCCGCCGCCGTGTAGGCAAAGCCGAAGGAGACTGCATTCATGCCTTTCTCCTCCAGCTGCTTTAGCTGCTCCGCCCCGCAGAGGTCACTGGGCGTGCCGAGCACGGTGAAGGTCTCGTTTTCCCGCCCGTACTCGGTGCGCAGCGCCTGGATGCGCGCTAGCAGCTCCGGCAGCTCCTTCGTGGTGTGGCCGGTGCCCATCCATCCCTGGCCGAAGCGGGCGGCACGGCGCAGGGCCGCCTCGCTGGAGCCGCCGATATAAATTGGAATTTCTTCCGTCGGCGCCGGCGCCAGCTGCAGCTCAGGAAAATCGTAAAACTCTCCATGGTGCTCCACGTAGCCGCCGCGCCACAGCTTGCGCAGCACTTCAATGGCCTCATCGGCGCGCCGGCCGCGGGTTCTGAAGTCAATTCCATACACTTCAAATTCCTCTTTCATCCAGCCGACGCCGATGCTGAGAACCAGGCGGTTGCCGCTGACCCGCGCTAAGGTGCCGCTGGCCCGGGCCACCTCAATGGGATGCCGCAGCGGCAGGATATACACCGCCACAGACAGCTTGATCCGCTTGGTTGCAGCGGCCATTGCGGTCAGGGTGACCCAGGCATCGGGGTAGGGCAGCTCGCCGCTGAGGGGCGGCTTGCCGTCGGTGCTGTAGGGATACAAGGGCTCCATCCGGCGGGGCACAAAGGCATGGTCGGCGCAGGTCATGCCGTCAAAGCCGAGGGTCTCCGCTAATGCTGCCAGCTCGGTCATCTCCTCGGCATCAATCCAAGGGGCCAAGATCCAGAATTTCATAAAGCTGCTGTTTAATTTCGCTTACATTTCTACCGACATAATAGTATCATCCGCTGTACTCGTGCCCCGAGCAGCTGCTGTGTCGAGAGCGTGTTTCGCGGTGGAGTCGCAGGGTGCAGGGCACCGCATTGCTGCAGTATATTGCTGTTAGGAGAGGAGAGAGTCCATGTCCGCAAAAATTCCTGATCAATACCGAGACCTGCTGGAGGGCCCGGTGTATGCCGTGCTGACCACGCTGATGCCGGATGGCTGGCCCCAGTCATCCTTGGTGTGGTGTGACTGCGAAGGGGATGAGCTGCTGGTTAACACGGTGGCCGCCTACCAAAAGGTAAAAAATATGCAAAGAGACAGCAGAGTGACTCTGCTGGCGGTGGATACCGGACAGGCGGGGCGTTATCTGGAGGTGCGCGGCCGTGTCACGGAGATGAAGGAAGAGGGTGCGCTTGCCCATATGAACAAGCAGGCACAGCACTATCTGGGGGTGGATACTTTTTACGGCAATGCCGCTCCCAAGGAGTTAGAGGGCAAAGAGCAGCGCCTGATCTGCCGCATCGTGCCGGAGCGGGTACGGGGGTTTGGATAAAGCGCAGCGCTCAGGATACCTTTGGGCGTCTGCGCCGGAACATCAGCATCAGCAGCAGCGCAGCCACCAGGAACAGCACGATGTGCAGCTGGAAAGCGGGTATGTAGCTGCTGGTTTTATCGTACAGGTAGCCGGCCAGGGGCGCCCCGCTGAAATTGAAGGGGAGGATGAGCAGGGCAGAAAGGCCGAGAGCGGTGCCTAGGGAGGCCCGTCCCAGCTCCAGGCTCATCAGTGTGCTGAAGGCGGGGAATACGCCGCCCCCGCAAACCCCGAGGGCCGGAAAGATTAGCAAGAGAGCACCGTAGGAAGGATCCACCAGGAGGGAGCTCCAGATGGCTGCCTGCAGGAGCGCATTGATGGTCAGGGCATGCACCGGCCCCAGGCGGTCGGCGAGCCAGCCGAACAGAAAGGCGCCCAGCATGGCCGCTGCCCCGTTGATAGAGAGCAGGAGGGCTGCCTGCTGTTGAGAGAAGCCTCGGCCCAGTGCGTAGGGCACCGCATGGGTCACCAGGACAATGCCGCCGGCGAGGATCAGGCCGCTGCAGAGGTTGGCAGCCAGGTAGCGGGCATGCACCAGCAGACTTTTTATCGGCAGCGATGTGCCCTCTTCCTCGGCCGCGCCGTCCTCGGCCATCTCCCGGTAGGGCTCCTGCCCGATTTCCTTCGGGCGGCTGATCACCAGCCGCGCCAGCGGGAAAAACAGGGCGACGGCTCCCGCCATGCAGAACAGGGCGCTGCGCCAGCCCAGCTGCTGCATGAGGATGGTCACCAGAATAGGCGTGATCACGATGAAAAGGGGAACATTGATAATGCCGATGACCATGCCGCGCCGGTCCGCAAACCAATTGTTGGCCAGGGTGGTAGCGGGCAGCGGTCCCATCAGGGTGGTGCCCAGCCCCACCAGCATGCCGAAGGCCAGCAGGAACAGCCAGATGTTTGGCGCAAAGCCTGCGACAACCAGTCCCGTTATCATCAGCAGGACCCCTGCAGACATGATTTTGCGAATGGAGCCCCGGTCCAGTGCAATCCCGAGGAACGGCGATACCAGTGCCATCAGCAGCAGGACCAGCGGGAGTCCCATGGAGGTCAGCCAGCGGGGCGCTGTGAAATCCTCGGATATGCCGGCGATCAGGATTCCATAGCTGCCGAAGGTCAGACCGATGGCGAAGTTGTTGGAGAGAAAGCCGAGGCCGACCATGCGCCAGCCCAGAAAGGGGCCGGAAGAAGAGGAAGCAGTGGTTGCTTGGTTCATAGACAGGGTACTCAGATGGGCTGCCCTATTGTATAGGAATCAAGGAGAGAGGGCTGCCCGGCTAATTTTTGCTGCCCGCCGGTGCCCGCCGCCAGGCGGGCGGCGGCACCGTTTGGAATCTATGTATAATCTCGCACTTAAATAGCTTTTTCTACGCTAGGCGGTCAGGTGGCGGGAGATGGATTTTCCTCCGCTGCACAAACGCTGAGGTAGCTTTCATCTTGCTCGGATTTCGCTTGGGTTAAGGACTGCAGGCAATGGCTGATTCACAAATTTCACTTCCCTCTGAAAGACCCGGCAACGGCGGGGGGGTAGAGCGCCTCGCCCTCTGCCGCTACGCGGAGCAGGCCTACTTGGATTATTCCATGTATGTGGTCTTGGACCGTGCGCTGCCCTTTGTGGGAGATGGCCTGAAGCCGGTGCAGCGCCGCATTATTTACGCCATGTTTGAGCTGGGGCTCGGCGGCGGCGCCAAGTATAAGAAATCGGCCCGTACAGTGGGGGATGTCATCGGCAAGTTTCATCCCCACGGAGACAGCGCCGCCTATGAGGCGATGGTGCTGATGGCCCAGGATTTCTCCTTTCGCTATCCTCTCATAGACGGACAGGGGAATTGGGGCTCCCCCGATGACCCCCGCTCTTTTGCCGCCATGCGCTACACGGAGGCGCGTCTGGCGCCCTTTGCCGAGCTGCTGCTCTCCGAGCTGGGGCAGGGCACCGTGGACTGGGGACCAAATTTTGACGGCACGATGGAGGAGCCGGCGGTGCTGCCGGCCCGGGTGCCCAGCCTGCTCTTGAACGGTGCCACCGGAATCGCAGTCGGCATGGCCACCGACATCCCGCCGCACAACCTGACAGAGGTGATGAATGCGTGCCTGCACCTGCTGGATAAGCCGAAGGCCGGGGTGGAGGATTTGATGAAACATATCCGAGGCCCCGATTTTGCCTCTGGCGCCGATATCGCCGCCCGCCCCGCCGAGCTGGTCGAGATCTACCAAAGCGGTCGGGGCAGTGTGCGCACCCGTGCCGTCTACCACTGTGAAAAAGACGGCAGCATCGTGATTTCCACGCTGCCTCACCAGGTTTCCGGCAGCCGCGTGCTGGAGCAGATTGCAGCCCTGCTGGAGGGCAAAAAACTGCCGATGCTCGCCGAGCTGCGCGATGAATCCGATCACGAGCACCCGATCCGCCTAGTCCTCATACCGCGCAGCAGCCAAGTGGACAGCGATGCGCTGATGTCGCACCTGTTTGCCAGCACGGACTTAGAGCGCAATGTCCGGGTCAATCTCAATCTGATCGGCTTAGACGGCCGCCCCGCCGTGAAGCCGCTGCCGGATCTGCTCGGCGAGTGGCTCAAGTTTCGCCGTGAAACCACAAGAAGGCGCCTGCAGCATCGGCTGGAGCAGATCACACGCCGCCTGCATATCCTGGACGGTCTGCTGGCGGCCTATCTGAATTTGGACGAGGTCATCGCGCTCTTGCGCTCTGAAGATAAGCCGAAGCCGGCCCTGATGAAAAAATTCAAGCTCAGTGAAACGCAGGCGGAAGCGGTGCTGGAGATCAAACTGCGCCAGCTGGCCCGCTTAGAGGAGATTCGTATTCGGGACGAGCAGAAAGGGCTTAGCGAAGAAAAGATCGGCATTGAAAAAACCCTCGCTTCAGCAGGCAGGCTGACCACCCTGCTGAAGCGGGAGATCAAAGAGGTTATTCAGGAATACGGCGATGAGCGGCGCTCCCGGGTGCTGGAATTGCCGGAGGCCCGGCCGATCAGCGAGGAATCTTTTCTGGGGCCGGAGCCGATTACGGCGGTGCTATCGCACAATGGCTGGATCCGCGTTGCCCGGGGGCACGAGGTGAGCCCGGAGGAACTGTCGTATCGGGGCGGGGATTCCTGCCTGCACTTTGTTCGCGGACGCTTGGACCAGCCGCTGATCGCCTTGGACACCGCCGGGCGAGCCTACACGCTGCAGCCCCACGGCCTGCCCTCCGCCAGGGGCCACGGGGAGCCCTTGAGCAGCCATGTCAGCGCTCCTTCCGGGGCGGAATTTGCCGGTCTTATGACCGCGTCTCAATCCGAGTGCTGTCTTCTGTACGGCGATAACGGCTACGGTTTTCTGGTTGAGGCGGCGGAGCTGGTCGGCAGCAAGCGGGCTGGCAAAGCCGCCCTCGGCGTGCCTGAGGGCGGGCGGGCCCTGTGTCCTGTCCTCGTCGACAATTCCAAGCAGGACTGGATTGCGGTCTGTGCAGCAGGCCCGGAGGGGACGGAGCGCCTGCTGCTGTTCCCGGCCCGGGAGCTGCCTCGGCAGAGCCGAGGCCGGGGCAACCGTCTGTTCGGGCTGTCTGCAAAGGCTTTCGCCGCAGGCGAGCGTGTTCTGGACGTGGCGGCCCTGTCGCCGGGGGATGCCCTGAAGGTCTTGACAGAGGGGGGCGAGGTCTTCAGCTTGAGCCCGGCCAGGCAGGAGGCTTTTCGGGGGCAGCGGGGGCAGCGGGGCCGGGCCCTGAATCTCGGCAGGCGCAAGAAGAAGCAGGACCGCATCTGCCGTCTGGCGGCGAAGGCGAGAGGATAGCCCCGAAGTGGCAGACATTGCCCTGTACGCTTTTACCGGAGATGACCGGCCTGGAACCTGCGCGGCTCTTTGTGAAGTGCTCGGCGGGGCGGGAGCCGAGGTGCTGGACATGGCCCAGGGTCTGGTCCATGAGTACCTGCATATAGGGGTTCTGGTACGTCTGCCGGAGGGGACAGAGCACCCGGCCCTTTCGCAATCCCTGCAAAAATGCGCCCGGCGCCTCGGCCTCAGCATGCAGACACGGACGATGAGCAAAGCGGATTATTGCAGCAGGGCCGAGGCCTCGGGGCAGGACCGCTACACCATCACGCTGCTGGCCAGGGATCTCGGGGCAGAGACCGTGTCCCGGGTGGCGGCAACGGCAGCCGCCCACGATCTTAATATTGACAGCATCAGCCGCCTGTCCGGGCATCCCTCCCTGTCGGGGAGTGGGAGCGGGCGCATCTGCCTGGAGCTCACCCTCCGGGGAGAGCCGCCGAGCCTGACCAGCCTGAAACGCGCCCTCCTGTCTCTTGCGAGTGAATTGGGCATAGATCTGGCCCTGCAGAAGGACGATATCGCCCGCCGCAATTGCCGCCTGGCGGTATTTGACATGGACTCCACGCTGGTGGATGTGGAGGCGATAGATGAGCTGGCGAAGGCTGCTGGTGTCGGCGAGCAGGTGGCGGCAATTACCGCGCGGGCGATGGCGGGGGAGCTGGACTACTCCGCTAGCCTGCGGGCAAGGGTGGCGCTTCTGGCGGGGCTGGAGGAGAAGGTGCTGAGAGACCTGGCAGAGCGGCTGCCGCTGGCGGAGGGAGCGGAGCGGCTGATGCGGGTGCTGAAAGCTCTTGGCATCCGCACCGCCATCGTATCCGGGGGCTTTCTCTATTTTGCCGAGCACCTGGGCAGACGGCTTGGGGTGGACCGCATGTACGGCAACACGCCGGAGATCCGAGACGGCCGCCTTAGCGGCGAAGTGCTTGCGCCGATCATAGACGGGGAGCGGAAAGCAGCGCTTCTGCGCCAGATCGCGGGGGAGGAGGGCATCGCTCTCGAGCAGGTGATCGCGGTAGGAGACGGTGCCAATGACATGGAAATGCTGAGCCTTGCCGGTGTCGGCATCGCCTACCGTGCCCGCTCTTTGACCATACAGGCGGCGGATCATGCCCTCGCCCTTGGGCTGGACGGCATTCTCTATCTGCTGGGCCTGCGGGACTGGCAGGCCCGGGCTGCGGAGCCCGAAGAGGCGAGCCCGCTATAATTTCAATTTTTGGGCGCGTAGCTCAGGGGGAGAGCGCTGCCTTCACACGGCAGAGGTCGCTGGTTCAATCCCAGCCGCGCCCACCAAGAATCCTTCCGCGCGTCGGCCCGCGCGTTCTCCCTATCTCCAGCGCGACTTGCGTCTAAAGTTCCTGTTGTCGGGGGTTCGGCGCAGGCCAGGATGCGTCCGCCGGTCTATGGCAGACGCTGCGGTTCAATTTTTTGGTGAGATCCGCGGGAGCAGGGGCGCAAGCTGCACCTTTGCCGGTGCCCCGGGCACTTCCTTTACCAGCCTCGGCAGCAGGTAGCCGGGCAGTTCCGCCGCCGCTTCCCCCAGCAGCTGGCGTGCGCGTCTCTCCCCCACATAAAAATGCGCCGTCCCCGCCACACGATCCGGCAGATGCAGGTAGTAGGGCAGAACCCGCGCTTCAAACAGCGCTTCCCCCAGCTCTATGAGAGCCCGGGCACAGTCATTCACCCCCTTTAGCAGCACCGCCTGGTTGAGCAGGGGAATACCTGCCCCGGCCAGCCTTCCGAGAGCGCTTCGCACCTCGTCGTCTATTTCGTTTGCATGGTTGCAGTGCAGCACGACCGCCGGCTCTAGCCGAGTGCCGGAGAGGATTTGCAGCAGTTCACAGGTCACTCGGGCTGGGATGACGATGGGCAGCCGAGTGTGCAGCCGCAGCCGTCGCAGGTGGGGGATGGCCGCCAGTCTCTGGACCAGCTCCGCCAGCTGCTCGTCCCGCAGGATGAGGGGGTCGCCGCCGCTCAGGATAACCTCGCGAATGCCCGCATCGGCGGCGATGTATGAAAGGGCCGGCTCCCAGCTTTCCCCCCCGGTCGAGTTGTCTTCGTAGGGAAAGTGACGGCGAAAGCAGTACCGGCAGTGAACCGCACAGGCGCCGGCAGCGATAAGAAGTGCTCGCCCCCGGTACTTGTGCACCAGTCCCGGGCGCAGGTTGGCGCGCTCTTCCGCCAGCGGGTCGGCGACAAAGCCCGGCACCTTCAGACTCTCAGCGTCCAGAGGCAGCACCTGCCGCAGCAGGGGGTCTTCCGGGTCTTTTCGCCGCATGCGGGCGGCGAAAGGACGGGGGACCCGCAGCGGAAAATTCTTCACCGCGGAGCCTGTGGCGAGCAGCCCGGCGGCATCCAGGCCAAGGTAATTAAGCAGCTCTTCCGGCTTGCGAATCGCCTCGCCGAGAATTCGGCGCCAGCTGCCCGCAGCCTCTGCCTCGGCTATCATAAGCCGCATTTTCAGCAGGTAAAAAACAATGACAAGCTATTCTACCAGTGAATTTAAACCCGGCCTCAAGGTTCTTTTGGAAGGAGAACCCTGCAGCATCATTGAAAATGAATTTGTAAAACCGGGCAAAGGCCAGGCTTTCAACCGAGTGCGTCTGCGCAACCTGAAAACTGGCCGCATCTGGGAGCGCACTTTTAAATCCAGCGAAAGCATTGAAGCGGCGAATGTAGTTGCCCGGGAGATGAATTTTCTCTACAGCGACGGCAGCAGCTGGCATTTCATGGATCCGAACAGCTACGAGCAGCATGCAGCGGACAAGGTGGCGGTCGGCGATGCCGCCCAGTGGCTGACCGAGCAGACGCTGTGCGAGGTGACCTTGTGGAACGATGCGCCCCTGGCGATAAAAGCCCCCAATTTCGTAGAGCTGCCGGTGGCGAAAACCGATCCCGGCGTGCGCGGTGATACCGCCGTCGGCGGCACCAAGCCCGCCACCTTGCCCACCGGTGCCATGGTGCGTGTGCCCCTTTTTATTGAGGAGGGAGATGTGCTTCGGGTTGATACTCGCACCGGCGAGTACCAGGGGCGGGTGAAGGAGTGAGCAAAGACGGGGAGAGCAGCTGGCGTCCGAGTGCATCCCTTGAGCGTCTGCGCCTGCGGGCAGAGATCCTCGCCGACATAAGGGCCTTTTTTGCCGACCGGGGATTTCTGGAGGTGGAGACGCCCCTTGCCGCTGCCCATGCCGCCCTGGATCCCCATTTAGACAGCATCGTCCTAGAGCCGCCCCTGCCCGGTTTCGGTCCCTTTTACCTGCAGACTTCGCCGGAGGCGGCGATGAAGCGCCTGCTGGCATCCGGCAGTGGCCCCATCTACCAGCTGACCAGGGCTTTTCGCCGGGGCGAATCCGGTCGGCTGCACAACCCGGAGTTCAGCATCCTGGAATGGTACCGGCCCGGCGGAGAGGAGGCGCAGCTGATGGAGGATGCCCGCGCCCTGGTGCAGGGCATTCTCGGGGATATGCCGGTGGAAAGCTGCGACTACGGGGAGCTGTTCCGCAGTCGGGCAGGACTGGATCCCCACCGCGCCTCGGAAAAAGAGCTGGCCGCCGCCGCCCGGGAGCTCTTGGATACGCCGCCGGAGGGAGAGGGGCGGGCACACTGGCAGGTTCTGCTGTTTAGCATGCTTGTGGAGCCGGAGCTGGTGCAGCGGGGCATGGTCTTTGTCACTGATTATCCTCGGGAGCAGGCCGTGCAAGCGGCTCTTAGCAGAAATAGAGACGGGGCCGAAGTGGCGCGGCGCTTTGAAATGTATGTGCGGGGGATAGAGCTGGTGAATGGCTGCCGGGAGCTGGAGGATGCCGAGGAGCTGGCTCTCCGCCTTGCCGGCGAATACACCCGGCGCCGCACCGCCCGCCTGCCGTCACCGGCGCCGGACAGCCGGCTGCTGGCGGCCATGGAGGCGGGGCTGCCGCCCTGCTCTGGTGCAGCTCTCGGGGTGGACCGGCTGCTGCTGCTGCGGGCCGGAGCCGAGAGCCTGGCGGAGGTGATAGCGTTTCCCGCTCAGCGGGCTTAGCTGAGCCCCATCATCTCCGCTATGCCGAAGCTGTGTCCGGCGGTAAAGCCGCCGTCCACTGGAATCGCCTGGCCGCTGACGAAAGAAGAGTCCTCCGAGGCTAGGAACAGGGCGGCACCGGCGATCTCCTCCGGTTTCCCGAAGCGCCCCAGCTTGTGCTGTCCCTGCACCTTCTCCCGCACGGGAAGCATGCTTTCCATGGCGAATACGGAGCGGAACATCGGCGTGTCTATAAAGCCGGGGCAGATGGCGTTTACGCGGATTCCCAGGCGTCCGTAATCCATGGCCATGTTCCGGGTCAGCAGCACGACAGCCCCCTTGGAGGCGTTGTAGCTGCTGCCTCCCTCGCTTCCCTCCAAACCCTCAATGCTGGCGATGGTGATGATGCTGCCGGAGCGCTGCTCAATCATCGCCGGCAGTGCGGCCCGGCAGCTGAGGAAGGTGCCCTTCAGGTTGATGTCCAGCACCCGGTCCCATTCCTCCTCCTCCACCTGGTGCACGGCGCCCCCTCCGGCGGTGCCGGCGGCGGTGAGGAGCACATCAATACGGCCAAAAGCAGAGCGTGCGGCCTCAGCCGCCGCCGTCTGGGCGGCGCCGTCCCGCACATCCGCCGCTTGGAACTTCTTGCCTGCCGGCGCCTCCAGAGCGCGCCATTCATCGCTTTCCTCAAGGTCCAGGCCCATCACTGCCGCCCCCTCGGCGGCGAAACGCCGGGCGCAGGCGAGACCGATGCCGGAGGCCGCCCCGGTAACTATGCAGGCTTTGTCTTTCAATCTTGTGCTCATGGCAATACCCTATAGCGAGCTGGTGATTTATATATTTTATATAATGACCGGTTCATTCCGATATGCAATATAAAAGGAGCGACCCCCGATGAGCAAACTTTCTGGAAAAACTACCATTTTCATAGCGGCGGCAGCTCTCCTGCTGCTGCTGGTTATCCTCTTTCTGTGGCCGGATGGAGAGTCGGACCCCGCCGTCCCAGTCCCAGAGCCTGTGGCAGAGACCAGCCCGGCGGAGCCGTCACTTCCTGCCCTGGAGGAGAGTGATGCATTTGTCTGGCAGGAGATTTCCCAGCTGGCAGACCTGAGCGGCATAGCCCGCTGGCGCGGGGTGGACTACCTGCTGCAGCGCACGGTGGGAATTGTCGCCAGCGCGGCGGAGGGCCGGGTGGTGCGCAAGCAGCTGGAGGTGTTCGGTCCGGATGCCCCCTTCCCGGTTCTGCGCAAGGGGAATGACCTGTACATGGACCCGGCGGGCTATCGGCGTTTTGACGGCTTAGCGCAGTTCGCAGGGGCGCTGGACGCAGAGCGGACAGTGGCGGCTTACCGCGGGCTGGAGCCCCTGGTTCGGGAGGCCTATCGGCAGCTGGGCCGCCAGGAGCCAGTGCTGACAGCGGTTCAGGATGCCATTGTAAAAGTGCTGCAGGCACCGCTGGTGCAGGGAGATATTCAACTGCTGAGAAAATCAGTGGTATACAGCTACCAGGACCCCGCGCTGGAATCCCTGGACCCGATAGCCCGGCAGATGATCCGCATGGGGCCGGATAACACCCGCATTATTCAGAAAAAATTACAGGAGATTAAAGAGCTTCTGTAGCCGCTTTCCCGCCCCTCTTTTTCATCGGGCCCTGGCATCGCCCCCGCCGTCCTCGGCGGCAGCAGTCGGCAGCACGCTGCCTAGCCGCTGACCGCAGCGCACAGGGGAGCCGGGCACTAAGGAGGCAGCCATCTGCAGCGGGCAGGAGAAAACTGCCACCACTGTGGAGCCCAGGCAGAAATACCCGGCCTCGTCTCCCTTGGACAGATAAGCCGGCGTTTTATCGCTGTCCCAGGCGGTCCGGATGCTGCCGACAATCAGTGCTCCCACGAAAACCAGGGCAAAGGGGCCGGCAGCGCCCTCCAGCAGGCATACTCGGCGCTCGTTCTCTGCAAGCAGATTTGGCACTGTCTCTGCCGCCGCCGGATTAACCGGGAACAGCCGTCCCCGGATATGCCAGCTGCGGCGCAGCTTGCCGGTCAGGGGCATGTGCACCCTGTGGTAGTCCTTTGGCGAGAGATAGACGCACATCCAGTGTCCGCCCGCAAACTGCGCTGCCTCGGTCTCATCCGCCAGCAGCGCGCCCAAGGAGTAATACCGTCCCTTCGCCTGCATCAGCTTTCCCTCCGACAAGCTGCCGAAACCGCTGAGAATGCCGTCTGCCGGGGATGCGACTGCATCCTCCCTCGGCGCAATCGGCCTCGCTCCGGCACGCAGCGCACGGGTAAAAAAAGCGTTAAAGCAGGGATAGGCCTCCGGGTTCGGCTCCGCCGCCTCGGACATGTCCACCCCGTAGCGGCGTATGAACCACCGGATGAGCGGTCTTCGCACCCAGGGCAGGGCACAGTTTCCGAGCCCTTGGGCCAGGCGGTTCAGGGCATGCTGGGGCAGGAGTCCTGTGATGCGGGGCAGCAGGGCTCTCACGTCTCTATCGGGGTATCATCCCGGTTGCCCCATTCGGCCCAGGAGCCGTGGTAGCCCTTGATGCGGCGTCCGAGCAGCCTGCCCACCAGGTAGCACAGGGCGGAGCGATGGTGGGCATAGCAGTGGGTGACGATCTCTCGATCTGCCCCCAGCCCTTTAGCCTCCAGCTCTCGGTCAATTTCCGAAAGATCCCTAAGACGCAGGCTCCGCGTCGGGTCCATCAGCGAAAGCCACTCCAAGTGCACTGCGCCGGGGATGTGCCCCCCGCGCTTAGACCGCAGACGATTCCCCTCGTACTCCTCCTTGGAGCGGGCATCCCAGATGGCAAAGTTCGGCTCTCCTAATTTCTGCAGGATGTCCTCTGCCTCGGCGATGGGCTCCCTGTGGATCTCTGCTTGGAAATCAGAGGGCACCGGGATCTCCGGCTCCGCCGAGAGAGGCAGGCTCTCGTCCCGCCAGGCGGTGATGCCGCCATTCAGATACGACCACCTTTCGTGGCCGAGCACGTCCAGGGTCCACAGCAGCCGTCCTGCCCAGCCGCCGCCTTCGTCATCGCAGGCCACCACGTGATGCTCGGGCGTGAGCCCCATCCCTGAGAACAGGCGGCAGAGGTCTTCTTTTTCAGGCAGCCGGCCTATGGCCGGAGGGACCCCGCACATCAGGCGCGTGGAGGGCAGGTACAGGGCTCCGGCGATATGCCCCTCGGCATACGCCTGGGCTTCCCCCGTGTGCAGGATCAGCAGCTTGTGCTGGCCCTGCTTTATCAGCAGGGCCAGCTCTGCGGGCTCTAAGAGACGGGGCAGTGGATCAGTCATGATTTTCTCTGGCGATGAAGACAGCGGGCTAAGGCCAGCAGCCTTTTCCCTAAGAGTCAATTGCACCCCTCTATCCCGCTGCCGTCAAATGCACGGCAGGGCGCATTTTTAGAGATAGGGCAGCCGTCGGGCCGGCACAGGATTGGCGCAGCGGGATTTTGTCTGCGCGGGCTTTTGGTGATAACGCGCGGCGGGCTGGCAGCGGCAGCGGCAAGGACTTGCACGGCGATTGGGCAGCTTTGCTGCGCGGCTGCTCTGCCCGCCCGGGCGGTTTTGGTAAAATGGGTGCGCTTTCACCATCATCTCAGGGATTTGCACTTGCTCAAAAGCCTCAGCCTAGTCTGGATTGATCTGGAGATGACAGGCTTGGATCCTGATCGGGACCGCATCTTGGAAATAGCCACGGTGGTGACAGATGCCGAGCTGAATGTCATCGGGGAGGGACCGGAGCTGGTGCTGCACCAGTCCAATAAAATTCTGGACGGCATGGATGAATGGAATACAAGTCATCACGGCAGCTCCGGCCTCCTGACGGCGGTGCGGCAGAGCGATGTGGATGAGAGCCGTGCCGAGGCAGAGACCTTGGCGTTTCTGAGTTGCCATTTGGAGCCTGGGGTCTCCCCCATGTGCGGCAATTCCGTGCATCAGGACCGGCGTTTTTTGTCCCGCTTCATGCCGGAGCTTACGAATTTCTTCCATTACCGCAACCTGGATGTGAGCACTTTGAAGGAGCTGGCCCGGCGCTGGCGGCCGGATCTGCTCGCCGGGGGCGAGCGGAAGCAGTCTCTCCATCGCGCACTGGCGGATACCTATGAATCCATTGAGGAGCTGCGCCGATATCGGCAGCATTTTCTGCGGGCAAACTAGCCTTGGGATCGACCCGCACACCCTCCTGCAAGGCGGGGCGGGGGTCGCATCCGACCGGTATCGCCGGTGTGCATTTTTGGCAGAGAGAAGGCTGGAAAACCATGCCTGAAGGGGTGCGCCCGCTGTCTGGGGAGGGAGCGGCGGCAGCAGAGAGCCGCCGGACTGCCGGGGATGGCGCTCTTGGCCTGCACACCTTGCGGGGGCGCATAAAGACTTGGGCCAAGGAGCTGGGTTTTCAGCAGGCGGGCATTTCCGACATCAGCCTGCACCGTTACCGGGAGCACTTGGAGAAGTGGCTGGCACAGGGCTGCCACGGCGACATGGAGTGGATGCGCCGCCACGCGGAGATGCGCCTTCGTCCGGAGGAGCTGCTGCCGGGGACAGCTCGCGTCATCTGCTGCCGGATGAATTATCTGCCGGCGAAAGAGCCCCGCCGTGCAGCTGCCCCGGAGCCGCATCGCGCCTGTATCTCCCGCTACGCCCGGGGCAAGGACTACCACAAGCTGGTGCGCCGCCGCTTGGCGCAGCTGGCCCGGCGTATTGCAGAGGCGGCCGGTCCGCATCGGCACCGAGCCTTCGCCGACAGCGCCCCCGTGCTGGAGCGTGCACTGGCATCCAAGGCGGGACTGGGCTGGACCGGCAAGAACACGATGCTGATCCACCGGGATGCGGGCTCCTGGTTTTTCCTCGGGGAGATCTACACGGATATCCCCCTGCCGGCGGATGAAATACCGGTTGAAGACTCCTGCGGCACCTGCCGCGCCTGCTTGGATGCCTGTCCCACCGGCGCCTTTCAAGGCCCGTATCGGCTAGATGCCCGCAAGTGCATCTCCTACCTGACCATAGAGCACAAGGGGGCTATCCCGGAGGAGCTGCGGGCGAAGATCGGCAACCGCATCTTCGGCTGCGATGATTGCCAGCAGGTCTGTCCCTGGAACCGGCATGCGCCGAGGGGCGAAGAGAAGGCCTTTCAGAGTGACGGCGGCCCCGACGGGGAAGAGCTCAGCCGACTCTTTGCCTGGTCCGAGGAGGAGTACCTCAGCCGCACAGAGGGCTCTCCCCTGCGCCGCACCGGCTACGAGCGCTGGCTGCGCAATATCGCGGTGGCTCTCGGGAACGCCCCTCCCGAAAGCGGGGCGGCGGCGGCCCTGTGGACCCGCTCCGAGCACCCATCCCCCCTGGTGCGGGAGCATGTGCGCTGGGCGCTGGCAGAGCAGCGGCGCAAGGCGGGCGGTGCACAGGAGGGCAGGGCCAAAGGTGCAAACATTCACTCCTAGGCGGGTGTCGCCCTTATAATCCGCAGATAGCATTCTGAGTTCTTTGTGCGCCATCCTATGGCTGATTTCGACCCAATGGTCCGCCTGCCGACAGAGCTGTATTCTGCCGAGCAGGTGAAGCAGCTGGACAGTGCCGCCATTAAAGATCTGTCCCTTTCCGGCATGGAGCTCATGCGCCGGGCCGGACGCGCCGCCTTTTTTCGCCTCAAGGAATACTGGCCCGAAGCAAAGCGCATCACTGTTCTAGCCGGCCCGGGAAACAACGGCGGCGATGGTTTCATCCTCGCCGCCATGGCGGCCCGGCAGGGCCTTTCCGTACAGGTGGTGCAGGTCGGGGACGAAGAGCGAGCGGGGGAAGAGGCCGCTCGGGCCAGGAAGCATGCCCTGGAGGCGGGGGTGGAATTGCGGTATTTCGGAGCGGCGCTGCCGGTGCCTAAGGGAAGCCTGGGCACAAAGGTGGAGCGCCAGGCTTTCAAAAAAGAGGAGATGGCGGCGGCAGATGTGCTGGTGGATGCACTGCTCGGCACCGGCCTTCGGGGCGAGGTGAGGCCGGAGCATGCGGCGGCGATTCGCGTCATCAACGAGGCGCCTCAGCCGGTGCTGGCCCTGGATATCCCCTCGGGCCTGTGCGCCGATACCGGTCACATTCTTGGGGAAGCGGTGCGGGCGGGCTGCACGGTCAGCTTTATAGCCCTGAAGAAGGGGCTCCTCACCGGTGCCGGCCCCGACTGTACGGGGGAGCTGCACCTGGCGGGCCTGGATGTGCCACAGCAGGTTTTTAGCAGCTTTAAGCCCGCTGCCTGGCGTCTTGACTGGCAGCAGCTGGCGGTTCTGCTCCCGCCTCGGCAAAGGGGAGCTCACAAAGGGGATTTCGGCCATCTTCTGGTGCTCGGAGGCGATGCGGGCATGCCGGGGGCGGCACTGCTGGCAGCCCGGGCCGCGCTTCGCACCGGTGCCGGGCTGGTATCGGTAGCAACCCGCAGAGAGCATGCGGCGGCACTCGCGGGTGCCTGCCCTGAAGCGATGGTCAGCGGCGCAGATTCCGGCCAGGATACAGAGTCCCTCTTAGAACGCGCCACGGCGGTTGTCATCGGTCCCGGTCTCGGTCGGGGAGCCTGGGGGGAGCAGCTGCTGCAGAGGGCGCTGAAGGCGGGGCGTCCGCTGGTGCTGGATGCGGATGCCCTGAACCTGATGGCGGCAAAGGGCATCACCCCTCCCAAGCCCTTTATCATCACGCCCCATCCGGGGGAGGCGGCGCGTCTTTTGGGATGGGAGACGAGCCGGGTGCAGGCGGACCGCTTTGCCGCGGTGCAGGCCCTGCGGGAGAAACTGGGAGGCGGCACTGTCATCCTGAAGGGGGCAGGCACCCTGGTGTGCGATAACAGGGATATCAGTGTCTGCCCCTACGGCAATCCGGGCATGGCGACCGGAGGCATGGGGGACACCCTGAGCGGCATTCTGGGCGCCCTGCTCGCCCAGGGCCTCGGCCCCGGCGCTGCGGCCCGTCTCGGGGCATGCATTCATTCCCGGGCCGCCGACTTGGCTGCCGCCCTGGGGGAGCGGGGGCTCATGGCATCGGATTTACTGCCCCACCTGCGCCGCCTGGTCAATCCCGGCGGGGGCGCGGATGAGGAACACCGGCCCGCCGACCCCGCCGAGTGGTGAGACATGGCCTCTGCCTCCTCAGATTTTCTGACTTGCGAAGAGGATACCCTGCGTGTCGGAGCCGGCTGCGGCCGCTGCTGGGAAGGGGGCGGGGTGGTGTTTCTGGAGGGAGATCTGGGGACGGGCAAGACCACCCTGTGCCGGGGCATCCTGAGGGGCATGGGGCACGATGGTCCGGTGCAGAGTCCCACCTACACCTTGGTGGAGACCTACCGGCTGGCGGCGGGGCAGGTGTTCCATTTTGACCTGTACCGTCTGCAGGATGCCCGGGAGCTGGAGAGCATAGGGATTCGGGATTATGCAGACGGCGCATCCCTGTGCCTGGTGGAATGGCCGGAGCGGGGCGCCGGCCTGCTCCCGGCTCCAGATCTCCGCCTGTCCCTTGCGGTGAAGGGGAGCGGACGCTGCCTCAGCTGGCAGGCCTGCACCCCTCGGGGCGAGAAGCTGGCGGCGGGACTCGGGGCGTGAGGGGCGGCCCGGGTTCAAAGGGGAGGGCGGCGGTGCTCCTGCCGCTGGTGCTCTTGCTTTGTCCGGTGCCGGCGGCGGGGCTGGTGCTGAAGGACATTCGTCTGGGACGCCACGCAGAGTACACCCGGGTTGTGCTGGACAGCACGGCACGGCCAGATTGCCGGGTCAGCGAGTCCGAAGGGCCGCCCCCCCGCATCCTGCTCCGCTGCCCGGGAATGGCGGCCGGAAAACGCATGAAAAAGCCTGCCCTCGGCGGCTCCCTTGTTCGGGAGATCAGGGTGCAGGCAGAGGAGGGCAGCCTGCAGCTGGAGATTGTCTTGCACCAGAAGATGCAGCTTCGCCGCTCACTGCTTGCCCCCGGTCCCGGCGGCGGCCTTTATCGCCTGGTGCTGGATTTGCAGGAGCGGGAGGGCGCCCTGCCGACTCCGGTGAAGACGGCGGCGGAGCGAGAGCAGGAGCGGCGGGACATCCTCATTGCCTTGGATGCCGGCCATGGCGGCGACGACCCCGGGGCCATCGGGCCCGCCGGCATCTACGAAAAGCATATCGTGCTCGCTATCGCCCAGAAGATAGAGCGCATATTCCGGGCCGAGGCCGGCTTTCGTCCGCTGATGATCCGCAGCCGAGACCGCTACGTCCAGCTGCAGGAGCGCCGGGAAAAGGCGCGCCTTGCCGAGGCCGACCTGATGCTTTCAATACATGCGGACTCCTTTACCGATGCCCGGACCCGGGGCTCCTCGGTGTACGCCCTGTCCAGAAAAGGCGCCACCAGCGCCATCGCCCGCCACCTCGCCCAGCAGGCGAATCGCAGGCCCTCTAAAAGCGTCCCTGCAGGCAGTGCCGACGAGGGTTACCTGAACCGCGCTCTGGCGGAGACCGCCGGGGACGACACCATAGAAGATGCATTAGAAATAGGTAATATATTATTGAAATATATCGGTAAAATATCAAAAATTCATAGGAAGAAAGTAGAGCAGGCCGGCTTTGTGGTGCTGAAGTCGGCGGCGGTGCCCTCCCTCTTGGTGGAGACTGGATTCATCTCCAATCCAAAGGATGCCAAAGCCCTCTCCGACCCCGCTCATCAGCAGCGCCTGGCTAAGGCAATTGCGGACGGGGTGCTGGATTATTTTCGCCAGCATCCCCCCAGCGGGACCCTGCTGGCCTGGCAGAAGAACCACCCGGGAGCAGACCGGGCGCACATGGTGCAGGCGGGGGATTATCTGCTGCGCATCGCCCGCCGCTACGGGGTGAGCCAAGAGACCCTGCGTCTGTATAATGGCCTTCAAAACACAGTTATTTACCCAGGGCAGAGGCTGCGCATACCGCCTCCCTAAGCAGGACAGAATTCCGTGTCACGCATCCGACAGATCTCTTCTGCGCTGGCCGACCAGATCGCCGCCGGCGAAGTGGTGGAGCGCCCCGCCTCGGTCCTGAAGGAGCTTGTGGAAAACAGCCTGGACGCCGGTGCCAGCCAGGTTGCGGTGGATGTGGAGAAGGGCGGTGTCGGCCTGATACGGGTGCGTGATGACGGCGAGGGCATTCACCGTGAGGATCTGCCGAAGGCTCTCGGCCGCCATGCCACCAGCAAGATTTCTTCGCTGGAGGATCTGCAGGCGGTGGCGAGTCTGGGCTTTCGCGGCGAGGCGCTGGCGAGTGTTGTCTCGGTCTCCCGCCTGCGCATAATCTCTCGCCAGGCCGGGGACGACAAGGGCTGGCGCATTGACGCGAAGGGCAGCGCGGTGGACGGGCCGCCCCGGCCTGCCTCCCACACCCAGGGCACGACGGTGGAGGTGCGCGACCTGTTCTACAACACGCCGGCTCGGCGGCGTTTCCTGCGTACCGAGCGGACCGAGTTCGGCCACATGGAGGAGATGCTGCGGCGCATCGCTCTCGGCCGCTTTTCTGTAGGCCTCAGCCTCAGCCACGGCCGCCGCAAGATTTTTGATGTGCCCATCGCCGCTGATGATGCCGCCAAGGAACGCCGCCTGGCCACCCTGTGCGGCGCGCCTTTTGCCGAGAGCATCATCCGTGTGGAGGCGGAGGGAGAAGGGGGGTTCGGCCTTCGGGGCTGGGTGGCGGCACCGACTTTCTCCCGCTCCCAGGCGGACTTGCAGTACTTTTATGTCAATGGCCGCAGTGTGCGGGACCGAGTGGTGGCCCATGCCATCCGCCAGGCATTTAGGGATGTGCTCTACCAGAATCGCCATCCTGCCTTCGTGCTCAGCCTGGACATGGACCCGGCGGAGGTGGATGTGAATGTGCATCCCACCAAGGCGGAGGTGCGTTTTCGCAATTCCCGCCAAGTGCACGATTTCCTGTTCCGCTCATTGCACAAGGTGCTCGCCGATATCCGCCCCGGTGAAGAAGGCGCTCCCGCCCCCATCGCCCCCCCCAGGGCATCCCCCGCATCCGCCAGGCCGTCTGCTGCGGCGACTCAGCCTTTTCTGAAGACGGCCTCCCCGGAGCGGGGTCGCATAGAGAAGCAGCTTGAGGCCTTCAAGCCAAAGCCCCCGGGTGAGACGCCTGCCGAATGGCGCCCTGCTGCCGCTCCCGTTCCGGCGGCTGCGCCTCTGGCAGCGAAAAAGGCGGCGACTGCCGGAGCATCGCCGGCACCTGCCGCCGGTGTATCGGAGCCATCCCCCTTTGAGCCGAAGAGCATACCGCCCCTGGGGTATGCCTTGGCCCAGCTGAAGGGGATCTACATCCTGGCGGAGAACGCGGAGGGTCTGATCGTGGTGGACATGCATGCCGCCCACGAGCGCATTTTGTACGAAAGGATGAAGGCCGCCCGGGACGAAGGGGGGCTGCGCTCCCAGAGGCTCCTGGTGCCGATCACCATGGCGGTGAACCGCCGGGAGGCGGATGCCGCGGATGCCCACAGCGAATTGTTCCGGGAGCTGGGTTTTGATATTTCCCGCGCCGGCGAGGAATCCCTGGCGGTGCGGGAGGTGCCGGCCCTGCTCAGCGGAGCCGATGCCAAGGCCCTGGTGCGGGATGTGCTGAGCGATCTTCTGGTCTTCGGCACCAGCGACAGGGTTTTCGCCGAGCGGGACAAGATCCTCTCTACCATGGCTTGTCATACGGCGGTGCGGGCAAATGATCAGCTCTCCCTGGAGGAGATGAACGGCATCCTGCGGGAGATGGAGCGCACCGAGCGAAGCGGGCAGTGCAACCACGGCCGTCCCACCTGGGTGCTGCAGGAACTGAAAGAACTGGACCAGCTCTTCCTGCGCGGACGCTGACCGCCTTTCTCATCGCCGTGCCGGCCTCCGGCGCCGGCTGCCCCCTTGTCCCCCATGTCCGCCGCCGCCGAGAGCCGCCCCTTGGCAATATGCCTGACGGGGCCGACTGCGGTCGGCAAATCCGCCCTTGCGCTGGCCCTGTGCGAGGCCATGCCCTGCGAAATTATCAGCGTGGATTCGGCCTTGGTGTACCGGGGAATGAATATCGGCACCGCCAAGCCATCTTCGGAGGTGCGGGGGCGAATCCCCCATCACCTGGTGGATATCCGCGAGCCCTGGGAGCCCTATTCGGCGGCGCTGTTCCGCACCGATGCTCTGCGCTCTATTCGGGAGGTCTTGGCCCGGGGGCGCATACCTCTTCTGGTGGGGGGCACCATGCTGTACTTCCGTGTTCTCCTGCAAGGAATGGCAGCCCTGCCGGAGGCGGCGCCCCGCCTGCGCCGCCAGATTGAAGAGGATGCGAGGCTGGCCGGCTGGCCGGCCATGCATCGGCGGCTGGCAGCGGTAGACCCGGAGGCGGCGGCTCGCATTCATCCCAATCACAGCCAGCGCCTGCAGCGGGCCCTGGAGGTGTATTTGCAGACCGGTGTGCCGATCAGCCGTCTGCAGAAGGAAAACTGCAGCGGCTTAGAGCAGATGCCTTGCGAGGTATTGTCCTTCGGCTTGCTGCCGCTGGACCGGGCTCTCCACCATGAGGCTATCGCCCGTCGTTTTCGGGGTATGATAGAGGCGGGCTTGGTAGAGGAGGTGCGTCGGCTGTTTTGCAAGCGCTCCCTGAATCCAAATTTACCTGCGCTAAGAGCAGTGGGCTATCGTCAGGTATGGGAGCATTTGCAGGGGAAGTGCAGCCTTTCTTCTATGGAGGAGAGCGCAGTGACCGCCACCCGCCGCCTGGCCCGCCGCCAGCTGACTTGGCTGCGAAGCTGGGCGGAGCTTAAGTGCATCCCGGCAGATGGCAATGAATATGCCGCCTTGTCGGGTATATTGGCAAAGAGAGGGGAAGGAGAGCATACAGCCTGAGTATGCGGGGGGTGATAAATTTCTGCGTCTGTCGCTGGGGGGTGTCGGGCGCAGCGGAAAGTTGTTTGATAAAATTTAGGAGGAGGCACTATGACAGATCGTGTACCTCGCGTTAATGTTCAAGACCCATTTCTTAATATGCTGCGCAAGGACCGTGTGCCGGTCGCGGTGTATTTGGTCAACGGTATCAAGCTGCAGGGTGAAATTGAATCCTTTGACCATGTGGTAGTGCTGTTGCGCAACGACGGCGGCGCACTGCGCAGCACAGCTGGCGAGCGTGAGGCCCCCGCCTCCGTGCCTAGGGAAGGCGGCAGCGGCCGCCCCTTGTACCAGATGGTATTCAAGCACGCGATTTCCACCGTGCAGCCGCTGCGTCCGGTGCCCTCCCTGTATCAGACCCGTCCCGAGACCGCCCGTCGTCCCTACGGACCGCCCCGCGGTTCCCGCCCGGGTTCAGACAGCGGCTATTCCGCCCCTCCCGATGGAGACAGCTACAGCCCCCGCGAGGAGCAGAGCCGTCCCCCCCGCGAGGAGCAGGGCCGCCCCCCCCGTGAGGAGCCGAGCCGTCCCTCCCGCCCGGGAGAGGAGTGGGGGCAGGGCGATGCGCCCTATTCCGACGAAGAGGATTTCTCCAGGGGTAATCGCTAGCCCGGCCATGGTGCCGCAGCAGCGCGTGAGAGCAGAACCCCTGCAGGCAGAGATTTCAGTGCTGACCCGCTGTACCGGCTGATGACAGCAAGCCCCTTTCCCTCGGCCCGCGGCCCGGCGGAGCATGTGCGCTGAATCCGCATCTGCCTGTTTTGGGGAATGCGGGTGAGTGCATTTCCCGGCGGCGACGCTGCCGCATCTAATCTCGGTCTTCCCCAGGGACGGGCACATCGCTCAACTGCCTTTCTGGATCGCCCGCCCTCTGGAGAGCGGGTCATCCTGGTCGTCCCGGAGCAGCACGATGCTGCCGAATTCTCTGAATTGGCACGCTCCGCTGGCGCCCAGGTTGTCGGGTGCATACGCTGCCGGGAGGAACCGCCCCGCCCGAAGCACTACATCGGGCAGGGCAAGCTGGAGGAGACTGCAGAGAGCGTGAGCGCCGAAGCTGCCGAGCTGGTGCTCTTTGATGTCGAGCTGTCTCCGGCCCAGGAGCGCAATTTAGAGCGTGCGCTGAAATGCCGGGTGGCGGACCGCACCGGCCTTATTCTGGATATCTTTGCCCGGCGCGCCCGCAGCAGTGAGGGCAAGCTGCAGGTGGAACTGGCCTGCCTGAAGCACCTCTCCACCCGGCTCGTGCGGGGCTGGACCCACTTGGAGCGCCAGCGCGGCGGCATCGGTCTCAGGAGCGGCCCCGGTGAAGCCCAGCTTGAGACGGATCGCCGCGTTATCCGAAGGCGTATCCGCAGTATCGGCCAGCGTTTAGAGCAGCTGCGACGCACCCGGGGCCAGGGCCGTCGGGCCCGTCGCCGAGCGCAGCTGCCGACGGTGCTCTTGGCGGGCTACACCAATGCCGGCAAGTCCACGCTGTTCAATCGCATGACCGATGCCTCGGTGCACGTGGCGGACCAGCTTTTTGCCACCTTGGATTCCACCCTGCGCCGTATCGTCCTGCCCGGCGGCACTGCGGCCGTGCTCGGAGACACAGTGGGTTTCATCCAGCGTCTGCCTCACAGTCTGGTGGAGTCTTTTCACGCCACTCTGGAGGAGGTGGCACAGGCAGCGCTTTTGGTGCATGTGGTGGATGCCTCGGCGGAAAATGCAGAGGGCTGCCGCATTCAGGTAGAAAATGTGCTGGAAGAAATCGGCGCCGGCAAGGTGCCGCGTCTGGAGGTGTTTAACAAGATAGATCTCCTGAAAGGCGGGCGGCCGCCGCTTCTTTCGCGTGACAGCGACGGCGTGCCCCGACGAGTGTATCTGGCCGCTGCCACCGGCGAGGGCACTGAGCTCTTGGCCCAGGCGCTGGCAGAGCGTCTGGGTGGCGGTTTTCTCCATTGCACGCTGCGCCTGTCCCCGGCCCGGGGACGGCTCAGAGCATCCTTGTATGAGCAGGGCGCCGTGCTGCAGGAAAGGGTGGAGAAGGCTGGCTGGCTGAAACTGGAGCTTCGCTTGCAGTCTTCCCAGTGGCGACAGCTGCAAGAGCAGGAGGATGCAGAGCTTCAGTGCTGTGCTGAAAATAACAGCCCCTGCACACCGCCTTTTGACTCTCTGCCGCAAGCAGAAAATATCTTTAGGGCTAGCAAAAATATCTGACCAGAATGTGCAATTTTAGTCCGCAGCAGGAGGGAGGATGCGTTACAATCCGCGCTTGGTTGTGAAGCGGCAGGAAATGATTTCGCCATGAGCAAATCGCAAAAAGATCTGCGCTATGCAGAGAACCACGAATGGGCTAGGCTGGAGGCGGATGGAACCATTGCCGTCGGCATCAGCGACCATGCTCAGGACGAGCTGGGGGATTTGGTGTATGTGGAGCCGCCGGCGGAAGGGACGAGGCTGGAGGCAAAAGCCCAGGCCGGGGTTGTGGAGTCAGTGAAAGCCGCCTCGGATATTTATGCCCCGGTTTCCGGCATCGTCACCGAAGTCAATAAAGCCTTGGAGGACAGACCGGAGCTTCTCAATCAATCCCCCTATGACGAGGGCTGGATTTTTCGGGTGCAGCCGGATGTGCCGGGGGAGGAGGCCCTGGCCGAGCTCATGGATGCAGAGCAGTACAGGACATTCTGCCGCAAAAAATAGGTAAGTTTAAATAAGACCTCCATTGCGCGGGCGCACAAAGATAGCTTCGCCGGAGGCGGTCACTTTTCCCTGGTGGCGTATATCTCCCTGCACTATGACTTTGCGCCCCTCCCGGCGCACGCATTCGGCTCTGAGGGCCAGGGGAGTCATCAGGGGAGTCAGATTCTCGTAGCGCACGCTCAGCGTGCCTGTAAAGCCTCCGGGTCCCCCGGTCCAGTTGGGGACACTCAGCAGCTCATCAAACAGGCCCGCGATAAGGCCGCCGTGGGCGCAGCCCGGCGGCCCGGTGAAGGACGGAGGGAAAATGGCCTCGCCGCTGGCCTTCTCCCCCGCCTCTTCCACGTGCAGATGAAACCGGGGTGAAGCCGGGTTCCGCCGCCCGATAAAGGGGCTGTAGGGCATGACATCTGCGGGGTCGTCGCTTTCCCGCCGTCCGAGGCTGACATTTTCCTCAGCGTTTAGCCGGTGCTGCGCATACAGGCCGTGAAAGGCGTGGGGCTCCAGCAGCTCATTCACTTTTTCCACTTGACGGCGCGCCTCTTCCAGCACTGCCTTGGGCGCGGCGCTGATGCGGCCTTGCTGCACCAGGTTCTGAATAGCCAGGCACAGCTCCTCCAGGGCTTCGGTCTGTTCTGCTTCGGATTTCTGTTCGGGCATGGCGGGTTACTCTTCGTTGGCGATGGCGGGGGGCAGGGGACCGGGCTCTTCCACAGTTGGCAGAGATCCTCTCCGCAGACTGATAACGGGCCAGCCGGCGGCCTTGGCATGACGGCGGAGCTCCCGATCCGGGTCCACTGCCACCGGACAGTGCACCCGCTCAAGGAGCGGAAGGTCATTGTACGAGTCGCTGTAGGCGACCGAGACCGCCTGCTCCAGCCCCTCCTGCCGCAGCCAGTTCTCCAAGTGGGTCACCTTGCCCTCCCGAAAGCAGGGCGGCCCGGAAGGGCACCCCGTATATTGTCCATCTTTTGTCTCCAGCTCGGTGGCCAGCAGGGCAGGGCAGCCCAGAGCCTCGGCGATGGGCTCGGTTACGAAGCGGTTGGTGGCAGTGATGATCAGCAGACGGTCGCCCCTGGCCCTGTGCCGTTCCAGCAGCAGGCGACCGGCATTTAGAATGTGGGGAGTGATATGATTCTCTAGGAATTCCTGCCGCAGACGTTCCAGCAGTTCCCTGGGATGTGCCGCCAAGGGCGCCAAGGCAAAGGCCAGATAGCTGGCCATATCCAGGCAGCCGCTGCGGTAGTCTTGGAAAAAGGCCCTGTTGCGCTCTTCGTAGTCCGGGCTGACCAATCCCTGTCCTGCCAGAAACTGCCCCCAGACATAATCGCTGTCGCAGGAGAGGAGTGTATTATCCAAGTCAAAGAGTGCCAGCTCAGTCATTTTTTACTTCCTGAGGAATATTTCATAAATGTTTGAAAATAAAAACCTTTATTCCTTAAATATCCAGAGAAGACGAGCCCTGCCAGAGGCTCCGTCTGCCACCATTGTAAGGCTGCCGCCGACGCGCCCCTGCTCTTTTGGGGGCAGGCGCTTGCCAGGCCCGGGGGGTTGCAGACCCCGAGTGCTGGGGCTCTGCCATTCTCCTGGAGACAGGCTGGGCTGATGAAGGGGGGTATCAGCGCACCGGGTCCCGAGGGCTTCCGCGCCAATGTGGCGGCTGCCATCGTCAATGGTCAGGGGCAAATTCTGCTCGCCCGCCGCATAGACGGGGGCGGCTGGCAGCTGCCCCAGGGCGGCATAGATCGAGGGGAGAATCCGGAGCAGGCCCTGTTTCGGGAGCTGCAGGAGGAACTGGGGCTCAGGCCCTCCCAAGTTCGGGTGCTGGCAGCTTCCACGGACTGGCATCGCTACCGGATTCCTCCTGCAATCCTGAAAAAGAGAGGGGCGGACAGCGGATTTCAGGGACAGTCCCAGCGGTGGTTCCTGCTGCAGCTCGCCGCATCAGAGGAGATGATCCGTCTGGACACCGAGACGCCCCAGGAGTTTGACCGCTGGCGCTGGGCCGCCTACTGGCACCCGGTGCACTCGGTGCCGGACTTCAAGCGGGAGGCCTACCGTCGGGGTTTGACAGCCCTCTGTGCCGCTCACCTAGCCTTCTGCGGCGAGCAGCAGGAAGAAAAGCCGTGCTGAGAGACCTCAAGCGCATCGTTCAGGAGGTGGACCGCGCCCCGAACCTGGAAACAGTGCTGAACATCATCGTGCAGCGGGTATGCCAGGTGATGGAAGCGGAGGTGTGCTCCATCTACATGCTGAATGAAAAGGGCGAGCGCTGGGAGCTGCGGGCCAATCAGGGTTTTAATCAAAAAGCGGTGCAGAGGGGCATCAGCCTGGAGCGGGACGAGGGTCTGGCGGGTCTGGTGGCATCCCGCGGCGAGCCGGTCAACCTGGAGCGGGCACCGGAGCATCCCCGCTTCGTGGAAATGCCGGACCTGAAGGAGGAGCGCTTCAGCGCCTATCTCGGGGTGCCGGTCATCCACCGCCGGCAGACGCTGGGGGTGCTTATCGTTCAGCAGGGAGAGCGGCGCCGCTTTGACTCCGGAGAGGAGGCGTTTCTCGTCACCCTGTCCGCCCAGCTGGCCGCCACCATCGCCCACGCCGGCGCAGCGGGAGCGGCGCTCTCCCCGGACGCAGAAATTCCGGCGGGGGCCTCCTTTCCCGGGGTCTCCGGCGCGGGCGGCATTGCCATCGGCACGGCGATAGTGCTGTCTCGGGAGGCGGACCTCAGGCGGGTTCCCCGGCGGCGCACAGAGGACCCGGAGGGGGAGCTGCGCTTTTTCTTTGACTGCCTGAAGAAAGTGCGAGACGGCATCAAGGATCTGGCGCGCCGCTTCGGGGAGCGTTTGAAGCCCCAGGAACTGGGACTGTTTGATGTGTACCTGCGCATCCTGGACAACGATGCCATGGCGGCGGAGGTGGCCCGGCGCATCCGCCGGGGAGAGTGGGCTCAGGGGGCTCTCAGCCGGGTGGTGCTGGCGCACGTCGCCGAGTTTGAGGGCATGGAGGATGACTACCTGCGCGAGCGGGCCTCGGACATCATGGGCCTTGGACAGCGGGTGCTGGCGGTAATGCAGGAATCGGAGCCCCTGCGCCAGGAATATCCCGAGCAGATCATCCTGGCGGGGGAAGATTTGGCGGCGGCCTCCCTCGGCGAGGTGCCGATGGAGCGGCTGGTCGGCCTGATCTCCGCTAGGGGCTCTCACAACTCCCACGTGGCAATCCTGGCCCGTGCCCTCGGCCTGCCGACGGTGGTGGGGGTCATGGATCTGCCGGTCGGGCGCACCGATGGCCGGCTGCTGATAGTGGATGGCAACCGCGGCCGGGTGCATGTGGACCCGGAGCGGAAAAGTCTGGCCAAGTACCGGGCAGAGCAGAGAAAGGAGCAGGCTATCTCCGAGGAGCTGGAGAGCATCCGGGCTCTGCCCTGCGAGACTACAGACGGCAGCCGGGTAACTCTTTTGGTAAATACCGGTCTCGCCGCGGATATCAGCCGCTCGGCCCAAAGCGGCGCGGAAGGGGTGGGGCTGTACCGCACCGAAACCCCCTTCATGCTGCGGGAGCGCTTTCCCAGCGAGGAGGAGCAGTACGAGCTGTACCGGGAGCACCTGCAGGGGTTCGCCCCCCGCCCGGTGACTATGCGCACTCTGGACATCGGCGGAGACAAGGCGCTGCCCTACTTTCCCATCCGCGAGGAAAATCCTTTTCTTGGCTGGCGCGGCATCCGTGTCACTCTGGATCACCCGGAGCTGTTCATCGTTCAGGTGCGCGCCATGCTCCGGGCCAGCGAGGGTCTGAACAACCTGCGCATCATGCTGCCGATGCTGAGCAACCTGGACGAGCTGAGCTTCGCTTTGGACCTCATCTACCGGGCCCATTCGGAGCTCTTGGAGGAGGGCGGCAAGCTGCAGCTGCCTCCCATCGGCGTGATGATAGAGGTGCCGGCCGCTGTCTACCAGGCTCAGGAATATGCCCGCCGGGTGGATTTTCTGTCGGTGGGCAGCAATGACCTGACCCAGTACCTGCTTGCCGTGGACCGCAATAACCCGCATGTAGCGAGCCTCTACCAGTCCCTGCATCCCGCCGTGCTGCGCGCTTTGGAGATGGTGGCAGACAGTGCCCGGGCCGAGGAGAAGCCGGTGGCTATCTGCGGCGAGCTGGCAGGGGAGCCCTTGGCGGCGCTCCTGCTGGTGGGGATGGGCTACAACACCCTGTCCATGGGCGCCGCCGCCCTGCCCAGGGTGAAGGCGGTGCTGCGGGGCCTGTCTTTAGAAGAGATAAAAATACTCTTGGGGCAGGTCAGGGTGATGGAAACCGACGGGGAGATCCGCCGTCATCTCAGAAAATACCTGCAGAGCCGGAAGCTGGGCCGCATCCTTGGCCGGGAGCGCGCGCTGTGATAGAAATTTCCTGGCTCCTGCTGTATGCAGTCACTGGCCTTGCAGCCGGGGTGTCTTCCGGGCTTTTCGGCATCGGGGGCGGGGTGGTCATCGTGCCGGTTCTGGTGTTTAGCTTTCTCGCCCGTGACTTCTCCGCAGAGATCATCCCCCACATGGCTGTGGGTTCCTCCCTGGCGGCCATCGTCTGCTCCATGCTGAGCTCTGCCCTGTCTCACCGCCGCCAGGGGAGCATGGACTTTTCTCTGTTTCTCAAGCTGGCCCCCGGGATGTTAGTCGGAGTGTGCTGCGGAGGGCTGTTGGCTGGGCAGCTGCCCGGCACCCTGCTTCTTTTCGTCTTCGCCATGGTGCTGAGTCTCGTGGGGCTGCGCATGCTTTTGCAGTGGCGTCCTCCGGTCCGCAGTGCCCTGCCGGGCCGAGCGCCCATGTTCCTGGCGGGGAGCGCCATCGGCGCTGTCTCCGCCATGTGCGGCATCGGCGGCGGCGGCTTTACGGTCTCCTTTTTAGACTGGTGCGGCGTGCACATCCGGCGGGCGGTGGGCACCTCTGCTGCCTGCGGCGTGCCCATCGCCTTAGGGGGTGCCATTGCCTTCGCCTTCACAGGCTGGGGGCATCCGGCGCTGCCGCCGGACAGCACCGGCTTTGTGTACTGGCCGGCGGTGCTGCCCGCCGCCCTGCTCAGCGTGCTGGCAGCCCCTCTGGGGGTGCGCTTGGCCCACCGCCTGCATTCCCCCCTGCTGCGTCGGGCCTTTGCCGTGCTGATCCTCACAATGGGATGGCTGGAGCTCTATATCAGCCTGCAGCGCTCCACCCCTTTCCTGTACCGGGGCATTGATCCGGTGATGCTGTATCTGGGCCCGGTGGCAATCCACTGGTACGGGGTGATGTATGTCCTGGCTTTCTTCCTCTGCTGGCGGCTGATGCTGGCCCGAAGCCGCCGCCCGGACTCGCCTCTGAAGCCGGAGCAGGCGGGGGACTTGGTGCTGTACGGCGCACTCGGCGCCATTTTCGGCGGGCGGCTGGGCTACACCCTGTTCTACGGCTTTGAGCGCCTGCTCGCCGAGCCCCTGTGGCTGCTTGCCATCAACGAAGGGGGCATGTCTTTTCACGGCGGCCTGCTCGGTGCGGTTTTCGCTGTCTGGCTATACAGCGGGCGGCGGCGCTTAGACACCGGGCGGGTGCTGGACCTGATCGCCCCGGCGGTGCCCCTGGGACTCGGCCTGGGGCGCCTTGGCAATTTCATCAATCAGGAACTGTGGGGGCGCCCCACGGAGATGGGCTGGGGCATAATCTTTGCCGCCGACCCGAGCCGGCAGGTGCGCCATCCCTCCCAGCTCTACGAGCTGTTCTTGGAAGGCGTGCTGCTGTACCTGCTGCTGAACCTGTACGCAGCCAGTCCCCGCCGGCCCTGGGCTGTGGGAGGATTCTTTCTTCTGGGCTACGGCCTGCTGCGCTTCGGAGCGGAATTCCTGCGAGAGCCGGACCTGCATATCGGCTTCCAGGCTTTCGGCTGGCTGACCCGTGGGCAGCTCCTATGCCTGCCGATGGCGCTTTTGGGAATGTTTCTGATGTGGCGTCCGGAGCATCGCCGCCCCCGGGCAGCGGAGGAAAACTAAAACTATGCGTCAGTACTTGGACCTGCTGGAGCACATTCTGGCAAAAGGTGCAGACCGGGACGACCGGACCGGCACCGGCACCCGCAGCATCTTCGGCTGCCAGATGCGCTTTGATCTGGAAGCGGGCTTTCCGCTGCTCACCACGAAGAAGCTGCACCTGCCCTCCATCATCTACGAACTGCTATGGTTTCTGCGGGGAGATACCGACACCTCGTACCTGCGCCGGCATGGTGTCACCATCTGGGACGAATGGGCGGACGAAAAGGGAGAGCTGGGGCCCATCTACGGGTCCCAGTGGCGGGCCTGGGGGCGGGATGCTGCAGCCGGCAGGGAAGGGCGGGACCAGATCCGTGGGGTAATCCAGCAGATTCGGGAAAACCCCTCCTCCCGCCGCCACATCGTGAGCGCCTGGAACGTGGATGCTCTGGAGGACATGGCACTCCTGCCCTGCCATGTGCTGTTTCAGTTTTATGTCGCAGGAGGGCGCTTGTCCTGTCAGATGTACCAGCGCAGCGCTGACTGCTTTCTGGGGGTGCCTTTCAATATTGCCTGCTATGCGCTGCTGACCATGATGACAGCCCAGGTCACCGGTCTCCGCCCCGGAGAATTCGTCCACACCCTGGGGGATGCGCACCTGTACAGCAACCACTTTGAGCAGGCCCGCCTGCAGCTGAAGCGCACGCCCCGGCCCCTCCCGGTCATGCGCCTTTCACCCCTGGTGAAGGAGCTGGAGGAGTTTGATTTTGAGCATTTTGAACTGCAGGGCTACGACCCCCACCCCCACATTGCCGCCCCGGTGGCGGTGTGAGCTGGAGATAGCGGTGCCGTGAGCGGGGGCGATGTGCAGCTGGCGCTGGTGGCGGCGGTGGCGGAGAACGGGGTCATCGGCAGGGGAGGGCAGCTGCCTTGGCGCCTGCCGTCAGATCTCAGGCATTTCCGCAGGATTACCATGGGGAAGCCCGTCATCATGGGGCGGCGCACCCACGCCTCCATCGGCCGCCCCCTGCCGGGGCGGGACAATATCGTGGTGAGCGGCACCTTGGCTTCCGCCGAGGGGGTGCTGACGGTGCCAGACCTGCCGACCGCCTTGGAGCAGGGGCGGGTCCTGGCCCGGCGGCGGGGCGCACAGGAGATGCTGGTCATCGGCGGTGCCCAACTGTATGCCGAGGCCCTGCCTCTGGCCGATCACATCTATCTGACCCGGGTGCAGGCGGCGGTAGAGGGGGATGTATGCTTTCCAGCCTTGTCCGAGGCCGAGTGGGAAGAGAGGGAGACAGAGCAGCCGGAGCCAAGTTCGGAGGACGAATATCCCTTCTGCTTCTGTTTTCTCAGCCGGTGCTGAGGGAGGCCCCCGGCGGGGGTTGTTCTGCCAAGGTAAATAGGTACAATGCCAGTTCTTTTGGTTCTTTTGGCCTTGGGGAGAAGAAGATTATGAGGCACAATTATTTTGCCTACCCTCTTTGTTTTATAGTTGCAATGCTTTGCGGAACCGTTGCAGAAGCGGCTGATATCAATGAGATCATGCAGGTTGGTCAGGTTCGCACTCAGGCGGCCCAGTCCTCGCAGAAGGTCGTAGACAGCTTGGCGGAGGAGGCCCGGGACCGCTTTAGGGATTACCGCCAAGTACTGAAGGAGATCAACGGGCTGCGGGTGTACAACCGGCGTTTGGAAAAGCAGATTGAAGACCAGAAGCAGCGCATCCGGGACATAGAGCAGGCGACCCGGGACGCGGTGGAGGTGCAGCGGCAAATCCCCTCGGTCACCAGCCGCATGATTGATGCCCTTGAACAGTTTGTGCAGCTGGATGTGCCCTTCCATATCGCCGAGCGCGAAAACCGCATCAGGCTGCTGCGCAGAAACCAGGATCGCTCGGATGTCACCACGGCGGAAAAATTTCGCCAGGTGATGGAGGCATACAAGATTGAAAACGAGTACGGACGCAAGATTGATACCTATAGGGACACTATCTCCATAGACGGCGTGGACCGCGAGGTAAATATGCTTCGCATAGGCCGTGTCGCCCTCATGTATCAGACCACCGATGGCGAGATCTCCGGGGCTTGGAATCAGCGGGAAGACCGCTGGGAGCCCCTGAGTCGGGGCGGATATCGCGGTGCGGTGCTGAAGGGGCTCAGAATTGCGCGCAAGCAGGCCGCCATTGAGATCATGAAGATACCGATTCCCGCACCGGAAGCACTGTGAAGACAATGATGATAATGAAAACCTTTAAGTACTCAAATGTTTTTGCGGCGATAGCGGTAGCGCTGTCTTTGGCTGTGTTTTCGCCCCTGTCAGCACTGGCCCAGTCTGATGAGGCTGGCCAGGAGGACGGAGAGCCCAAGGCCCTGAACCTGGATGCCCTCCTGCAGCTGGTGGAGCAGGGGCGCCTCTCCGAGGCCCGAGAAAACCGGCAGCGGGAAGCACGCTTTCGCTCCTCCCGGGACCGCCAGACGCAGCTCCTGCGGGAGGCCGAGGCAGAGCGGGACCGAGAGGAAGCCCGCAGCAAGAAGCTGGAAGTAATTTTTGAAAAGAACCAGGAGATCATTGTCGTCAAGCGTGAGCAGCTGCTGGAGGCCCTCGGTTCTCTGACCGAGCTCTTCGGGCATATGACCAGTGCCGCCGGCGATCTGCGCAACAATGTGGAGACTTCCCCGGTCAGTATTCAGTACCCGGACCGCACCGATTTTTTGGATGAGCTGATAGACAAGATCAGCGCCAGCGACAAGCTGCCCAATGTGCGTGAGATAGAGCGCCTGTGGTTTGAGCTGCAGCGGGAGATGACCGAAACCGGAAAGGTGGTCAGCTTTGATGCGGAGGTCATTGAGCCCAACGGCGAGCGCGAGACGTACCGGGTGGTGCGTGTCGGCTCCTTCAATGCAGTGGATGAGAGCGGGCGCTACCTGGCCTACGATGGCGTCAAGCAGAAATTGGAGGCGCTGGCGCGCCAGCCCAGCGGACCCTTCAACGGCTGGGCCGAGGATTTGGCAGATTCTGACGGCAGTGAATTGGTTTCTTTTGGGATTGACCCGACCGGCCCCACTGGCGGCTCCTTCCTAGCCTCCCTCATTGATGCGCCGACCCTCGGTGAGCGCTGGCGGCAGGGCGGCATCATCGGCTACCTGATCAGCATCGTGGGGCTGTTTGCCCTGTGGCTGGCTATTCATCGCTTGTACACGCTGTCGCGTATCGGACAGCGGGTGGATCGCCAGCTGGAAAGCAGCGATGCCAGCGACGAAAACCCCTTGGGCCGGGTGCTGGGCATCTATGAAGCGAACCCGGGCATGGATGTGGAATCCCTTGAACTGAAGCTCAGCGAAGCTATCCTGAAGGAGCGCCCGGCACTGGAGCGGGGTCATAACCTGCTCAAGATCATCGCGGCCGTCGCCCCCCTGATGGGGCTGCTCGGCACGGTTACCGGCATGATTCTCACCTTCCAGGGCATTGTCATCTTCGGTGCTGGAGATCCCAAAGCGATGGCCGGCGGTATCTCCCAGGCGCTGGTAACCACGGTGCTCGGCCTGACCGTGGCCATTCCCACCGTACTTTTCCACACCTTGGTCAGCGGCCGTAGCACCCGCATTCTGCGTTTGCTGGAGGAGCGGGCTACCGGTCTGGTGGCGGAGCGGGCGGAGGCGGCTTCTCGCTAGAGAACTGCCGGGCGCCGCTGAAGAGGTCGGTATCTTGAACTACCTAATTGACTTCTTCCTATTCTTCTGGAACGACCTTCCCGAAGGGCTGCGTTTCTTCATGGATGCGGGCGGGAATGTGCTGTGGCTGATAGCCGCCCTGACCCTGTGCATGTGGTCTCTGATTATTGAGCGCATCATGTACTACCGCAGCAGCCTGGCCGGGGACACGATGACGGCGCTGAAAATCTGGAAAGAGCGCGCCGAGCGCAAATCCTGGTACGCCGTGCAGATACGCTTGGGGCTCATCTCCCAGATCAACGAGAGAATCAACCGCTTTCTGCCGATGATCCGCACGATGGTGGCTCTCTGCCCGCTGCTGGGTCTGATGGGCACCGTTACCGGTATGATTGAAGTATTCCACATCATGGCAGTTACCGGCGGCGGTGATGCGAAGGCGATGGCCGGCGGGGTGTCCCACGCGACGATTCCGACCATGGCCGGAATGGTGGCAGCGATTTCTGGGCTGTTTGCCAATACTTGGATTACCCGCGTTGCCGAAAGCGAGCGGGAATCTTTTGAAACCAAGCTAGTGCTGGATTGAGCAATAAAGGGGAGGACCTACCATGCGCGGAAGTCATTTGAGAGAAGCAGCCTCCGGCGGCGAGACAGAAATTGATCTGACACCCATGCTGGACGTGGTGTTCATCATGCTGATCTTTTTCATCGTCACCGCCTCCTTCGTGAAGGAAGCCGGCATTGATGTCAATCGCCCGGAGGCGGAGACCGCCCAGCGCCAGGAGAGTGCACCAATTTTGGTGGCAGTCAGCGCGGGCAACGAGATATGGATTGACCGCCGGCGCATTGATGTCCGCTCCATTCGGGCCAACATTGAGCGCCTGTCCGCCGAAAACCCCAAGGCAGGGGTTGTGGTGCAGGCAGACAACAAGTCTGACACTGAAACCGTTGCTGCCGTCATTGACGCGGCCCGGGCAGCCGGGATTTACGATGTAGTTCTGTCCACGGCAGATGGCATCTGAGTCGGCTATGGCCTCTGTCGCACATCTGCCGAGCACTGGAGTCTGGGGCTCCGAGGGCGATGTGCGCCGTCTGCTTCGCATCGTCCTGCTGTCGGTGCTGGTAACCGTGGCCCTGTTTTTCCTGATGCACAGGATGATCTATCGGGAGACCCCGGACCTGCTGAGCGAGGAGCGTCGGCGAGTGGCAGATATTCTCATGGAGGATATTGAAATCACCACCAACATTGACGATGAACTGCCGGACAAGCCGGATGAACCGGAGGAGGAGCCGCCAGAGCCGGAACTGCCGGATATCGAGGAGATTGAAATAGACCAGGACATAGACATGAGTGCAGGCCGGGGCGGCGTTGAGATTTCCTTGGGCGGCGGGCTGTCCTCCGACGGGGAGTACCTGCCCATCGTCAAGGTGGCGCCGATTTATCCCCGCGTGGCCCAGACCCGCGGCATTGAAGGCCACTGCATCGTCAGCTATACGGTCACCATCTCCGGCTCGGTGCGGGACCCAACTGTCGTGGACTGCTCAAGCCCGGTATTTCGCAATACTTCCGTGCGCGCATCTCTGCGCTTTAAGTACAAGCCCCGGGTTATTGACGGTGAGCCGGTGGAGGTGCGCGGCGTGCTGAACCGCTTTATCTACGAGCTGGAAGATGAATAATCGCTGCCGTCCCGCGGGCCCGGTCCTGCTTGCAGCACTGCTGCTCTTCTTCGGCATGCCGCTTCTGCCCGGTGCAATGTCCGATACGCAAGCTCAGAAGGAGGAAAAAAAACCGGACTTTTCCAAGTTCCGCACCCGGCGCACCCCGACGCTTAGCAATCGTATTTATGAAAAATTGGCGGATGCGCAGGAGGCCATTGAAGAGGAGGAGGATACGGATGCCGCTCTTGACATACTAGACCGCCTGCTGCGGGATGCAGACCGGGGACGCTTGGAGCTGAACCCCTACGAGCGGGCCAATATCTGGAACACCTACGGCTTCATCTACTACAACCAGGAGCGCTATCGGGATGCCATCCGCGCTTATCAGAATGTAGTTGAAGACCCGGAGGGCATTCCCCTCGCCCTGTACCGAAATACCCTCTATGTGCTGGCCCAGCTTCAATTCGTCCGTGAAAATTACCGGGCCGCCATTCGGCAGCTGGAGGACTGGTTTGAGGTGGCGGAAAACCCGGGACCCCAGCCCTGGTTCCTGCTGGCGCAAGCCTATTTTCAACTGGGCAATCCCAGGCGGGCGCTGGAGCTGGCTGAGGATGCATGGGACTTGGCAGACAGACGGGATGTGGCCATGCGCGAATCCTGGTACCTGCTCCTGCGCGCCCTGTACTACGAACGCAAGGATTTCCGAAAGACGCTGCAAGTAATGATCCCGCTGGTGACAAACTGGCCGAAAAAAGAATACTGGGCACAGCTGTCCGGCATTTACGGAGAGCTGGAACAGGATCAAAAACAGATGCTTTCCATGGAGACCGCCTACCTGCAGGATATCCTGGACAAGGAGAAGGAGCTGCTCAATGTGGCCTACCTGCTGCTGTCCGAGGAAATGCCATACAAAGCGGCCCAAGTGCTGGAGGCCAGCTTTAGCGAAGGCCTAATTGAGGAGACCAGCAAGAACCTGGACCTGCTCGGCACCGCCTGGCGCAGCGCCCAGGAGATAGAGAAAGCCCTGCCGGTGATGGAGAAGGCGGCAAAACTGTCGGACGAGGGCAGGATCTACGCGCGCTTAGCCCAGATTTACTTAGACAGCTACCAGTACGAAAACGCCGTGCGAGCCGCGCAGTCCGCCTTGGAAAAGAATGCCCGACTGTTAGCAGATGCGGCGGCGAAAGAGAAGGCAAACTCAGAGAACGAGGAAGCAGAGAACAAAGAAGAGGAAAAGACAGAGAAGCCCGCTGAGACTGCCGCCAATGAAGAGGAAGAAAGCGTTGAGAGCGAAAGGGAAAGGCGTAGAAACACACCCAAACCCGAAGGCGCTGTCCGCCGCCCGGATATTCTGCATACAGTGCTCGGCATCTCATTTTTCAACCTCGGCAAGTTTGAGGAAGCAAAAAAAGCATTCAGCCAGGTCAAGGAAATCGTCGAGGACGACTCCACCGCCAACCTGGCAGACCAATGGCTGGTCTTCATAATCAAAGAAGTCCGCCGCCAGAAACTGCTGGCATCGGACAGCGAATACGACTCTTCACAGCTGCGACAGTTGCTATTGCAGTAGCAGTAGTAATGACGTATTGCTATTCGTAATCAGCTTCCTGTCGAGGTCAGCCAAGTACGCTTTCGCAGTGATCTCTCCCGTACCCCGGTTGCGGATACAGCAACTCTAGCATCCCGCAACAAGAATCTAAAGAGCCTGCTTCCGAAGCGGTGGTGATTTACGTAAGAGTTGGGGCTGTGGAGGAGGGTATGTTCCGCCGAGCAGCGGCGAAACTGTTTTGGATTGGCGAAGCGACGGCGGTTCTGGTTTTCCAAAGTGCGCTGCCAGTTACTGGATAAAAATACCCATCGCCTGTTCGTGGCCTGTGCTTTGCGTAACTTGGTGATGGCCAAGAACCGGTTGCTGAGGGAAAGCGGCTGGAATTGCAGGCAAGCTGCACCTGAAAAAGCGAGATCGTAGAATGGATATTTTACCAATCATCAATCAGCTGCCTGGCTCTCTTTGGTTTTTAATCTCAATCGGAATTGTTGCAGCCATTCTCAAGTCTTCTCTCAAATCTTCTTCCAAGTCTTCTCGGTTCAAAGGGGTAATGGGCGAGTTTGGCGTCAATTTGACTGCAAAGATGATGCTTGATAAAAACAAATACCGCCTGATAAAGAATGTAACGCTGCCAACAGAAGATGGAAGTACTCAAATTGATCACATTATTGTTTCAATTTACGGAATCTTTGTAGTTGAAACAAAAAATATGGCTGGCTGGATATTTGGCAGCCCAAGGCAGCGAGTATGGACACAAAGAACTTATAAGCATTCAAGTAAATTTCAAAACCCTCTGCATCAAAACCATAAACACGTAAAAACGCTAGAGGCATTATTAGGGCTAAATGAGCAACAAATATATTCTGTAGTTGTTTTTGTTGGTGGCAGCACATTCAAAACAAAAATGCCTGAAAATGTAACGCATGGCGGAGGCTATATCAGGTTTATTAAGTCAAAAAAACAGCAGATTTTCTCTGAGATTGAAGTGGTAGAAATCACCAAAAGAATTGAAAGTGGCAGGCTTGCGCCATCTTTTGAAACAGATCGTGAACATGCGAAGCATGTTAGAAATATTGTCAACGAATCGAGTGAGCATCAAGATTGATCATTGACGGATGCAGAGCCTCCTCAAAACCGGAACAAATCCCGAGTCTGAACTACAGTGGAACTACAGTTTAGTATTATCAAGCGGCGGCAGTTCGGGTTTTCCAAAGTATTGGAAACTCAAAGTGCGGCGGGTTCGTTACATATCCGGGTCTCTGACCGCTCCCACATCCGCGCTGCTAACCAGTCGGGCATAGGCTCGCAGGGCTGCGGAGACTTTTCTGGGTCGCTTCTTTTCTGGCTGCCAGGCTTTGTCACCGCGCTTTTCCATGGCCGTTCTGCGGGACTTGAACTCCTCGTCTGTCAGCAGCACATCTATTTTTCTAGCGGGGATGTCAATGCGAATTGTGTCACCGTTCTCCACCAGGGCGATGGCGCCGCCGCTGGCAGCTTCCGGGGAGATGTGTCCGATGGAAAGCCCGGAGGTGCCGCCGGAGAAACGCCCGTCTGTGATGAGTGCGCATTTCTTTCCTAATTCCTTGGACTTGAGATAGCTGGTGGGATACAGCATCTCCTGCATCCCGGGACCGCCCTTGGGGCCCTCGTAGCGCACCAGCATCACCTCGCCAGGTTTTACCTTGTCGCTAAGGATGTGCTCCACAGCATCCTCCTGGCTTTCGCAAACGTGGGCTGGCCCCTCAAATACCAGCAGCTCCTCCTCTACGCCTGCGGTCTTTACCACCGAGCCTCGCTCGGCGATGTTGCCGTACAGCACCGCCAGGCCGCCGTCGCTGCTGTAGGCGTGTTCAATGCTCCGAATGCAGCCGCCGCTTCGGTCTCGGTCCAGTTTCGGCCAGCGGGTATCCTGGCTGAAGGCCTCCTGGGTCTTGATGCCAGCGGGACCGGCGGCGAAGAATCGCTCCACGGCTTCTTTTGGTTTGCGCATTACATCCCACTGCTCCAGGGCCTCTCCCAGGGTTTTGCTGTGCATCGTTGGCACATCCCGGCAGAGCAGGCCGGCCCGGTCCAGCTCGCCGAGAATGCCCATCACGCCGCCTGCCCGGTGCACATCCTCCATGTGGTAGTCCGGGCTGCTGGGGGCCACTTTGCACAGGCATGGCACTTTCTTGGAGAGGCGGTCTATGTCTTTCATGCCGAAATCCAGCTCCGCCTCCCGGGCGGCGGCCAGCAGGTGCAGGATGGTGTTGGTGGAGCCGCCCATGGCGATGTCCATGGACATGGCGTTTTCAAATGCTTCGCGGCCTGCGACTTTGCGGGGCAGCACCGTGTCATCATCCTTTTCGTAGTAGCGTTTCGCGCTCTCTACGATCAGGCGGCCCGCATCCAGAAATAGCTGCCGGCGGTCGGCATGGGTTGCCAGCATGCTGCCGTTGCCGGGCAGAGACAGCCCCAGCGCTTCGGTGAGGCAGTTCATAGAGTTGGCGGTGAACATGCCGGAGCAGGAACCGCAGGTGGGGCAGGCAGAGCGCTCGTACTCCGCCGCTTCTTCGTCGCTGACCTTGTCATCGGCGGCGACTACCATCGCATCTATCAGGTCCAGTTTGCGCTCGCTGAGCTTGGTGCGTCCGGCTTCCATCGGGCCGCCGGAGACAAATACCGTGGGGATGTTGAGCCGCAGCGCGGCCATCAGCATGCCGGGGGTGATCTTGTCGCAGTTGGAAATACACACCAGCGCGTCCGCGCAGTGGGCATTAACCATGTATTCCACCGAGTCGGCGATGATGTCCCGAGAGGGCAGGCTGTAAAGCATGCCATCATGTCCCATGGCGATGCCGTCATCCACCGCGATGGTGTTGAACTCCCGGCCGACCCCGCCGCTTCTCCCAATTTCCTCTGCCACCAGCCGCCCCATGTCCCTGAGATGCACGTGGCCCGGCACAAACTGGGTAAATGAATTTGCCACCGCGATAATCGGCTTTTGAAAATCTTCGTCCTGCATGCCGGTGGCGCGCCACAGTGCCCGGGCGCCGGCCATATTGCGGCCCTGGGTGGTGGTGCGGGAGCGGTACTCGGGCATGATGGTCCTTCTCAGCCTAGGCTTTTGAACAGGATGCTTGCTTCTTGGCAAGCTCTAGGCATCTTCCTGGCGGGGGGAGGCAGCAGGCTGGCATTCCCGACCTGAAAGCCCCGGGCCAGGAACCAGTGCACCGCCCGGGTACTGATGGCGAACAGAGTAGAAAGACCCTTTTCTGCTGCTGTTTTTTCAACCTGCTCCAGAAGCTGGTGCCCGAGGCCGCCCTCCTGGCTGTCCGGGCGGGTGGCGATACAGGCCAGCTCGCCGACACCCTCTTTGAAATAGGGATGCAGGGCTGCACAGGCGACAATTGCACAGTCCCTTTCAATGACAAAAAAATCGTTGATCTGTGCTTTGATGTGCTCCCGCTCCCGGGCCCGCAGGTTGCCGCTTTCCTGCAGGGGGCGGGTAAGGGCGTAGATAGGCCCCGCATCATTCGGGGCGGCCGGGCGCAGCAGATCGGAGCGGTACGCCGCCAGTGCGGTTTCAGCCATTGCCGGGGCCTGCGGCGGCGATGTCGGGGGATAGATCAAACTTCTCAAAATTTTTCTGAAACCGCTCGGCCAGCTCAGCCGTCCGCTTGTCGTAGGCGGCTTTGTCGTCCCAAGTCTGCCGGGGCTGAAGCAGCCTGCTGTCTACTCCCGGAATTTCCGTCGGGACATCCAGGTTCAGAACATCCAGGTGCTGCATCGGGGCATTCTGCAGAGAACCCTGCTGAATGGCGGTGATGATGGCCCGGGTGGTGGGAATTTCAAAACGCTGACCGCTGCCGCCGGGGCCGCCGTTGCCGCCGGTCCAGCCGGTATTGACCAGATAGACGCGGCTGCCGAAGGCATCCATTCGCTTCATCAGCAGGTCTGCGTACACCGAGGCCGGGCGTGGGAAGAAAGGTGCGCCGAAGCAGGTGGAGAAGGTGGGCACGATGCCCTGCAGGCCCACCTCTGTCGCGCCCACCTTGGCTGTGTAGCCGCTCAGAAAGTGGTAGGCCGCCGCCTCCCGGGACAGAACGGCCACCGGCGGCAGCACCCCGTTGATGTCACAGGTCAGAAAGATCAGGGAAGAGGGCTCGCCGGCGCGGCCCTTGGGAACGCAGAGCTCCACGTGCTCCAGGGGATAGCTGCAGCGGCTGTTCTCGGTCAGCGATGAATCGGTGTAGTCGGCGGTGCGGGTATTCGCCTCCATGGTCACATTTTCAACGATGGCGCCGAAGCGAATTGCATCCCAGATCACCGGCTCCCGCTCGCGGTTCAGGTTGATGCACTTGGCGTAGCAGCCGCCCTCCAGATTGAACACGGTGTCGCGCCCCCAGCCGTGCTCGTCGTCGCCAATCAGCCGCCGCCCGGGGTCTGCCGACAGGGTTGTCTTGCCGGTGCCCGACAGGCCGAAGATCAGCGAGACATCTCCCTCTTTGCCGACATTGGCCGCGCAGTGCATGGGCAGCACATCCTTCTCCACCAGCAGGAAGTTCTGCACGGCGAAGAGGGCTTTTTTCATTTCCCCCGCATAACGCATGCCGGCCAGCAGAACCCGGCGCTGAGAGAAATCAATGATGACCGCGCCGTCGCTGGCGGTGCCGTCCCGTTCTGGCTTACAGCAGAACCCGGCGGCGTTCATTACCTGCCATTCCTCCTTGCCCTTGCGGTTGTAGGATTTTGGGCGGACGAACATGTTGCGGGCAAAGAGGGCGTGCCAGGCGGTCTCGGTGGTTACCTCAATCGGGATGTAGTGGTCCGGGTCGGCGCCGACATGAAGCTGAAAATAAAAATGCTCTCCTTCGAGGAGGTGTCCCTGCACCCGCTCCCACAGCGCTTCAAAGCGCTCTGGGTCAAAGGGCCGGTTGGTCTCGCCCCAGTCTATGTGCTCTTCGGTGCTGGGCTCGCGAACGATGAAGCGGTCGGCAGGGGAGCGACCGGTGCGGCTGCCGGTGACGACACACAGAGCGCCGGTGTCGGTCAGCTGGCCTTCTTCTCGCAGCAGAGATTTCTCTACCAGCTGCGCGACACTGAGATCCGAATGTGTTTTTTCTGACACGATAGGTTGAGGGGCACTGGGTACAGGGACGAATTATTACACAAGGGCGCAATGTATGCGGGGGTATTCCGACGGAGGGACACCGCATCGGCGATTGCGGCGCAGACAATGTTGAAAGCTCATCGCCGAGGAGGAGCAGCCTCTCCCAGGCGGCCGAGGACGGGGAAGCGCAGATTCCGGCGGGGGGCGCGGCTTCGGTCCGGCTGCAGAACCGTGCGCAGGTGGCGGACGCCGTATTCCCGGGCCGCATCCAGCACTGCCTCGCTGTCGTCTATCAGCAGGGTGCGCTCCGGGCTGAAGGGATACCGCTCCTGCAGCCGGGTCCAGAAAGCGGGCTGCTCCTTGGGCTGCCCGAAGTGGTGGGAGGAGAAGATCTCATCCAGCAGTGCGCTGAGACCGGTGTGCTCCAGCTTGCTGGCCAATCCCGCCGGATTGGCATTGGTGACCAGCAGAGCGGGGCGTCCGCTCTGGCGCAGGTTGGAGAGAAAGGCTTCTGCATCCGGGTGCATCCGCACCTTGGTTATTTGCTGCTGCTCCAGCTTTCCCACGTCCAGTCCCAGCTCCCGGGACCAGTGCTCCGGGGAGTACCATTCAATGGTGCCCTTGGCCTTTGCGTAGCGGCAGAGCACTTCCTCCCGGGCGGCCTCGGGGCTCAGGCCATTGGCCTTGCCGTAGCGCTGGGGGATGTACTCTTCCCAGAAGAAATTGTCAAAGCAGAGATCTAAGAGAACCCCGTCCATGTCCAGAAGGACGGTGTCCACTTCCTCCCAGGGAATCGGGCACACGGGCTCGCTGGCGGCAGTCCAATCGTCATGCATAGGCATATGATAGCCGCTCGGAAGGCCAGTAATCCCCCGCCTGGCAATCCGCTGCTTTGCCATTGGCACGGCTTTTGCTTTATCACTAAAATAGGGGGCACTCTCCCTCTCCTTTGCTATGCTGGAAAAACCTCGCATTCTGTCTCGCCGCTGGCTGGCCCACAGCCGCCTTTTTCATATTGAAGAGGTGCGGCTGCGATTTTCCAACGGCGTAGAGCGCTCTTTTGAGCGTCTCAATCCCTGGCTGCACCGCACGGTGATGATAGTCCCGCTGCTGGATGAGGAGACGGTTCTTCTGGTAAAGGAATACGGTGCCGGTCAGGAGGACTACTACCTGTCGCTGCCCAAGGGGGCGGTGCAGGACGGGGAATCGGTCCTTGACGGCGCCAACCGAGAGCTGATGGAGGAGGCGGGCTACGGCGCTCGGCACCGGCAGATCTTGACCCGGCTCTCCCTGTCCCCCGCCTACATGGGCAACTCTATACACATTGTGCTCGCCAAAGATCTTTACCCGAAAAAACTGCCCGGCGACGAGCCGGAGCCGCTGGAAGTAGTGCCCTGCAGGCTGGACGAAGTGTCCGAGCTCCTGACCCGGCCGGATTTCAGCGATGCCTATACCCTTGCCGCCCTGTATTTACTGAAAGGAGAGAAATAATGCGTTTTCGCACCCTGATAGTGTTTACCGTGATTGTCATACTGGCGGGCTGCATCCTGCTATTGCTCTTTGCCGGCCAGGAGCAGGAGGGCGGGGGCACCGCTCAGTTTGCCGAGCCCGCCGTCTCAGGAGTCAGCCCCTGGGAAGACCCGGAGCTGATGGCTGTGGTGGCCCGGGGAGGCGCCTTCGGCGGCGAGTTCTCCCGCATTGTGGCCACGGATATTTTTGGCAGCAGCAGGGAGGCGGTGCAGGATATGCAGGCCAAAACCAGCGCTGTGGAGGTGGCGCCGCGCAGCTGGCTGATACGCATGCCCATTGTCAATGTGGCTCTTTTTGAAACCGATGCGGGGCTGGTGCTGGTGGATACCGGGATGCCGGCTGCGGGCCCGGCTATTTTGCAGGCGATGCGAAATCTCAGCGACAAGCCCCTGCACACGGTGATTTACACCCACGGCCACGTGGATCACGCCTACGGCACCCAAGCCTTCCTGAATGCCGGTGAAAATCCGGAGATCATCGCTCAGGAGAACCTGCCCCGGCGCTTTGAGCGCTATCTGCGCTTGCGAGGCTCTCTGGCCAAGTACATGGGGCAGCCCCTGGAAAGCCTGCCGCGGGACCGGGATGACCTGGTCTGGCCGACCCGCACCTTTCAAGAGCGGCTGGAGCTTTCAATCGGCGGTGAAACTTTTATCCTGCAGCATCACCGGGGGGAGACCGACGATCAGCTTTATGTCTGGGTGCCGGGCCGGCGGGTGCTGGCGAGCGCTGACTACTACCAGGGCTTTCTGCCCAATGCCGGCAACGGCAAGCGGGTGCAGCGCTATCCCGAGGAATGGGCTGTCGCCCTGAGAGAGATGGCGGAGCTGGGCGCAGAACATCTGCTGCCTGCCCACGGCGCTGAAATCACCGGCGATGCGCCGGCTATTCGCCGCCGGTTTCTGCTCTTGGCGGAGGCCCTGCAATCCATCGTGGACCAGACCTTGGCCGGTCTGAACCGGGGGCTGCGCCAGGAGCATATCTACCGCTCCGTGGAGCTGCCGGAGTACCTGGCCCGTGAGCACACCCTGCGGGAGCAGTATGTCTCGGTGCAGGATATCTCCAAGATGGTGATCCGGCGCTACACCGGCTGGTGGGATGATATTCCCTCCCACTGGTCTCCGGCGCCCCTGGAGGAGCAGGCCCGAGAGCTGGCTCTCTTGGCCGGCGGGGCGGAGCGCCTGGCCCGGCGCGCTCAGGAGCTGATAGCAGAGGACATTCGCCTGGCCGCCCACCTGGCGGACTGGGCCTGGTATGCAGAGCCGGACTCCCCCGAGGTGCAGGAGGCAGTGCTGGCGGTATACCGGGCCCGCATCCTGCGCCCCGAGAGCAATACCATGGAGATCACCTCCTATCTCAGACATATGGGCCGTGCCTATCGGCGCAGACTGGAGGCCCGGGAGCAATAGATGGAGCCTTCAGCGGCGACTTCGGAAGAGCGGGGCATCGGCGTGGCAGCGATGCCGGATGGGGGAATCGCCGTAATCGGCGAGACAGCCTCAGAAGGCGCTGGCGGCTGGGATTTGTGGGTGATGAAGCTGAATGCGGCTGGCGATTCGCTGTGGGAGCATGCCTTGAGCGGAGCCGGCGATGAGGACAGATGATGCCGTGAGTGCTGCCTAAGTTACTTGCGGGATTCCTCCAGCTTCAGCAGGTGCTGCTTAGCCTGGATGCCGCCGCCGAAGCCGGTCAGGGAGCCGCTGCTGCCGATTACCCGGTGGCAGGGGAGGAGAATGGGCAGGGGGTTTCTGCCGCAGGCGCTGCCCACTGCCCGGCTGGCTCTGGGGCGGCCGATGCGCTGAGCGAGCTCGCCATAGCTCAGAGTCTCGCCGTAGGGGATGCTGGCCAGTCCGCCCCAGACTGCCACGCTGCCGGAGGAGCCCCTGAGGCTGAGGGGCAGGTCAAAAACCTTGCGCTTGCCGGCGAAGTATTCCTTGAATTGCTGCTTGGCTTTGAGAAGCAGGGGATTCATGTCCTCGGTCCAGTCCGGGCTGATGCGGCGTCTGCGCTTGCCTTTAGGGGGCAGGTGAACCTCCAGAATTGCCCCGCTGTCGGCGGCGATCAGCAGCGCCCCCAGGGGGGTGTTCACATGGCAGTATCGGACCGGGTTTTTATTCATGGCTGCAGTTCCTCGCTGACCGATGAAAAGGTGGTGCCCAGGGGCGGAATTGAACCACCGACACGAGGATTTTCAGTCCCCTGCTCTACCGACTGAGCTACCTGGGCAACTTAAGACTCCGGGGGCACATAGCCTTCGGGGCGCTCGTAGTCCTCTCCGGAAAAAAACTTCATCATCTGCTCTTGCAGATGTTTGCGGGCCTTCGGGTCCGCCATATTCAGCCGTCCCTCGTTGATCAGCATGGTCTGGTGCTTCTGCCATTCCTCCCACGCCTGGCGGGAGATATTTTCATACAGATCCTGTCCGGCCGCTCCGGGAAAGGGCGGCGCATCCAAACCTTCCATGTCGCGCTGATATTTTCTGCAGAATACTGTACGTGGCATGCGCTGTGCTTTACTCTTTGCGGTCCTGTCGCCGCCGGACTCTCTCCTGCCGCAGCCCATCCAGCAGCCGTGCGACCGGTGCCGCCAGGCCGAGGCGGCGGGGGCGGAGGGGATTGTACCAGAGCCGTTGCTCCTCTTCAGCGATTTCCCGCACCTCGTGTCCGAGCTGCAGACGCACCGGACAGAGCAGCAGCCGAAAATGCGAGAAGTCGTGGCGGATAACGGGCAGTTTTTCCTCCTTCCCGGCGCAGTCCGCCAGCAGGGCGCGGCAGGCCGGGGGCGGTCCGCCCCGGGGGGAGCTTTCCGGAAGGCTCCACAGTCCGCCCCAGATGCCGCCGGCGGGCCGCCGCTCCAGCAGGATTTCACCGGCAGGGCTCTCAATGATCCAGGCCCGGCGTCTCTGTACCGGCAGGGCTTTTTGGCGACGGGGCGGCGGGAAATTCTCCGGCTGTCCCTCCCGGCGGGCCAGGCAGCCTCGGCGAAGAGGGCAGCCTTGGCAGTTCGGGCGGTGCCGGGTGCAGACACCGGCACCGAGATCCATCATCGCCTGGTTGTATGTGGCGCTGTGTCGCCGGGGGGTGCAGTGCTCGGCCAGCAGCCACAGCCGTTTTTCCAGGGAGGAGCCCTCGTCCTTCAGGGCGTGAAAGCGGGTCAGCACCCGTCGCACGTTGCCGTCTAAGATGGCGGCGGGCTCGCCGAAGGCGGCGGCGGCGATGGCACCCGCCGTGGAGCGGCCGATGCCGGGCAGGGCGGCCAGCTCAGCTGCCGTCCTGGGGAAGCGGCCGCCGTGCTCTTGGCACAGCAGCCGGGCAGTGCGGTGCAGGTTGCGGGCGCGGCTGTAGTAGCCGAGGCCGCTCCAGCAGTGCATCACCTCATCCGGCGAGGCGGCGGCGAGCTTTCTGAGGCTGGGGAATGCCCGCATAAAGCGGCTGAAATAGGGAATGACCGTGGCCACCCGGGTCTGCTGCAGCATGATTTCGGAAATCCAGACCCGGTAGGCGCTGGGATTGCGCTGCCAGGGCAGGTCGTGGCGACCGTGGCGCCGGTGCCAGGACAGCACCGCTCGCTGAAATGCTGCAGGTGCCATCGGGGGCGGGGGGCATATTTTTGGCGACAGGGTTTTATAATAGCGGCTCCGTGACTGCAGCCATTGTACCTGGCCAGCAGGAAAGCCCATGAATAAAAAAGCATCTCCTAAAAGTGTTGCCTCTCGTCCCAAAGCAGCTCCCAAAGGTGCCGCTCCTCGTCAGGCCAAGGTCTCCCGGGACACTTTGGAGACAAAGATCTCAGTGGAGGTCAACTTAGACGGGCATGGGCGGGCGCAGCTGAGAGAAGGAATCCCTTTTCTGAACCACATGCTAGACCAGATTGCCCGCCACGGCATGATGGACCTCATCGTCAGCGCTACCGGCGACAGGAATGTGGACGACCACCACACGGTGGAAGATATCGGTATTACCTTGGGCCAGGCAATCTCCCAGGCTCTCGGCGAGCGCAGCGGCATCAACCGCTACGGGTATGCCTATGTGCCTTTGGACGAGGCGCTGTCCAGGGTGGTGGTAGATTTTTCTGGCCGCCCCGGCCTCGTTTTTCAGGTTGATTTTACCCGTGCCCACATCGGCACTTTTGATGTGGATTTGGTGCGTGAATTCTTCCAGGCTTTTGTCAATCACGCGGCGGTGTCTTTGCACATAGACAACCTGCGAGGCGACAACAGCCACCATCAGGCAGAGACAATCTTCAAGGCATTCGGGCGCGCACTGCGCATGGCGGTAGCGTTGGATGCCCGAAGCGGGGGGCAGATGCCCTCCACCAAGGGGGTTCTCTAGACCCTATGACCTCTGTCAATACAGGGGCTGGTGGTGCGGGCCTTGGACCGCTGTGGCCGGGGTATTCTGCATTCGGCTCTCGGCGAGCTGCCGAGGACAGTTCCGGCTGTCTGCGACAGCACAGGAGCCGCTAATGCGCTCCAAGGGCAGCTGCGCCGTGGCGGACTACGGCATGGGCAATCTGCATTCGGCGGCCAAGGCCTTGCAGAAGGTGGCGCCGGAGGCTCGCATCACTATTACTTCGGACCCCGATGAGATCAGAAAAGCAGACCGCACCGTGCTGCCCGGGGTGGGCGCTATCGGGGACTGCATGGCGGCCTTCACCGCCGGAGCTCTGGATGATGCGGTGCGGGAGTCGGTGGCCGCCGGCCGCCCGCTGCTTGCAATTTGCATCGGCATGCAGATGCTCTTAGAGCACAGCGAGGAGAATGGCGGGGTGACGGGGCTGGGCCTGCTTCCCGGCAAGGTGCGGCATTTCGGGACCGAGGCCAGGGACCCAGATGATCGCAGGCTGAAAGTTCCCCATATGGGCTGGAATGAGGTCTGGCAATGCCTGCCCCACCCCCTGTGGGCGGGCATTAAAGACGGCAGCCGCTTTTATTTTGTCCACGGCTATCGCGCCGATGCGGGCGCTGGCATGGCGGGGGAGAGCCGCTACGGCGGCCCTTTCGCTGCAGCGATGGCCGGACCCGGGATTTTTGCAGTGCAGTTTCATCCGGAGAAAAGCCATGATGCGGGGCTCAGCCTGTTGGCAAACTTCCTTGCGTGGGATGGGAGCGCATAATGCTGGTCATTCCCGCTGTAGATATTCAGAACGGGCGCTGTGTGCGCCTGCGCCAGGGGCGCATGGAGGATGCCACGGTCTTTGCCGATGATCCCGCTCTGGCCGCCAAGAATTGGGTGCAGGCCGGAGCCCGCCGCCTGCACCTGGTGGATTTAGACGGAGCCTTTGCCGGACAGCCGGTAAACGGCGAGATCATACAGGCCATCGTGGAGGCCTGTCCCGATGTGCCGGTGCAGGCTGGCGGCGGCATTCGCGATGGCGATGCGGTGGAAGCTCTCTTCAGCATCGGCGTGCAGTACGCCATACTGGGCACCCGGGCGGTGCAGGACCCGGACTTTGCCGCTGACATGTGCCGACGTTTTCCAGAGCGCATTATTATCAGCCTGGATGCGCGGGATGGCCGAGTGGCCCTGGCCGGCTGGGCGGAGCAGTCGTCTTTGGAAGCGGTGAACCTGGCCAGGCGCTTTGCTGCCGCCGGAGTCGCAGCCCTGGTTTATACGGACATTGAGCGAGACGGCATGATGCAGGGGATCAATCGGGATGCCACCGAGCGGGTGATAAAGGCGGTGCCGGTGCCGGTTATCGCTTCCGGCGGCCTGCGGGACTTGGATGATTTAGCTGCCCTCATGGACATCGCCTCCGGGCGTCTCGCCGGCGTAATCGCCGGACGCTCCCTCTACGAAGGGCAGCTGGACCTCACCGCAGCCCAGCAGCTCTGCGACAGCCAGGACTGAGAAATGGGGCTGGCGCGGCGCATCATTCCCTGCCTTGACGTGGATGCGGGGCGAGTGGTCAAAGGCACCCGTTTTAAGAACCTGCGGGATGCGGGAGATCCGGTGGAGATAGCCCGCCGCTACAACGAGGAGGGTGCCGATGAAATCACGTTGCTGGATATCAGTGCCAGCCACGAAGAGCGGGACATTATTCTGCACCTGGTGTCGGATATTGCAGGCGAAGTGTTCATCCCGCTGACCGTCGGCGGCGGCGTGCGCAGCTTGGAAGACATCCGCACCCTGCTGCGCTCAGGGGCGGACAAGGTCGGCATCAATACCGCCGCGGTGGCCAGGCCGGAGCTGGTCCGGGAGGCCGCTGCAAGCTTTGGCTCCCAGTGCATCGTAGTGGCGATTGATGCCCGCCGCCAGATATCCGGCAGCTGGGAGGTATTCACCCACGGCGGACGGCGGGAGACCGGCTTGGACGCGGTGGCCTGGGCGGAGCGCATGGTGGAATACGGGGCTGGTGAAATTCTCCTGACCAGCATGGACCGGGACGGCACCCGGGATGGGTTTGATTTAGCGCTCACCCGTGCCGTGAGCGAAGCGGTGCCGGTGCCGGTTATCGCCTCCGGCGGGGTCGGTTCCCTGGAGCACTTGGCGGAGGGATTGCGAGAAGGCAGGGCAGATGCCGTGCTGGCGGCCAGCATTTTTCATTTTGGAGAGCACAGCATCCAAGAAGCCAAGCAGCATCTGGCTGCCGCCGGCATTGAGGTGCGGATGGAAGTCAATCCTTAGGCGGACACCGGTAAAGGGTCTCGGATGGCGGCGGGGAGCGCGCTATTTTTTCCCCAGGATATTCAGCCCCCGCAGCAGGGTGAGGGCCTCTCTCAGCTGGTTATCCTTTGCCAGCAGTGAATCCGATTCACTGGTTTTTTCTGTCCCGGGCGACGCTGACCGGCCCAGCAGGTGTCTTGGCAGGTCTGCCTCCCGGGGGGCGCTGCTGGGCACCACGGCGGCGGCCTCTGTGCGCTCCACCTTCACGTCCGGCAAAATGCCAGCCGCCTGTATGGAGCGTCCGGCGGGGGTGTAATAGAGTGCGGTGGTCAGTTTGAGGGCGCGGCCCTCCGGCAGCTCTACCACCTCCTGCACCGAGCCCTTGCCGAAGCTGGCAGTGCCCATCACCACGGCTCGCCGATGATCTTGCAGTGCGCCGGCGACAATCTCCGCCGCCGATGCGCTGCCGCCGTTGATCAGCACCACAATCGGTGCGCCGCCGATGCTGTCCCCCGGTGTCGCCAGGCTCCGCTGCAGGACTTTTCCGCTCCGTCCCCGGGTATGGACGATCGCGCCTTTTTCAAGGAAGTGGTCCGCCACTGCGGCTGCGCTGCTCAGCAGCCCGCCCGGATTGTTGCGCAGATCCAGCACCAGACCCCTGAGGGGGCTGTTCTGTCTCTGCTGCTGCTCTAGCAGCTTCGCCAGATCGTCGCCGGTATTGCTCTGGAATTGAGAGATGCGCACATAGCCGTAGCCGGGGGCCAGCTGGCGATCGCGCACGCTCTCCACCTTGATAATCTCCCGCACTAGACTCAGCTCTAAGGGTGCGTTCTCTCCTTTTCGGAAAACGCTGATCTGCACTTCGCTTCCCTCTGCCCCCCGCAGGGCGGTGACCGCCTCTTCCAGATCCATGGACCAGGTAGGGATGCCGTTTACGGCGATAATCCGGTCGCCGCTTTGCAGGCCGGCCCGGGCCGCCGGGGTGCCATCAATGGGAGATACCACCAAAATGGTCCCGTCTCGGGTCAGCACTTCCACACCGATACCGCTGAACTCACCGCGCAGACTGGTCTCTATTTCCTCACGGATTTCCGGATCAAGATAGGAAGAATGGGGGTCCAGCTCCCGCAGCATGCCGAGAATGGCATAGCGGAGCAGGGTGCGGTCATCCACTTCCTCTACATAGGATTCTCGGATGTAGTGAAACGCCTCGGTGAAGGCGCGGAGCTCCGCCAAGGGCAGAACCTTCAGAGCTTCGGCTTCATTCTGCGCAGATAGCGGCGGCAGGGGGCTTTGGGGGGGCGTCTGTGCCGCTGGCTGGGCCATCGCCGGAACCGTAAGCAAAAGGCAGAGGACGCCGAGCAGCAGGGCAGAGACGGTGCAGGGAAGCAGGGGAGCAGCCCATCCGGGAGAGAGTGCAATGCGGCGAATTTCAGTATCCGGAAGGAGATCTCGGGGGCAGAGGTTCATTTTTTTGTACATGGTTTTCATCTTACCAAAAAACACTATCCGACGATTATCCAAAGAAGGAAGGGAAGGCTTTCTTCCCGCTCGCAGGAGCTTTGCCGGATGCTGCGATGGGAAGGATGGAGTCGGGTTTGATGCCCCTGCCAGCGTAGAAAACCAAAGCTGACTCGGTCGGGGCGCATGGGAGAACCGGGCTGCTTCCCCTTCTGCCAGGGCAGGGCATCGACCAGCCTATTTTACGCGAAGCGCTTAGCGGTAAGTGGTAAACTGAGGGTTCTTTATAATCCTGTTCTGACAAAAATAAGCTTGTTGCAATGCAGCGGGCGTGGAATCACATGTTTAAAAGTTTCTTTGCTTCCAGGGAATGGGCGCTGTGGGCCTGGGGCGGGCTGGCTTTTCTGTTCGGCTCTGTCTATGTGCAGGTGGAGCTTCTAGTGCTGCTTAACGAATGGTACAAAGGCTTTTATGATCTGATCCAGAAAGCGCAGGAGCACGAAGTCTCGGAACTGTGGCAGAAACTAAAGGAGTTCTCCATCATTGTTCTGCCCTATATCACCATCGCCACCATTTCTAATTTCATCGCAAGACACTACACCTTTCGCTGGCGCCAGGCGATGTCCTTCACCTATTTCCCCATCTGGCAGAAGATGGATAAAGAGATTGAAGGGGCTTCCCAGCGTCTTCAGGAGGACACCTTCCGCCTTGCCCGTATCGTGGAAGAACTGGGAATGGAGCTTTTTGAGGCGGTGCTCAAACTGATCGCCTTCATGCCGATCCTGTGGCTGCTGAGTACACATGTAATCATTCCCGTCGTTCAGGACATTCCCGGCAGCGTGGCCTGGGTCGCGTTGCTGATATCCGTGGGCGGCACCATCATTTCCTGGTTTGTGGGTATTAAGCTGCCTGGTCTTGAATACAACAACCAGCGGGTGGAAGCCGCCTATCGCAAGCGCCTGGTTTATGCGGAGGACAACAAGGAGTATGCCACCATGCCGGCCCTGCTGGAACTGTTTACCGGCCTGCGCTTTAATTACTTTCGCCTCTTTCTGCACAAGTCCTATTTTGATCTGTGGCGCATCTTTTTTCTTCAGTACACCATACTGGTTCCCTACATTATGATGGGCCCCTCTCTGTTTGCCGGAGTGATCACGCTGGGCATCGTGATCCAGACGGCCAATGCTTTTGACAAGGTGCATGAAGGCTTTTCCTATCTGATCCGCAGCTGGACTACGATTACCGAACTGGTGTCCGTAGTGAAACGGCTGCGGGAGTTTGAGCAGAGCATCGGCTATCGGAAGCGGGCGGCGGACAGCGGCGCGGACCCGGTGCAGATCATCGGCTGAAGTTATGCAGATGCCGTTCCTTTTTCTCCTGCCCCCGTTCTAGCCATGCACATTGCCTGCCTGGATCTTGAAGGCGTACTGCTGCCCGAAATATGGGTCGCCGTTGCCGAGGAGAGCGGCATAGATGCCCTGCGGGCCACCACTCAGGACTATCGGGACTACGATGAGCTGATGCGGATGCGTCTTGCTGAGCTGGCCAAGCACGGCATTCGTCTGCCGGAGATACAGGCGACGGCGGCACAGCTGTCGCCCCTTAGCGGAGCTCCGGATTTCTTGGATTCCCTGCGCCGCAATTTTCAGGTGGCGGTGCTGTCCGACACCTTCTATGAGCTGGCAGAGCCGCTGATGGCAAAGATCGGCATGCCGTTTTTGCTGTGTCACCGCCTGGAGAGCGACAGCGAGGGGAATATCACCGGCTACCGTCTGCGCCAGGCAGACCCGAAACGCCGTGCGGTGCAGGCCTTTCACAGCCTTCGCTGCCGGGTCATCGCTGCTGGGGATTCCTACAACGATCTGTCCATGCTAGAGGAAGCCGATGCCGGCATTCTGTTTTCTGCGCCAGAGGAAATTCAGCGGGAATACCCGGCCTTTGCTGCGGTATCCGACTATGCTGGCCTGGAAAAGGCATTTGCAGAAGCCGCCCTCCGCATAGAGCAGCAGCAGGGGCAGCGCCCCCCGCAGCCGGCATGATAGAGCGCAATAGCTGCCCTGGGGGGACGCGGTCTCAATTCCCTGCCGGGCGTGCTACTATGGAAAGTCTTTCTCGGTCGGAGCCTGCCGCTCACGACTCACCGCTAATCGGAGACCTTAATGCCTAAGCGCAGAGATGCAATTCGGATGACGGAGGAGGAGATCTGGGCCTTCGTCGCCACGCAGAAAAATGTGCACTTGGCCACCATCAGCCAGGACGGCACACCCCACCTGACCACCCTCTGGTTTGCCTTGCAAGATCAGGCCATCGTGCTTGAAACTTTCACCAAATCGCAAAAAGTGAAAAACTTGGAGCGGGATCCCCGCCTTACGGTGATGCTGGAGGCTGGGGATGTCTACGAGCAGCTGAAAGGGGTGGTAATCCATGGACGGGCAGAGCTGCACCAGGATGTGGAGTCGGTGCATCGCCTGCATATGGCGGTGCTGCAGCGCAACACTGATTTGGATGAAAAGACCTTGGACCAGGCCTCCGCTGCCATGGCTCCGAAGAAAACCGCTATCGTGGTTAAGCCTGAGAAGATCATCAGCTGGGACCACGGCAAGCTGGATGTAGCCTACTAAACTTCATAGAATCGCTCGGAGGTATACCGCCATGCCCATGCCCGAAGGTATAAAAGTTATAGACCTGATGCTGAACATCCCAGGGGATGATAACAGCCAATGGTACGAGTTTATGAAACCGCTCTTGATGGATCAGGAGAGCCGGGAAATTTTTAAGATGCCGGCCCAGTACATGTTCAAGGACATTCCTCAGATCGGCGGCAAGGATGACTACATCGCCTACACCATAGAGCAGATGGACAAGTACGGCATTGAGCGGGCCATGCTCGGTGTCACAGCGAACCGCGATCGCATCATGCAGGCTGTTGAGAAGCACCCGAACAGGTTTTTCCTTTCCTACGAGGCCAACCCGAACTTCGGCATGGACGAAGTGCGCAAAATTGAGCGTTTCCACAAGGAGCACAAGATCAAGGCGGTCACCGCCTTTCCCTCGGGCCTCTGTCCGCAGGTGCCGGTGAATGATAAGAAGTGGTACCCCATCTACGCCAAGCTGGTGGAGCTGGACATCCCCTTCTGTCCCTGCATGGGAGTGCCCGGCCCCCGCCTGCCAATGGCGCCCCAGCGGGTAGAGCTGCTGGACGAGATCTGCTGGTTCTTTCCGGAACTGCGCATCGTGACCCGCCACGGCTGCGAGCCCTGGACTGCGCTGATGGTCAAGCTGATGCTGAAGTATCCAAACCTGCATTACATGACCAGCGCCTTTGCGCCGAAACATTACCCGAAGGACATCATTCATTTTGCCAACACCCGGGGCACCGACAAGGTGATGTACGCGGGTTATTTCCCGATGGGCCTATCCCTAGAGAGAATCTTCGGCGACATGCCGAATGTGCCCTTTCGGGATCATGTCTGGCCGAAGTTCCTGCGTGAAAATGCCATCCGCGTCTTCAAGCTGGACGAATAGGAGCGGATTCCGACTCCCACATCCGGGCACACAGGGATGAAGCTCGGCCTCGCGGTTGACTGGGGCGCCTCTCAGGCGGAGCTGCCTTTGGATTTGATTCGCCTTGCTGAGGAGCTGGGCTATGACTCGGTCTGGACCGCTGAGGCCTACGGCACCGATGCACTGACTCCCCTGGCCTTTATCGGGGCGCACACCAAGCGCATTCGCCTCGGCACTTCGGTGGCCCAGCTGGCCGCCCGTCCCCCTGTTTCCGCCGCCATGGCGGCCGCCACTCTGGATGCCTTGGCGGGCAGAGGGCGGGTCATTCTGGGACTGGGAGTTTCCGGCCCGCAGATTGTGGAGGGCTGGTACGGACAGCCCTGGGGACGGCCCGGGCAGCGCATGCGCGACTATGTCAGCATCTTGCGCAAGGTATTCCGGCGGGAGGCGCCGGTCAGCCACGAGGGGGAGGAGATATCACTGCCCTATGAAGGGCCCGGCGGAGCGGGCATGGGCAAGCCTCTAAAGAGCATTCTGCACTGCAATCCGGATCTTCCCGTATGGCTCGGCACCGGCAGCCGTGCCCATGTAACGATGACCGCCGAGGTGGCGGACGGCTGGCTGCCCTTCGGTTTTGTGCCCGGCATGATGAGCAAGTACCGCCCTTGGCTGGAGGAGGGGTTTCGTCTTGCTGGCGGGGGGAAATCCTTTACAAATTTTGAAATTCAAGCGGGCTGTCATGTTGAAATCACCGAAGACATTCCCGCAGCCATGGCGCCGCTGAAGCAGTTTTTTGCCTTGTATGTAGGGGGCATGGGTCACCCGAAGATGAATTTTCACAAGAAACTGATGGAGCGGCGGGGCTACCCGGAGGCAGCGGCGAAAATACAGGAACTGTTTTTAGCGGGGCGCAGGAAGGAGGCGGCGGCAGCAGTGCCGGACGAATATATAGATGATGGTGCGCTGCTGGGCTCGGAAGCCAGGATCCGAGAGCGCTTTCGCCCTTGGCTGGACTCCGGTGCCACCGGTCTCACCCTGCACGGCGCCGGGGAGACGGAGCTCAGATTGCTGGCAGAACTGGCGCGGGAATAGCGGGGCGTTTTTTCTGCTTTTCTGCTTCTTAGGGCTTGTCTACGAATTTTTTCATATTCGCAAGAGCGTTCTCCATAAACGCTTGCGTAGAGGCTTGATGTGTAGCCAGCGCCATCAGCTCCGAGCCCGCCCGCATTGCGGTGCGAGCTCCCATGATCTCCAGTGCCCGATGTACGGCGCGCTTGTTCAGCTGATTGAGGTCGGAGGGAATTGCTGCCACCTTGGATGCCCGCTCCAGCACCAGGGCTTCTAGATCTTCCACCGGACAGGCCCGGTTGGCAAAGCCGGTGGCCACGGCGGCGCGGCCGTCAATGGAATCGCCAGTCAGCATCATCTCCATGGCCGAGCGCATATTCATAAGCCAGGGGTGAAACTGCCAGTCCGGAGGGCTCAGCATGCGCACCACCGGGTAGCCGATTTTTGCGTCTTCCGCCACATAGACCAAATCGCAGGCGGCGGCCAGTTCGCTTCCTCCTGCCAGGGCATAGCCGTGCACCTGGGCGATGACCGGTTTGGCCAAATCCCACAGCCGAAACCAGCCCTCCGTTGCATGGCGGGACCAATTGCCGTCACCGCCGGCGGTGAAGTAATCCTGCTTGCCCAAGTCCGATGCCAAATCGTAGCCGGAGGAGAAGCAGATCCCGGCTCCTCTGATGATGGTGACCCTGATGGCAGGGTCCCGGTCGTTTTCTTCCAGAGCATGAAACAGCTCTGAGCGCAGGGCATTGCTGAGAGCGTTGCGCTTTTCCGGACGGTTTAGGGTGATGCGGCTGATGGCCGCCGCCGGTGTGTCGGTCCGAATGAATTGATACTCTGCCGCCATGGCCGTATTCTCGCGGCTTTTTTCAGGTTTTAAAGCGCATTCTCCGGCAGGTGCTCCCGCTGTCAGGCGGACTTGCGCTTGCCGGTGCTCTTTTTGCGAAAGTGGGGGATGACTTCCCTGCCAAACAGGTCAATGGTCTGCATGACCTTGTCGTGAGGAATTTTGTAGGGGTTCACCAGACACAGCAGCAGGTCCACTCCTGCCTCCTCATAGGCGTGGCACATGCGTATGCATTCTGCCGGGTCTCCCACCACGCAGGAATTGCTCTCCCGCAGGTAGTCCATGGACAGCAGCTTGTGCGCACCCTCGGCCACCATTTTCTGCATTTCCCGGGTGTAGTCGTAATTGCCCTTGTCCAGCTCTTCCTCTTTCTGTTCCTCCTGCATCCACTGGGCCACCGAGCCGATAAGCTCGGCGCCGGAGGCCGGGTACCATTCAAAGGATTCCCGGGCGGTATCCACCGCCTCCTGGGTATTCGGCGCACAGCAGACCAGTGAGAAGGTGGCTGTCTGCTCGTTGATGAATTTGCCGATTGGCTCCTTGCATTCGGCGATGCCTGCCCGGTACTTTTCAATGCGCTTTTGGATATCCTCCGGGGGGGTGCCGACGGCGAAGGAGCACAGCCCCAGACCGAGAGAGCCGATCAGGTGATGCCCGGCCTCGCTGCTGGTGGCAGCCCACAGGGGCGGGTGCGGCTTCTGCCTCGGCTTGGGCAGAACACGGCGCTTGGGCATCTGCCAGTACTCGCCGGAGAATTCGTATTCATCGTTAGTCCAGCAGCCCACCACGGTCTGCAGGGCCTCCTTCCACATGTGGCGTGTCTCGCTGGGGTGAATGCCAAAGCCCTCCAGCTCCTGCCGGGTGGAGGAGCGGCCGGTGCCGAAATCTACGCGCCCGCCGCTGATGAGATCCAGCACAGCCACCGATTCTGCGGTGCGTACCGGGTGGTTGTAGGGCTTGGGCATCAGGCGCACCCCGTAGCCTATTCGCAGGTTCTTGGTGCGGGCGGCGATGGCGCCGTAGAGCACCTCGGGGTTGGAGCAGTGGGAATATTCTTCTAGGAAGTGGTGCTCCACGGTCCACAGGGCATTAAAGCCCACCTTGTCCGCCAGCACGGCCTCCTCCAGCACCGCCTGATAGGCGTTGTATTCGTCGTCCTTCTTCCAAGGCTTGGGAACAGGAATTTCATAAAACAAAGCAAATTTCATGCCGTGTGCCCCCTTCTGCTTCGGGTTTCCGCACCTAGTTTTCTCACCTGTCTTCCTGCCACGGGTAGTATGAAGGCAGATCGCGGCTGACGCGGCCATCGTAACATGCTTCCCGCTTTTCTTTGAAGGCCTGCACGCCCTCTTTGCCGTCCCGGGTGCTGGTATAAAACATGTTCACAGACTCAAGCTTGTGGGCCGATAGAGGGGAGGGCGCTCCCATCTGGCTGTAGACCATCTGTCGGATAAGGGCGACCGAGAGGGGGGATGTGCGGTTTGCAATTTCGCCTGCGATTTCTCGCGCCCGCGACAGCAGGACATCCGGCTTGCAGGTCTCTCGCACCAGCCCGCCCCGCAGGGCTTCCTCGACGCCGAAGATGTTTCCCTGCAGCAGCCATTCCATGGCCTGGGGCAGCCCCACCACCCGCGGCAGAAACCAGCTGGAGCAGCCTTCATTGACAATACCCAGGCGAGAGAATACGAAGCCAAAGCGGGCTTTCTCCGAAGCGAGGCGAATGTCCATCGGCAGCAGCATGGTGGAGCCGATGCCGATGGCCGCGCCGTTTATAGCGCCGATGACCGGCTTGGTGCAGCGGTAGATCGCCAGCGCAACCCTGCCGCCTGTATCCCGCACCATCTCGTAATCTTCGGGGCTTTTCGGGCGGGCATTTTCATCCAGCCCGAAGACATTGCCCTCTGCGGAGAGGTCCATGCCGGCGCAGAAGGCGCGCCCGGTGCCGGTGACAATCACCGCCTTCACGGCATCCTGCCCGGAGATCTCCGCAAAAGCCTGCTCCAGCTCCCCGCACATCTCAACCGTGAATGCATTCATGGCATCCGGCCGATTTAGGGTGATGGTGCAAATGCCCGCATCTTCTTCCACTAGCAGCGTGTTCCACTCGCTCATTTTTCTGCCTCTTGCCGCACCCAGCAGGGCAGGGTAGCCCTACAAAAAAAAGTATAGAAAATAGATAGTTCTCTATATATATTCATGTTCTTTCAAATGATGACAGAGCCGCCGCACACCCGGATGTTCTGGCCGCTTATCCATCGGCAGTCCTCCGATACCAGCGCCCCCACCGCATCGGCGATGTCCTCCGGCTGTCCCAGGCGTTTCATGGCGGCTGTCTGGGCGCCGTACTCGCGCAGCGCATCCGCATCCCCGCCCTCCAGCATGGGGGTATCCACCATCCCCGGGGAAAGGGTGTTGACGGCGATGCCCCGGGGGCCTAAGTCCCGGGTCAGGGCCTTGCTAAAGCCCTCCATCGCCAGCTTGCTGGCGGTGTACAGGGCCATGCCGGGCATGGAGGAGACGGTGATGCCGCTGGAGATATTGATGACGCGCCCGTTGTCCTCTATGTGGCGCGCGGCTTCTCTGCACATAAAAAAGGTGCCCTTTGCATTGGTGCTGAAGATGCGCTCGTAGTCCTCTGCAGTGATCTTGGCAAAGGGGGCCATGTGGCCTATGCCGGCGTTGTTGATCACCACCTTGAGATTGCCAAAATGCTGCAGGCAGGCAGCAAAAAGGGCTTTCACATCGTCTTCGCTAGAGACATCTGCCCGGCAGATCTCCGCCGTGCCCCCGGCATCTCGGATTGCATCCACCGTCTTTTGCGCTCCATCGGCAGAGCGGGAATAGGCCGCTAAGACGGCAAAGCCGTCTGCACCGAGCCGCCGACAGACGGCGGCGCCGATGCCGGTTCCGCTGCCGGTGACGATGGCCGCCGGCCTGGCGGAGGAGGAAGGGGAGGAGGATTCTTTTTTAGCCATAATATGAGGGGCTGATGGTATCACTTTGCTCCGTCTTTTGCAGAGGGGGAGGAGGGGGAGATGTTTTTTCAGTCATAATGGACTGATGGCACCTTGCTCCGGCTTTTTGGGGCAAGCTTTGCCTTGGCTTCCGCACGCTAAAAAAGCCCCCGGGGGACCGATCTTGCTAATTTTCCCTGATGGGAGCTGGAGAAAGGAGAAAGAGATATGCAATTGGGAATAAGACAGCAAATTTTGTTTGCCTGTCACCGCGCCTGCCTGCTCTTCGCTCTCTGCCTGGCTGCAGGGGCGGGGGCTGCTTCGGCACAGGAGCCAGTGGCGGCGGAGAAGAGTGCCCCGGCATCTTTTTTTGCCGCATCTTTGGCGGATCTTCAGTATGCCTCCGCTCTGCTCGGCTATGTTTATGCCGCTCCGCTGTTTGAACTGGCAGTGGCGGAATACCGGCAGGCCAATGGCCTGGCCCCGGATATCAGCGGCCCCCGCGGCATGTTTGCCGATCTTCAGGGCGGGCTGCCGGACCACGAGACCTCTTGGTTCAGCGTGCCCAATCCAGATCTCCTGTATTCCAGTGCTTGGCTTTATCTCAGGAATCAGACCTACGTGATTTATGTGCCGCCCATGGATGATATTTGGTACAGCGTTCAGTTTGAAGACTACTTCATGAACAATGCGGGTTATCTCAGCTCCCGCAGCATCGGCTCCGGCGGCGGCTTTTATCTCATCGCCTACCGAGACTGGGAAGGGCCTCTGCCCTGGGGGGTGCGGGATGTCATAAAGGTGCCCACGCCGGTAACCTGGATCTTGCTGCGCATCGCCGCCACAGAGCAGAACGAAGCGGAGGTTGCCGCCCGCTACCAGTATCGTTTCCGGCTTATACCGCTGGCTGAATATTTAGAAAACCCGAGGCGGGCGCAGGATTTTCAGCCCCGCGCCCAGGTGGGCACACCGCCGCCGGTAAAGGCGCTGAACGAGATGCGCGGCAAGCTTTCGTATTTCCAGGTGGTGGATCACCTGCTGCGCAGCATGGATATTCCAAAGCAGGATGAGGGTCTGGTTCGCCTCTTGGATGTAGCGGGGCTCGGCTCCGAGCAGCCCCTTGATCTCGGGAAGATGCCTCCTCTTACCCGACAGGCCCTCACCCGGGCCGCTGCCGACGGCGCCCGCATCGTCCACGATATGCGCTATCAGCCTCGCAAGCTGGATCGGGGCGGATGGAGCTCTGCCCCTCCTTGGCTCGGGGTGTACGGCAGCGACTACTTGCTGCGGGCCATTGCTGCATACGGCGGCATCGGGGCCAATATCGTAGAGGAGGCGGTGTACCCGAACGCCTACTACGACAGCAAGGGACGCCTTCTGGACGGGCGCTACGAGTACCGCATTACCTTGCACCGGGGAGATTATCCTCCGGCGGCTGCGTTCTGGAGCTTAGCCGCCTACAGCGCAAAGACGCGGCTGCTTATGGAGAATTCCGAGGGGCGCTACGGCATTGGCAGCACAGCAAAAAACCTGCAGTATGCAGAGGACGGCTCCCTCAGCCTGCTGTTGTCCAGCCAGAGCCCCCGGGAGAAGAAAGCCAAGAGCAACTGGCTGCCGGTGGCTGCCGAGCCCTTTTTCGTGGTGGCGAGAATCTATCTGCCGCTGCCGCCGGCACTAGACGGCAGTTACTCACTGCCGCCCCTGGAGCGGATAGAGAAGGCGGCGGAGAAGGAAGAAGAGGAAGCGGGAGCGCCCCTGTTCTAGCGTCTTAGGCCGGTGTGTAGCGCACCGGCATATGCTTGATGCCGTCTATGAAGTGAGAGCGCAGGTGGCTGATCTCTCCGTCTAACTGAATATCCGGCAGACGCTCTAAGACAGCGCGTAAGATAGAGCGCAGCTGCATGCGGGCCAGGCTTGCCCCCAGACAGAAATGCTCTCCGGCGCCGAAGGCCAGGTGGGGGTTCGGATACCTGGTGAGATCAAAGGTATCCGGATTTTGGAATACCTCTTCGTCTCGGTTTGCCGAGGGGTAGTACATGGCGATGCGCTGCCCTTCCTTAATCTCTACGCCGCGGATTTCCGTGTCCTGGGTCGCCGTGCGACAGAAGTACATGACCGGGGGATTGTAGCGCAGCATCTCATCCACGGCCCGCTCTACATATTCATTGTCATTCAAGTGGGCGATGAGATCTTCCTTCTGTTCCGGGTTCTCTAGAAGCATGCGCAGCCCTTGGGATGTCTGGTTGCGGGTCGTCTCGTTGCCGGCATTGGCTAGCAGGATAAAAAAGCCGTTGAACTCCTCCGGTGAAATTTTTTCGCCGTCCACCTCGGCATCCATCATGCGGGTGATGATGTCGTCTTTGGGATTGCGGCGATGCTCTTCTAAGAGCTCGTTAGCCAGGTTGTACAGCTGGACGGCTGCATCCGTCATGCTTTGCTCACTGGTTGCGTATTCCGGGTCTTCGCTTCCCACCATCTTGTTACTGCATTCAAAGAGGGTGTGGCGCTGCTCCTGGGGCACGCCTACAAACTCGGCGATGACCTGAAGCGGCAGCTCTGCAGCAATCTCCAGCACAAAATCGCAACGCCCTTTGGCAGCGGCTTTATCCACGATGCGGCGGGCCAGCTTTTGAATATGGGGCTCCAGTTTCTGCAGGTGGCGGGGCATGAACATGGTGCTGATCAGCTTGCGGTGGCGGATGTGCTGCGGCGGGTCCATATAAATCATGCTGCTCTGGCCGTATTCAACGTTATCGTCTTTGGTCGGGGATTCATTGACGGTAATCCCGCCACCGCTGCGGAACAGGCCTGGGTTCTTGGAGGCCTCCCGGATGTCGTGGTGCTTGCTCAGCACAAAGAAACCTTCCTGCTCCTTGCTGCAATGCGCTTGGTAATGAACCGGGACCTCCCGGCGCAGATACCGGAAGTAGTCGTGGGGGAAACCGTCGTTGAAGGAATCCGGGTCGCTCAGACTAAAGCTTTCCGGATCGGTGATTTTTGCAGCGGGCTGTGCCATGATGCCAACCTGTAACTAGCTGGAATGGGAGAGAGCATAGTACCCCTTTGGCATATTGCGTGCAAGGGAAGCCCATTGTCGCCGGTTGGGCAAGGCCTTGTCAGCGGGCAAGTTTTAGGTCGCGCTGTCGGGAGCAGGGCGGGGCGGAGGGCAGAGGGCCCCTGGAGTCTCGGCGGAGGCCCGATAGCGGAGGCGGAAAAGTGCTATTATCGAGTTTCTGTCAGATTGAAGCCCGCAGGAGAAAGTCATGCCTAAGTTCACCCGTGCAGAACTGGAAGAAGCGCATCGTATTTACAACGAGGGGCACCAGAAGGCATCCGAGACCGGCAACTGGGATATCTGGGCCGATCTGTTCACCGAAGATGCTGTCTATATTGAGCATGCCTACGGCGAGCTTCACGGTCGAGAGGAAATTCGCAAGTGGATCAAGGATGTGATGGCGCCCTACCCGAGGATGCGCTTTCCCCAGGACTGGGTTGCCTACGACGAGGAGAACGGTGCCATCGTCACCTGCGTGCAGAACGTGTGGCCCCACCCCGATGACCCGAAGAGCGATCAATTTGCCTTTCCCAACTGGACCCGGCTGGTTTATGCAGGCAATGGCAAGTTTTCCTTGGAGGAGGATATCTACAACCCCTTCCGGGATGCCCCCAGGGTGCAGGAGGAGTGGATGCAGGCTGGCGGCAAAATGGAATGCCCGCTGCGGGTCAAAATGAAGCACGTGCCCCGGCGCAAGAAAAGCTGAGCCAGCACGTCCCCTTTGCATAGGATATTTCGGCCTGCTGTTTGACATTATCGGCTGCGGGGGCGGGGGCCCAATTCGCCCGCTGCGCTTTGCTTTCCTTGACGATGCCCGGTGCTGTCGGTAGAATCGGCGGCTACGCCGGTTTTTTGCAAGTGCAAGCTGGCTTGAAAGACAAGTCCCCTTCGTCTAGCGGCCCAGGACCCCGCCCTTTCACGGCGGTAACGGGGGTTCGAGTCCCCCAGGGGACGCCATTTGAATACACCGGCGGTCATATAATGGCTGCACATCATCGGCGTTTGGTTTTTTCGTGCAGTTTATGAGCCGATTTCAAAGAGCGGGAATAGCTCAGTTGGTAGAGCGCAACCTTGCCAAGGTTGAGGTCGCCGGTTCGAACCCGGTTTCCCGCTCCATTTTCCCCCGTCGCATACGCGGCATTCCAGTTGCGCCGTCCATGTGCAAAACTCGCCATGATGGATGAGTACGCGCTCTATACCAGAGACCTCAGCAAGAAGTATGCCAATGGTGTAGAAGCTCTGCGGGGCGTGGACTTAGAGGTGCAAAATGGAGATTTTTTCGGGCTGCTCGGTGCTAATGGCGCCGGAAAATCAACCCTTATCGGCATCGTTTCCTCCCTGGTGCGGCCGAGTGCTGGCACGGTGCGCCTGCTCGGTCAGGACATCTCGCGGGGGTTCTCCCGGGCGCGGCGCAAGATGGGTGTTGTGCCCCAGGAGTTCAATTTCAACAACTTTGAGCGGGTTTTTGACATCCTGGTCAACCAGGCGGGCTACTACGGCATTCGTCACCGCACCGCAGTCCGCCGAGCGGAGAAATACCTGCGCCTTTTGAATATGTGGGACAAGCGCTTGGATGCTGGTCGCGAGCTTTCCGGCGGCATGAAACGTCGGCTCATGATCGCGCGGGCCCTGGTGCACGAGCCGCAGCTCCTGATCTTGGATGAACCCACCGCCGGTGTGGACATAGAACTGCGCCGCTTCACCTGGGAATTCCTGCGGGAGAGAAACCGTGACGGGGTGACGATCATACTTACCACTCACTATTTAGAGGAGGCAGAAAGCCTGTGCCGCAACCTTGCCATCATAGATGGCGGTCGCATTATTCGAAGCGGCGGCATGCGCGAAGCCCTCCAGTCCCTCCAGTGCCAGAGCTTTCTGCTTGATACCCGGGTGCCGATTGCCGAGGACTTCCGCCTGCCGGGCTGCGACATGCGGGTGATAGACCGTTACACCCTGGAGGTCTCCATTGAAGAAGGCCAGGACCTGAATGGCATCTTTAAAAGCCTCAGCGAAAAGCAGGTGCAGGTGACCAGCATGCGACCGAAGGCAAACCGCCTGGAAGAGCTTTTTCTAACGCTGACTGCGGGGAACAATCAATGAGTGCCAGCGAAATATGGATTGCGTTTTTGAGCCTGTCCCTGCGAGAGGTGCGCCGCTTTATGCGCATCTGGCTGCAGACGCTGGTTCCGCCGGTGATCACCGCGGGCCTGTATTTTCTGATCTTCGGAGCTCTCATCGGCTCTCGCATCGGGCCAATGGACGGACACAGCTACATAGAATTTGTAACCCCGGGTCTCATCATGCTGTCCGTGATTACCAATTCCTATGCCAACGTAGTCTCCTCCATGTTCGGCAATCGCTTTCAGCGCAACATAGAGGAGATGCTGGTTTCCCCCATGCCGGTATGGGTCATCCTGCTGGGCTTTACCATCGGCGGGGTGGTGCGGGGTCTGATAGTGGGCGTGCTGGTCATTCTGCTGACCCAGCTGTTTGTGGATCTGAAATTTCACAGCATTCCGGTCACCGTCTCCATGGTGTTTCTCACATCGCTTTTGTTTTCCCTGGCAGGTCTTATCAACGGCGTGTATGCCCGCAATTTTGATGATATCTCGGTGATTCCCACCTTCGTGCTGACCCCCCTTATCTACCTGGGCGGCGTATTTTATTCGGTCAGCCTGCTGCCGCCTTTCTGGAAGACGCTGTCGGCATTTAATCCGATCCTGTACATGGTCAATGCGTTTCGCTACGGCATGCTCGGCATCTCGGATATTTCCATTGTGCTGGCCTATTGGATCACCATTCTTTTTATTCTGCTGGCCACCGCCCTCAGCCTGTTTCTCCTGCATAAGGGCCGGGGCATCCGGCTGTAGGAGTCGCGTCCCTGTTGCGGGAGGGAGTCCGCTGGCCTCTATGTCGCTGCCCTGGCCATCTCTTCTGCCCCCATGGCTCCTGTTTGCCATGGCCGGCGCTCTGGGAGGCAGTTTTCTCAATGTTCTCATCCATCGCCTGCCGCGAATGGCTGAGCGCAGGATGCTGCGGGAGAGCGGAGCCCCCCCCTCAGAATGGCCCGGCGGCTCCGCTTCCTACAACCTATTTCTGCCTGGCTCCCACTGTCCTGCCTGCGATTGTCCGATTCCGCCGTACCGGAATATTCCGCTTCTGAGCTGGCTGCTGCAGCGGGGCAGGGCGGCCTGCTGCGGCACTTCCATTCCCCTGCGCTACTGGCTGGTGGAAGTACTGTCGCTGTGCCTGGCACTGGGTGCCTGGTGGTGCTACGACAGCACTTTCACTGGAGCCTTGGCTTTCTTTGCCCTGGCCCTGCTGCTGGCCCTCGGCGCAATGGCCTTGGAGGGGCAGCGCATTCCACGGGATCTGCTTTATTTCTTCCTCTGGGGCGGCCTGCTGGTCAACAGCGGGGGGCTTTTTGCATCGGCGGAGCAGGCGACATGGGCGGCGGCGCTGCTGGCCCTGCTGGCATTGCCCGGGGGGCATTCGGATGAGCGGGAGGAGTGCATCCTGCTGGCGGCTGCCATCGGCGCTTGGCTTGGCTGGCTTTGGCTGGCGGTGCTGGCCCTCATTGTTTTTCCGATTCTGCTCGGCGGGCATCTCCTGCACCGCCCGGGCTGGTCACCCCTGGCCATCATGGCGGCGGCGGGTATTTTTCTGTTTTTAGTCAGAGGCGGAGCGCCTTATTTCGCCAGGTAGCCGCCATCTGTGACCAGCACTTCACCGGTGGTGTAGGAGGAGGCATTCCCTGCCAGATAGAGGGCGGTGCCGATAATTTCTTCGGCATCGGCAACTCGTTCCAAAAGAGTGGCATCTATGCTGCCCTGCAGAAAGGCCGGATCCTGAGCCGCTGCATTAAACATGCGGGTTGAATAGGGCCCGGGGGCCAGGGAGTTGACCCGGATGCCCCAAGGGGCCCACTCGTGGGCCATAGAGCGGGTCAGGGCATGCAGGGCTGCCTTATTGGCGCAGTAAATCCCGACACCGGGGCCGGGTTTGAGACCGCCCACGGAGATGACATTGATGATGGTGCCGCCACCGGCATCGCGCATGCTCGGTGCCAGACGTGACGCCAGGTACCAGGGACCCTTTACATTTACATCAAAAAGCTTGTCGTACAGGGAGAGCTCGGTTTCGTGCAGCAGCGCGTGAGAGGGCATGCCTGCGTTGTTGATCAGGGTATCTACGCGCTTATGTCGTTTCAGCGCCTCGGCGATCAGGCGGTCCAGCTCCTCCGTCTTGCCGACATGGGCGGCGATGGCTTCCGCCTTGCCGCCTTCTGCTGTGATTTCTTCAACGACTTTTTCGCAGGCATCCTGCTTGCGGCTGGAGATGATTACCTGGGCGCCGACAGCGGCAAAGCCGTGGGCCATGGCGCGTCCGAGCCCGCTGCTGCTGCCGGTGATCAGTATGGTTTTGCCGCTGAAATCAAATAGATCTTTGGGATTTTTGATGGCCATTTTTTAGGCGGCTTGAAAAGTGATCGGCATGTGTTTGATGCCGTTGATAAAGTGGGAGCGCAGCCAGGAAATTTCTCCATCCAGCTGCGGGTTTCGCATGTGGCGCACGATCTGCTCCAGGGTCAGCTTGAGCTCCAGGCGCGCCAGATGCGAGCCGAGACAAAAATGCTCTCCGACGCCGAAGGCGCGCAGCTGCTCGCGCACCGGCTCCCGCTGCGGGCGGGTGATATCAAACTTGTCCGGATCTTTGAAGTTGCTCTCGTCACTGCTGGCCGACTGGTAGAACAGGACGATCTTGTCACCTTTTTGAACCTGCTGGCCGCCTAGTTCTATGTCCTGCATGGCGGTGCGGCGAAAAGCGATGACCGGAGAGTTGTAGCGCAGCCCCTCCTCAACGGCATTCGGCACCATTTCCGGGTTGTCCACCAGCATCTGGTACTGGTCCGGGTTTTCAATCAAAAGGCGCATCAGCTGCGAGGTCTGATTGCGCGTGGTTTCATTGCCCGCCACGATGAGCAGCATCATAAAGTTGCGGAATTCGTTTTCGTCCAGACGCTCGCCGTCCACCGCGCCGTTCAGCAGGGCGCCGACGATGTCTTTCCGGGTGCTGTCGCCCTGGTAGCGCTCCATGATTTTGTCCGCATAGGCCCACAGTTCTGCAGAGGCAGTCAGGCGCGCCTCTTCAGAATGGGAATACTCCGGATCATCGTCGCCGATAAGGGTGTTGCTCCATTGAAAAAAAGTACTGCGGTCTTCCAGGGGCACCCCGAGAATTTCGCAGATGGCAATCAGCGGCAGCTCCGAAGCAACTTCACTGACAAACTCACATTTGCCCTTGGGCAGGACCTTCTTGACGACGCCCTCAACAATTTTGCGGAAGTGGGGCTCGTAGCTGTCCACCGCTGCCGGTGTAAATGCGGTGCGTACAATCCGTCTGTACTTGATGTGCTGGGGCGGGTCCATATTCAGCATGATGCTCTGCTGGCGCTGCTTCTCCTCCTCTCCCATCTCCTTGAGCAGGGGGGTCTTCTCCGCCGAGGAGAAAAGCCGGGGGTTCTTGGAGACATAGTCCAGATCGGCCTGCCGGGTCAGTGCCCAGTAGCCGGTATCGCTGTAGGGGTCGTCCAGCCAGCAGACAGGGTGGTTCTGGCGCAGATCCCGATAAATGCTCCGGGGCGGGCCGCCTAGGAACAGGTCGGGATCCAAGAGCTGGATGTGGGGGCACTGGCTGGGTCGCTGGGTGGTTGCTGTTTCTTGCATTTGGGGCCTCCGGGCAGATTGGCCTCGTACTTTCAGGTAGAGGAGAGCGTGAGTATACTTCTTTTTTGCCTGTTTGCAGGGAATATCATCCTCTTTTAAGCATTGCGTGTTTCCAAGAATGGATAGCAGCAGCCTTTTATAATCTATTGATTAATAAAGATATTCTTTTTCAGAGTGCAGCGCTGAGATAAAGGGGGACTGGAAAAAATAGGCGAAATGTCTTATAAAGGCAGCCTCGCTCACCTTCTGTCGCTTTCCCCTATGAGTAATTTTGACCATCAGGCCAGTCTCAAGAATTTAATTGCTAGTGGCAGAGAAAAAGGATATCTCACCTACAACGAGGTCAACGACCATCTGCCTCAGGGTGTCACGGAGGAGGAGCGGGTTGAGGAACTCATTCAGACTATCGTCAGTATGGGCATCCAGGTATACGATGTCCCCCCGGATGATGCCTCCTTATTGCTAGCGGATGACAGCGAAGCGGATCCCGATGATGTTGAAATGGCCGAAGCCGCTGAAGTGGCAGCGGCCTTGGCGGACAGCGATGGCGAAGCCCGCACCCATGACCCGGTTCGCATGTACATGCACGAAATGGGCTCGGTGGATCTCTTGACCCGGGAAGGGGAGATCGCCATCGCCAAGCGCATTGAAGCCGGCCTGATAGAGACCATGTCGGCACTGGCTATTTTCCCCGGTGTCGTTGAGGAAGTTCTAGGCATTTTCAATCAGCAAAAAAAGAGACACAACGGATTGAACAGTGTTCTGGCCGGCGACATGACCCCCGGGCAGGATCAATACCCGGAGCAGCCGGCGGCTTCTGCCAGCATGGAAGAGAAGAAAAAAATACGGGAGAACCAGGTGGGGAACATGACCTTGAAAAGGGCGTACCAGCGTGTTGAGGAGCTGGAAAACATCTTCCACAAAACCAAGAAATCGCTAAGCCGCTATGGGCGTAACAGCCCGGCGGGTAAACGCGCCCTGGCTCGTCTGGCAGAAAATTTCAAATACCTGAAGGTCAATCCGCAAGTTTTTACCCAGCAGGTGCAAAAGGTGCGCTTCCAGATTGAGGAGATTCGCGCGGAGGAGCGCAAGATCATGAACCTGTGCGTAAACCGGGCGAGAATGCCTGCCGACGAATTCCGCAAGCGTTTTCCCGGATCTGAACTGGACAGCCGCTGGGTGGGCCGGCTTCCTCCCAAGAAGGGTTCCTGGGTTACGCGAGTCAAGGCACGCAAGGATGAAATCAAAATGCACCAGCGTCGCCTCGCTGAAGCCATGGAGAATTTGGGCTCAGAACATAAAAAGGGCTTAGGGTGTGGCATCACCGTGTCGGAGGTGCATGATATTGCCCGTCACATCTTCCTGGGCGAGGCGCGTCTGCACGGGGCCAAGAAGGACATGAGCACAGCTAACCTCCGGCTGGTGATCTCCATCGCCAAGAAATACACCAACCGGGGCTTGCAGTTTCTAGATCTGATCCAAGAGGGCAATATCGGTCTGATGAAAGCAGTGGATAAATTTGAATACCGTCGCGGTTTCAAGTTTTCCACCTATGCGACCTGGTGGATACGGCAGGCGATTACTCGCGCGATTGCCGACCAGGCGCGCACCATTCGCATCCCGGTGCACATGATTGAGACCATCAACAAGATGAATAGGATGGTGCGTCATTTTGAGCAGGATCACGGGCGTGCGCCTTCTGTGAAGGAGATTGCCGAGCATTTAGAAATGCCGGAGGAAAAAGTGCGCCGGGTGATGGCCGCGGCTCGGGATCCGCTCTCCACGGAAACCCCGGTCGGTGAGGACGAGGATTCTCATGTGGGAGCATTCATCAGCGATCCCAACCGGGAATCTCCCATGGAGCGCAGGGTCAGCGAGGAGCTGCAGGAGGTGATACACAGCATGCTTGCCGACCTCCCGATGCGTGAGCAAAAGGTTGTGTGCATGCGCTTCGGCATTGACAAGAAGGGCTCCGAGCATACTTTGGAAGACGTGGGCAAAGAGTTTGAAGTCACCCGCGAGCGCATCCGGCAAATAGAGGTCAATGCACTTCACAAGCTGCGCGGCAACAAGTATCGGAAGCGTTTGCAGGACTTCATGAGCCAGCTTTCAGACGAATAAGAGGAACTATCTCCTGTTTGCGTGGGGCCTGTAGCTCAGTTGGTTAGAGCAGGCGACTCATAATCGCCGGGTCGCGGGTTCGAATCCCTCCAGGCCCACCATTTCTCTCCTTCATGCTGCACCGCTGCCCGGTGGTGTGAAAGCGGCTTTTATTTTTTTCTGATTAACTTTCGCGTCGCGGCAATGGCCCGCAGAATGCCCTCTCGGTTCAGAGGTTTTTCTGCAGGAGGCAGAGACAGGGGCGGGGGCAGGGGCAGGTCTTCGTATTTTTCCAGCACTTCCCGGATTGTCGGCAGGAACTTGGTGCCGACGGCGGCGGTGCGGGCGGCATGCAGCAGCCGCACCTGATTTGGGCGCTGTTTTTTCAGGATTTGGTACCACAGCAGCTTGGCGTGGCCCAGTTTTTCCTGGCTGTCATAGGCATTTTTGAATTGCTGGGGAAACAGCAGTTCAAACTCGGCAAAAATTCTGTCAATGGCATCCTGCAGGTCCTCGTCCCGCTGCCGCCCGGGAGCGGGATGGGAGACTGTTGGAGGAGTGTTTTCAGGCACCATGTCTCCAAGACGCATCGGTATGGCGTCCTACAAAATCCTGCCACTTGCCCTGGCTGTCGCCGGTGTGTGCCATGTTATGCCGGGAGGCCCACTCCCGCTTTACGAAGCGCATGAACACGCTGCCCCAGGATTTTGAGGACTGGCCGGCCTCGCGCCAATACAGCACGAATTCCGGCACCTTCTCCTCGGCAAATTCCGGGCTTATATGAGACTTCTTCAGCATGTCGTGGATCTCTGCGGGAGGCTCCCAGTCCGAGGGCATCAGGCCCGGCTCTATGCCTTTCTCCAAGGCTTCCTGCCAGATGCGCCACTGGCCTCTGAGATGCTGAACGAATTTGCTGTCCCAAGCCCCTGCTTCTCGGTCCTTTTCCTGCCAGTACAGGATGAATTCTGGGATGGCGTCCTGAATGAAGGATTTTTCTATGCCTGAGTTTTCCAGAATGACCAGGGCATCCTCGCTGGGTCGCCAGTCGCGGCTGATAGCAGTTGACTCAGGCTCCGGCTGCTGGGCTCGCCGCCAGGCGGCCACCGCATGGCGATAAAACTTCTCGTTCCAGGAGTAGGCGGGTTCGGCCCGCTCATACCACCGGCGCACGAAGGCATCCACCTGCCCGGCGGCAAAGCTCCGAGGGATGCCCTCCCGATGCTCCAAGCTGGCCAGCGTATCTTCACCCGGGCTCCAGTGGCGGGGCAGACGAGTGGCTCCCGCCACTGGCTCCGGCTGCTCCGGGTTCGAGGGCGAGGTTTGAAAGCAAAAGTGCAGTTCGCCACCCTGCTGCAGCGGGGGAGAGGAAACGCTGATGACGCCTTTGTCCTGGAGGCTGCGGGCGATGCGGTCTATCTCCAAGACGCCCCAGAAGGGCAGCTGCCTTTGCAGCGCATGCATGTTGATCCGGCGGGAGGTGCTGCTCCCATCAGTCTCAGTTTCCCGATGGCTCGCCCATTCGCTGAGAAACTGCAGCAGCACGGCCTCCTCCAGCCCGAGAGTTGCCGCTAAGTCTCGGGGTACGGCGATGATGGGTTTGGTGAGCGGCGAAGTGAGCATGACAATACTTTATACGATAGCTGACTCTCGGCGTTTGCCGTATCAAAGTGTACTGCTGGGGAAAGGGCGAGCGGAGGCAGCGGGCATTGCTGACCCTCTGCATTTGCCGTGTCAGAACGGGGCAGGGGATATAATCAGGCGATCATGTGTCAGGGTCGAAATGAACAGCATTGACAAGGAGCATCTGCGCCAGGCGCTCGGTGCTTGGCGCGACCCCTGCACGGGCATGGAGGCATCTGCTGGCGGTGCGATCAAGGAATGTCAGGTGGAGAATGGGCGCATTCGGGTCCGCATCCAGCTCGGTTATCCCGCCGCTGGCCTTCGGGAGGAGATGGAAAAGCAGGCCAGAGATATCATCCAGACGGTCCCGGGAGTGCGGGAGACAGGGGCCAAAGTGGATGTGGAAATAAACTGGGCAGTGCGTTCAGCCTGCCCCCAGGAGGGTATGCACAGTCTTGCGGAAGTGCGCAATATCATCGCCGTGGCCTCGGGCAAAGGCGGTGTCGGGAAATCCTTCGTAGCAGCCAACCTGGCCCTGGCACTGGCGGCGGAGGGGGCGGAAACCGGTCTTCTTGATGCGGATATCTACGGCCCCAGCCAGCAGCTGATGCTGGGGATTGAGGCCGGTCAGAGACCCGATACACGTCCCCCGGGAAAGCTGGTGCCAATACTGGCCCATGGCCTGCAGCTGATGTCTATGGGCTGCTTGGTGACCGAGCGCACACCGATGGTATGGCGCGGCCCGATGGTCAGCGGCGCCCTGCAGCAGCTGGTGGGGCAGACCCTGTGGAAGGGCTTGGACTACCTGGTGGTGGATATGCCTCCAGGCACCGGCGATGTGCAGTTGACCTTGGCCCAGAAGGTGCCGGTGGCCGGTGCGGTGATCGTCACGACCCCTCAGGATTTGGCCCTGCAGGATGCCTGCAAGGGCATTGAAATGTTTCGCAAGGTGGGTGTGGCAGTGCTCGGCGTGGTGGAAAACATGGGGATGTATGTCTGTCCTGGCTGTGGCCGCGAGGAGCAGCTCTTTGGCAGTGGCGGCGGCGAGCAGGTGGCGCGAGATTACGATATTCGTCTTCTCGGCAGCCTGCCCTTAGATGTCAGTGTCCGGGAGCAGACAGAGAGGGGCTGCCCCGCGGTGGCGGCGGAGCCGGAGGGAGAGATGGCCGCCCGTTTCCGGGAGATCGCCCGGCAGATGGCGGCGCTCCTGTCACAGCAGAAGCCAGAGCCGCTGCACAGAATTCACGCTGTAGAAGTTGTCCCGGCGAAGGGTGCTGCAGAGGAGAAAAATAGTTGAGCATACAGTCAGATCGCTGGATCCGCCGCATGGCGGCGGAGGGCATGATTGAGCCCTTTGAGCCCCAGCAGGTGCGGCAGCTGCCGGACGGGCGGCGGGTAATCTCCTACGGCACCTCCAGCTATGGCTACGATGTGCGCTGTGCGCCGGAGTTCCTGGTGTTTACCAACATTCACTCGGCGGTAGTGGATCCGAAGGACTTTGACACCCGCAGTTTCGTGGATATCAAGGATGATGTCTGCATCATTCCTCCCAACTCCTTTGCCCTGGCGCGGACCATTGAATACTTCTGCATCCCCGATGATGTGCTCACATTGTGCGTGGGGAAATCCACCTATGCCCGGTGCGGGATTATCGTCAATGTCACGCCCCTTGAACCGGGCTGGGAGGGACATGTCACGCTGGAATTTTCCAATACCACCAGCCTGCCGGCAAGAATTTATGCCAACGAGGGCATTGCGCAGGTCCTGTTCTTCAAGGGCGAGGAGCCCTGCGAGACCAATTATCGAGAGCGCAAGGGCAAGTACCAGGGACAGAGGGGAGTGGTGCTGCCGAAGTCCTGAGGGCGGGCACGAGGGGCACTGTCAGCCCTTTTTTAGAGTCTGCCCGCTCGCGGCAGAGTTCTCTGCTCGCGCCTGCAAAATGGGTCCGGCGTGGCACAGGCAGGCCGCCCGCATCGCTTTATTCTGAAATAGCTTTCAAGAGTGCGGTGTGCTCTTTTCCATTTTCTCGCCACTGCACTTGCACCGGCAGGTAGTCCCGCTGTAGTGCATGCCAGACAATGCCCTGCTTTTGGTTCCTCTCATCCAAGGTGACCGCCTCAATGCGCAGGGCGGAGAAGTCTCCCGCCGGCGTGCTGATCTTTTCAATGCCTGCGTTTCTGATTTTCACGGTGCGAATTTTCCCCCGGCTGATAAGCCGGTAGGTGCCCCCTGGCCAGCCGGGACCCAGGGCCTGCAGGTCAAGGCGCTGCTGCAGGCTGTAGCCCAGCGGATCCAGCAGACCCGGGGACAGAGGAAGTATCTCGCTGCTTTGCTTCTCTTCTGTCTGCACTTGCTTCGCAGTCCAGTCAAACTGAACCCGCCGTCGCCGTCCCAGCGCCCGGTAGGTGTAGAGCAGCGGGCGCAGCGCGCCGTTTTTTATTTCCAGCTCGCTCTCTTCTCGCACCCTGATAAACATCCAAGAGAGTGTCCTCTGCACTAGGATCCGCCCGCCCTCTGTGTGCCTGAGCCGCCACTCCATGGCAGCATCCGGCCCGGGCCGAGGAACGGTGTAAAAAGCGCGAAACGCTGAGGGCAGATATTCATCGGCAGCGGCGGGGCCGGCGAGGAGGGCAGCCGACAGCAGCAGCAGGGCTTGCAGTTTGAACCGCTTGTAGGGCATGATTAAGCCATATTGTGCAGGGAGAGAGTACCGTGCAAATTCAGAACACCAAACAATCTTACGGTCTGCTGGCCTGGCTGTTTCACTGGGTGCTGGCCATTTTAGTCATCTTGTCCATTGTCGGCGGCTACCAGGATGCCGCCATGCCCGACGGCCCCGAAAAGTGGGAGGCCATCGCACTGCATAAGTCCATGGGTCTTTTGATACTGCTGTTGGTATTGTCGCGCCTTTTCTGGCGGCTTCGCAATCCTGCCCCCCGGCTGCCGGAGGGCACTTCGCCCCTGCGTCGCCTGCTGGCCTATGCCAATCACGGGCTCCTGTACTTTTTTATTCTTCTGCAGCCTGCCTCCGGCATCTTGATGTCGGTTGCAGCGGGCTACCCGCCCAATTTCTTCGGCCTCTGGCAGATGCCCCAATTTATGGAGAAGAGCGAGTCCCTGTCAGGAACCATGCACAGTGTGCACGAATGGGGCTGGGTGCTTTTGTCGCTGCTGATCTCACTGCACCTGCTCGCTGCCCTTCATCATCAGTTTTTCCTCAAGGACGGCGTGCTGAAACGCATGCTGAGACCCGGCGCAACAGCCTGACTCAGAGAGATTCCCTCGAGTAGCGGTAGCCGCTTTTCGGCAGTGCCTTGCCGTCTAGCAGGACACGGTCTTCCTTCATTTCCAAGCGCCCGGCGGCAAACCATTTGATCGCCAGAGGCAGGATGCGGTGCTCTTGGCTCCGCACATCTGCTTGCAGGCTTTCAGGGGTATGCTCAGGCTTTAGCGGCACAGCGCCCTGAATGATGCGGGGCCCCTGATCCAGCTCTTCAATCACAAAATGCACGGTGGCACCGTGTTCACTGTCGCCGTTTGCAAGAGCCAGTTCGTGTGTGTGCAGGCCAGGGTACTTGGGCAGCAGGGAGGGATGCAGATTGATCAGCCGTCCCTGCCAGGGGTCCACGAAGACAGCACTTAGGATGCGCATAAAACCAGCCAAAATCACCAGGTCCGGCTCTGCCTCGCTCACTCGTTTTAGCAGGGCCCGGTCAAAATCCTCTCTAGCACCGAAATCTCGGTGGGAGAGCAGGACAGCGGGGATGCCGGCTTCCTCGGCCCGCTTCAGTGCGCCGGAGTCCGGCCGGTTGCTGAGCACCAGCTCAATGGAGCAGGGCAGTCTGCCCTCTTCAATTGCATGGATAAGAGATTGCAGGTTGGTGCCGTTGCCGGAGACCAGCACCGCCAGCCGGCAGGGGGATGTTTTCGCCATTCAGAATACCTTGTCGTCTATGCGCACGCCGCTGCCGGACTCCACTTCTCCGCAGTGCCAGGCCTGCTCGCCGCTGCCCTGCAGATGTTCAAGGGCCTTTTTTGCGTCCTTTGCCGCCAGGCACAGCACCATGCCGATGCCGCAGTTGAAGGTGCGATACATCTCCTGCTCACTGATTTCTCCGAGCTGCTGCAGCCGGGCAAAAATTTCCTGCTGCTGGCCCAGAGGGCGGAGAGCGGGACGCAATCCCTGCGGCATGATCCGGGGCAGGTTTTCCAGCAGCCCGCCGCCGGTGATGTGCGCTGCGGCATGCAGCTCAGTCTCGCCGAGCAGCGATAGCAGGGTCTTGACGTAGATGCGGGTCGGTGCGAGCAGGGCATCCAGCACCGTCTGTCCGCCTGCCATCACCTGCTCCTGCTCTTTTGGGTGCCGGGCCAGGAGGCTGCGGATGAGAGAGTAGCCATTGGCATGGGGACCGGAGGAGGGCAGGGCCAGCAGAAGATCCCCTTCTTGCACCCGCTCTGCTCCTAGCAGCGAGTCCCGCTCCGCCACGCCGACACAGAAGCCGGCCAGATCAAAATCCCTGCCGACATAGAGGCCGGGCATTTCGGCGGTTTCGCCGCCGGTCAGTGCACAGCCCGCTTCCTTGCATGCAGCGGCGATCCCGGTTATGACCCTTGCGGCATCCTCCACCTTCAGGCTGCCGGTTGCGTAATAGTCTAGGAAGAACAGGGGCTCGGCACCGACCGTCAGGACATCGTTGACGCACATGGCGACCAAGTCGGTTCCGATTCCCTCCAGGCGATCCGCCTCCAGGGCCAGCTTGAGCTTGGTGCCAACCCCGTCCGCGCCGGCTGCCAGCACCGGCTCCCGAAAGTGCGCCGGCACTTTGCACAGGGAGGCAAAGCCCCCCGCGTCTGCCAGCACCTCCGAGCGGCGGGTACCCTTGAGAAGGGGGCGAATGCGTTCTACCAGAGCATTGCCGGCATCTATATCTACACCGGCATTCCGGTAGGCAGACGGCGGATCAGAAGACACGGGGAATAGGGCCCGAAAGAAAATGGAAAGAACAAAATTATAGCAATGTTTGCGCGGGCAGTCTCTGTTTCTGCAGAGAAAAGCTGCCGCGCTCTGCCTTGCTACAATAATCGCCTTTCCGTGTGCAATCTCTGGTGTCGGCCGATGAAGGTCAGAACCCTTCTGATATTTTTCTTTTTGCTAGGCTGCCTGCAGGGCCCTCCGGCGGCGGCAGAGACCCTGCAGGATATCTACATGGGGGAAACAGTGGTGGGCAGCCGCCTTGCCGGGGAGCGCCGCCAGGCGGCAGGCCGAGCGCTTTTGCAGGTGATGATCCGCGTCACTGGACTCTCCTGGCTGCCAGAAAGCCGCGCCCTGCAAGTGGTGCTGGCGGATGCCGAGCGCTACATGCGCTCCTATCGCTATCGCAGGCAGGCCCTGCCCGACGGTGGAGAAGCAACCCTGCTTTCGGTTCGCTTTGAGCCCCGCTTTGTGGAAAACATCCTGCGTGAGATAGGGCAGTCTATCTGGCCCGCCAACCGCCCGAATGTGGTGATATGGGCCGTGCGGCAGGAGGAAGAGCCGCGTCTTTTGGGGGCGGAGGCGGCACCGGATATCGCCGCTGGGGTGGAGGACTACGCCGTGCAGCGGGGCTTGCCTGCTCGCCTGCCCTTGATGGATTTGGAGGACCGCCGGGCGCTGCGGCCGGGAGATGTGCTGCGCAATCGCCGGGGCAAATTATGGACCGCCTCCAGCCGCTACCTGGCCGACAGTGTGCTGGCGGGTTTTATGAGCGGTGTGCCGGGCGGCCTGTGGACCGCCCGCTGGTCATACATGTACGGCGATGAAGACCTCAATTTTGCCGTCAGCGCAGTCAGCGAAACCGACTGCGTGCTGACCGCTCTCAACCGGGTGCGGGAGTTTCTGGTTGCCCGCCAGGCCCTGCCCCCGGAGCAGGGTCTGCCAGAGCCCGTGCTGCTGTCGCTGTCCGGTCTCAACCGCTTTTCCGACTACTCCGGGGCGCTGAGCTACCTCAGCAGCCTGGACCTGGTGCGGGAGGCGCTGCCGGTGCGGGTAGAACAATCGCGGGTTTGGTTTCGCTTAGACACGCAGGCGAGCCCGGTGCTGCTCCGAGAGGCCATCGCCTTAGACCGCCGTCTCCTCCTGGAAGAGAACAAAGAGCAGTCACTAGAGGAGGAGGGGCAGCTGCGCCTCGGCTATCAATGGCCCGGGGAGCGCTAAAGCGCGATGTCCGCTCGTCCTGAAATGCGCGACTCCCCGGCTTTCTGGTCCACACCCCGGGGCAGGCAGCTGCCCTTGGATTTTCGTCCGGACCGTCGGGCTGTGCTTTCGCGTTTCATGGTATGCGCTGCCAATCGCGAGCTGGACCAGGCGCTGGCCCGCTTTCAGGCCGGCGAGGGGCCGAACTTTCTGTACATCTACGGGCCGCCGGAGGAGGGCCGCAGTCACCTGCTGCAAGGGGTGTGCCAGAGCTTGGCGGAAGGGATGAGAAGCTATTATCTGCCCTTGGCAGAGCTCTGCTCGTTTCCGCCGAGCGCTCTCATGGACGGCTTGGATGCCAGCGGACTGCTCTGCCTGGATGACTTGGAAGCGGCGGTGGGGGATATCCACTGGGAGCGGGCACTGTTTCATTACTTCAACCGCTCCCAAAGGCAGGGCGGACGCTTGCTGAGTGTCGCTGCCCTGGCCCCGAATACCTTGTCACCGCGTCTGCCGGACTTGGCCTCCCGGCTCAGTGCGGGAGCCGTGTACCACCTGTCTCCCCTGGGGGAGGAGGAGCGGGCAGATCTATTCCGGCAGCGGATTCGAGAGCGCGGGCTGCAGCTGGAGGAGGGTGTGCTGCAGTTCATCCTGAATCGCAGCCACCGCAGCACCGGCTCGCTGCTGGCCATTCTGGAGCGGCTGGATCGGGCATCCATGGCGGCCCGCCGCCGCCTTACCGTTCCCTTCGTCAAGGAGGTCTGCGGCTGGTAGAGCGCCTGTCCCGCCGCCTTTGCCGTCGCTGTGTCTGCTATCATATTTTGTCTTTTAGAACCTGTGCGATTCACACCACAAGAGAAATTTATAAATGACTGAACAGAAAGCATCTAATGTCCATTGGCACGAGGGCGCCGTGGGGCGGGAAGACCGCTATCGTTTGCTTGCGCAGCGGGGCTGCACCCTGTGGTTTACCGGCCTCTCCGGCAGCGGCAAGAGCACCGTGGCCTGCGCCCTGGAGGAAAAGCTCATGGCGCGCAAGCAGTTCTGCTACCGCTTGGACGGCGACAATGTGCGTCTTGGCATCAACCGCAATCTCGGTTTTAGCGCTGAGGACAGAAAGGAGAACATCCGCCGCATCGGCGAGGCGGCAAAGCTATTTGCCGATGCAGGGGTGATCGTGCTCAGCAGCTTTATCAGCCCCTACCGGGCAGACCGGGACCTGTGCCGGGAGCTGCATGAGGACAGCGATATGGTCTTTCTGGAGATTTTCGTGGACTGTCCCCTGCAGGAGGCAGAGCGGCGGGATCCGAAGGGGCTGTACAAGAAGGCCCGGGCCGGTGAGATCCCCAACTTCACGGGTATTGACGACCCCTACGAAATCCCGAAGAGCCCAGATATTCATCTGCACAGCGACAAGATGAGTGTGGAGCAGGAAGTGGACACGATTCTGCACCTGATGGAAGAGCGGAACCTGATTCGGAATACATCGGGTAAATAATGATTGCACCCCACGGCGCTGCGGTGCTGGAGCCCCTTCTAGTCAGCGATGAGGCAGAGAGAAAAGCTTTGGCAGAAGAGGCGGAGCAGCTGCCTTCTGCAGTGATCAGTTCAGCGGCGGCGGCCAATGCGGTGATGCTCGGAGCCGGCTATTTCACACCGCTTGGCGGGTATATGGGCTTGCAGGATGTGCTCTCCACCGCCCGGGACATGCGCACTGCTGACGGCCTGTTCTGGCCGGTGCCAATTGTGAACTTGCTGCCGGAGCCCGGGCCGGCTGTCGCTGGGCAGCGGCTCGCCCTCAGGGATCCCGGTCTGCCGGGCAATCCAGTGCTGGCGGTGCAGGAGGTGAAGGAGGTGCAGGAACTCAGCGAAGCTCAGCTTCGTGAAGTTGCAGAGGAGGTGTTCGGCACCTTGGACGAAGCGCACCCGGGGGTGAGCAATTTTCTGTCTCTCGGCCGTCACCTGATTTCCGGGCCGATTCAAGTGCTCAATTACAGCTACTTTGAGCAGGATTTTCCCGGCACCTTCCGCACTGCCATGTCCATTCGGGAAGAGATTGCCGAGCGGGGCTGGAAGCGGGTGGTGGCTTTTCAGACACGCAATCCCATGCATCGGGCCCACGAGGAGCTGTGCAAAATGGCCAAGGAGACGGTGGGAGCGGACGGCATACTGATCCACATGCTGCTCGGCAAGCTCAAGCCCGGCGACATTCCGGCCCCGGTGCGGGATGCCGCGATTCGCAAGATGGTGGAGGTGTATTTTCCAAAGAACACCGTGATGATCACAGGGTACGGTTTTGACATGCTGTATGCCGGCCCCCGGGAGGCAGTGCTGCATGCCATCTTTCGCCAGAACTGCGGCTGCAGCCATCTGGTGGTGGGGCGCGATCACGCCGGGGTAGGTGATTATTACGGTGCCTTTGATGCACAGGATATCTTTGATGCCTCCGTGCCTGAAGGCGCCCTTGCTATAGAGATCTTTCGGGCCGACCACACCGCCTATTCGCGCAAGTTAGGACAGGTGGTGATGATGCGAGATGCCCCGGACCACGAGCCCCAGGATTTTGTACTGCTCTCCGGCACCCGGGTGCGGGAAATGCTGGCGGCGGGGGAGCCGCTGCCTGAGGAGTTTGCACGTCCGGAAGTGGCCGCTATCCTAATGGAGCATTACCGAAACTCTTCTGCCTAGGGAGCACATCATGCTGCTGAAAGATAAAGTCGTCATCGTCTCCGGCATCGGGCCGGGGCTCGGCATTGAGCTGTCCACTCGCTCTGCGATGGAGGGTGCGCTTGGGGTGGCGGTGGCCGCCCGCACTCCCTCCAAACTGGAGGATGCGGAAAACGCCATCCGGAAGCTCGGGCTGGACACCCCGGTGCTGAAAGTGCCGACGGACATCAGCGATAAAGCGGCCAGCGATGCCCTGGTGGCCGCCACCCTGAAGCGCTTCGGCAGGGTGGATGTGCTGCTCAACAGCGCCTACATAGCCGGCAGCTTCGTGCCGGTGGAGGAGTCGGATATGGAGGATTGGATGAATACCTTCAGCGTCAATGTGTGCGGCACCATGAACCTCACCCAGGCGGCGGTGCAGCCGATGAAGAAGCAGGGGGGCGGCGCTGTCGTCATGATCAATAGCATGGTGACCCGCAAGCCGATGCCCGGCCAGTCCGGTTATGCTGTTTCCAAAGCCGCGCTGACCGCGGCCACTTCGCATCTGGCCTTTGAGCTGGGCCGCCATCGCATTCGGGTCAATTCAATCTACATGGGCTGGATGTGGGGACCGCCGGTGCAGGGATACTTTGACGGCTCTGCGTCCAGTCTCGGCACCACCCCGGAGGCGATGAAGGCAGAGGTGGAGAAAAACATTCCTCTCGGCGAGATCCCCGATGATGCCGACTGCGCCAAGGCGGCTGTCATGCTCGCCTCGGACTACGCCTGCATCGTTACCGGTGCTTGCTTAGATGCCAACGGCGGCGAGTACATGCCCCACTGAGGGGGCTGCTTTCGAGGACTCCGAGAGCACGGGCGAAATAGGCGGACAGCTCTGTCGGCCCCGCAGACAACCGCTTCACGCATTTTCTGGGTGTCCTCTTTTTTGCGCGAATTTCTCACACCGTATCCATGAAAGAGATCAGCTGTCGGGTTACCGGTCTGGTCCAGGGAGTTAGCTTTCGGGCTTGGGCCCTGCGTCAGGCCGAAGAGCTGGGTCTGGGGGGCTGGGCCAGGAACGAGGCGGACGGCAGCGTGACGGTGTGTGCGGCGGGGGAGGAGAGTGCAGTCGGAGCGATGCTTTCGCGGCTGCAGCAGGGCCCTCCCGCAGCCCGGGTGCAGGCCGTGCAGGAAATCGCGAGCCCGGCAGAGCCCCTGCCGGCTGAGTTTGAAATTCACTGAGGGTCGCCATGAGTTCACAGCAGCAGCAAACCGAGATTGAAGCCGCCGTATTCCGCCGCCTGGTGCGCCACCTGCGGGAGCACCCGGAGGTGCAGAATATAGACCTTATGAACTTGGCAGATTTCTGCCGCAACTGCCTGTCAAAGTGGTACCGGGCGGAAGCAGAGGAGCGGGGCCTTAGGCTAGAGGATTTGGAAGCCCGGGAAATTGTCTACGGCATGCCCTACGGCGAATGGAAGAAAAAATACCAGTCGGAGGCGACACCTCGGCAGCTGGCATCCTTCGGTAAGAAATAGGAAGAAAGCGGGGAATAGCGGCGAGCTTATCCAGCATGCCGCGGTATTGCGGGTCAAAAAAATGCAGCGGGGATTCTGAATTGTTTGTGCTACTGCAGCGGGCCATAGGGCAGGTAGCGGTTGTCGCTTTTTTCTTTAATCCATAGCAGAAGATCCCGCTCTAGCTTTGCGCCCCGGCTGCGCAGAGCCTTTGCCAGCCCGATGACCGGCGATTTGACGCCGGTCTGCCAGCCCGGCAGCTGCATCTCCGCCACGGTGAAAAAGCGAATCAGGTGCAGGATATCGCTGTCGCTAAAGTCCACCGCTGCCTTCTGCCAGGCGGCTGGCCCCAGCTGCATCAGTCCGCTCTGTCGCTGCTGCTCCGCCGCGGACAAGACCTCCCCGAGCTCCTCCAGCTGCTCCTCTTGGCTGATCTGTATGCAGCGCCGGAGAAACGGCTCTTCCATGCGGATGCCCTTGGGTTCCCAGGACTGCACGCTCATGCCTTGTCCTCCATGTATTGAGAGGGGGCGGGGCAGCCGCAGGAAAGGTTGCGATCACCCCAGGCATTGTCCACCCGGCCCACCGGCGGCCAGTATTTATCTTCCTGCAGCCAAACTTTAGGAAACACCGCTTCCTCCCGGGAGTAGGGACGCTGCCAGTCTTCCTTGGAAAGATCCAAGGCGGTATGGGGTGCCTGCCGCAGCGCGCTTTCTTCTAAGGGGGTTGCACCCTTCTCAATGCGCCGGATTTCCTCCCGGATGGCGAGCATCGCCTCGCAGAAGCGCTCTATCTCCGGCAGGGCTTCGCTCTCTGTGGGCTCAATCATCAGGGTGCCGGGCACCGGGAAGGACATGGTCGGGGCGTGAAAGCCAAAATCCATCAGCCGCTTGGCCACATCCTCCTCGGTGACTCCGCTTCGCTCCCGGATCTGCCGCAGGTCTATGATGCACTCGTGGGCGACCCGCCCGCTCCGACCCGTGTACAGGATCGGGTACGCAGGCGAAAGACGCCGGGCCATGTAATTTGCGCTCAGGATCGCCACGCTGGCGGCCCGCCGCAGCCCTTCGGCTCCCATCATTCTCAAATAGGCCCAGCTGATGGGCAGGATGCTGGCGCTGCCCCAGGGTGCAGCCGCAATCACATCACCTGTTTCGCCGGCCCCGGGCGCCAGCGGATGCATCGGCAGAAAGGAGGCAAGATGCCCGCGCACCCCGATGGGTCCCATGCCCGGCCCGCCGCCGCCGTGCGGAATGCAGAAGGTCTTGTGCAGATTCAGGTGGGCGGCATCCGCTCCGAAAGCGCCCGGTGCGCCGACCCCGGTCAGGGCATTCATATTGGCTCCGTCCAGATAAACTTGGCCCCCGTGCCGGTGCACTTTTTCACAGATTTCTCCGATGTCTTCCTCAAACACCCCGTGGGTGGAAGGGTAGGTCACCATCAGGGCGGCAAGGCAGCTGCCATGCTTTTCCAGCTTGCGCTCCAGCTCTGTCATGTCTATGTCGCCCTCCTCGCTGCAGGGCACGATTACCACTTTGAGCCCGGCCAGAATGGCGCTGGCGGGGTTGGTGCCGTGGGCGGAGGCTGGAATGAGGCAGATGTCCCGGTTTTCCTCGCCTCGGCTCTCATGGTAGCGGCGGATGGCCAGCAGGCCCGCGTATTCCCCCTGGGAGCCGGCATTGGGCTGCAGAGAGATGGCGGCAAAGCCGGTGAGGGCAGCCAGCATTTCCTTAAGCTCTTCTGCCAGCATGCGGTAGCCCTGCAGCTGCTCTTCCAAGGCGTAGGGATGAATGTCGGCAAAGCCCGCCAGGGCGATACTCTCCATTTCCGCAGCCGCATTCAGTTTCATGGTGCAGGAGCCCAGCGGAATCATGGTGCGATCCAAGGCGATGTCCCGCCCGGCCAAGCGGCGGAGATAGCGCATCATCTCGGTTTCACTGTGGCAGCGGCTGAACACCGGGTGCTGCAGGCAGTTCCCTTCCCGACGCATGGCCGCCGGAATGCCCTCTGGGGTGACGACAGAGTCGGGCTGCGGGCTCTCCTTTTTAGCGGTCAATATCTGCCACAGAAGCGGCAGGTCATCTGCTCTTGCTTTTTCGCCGAAACTCACCGCGACGCGGTTTTTGTCCACCCGCCGCAGGCTGATGCCGGCACTCTCCGCCCGCTTTATCACCTGCTCTGGGTCCGGCACCGGGACCGTGAGGGTATCAAAAAAACTATCGTTTTCCGCCGGCAGACCCCTCTCCCTCAGCCCGGCGGCCAGTTTTCCGGTCAGGGAATGAATGCCCTCGGCAATCTCTCTTAGCCCCTGGGGGCCGTGGTACATGGCATAGCAGCCCGCCAGCATGGCGGGCAGAACCTGGGCCGTGCAGATATTGCTGGTGGCCTTCCCCCTGCGGATGTGCTGTTCCCGGGTCTGCAATGCCAGCCTGAGAGCCGGCTGGCCCCGGCAGTCCTTGGAAACCCCTACCAGCCTGCCCGGCAGGTTGCGCCGGAAGGATTCCCGGGTGGCCAGGAAAGCCGCGTGGGGACCACCTGCTCCCATGGACAGCCCGAAACGCTGCGCGCTGCCCACCGCGATGTCCGCCCCGCAATCCCCTGGAGAGCGGAGCAGCGCCAGTGCCAGCGGGTCGGTGGCCACCACCGCCAGGGCTCCGGCACCGTGCACCTTTTCAATAAAAGCCTGTGTGTCCTGCAGCCGCCCCAAGCTCCCCGGGTTCTGCAGGAGAGCGCCGAAAGTGTCCGGCGGCAGGCCCTCCTCCCAGCTGCCGATGACTATCTCCAGTCCCAGCCAGCGGCCCCGGGTCTTGATGACGGCGATGGTCTGGGGATGGCAGTCCGGGTCTACCAGAAATACCTTCCCGCTGCCCTGGATGCGCAGGCACATGGTCATCGCCTCCGCCGCTGCGGTGGCCTCGTCCAAGAGAGACGCATTGGCCAGCCCCATGCCGCAGAGGTCCATAACCATCTGCTGAAAGTTCAGCAGCGCTTCCAGCCGCCCTTGGGAAATCTCCGGCTGGTAGGGGGTGTAGGCCGTGTACCAGGAGGGGTTTTCCAGCATGTTGCGGCGCAGCACTGCCGGCATGATGGTCTCGCTGTAGCCCATGCCGATAAAGCTGCGGGTGAGCCGGTTGCGCTTGGAGAGCAAGAGCAGTGCCTGCCGGGCTTCCTCTTCGCTGAGGATGTCCCTGGATTCGGCGGACAGCTTCGGGAGGGCAGGGCATAGAACCTCTGCCGGTACACATTCCTTGAGCAGTGCCTCCAGGGAAGGGCTTTCCACCGCTTTCAGCATAGTATCAATAGCGGTCTGGTCAGGACCGATATGGCGATCGGAAAAGCGGGCTCTCATAGTCTCATCGCTGTCATGCAGCTGAGAAGCAGGGGGAATTGCAGGTGCGGAAAGTGACTGCCGAATGCGGTGATGGCTGTCATGCAGCTGAGAAGCAGAGGAGATTGCAGGGTATTGTTTCATTATAGCCAGCCGCGTATTTTGCCCGCCCCTGGCGGCTTTAGCGGGCCGCCTTTCGGTTATTATTTTTTGGCGAGTGGCGAGGGCGCTGTCTGCTATTGTCGGTCCCTCCCGCCGCCAGGTGCTCCTGACTCCTAAAAACATGCTTCCCTCTGACTCCTTTCACCGCTCCTCTGGCACCTTGCAGAATATCGCTGCTGGCATGGCAGCCCTATTGGCCGCCGCCGTCCTCGCTGGCTGCATGTCGCTGAAAAGCGATGTCCTGAAGCTGGAGGGGGCGAGGACCCAGGGCGGTCTGCTTCTCGGCCGTACCGTTCCCGGCACCGCCGTCCGCCTGGGGGGCCGGGCGCTGCGGCTGACACCGGAGGGAGTTTTTGTATTCGGTTTTGGCCGCGATGCTCCGGAGCAGACAGAGCTGGAACTCAAGCGCCCGGACGGCAGCCGTCTTTTGCAGCTGCTGCAGGTCACTCCCCGCAGCTACCGAGAGCAGCATGTCCGGGGGGTGCCCCCCAGAACCGTGAGCCCGCCCCAGAATGCGCTGGCGAGAATTCGCGCCGAGCGCGAGCAGCTGCACCGGGCCCGCAGCGTGGACAGCTCCCGCACGGACTTTGCGGACAGCTTTGCCTGGCCCCTCAAGGGGATTATTACCGGGGTGTTCGGCAGCAGGCGTATTTATGACGGACAGCCCCGCCGGCCTCACTACGGGGTGGACATAGCAGCTCCGGCGGGCACCCCGGTGCGGGCTCCGGCGGGGGGGCTGGTGCAATTAGCGCACCCGGACATGTTCTTCTCCGGCGGCACTCTCCTGCTGGATCACGGTCACGGCCTAAACTCCTCCTTCCTGCATCTCAGCAAGATCCATGTGCAAAAGGGACAGGAAGTCCGCAAGGGGCAGCTGATTGCCGAGGTGGGCGCCACCGGCCGCGTAACCGGCCCGCACCTGCATTGGCAGATGAATTGGTTTCATGTGCCGATAGATGCCGCCCTGGCAGCTGGCCCGATGGAGCCTGTGAAGTAAGACGATCCTCTTGCCCAAGGCGAGAGGGGGAAAGCGGTTTTATAATGGCTCTTATGATTGACAAAGAATTGCTGGCCATCCTGGTCTGTCCGGTAAGCCATGCGCCGCTTTCGTACGATGCGAAGACCCAAGAGCTGGTCTGTCGGGAGAGCGGCCTCGCCTATCCGGTGCGAGAGGGTATTCCAGTACTTTTAGAGAGTGAAGCGCGGCGTCTCCCCGGGACGGCGGCGGGTGAAAAGAGCGAGGCCTGAGCGTGGAGAAGACCATTTTTCAACGGGTGATAGATGGAGATATCCCGTCAGAGAAGATCCATGAGGACGAGCACTGCATCGTCATTCACGACATTCATCCCCAGGCGCCGGTGCATGTGCTGGTCATTTCGCGCAAGCCTCTGCCGTGCCTGTCCGATGCCTCGGAGGAGGACAGCGCACTTTTAGGACACCTCTTGCTGGTGGCGAAAAAGGCAGCGGCGGATCTCGGTATCGCAGATGCCTTCCGGGTCATCATCAATAACGGCAGCGGTGCCGGACAGACGGTCTTTCACCTGCACCTGCATGTTATCGGCGGCAGGGAATTCGCCGAGGCCAGCCTCTGAGGAACGGGCTGTGCGCAGTGCCGCCATTCGGAAGGCCTTCCTAGATTATTTCAGGGCGCGCGGCCATGAACTGGTAAAGAGCAGTTCTCTGGTGCCGGCGGGAGATAGCAGCCTGCTGTTCACCAATGCGGGCATGGTGCAGTTCAAGGATGTTTTTCTGGAGCAGGCCTCCGCCTCGAGCCGACGGGCCTGCAGTGCGCAGCGCTGTCTTCGGGCCGGCGGCAAGCACAACGACTTGGAGAATGTCGGCTACACATCGCGTCACCATACCTTCTTTGAAATGCTGGGCAATTTTTCCTTCGGCGACTATTTCAAAAAAGAGGCCATCGCCTACGCCTGGGAGTTTCTGACCGGTGCTGATTTCCTGGGACTAGACCCTGGCCATCTGTGGATTACCGTTTTCGACGGCGGGCGGCTTTTCGGGAAAGAGCAGCCGGAGGTGCCCCCGGACGAGGAGGCTTTTGCCGCCTGGATGAGCATCCTGCAGGAGAGCGGGCTCTCCGAGGAGGAAGCCGCCGGGCGCATCACCCGGGTGAATGGCTTTGATAACTTTTGGATGATGGGGGACACCGGTCCCTGCGGTCCGTGCAGTGAAATCTTTTACAGCCGTGACCGGGCGACCCGCTTTGAGGGCAATGACCCGGGTCGGGAGGATCGGTGCCCGGAGATCTGGAATCTGGTTTTCATGCAGTACAGTCGGGACGAAAGCGGCACCCTGCGGCAGCTGCCCCGTCCCTGCGTGGATACCGGCATGGGATTGGAGCGCATCGCCGCAGTCATGCAGGGGGTGGAGAGCAACTACGAGATAGATCTGTTCCAGGCGCTGATGGCGGCAGTGAACCGCTCGGTCTCAGCTGGCGGCGGCACCGACTGCGGCGGCGACTATGGGGTCTCCCATCGGGTGATTGCAGACCATATCCGGGCGGCTGCTTTCTTGATCAGCGACGGGGTGCTGCCGTCTAACGAGGGCCGGGGCTATGTGCTGCGCCGCATCATCCGCCGGGCGGCCCGCCATGGCCGGCGGCTGGGGGCGGGGGCTGGCTTTTTCGCGCAACTGGCTGCACCGCTGGCAGGGCTGATGGGAGAGGCCTGTCCCGCCTTGGACGAGAAGCGGGAAAGCATTGCCAAAGTGCTGGCGGCGGAGGAGCAGCAGTTTGCCCGCACCTTGGAGCAGGGCATGCAGAAGCTGGAGCAGGAGATGCGCACTTTGAAGCAGGGCGAATGTCTGCCCGGCAAGCTGGTTTTTTTCCTGTATGACACCTGCGGCTTTCCGGTGGATATGACCGCCGATATTGCTCGGGAGCAGGGTCTTGAAGTGGACCTGAAGGGCTTTGAGGCGGCGATGGCAGAGCAGCAGGCCCGGGCCCGGGCCGCCTCTGCCTTCGGCGAGGGTGCGCTCCTGCCTGTGACGGAAGGGGAGACGGCGTTTTGCGGCTACGGCGAGCTGTCCGCCCGGGGGCGGGTGACCAGCCTATGGCGGGGGCAGCAGCCGGTAGAGCGCCTGACCGCCGGGGAAGAGGGGGATATCGCCCTTTCTGCCACTCCCTTTTATGCCGAGGGCGGGGGACAGGTGGGAGATGCCGGCATTCTCACCGGTCCGGACGGAGATTTTCGGGTGCGGGACACTAGGAAAAGCGGCGCCGTCCACCTGCACCGGGGGCTGGCGGAAGGGGCAATCTCCCTGGGAGATGAAATGGAGGCAAGGGTGGACTGCCCGCGCCGGGACGCCATCGCCTGCAATCACTCCGCTACCCACCTGATGCATGCGGCCCTGCGCAAAGTGCTCGGCTCCCATGTCACCCAGCAGGGCTCCCTGGTCAACGCCGAGCGGCTGCGCTTTGACTTCTCCCATCCCCAGGCGCTGACTCCGGAGCAGCTGGCGGAGATAGAGGGCCTGGTTAACAATGAAATTCGCTGCAATACAGAGGTGCGCTCCGAGGTGATGCCCCGCCAGGAGGCGGAGGCCCGGGGCGCCATCGCCATGTTCGGGGAAAAATACGGGGAGCGGGTGCGCGTGCTCAGCATGGGGAATGATTTTTCGGTGGAATTTTGCGGCGGCACCCATGTCGGGCAGACCGGCGATATCGGCCTGTTCAAGATCGTCGCCGAGTCCGGCATCGCCGCCGGCGTGCGACGCCTGGAGGCCCTGACTGGCGAGGCCGCATCCCTGCGCTTTGCAGCGGGAGAGCAGATGCTGGAGCAGATCGGGCACCTGCTCGGCGCCAGGCGGGAAGAACTGCCGGACCGGGTGCAGCGCATGCAGGAGGAGGGACGGCAGCTGCAGCGGGAGCTGGCAGAATTGCGACTGCGCCTGGCAGAGGGCGGCGACGGCTCCCTGATCGCCGATGCGGTGCCGGTTTGCGAGGTGCAGGTGCTGGCGAAGAAGATTGACATGGGGGATGCCCGGGCACTGCGCACGGCGGTGGATCGCTGCCGGGAGCAGCTGGGGGACTCGGTGGTTCTGCTGGCCACCGAGCGGGATGGCGAGCTGCTGCTGGCCGCAGGGGTCAGCCCGGAGCTGGTGAAGCGGGTGTCGGCGGCGAAGCTGATACGGGAGTTTGCTGGCCGCCTGGGCGGTCGGGGCGGCGGGCGCGCGGATTTTGCCCAGGGCGGAGGCAGCGACCTGGCGGCACTGGAGCAGGTGCTGTCGGAGCTGCCGGCGTGGGTGCAGGAGCGTCTCGGCGAGGGCATCAGCCCGAAGCCCGGGAAGAAGCTGCGCCAAGAGCCCATTAGAGGGAAGGCAAGCTCCTGATGCTGTACCAGCTGGGAGAGCATCGGGCGGAGCTCAGGGGCGACGGCCACTTTATCGCGCCCGGGGCGGCGGTCATCGGCCGGGTGGTGCTGGAGGAGAATGTCAGCATCTGGTTCAACAGCGTGCTGCGAGGAGACAGTGAGGAGATTCTGGTGGGAGCGGACAGCAACGTGCAGGATTTCGCCATGCTGCATACAGACCCAGGCTTTCCTCTGATTATCGGCCGGAAGGTTACCATCGGTCATCACGCCGTGGTGCATGGCTGCACGGTGGGGGACGGCAGTTTGATCGGCATCGGAGCGGTGGTCCTAAACGGCGCCTCTATCGGTCGCAGCTGCCTGGTGGGGGCAGGCGCCCTGGTGCCCGAGGGCATGGTGGTGCCAGACAACTCCCTGGTGACCGGTCTGCCCGCCCGGGTGCGTCGCACCCTGAATGAAGATGCCCGCCGGGCCTTGGAAGAAGGTGCCCGGCACTACGTGAGAAACGGCAAAAGATTTCAGCAAACCATGCTGGCGGATCCCCGCTGGCCCCTCGCAGGAGATAGTCCCAATGAACAGTGAAATTGTGCCCGGTCTTGAATTGCCCCCTCTGAACCAGGTGGGCTTTGTCGTGCGAAACCTGGAGGCGGCGCTTGTGCGATACCGCCCCCTGTTCGGGGAATTCCCCGTGCGGATGGAGCATGAATTTGAAAACATGATCTTTCGCGGCAAGCCGGTGGCCGGCCAGCTGAATATTGCCATCGCCAAGAGCGGCGATGTGGAAATTGAACTGATAGAAGTGGTGCGGGGCTATACCCTGCACTCCGAATTCCTGGAGCAGAGCGGGGAGGGCATGCACCACCTGGGATTCACCGTGGACGACATGGACGAAATGCTGGCCAAGGCGGCACAGGCATCCTTCAAGCCGGTCTGCGGCGAGCGCATTCCCGGGGTCGCTGACTACGAGTATCTGGAGAGCGAGCAGCACCCGGGACTGGTGCTGGAGTTTCTCGTCTACAAGGATTCCTCCGAGCAGCCGAGTGCCGGGACATGACGGAAAAGACGGCTCCCCAGTTCAACCTGGCAGACCTGTTTGAGCTGGCGGCTGATCACTTCGGCCAGCGGGAGTATTTGGTTTGCGACGGGCGGCGCTGCACCTATGCTGAGATGGAGGCGCGGGCCAACCGGCTGGCCCACTGCCTGGCAAAGGCGGGTATCGGAGAGGGAGACCACGTCGGTATTTATGCTTTCAACTGCTTGGAATGGGTGGAGACTATATGGGCGGTGTTCAAACTGCGGGCAGTGTGGATCAACATCAACTACCGCTACGTGGAGAAAGAGCTCGCGCATCTATTTAAAAATGCCGACCTGAAAGCCCTGCTCTATCATCGGCAATTCGCTGAGCGTGTGCGCAGCATCCGAGGGGAGGTTCCCGAGCTTCGCTTCCTGCTGCATGTTGAAGATGGCAGCGGCGTGCCTGTGCAGGAGGCGGATGGCGAAGAGTACGAGGATGCCATCGGTGCCTGTTCGCCGCAGCGGGATTTTCCGCCCCGCTCCGGAGACGATATCTACATGCTGTATACGGGCGGCACCACCGGTATGCCAAAGGGGGTGGTGTGGCGGCACGAGGATGTGTTTTTTGCCCTCGGCGGCGGCATTGATGCAATGAGCGGCACCCGGGTGCAGGAGCCGATGGAGATCATTCGCCGGGGACAGGAGCAGAATGCAGTCTCCTTTCTTACCACCGCGCCCCTGATGCACGGCGCCTGCCAATGGGCGGTGATGGGGGGTGCCTTTGAGGGGCGCAAAACCGTGCTGATGAGCAAGTTTGACCCAGTGCAGGCATGGCGGCTGATAGAGCAGGAGAAGGTAAGCGGCATCATGATCACCGGGGATGCTATGGCTCGGCCGCTGATCGATGCGCTAGAAGCGGCGCCCGACGCCTTTGACACCTCCTCCCTGTTTGTCCTGACCAGTACCGCCGCAGTGTTTTCGCCATCTGTCAAGGATCGCTTCTTTCGGCATTTTCCAAACCTCTTCATGATAGACGGTGTCGGTGCATCGGAGAGCGGCTCCAACGGCATGGCAGTGGTGCAGGCAGGGAGCACCGGCATGAAAGGCGGTCCCACCATCAAGCCCGGCCCTGACACCCTGGTGCTAGACGAGGACTTGCGGCCGATGGCCCCGGGCTCCGGTGTGATGGGCCGGCTGGCCCGCACCGGCAATATTCCTCTCGGCTACTACAAAGACCCGGAGAAGACCGCCGCCACCTTTGTCACCGGAGCAGACGGTCGCCGCTACGCCCTCCCCGGGGATTCTGCTCTGTTAGAGGCGGACGGCAGCATCACCGTCCTCGGGCGCGGCTCGGTGTGCATTAATTCGGGGGGCATGAAAATCTTTCCCGAGGAGGTGGAGGCCGCCGTCAAATCCCACCCGGATGTTTTTGACGCAACCGTAGTCAGTGTGCCGGATGAGCGCTGGGGAGAGCAGGTTGCCGCTGTCGTGGAACCGCGCCCCGGCACCCGGCCGAGCCTGGATGATATCCAGGCCTGCTGTCGGGAGAGCATCGCCGGTTTCAAAATTCCCCGCCAGCTCTTCCTGGTGGAAAAAGTGCTGCGCTCGCCGAGCGGCAAACCGGATTACCGCTGGGCAAAGAAAACCGCTCAGTTCCACTTTGAAAAGCAAAAAACAGTATAGGACGGCTGTTTTTGCACTTGATCCGCATTGCAGAAAAAACACCTGGGACCGAAGCCCTGCCGACAGTCTCTGCAGGCCTTTGTTCAGCTTTCAGGCGAGATTGGCTCGTCGCTTTTCTGCTTGGAAATGTTCAGCTGCACCCGGTGCACCATGTTCTCCTGCACCAGCAGCACCCTTGCAGTATGCCCATCTAGTTCCACTATGTTTCCGGGCTGAGGCAGGTCTTCAATTTTTTCTAAGATAAGTCCATTCAGTGTGCTCGCCTCCTCCGCGGACAGCTGCACGCCCAAGGATTTGCTGATCTCGTGCAAGGTTATGGATCCGTCCAGGATACAGCTGCCGTCCGGTTGCCAGTAGATATCCTGTTTGCTCGCACTCACCCGCAGTCCTAGATTCACTTTGCCGACGATCTCCTCCAGGATTCGCTGCAGGGTGACGATGCCCTGCACGGCTCCGTACTCGTCCACCACGATGCCCATGCTGCGCTTTTCCGCCTGGAAATGCTCCATCTGAGTCGGCAATGTGGTGCCTTCGGGTATGAAGTAGGGGGCCTGGATTATTTTTTCCAGCAGGAGTCCCGGTTCCTGGCCGCTGGCCAGCATGCGGGGGGCATCCCGTACATCCAGAATGCCGGTGATCTGGTCCATGTTTTCCCGGTATACGGGAATGCGGGTCAGGCGGTAGGAGGAGAGGGTTTCAATAATGCTCTCGGACGAGTCGTTTATGTCTATGCCGATCACCTCGGAGCGGGGCACCATGATGTCGTCCACGGTGATCTGATCTAAGTTCAGGATATTGATCAGCATGATCCGGTACTGCTCCGGCAGCTCTGCGTTTTCGTCGTCCAGCATGCTGAGCAGCTCCTTGTGGCCGAGCCCCAGATCCCACTTCTTGGCGGGATCTATCCTGACCAGCCTGAGCAGGCTGTTGCTGACCACGTTGATGGCGCGCACCACGGGATGCAGCAGGGTCAGCAGCGGACGCAGCACCCAGGAAGCGGGCCAGGCGACCCGCTCCGGGTAGAGGGCGGCGGCGGTCTTCGGGCCGATCTCTGCAAAGATGAGGATGACGAGAGTCAGCAGCACGGTGGCACCGGCCACCCCCGCCTGGCCGAAGATCTTCAGAGCGAGAAGGGTGGCCACCGCGGCGGCGGTGATATTGACCAGATTGTTGCCGAGCAGGATCAGGCCCAGCAGGCGATCCTTGCGCTTGAGAAGACGGCTCGCCCGCATGGCCCCCGGGTGTCCCTGTTTGCAGAGGTGTCGCAGCCGGTGGCGGTCCAGTGCCAGCATGCTGGTTTCTGAGCTGGAGAAAAAGGCGGACAGCAGCAAAAGTACACCGAGGGCACCCAGCCACAGGCCAATGGATAGATAACTCAAATGGAAGCGGGGCTCCCCCCAGCGGCAGTGTCCCTCTTATATTGAGCAGTAGGCAAGCCCCCGGAGGACACCATTCGCGGGGGGAGAAGGTATACTTTAAAACCCTTCTATAGTACACCCCATAGCCCGCTGTGATTACTGCTCTGGATCATATTGCCATCGCCGTGCCGGACTTGGAAAGAGCCGTGCGACGTCTGACAGAAGATTTTGGCCTTTCCTATACCGGCCGAGAAGATGTGCAGGCGGCGGTGACCACCACGGCATTCTTCCCGCTGCCCCCCACCAGCATTGAGCTGATCTACCCCCTGGATGGGCAGGGGCCGGTGCAGAAGTTCTTAGACAGGCAGGGGCGGGGCGGACTGCACCACATCAGTTTTCGCAGTGACAGCATTGAGGCAGATGTCGCACAGCTGCGGGAGAAGGGCTACGAGTTTCTCTCCGAGAAGCCGGGGCCGGGCGCCCATGGCAGCCAAGTGATCTTCATTCACCCGAAATGCTGTGATGGTGTGCTGGTGGAGATCTGCCAGGCAGCGGATGTCGGCTAAACCGCTGTTGTGAAGGTCCGGGGCACCGCATCCCGCCGCTCCGCCTCCGGGGGCGGCCGTCAGCGAAAATACCGCCCGCCGAAATCCTCCGCCCGGGCATGGCGGAAGCTGGCGGCCCAGGAGCTGGGGAACCGGCCCTTTGAAAGCCTGGTCTGGCAGACGCCGGAGGGGATACCCGTCAAATCTCTTTACACCCGGAAGGATTCGGAGGGGCTGCCCTGCGCCGACAGCCTGCCGGGCCTGGAGCCCTTTGTACGGGGCACCCGGGCGACCATGTACGCGGGCCGCCCCTGGACCATTCGCCAGTATGCGGGCTTCTCCACGGTGGAGGAGTCAAATGCTTTTTATCGGCAGAGCCTGGCGGCGGGGGGACAGGGAATTTCAGTCGCCTTTGACCTGACCACCCACCGGGGCTATGACTCGGACCATCCCAGGGCCTCTGCGGATGCGGGCCGGGCGGGGGTGGCGGTGGATAGCGTGGAAGACATGAAGATCCTCTTTCGCGGTATTCCTCTCGAGCAGGTGTCGGTTTCTATGACCATGAATGGCGCCGTGCTTCCGGTGCTGGCGGGCTACATCGTCGCCGCCGAGGAGCAGGGGGTGCAGCAGAAGGAGCTGGCCGGGACCATCCAGAACGACATCCTGAAGGAGTTCATGGTTCGCAACACCTACATATACCCGCCGAAGCCCTCCTTGCGCATAGTCGGCGACATCATCGCCTACACAGCGAAGCACATGCCGAAGTTCAATTCAATTTCCATCTCCGGCTATCACATGCAGGAGGCGGGGGCCGATGCCGCCCTTGAGCTGGCCTATACCATGGCCGATGGCAGGGAGTACATCCGCACGGCATTGGCCGCTGGTCTTGCGATTGATAATTTTGCTCCGCGCCTGTCTTTTTTCTTCGGCGTCGGAATGAATTTCTACATGGAGGTGGCAAAGCTGCGGGCCGCCCGCCTGCTGTGGGCTCGGATTGTAGATGAATTTGAACCCGCCGACACCCGCTCCAAGATGCTGCGCACCCACTGCCAGACCTCCGGCTGGTCCCTCACCGAGCAGGACCCCTTCAACAATGTGGTGCGCACCGCCTTTGAAGCGCTGGCTGCGGTATTCGGCGGCACCCAGTCCCTGCACACCAATGCGCTGGATGAGGCGGTGGCACTGCCCACCGAGTTCTCCGCCCGCATCGCCCGCAATACCCAGCTGATCTTGCAGGAGGAAACCGGCATCACCCGGGTCGCAGACCCCTGGGGGGGCTCCTACCTGATGGAGAGCCTGACCCAGGCCATCGCAGAAAAGGCTTGGGAGATCATCACAGAGGTGGAGGAGATGGGCGGCATGGCGGAGGCCATAGATCGGGGCGAGCCGAAGCGGCGCATTGAGGAGGCCGCCGCCCGCCGCCAGGCCCGCATAGACCGGGGTGATGATGTGATCGTCGGTGTCAACAAATATTCGCCGGAGAAAGAAGAACCGATTGAGACCTTGGAGGTGGATAACCGCAAGGTGCTAAATAGCCAGCTCCGCAGGCTGAAGCGCATTCGCAGGGAGCGCGATAACAAGGCGGTGCAAAAATCTCTGCAGGCTCTCAGCACCGCCGCCGACAGCGGCCGGGGCAATCTCTTGCAGCTTGCGATGGATGCGACTCGTCTGCGGGCGACTGTGGGCGAGATCAGCGATGCTTTGGAAAAAGTCTGGGGACGCTATCAGGGGCTGGCAAAAACCGTCTCTGGTGTTTATGGTGCAGTTTGGGAAAGTGATGAAGGCTGGCAGATGCTGAAAGAAGAAATCCTTGCTTTTGAAAAGCAGCACGGTCGCCGCCCCCGCATCCTGGTGTGCAAGATGGGGCAGGACGGTCACGACCGGGGCGCGCGCATTATCGCTTCCGCTTTTGCCGACCTCGGCTTTGATGTGGAGATTTCTCCCATGTTCTCCACCCCGGAGGAGGTGGCTCGCCAAGCGGTGGAGGGGGATGTGCACGCGGTGGGTGTATCTTCCTTGGCGGCAGGGCACAAGACTCTCATTCCCGAGCTGATTCAACAGCTGAAAAAACAGCAGGCGGAGAGGGTGGCGATTTTTGCCGGCGGCGTTATTCCCAAACGGGATTACCAATTCCTGCAGGAGGCCGGTGTAGCGGCCATCTTTGGCCCGGGCAGCAAGGTGCCGGAGACGGCGAGGGCAGTTCTCCGTGTAATTGCCGACAGAGAATCCGAGGGGAAGGGCTCACCGAAAAAAACCGCGCAAAAAACTTCTTTGCGCCGCCGGGCTGCGCCAAAAAAATCCCCGGCTAAAAAGCCTGCAAAAGCGGCCGGGAAGAGCCGTGCAGGAGGCCGCTCAAAAGGGCGCGCATGAGGGGCGGCGCGACAGATCTCCGAGCCCTCGCCAGGGGAGATCGGAGTGCGCTGGCAAAGGCCATTACCCTGGCAGAGAGCAGCCGTGAAGAGGACCGTCGGGACACAGAAGTGCTCTTGGCAAAGATCATGGCCGACCCCAAGATGGGAGAGCGCACAAGGAAATCTCTTCGCATCGGCATCAGCGGCGCCCCCGGCGTGGGCAAATCCACTTTCATAGAGGCATTTGGGCTGCATCTCCTGGCGCGACGGAGGCGCGTGGCAGTGCTGGCGGTGGATCCGAGCTCGCCGGTGATGGGGGGCAGCGTGCTGGGAGACAAGACCCGCATGGAGGCGCTGTCCCGCAGGAGCCGCACCTTTATCCGGCCCTCTCCCTCCGGGGGGGTCCTCGGCGGGGTCTCCCTCTGCACCCGGGAGGCCATGCTCCTATGCGAAGCGGCGGGCTACAGCACCGTGCTGGTGGAGACAGTGGGGGTGGGGCAGTCCGAGTACGATGTGGCAAACATGGTGGACCTCCTGCTTCTTCTGGTGCAGCCGGATACCGGCGACGAGCTGCAGAGCATCAAGCGGGGCATCCTGGAACTTGCAGATTTGGTGATTATCAATAAGGCGGACGGCGCTGCTGAGAAGGCGGCGGAGCGGGACAAGGCCAGGTTTGAAAACATCCTCGGCATCGTCCGGCATCGCTCGGGCCGACCGGAGGTGCTGCTCTGCTCCGCCATCACGGGGGAGGGTGTCGCCGCCGCTTGGGATTTAGTGCAGAAACGCCACCGGAAAATCTCCCGGGACGGAAGCCTCAGGGCTCGCCGGGCTGCTCAGAACCGGGCCTGGCTGCAGCGGCTGCTGGAAGAGATGCTGCGCCGCTCCCTCAGGGAGAACCCCGCTGCGAATACCCTGCACCAGCGGCTGGAAAAGGAAGTAGAGGCAGGGCGGCTGTCTCCCCACCGGGCCGCCCGGCGCATATTCAGCGCGGCCCTCGGCGTACAATAGGAGTCTCTTTCGCTACCGGTGACAGCTTTGAAGGAACCAGTTACCGCGAGCCGTCGGCTGCCGCGCCCCAGGGTCCGGGAGGCGGGCATGCTGGCTCTTTTGGCCCTCGGCCTTTTTCTCTTAATCACCCTGCTCAGCCACCACCCGAGTGACCCGGGCTGGTCCCGCAGCGGAGACGGGGAGGTCGTGCGCAACTGGGGCGGCGCCACCGGCGCCTGGCTGTCAGATGTTCTTTTTTCCCTCGTCGGAGGGGTCGCCTACCTGTTTCCCCTGACCCTGCCTTGGATCGCAATTTACCGGTTTGGTCCCCATTCGGAGTCACCTTGGCGCGAGCGCCTGCTGCTGATCGCCGGCGTTCTCCTGCTGCTGTTTGCCCTGGCGGCTCTGGCCGCCCTCAGGGAGGGCGGTGAGGCGACCTGCAACCTAGGCCTGGGCCCGGGTTTCTATCCCTGTGGCGCCGGAGGCTGGTTCGGGGCGCAGATTGCCGACTTCGGTCGGGAGATTGCAGGCCTGCAGGGCAGCTCGCTGCTGCTGCTGACCGCAGTCCTGGCGGGTCTCTCCCTGGCAGCGGGGATCTCCTGGCTGGCGGTGCTGGACGGTGCCGGGCGGTTCGGTCTCGGCCTGTCGGCTAAGCTGGTCGCCATCTTTCGGCATGGAACGGGGCTGCTTCAGGACTGGCAGCAGCGCCGTCAGGAGATGCAGCTGGCAAAAAGGGCCGAGGAAGCGAGCCGAACCCGGCAGCAGGAGCGGGAGAAAAACGCTCGGCAGCGGCAGCTCACCGGCAGCTCGCCCCTGGCGCCGTCCGCTGCCAAAGAGAATGAAAAGCCTGCCGGCGGCACTCGCCCGCTGGAGATCCTGCGCAAAGCTCCGGATCGACCCGCCACGTCTAACGCTCCCCGGCAGCCGGGGAAGATGAAATCTCTGTTTGATACCAAGGTGGTGGGAGACATTCCCCCGGTAGAAATTCTGAACCGGCCCGACAGCACGGGAGAGGAGGGCTATAGCACCAAGGAGCTGGAGGCCCTGTCCCGGCGACTGGAGCACAAGCTGGAGGATTTTGGCATCAGGGCCGAGGTGGTGGCAGTCTATCCGGGGCCGGTGATCACCCGCTTTGAAATTCAGCCCGCCGCCGGCACCAAAGTCAGCACCATCAGCGGGCTGGCCAAGGATTTAGCCCGCTCCCTGGCGGTGATCAGCGTGCGGGTGGTGGAGGTAATCCCGGGGAAGGATACGGTGGGCATTGAGATCCCCAACGAGAACCGCAGCCTGGTGAGCCTGTACGAGGTGCTGAACTCCGCCGCCTGGCCTGAATTCTCTTCGCCCCTGTCCCTGGCGCTCGGCCATGACATCGCCGGCGACCCGGTGGTGGTGGATCTTCAGGGCATGCCGCACCTGCTGGTGGCGGGCACCACCGGTTCCGGCAAGTCAGTGGGCATCAATGTCATGCTGCTCAGCATGCTGTTTAAATCTACTCCGGCCCAGGTGCGCCTGATACTGGTGGACCCAAAGATGCTGGAGCTTTCGGTTTATGAAGGCGTGCCCCATTTGCTGACACCGGTGATTACGGACATGAGAAATGCCGCCAACGGGCTGCGCTGGTGCGTGGCGGAAATGGAGCGGCGCTACCGCCTGATGGCCGCCCTCGGGGTGCGCAACCTGCAAGGGTACAATCATCGGGTGCGGCAGGCAAAGGAGGGCAGCGAGCCGCTGACGGATCCGCTGTGGAAGCCGGAGGAAGAGGCGGAGTCTCTGTTCAGCCCAGACAAAAGTCCTGCGACAGAAAATGCCGAAGCGCCAGAGCTGGAAGTTTTGCCTTCCATCGTGGTGGTCATAGACGAGTTCGCCGACATGATGATGATCGTTGGCAAGAAGGTGGAGGAGCTGATCGCCCGCATTTCCCAGAAGGCCCGTGCCGCGGGCATCCATCTCATCCTCGCTACCCAGCGCCCTTCGGTGGACGTGATTACCGGTTTGATCAAGGCCAACATTCCAACCCGCATCGCCTACCAGGTGTCCAGCAAGGTCGATTCCCGCACCATCTTGGACCAGAACGGCGCCGAGCAGCTGCTCGGTCACGGCGACATGCTGTACCTTACGGCGGGCAGCGGCACTCCGATGCGGGTGCATGGCGCTTTTGTCTCCGATGAGGAAGTGCACCGGGTGGTGGCCGCCTGGAAGCAGCTGGGGGAGGCAAACTACTTAGAAGATGTAACCCGCTCCAGCGAGGATGTCACCCGGGCACCGATCCCGGGGCTTGTGCCCGCTGGAAGAGAAGACGAGGCGGACCCCCTCTATGACGAGGCAGTGCGTTTCGTGACGGAGAGCCGTCGCGGCTCGGTATCCGCCGTGCAGCGCCAGCTGCGCATCGGCTACAACCGCGCGGCGCGCCTGGTGGAGGTGATGGAAAAGGTCGGGGTAGTCAGCCCGGTGGAAAGCAACGGCAGCCGCACGGTGCTGGCGCCGCCGCCCCCCACCGCTGCCGACTGAAGAAGGGTGATGTCGCCACTGCCGCCGTCTCGGCTGCAGCATAGAAAAGGGCTCGGCACAGCTGCACGGGCGCACGTAAAAGGATTCACCAGGCACCTGCCCTATGCATTTGCGGCGGTGCTTCTAGTCTGCTCCCTGCGGGCGGCTGCGGAGTCGGCGCCCTGCCTGGGGGGATTGCCCGGGCTGCAGGCAGAGTTTCAGCAGACGGTGCGCACCGAGGAGGGGGACATCGTGCAGGAGATGACAGGCGTGCTGGAGGTGCTGCCCCCCAATCGTCTGCGCTGGGAAATAAAATTGCCGGAGTCAGAGCTTTTGCTGGTGGATGGCAGCAGCCTGTGGCACCATCAGCCGAGCCTGTCCCAGGCCACCCGCTATCCCTTGGACTTCTCCTCGCCTCTGTTCCTGCTGCTTGGCGACGGCGAAAAAAAAGGCGCCCTTGCCAAAAAGTACCGGGTGCAGTCCTCTCAAGGAAAGGATGGCCATCCTGTGCATCGCTTTGAAGCAAGGGAAGAGGGGGGCGATTTCAGCCGCTTTGAGCTGGCCTTTGCAGCCCGCTGCCTGCCCCACCGCCTGTCCTGGGAAGACTCCTTGGGACAGCGGACAGAAGTGCGTTTTCGGCAGGTGCTGCGCACTCGCCTTGCCCCGGAGCACTTTCGGTTTTCGCCGCCCCCGGGCACTGCCCTGGCCGTGCCTGCCCTCTGAAGCGGTGATGGCAGAGCTGTTTGCCGAAGAGGAGCGTGCCGGGGAGCCGCTGGCGGCCAGGATGCGCCCTCGCAGCATTGCAGAATTTACCGGGCAGGAGCATTTGCTGGGCAGCGGCAAGCCCCTGGCGGAATGCGCCGCCTCCGGTCAGCTTTATTCCATGGTTCTGTGGGGCCCGCCGGGCACCGGCAAGACATCCTTGGCACGACTGCTCGCCGCCGGTGCCGATTCGCACTTTATCTCCATCTCCGCCGTGCTCGCCGGCGTCAAGGATATTCGCCAGGCGGTGGAGGATGCAAAGAAGGAGCGTCAGCGCCATGGCCGGGGCACGGTGCTGTTTGTAGACGAAGCCCATCGCTTCAACAAAGCGCAGCAGGATGCCTTCCTGCCCTTCGTGGAGGACGGCACCCTGATTTTCATCGGTGCCACCACCGAAAATCCCTCCTTTGAATTGAACGGTGCGCTCCTGTCCCGGGCCAGAGTCCATGTTCTGAAAATGCTGGAGGAGGATGCACTGTGCACTATCCTGCGCCGGGCCCTGGAAGACCGAGAGCGGGGGCTCGGCGCGGCTCTCTGTCTGGAGGACGAACAGATCAAAAGAATTGCCGCAGCAGCGGGGGGCGATGCCCGCCGCGCCCTCAACGTGCTGGAAGTGGTGGCCAGCCTGGCTGCCGCCCGGGGTGGAAAGGTAGATGAAAATCTCCTGGGGGATGCCCTTGAGCGGGGGCCCGGCCGCTTTGATAAAGGCGGCGATATTTTTTACGACCAGATCTCCGCCCTGCATAAATCGGTGCGGGGCAGTGCACCGGATGCCGCCCTGTTCTGGCTGTGCAAGATGCTGGATGGCGGCTGTGAGCCCGCCTATATCGCCCGCCGGGCGGTGCGCATGGCTAGCGAAGATATCGGCAATGCGGACCCGAGGGCCCTCGGCATTGCACTGGATGCCTGGGATGTGCAGGAGCGCCTGGGCAGCCCGGAGGGAGAGCTTGCCCTGGCACAGGCAATTCTCTACCTGGCCTTCGCCCCCAAGAGCAACGCTGCCTATACCGCTTTCGGCGCTGCTATGGCAGATGCCCGGGCCCACCCGGCCAGCGAGGTGCCCGTGCATCTTCGCAATGCCCCGACCCGACTGATGAAGGAGTTAGGACATGGCAAAGAATACCGCTATGCACATCGGGAGGAAGATGCCTACGCCGCCGGCGAGCGTTATCTGCCGGAGGAAATCGGAGACCCTCGCTATTACCAGCCGGTGCCGAGGGGACTGGAAATTCGCATCGGGGAGCACTTGGAAAGATTGCGCCAGCGAGACCGGGGGCAAGGCACAGCATCGCCCAAGGAAAGCGAAAAAGAGAGCGGCCGCTCCGATTCTAAAAACCGCTGAAGCAGAAGAGAATCCCCCGAGGCCAGTCCAAGCTTTGGCCTGCCTCCTGAAGAGAGGCCTGCATCCCCCGGCTTGCAATCCATAGCGCTTCGGCGGCATTTCTTATCCCGCCCGCTCCCTGCCGTTATTTGGGAATGCTGGCAGAAGGCTACAATACGCACAAGTTTGAATGCCTGTCTCGCTCTTTGGCAGCCCCGCCTGCTGCGGGCCAGTTAAAACACCCCATGCTGGATCCGAAATTACTGCGCAGCGACCCGGAAGGGGTGGCCAAAGACCTTTCCCGCCGGGGCTATGTTCTGGACCTGAATGCTTTTCGCGCCCTGGAGGAAAAGCGCAGGGAGACGGACATGGAAATCCAAGAGCTGCAGGCGGCCCGCAAGCGCATGGCCAAACGTGTCGGCGCGCTGGTGGGGCAGGGGAGCACACCCGAGGAGGCCCGGCGACAGGCGGAAGAGGAGCAGGGCGGGGCCCTCGCTGCCCTGGAGGAGATAAAAATCAGGGAGCGGAAGATACACCGGGAAGTGCAGGACTTCTTAGCGCAGATTCCGAATATTCCCGATGAGCGGGTGCCGGATGGGACCGAGGAGTCCCACAATCGGGAGATTGCCCGCTGGGGCGAAACCGCGCCACCCGATTTTTCGGTGCAGGATCATGTCGCCCTGGGGGAGGGCGGCGGCATAGATTTTGAGGCTGCTGTCGGCATGGCCGGCGCCCGCTTTGCCGTGCTGCGAGGGGCCGCGGCCAGGCTGCACCGGGCCCTCGGGCAGTTCATGCTGGACCTTCATACCCGCGAGCACGGCTACCAGGAGGTCTCTGTGCCCTGCATCGCCAACAGGCAAGCCCTGTATGGCACCGGGCAGCTGCCCAAATTTGAGGCGGATCTGTTCCGCCTGGCGGGGGAGCAGAATCTGTATCTGATCCCCACTGGAGAGGTGCCGATCACCAGCCTGGTGCAGGGGCAAATTCTGTCGGAGAAGGAAGTGGCAGAGCCGGTTCGTCTGGCGGCGCTCACCCCCTGTTTTCGCAGTGAGGCGGGGAGCCACGGCAAGGATACCAGGGGCATGATCCGCCAGCACCAGTTTGAGAAGGTAGAGCTGGTGCAGATTCTGCGCCCAGATAATTCCGATGCCGGTCTGGAGGAGCTGACCGACCACGCCGAGACCGTGCTGCAGCAGCTGGAGCTGCCTTACCGAAAGGTAATGCTGTGTACGGGGGACCTCGGCTTTGCCGCCCGCTGCACCTACGATTTGGAGGTGTGGCTGCCTGGGCAGCAGCGGTATCGGGAAATTTCCTCCTGCAGCAACTTTGGGGATTTTCAGGCTCGGCGCATCATGGCCCGCTGGCGTAATCCCGCAACCGGCAAGCCCGAGTATCTGCATACCCTGAACGGCTCCGGTCTGGCGGTGGGTCGCTGCCTGGTGGCGGTGCTGGAAAACTTTCAGAACAGGGACGGCAGCATCCGCCTGCCGGAAGCTCTTCGGCCCTACATGGATGGTGCAGCCGAGATTCGTCTGTCCTCTCCGTAGACTCAGCGACGATGAATTATCTTCCCCTGTGCTTTGACCTGAGGGGCAGGGCATGCCTCTTGACGGGGGGCGGCCGGATAGCTCTTGGCAAGGCAGAGCTCCTCTGCCGGGCCGGGGCGGTTTTGCACGTGGCGGCTTCCGATGTGGAGCCGGCGCTTCGGGCGCTGGCGGCTGAGAGCGGCGGCAGCTGTCGGGAGATTCCCCGAAATCCGGCAGAGCTCAGGGGCATGACCTTGGTGGTGGCAGCCTCCGGTGAGCGGCAGGCGGACCGGGACATGGCGGCCCTGGCCCGGGAGGCAGGTATTTTGGTCAATGTGGCAGACGACCGGGAAAGCAGTGATCTAATCTTTCCGGCAATCGTGGACCGCTCGCCGCTCCTGCTGGCGATTTCCAGCAGCGGCGAGGCGCCGGTGCTGGCGACCCTCTGGCGTCGCCGCCTGGAAGAAATGATCCCGGCCCAATGGGGACGCCTGGCTGCCCTGGCTGGCCGTCTGCGGACAAGGGTGCAGAAAGCGCTGGCGACCGGGGCGGCGAGACGGCGTTTCTGGGAAGGGGTTCTGGAAGGCCCGGCGGCATCTCTGGCACTGGCCGGACGTGAGCAGGAGGCCGAGACAGAAATACTGCGCGCCTTGGAAGCGGAGGAGACCGGGACCAGCCGCCGACCGGGGGAGGTATACCTGGTGGGAAGCGGGCCCGGCGATCCGGATCTGCTCACCCTGCGAGCTGTGCAGCTAATGCAGCGGGCGGATATCGTGTTTTACGACAGGCTGGTGTCTCCTGCCGTGCTGGAGCGGGTGCGCCGGGAGGCAGAGCGGGTGCATGTGGGCAAGGAGAATGCCTGTCATCCAACCCCTCAGGAGCAGATTAATGAGCTTTTGATTCGCCATGCGAAGGAGGGCAGACGAGTGCTTCGTCTGAAGGGTGGCGACCCCTTCCTGTTCGGCCGCGGGGGAGAAGAAATCCAGAAGCTGTCGGCGGCCGGCATTCCCTTTGAGGTAGTCCCCGGCATTACTGCCGCCACCGGCTGCGCCGCTTATGCGGGCATTCCTCTCACCCACCGAGAATATGCGCACTCGGTTTGCTTTCTGCCCGGGCATCCCCGGGAGGGGCGGCTGGACCTGGACTGGGCGGCCCTGACACGGCCCGACTGCACCCTGGTGTTTTACATGAGCAGCAGGGGGGTGCAGCTGATCTGTGAATCCCTGCTGCAGCACGGGCATGCGCCGGAGAAGCCGGCTGCCCTGGTGGAGCGAGGCACCACCGAGGAGCAGCGGGTGATCGTCGGCACTCTGGCAGATTTGCCGGAGCGGGTGGCCGCCGCCGAGGTGCGGCCGCCGACCCTTGTCATCGTCGGGGAAGTGGTGCGCTTGCGGACACAGCTGGCGTGGCGGCAGCGATGACCGAGAGGGATCTGTTCGTGATCGGCGCGGGCTCTGCCGGAGTTCGCGCTGCCCGGGTGGCGGCGACGCTGGGAGCCCGGGTGACGGTGGCAGAGGATAGATATCTGGGGGGCACCTGCGTCAATGTCGGCTGCATCCCGAAAAAGTTCATGGTGTACGCCTCTCACCTGGGGGAGGCGGTGCAAGACGCAAAATCCTTTGGCTGGCAGGCGGCAGAGGGAGATTTTGACTGGCTGACTTTTCGGGAAAAAAAGGATCGGGAGATCAGGCGGCTTTCCGGTATCTATCGGAAACTTTTGCAGGATGCCGGGGTCCAGGTGCTAGACGCTCACGCGCGTCTCACAGCGGCTGACAGGGTGACGGTGGGGGATGAGAATTTTCACTGCCGGCACATCATTCTCGCGGTGGGGGGCGAGCCGGTGCAGCCAGAGATCCCCGGAGCAGAGCATGCCCTGGTGTCGGATGCCATGTTTGCATTGGAAGCCCTGCCCGAGCGGGCCCTGGTGCTCGGCGGCGGCTATATCGCGATTGAGTTCGCGGGCATCCTAAAAGGTCTCGGTGTGCAGACGACACTGGCTTACCGAGGCGATTTATTTCTGCGAGGATTTGATTTGGAACTGCGGGAATTTCTCCGGCAGGAAATGGAACAGGCCGACTTCCGCTTGCGCTTTAATGCAATGCCAAAGGAGATTGAAAAAGTCGCAAAGGGCAGGTTTAAGGTGCACTTTGAAAAGGGGGAGAGCGAAGAGGCGAACTTGGTGCTGTGCGCTTTGGGGCGCCGCCCCCGCATCCAGGAGCTGGGGCTTTCAAACACCGCCGTGGAGCTGGATAGCAAGGGGCGGATACAGGTAGACAGCGGCTGGCAGACGGCAGAGCCTTCCATCTACGCTCTGGGGGATGCGATCGGCGGACCGAACCTGACACCGGTGGCGGTTGCGGAGGGGGAGGCGCTGGCGCGGCGGCTGTTCAGCGAGGAGACAGGGGGGGTGGAATACACCGATATCCCCACCGCGGTTTTCGGGGAGCTGCCGCTGGCGACGGTGGGACTGCGTGAGGACGAGGCCCGGGCACTGCATGGCGAGGTGGCGGTATTCAGCTCGGTTTTCCGCCCCCTGAAAAATACCTTGAGCGGCAATCCCAAGCGCACTTTTATGAAACTGGTGGCGCTGCCCGGTCCCTCCGGGCGGGTGCTGGGAATCCATATGGCCGGAGAGGATGCGTCGGAGATCCTGCAGGGTTTTGCGGTGGCGATGAAAGCTGGGGCCACGATGGCGGAGTTCAGAAGCACCATCGGGATCCACCCAACTGCGGCGGAAGAATTTGTCACCATGAAATAGCCAGCGCCGTTCTCTTTTTTCTTAGGCGCTGTTTTCAGATGCGCCTTTTACCCGGTGACGGCGGGATCAATTATTCGGCGACAATGGGATAAACCTTCTCCTGTCGGGTGCGAAAGAGATCTGCGAAGGAGGGAGAGAGGGTGTCGGCATCTGCCAAGAGATTCATGCTGTCGATCAGGATCTCGCCCGCCTCAATCAGGAGATAGTCGCTGACTTCCTTGTCGTCTTTCTCCTTGGTCGCGGACTTCTCTTTGCTTTTAGCCGCTGTGGAGAGGGTAGGGGAAGACTCTGCCGAGGATATTTTTTCCCCTTCCTCTTCCGTCTCCTGTCCCGGTGCGGCACCGGCAGCTGCAGGCGTCGCCTCGGTATCGCCGGGCTCCTCTTTGGAGACGACGACCGCTGTTGAGGCCTTCGGCTCTGCGCGCAGTTTCTCTAGGGCTTCACGCTCTTCCTTCTCCCTCTGGCGCTCCTCCTTGCGCAGCTCTTCGTTCAGGGAAAGACTCTTTGCCTTATCCCGTTTGCTCTGCCAGTGCTCGGCGCGCCTTGCCAGATAGACAAACTCCGGATGCTTTGCGGTTCGCGCTGCGTGGCGGCTTTGCAGCTCCGGGCGAATGGCAAAAATCCGGTTGTAGCGATGATGGTGCAGGGGGGTGATCCGATCCCAGGGGAGGGTGTTTTCATGGACGCTCTCGCCGTAGTGCTCCGCATCGTATATGGGCGGGTACAGCACATCGGGGATGATCCCGCGCAGCTGAGTGCTGTTCCCGGAAATCCGATAAAACTTGGCGTCGGTGATTTTCATCTGCCCCGAAGAGAGCCGGTGCAGGGATTGCACGGTGCCCTTGCCGAAGGAAGGCCCGCCGATGATCACGCCCCGGCCGTAGTCTTGAATAGCACCGCTGAAAATTTCCGAGGCAGAGGCGCTGAGCCGGTTGATCAGCACCGCCAGCGGCCCTTCGTAGTGGGGACTGGAGCGAAACTTGCCCTGGCGGGACAGCCTGCGCACGCTGTGGCGCACCTGCACGGTAGGGCCCCTGTCTATGAAGAGGCCGACCAGGGAGTTTGCTTCCAGCAGGGAGCCGCCGCCATTGTCCCGCAGGTCCACGATAATTCCGTCTACATTCGCCTCCTGCAGCTCTTCTAATATCTTGGCCACGTCGCGGCTGGTGCTCCGGTAGTTGGCTTCTCTCTTCTGCATGCCGCGAAAGTCCAGATAAAAAGAGGGCAGATCAATAATGCCCAGGGTGAAGATGCTGCCGTTGCGCTCCAGCTCCAGAATGCGCTTGCTCGCCCCCTGTTCTTTGAGCTGAACTTTGTTGCGCACGATGGGGATCATCTTTGCCGTCTCCAGGGTCTTCTCGCCGGCGGGCAGCACCCGCAGCAGCACGCTGGAGCCCCGGGGGCCACGGATCTTCGGGATGACATCGTCCAAGCGCCAGCCGACGATATCCTCCAATGGATTTTCTGCTCCCTGGGAAATGCCGATGATGCGATCCCCGGGCTGCAGATCTCCCTGCAATTCTGCCGGTCCGCCTGGCACCAGGCTCACCACCTCCGTGTACTCGTCTCTAGAGCGCAGCATGGCGCCGATGCCCTCTAAGGAAAGGCTCATGTTGATATTGAAATTTTCTGCATTCCTAGGAGACATATAGTCCGTATGTGAATCATATAGTTGTGTATAAGAATTCATGTATACGCTTAATACATCCCGGGGCTTGGTCTTCTGGATCTGATCCAGGCGCTCCCGCAGCTTCTTGTCCATGTTTTTAAGGATTTTTTCCTCGGCATCTCCGGCTAAGCGCATCTCCAGCACCTGGGACTTGATCCGTTTGCGCCACAGATCATCGGCGATGGCGGCGGTTGCGGGGTAGGGTTCCTCGTCTCTCTCTAAGAGAACGCTCTCCTGCCGGGTGAAGTCAAAACTCGCCAGATGTGAAGAGAAACCGTCAATTTCCTTCTGCAGCCGCGAGATGGCACGCTTGCGAAAGCGGTTGAACAGCAGATAAGCCGGCTTCAGATCACCTCTTTTGAGGGCCTCGTCCAGCTGATGCCGGTAGAGCGCAAGCTCCTGTATATCCGCCTCTAGCAGCAGGTCCCGGTTTGGGTCTAAGCGGCTTAGGTACTTGTCAAACAGGCGCGCTGAAAGCTGATTGTTCAGGGGGACATCTTTGAAGTGGTAGCGATCCAGGTAGCTGACCACTTCCCGGCAAACCTTGGACTGACCCGGGACGGGCTCGAGAGGCGTGTAGACCCAGGGCTGTGCTTCCTGGTCCGGGGATGCAGAAGTTTCTGCAGCGGTTGAAGCTGCCGGTTCCAGAGCGGGAGCCGACGCTGGCAGTTCGGACTGGGAGAAGGCGGATGGGGGCAGCGCTGTCCCCAGCAGCAGTGAGAGCAGCAGAACCGAGGGGGCTAAGGGGAAGAAATTCGGCCAGCTGCTTCCGAAATATCGGCAAAGAGACCCTTCAGGGGCTCTGTCACGCTTAGATGTGGGCGGGTATATGCTGTTCACTTGTTATTTTACATAATATATATTATGCGCAATGATTACAGGGGGTCCGGGCTGCCCAGTGTACTTCTCCCGCTTCTGGAAATCAAAAGCCATTCCTGTCTTTTGACCGCGGTTTCCTCACATTGGTGCAGGCTGCAGCTGAGCGAATGCTTGTCGCTGCTGTTCCAAGGCCCTTCCCGGCCCAGGACAGATCTTGCAGCCTCGCCTCAATCAGGCGGTCGGCGATGGAATATCCCCCGGGGTTTCATAGCGCAGGCCGTAGCTGAGCGGATGCTTGTCGCTGCTGTTCCAAGGCCCTTCCCGGCTCAGGACAGATCTTGCAGCCTCGCCTCAATCAGGCGGCCGGCGATGGAATATCCCCCGGGCACAAAGGGCAGCTGGTCGTGCCGCCACCAGTTGGCATCGGCGATCTCCTCCGGATTCGGCCGCAGTTCTCCTGCCTTGTATTCGGCGAAGAAACCCAGCATCAGCTGGTTGGGAAATGGCCAGGGCTGGCTGCCGAAATAGCGCAGATTGTGCACTTCCAGTCCCACTTCCTCATGGATTTCCCGATGTACGGCGGCCTCCACGCTTTCGCCGACCTCCACAAAGCCCGCCAGGGTGCTGTACATGCCTTCCGGGTGAGCATTGCCCCGGGCCAGCAGCAGTTCCTTGCCGCGGCTGACCAGCATGATGACACAGGGTGACAGACGCGGGTAAAAGCGGATTTCGCAGTGCGGACAGTGCCGCGCCGGTTCCCCCAGCGTGTCCACCAGGGATTCGGTCGTCTTGCCGCAGCGCCCGCAGTGGCGGTGATCCCTGTCCCAGCCCACGATCTGCATCGCGCGGCCTGCCGCCGACAGCGTGCTCTCGTCCGTGCGCAGCAGCAGCTCGTACAGGTTGCACAGGGTAATGCCCGGCGGCAGAGAGGTCTCTTGCGGCAGTGTCCAAGCGATGCAGTCATGCCTGCCCAAGCGCCCCAGATAATGCTGTTTCTCGGCCTGTATGCCGAGGGCTTCCATCTCTGCCTTTGAGGATGGCTGCCAAGGACCGCTGCCGTCCTGCACGGCGAGGCGGTTTCCGATTACGGGAAAGCACAGGGGCTCGCAAAGCGCTTTTGGAAACCGAATAGCAGGCTGAAACGAGGATGCGGCCATGTCTGGAAATGCACCGGGGCATGCAGAGAATGCCCTGTATGTTACCATTCCCCCTTGAATTTCCTGTTCCTCGCACGTTGTTGCGAGTTGAGTTCTGCGGTCTGCCATGCAGCGTGCTACTTTTCATAATTTTTTGGGCTCTAGCCCCAACTGGTACAAATTCCTTATCGTCGGCTTCCTGCTGCTGAACCCTCTCGCCCTATGGACCCTGGGCCCATTTTTCACTGGCTGGATACTGGTGCTGGAGTTTATTTTCACGCTGACCATGGCGCTCAGGTGCTATCCCCTGCAGCCGGGCGGGCTGCTTGCCCTGGAGGCGCTCCTGCTCGGCATGTCTTCCCCCGAGCATGTTCTGCAGGAGATTATTCACAACATTGAGGTGCTCCTTCTCCTGATGTTCATGGTGACAAGCATCTATTTCATGCGTGATCTGCTGCTTTTCATTTTTACCCGCCTCCTGCTCGGCATACAATCCAAACGCCTGCTGTCCCTATTCTTCTGCGCCGCCGCCGCCGTCCTCTCTGCTTTCCTGGACGCACTGACGGTAACCGCTGTGCTGATCGCCGTCTGCACGGGTTTTTATCGGGTGTATCAGAAGAGCGCGGCAGACCAGCCGGAGAAATTTCTAGGAGAGCAAGGTGAAGCGCTGGCCCGGAAGAAAGAACAGGATCTGCAGCAGTTTCGTAAATTCCTGTGCGACATCGTCATGCACGGAGCGGTGGGCACGGCTCTCGGCGGCGTCTGCACTATAGTCGGCGAGCCCCAGAACCTGCTTATCGGCCATCGGCTGGGCTGGAACTTCATGGAGTTCTTTCTGCAGATGGCGCCGGTTACCCTGCCGGTGGTCGGCACCGGTCTTCTCACCTGCTTCCTGCTGGAAACCGCCGGCCTGTTCGGCTACGGCATCCAGATGCCGGAGACAGCGCGCCAGGCCATGCAGCAGCATTACCAGGAGCAGCAGGCGCACTTCGGACCGCGGGAAAAGAACCTGCTTATAATTCAGGCGGTGATCGCTCTCGTGCTGGTTTTCAGCCTCGCCTTTCATATTGCCACGGTGGGACTGATCGGCCTGATGATCATCGTGCTTTTGACCTCCTTTACCGGCGTCGTGGAGGAGCACAGACTGGCGCCGGCATTTGAAGAGGCCATGCCCTTCACCGCCCTGCTGGTGGTGTTTTTCGTCGTCGTATCCGTCATCGCCGACCAGGGGCTGTTCGCTCCGATCATGCAGCAGGCCATCGCCATGGAGGGTGCCCAGCGGACCGGTGCACTCTTTGTAGCCAGCGGCATCCTGTCCATGGTGAGCGACAATGTATTTGTCGGCACCGTCTATATCAACGAGCTGGCAAAGATCCATGCTTCAGGCGTCATAGACCGCGCTGAATTTGAGCGCTTGGGAGTGGCCATCAACGTCGGCACCAATATTCCCAGTGTCGCCACCCCGAATGGCCAGGCTGCCTTTCTGTTTCTGCTTACCTCCGGGCTCGCGCCGATGATCCATCTCTCCTACCTGCGCATGGTATGGCTGGCGCTGCCCTATACGGTGACCCTGACCTCTGTCGCTTTTGTCGTGCTGTACTTTCTGGTCTGATCAGGGCGTTCAGGCGCTCTCCTGCTCCAGCCACAGGCAGTGTCCTTTCTCTGCGCTCTCTTTAACTTTTTGCAGGTAGGCGATGTGCGCCGCCTGCTCTTCCTCGCTTGCCCGCAGCACCCGCAAGGGTGTTTCTCCGGGCTGGCGGCGAATTTGTACCGGAGCAGCTCCGGTGCGGATACCGGTATCCTCATCCCGCGCCAGACCCAGCCGGGCCTGACCGCCGGACATTTTCAGATAAACCTGGGCCAGCAGCTCTGCATCCAGCAGTGCGCCGTGACGATCCCGCCCGCTGCTGTCCACCTGGTAGCGCCTGCACAGCTGATCTAAACTGTTCGTTATCCCGGGGTGCAGGGATCTGGCTATTTGCAGGGTGTCTGTAATGGCGGAGCAGCAGTCTGCAAGACTCTGTTTGCAGCCCGCCAGCTTCAGCTCTTTGTTGACGAACTCTATGTCAAACCCCGCATTGTGCATAAGGAGCTCCGCCCCTTCAATAAACTTCAGGAATTCTTCCATGCAGTCTTTAAACAGGGGTTTGTCCTGCAGAAAACTTGTTTTTATGCCGTGGATCTTGATCGCCCCCTCCCCCACTTCCCGCTCCGGGTTCAGGTACTGCTGGTAGCGGTTTCCGATTTTGCGATCTAAGAGCTCCACGCAGCCGATTTCTATGATGCGATCCCCCTTGCGGACAAACAGGCCGGTTGTCTCCGTATCCAGTATCACCTGCCGCACAGACATGGCGCTAGGTTCTCTTGCCAGGCACTGCTCCCTGCCCCTCGGGCAAGTGCTTTTTCTTCATCTTAAGCATGGCCGTACGGGCCAGCCCGTCCGCCCGCTCGTTGTCCTGGTGTCCGGCGTGACCCCGCACCCAGTGCCACTGCACCTTGTGCCTGCCGGCTGCTTTTTCCAGCATTTCCCAAAGGTCCCGGTTGCGCACCGGCCGGCGGGCACTGGTTTTCCAGCCATTTTTCTTCCAGGCGGGCAGCCATTCGGTGATGCCGCGCCGCAGGTAAGTGGAATCCGTGTACAAATCCACTTCGCAGTTGCGCTTCAGGGCCCGCAGGGCGGAGATGGCCGCCATCAGCTCCATCCGGTTGTTGGTGGTGACCTGCTCAGCGCCGCAGATTTCCCGCTCCGTGCCGTCATAGCGGAGCAGCGCGCCCCACCCCCCTACTCCCGGATTGCCGGAGCAGGAGCCGTCTGTGTAGATCTCTACGCCCCTGCTCATGCCGGGGACGCCCAGGGCGCAAATGAAGCAGGCGGGAAGAGGCAGAGGCCGAGCGCGCCGCGCCTCTTTCCCTCGAAGGGAAAAGACTGGAGGGAATAGGTTCTCGGCACGGCGGGCGACAAAAATAGTCTCAATACAGGATGGCGCAGATATTCATTATAATAACTTGGCAGGAGCCCATACCAATGCTGACACTTCACCCCATACCTGCATTTCAGGACAACTATTTATGGCTGCTGTACCGGGAGGGCCGGGACAGTGCGGTGGTGGTTGACCCGGGAGATGCGCTCCCAGTGCAGGAAGAGCTGAAGCGCCGGGGGCTGACCCTTTCGGCCATCCTGGTAACCCATCACCATTTAGACCACACCGGCGGCCTGAAGGGGCTGCTCACCGAGGGGCGGGTGCCGGTTTATGGCCCCTGCAATGCCGAGATACCGGAGGTCAGCCATTCTTTGAATGCCGGTGACAGGGTGGAGGTGCTCGGGGAAGAATTTGAAGTGCTGAGCGTGCCGGGGCATACCATGGACCACATCGCCTATTTCCGCCCGGCAGACGAGCAGGACGCCCCCATTCTCCTGTGCGGTGATACCCTCTTTGCCGGCGGCTGCGGGCGGCTGTTTGAAGGCACCCCAGAGATAATGTGGCAGTCCTTGGAGCGCATTCGCCAGCTGCCCCCGGAAACCCGGGTTTACTGCGCCCATGAATATACCTTGGACAACCTGCGCTTTGCCTGTACCGTGGAGCCCGAAAACCAGCAGCTTGCCGAGCGCTGGGAGAGAGAGCGGCAAAGGCGTGCGGAAGGGCGCCCTACCCTGCCCTCCACCATCGGCTTAGAGCAGGCCACCAACCCCTTTCTCCGCTGCCAGGAGGAGACAGTGCGCAGCGCCGTCGCCGCCCGCTCCAAGAGTGATCATGGCCAAGGGCCGGCTGCGGTTTTTGCCGAAGTTCGCAGCTGGAAAGATAATTTTTAAACTGTCCCTGCCTGCCGGTACGTTTTTTCAAATGGCGCGGGGCTGCCGCCGAGGTCGGCAGCCGGCTCGGCATGACAGGTGCGCTGAAGAGATAAAAGTATGAATATAGCGGTAATAGGCACCGGTTATGTCGGCCTTGTAGCGGGGGCATGCCTTGCCAAGCTGGGCCACACAGTTTGCTGCGTGGATATAGATAGCGCCCGCATTGAAACGCTGAATGCCGGCGGCATTCCGATCTTTGAATCCGGTTTGGATGAGCTGATCAAGGAAGGTGTCAATGCGGGGCGCTTATCGTTCACCGCCGAATACAACGATGACGTGCGTGCAGCAAAAGTGGTTTTGATCACGGTTGCCACCCCCACTTCCGCTGACGGCATCCGCGCGGACACCTCTGCGCTGTTTCATGCGGTTGAGCAGGTGGGGAATACTATTTCGGATTACACCCTGGTAGTAATCAAATCCACTATTCCCATCGGCACCCATGTCAGGGTGTCAGAGCAGCTGCAGAGAATATGCGGGCAAGAGAGCTTTGACATAGCGATCAATCCTGAATTTCTGCGGGAGGGAAACGGGGTGCAGGATTTTCTCAATCCCGACAGGATTATTGTGGGCACGAGCAACGAAAAAAGCAGGGGCATCATGGATGAACTGTATCGGGATTTCAAAGAGCGCAGCATTAATGTATTTCATACGGACATGGGAAATGCAGAACTCATCAAGTATGTCTCCAACTCCATACTCGCTGCCAGGATTACTTTCATCAACGAGGTCGCAGACCTCTGTCAAATATTGGGCCTGAATATTAAAGATGTGGTGGAGGGGGTCGGGCTGGATCACCGCATCGGCAATAATTTCATGCAGGCGGGACCGGGCTTCGGCGGCTCCTGCTTTCCCAAGGATTCCCTGGAGCTGCTATCGGTTTCCTGGGCAAATAACTCTCCCCTGACTATTCTGCAAGCAGTGCTGGAGGCGAATCAGCGCAGGCAGGCATCCCTGATCAGAAAAATCATTGATACAATGGATTCAATGAAAAATAAGACTGTGGGCATCCTCGGCGTCACCTTCAAGGAGAATACAGACGATATGAGAAATTCCTTTGCCCTCAGCTTGATCCCGGCATTGCAGGCCAAAGAGGCAAAGATAAAGGCGTACGATCCAAAGGGCATGAAGAAGGCCAGTGAGCTGCTGCAGGGGGTGGACTGGTGCCCTGATGCCTGCGCGGCCGGCAAGGGAAGCGACCTGTTAATTATCCACACGGGATGGAAGGAATTCCAAAACTTGGACTGGCAGCGCATGCAGAAGGAGATGGCTTACCCGCTGGTTTATGATTTGAGGAATATCTGTGATCCCGCTGCCATGCTGGATCTCGGCTTTGACTATCATTCCATCGGCCGGCCGCCGGTGCATCAGTCTGCCCCCCCCCCCCCGCTCCAAGCATAGACTCTGATGGGGTGGCAGACTGAGGTGCCTGGGCCAGACGCTCTGCTGTCGGCCATAGTGCACATGCCGGGCACTGCGGCTGGCACGCCGCCGGTTGCCTCTTTAGGGCATGCGTGTAATATATTCCCCGAGCCAGCCGCCCCGCCTTTCTCTCGGAGCTTCTTCCCTAGACTTGGAGACCACCATGGCAGAGATGAAAATTGATATCGGCATAGAGGAGCCTGCCCGCAGAGAAATCGCAGATGGCCTCTCCCGCCTGCTTGCAGACAGCTACTCCCTGTACTTGAAAACCCATAATTTCCACTGGAATGTGACCGGCCCCATGTTCGCCACCCTGCATCGGATCTTTGAGGAGGAATACACGGAGCTGGCAACAGCGGTGGACGAGATCGCCGAGCGCATCCGCGCTTTGGGCATGCCGGCCCCGGGCTCCTACAGTCAATTTGCCAAGCTCTCCTCTATTCCAGAGGAAACCGGCACGCCCAAAGCCCGGGAGATGCTGCGCCAGCTGGTCCAGGGGCAGGAGACCGTGGCGCGCACTGCCCGGGAGACCCTGCCCGTCGCCGATGGCGCCGGTGACCAGCCCTCTGCGGACCTGCTGACCCAGCGCATGCAGGTGCATGAAAAAAACGCATGGATGCTGCGCAGCCTGCTGGAGGAATAAGATAGATCATGCCTTTAACCACCCGCCAGGGAGCAGCAGGAGGCGGGTCGCGCCGCTTCCGCAATATCGTCCGCTCCTCCTCCCTGCTGCCGCTGTGTGCAGCCCTCCTTCTCAGTGGCTGCGCCCAAATTTTCCCATCTTCTGCTGATTCTTCCACAGCTTCCGAGGCAGTTCTGCAGACCGCAGCCCAGAGTACAGGGGCTATCGCTGCGGAAGCCGTACAGCCCTCCCTCAGTGTTCGCCTGCGCCCGGCAAAGAGCATCTGGCCGCGCGTGCGGCGCGGGTTCCAGATGGATCTCAGCCATGTCAATGGCGAGGTGGAGCGTCTGCTCAAAATGTACGAGACGCACCCGGAGTATATCGGGCGCATGTTCCGCAATGCAGGGCGCTACCTCCATTACGTGGTGGAGGAGCTGGAAAAACGGGACATGCCTTTGGAGCTGGCGCTGCTGCCCATCGTAGAAAGCCTGTACGACCCCTTTGCCTATTCCCCTGGGCGCGCCTCTGGCATGTGGCAGTTTATACCCGGCACCGCACGCTTTTACGGCCTGCGGGAGGATTGGTGGTATGACGGACGGCGAGATGTCCGCACCGCCACCGATGCTGCGCTGCGCTACCTGGAGGATCTGGCAGGCCATTCCGAAGGGGACTGGCTGCAGGCGCTGGCAGGCTACAACGCCGGCTGGGGCACCGTGTCCAAGGCCATTCGCCGCAACGAGCGCCAGGGCCGGCCGATAGATGCATTTTCTCTCAGCCTGCCGAAGGAGACGGAAGCCTACGTGCCCCGTCTCTGCGCGCTGGCACTGATCGTTGCCGACCCGGAAAAATACGGCATCACCCTGCCCAATATCCCAGATCGGCCTTATTTTGTGCCGGTGCACGTCGATTCCCAGATAGATCTGGCTCTGGCGGCAGAGCTGGCAGATGTGCCGATTGAAGAGATCTACCAGCTGAACCCGGGCTTCAGCCGCTGGGCCACGCCGCCCCAGGGGCCCCATGACCTGCTGCTGCCGGTGAAACAAGCGGCCCAGTTCAAGACACTGCTGGAGGAGCTGCCCCGCAAAGAGCGCCTGGGCTGGACCCGCTACACGGTGCAGAAAGGAGATTCTCTCAGCGGGCTGGCAGAGCGTTTCGGCAACGCTGAAAGCGCTTTGCGCCACTTGAATGACATCACGGACCCGAATCGCATTCGCGTCGGGGACAGCCTGCTTATTCCCTCCGCCGCCTATCCGCCGGAGGCCTATGCTCTCAGCAAGGAGCAGCGGGCCCGCGCACAGCGGGAGAGCAGCCGCGGGCGCAAAAACGAGCGCCGCATTGAATACACGGTGCGCCCCGGAGACAGCCTGTGGAAGATCGCCCGCAGCTTTGGTATCCGCGGGTACGGAAAAATTGCCACATGGAATGGCTTTTCCAACCTGGACCCCCTGCAGCCTGGTCAGGTTTTAGCGCTGTGGGTGCCTGTTTCCCAGAGCATTGCGAAGGTGCGAGAGCCGATCATTCGCACGGTGCGCTACCGGGTGCGGCCCGGGGATTCCCTGTCAAGGATTGCAGTTCGTTTCGGCGTGCAGACAAAAGACATCGTCCGCTGGAATTCCCTGTCCCTCAGCAGCTATATCCACCCAGGCCAAATCCTGATCCTGTATGTGGATGTGATCGCTGGCCGCTAGCATTGTCCCGGCAGGCCAGCCGTCATAAAAAGACAGCCCAGGCCAAACAGGAAAAGTATGGCAAGCTCTTTCAACCTGTGCATTGTAAAATCTTGGCTTTAATTAAACCCGGCTGCGGAAAAACTTTAAGAACATGATTAGAAGCGAAGCGGAATTGGCATTAAGGAGGGAAGTAGAAAAAAACCTTATTGGTCAAGGATACCGTATCAAAAATGATCTAATTCATTTTAATGAAAAGGACAGAAAGGAAATACGAGGTTTGCACAAGATTTCGCGAGCAGAAAGAATCAAGGAGAATATTGATTTTATACAATCTTTCATGCCCGATGCGGTAGCGCATATTCGTGACCGTTCAGACATAGAAATTTCAAAGATAGCACCAAGGCTAATAGAGGTAAAACCGAAATCCAAGGAATCAAGGTTATTTCGCTGGTGGAATCTGGCCTGGTGGAGTCTCCCTCACGAGAAAGCTTACGGAAGACAGATGAGGTTCATCGTGTGGGACGACCATCACGATTCCCCTATCGGTCTGATAGGATTACAAAGCCCGCTTCTTTCTTGGAGCGTCAGAGACGCGCGCCTTGGCATAACCCCTGAGAAAAGAGACTATTGGGTCAATCAGTCATTGTCCGCACAAAGATTAGGGGCGCTTCCACCATATAATGAATGCTTGTGCGGAAAATTAGTTGCATTGCTGATGATGTCTGATGAAGTAAGAAATGCCTTCAAGAAAAAGTACCATAAAAGAAAAACATTGCTTTTGAATAGAACTTTGCCTGCGAATCTTCTTTTCATCACTACCACAGGAGCATATGGGAAAAGCAGTGTTTATAACCGCCTCAAGTTTAACGATGAAAAACTATGTGAGTTCATCGGCCACACAAGCGGACATGGCACTTTTCACATATCAAATACGCTTTACGAAAGTTTTATCAGTTACCTAAAAGATAAAGACTATAAAGCCGCAAGATCGTATGGCAATGGCCCATCCATGAAAATGAAAAATATAGACCAAGTTCTGAAACTACTTGGTTTTAAGCAAGGCTGTGAACACGGGATAAAAAGAGCTGTTTACCTATTTCCTTTCGTTAAGAATCTAGAATCCTTAGTGAAAGAAGAAAAGAAAAGGCCTGTTTGGTATAGGCGGAGTGTAGATGAATTGACAAGCTACTGGAAAGAAAGATGGGCTCCTAAAAGAGAAAAAGAGGGTGAAAATCCTTTCCGGAGGGGAAAATATCTCAAGGAATTGACCGCCGATTTAATAAATTGTGAAAACCATTTTAAATAAAAGTTTTTGATATGGATAATACTAAAAGCTATGCATATTTGCCGGAGGATCTGTTACTGCAGATGCTTGAGAAGGCCCCGCAAACTGCAGACAAATTAGCCGACACAATTAGAGTTAATGAGTCCGAAGTAGATGAAGCGAGGACTATTCTTGAGGAAAACAAATTCATTAGAACCTGCCAAGAAGGTAATTTCACTGAATCAATTATGGCAGCTGACGGAGCCAACATCATTGAACATAAAGCTAGTGCTGACATTCTTTTAGCAATTGCAGTTGGGGTAGACGGCTTATCAAAAGAGCATTCAACCACTTGGCCCAGAGAATCAAAACAATATCAGCAATGGCAAGAGACCTTACCGCATCATGTTGCCAATACAAGGTTGACACAGGGGGTAATGTTTCTGATGGAATTAAGTATTTTAGCTGAAGCAGATAGAGAAATCAGGATCATGGATGGTTCACATTTAACTTCTATTCTAAAGTTAAACAGCCTGTTAAGCGCTAAAGATGAAGATCAAGCAGACAAACCATATGTTGATGCGTTGTCAAACTTTTTATATGAAAATTATCAGAAAGTTATCCCCGATATACCTGACATTATACAAAGCGCGTTTTCTCAAGAATCAATAATTGGCCTGACAAAATATTCTTCGTCTAGAGAAATCATTGATTCTCAATTGAAACCCTTGTCAATCATAGCAGATGATAAAGTCTTCATGTCTACGCTATTGAAAGAAAACGAATATACGGAACCGATCCCTGTAGGTCAATCTGACCGCGATAAAAAAATATGGGAAGCTATTCACATAAAATGTAATTTGCCAATTACAGAAGTTGATATACAAGAATTTAGCAATCAATTAGAGAATGCAATTTCTAAATTTAAAATTACTGATACTCATGAGTCGGAATTATATTTTAGTTATTACAAACCTTTAGAGAATATGATGGCTCACAGATTAGAAATCAAGAAAGGTGTTGCAGAAGACAAAGAAAAATTAGAGTATTTTCTTAGAAGTTTGAAAAAACAGATTATTTCCCCGGAAATTAGAGAGCCCTATCCGCAGTTTTTAGCAGATATAATCGTCAAAAATATCTATTTTGGAATGGAGGCAGTAAATCAAGCTATTTTTAATCGTCCTGTTTTAAATACCGAAAAAAACTTTGATCTTATACTTCCATATCGCACAAGCTAAAGAGAAATGCAATGTCAGAATCCAAATCTATAAATGAGTTGTTAGAAGCCGATAAAAAATCGGTTGGCGCAGTTGGGTCTCCAAGTGATACTTTTGAAGCCACCGTTGATATACTCGAGATTAGTGAAAAGAACAAATTACTAGGTGAGCTGGTTTGTTTTTCCGTAGAAGAAGGCGATGGGAGAGTTTTGGTTTTGGGGCAGATTACAGAAGTTAAAACTGAAAATAGATGGCACGAAGAACCTTCTTTCAAGGGAATTATTAAAAGGCATGGGCGCCTGCCCAATTTGAGCAGTGTGGCAGATAATCGGATTGCAAAAATTAATGTACAGTCAAGCTTTCAAATGCCAAGTGAGCATTCAGAAAACCAAGACTATGAGCCTCACAAATTGGCAAATTCGCCTTCAACCGGTGTGCCGGTAAAGAAAATAAGCAATAAAATCATGAATAAGCTTATGGAGCAATACAGTAACCTTGTTTGCCTTGGGACTGCATACGATACTGAGGTTAATGTCCCATTTTGGTTTAAGCATTTTGGCAAACCTGATCAAGATGGAGTTGGAGAAGCTTATCATATTGGCGTTTTTGGGCGAACTGGGTCGGGCAAGACAACAACAGCCGCCAATATGATTTTAGGTTATGCACGGAACAGCGAACATATGAGTATTTTAATTCTTGACCCGCAGGAACAATTTTACGAAGATAATAATGTTCTGCCTGAAGGAAACTTTGAAGAAAAAATAAAAGAATATGGAATGAAATACGATAAATATAAAGTGCCTGAAGAAATTGCACTGCCTGATGATGCAAAACTTTTTAGTGAACTCTTATTAAATTATGGTTTCATCAAAGAGGCTTTTGATATTCTAAGCAAAGATAAACTTGAAGAAATGAGAGGCGCCATAGAAAGGTACATTGACACACGAATAGAGAAAAAGGAAAGCTTTAAAATTTCTTCTAGCCCTAGAGAACTTCTTTCCGATATGCTTAGTTATTTTCTTAATGAAAATAATGAAAAAACAAGGGAACCCTTAAAAAGGGTTTATGTCCAGAAAGCTAAAATAGAAGAAATCAAAGAAAACATAAAGGACACATTAGCATCAGAAGATAAAGCAAAAAATATTTGGAATAATGTGTGTTCGTTATTCTCAGAAAAAGGAAAGATTCCTCTTAGAACTATAATCAGTGAAGTGGTTGAAAAGAAGGGCAATACTATTATTTTGAATATCTCTGGGAGGGGGGCTCTAAGGGGAATGGATGACTTGCAAGCACTATATGTAAAGCTTATTGAAGATGCGGTTAAGGAAAAAGGAGCAGAGCTATATGCTAAAGGAGAACAAGCAAATTGCTTGGTCGTTTTAGACGAAGCACATCGGTTTATTAGCACACATGCTACTTACGACGAAAAGATAAAACAGCTAACCATGAGTATTATCGATGCTGTTCGTACAACACGAAAATATGGAATTGGATATATGTTCATTACACAGACGATCGAGTCTCTTCACGAAGAAATTAGACAGCAAACCAGGATATTTTCCTTTGGCTACGGTCTTACTAGTGGTTCGGAATTTAAAAAAATCAAAGACATCATCAATGATGATGCAGGAGCAAAATTTTATCGCTCATTTATAGATCCCTCAAGCAATAAAAAATATCCTTTTATGTTTTACGGCCCTATTTCACCACTATCTTTCACGGGAGCACCTCTTTTCTTAGAAATGAAAGAAGAGATTTCTGATTTTCCAATGCCGACGGTGTCGGCGGGCGCCGATTGACCAGTCAAACAGGGCGATTGACATGCTTGCGAAGCGAATAGCACGGCTAATTCATGTGCGTCGGTTTATCGGCATGATGCCAAACCTGCGCAGCCGCAGTTGTAGCCGCGCCACCCTGCGATACCTTTGGGTCAGTCGTCGCACCCCTACCCTTCTACCCTACCGGTAGCGGCAAGCCCTCAGGTAGACCAAGGACGACACAGCGGCTTTGACCCCTGCAAACGCCGCCAGCCTCTGGCCACTGTATAGGCTCAGAAGCATATGGCACTCCTCGACCGAGGATGCCTTCAAAATCACCTTTGCCAAGTGCCTGAAACCCTCAGTTTGCGTCAGGAAATTTCTGTGCGTAACTCCGACAGACGGCCCTGTCTCTGTTCAACCACCGTCGCCCGACAGCACACCTTCAACAGACCGAAACTCTTCAAGCGCTACTTCCAGTTGCTCGACAATCTCCGCTGCCAGAACCTCCGGGGGCGGCAGGTTCTCCGTATCTTCCAGCGAGTCGTCCTTGAGCCAGAATATATCCAGATTGGTTTTGTCTCTGGCTATCAATTCCTTGTAGCTGTAAGCTCGCCACCGCCCCTGAGGTTTATCCTCAGACCAGGTGGCCTTGCGCTTTCTGCGGTCTTTCGGCTTGTATAACGCAATAAACTTATCAAAATCTCTTTTCACCAGCCGCTTGGTCTTGAGGGTCTTGTGTACATTGGTGCGGAAATCGTAAATCCACAGCTTCCGGGTCCAAGCGGTTTTGGAGGCGGGCTTGGCATCAAAGAAAATGACATTTGCCTTGACGCCCTGGGCATAGAAGATGCCGGTGGGCAGGCGCAGCAGGGTGTGAAGGTCGGTGCGTTCCAGCATGGCTTTGCGCACGGTTTCACCGGCACCGCCTTCAAAAAGGACATTATCGGGCACCACCATGGCGGCCTTGCCATCAATCTTGAGCAGGTTGGCGATGTGCTGCACAAAGTTAAGCTGCTTGTTTGAGGTGGTGGCCCAAAAGTCTGCGCGCTCAATGGTGAGCTTTTCCTGTTCCTGTTTGCCGGTCTTCTGGTTGATGACGGTCACAGAGCTTTTCTTGCCGAAGGGCGGATTGGCCAGCACCATATCAACCTTGTCATCGCCGACTTCCTTGGCCAGCGCATCGTTGAGAGTGATCGGACATTTATCGCCGCCGATACCGTGCAGGTACAGGTTCATCGCGCACAGGCGCACCACGCTATCGACAATATCGGTGCCGCGTAAAGCAGACTCTTTGAGATGGCGGCGTTCTTTCCTGGACAGGGTCGGGCTGGCAGCCATGTAATCGTGAGCGGCCAGCAGAAAGCCGCCGGTCCCGCAGGCAGGGTCGGCAACGGTGTCAGCGGGTTTGGGCTGCATCACTTCCACTATTGCCTGAATGAGCGGGCGGGGGGTGAAGTATTGCCCGGCGCCGCCTTTTACATCCTGAGCATTGCGCTCCAGCAAACCCTCATAGATATCGCCCTTTACATCAGCTGGCAGAGTGGACCACTGCTCCTTCTCAATCATCTTGATCAGGCGTTCGAGTTTGGCCGGGTCTTGAATCTTGTTCTGTGCCTTGCGGAAGATGGCGCCCAGCATGCCGCCTTTCTTACCGAGGTTTTCCAAGGTATGGCGGTATTGCAGTTCCAGATCATCTCCATCCAGCTTGACCAGTCTGGCCCAGGAGTATTTATCAGGCACTTTGACTTGCTGGCCGCCCTGCTCGCGCTCGTCGGCCATTTTGAGGAAGATCAGGTAGGTGATTTGTTCGACGTAGTCGCCGTAGCTAACACCGTCGTCTCGGAGGACGTGGGCGTAGTTCCAGACTTTGCTGGTTATTTCTTCAGATGACATGCTTATCTGCTGCCTATCTCTTGGCCCACCTGTTCAAACCATGTTTGATTCATTTCAAATTTTATATGATATAGATCATCAGCTTAAAATACTTCATTGCTATAGTTCATTTAATATTTGCCTTTGACCTCTGTCTACGTTTAATGACATCTATCACAGCGTTAAGGGCATCTAAATCCTCTTTTAGTTCTCTAGGTAATGGAGGAGATGAATTTCTACCTGAAGATGGATCATGTGCATCACAAATACTAGAACATCTATTATACAAACAAATAATCTTCTCATATTCATCCCTTTTAAAATCTATGACTTTCTCAAGATTGTGGACTTTTATCCAATCGTTATAACGCTGAACCGTTCCATTTAAAACACAATCTTGAACAACTCTTTCAATAGTAGCCCGAAGCAGACTGTACTCATTTCTCATAGAATTAGATAAGCTATCATTTGGATGTGGGCTCCATTTTTCTAACAAGACTCTTTGTTTTTTTAAATGCTTTTCGATCCTATCTGTAACTGATTTATGTTCCCAAGGCAAACCTTCCTGAACCATACCTGGTGTATCACCGATCCATTCAAGGTGCTGTACAAGGTAAGGCACCTCCTTTTGACTCAAGCATGATATTAGCTCGGATAAAAACACTGTATCATGTGTAAAGATTATCACCTGTCGTTCCTTTGCTTCATCAACTAATCTTTGTGCGACACGTTGTCGATGATAGTGATCTAGTGATGATACTGGATCATCAAAAATCATCCCTCCTTTATGATTACTCAACCTTATTTCCGCCAAGAACGCGCCCAGTGCTATCGCTCGTTGCTCTCCCTCGCTTAGTACCTCATTTAGATTTAACTTTATTGGATTTGGCAAATCTAGAACAAGCTTATGTAACATCTTTCCTCTCTCATTGCGTTCATTGAGTTTTGTCTTAATATGAGAAATACCTAAAGATTTAAATTCTTGATTAAGTGCATTTGCCAATGACTGCGTAACCGCTTCGCTTGCTAGTTCTTTTGCTTTATTAGATATGAATGTTGTCCGTAAATCTTTTTTACAATTGCCTAGTTTAGTTATTAGCTTTAATCCTTTTATCACATCAATTACAGCTTGAAGCCTAGATGCTAAGTTTACTCTGGATCTTAGCTCTGACTGCTCTTTTTCTAATAAAATCTTTTTTTTATCATCCGCCGCTTTCTCAAGAAATTCTATCTGCTTATTTAATTCCTTAACGATTTCCTTCAGTTCATCTCTTGGGTCATTCTCCAGAGGCGGCTGATTATTTAACCAATCATGAGTTTCTAGAGCATTGATAATCCAAGTGCGTAATTTCTTAATCCCTGTTTCATGTATAATAATTTTTTCGTAAATATTTTTGTCAACTTCGGAAAGCTCTTCTTTTAATGTCTTGTCCATATTAAACGACAAATTTGCATGCCTAATTTTTTCACTAACACTTTCTTTTATTTGTTTTTTTTCCTTCGCTAGTTTTGCTGTGTCTTCTAATAGATATTTTTCAAACTTCTGCAGTCGGCTTTTTGACTCTTCATCTAGTTCACGTTGACACAAAAGGCATTTTGAGCCTTCTTCTATATTTGGATAATTTTTGCCTGGGTACGCCACTTCCGTTGAATATGTTCTTGCTGATTCGAAAAATGTCTTCCATAAAGAATCACCTGTTCCATCCAATAAAAGCTCTCCAGCCTGAAAATTTATCGCGGCTAATTTTTCCTTATTAATTGCAGCCTCTGCTTCATTATCAATATACTTTACTTTCTTAATCGCTCCTTCTTTTACCCACCTCTGAGAGGAATCAATTCTACTGACCAGATCCAAAATTCTCTGTGAAAACAGCTTTATAGATTTTGCCTTCTTCTTTGGGTCTGATTCTTGTAATATTTTATCAAGCTCTCCTAAACGTTTTGTCTCATCTGTATCTAATTTGGCCAGCTTTTTAAATTTTTCAACATCTGATTCATGGCTAAGTTCTTTGATTAACTGACCTACAATTGTTTCATTTTCTAAATCAGAAAACTGTTCTTTATTTACATTAACTATCCTTTCTTCAGCAGACAATCTTCTACCCAATTCGGGCAGAACTTCTCGACTTAGGCTCTCAATAATGTCCAAACCATAAGGAAGATAGGCGGCTTCTTGCTCATCATCTAAATAAGATCTTGCACACTTAGAATCAAAAACTGCAATTGTAGATAACTCATCTGGAGCAGCTTCATTACGATTCCAAAATACTGTTTTCTTAATGCTGTTTATTTCTATATCGAAAGTCGCCATAGGAGTGGTTGTGTGGTCATTTATATCGAAAACATTCGTATGCACTTTTTCCTGACTATCTCTGGTTCGACAGGCTTTTTTTAACACTCGAGCATAGCCAGACTTCCCGGTTCCGTTACCACCATAGATAATAGACATGCCTGTCTCAGAGAATTCCAGCTTTTGCCCATTTGCTATCCTATTTACATGCTGCAAATCATATAAGGATACCAGTGCAATAGCCTCTTGTTCATCGTTATCAGTTGGGAGGTCATCTTCACTAAGAGCTACTGGTATACGTCCCTTCTCGTCTTTAATTCCATGAGTATCTTTCATCATCGCATATAGATCATCAAAATCGCTTCCATCCAATGATCCTTTTTCAAATAATCGGCGTACAGCATCGCGCTGCCACGGAACCAATTTCTCATTTGTCCATACAAGTAGACTCTTTAGTAGATTCATGACATTACCTAGCTACTGATAGTTTCCTGTGAAAGCGGCGACCAATGCCGACTGCTTGCTTTTTCCTGCCTGCAATATTTGAAGATCAATTTCTGTTTCCACTCGTTTTGCAAAATTAAATTTTGTTTCTATTTGCCTAACAATTTTATTTTGTTCCTCAATAGGTGGCAGTGGTAGCGCCATAATACGGATATCACCGATATTGACATGAGGTGCAGTTGTTCCCATTACTCTTGGCTTCCATTGTGCAATGAAGACAGGCGATAAAAGTGCCCACATAAAATATTCAGGTAATATAATATCAGATCTAAACATCATCATTCTTTGCCCGAGGCATAGCTCAGTATTTGCGGGCACTAATGCAGCTAATCCAATTGTCCCCTCACGAGAGAAAAGGATATCTCCTTCCATTGGTTTAAGTCTCCTTACTCTCTCTTCAAATATTTCTTCCGATACAAATCTGGCTTTATTAAATGGAATATATCCTTCTTCCAAGCAATTTGTATCAATACAGTATTTTCCTGACTCAGTAAATTTAGCGGTACTATGTAGACAATCTACAATATGGGAAGTAACTTCTTCTATTCCTCCCCATGTCCAGTCAGTTGGCAATTCTCCTAGCCCTTTTAATGTCGGAGTTATAGGCTCCTTATACTTCTCCTTCCACTTATCATTCTTAGGCACCTTTCCTTTGGCTTTGAATTTTTCAAGTTGTTGTTCTTCCCATTTCCGGCGGCGTTCTTTGAGGATACGTTGGAGTAGTAGGGAGGCGGGCTCGAGTTTGTCTTTGTTGGCTTCGCGCCATTCTTTGGTTAGTTCGCCGGTGACGGCAGCTTTGAGGATGGATTGGCGGTATTGTTTGAGGAGTTGTTTGGCTTTTTGCAGGGCTTTGATGCCAGCATCCATATGGGAGAAGAGTTCTTCGATTTGAGCAACGATGCGTTTTTGTTGTTCGGGTGGGGCGATTGGAATCTGAATTTCTCTTAACTTCGTAGCATTAACGTTTTGCAATGCAATTCCGGCGCTTTTTTCAGATATTGCGTTCCAGTAAGCAGGGCTCTGTAAATAGTAATACACGTATTTTTTGTTAATTAGCGGCTTGAATCGGATAAGATATGATGCAAAAATCGAAGGTTCAGGCTTGGTGATCAAGGAACTAACACCAACAGATCCAGCTCGAGATACGACTATATCACCGTCCTTTATAAGGTATTTTTTTATATCCTCTGGCTCAATGGCGCAATAAGGTACCGTGTTCCAATTGATTTGTCCAGACGTTATATCTGTTGTTCTTAAAAGATGAAGTTTGCCTTCCTGTGAAGATTTGGTAGTCCAGCCATACTGTGGCTTTTCACATATTTTGCCAAGAGTAGACCAACCCCAGTTTCCTGGTAGTTCTTGTGTCACAGCTTTATTCATGCAATCAAATACCCATTCAGCTCATCAATAATCGGCTTCCATTCATCCCCAAACAACTCCGTTGCCTTCAACTCCCCATTCTCCTGATTAAAAGGCGTGTACTCAAAATCCTTTTCCGTCATTTCCGCATTCTGCGCGATCTGATCCTTAATCTTGTTCAGCCACTCAAGCTGCTCCGGTTCAAACTCTCTTTCCTGCTGCTTCAGCCAGGTTTCAAACCGTCGCTCCACCAGTACACTGAACGGCTCCAGCACCTCGCTCAAGCCGGTTGAAAACCGAATCAGGCTGACGATGTTGGTCAGCAACTCTTCCGGCGGCACGCCTTTAACCTTGTTTTTCTTCAACTTCTCATAAGCCTTCCACACCTCAATGGGTGCCAGATTATAAGGCGGCTGCTCAATTTCCTTGGCCAGAATTTCAATCTGTTTATGGCTCAAGTGCCGCTGTTGATAAGGCTGCTGGTACATCAGCTGGATGGCGTCCAGTTCGTCCCGGTGGTCTGTGATGAATTGCCGCCAGTTGCTTACAATCCCTTTGGCCTTCTCTTCGGTGTACCCCATCTGGTCATTGATCACCTCGTCGGATGAGTCATCAATGATCTGTTCGGTGTCCCGGCGCAGGGATTCTATCAGGTCTCTGAGTGCCGGGTTATGGAAGGCATGCACTAGCAGGTCGGCGGTGGGTTTGAAAGCGGCCTGGATGTCTTCGTCGGTAACTTCTTCTTTGCCGGTTTTATTCTGAGCCGCGGCGATCAGTGTATCGTCTTTGGTACCGCGAATTAGATTGGCGGCAATGGCGGTGAGCGTGGTGGGTTCGATGAAGCCGTCGCCGAGCTGGTCGGCCACTTCTTTTAGTACGGGTTGTTTGACGATCTCGTTGAGGCGCTCATGCTGGTTTTCGTCCAGCTCCATGTCCAGCCGCAGCAGGCGGTTGCCGAGCACGCGCAGGATGTCGCTGTGGCGGTCGCCTCTGGCGATTTGCAGCATGAGTTTTTCGGTGGAGATGCTGGGCCTGAATCCCAAGGATCCGGATTCGGTCATCTTGTCGCTTTCGGTGACGCCGATGCAATCCACCAGCACAAAGCGGGTTTTGGCTTTGGCGTTGGGGGTGACTTTTCTCAGTTCGTCTTCGCTGAGTACGCGGGTGCCGCGGCCTTTCATCTGTTCGTAATAGGTGGCGCTTTTGACATCGCGCATGAACATGACGATTTCCAGCGGTTTGATATCGGTGCCGGTGGCGATCATATCCACGGTGACGCCGACGCGCAGTTGCGGGTCGGTGCGGAATGCGGCGATGGTGTCTTCGGCGGTTTGCCTGCCCACCTTGTAGGTGATTTTCTTGCAGAAGGCGTTGGATTCGCCGAACACTTCGCGCACGATGTCAACGATGCGGTCGGCGTGGTCGTCGTCCTTGGCAAAGATGAGGGTTTTGGGCAGCCAACTATCGGAGCGATTGGGGAAGATGTCTTCGAACACGCGCTCCTTGAAGGTCTGGATAATGGTGCGGATCTGGTTTGGGGCGATGACGGAGCGGTCGATCTGCTGGCCGGTGTACTCTTCGTCCTGGTCGAGTCTTTCCAAGCGTTTTTCTTTGGTGACCTTGTCACGGATTTGCACGATGCTGGGCGCTTTGATGGTGTCGCCTTCAGCGGTTTTCTTCGTGCGGATGCTGTAGATATCGTAGCCCACATTGACCTTGTCAATCACAGCGTCTTCGTGGGTGTATTCGGAGACGAGGTTCTGGTTGAAGAAGCCGATGGTCTTTTTGGTGGGGGTGGCGGTGAGGCCAATGAGGAAGGCGTCAAAATATTCCAGCACCTGCCGCCACAGGTTATAAATGGAACGATGGCATTCGTCAATGATGATGACATCAAAGGTTTCAATCGGCAGGTCGGGGTTATATCCCACCTCCCGAGGCTGCTGATTGAAGCTGCCGGCATCGATCTCGTAGCCTGAGCGTTCTTCCACTTCTTCATCCAGCTTGCTGTTGCTGAGTCTGGCATAGAGACGCTGGATAGTGGAGATGGTGACTTTAATTTCATCACCTATCCTGCCCGGGCCAAGAATATGGGCATTATAGAGCTCGGTGAATTTGCGCCCGTCGCCGGGCACCGTGTATTGCTGAAACTCCTTTAGTGCCTGCCGGCCCAGATTGCCCCGGTCCACCAGGAACAGCACGCGCCCGGCTTTGGCAAAGTTGGCCAGGCGATACACTTCAGTGACGGCGGCGACGGTCTTGCCGGAGCCGGTGGCCATTTGCAGCAGCATACGCGGGTCGGCTTGTTTGAGGCTTTTCTCGATGCCGGTGATGGCCTTGATCTGGCAGTCGCGCAAGCCCTCTGTGTTGAGTTCAGGCAGTCGTTGCAGCCGTGTCCTGAGGGAGTCGCCCTCTTCCAGCCAGTCTTTGAGGGTTTCCGGTCGGTGGAAGTGGAACAGGTGGCGGCTGCGGGGCTTGGGGTCACGCTCGTCACGGAAGCGGATTTCGGTGCTGGTGGCTTCATAGAGGAAGGGCAACAGCTGATCCTTTGCCGCCCATCGCTCTGTGGGTTGGATTGAGGCGGCGGCGTAGCGACTGGATTGATCGGCTACCCGACCTAAGTTAGTGCCTTCACGCTTGGCTTCAATAATGCCGCAGGCTTTGCCCTGAATGAACAGCATGTAGTCGGCAGGGCCGGTACCAGTCGGATATTCACGGACGGCGACACCGTGGACGCCCTGCTCCCCAGCCGTGAGGCTGATGGCTTTGGAATCCTGTATCATCCAGCCGGCCACAGTGAGTTTTTCATCGATAACCTCACGAGTTTGGGCCTCATTCAGATTGGTATACGGACTATTCATTTCTAAACGGATGGTAGCTGTTCCCTACCCTACCTATATACCATATACCTTTAGAAAGAATGCTTAGTTTTACCGTATCATAATAGATTGAAGGCAATTCAGCAAAATAGAGCGGCAACTTCAGGAATGGCGCCCAGCACGCTGCCTTCCTTGCCGAGGTTCTCCAGAGTGTGGCGGTATTGCAGTTCCAAGTTGCCGCCATCCAGTTTGACTAGTCAGCTCAGGAGTATTTATCGGGCACTTTGATTTGCTAGCCGCCTTCGCCATCATCGCGAAGAATATGAGCTAGTTCTAGACTTTGTTGGTTATTTAGGGCGTACTCTTCTTACTCGTACAAAAATTGTTTATTTTCATCAATGGTAAAAAAGTAATATTGAACTGACAGGTGTATTTCTCAGACCCTTTTTTGACCTTGACTCTTAATTCATCTGCTGATTCAATGCCAGTTATTTTTGAAAGCTTATTAAAGTTCTTAGGTTCTACTGCCTCAGCAAAAAACGGGAGTTCTCTTTTAGGTGATGATAAATAATATAATGTATGTGGATACCAGTTCGCTTTTGAAATGATGTATGACATTAATAAGGTTAGTAAGTCGGCCTGCATAATATGTCTAAAGAAGATGTCTTGGCAGCCACCCTGCCTGTTTATCAGGTCAGCCGCTACTGAATAAACCTCTACCTTTACTGTTTTAACCACCGGCGAATAAAGTTTTTGGTCTTCTGGTGCCAGCACTGACTGCAAGATTTTTGTCTCTCCCTGGTGACAATTTAAACTTTCAAAACCTGGACCCCAGGGCATATCGGAGAAATAAATATCATGTAAGACAGAAAAGGCGCCAGTTTTTAAAAATGCAGCGACAATGTATAGAAATGTTTCGTATACAAAAACTGCATGAGCCTCGGACCTATTAACTTTAGGATGCGGAAACTTTAGCTCCCTGAGTTTTTTCAATACCTCTATTATCGATTCTGAAAGTTTTTCACTATCAGTATCAGTAATTTCTCCCTCAAGAAGAACCCAATTACAAAGATAATCTCGAATGACCTTTAGTTTCCCGTAGTCCTCTAAAATCATTTTCCTCGTTGGCTCTACCGCTGGTTTCTCACGAACTTGTAATGCGTCAACGTATTTAATGTACGACTCAATAAAATTACGTCGACAGCGATTAATGTCTTTCTTATCGCCCCGGATTGCCTGCTTTAGGGAATTAAATTTTACCTGAACATCACTTATTGGAAGCGGTGCATCATTACTAGTCGTCATGTTTAATCTCCGAAATCAATTTATCAGAAAATGCAGCAGCCCAAAGGGCTGGCAGCTATGTAATCGTGAGTGGCCAGCAGGAATCCGCCAGTCTCGCAGGCAGGGTTGGCAACGGTACCAGCAAGTTTGGTCGGGCATTTTAATTTGCTGACCACCCTGCTCAGGCTCATCGGCCATTTTGAGGAAGATCAGGTAGGTGATTTGTTCGACATAATTGCCGTAGCTGAAACCATCGTCACGCAGGATGTGGACGTAGTTCCAGACTTTGTTAGTGATCCCTGAGGCGCTCATATTAGTGTGTCAAAATTTTTCATATTCATAGATGATGAAAAAATCATCCCCAGACGGAGGTCGTACCATTGATTTTTAGCGACTCTTTCATACCCTGCTTTTATCTTGATTTTTAATTCATCTGCTGATTCAATTCCAGTTATTTTTGAGAGTTTCTTAAAGTGCTTATGTTGTGCTGCCCTAATAAAAAATGGGAAGCTGCTTTCATATTTTAAATAATGTAATGTCTGTGGATACCAGTGCGTATCTGGAGTAATGACAGACATTAATAAGGTTAGCAACTCGGCCTGAAGAATATCTCTAAAAGGGATATCTTCACGATCAGCCTGCCGTTTTATTAGCTCAGCCGCTGGCGCATAAAGCTTTTGACCTTCTGGTGCTAGCACTGACTGTAAGGCATTTGACCTCCCCAAGAAACAATCAAATCTTTCAAAATCCGAATTCCCATGTCTATCTGTAGATGGTAAAAGATAATGGGAGGAATAAATATCATGTAAGACAGAGAAGGTGCCAGTTTTTAAACATGCAGCGATAATGTATAGAAATGTTTCGTATACAAAAACTGCATGAGCTTCGAACCACGAATGATTCCAGCGAGTAACTTCAGGAGGCCGAGACTTGAGTTCCCTGAGCCTTTCTAGTACATCTATCACCGATTCCGAAAATTTTTTACTATCAGTGACTTCTCCCTCAAGAAGAATCCAATTACAAAGAAGATCTCGAACGGCCTTCAGTTTCCCGCAGTCCTCTAAAACCTTTTCCCCCATTGACTCTACCGCTGGTTGCTTACGAACTCGTAATGCGTCAGCGTATTTAATGCACGACTCAATAAAATCACTTCGATAGAGATTTATACCTTTTTTGCCTTGCAGGATTGCCTGCTTTAGAGAATTAAATTTTTCCTGAGCCTCACTTGTTGGAAGTGGTGCATCATTGGTGATATAGCCTGGGGTCTTCCCTTTTTTGCCTTGCAGGATTGCCTGCTTTAGAGAATTAAATTTTTCCTGAGCCTCACTTGTTGGAAGTGGTGCATCATTGGTAATATAGATTGGAGTCTTCCCTTTTTCAGGCTTAGCATATTGCGGTTTTCCATAAAGTAAGCGAACAAGCTGTTCCCAATTTTTGTTTACTTTCTTTGGACTCGAAAAGTCAATCCATTTTCTAGATTTCATAAACACAGGCAGGATAGCATCTTTGTCTTTGCCAAACTCGCAAACGATAGGAATAAATTTAGATTGCTCTACTTTTTCGTATACTTCTCCAGATATTATTTGCGACTCCGTTCCAACTCCCGCCTTACGATCGTCTGCCTTATCAGCATACTCTTTATCACATATAACCAGAACGTGAGTTACCGAAGAATCTGTCACCATCCTTTCCATAAAAGCGTGCTTGTCATCTCCTACTTTCAAATCGTAGGTATCTAAAATTACCTCAATTCCGTCATCCATAAGCCTGTTAGCCCATTTTTTTACTCGTTTTTTATGAAACTGATCAGTCCAGCTATATGAGATAAATACTTTTGGGGTTTTCATGTTTTTGGTTCCTCTTTATCAAGGTGTTTTTCTTCGCTGTGCCAGAGGGTCTGCGGGTTCCAGCAGTTCGCTTTAAACTCCGCCGCATCCCGATCCCAGGTGTTTTTGGTGCCCCTCGCTCTCGCAGCTTGTACTTCTGTACTTTGCTATTGGGTGTAAGGGGGAATTCTTTGAGGAATTCAATGTAGCGCGGCACATAAAAATAAGGGGCATTCTCATTGACGAAGCGTGCAAGCTCCTCTGGGGACACGATTGTATCAGGCTTCTGAATAAATGGGATACCGCCGCCGCACATGCGATCCTGCTGGCCGCCGGGGCGGCGCAAGCACAGGCCAATTTATAATATTTCAATCAAATCTTGTAGTTCAGTGCATCTTTCATTAATGATTTCATTTGCCTTTCTTTCCAAGGCTCTCAAGTTGGTTTTACTTGCATTATCAAGATCATCATAACCTTCATCCAATTCTGTCTGGAAACGGAAACACTTTTCTCCTTTTTTTAAAACATGCTGCAGTTGATAGTCTACCGCATCGGAGGCTCCGTCAAATATGCAGCTCAACATCGGTTTTATCCAGGATATCTTATTCCAATTCTTAACATCTGCATAGTCATATGAGCGAGTATGACTGCCCGTTCCGAGCGATACGACCACTATATTCTGATCTGGTCGTTTAAGCTTAACCCCCTCCACATAACCGGACATCGCGGGATTATTCATAAAAATGCCACCATCTATTAATGTACGTTTTCCTTTTCCTTTTTTGTTATCAATCCTCATGTGTTTGGGTTCAAAATAGGTTGGTGCGGCTGAAGTCGCTCTAGCACAATCCAGCATTGAGAGTTTTTTGTGTTTCTCTTTCCAACTTTTGAAAAACACAGATTCCCGACACTTCATATCATATGCGGTCAGCATGACTTTTGTAACAGCTTGCTCCATTACTGCATTGTTTAAATGATCACACAGCACTTTCTCCAAACCCGCATGATTGTAAATCTCGTCGTCTAAAATCGCATCAACGAGGAAATTGACCCCAGGAATCTTTCTGACAAATGATTTATCAAATATTTTTTTGCCATCTTTTTGATAAATTTCTTTTAATTGAGTAGCCGTGTTTTTAGCCACCTTTCCGGTTTTATCCGGAACAGTAAGCCCCAGCGCCAGAATTCCGCCGGTAGAGGTGCCGACGATCAAATCAAACAATTCGGCAATAGGTTTGCCAGTTTTCTCTTCAATATGCTCTAAAATAATAGCGGGAATTAAACCCCGGATGCCGCCGCCGTCTATGGATAATATTTTCATCGGTGCTTCTGTCATATCACTGCCTCGCTGTTGCCCTGTTATCTGCTTTCTTCAGTAGAAACAGACTTCGCTTCTTTGCAGATTGTTATACCTTGTCCCAAGTATTTGTCAAGTTGCAGAATCCCTCGCCACATAAGAGATTTTTCGGATTCTTGCAGATTTAGGTATATGATTTCCTTTATCTGCCATAACGTAATAGCGTAACCTTAGCGGCTCACTTTAAACCCCGCCGCATCCCGATCCCAGGTGTTTTTGGTGACCCCTCGCTTTCGCAGCTTGTACTTCTGCACTTTGCTGTTGGGTGTAAGGGGGAATTCTTTGAGGAATTCAATATAGCGCGGCACATGAAAATAAGGGGCATTCTCATTGACGAAGCGTGCGATCTCCTCTGGGGTTACGGTTGTATCCGGCTTCTGAATAATTGCCGCCATGATCTCCGCCTCGGAGGGCAGATCTTCTCTGGGGATGCCGAAGACCGCTGCCTCTGCCACCGCTTCATGCTTGCGGAGCACCGCTTCCACCTCAAAAGAGGAAGTGTTGCGCCCCTTGTAGCGAATGAAATCCGCCTTTCTGTCTACGAAGAAATACTCGCCGTCTTTGTCTCTGCGCACAAAATCGCCGGTGTGGTACCAGAGATTGCGAAAAGCCTTCAGGGTCGCTTCCGGGTTGTTGAAATAGCCGTTGAATATCGCATGGGGGACTTTAGGTCGCAGGCACAGCTCTCCCACTTCCTCGTCCGCCACCGGCTGGTCTTCGTCATCTAGTATTGCAATTTCTATGCTGGGCACGGGCTGTCCCAGGCAGTTGGGCTTCCCGCGGGAGCCGTCTGCCGGCCAGGACAGAGTGGCCTGGGCCTCGCTCTGCCCATACCCGTGGTTGATGATCTGCTCAATGCCGAAGCGCTGCTGAAAGGGCTCCACCAGGTTTTCCGGCAGCGCCACTAAAGATGCCGAGCGCAGCGGGTTGTCCCCGTCGTCCGGGCGCTTTGGCTGGTTCCAGATAAAGATGGCCATGCTGCCGATGGTCAGGGTGTGGGTGGCGCCGTACAGCCGTATGCGCTGCCAGAATTCGCTGGCCGAGAATTCCGGGTCAATCGCCACCGGTAGCCCCGCGTGGTGGGCCAGAAATATATTGGCGGTCCAGGCGCCCGCATTGCACAGGGGCAGGCAGTTGTACACCGCATCGCCCGGGCGAAACCCTGCGTAGCGGCTGGCGGATTCCGCCGCTAGCAGCCAGTTGTTGTGATTCACCATCACCCCTTTGGATTTTCCGGTGGTGCCGGAGGTCCAGGTCACCGCCGAGGTGTCGCCGCAGTGAATGCGGGTGTCTGCATGCTCCGCCGCTTGTGCGCCGGCCAGGGTCTCCATGTTCTCGCTGCGGATGCCCGGGAGGCCTTCCCCCTCCTCCAAGTCTCGGATTACCGCGGTCTCAAAGGGCAGGCTGCTGAGCTCGGCAATGCGCGGCAGGCACTGGCGGCTGGTGACCAGCACTTTGCTGCAGCTGTTTTCAAAAAGCTCCCGCAGTCCCTCTCCCTTGCAGCTGGTGTCTATCGGCACCCAGACGGCACCCAGCTTGGAAAGAGCGTAGACGACAAATACAAACTCAGTGCAGCTGTCTAAAAAAATACACACCGTGTCGCCGCGCTTGACTCCCAGCGCAGTGAAGCCCGCTGCATAGGCATTGGCGCTGTCGTTGAGCTCTGCGTAGGTGCAGGTGCCGGCGGCGGTCATCACCGCGGGGCGCTCCGGGATTGCATCTGCCTGGGCCAGCAGCAGGCTGCCCAGAGTGCGCTCTTGGGGGGTTTTCAGGTGGAGAAGATTCATGAATGCGCCTCGGTTTATTCGCGGCTTAGAATGAGCCCGCTGGTAGGCACCCCTGTGCCCGCCGTAACCAGCGCATGCTCCACCTGCCCGACCTGATTGACCGCGTCTCCGCGCACCTGGCGCACTCCTTCCAGCACACCGTTCATGCCATGGATATACGCTTCTCCCAGCTGTCCGCCGTGGGGGTTGAGCGGCAGGGAGCCGCCTCTTTCGTGGTGTCCCTCCCGGATAAAGTGCATCGCCCTGCCCCGCTCGCAGAAACCGAACTCCTCCAGCTGGCTCAGCACAAAGGGGGTGAAGTGATCGTACAAAATTGCCACCTGTATATCCTTCGGGCCGATGCCCGCCATATCGTACAGAGTGCTTGCCACCAGCGCCATTTCAGGCAGTCCGGTGATATTGGCGCGGTAGTAATTGGTCATCATCTGGGGTTCGTCCCGGGCCCCCTGGGCGGCTCCTTTCACCAGCACCGGCTCCTGGGCAAGGGTTTTGGCACGCTCGGCGGAAACCATCACCAGGGCGGCGGCGCCGTCGCTCTCCTGGCAGCAGTCCAGAAGCCGGAGGGGCTCTACAACCCAGCGAGACTGCTGGTGCTCTGCCAGGGTGATGGGCTTTTCATAAAACCACGCGCGGGGATTGGTGGCGGCAAAGTCGCGCCCGGCCACCGAGACGCGCCCGAAATCCTCCGTGACGGCGCCGTACTCATGCATGTAGCGCTGCGCACAAAGCGCCACCCAGGAGGCCGGGGTCATCAGACCGTAGGGCATGTGCCAGCCGAAATTGACATAATCAAAGGACTCGGGATTGCCGCCGATAAGTCCGCCCTGCCCGAAGCGGAAACCGGAGCGCTCGTTCATGGCCCGGTAGACCACGACTACGTCCGCCACGCCGCTGGCGATGGCCATCGCACCGTGCAGCACCGGCGCACAGGCCGCTCCGCCCCCGTAGTGCGTCCTGGAGAAGAAGCGAAGGTCTTTGCCCCCGATGAGACGATGCACTTCAATTTCCGGGTTGTTGTCCATGGTGTAGGTGGCCATGCCGTCCACCTCCGAGGGGGGGATGCCGGCATCCTGCAGTGCAGCGGTCACCGCTTCCACCGCCAGCTGCATCTCGCTGCGGCCCGAATCCTTGGAGTATTCGGTGGCCCCGATGCCGACGATGGCGGCCTTGCTCCTTAAAAAGTGCGCGCTCATGGCACAGGCTCTGCCGGCAGCGCGACAGTCGCACTGCCGCTGACATGCTCGCCGCGGCTGTTCTGCCCGGACACCTGCAGCTCCGCCTGGCGGCCATCGCAGTTCAGCACTTCGCCGCTGAGCTTCAGGGTGTCCCCCGGATAGCAGGGGACCCCCAGCCGAATGCTGAGGCTTTTTAAGAGAGAGCCCGGTCCGGCCCAATCGCTGACATAACGGCCCACCAGCCCGTTGGTGGTGAGGATATTCATGAAGATGTTCGGCGCGCCGAGAGCCCGGGCGCCGTCCTGGTCGTGGTGCACGTCCTGGTAGTCCCGGGAGGCAATTGCACCGCCGACAATCAGCTGCGCTGTAACCGGGACCGAAAGCAGCGGCATCTTATCCCCCGGGGCAATGCTTTCATGGCGGCGGGGACTCTGCTTGCGGCTCATCACTTATCCGCCGGGGGGCGAAACAGGGGCAGGGTCAGCCCCTTCTCCACCTCTTCAAAAAATACTTCCAAGGGCATGCCGATGCGGATCTCGTCGGGCTGCACTTCAGCCAGCTGGCTCACAATTCGTGTCCCCTCCTCCAGCTCCACCAGCCCGATGATGTTCGGATAGTCAAAGGGGGGAATGGGCGGGTGATGGAATACCACGTAACTGTAGAGGGTGCCCCGCCCGGAGGACTGCACCGTGTCCCACGCAAGGGCCTGGCACTTTGCGCACATGGGGGCCGGCGGATGCCGCAGGGCACCGCAGGAGCAGCAGCGCTGGATCAGCAGCTTGCCGGCCTCGGCGCCCTGCCAGAAAAATTCTGTATCCCTGATGCGAGGCGGGCGGAAGCGCCCGGCGGGCGCCTGGCCGTCGGCAGCCTCCTTCGGGCTTTGGTGCGGCCGGTACTTGAAAACCCGAAAGCGCATCTCTCCCGCCAGCTCTTTTTCCCGACGATAAAAGCGGGACAGCTGGGTGACAAAAAAACCGGTGCCGAGGGCAGTTTTCTTCTCTTTGGAAATCTCTTCAATGGAGGATGTGAAGCTGATTTCATCTCCCTCTTGCAGATATTGAAAGTATTTCTGCTCGCAGTTGACAGCAACGATGGCGGGGTAGCCGGCTTCTTCCAGCAGTTTGAGCACGGCAAAGGGCTCTTCTTCGCTGGAGCCTGGCCCCCAGCGATCTTCGTAGCCTTTCATCGTCCATACCTGCATCATGGCGGGGGGCGCGACTCGCACAGCCTGGTCGGAGTGCAGGTACACGGGATTGCTGTCTCCCATCACTTCGCACCAGTGCCGGATCATCGGGCGATTGACCCGGTCCCAGCTCCGGTACGGTCCCGATTCTCGGTGCAGAAATTCCTGCAGGCGCTGCTCCAGCTCTGGCGGCCCGCCCGCTGCCATGTCTTCGTCAGGGCTCATGTCTGGCCAAATTTTTACAGTCGGAGACCACGGGTACAGGCTTTAAGAAAAACAGAGCCCCCTCTTTGCCGCAGGAGTCCTGCATTCGCCTCTGGTCTGCACTCTTCCCGCTGCGAACAGCAGGTGTCCCAGAAGCCCTGCATTCGCCCCCGATCGCCGGCAAAGGGGCGGTGCTCAGTATTTAACCGAGCAGCCATAGGGCTTTGACACCGGGCGGCTCAGCTCTTTACCGGAGCGCACTTCATTCAGGGCTAAGCGCACATACTGGGTTGCCTTCGGCACGTCCCTCTGCCGGGCACTCCTGATGCTGTCTATGGCTCCCTTGTAGCGCAGGGTGCCCTTGCCATCTATTACGAACATGTGGGGCGTGGTGCGTGCGCCGTACAGCTTTCCCAGTTCTCCCTCCGAGTCCAGGATGACAGCGCTGGGGGCTGCTCCCCTCTCTTTATTCAGCCGGTTCGCCTGGGCGGCGCTCACATGGCCCTGCTTGTCGGGTGCAGAAGAAATGATGGACAGCCATACCACCCCGGCCTCCGTCGCTTCTTTCTGCTGCGCCTGCATGTTGCCGGAGCCGTAGTGCTTCTTCACAAAGGGACAGTCGTGGTTGGTCCATTCCAGAACCACGGTTTTGCCCTGGTAGTCGGCCAGGTGCTGGGTTTTGCCCTCGATGTCCACGGCGGTGAAGTCCGGTGCTGCCTTGCCCACATCGGGGGAGGCCAGGGCCGGGCTCTGAAACAGGAAAAACAGGGCCAAAAAGGCGAGGGGGTACAGGGATTTCATGGCGATCTCCATCCGGTTCAGTGGGAGCAGGGCAATGGTTTCGTAAACGCACACCGCCGCTTTTTACTCATAATAGCAGAGAGATCACACTGTATGCCTTCCGCCGAGGGCTTGTTTCAGGCTCGCCGCAGGCGCAGCTGTTTCCGCTGGCTTTCCCCCGCTCCTTGGCCGAGGGCTCGTTTCAGAGCTCTATGCCGGTGTAATTCATCGGCGCATCCGCCGCCTTTAGGATTGCATTCTGGGTGAGCACCTGGGGCAGGATCGCAGGCGCTCCCGCCCCGGGTGGATACAGCAGGTAGAGGGGCACCCCGCTTCGGCCCCAGGCCGCAAGCTCCTCTGTAATCCTGCTGTCCTGGCTGGTCCAGTCCGCAGTCAGCAGGACGATATCCCGCTCCCTGAGGGCAGCCTGCAGAGAGCTCCGAGACAGCACCAGCCTTTCATTTACCTTGCAGGTAATGCACCAGTCGGCGGTGAAGTTCACCAGTACGGGGCGCCCCGCCCCCCGCAGGGCCGCGACACGCTCGGGACTCCAGGTGCCCCTCTCTGCCACTGCCTCGCCCTCCCCGGTCGGGAATACCAGGGCGGCGGCGAGAAGAGCTGCCAGGGCCGCTGACAGGCCGGCCCGGGAAGAGCCCCTCTGGGCCCGCCCCCACAGCCAGGCCGCCAGCGCCATCAGCACCAGGGCGGCCAGTGCGGAGGCGAACTGTCCCCCGGTGGTCTGCCGACTCAGCACCCACAGGAGCCAGGCCGCTGCGCCGTACATCGGAAAAGCGAGGAGCTGCTTGAAATCCTCCATCCAGGGCCCCGGCGGGGGCAGCCGTCTGAGCCAGCCCGGCAGCAGGCTGAGCAGCACCATCGGCAATGCAAAGCCGGCACCGAGGGCCAGAAAGACGCCCATCGCTTCCGGGGCAGGACGGGTCATTGCAAAGCCGAGAGCGGCCCCCATAAAAGGCGCTGTGCAGGGGCTTGCCACCAATACCGCCAGGATGCCCTCCAGGAAGGCGCCCGGTGTCAAAGAGGACTGCCCGGTGCCGCCGGCACCGAGTCTCATCAGCCGGCTGCCGAAGAGAAAGACCCCGGACAGGTTCAGGCCGACCAGCAGCATCAGGGCCGTCAGCAGCCCGACGACGACGGGGGACTGCAGCTGAAAGCCCCAGCCCGCAGCCTCGCCTCCCGCCCGCAGGGCGAGCAGCAGAGCCGCCAGCAGGGCAAAGCTGCACAGCACCCCCATGCCGTACAGCAGACCGTCGGCGGCTAAGTGTCGGCGGGATGCCTCGGCCTGCTTAGAGAAACGCATCAGCTTGATGGCCAGCACCGGCAGCACGCAGGGCATGAGATTGAGAATAATACCGCCGAGAAAGGCGAGCAAAATTGCGCCGAGCCAGCGCGAGACAGCAGTCCCGGGCAGTGAGACTCCGCTTTCCCCCGCCGCCGCCGGCTCCGCGGTCACTGCATAGGCATAGCCTGCCCGCGGCACCAGCAGTCCCTGCAGCGAAGTGCCCGGAGCTGGAGGCAGCTCTCCCTGGGGCAGCGAAAAGCGCAGTGCGGATCCGACTCGCTCCCAGTGCTGAGGGCCGCTGGCGGCGATCTGTCCCCCCTCCTCCCCGGCAAACCAGGGCTCGCGCATATTCACAAACTCCGAGTCCTGCAGGGGAATTTCCAACAGCAGCCGCTTCCCGTGCAGCCTGTAGCGGGCCGGGGTTCCCAGAGCTTTGGGCAGACGGTTTCGCACCTCGGCGAAATGCGCCTTCACGGCGGGGTCGTACTCGGCGGTTCCGGTGCCGGGGGGCAGCGACAGGCTGAGCTCTCCCTCTTCGGGAATGCAGTCCTCTTTGCACACCAGCCATTCCAGCTCTGCCCGAAGCAGCACTGGCTCCTCCCCCTGCAGCGGGCCCGCCTCTATAGGCACCAGCAGGGTTAGCTCGTCTTCGTAGCCGTAGTTAACCAGAGGACCAAACGGGATTCGCCGGGGCACCGGCCAGCGGATTTCGCCTGCCCGCCAGCCGGGGGGCAGGTGCCAGCGGATCAGCGTCGGCGCCCCGGAATCACCGGGGTTTTTCCAGTACAGATGCCAGTGAGGCAGTATTTTGAAGCGCGCGCCAAGCCACAGGGTATCCCCCTCTGTCACCGTGCGCTGCTCACTCTCCAGGCTGAGGCTCACATGCTCGGTTTGCAGGGAGGCCGCTCCCCAGGCGGGGGCCCAGGCGAGCAGAAACAGCAGGGATAGCGAGCAGCGCATGGCCGCATAATAATCCATGGGAGCTGCCGAGGATGCGGCGGCCGATTGGCGCAGGCTGCGCCCAGGGTTCCAGCAGTCTTTCAATAATCCTGAGGCGCTCGCTCCGCCCCTTCCGCATCCTCGGAAAACAGCAGCTGCCCCCGGACACCGGACAGATCATTCAGGAGCATGAGCAGATCTGCCAAATCTGCCGCCGGAAGCCGACGCCATCCCCGGCTGAGTCCGGCAGCCGCAGTTCACCGCTGAGGGCGGCGAGATCGTGAGATGTGTTCCCTTTCTACTTTTGGCCTGAGGCTGGTTAGGGGAGCTGACCCGGGATGCCGAGGGAGGGAGGGCTCTGCCTGCTGTAAGCCAGCATGACTGTGCTAAATATTTGATTGCTTTCTGCAGCAGAGCCGACGGTGATTTTAAATGGTCTGGCATTGTCGGCAGGGCTGCCGCCGCCAGAAATCCGATGCAGTCATGGTGCCGCCCGCAATGCGGTGCGTGCACCGGGCCGTTTAAATACTGCCCGGCATCCGCTCGCTTATAATTCGCTCCTGCCCCGCTTTCGGTGAGGTGTCCGAGCGGCTGAAGGAGCACGCCTGGAAAGTGTGTACAGGTTTGCGCCTGTCGAGGGTTCGAATCCCTCCCTCACCGCCACTGCCTGCCCGCTCGTGTCCAGCCCCCGGACTGTTTGCAGGAGGCCCCGATGCCGCACAGGATGCTGCTGTTTTTTACCTTGCGCAGCGGCTCTGCGGTCCCCTTTGCCGAGGAGACAAAGGCATTGACCCGGGAGCTGCTCGGCAGACTGCCCCAAAGGGACGGCTTGCTGCTGCAATGCCGACAAAGATTGCCGACGAGATCTTTCGGCTTTCGCAATAATTTTCCCGTGCCAAGGCAGCTCATGCCAAGCCGCTATCCCAGGCACCCAAGCTTTGGGGCAGGGCCGCTAAGAGGATAGCTGCCTCCCCCGCCCTGTGCTGCTTTTCCCGTGCCAAGGCAGCTCATGCCAGGCCGCTGTCTCAGGCACCCGAGCTTTGGGGCAGGGCCGCTAAGAGGATAGCTGCCTTCCGCCCTGTGTTGCTTTTCCCGTGCCAAGGCAGCTCATGTCAAGCCGCTGTCTCAGGCACCCGAGCTTTGGGGCAGGGCCGCTAAGAGGATAGCTGCCTCCCGCCCTGTGTTGCACAGGGTGCCCCCCGGCCAGGCGGCGGGCAGCAGGCAGGCATCCTCCGCTGCCATTTTGCAGTCCCCAAGAGACAGCTCCCCGGCGGCGGCGATGGCGACGGCGGCCTGTCCGCCCGGGTTCAAGGGGTGCGATGCACCCGCTTCAAGGCAGATCCGAAGGGCCTGGAAGTCCGCAAAGTCTGCGATGCATTCCACCCGCACTCCCCGGGCCTCTTCCAGCAGCTGCGGCGGCTCCTGTTTCGCTTCCAAATCCATGCGGCAGACCGCCTCCTCCGTGTCCCAGTGCCCCTGACTCAGCACCTTTTGGCCGAAGGAGATGATGCGGCGCTCATAGACCGGGGTCTGGAACTCCACCACCCGGACACCGTGCTGCAGCGCATGGGGCATGCGTCTTGGCACCCGCACGACCTCCCCCTGCTCCAGGGTCTGCAGCTCGGTGAAGCGCTCCATCTCCCGACGCTTTTCTTTTTCCAAGGCAGCCAGCTCCGCCGGCAGACGCTCCTGCCAGCGCTGCAGCTGCCGCACTGGCAAAGGGGCATCGGGGGGATAGCCTTCCTGCTGCCGATATTCGTCAAAGATTTTGTCAATGCAGCCCCGCACATCCTGATAGTCCCGCACAGCGGTGAGAAAAGCGGCGCGGAAAGCATCGTCATCTCTGTGCTTTTTGCGCTCGGAGCGGCTGAAGCCGAGACGGATGCGGCCTCGGCCGTCGGGCCAGGCAGCCGGGTCCGCCCGCAGCATTACATAAACCTCCTGTTTCTCCTCGTGCAGTTCAAAATAAAGGTCGCCGTAAACCTCGTCCGGCAGCGGGTCTAAGATTTTTAAAAGCACCTGCTCTCGGGGCCGCCCCCCGGCGATTCTCCGGGGCAGCGCCTCCAGCAGCTGCGGCAGGGGCACCCCCGTCAGCCCCGCTCCCGCCGCCGCCAGGGATACGCCCCGCTCCTCAATGCCCGTGTACCAGAGCTCCTGTCCCCAGGGTTTGGGCACCTTCGCAGGACAGAGCGCAATAGGCGAAGCCGAGCTGAAGAGGCTGCCTCCGACCCGCTGCAGCCAGGTGCCGAGGGCCTCCCGGGGGGAAGCGCCGGCCAGAGCGGCGGGAATTTCTGTATCCGCCGGCAGAATAGCTGTCTCTGCCTCCCGGCCCGGCTCCAGCAGGTACAGGGCGATAAGAGGGAGGGAATCCTTCCCGGGAAGCCAGTACTGCTCCATCTTCCAAGGCACCGCGAGAAGCAGGACGCGCTCCCCCTGTGCTGCCCCGAGGTGCTGCTCCAGCACCTGCTCCGGGTTCTCTCCCGCCGCCGGGCAGAGGGTGATCGGGAAATCAGCCATCACGCTGTCCCCTCCGGCGCACCCGGAGCGGGGCCGAGGGAGATCTCGCCTTCTGCTCCGGCGACCTGCCCGCCCCCTTGGGGCATACCCGAAAGGAGACTCTTCGGTGCACCGGCTGCAGCCAGCCAATCCGCCACCTCGGAAGCAGCGGGCTCCTGCAGCTGGCGGTATTCCTTTATGAGAGCGCTCCGCTCTGCCCTTTTTATGCTCTTTCGTCCCCCCTCTCGGAAGCGGCGGGCATCCCGCTGCAAAAGAGCGGCCAGCGGGGGGGAGCAGAGTCGCTGCAGGGCTTCTTCCCAAGCTGCCTCGGGCCGGTAGTCATCCCCCAGCCGGCGCAGTGCGGCGAGGGTGGCCAGAGGGAGCTGGGAGAGCATGCCCTGATTCATGGGATTGGCAAAGAAACCCGCCGTCCAGCGCTCCAGCCTGGCGGGACGGCCGCTAAAAGGGGCCAGATGCAATAGATTGGGAGTGCCGTCATTGACCGGGAAGTTGTCCCAGAGAATCGGCTTGCGGCCGAGGCGCTCTGCCACCTCATGCAGATGCTCCGGGGACTGCTCCCTGGCGCAGACTTCCTGCCCGGTCCACATCACCTCCACTTCTCGGGGCAGGGCTCTCCCCAGGAGATGCAGGTAGTCAGGCGGCATGGCACCGTACTTTTTTTCCAAAATTGGATCATAGGAATACCATGTAGGACAAATAGTTATCCCATTAATTTGATTAAATTTATCAAGTATCATGCAGGCCAGTTCCGCCTGCCTTTCTGCCGCACCCCCCCCTCCTTTCATGTCGTCAAACAAAAGACAGAAAAAATCCGGCTGAAGGCTGAAGATCTGTCGGCATCTCTTCTCCAGGGCTTCCCGAATGCCCTTCTCCTGCCAGCCCAAAGGAGACAGACCGAGCCCCCAGCTGATGCCCTCCTCCCGGCAGGCCTGGCGGTGCTCTTCCAGGGCCTGCCGCTCTGCCACAGGCCAATCCTCTTGCCATTGCTCCCTTAAGTGCCGATCTGCCTTGGGCGCATACAGGTAGCTGTTGAAACCCTCTTCTCTCAGAAAGGGCAGCCAGGCCCGGCGGACATCCCAGGACCAGGGAGCCCCATAGAAACCTTCAACAATGCCGATGGGGAAGTTCAAACCGCTATTTCCCCCGTCTGTAGTTCAAGGGCACGGCGTTCAGGGGGGCGATGTGCACGGGGATTTTCCGGCCCCTCAGCTCTGCCTGAAGGGGCAGCCCTTCCTCCAGACAGGCCCTATTCACATAGCCCATTGCCGTCGGTCTGCCCAGGCTGGGCGCAAAACCGCCGCTGGTGATCTCGCCCGCCAGGGAGGCTGTTTTATCGCAGAGCGCGGTCCCCGCTCTCAAGGGCGCCTTCCCCGCCGGATGCAGCCCGGTGCGCCGCCGGGGCGCCCCCTCTTCCAGCTGCTGGAAAATCACCGTCTCCCCGGGAAAGCCGCCGGCCCGCTCTCCCCCTGGGCGGCGAGAGGGCGGAATACTCCATTCCAGGGCGGCTTCCACCGGGGTAGTGCTCTCGCTGATATCCCGGCCATAAAGGCAGAGACCCGCTTCTAAACGGAGGGAATCGCGGGCCCCGAGACCGGCGGGCAGCACACCGGGGGCGGCCAGCAGGGCTTCGGCGACAGGGATTGCATGGCTCTGGGACAGGGAGATTTCAAAGCCATCCTCCCCGGTGTAGCCGGAGCGGGACACCAGGCAGGGAAAGCCGGATATCTCAAAATTTCCTGCCTGCATGAAATGCAATTCTTCACTGCCCGGACAGAGGGTCTGCATCACCTGTGCCGCCCCGGGACCCTGCAGGGCGAGCAGGGCTTCATCCGCTGCGTGGGAGAGCTTGATGCCAGCAGGCAGCTCTGCTCGAAGGAAGGCGATGTCTATGTCTGTCTGGGCTGCGTTTACCACCAAAAGCCAGCTGTCCTCTTGCAGGCACAGGGCCAGCAGGTCATCCAGCATGCCTCCTTCCTCGCTGGTGAAGAAGGTGTAGCGCACAGCTCCCGGCGCACTTTCCTGCAGGTTCGCCGGCAGAAAGCTCTCCAGGAGGCGGCTCGCCCCAGCCCCCTGCACTCGGATCTGTCCCATGTGGCTCACATCAAACAGGGTCGCCTGGGAGCGGGTGTGGAGGTGCTCTTCCCGAATGCCCCGGTATTGCAGGGGCAGCTCCCAGCCGGCAAAGGAGGCCATCCTGGCCCCCAGCCGACGGTGCAGCTCATACAGAGGAGTTTGCATTGCCGGCTGCTCGCCGCCCGCGCCTGGCCACCGCGCTGCAAGTGGACAGGAAGTCCTCCAGCAAAAGGCGGGGATTGGGATTAGCAATGCCGAGACGGCGCTGGGCGGTCAGGGAATTCTCCAGGAGAACACTCAGCTGACTGGAGGACAGCCATTCCTCGGCACGGCTGTAGGCGGCCTGCTCGGCGGGCCAGCGAAGCAGCTTCGGGTCTTTGCCGGCCTGCCAGCGCAGCGCATCCAGCAGCCATTGTGCAGACCAGGACAGCAGCTCGGCGGGCTTATCTTTTTTCCATTCCTCCGCCAGGCTGACCGCAGCCCGCTGCCCCCCCAGGAGCTTCAGCCATGCATCCGCCCGCTCTGTGTATTTTTCCGCCCCGCCCTCCTCCGCCAGCAGGCGGGCGGCCAAGGGGCGGCCCCCGGCTGCGCTGAGCAGAGACTCGGCGGCCGCACCGGTTTCTGCCTTCAGCCAAGGCAGTGCCTGCTCGGCGGGGGGCACCCCCAGGGCCAGGGGCTGACAGCGGGAGCGCACGGTGGCAAGCAGGCGCCGGGGGTTATGGCTCAGCAGCAGGAACATGGTGCTCTGACCCGGCTCCTCCAAGATTTTCAGAAGGGCGCTGGCGGCATTGGTGTTCATCGCCTCTGCCGGCAGGAATACGCCTATTCGCTTCTGCCCCTGGTGGGCGGTGGTGGCGGACTCCTCAATCAGCGCCCGCACCTGGTCAATCAGGATTTTGCCGCCCTTGCCCTCCGGTCGCAGCAGAATTAGGTCTGGGTGGGTGCCGGCCCGGTTCAGATTGCAGGCATGGCATTCGCCGCAGGCGCGACCCCGCTGCTCTCCGCTGCAGAGCAAACGCCAGGCGAGGGCCAGGGCCAGGCGGGACTTGCCGATGCCCTCCGGTCCGTGGAGCAGGATGGCGTGGGGAATGCGATCATTCTCCCTCATCGCTTCAAAACGCTCCCAAGCTTCCTTCTGCCAGGGATAAATATCCTCCATCTCTGGAAACGATGTGCTCATGCCGATCCCTTCAGCAGGGGCAGCAGCGCTTCTTCAACAGCCCGCTGCACCTCGGCCAGGGGGCGGGCGGCATCCACTACCCGGTAGCTGTCCGGTCGCTGCCGGGCACGCTCTAAGTAGCAGGCCCGCACCCGGGCCATGAACTCTTCTTCCTCGGCGCCAATGCGATCGCAGTTGTCAGCTCGGCGGACGGCAACGGCGACCGGTGCATCCAGTACCAGGCACAGATCGGGGCGGAAGGTGCCCTGCACCAAGGCTTCCAGCGCTGCCACGGGCGGCTCTCCCAGCCCACGCCCGGCCCCCTGGTAGGCGTAGGTGGAATCGGTGAAACGATCGCACAGCACCCATTTTCCACCGGCCAGAACTGGGCGTATGTTTTCCGCCAGCAGCTGGGCCCGGGCGGCAAAGATCAGCAGAAGCTCCGCCAGTCCGTCCACTCTCTCCTCCCGGGGGCGGAGCACCAAGGAGCGGATCTCCTCCGCCAAGGGTGTGCCGCCGGGCTCCCGGGTGGTCTCCACCTCCAGTCCCTGCCCCTTCAGCCAGCCCCGAATATGGGTCAGCATAGTGCTTTTGCCGCTCCCTTCAATGCCCTCAAGGGTGATGAAGCGGCCTCTCTGCCTTTCGCTCATGTCACTGCGGTCTCGCGCTGTCGGATTTTCGCATCTGGTGGCGACGCACTGCCTGACGATGCGCCTCCCGGGTGGTCTCCACCTCCAGTCCCTGCCCCTTCAGCCAGCCCCGAATATGGATCAGCATAGTGCTTTTGCCGCTCCCTTCAATGCCCTCAAGGGTGATGAAGCGGCCTCTCTGCCTTTCGCTCATGTCACTGCGGTCTCGCGCTGTCGGATTTTCGCATCTGGTAGCGACGCACTGCCTGACGATGCGCCTCCAGAGTGGAGGAGAATACATGGCCGCCATCTCCCCTGGCTACAAAATACAGGCTGTCTCCCTTTGCCGGCTGCAAGGCGGCCCGCAGGGCGGCCCGTCCAGGCAAGGCTATGGGGCTTGGCGGCAGCCCTCGGATCCGATAGGTATTGTAGGGATTTTTGGGGTCTTCCAAATGCCGGCGGCTCAGGTTGCCGTCAAAGTCGGACCCTAAACCATAGATGACTGCAGGGTCGGTCTCCAGGCGCATGCTCCGTTTCAGCCGACGCACGAATACTCCAGCCACCTGGGGACGCTCCTCTGCCAGCCCCGTCTCCTTCTCCACGATGGCGGCGAGTATCAGGGCATCGTAGGGAGTCCGGTAGGGCAGCCCCGGGGCCCGCTCTGCCCACTCCGCCGCCAGGATCTGCAGCATGCGCCTGTGGGCGGTCAGCAGGACATCCGCATCGCTGTCGCCGTAGCTGAAAGAATAGGTGTCGGGAAAGAAAAGCCCCTCCGCTGACTGATAGCCGGAAATACCCAGACGGCGCAGGATCTCCGTGTCCGCCAAATCCGCCAGCCGAGGGCGGAGCCCGGCTTCATGCAGCGCTCCGAGAGCCTGGCGGAAAGACCAGCCCTCCACCAGAGTGACCTGCCGTTTCACCACCCGACCCCGACCCAGGTCCTCTAAGAGACTGCGGGCAGAGGTGCCCGGCGGAAAATAGTATTCCCCGGCGTGAAGGCGGCGGTCCAGGCGACGGAGCCGAGCGTAGGCCAGCACCAGGCCCGGCTCTTCCAGCAGGCCCTGCTCGGCGAGGGCGGCGCTCAGCCGGGACAGGGAAGTGCCGGGTTCAAGGTGATAGAAAAATCCCTCCGGGGGGATCGGAAGCGGCCGCTCCAAGCGGCTTTTGGCGTACAGGGCTGCCGAAACAGCAATACAGAAGAGAACCAGCGCCGCCGCCGCCCAGAAAAACGCTCCTCGCATCCCTCCCCGGCAGGACAGCATGGATCTCACCCGGGAGCACCCTGCAGGATAAGACAGCCATTGGTGCCGCCGAAGCCGAAAGAGTTGGAGAGTACGCTCCTTATTTTCATATCGCGGGCACTGCCAGGCACATAGTCCAGGCGGCAGCTCTCATCCGGGCAGTCCAGGTTGATCGTGGGGGGCACCGCCTGATGCCGGAGCGCCAGCACACTGAAGATGGCCTCCACGGCGCCGGCTGCTCCTAGCAGGTGGCCGGTCATGGACTTGGTGGAGCTGATTGCCAGGCGGCGGGCGTGCTCTCCGAATACAGTCTCCACCGCCCTGCTCTCCGCCAAATCACCGAGCTTGGTGGAGGTGCCGTGCGCATTGATGTACTGCACCTCCTCTGGCGGGAGACCGGCATCCTGCAGGGCGGTCTGCATTGCCTGGGCAGCACCGCTCCCGTCCTCTGGGGGGGCGGTCATGTGGTGGGCATCTGAGCTCATGCCGAAGCCCGCCACTTCGGCCAGGATCTCTGCTCCCCGGCTCTTGGCGCATTCGTACTCCTCAAGGATCATAATCCCGGCGCCATCGCCGAGGACAAAACCGTCCCGGTCTCGATCCCAGGGGCGGCTGGCAGCGGCGGGGTCTTCGTTTCGGGTGGAGAGGGAGCGGGCCGCTGCAAAGCCGGCCATGCCGAGGGGCGTGATGGCTTTCTCTGCGCCGCCGGCCAGCATGGCATCCGCCTCTCCCGAGGCGATCATCCGGGCCGCCAGGCCGATGGCGTGGGTGCCGGTAGCGCAGGCGGTAGCCACGGCCAGGCTGGGACCGGTAAAGCCATAATGAACCGACAGATTGCCCGCCACCATGTTGATAATGCTGGAAGGCACCAGGAAGGGACTGACTCGGCGCAGGCCCTGCTTCTGCAGGGTGAGACTCCCCTCCTCGGTGGTGCCGATGCCGCCGATGCCGGAGCCGATGACGGCGCCGATGCGCCGGGCCCGCTCGCCCTCAAATTCCAAGCCGGCGGACTGCACCGCCTGCATGCCGGCGGCCATTCCGTATTGAATGAAAACATCCATGCGCCGAGCCTCCTTTGCCGACAGCCAATCCTCCAGGTGAAATCCCTGCACCTCGCCGCCGAAACGGGGGTTTAGGGCGGAGGCATCAAATTCGCTGATGGCGGCAATGCCGCTCTGTCCTTCACAGAGGGCCTTCCACACCCCTTCGGCATCGCAGCCGAGAGGAGAAACTAAGCCGAAACCCGTAACGACAACGGTTTTGCCCCGCATGGTCTTGACACCTGCTTAGCCTTTAGCCGGCGCCTTGGCAAAGGCAGACCCGGCGGGACGGGAGGCTGCCGCAGTTACTCGCTCTCGCTGCTCTGGCGCCCCTTCACAAAATCTATCGCCTCCTGAACGGTGGTGATTTTCTCTGCGTCTTCGTCGGGGATATCCAATTCAAATTCCTCTTCCAAGGCCATCACCAGCTCTACGGTGTCTAGTGAATCCGCCCCGAGATCTTCAACGAAAGAAGCCGGTCCTTTTACCTCCTCAGCCTTCAGGCTGAGGCGGTCGGCGATAATTTTTTTGACTTGCTCTTCTATGCTTATGCTGCCCATGGGTGTGTTTGCTCTCCTCTGTCTATGTAAAAAGGGAAAAGTCCGCACCAAGGGATGCGAACTGCGCGCCTATTCTAACCGAAATAACAGAGTCAATCCCTCGCCCCTTCGTCCCTCTCCCAAAAGGAAAGGAGAAGAGAGGGGGACTTCCCCCCTCTCCCAAGGGAAAGAAGAAAAAGAGAGGGGGGCCTTCCCCTCTCCCTGCAGGGAAAGGGAGAAATCTCTAGGAGGAAACGGCAGAATAAAGATGCCGTCCATCTTCCCCAAGGCTGCGCTCCAGCCGACCCTCGGTGATCAGGTAGTTCAGATGGGCCAGGCACTCGCCGATAGCGAGAAAGGACTGTATGCCCTCCAGCTTGCGCGAAAACATTACCGACATCAGCTCCACCGCTGCACGGGGTTCTGCACAGGCTTTGACCAGACTTTCCAAATGGCGGTGATGGTGGATCTCAAGCGCTTGCAGCCTCTCCTGCAGGCCGTAAAAGGGGGTGTTGTGGGCCGGAAAAATCAGAGTGTCCTCGGGCAGCTGGCCCAGGCGCTGGAGGGATTGAAACCAGTCCCTCAGGGGATTGCCCTCCGGCTCCATGGGCATCAGGCTGATATTGGGGCTGATGCGGGGCAGCACCTGATCACCGGCAAGCAGCAGTCCATCCCGCTCACAATACAGGCAGGCATGTTCAGGAGAATGCCCCCGCCCCACGATAATCCGCCATTGCCGGCCGCCGATCTCCAAGACATCCCCCTCCTGCAGGCGCCGGTACACCGGCGGCAGAGGCTCCCGCGGGAACCCCCCTGCCCGGCCCTGCCCCGAGCCCAGCTTCGGCACCGCTGTGCCATCCATGCCGGCCCGGCGGTAAAACAGCCGGATGTGCTCCAAGGCAGAGTGGTCGCCGTCACGGCTCGCTTCCTGGAAAATGCGTGTGCTCATGTACTCTCCCAAGCTCATATAGAGAGGGATATCCCATTCCCGGCATAGCCAGCCCGCTTGACCGGTATGATCTGGGTGCATGTGGGTGCACAGCACCGCCTGGGGGGATTGACCGGAGAAATCTCCCTGAAAAAGATTCTGCCAGTGGCTGCGGGTAATCTCATCCCCGAGACCGGTATCCACAATCCACATTCCCCCCTCATCCTCTAAGAGATACAGGTTGATATGGTTGAGGGCCATGGGCAGGGGCATCCGCAGCCAGTGCAGTCCTTCCAGCGCCATACGGGCAGTCCCCGGTGCGGGGGGCTCGTCAAAGGGATAGCGAATCGTGCTCATAAAAAATGGGGTGAGCGATGGGACTTGAACCCACGACCACCGGGATCACAACCCGGGGCTCTACCAGCTGAGCTACGCCCACCATAAACCACACTGCTTCAAACCACACTGCTTCAGGGGCAACCTTCCGCTCCGGTGGACACTGGCCTGCTAAATGGCGCGCCCGGCAGGATTTGAACCTGCAACCCGCGGCTTAGAAGGCCGCTGTTCTATCCAATTGAACTACGGGCGCGAAAAACGAAACCCGAGACAGGACAGGCGCCACCCTCTCAGCCGACAAAATGGTCGGGGCAGAGAGATTTGAACTCCCGACTTCCTGCTCCCAAAGCAGGCGCGCTACCAGACTGCGCCATGCCCCGAAAACAGCGGTAGAGCATTTTACACCTTTCGGAGATGCCATCGTGCCTTTGTCGTAGCGGGAGCGCTGCTGAATTGGGGCCCCGTGGGAAACACCTGCGTGGGAGATCTGCCGCCGCCCTGCTCTCTTTTGCTGCAGAGGATGGTTCATTTTGCCAAAGAGGATTTCGGTTTCACCCGTATGATTTTCACCGCCATCCGAGCAGCACCTGCCTCCAGGCTTTCCGGCGTCTCGGCGGCGGCGCTGAAGAGCCACAGACCCGGGGCGGGCAGACCTGCCGGGAACCGGGCATCCCCCGCCGGTGTCGCCGGCCCCAGCAGAACCTCTGCCGTCTCCCGGCGAGACCCCAGTCGCGCTGTCACCCTCACTGTCGTCGGTCGCCCGGGTGCCGTGCTCGCCGCTGTTCTCACCGTCAGCGATTGTCCCAGGGGCAGCTCTGGCGGCGGGGCTGTCTGCCAGACGCTGAGGGTATTGTCACGACTGCGGGCGCGATAGAAGCTGCCGGCGGTGAGCAGCAGCCTGCCGTCCGGGCTGACGGCAGTGCGGCGCACAAATAAAAGTCCGTCAATTCCATCCTTGCCATTCTTGTATACAGCCGCCTTCCGCAGCGGAACAGCCGTGCTGTCCCCCGTCTGCCAGACGCTGAGCGCATCGTCGCTTGTAGCTACTGCGTACAGCGTTCTGCCGTCCGGACCGGGGGCGATGTCCAAGACGCTGAAAAGCCCATCTCCTTTGAATATCTTGAGCAAAGAGAGGGGCTCTGCAGCGGCATCTCTGCCGGTATTAACCTGCCAGGCACTGAGGGCATTGTCGCCAGCTGCCGCAACATAGACGCGCCTGCTCTTCGGGCCGACTGCCACCGCGTGTGCAAGCAGCAGCCCGCTGATGCCCTCTTCGCCGTCCCGGTATACCTTGAGCTGGGTGAGAGGGCTGTCGTCGGCGGCATTGATTCGCCACACGCCGAGGGCGTTGCCCAAATCTGTCACAGTGAACAAGAGCTTGCCGTTCGGGCTGACCGCAATGCCCGAGACCGCCCACAGGCCGTCAATGCTGCCCTTGGCATTCCTGTACACCTTGAGCTGGGTCAGAGGATTGTCCGTATCGGCACCCAGACGCCAGACACTGAGAGCGGAAGCGCTGATAGACACAGCAAACAGCCGTCGGCCATCTGGACTGAGCGCGATGGCGGAGGCGCCCTGCAGTCCGTCTATGCCGTCCTTGCCATCCTTGTACACCTTGAGCTGGGTCAGGGGATTGTCGGTGCCCTGGTTCAAGCGCCAGGCACTGAGAGCCTGCTCGGCGCTCCCGATGACGAATAGCCGCTTGCCATCCGGGCTGGCAGCTACATCCTGTGCGCCGGCGAGCCCGTCAATGCCGCCCTCGCCGTCTTTGTACACGGCGATTTGAATTAGGGGGCTGCCGCTGTCCGGGTTGACCTGCCAGACACTGAGGGCGTCGTCTCTGCTGCCGGTGACAAAGGCTCGTCTGCCGTCCGGGCTGAAAGCGATGGCGGATGCCCCCTTCAGCCCCTCCGTGCTGCCCTGTCCGTTGCGATGCACCGCCAGCGGAGTGAGCCCTATTCGCTGCGGAGCTTTTTTCGTAGCCGTTTTCAGCTGCAATCCCAGCACCGGCAGAGGGGCCGCCGCCGACACCGCCAGGCATGGCAGCAGACAGAAAATCGCAATGGCAAAAGGCAGCATCGCAATGGACCGCCGGGGGGGAAATAGCCGAAGCGCAATTTGCAGCACGATTTTCTCCGCTTATCCCATATGCAGGCCGCCGTTGACGCACAGGGTTGCCCCGGTGATGTAGGCGCCGCTCTCTGCAGCGAGGAAGAGCACGGAGCGCGCCACGTCCTCGGCTGTGCCGAAGCTCCCCATGGGGATGCGGGCCAAGAGTTCTTCACGCACTTTTTCTGGCAGCCCTCGCGTCATATCAGTGTCTATGAATCCGGGTGCCACCGTGTTGACGGTTATCGAGCGGGAGCCCAGCTCCAGGGCCAGCGCCCGGCTGAAGCCCTCCAGGCCGGCCTTGGCGGCGGCGTAGTTCGCCTGCCCCGCATTGCCCGTGCTCGCCACCACCGAGCTGATATTGATGATGCGTCCCCAGCGGGCTCGCACCATGTCCCTGGCGCAGGCCCGGCAAAGCCGGTACGCCAGGGATAGATCCACCTCCAGCACGGATTGCCAGTCCTCCTCCGTCATGCGCAAAAAGATGCTGTCACGGTTGATGCCTGCATTGTTAACTAGAATTTCCGGTGCGCCCGCCTCTTCTCGCAGCTGCTTGATAAAGGTGCTCGCCGTCTCTGCGCCTGCTCCTTGCAGCACCATGCCGAGACCGTCGTGCTGTTTGAGATGCGCCGTAATCGCGCTGGCACCCTCTTGGGTGGTGGCGGTGCCGATGACTCGGCAGCCGGCATGCGCCAGGACTTCGGCAATCGCCTGCCCGATGCCGCGGCTGGCACCGGTGACGAGGGCAATGCGGCCCTTGAGAGCATTCTGTTCTGTGTCAGTCATGGGGCTTTAGCCGCGGGGAAATACTGGATCGGTTCAAGGGCGGTACTTTTGGCAACTGCGCATCAGGGGGAGCCGCTGGTGCAGGACAGCGTCTCTTCCAAGGCCGACAGCGGGTCCATGGCCAGGCATTCCAAGTCTTTTACAATGCGACGCCCCATTGTGCACAGCACCTTTCCGGGACCGCATTCCACGATCTGTGTCACGCCCCCAGCTGCCATCTGCCGCATGCTGTCGCTCCAGCGCACCGGGCTGTATACCTGCTCTGCCAGAAGTGCGCGAATCTTCTCGGGCTCTGGCTCGGTCTTCGCATGCACATTGTGCACGACGGGCACCTCGGGAGAGCGCAGAGTTATGCCGCTCAGCATTTTCTCTAAGCGCTGTCCCGCCGGGCGCATCAGCTCGGTATGAAAAGGAGCGCTCACCGGCAGCGGGGTCACACGCCTGGCCCCCGCTTCCCGACAGGCCGTGGCGGCCTGCTCCACCGCTGCGGCGTGACCGGCTATTACCACTTGTCCCGGTGCATTGAAATTGACCGCCTGCACTATTTTTTCACCCTGCACCCCTTGGCAGGCTGCTATCACCTCCGGGTCCGGCAGACCCAGCACGGCGGCCATCGCCCCCTCTCCCGCCGGCACCGCCTCCTGCATGAACTGTCCCCGGGCCCGCACCAGATCTACAGCGGGGGCGAAATCCAGCACACCGGCACACACCAGAGCAGTGATTTCCCCGAGGCTGTGCCCGGCCATGAAAGCGGGCCGAGGCCGGTTCTGCTCACGCCAGATTCGCCACAGGGCAACCCCTGCGACAAGCATCAGCGGCTGGGTGTTTTCTGTCAGCTGCAATTTCTCTGCCGGCCCCTTCTCTGCCAAATCCCACAGGTCCAGGCCCAGCACAGCGGAGGCTTCGTAAAAGGTCTGGCGCACCGAGGTATGCTCGGCAGCTGTATCCGCCAGCATGCCGACCCTCTGGGAGCCCTGACCGGGAAAGACGACCGCAAATTTTTTCATGGCACCGCAGGCCCCCCGCTCAGCATAGGTCGGCAGCACTTAAGTCGCTGCTGTCCTCTTGGGTCTCCTTGGCAAAATAACGACTCAGACTATGAAATGCCCCCGAGGAAACCTGGCGGCAGGCATACTCTATCGCGGCGGCAAAAGCGGTCTCTTCGGCACCGCCGTGGCTTTTGACGACCACCCCCTTGAGTCCCAGGAAACAGGCGCCGTTGTGCTGTCCGGGCTCCACGCCACGGGCCAGGTCAGAGCCCCGAATGCCGAGCATGCCGAGAAGCAGACGGCGCAGCGGATATTTTTCCAGTTCCCTCTGCAGGTGGTAAAGCACCCGGTCGGCAGCGCTCTCCGCCGCTTTCAGGGCGATGTTGCCGACGAAGCCGTCACAGACGATTACATCCGAGCAGGCGCTGAACAGCTCGCTGCTCTCAATGAGGCCGATGTAGTTGAGGTCTTTTGCCGCGCTTAGCAGTTGGGCCGCTTCTCGCACCTGCCGATTCCCTTTGTCGGGTTCCGTGCCGATACCAAGGAGCGCCACCTTGGGCTTCCTCCCCGGGCTGTCTGCGGCGGCTAGCAAAGCGCCCAAGCGGGCAAACTGCAGCAGCCTGCGGGGGGATGTATCCACATTGGCGCCCACATCTAAGAGCAGGCTGTGCCCCGTCTTGGCAGGCAGGCGACAGCAGATTGCGGGACGCTCCACCCCGGGCCAAACGCCTAGGCAGCTGAGCCCTAAGCCCATCAATGCGCCGCTGTTCCCGGCACTGACACAGGCACAGGCGCGGCCATCCCGCACCGCTTCAATGGCTGCGCCCATGGAGGTGGCGCGGATCTCCTCTCGCTGCTCGCGGCGCAGCACGGCAGCGGGCCGCTCCTCTTCGGCAACGGTTTTCGGAGCGTGCTGCAGTTCGATTCGCGAGTGCAGCGGAGCAGGTATGCGCCGGTCGATTTCCGCCTTCAAAAGGGGCTCCTTGCCGATGAGGAGAACTTTGAGTCCTTGCTGCTGCCGCAGGCAGCGGAGCACTCCCGCCACCGCCACCGGCACACCGCCATCTCCCCCCATCGCATCAATGGCGACCGGGGCAGCGGAATTTATTTCAGTCGGCATACACGAAAGATGCCGTTCAAACAGGAAGAGAGTTCAGCCGGAACCCGAGGAAATGAAGAGAATGTGCGGGCTAGGTTTCAGCCTCAGTCTCTTCCTCGGCTTCCTTTACCTTTCGGATAATCACGCGACGGCCGCGGTAAAAGCCGTCTTCGGTGATGTGATGGCGACGATGACGCTCGCCGCTCACCGGGTCCGTGGAGAGGGTCGGCAGGGAAAGGGAATCGTGGGAGCGGCGCATATTGCGCCGAGAGCGAGTTTTGCGGTTCTTCTGTACAGCCATGATTTAGGGGCTCCGGTCGTCCAGGGCGGCAAAGGGCCTGTGCAGGCCGCTTTGCATCCCGAGGTGAATATATTTCTTCGGCAACTGGCAATGCCCCGACCGATGCTGGCACACAGAGGGCAAACCGAGGAGTATTTCGTCTTCCAAGGCATGATGCAGGTCCAGCTTGCTGCCAGCTGGCACAAGCACTGGCTCCAGCTGTCGGGGCAGATGCCTGGCCTCGGCATCATCCCGCACTAAACACCATTGCACCGAAAGCGTGAGGTCGAGGGTCATGGGCTTCATGCAACGCTGGCAGGTCACCTGGAGATCGCTTTTCAGCTCACCGGCGGCAAGGCAGCGATTTTCAGCATCCCGGGAAAATTTTAGGCGCACCTCGACCTCCCCCAGGCTGTCCGCCAAGATTTCTGCCAGGCGCGACAGGAGGGACAGGGGCAGACTGCCTGTAACTTCGGCCTCCTCTTCGGCAAGGAGCGCTGCGTCAATTCGGCGCGGCAGTTTTTTTGGCTGCTGCAAGATAGACATTCAGAGGTCGGATAAAAGCCGCTATTGTACTTCAGGAGCGCCGGAACGCAGCCTGTCTAAAAAATCAGTCAGCTCTGCAGGCAGTTCCGCCTTTGTGTCCAGGGAAATATTTTCGCTCTGCAGTATGAGCCGAGAGGCATGCAGGAAGATGCGGCCTAATCCCATCCGCCGCAGGCGCCGATTGAAGGTGGCATCGCCGTAGCGGGTATCCCCCGCCAGCGGGTGGCCAGCGTGGGCGGCATGGGCGCGGATCTGGTGCATGCGCCCGGTCTCTGGTTTTGCCTCCAGCAGCGTGAGGCCATCGGCGGCCTGGAACCGCTCGGCGACCCGGAATAGGGTGACAGACTGCCGTCCCGTCTCAACCGCCCGGGCTACCCGCTCGCCGGAGCGCAGCCGGCCGCGCTCCAAGGCAGCATCTATGCGCGTCAAGTCACCGGGCCAGCGGCCCACCGCCAGTGCCAGGTATGTCTTCTGCACCCGGCCCTCTCGGAAGGCGGCGTGCAGCACTCGCAGCACGGATTTTTTCTTTGCCAGGAGAAGACAGCCAGAGGTATCCCGATCCAGCCGATGGGCCAGCTCCAGGGTGCGCCATTGCGGCTTCGCCACCCGCAGACTTTCCACCGCCCCGCCCCGCAGGCCGCTGCCCCCATGCACGGCGAGGCCGGCGGGCTTGTCCAGCACCAGCACCGCCTCATCTTCGTGCAGAATGCAATCGACCAGACCCGGGCGCGGTGTCGCTGCCGCTGGTTTTTTTGCCTGCCGAAGCGGCGGCACTCGCAGGATATCGCCGCTTTGCAGCCGGTAGCTGGGGCGGACGCGACCGCTGTTCACCCGCACTTCACCGCGGCGCAGAATACGGTAGATATGGGAGCGGGGCACTCCCTTCAGGCTGGTGATTAGAAAATTATCCAAGCGCTGCCCGCACTCTTCATCGCCGATAGAAATTTTTGCTGCCCGCAGCTTCTGATCCTCGTCCATCGCCGTGGCGGGAGAGTATCAGCCGTGCAGGTTGAAGGTGTCCACGCGCTTGCGCAGTTCTTTGCCGGGCTTGAAGCGAGGGCGAAAATAGCCATCCACATTCACCGCGTCGCCGGTGCGCGGGTTTCTGGCCTTGTGGGACGAGCGATAGTTGGGGAGAAAACTGCCGAAGCCTCGTATCTCTATGCGCCGTCCGCTGGCCAGTGCCCGAGTGAGAGAGCGAACAATGGATTTTACCGATGACTCCACATCATGCTGATTCAGGGATTCCATGCGCTTAGCAAGGCGTGTGACAATATCTGAGCGGACCATAGCGGAAAAATTTTAAGAATCTTTATCGGCCGCTTTGCTTTCGTCTGTCATCAGGTCTCCCAGCTTGGTACCCGACTCTTCCTCCTGTTCCGTCTGCTCCCGGTAGTCCTTCAGGACCTGCTTCTCCTCGGCTTCTTTCAGTGCCTTAATGGAAAGCACCACCCGGCGCAGCTTGTGATCCACATCTATGATCTTCGCCTCCACCGTATCGTCGGCATTGAGCTCTTGGCGCACGTCTTCCACTGGCTGTATGTCCACTTCGGAGGCACGCAGTATGCCGACCACCCCCTCCGCCAATGTCACTACGGCGGAGCGGGCCAGCACCTTCGTCACTGTGCCGGAGACCGTTGAGTTGACCGGGTGCTGTTCTATGTACTCGGGCAGGCTGTCGTGGAGCTGCTTGATACCCAGTGCCACCCGCTCCCGCTCCGGGTCCACGGCGAGAACCATCACATCCAATTCGTCACCTTTCTTGTAGCGGCGCAGACAGGCATCCGTATTTTCGTTTTCATCCCAGGACAGCTCCGAGATATGCACCAGGCCATTGATGCCGCCTTCTAAGCCTACAAACAGGCCAAAATCCGTTATGGAGGTGATCGCGCCCCGCAGCTTGTCACCCTTGGCGTTCTGCTCGGCAAATACCTGCCACGGGCTGGACAAACACTGTTTTATGCTGAGAGAGATGCGGTGGCGGGCGATGTCCACTTCCAGCACCACGACCTCCACCTGCTCGCCGCTCTGCACCAGCCGGGAAGGCTGCACATGCTGGCTGGTCCAATCCATTTCCGAGGCATGCACCAAGCCTTCAATGCCCTCAGAGACCTCGGCAAAGCAGCCGTATTCCACCACTTTGGTGACTTTCGCCTGCAGGCGGGTCCCGGGCGGGTATTTCCCCTGCAGGTCATTCCAAGGGTCATCCTGCATCTGTTTTATGCCGAGTGAAATGCGCTTGCTCTCCCGGTCAAACTTCAGCACTTGCACTTCAATCTCATCCCCTACCGTCACCACATCTTCGGGCCGGTTCACGCGTTTCCAAGACATGTCTGTCACATGCAAAAGGCCATCCACGCCGCCGATATCCACGAAAGCTCCATACTCGGTGAGATTTTTTACCACCCCCTTGCGCACCTGTCCCTCGGCCAAGCTGTCCAGCAGTTCCTGACGCTTGCCGCTGCTCTCCTCCTCCAGCACCGCCCGCCTGGACAGCACGATGTTGTCCCGCTCCGGCTCCAGCCGGATGATGCGAAATTTCAGCTCCTGCCCCGATAGGTGATCCACCTCCCGCAAGGGATGGGTATCCACCAAAGAGCCGGGCAGGAAGCCGCGGATCCCCTCCAGCTCCACGATGAAGCCGCCTTTCACCTCGCCGTTGATCACACCCGTCACCGGCAGCTCCGTCTTGTAGGCATGCTGAAGCGTGCTCCAAGTTTCAATGCGACGGGCTTTTTCTCGCGACAGACGTGTATTGCCGAGGCCGTCATCAATGGTCTCTAAAGCCACCTCCACCTTGTCGCCGACAGAGAGATCACAGCTGCCCTTCTGGTCTAGAAATTGGCTGACGGGGATCACTCCCTCCGACTTGAGACCAGCATGGACGGTCACCCATTCCTTGTCTATGTGCATCACAATGCCGGTAATAATACTGTCCGGCGCGAGGTCTACCGTCTTTAGGCTTTCCTCAAATAAAGTTTCAAAACTCTCCGTCACTGCCATTATTTTTCCATTGTTTTCACTTGTATCTTCTGCGCCTGGGACATTTATGCGCGACCCGTCTCGCGCTGCTCCCAAAGCCGCAGAATAATTGCGACAACTGCCTCGGGGGAAAGGCGGGTGCTATCCACCGAGATTGCATCGGCAGCGGGCAAAAGAGGCGAGGCTTTTCGCTTCTGGTCGCGAAGATCACGCTGTTCCATGTCCCGCTGCACTTCGTCAAGAATAACATTATGACCCTTTGTTTTCAACTGCTGAAAGCGCCTCTGTGCCCTCGTCTTGAGAGTGGCGGTCAGGAAAATTTTCAAAGAAGCCTGGGGGAAAATTACCGTGCCCATATCGCGTCCCTCTGCGACCAGCCCTGGCGGACGCAGAAAACTGCGCTGCAGTGGGACCAAGTTTTTGCGCACTTCTGGCAGGGCGGCCAGCACCGAGGAGCGCTTGCCGATGTCATCCCGGGCTAACTCCCGGCGAACGTCCCGGCCGTCTAACAGCACCTGTTTGTCCCGAAAAAGCAGCTTCAAGTCCCGGGCCAGGGCCGCCTGTCCCGGCCCGTCCTCCGCCGGCAGTCCGGCTTCCAAAGCGAGCAGGGCAACCGTCCGGTACAGGGCACCGCTCTCTAGGCGATGCCAGCCCAGATGACGGGCCAGGGCCAGACTGACGGTCCCTTTGCCGGCGCCAGCCGGGCCGTCCAGGGCGAGAAGCGGCACGGGGCTATTCATCAGGACGCCTCCGTGATGCCGAGACCGAGACCTGCCAGGGCTTCGGCAAAGCCGGGCCAGGAGGTTTCCACCTGCTCGCAATCCTGCACCTGGATCTCCCCGCTTGCCGCCAGACCGGCGATGGCAAAGGCCATCGCCGCCCGGTGATCTCCGGCCCCGGAGACGGAGCCGCCCCGCAGCTCTCCCCCGCGAATTTTGATGCCGTCCGGCAGCTCTTCGGCGTGGATGCCAAGAGCGGTGAGTCCCGCCGCCATAACGGCGATGCGGTCGCTCTCTTTGTGCCGCAGCTCGGCGGCGCCCCGCAGCACGGTGGTGCCGACAGCGGCGGCGGCGGCGATGAATAGGGCCGGGAATTCGTCAATGGCGCCTGGCACCGCCTGCGGCGCAATTTCTATGCCCGAAAGTGCACTCCCCCGCACCCGCAGGTCGGCCACTGGCTCGCCGCTGCTCTCCCGCTCGCCCAGGATTTCAATGTCGGCGCCCATCGCCCTGAGAAGGGTCAGGCCGCCCGTGCGCCCAGGATTTAGCCCGACATTCTGTATCAGGAGATCCGAACCCGGAGCAATGGCTGCCCCGGCCAGCAGAAACATGGCGGAAGAAAAGTCCCCGGGCACCGTCACGGAGCAGCCTTCCAGATCCCTGCCCCCATCCAGCAGAAGCCAGTCCCCCTCCCGCTGCACCGGACAGCCGAAGCGGCCGAGGAGCCGCTCGGTGTGATCCCGGCTCGGCAGCGGCTCCCTGATGGCCGTCTGCCCCTCGGCATCAAGGGCGGCCAGCAGCAGGCAGGATTTAACTTGGGCACTGGCCATCGGCATCTCCCAGCGTACGCCCCGCAGGGGGTGTCCGCCCCGAATGCAGAGGGGCGCGGTGCCGCCGGAAGCGGTTTCAATGCGGGCTCCCATCCGGGCAAGGGGCTCTGCTATGCGTCCCATGGGGCGGCGAAGGAGACTCTCATCCCCGGTGAGCACGGTGTCAAAGGGACGTCCCGCCAAGAGACCTGCGAGCAGACGCATGGAAGTGCCGGAGTTGCCGAGATTGATCGCCCCCTGCGCTTGCCGGAAGCCCTCCGCTCCCAGCCCCTGCACCCGGAGCGTGCCTGCCAGCTCCCCCTCAATCTGTGCCCCCAGGGCCTCCAGAGCTGTCCGGGTGGCGGCGCAGTCCGCCGCTGCCAGAGCCCCTTCAATGGTGCTGATACCCTGAGCCCGGACCGCCAGCATCAGGGCGCGATGGGTAATGGATTTGTCCCCTGGGGGCATACATTCCCCCTGCAGTGCGCCGCCCTGCTGCACTAGAAATTTCACTATGGCTTCCGGTCTTCCTGCCCCAGCTTCCTGCGCAGCTCCCGGGCGCGCCGGAAATTTTTTTCCAAGGCCTCCCCGTCCCCCTCCGCCAGCTGCTGCCTGGCCTGTCCCAAGGTTTGCAGGTAATCATCCAGAATTTGCAAAAGCGATTCCCGATTAGCCAGCATGATCTCCCGCCACAGCCGGGGCTCTCCCCCGGCGATCCTGCTGAAATCCCGAAATCCGCCGGCGCTGAAACGTAGCAGTTCCTGTCCGCCCCGGCGGGCCAGGAGATCCACCAGCATGTAGGCCAGCAGATGGGGCAGATGGCTGGTGGCAGCCAGTGCCTTGTCGTGCTCTCCGGCATCCATCTGTGTCACCTTTGCTCCCATCGCCTGCCAGGCGGCCCGCACCCGGGCCAAGGCCGAGGGCGCGGTATGTGCAAGGGGGGTGAGCACGGTCAGCCTGCCCTGAAACAAGCCGCTGTCCGCGGCGCCGATGCCGCTTTGCTCGGAACCGGCCAGGGGATGGCCGGGGACGAAGCCAGCGGGCACCTGCCCGAAAACCTGCTCTGCCAGGCTCAGCACCGCACCCTTCACGCTGGCCACATCTGTGATCACGGCTCCGCCGTCAAGGGCGGCCTTCAGCTTCTGCAGGACGCCCTCAAAAGCAGACAGGGGCAGCGCGATAAACACCAGGTCTGCCTCCGCCGCCAGGGCGGCCAAGTCCGAGCCGCCGCCGTCCACCAGACCGGCGTCCTTTGCCTTTTGCAGGGTATCCGGATTGCGTGCCCAGCCGAGCACTTCGCTGCAGTGCCCGGAAGTGCGAAGAGCCCCGGCCAGGGAGCCGCCGATCAGGCCGAGACCCGCCACTGCCACCCGTATCGGCGAAGGTCCGCCTCCTTCGCTCATTCTGATGCCGCCAGCGCCTTTTCAAGGGCAGAGAGGAAACGGCGGTTTTCTTCCGCACGCCCCACCGAAACCCGGAGATGCCCGATCATCTGGTAGTCCTTCTCCACCGGTCGGACGATAACCCCCTGCCCGAGCAGGGACTCGTAGATCTTCTCCGGGGCGCGGCCCGGCACCTCAAAAGCGATGAAATTGGCCGCCGAAGCTATAAAGGGCAGCCCCAGGCGGAGAAAGGCCGCCTCCAGAGCCGCCATGCCCTCCCGATTGCATTCCAGGCTGGCCGCGACATGGGCTTCGTCCTCAAGGGCTGCCAGGGCCGCCGCCAGGGCCACCGTGTTTACATTGAAAGGCTGGCGCACCCGGTTCAGCAGGTCGGCAATCTCGGGATGGGAAACCGAATAGCCGATGCGAAGACCCGCCAGACCATGGATCTTGGAAAAAGTGCGGGTGACCACCAGGCTGGGAAAGCGCTGCTGCAGACGGAGACTGTCCGGATAGCCGGGGCGCTTTGCGTATTCATAATAGGCTTCGTCCAGCACCGTAATGATGCCGGGCGGAAGCTTTTCTAAAAAGGTGACCAGCGTCTCTTCGTCCACCCAGGTGCCGGTGGGGTTGTTGGGATTGGCGATGTAGATCAGCCGGGTATCCTCCTCCGCCATCTCTGCCATCGCGTTTAGGTCGTGGCCCCAGTCCCGGGCCGGTGTCACCAGCGCACGGGCACCCGCGATGCGCACCGCCAGGGGATAGACGACAAAGGCGTGGCGGGAATATACGGCGGAGGCTGTGGGGGAAAGAAAGCACTGTGCCATCAGCACCAGGATATCGTTGGAGCCGCAGCCCAGTGTGATCTGCTCCGGCGCCGTCCCCAGGTGCAGGGCGAGGGCCTTTTTCAGCTCGTACCCGCTGCTGTCCGGGTAGCACCCGACATCGGGCAGAGCCTCTCGGGCCGCCGCCAGAGTCCGGGGCGAAGCCCCCAGTGGATTCTCGTTGCTGGCCAGCTTGAGGACATCCTGCACGCCGCGCTCCCGCTCCAGAACCTCTGCCGGCTTGCCCGGGCGGTAGGGCCTGAGGGCGCGCACCCCGGGATTGGCGAGCGCGGCAAAATCCGGTTCTGCTTCGGAGCGCTGCATCAGAGAGTCGCTTCGGGGTAGGAGCCGAGTTTTTTCAGAACCACCGCGATCTCCTGCAGCTCCTCCAGTGCCGCGCTGATTTTTGGCTCCGCCTCGTGCCCTTGGAACTCAATGAAAAATACATAGTTCCAGGCGGTGTCCCGGGAGGGGCGCGTGTCAATACGGGTCAGCATGATCTGCTCCCGATGAAAGGTCCCCAGTATGCGGTACAGGGCACCGGGTTCGTTCTTTACCGAGACCAGGATGGAGCATTTGTCGGTGCCGCAGGGCTCAGCCGGCTGTCGACCGATGACCAGGAAACGGGTGGCGTTGTCAGCCCGGTCCTGAATATCCCGGGCGATAATCTGCAAGCTGTAGACCTCCGCTGCCGCTTCGCTGGCAACCGCGGCGTAGCCCGCCAGTTCTGCGCTGCGACGCGCGGCTTCGCCATTGCTCTGCACGGCGACCTGCTCGGTGCCGGGCCAGTTGAGATCAAGCCAGCGGCGGCACTGGGCCAGACCCTGCTGGTGGGCGCAGATGCGCTTGATGTGCTCTGGCTGCGCATCCCGATGGGCCATCAGGTGCAAACGGATATCCAGCACCACCTCGCCGCAGATGACCAGGGGCGAGTTCATGAAGCTGTCCAAGGTGTGGTTGACCACGCCCTCGGTGGAGTTTTCCACCGGCACCACGCCGTAATCCGCATCCCCCGCTTCCACCTGTGCAAAGACATCGGAGATGGAGTGCATGGGAAGGGCGGCAGCGGCATGGCCGAAATGCTTGAGCACCGCGCCCTGAGTGAAGGTGCCTTTCGGGCCTAGGTAGGCGACTGTCAGCGGGCGCTCCAAGGCCAGGCAGGCGGACATAATCTCGCGGAAGATCCGCGCCATGGATTTGCTGTCCATCGGTCCCTCGTTGCTCTCCATCACGCCCTGCAGCACCTTGGCCTCTCGCTCCGGGCGATAAAAGGGCAGCTGTTCACCCGGCGCTGCATGTTTCTCCTTGGCCCGGGCAATCTTGCAGGCGAGGTCTGCCCGCCGATTTATTTTTTTTCGCAGCTCCGAGTCAATTCGGTCAATCTCGCCGCGCAGGGCGCTGATTTCTTTATCGTTGGATTCACTCATGCCTGCTGTGCCCCTGCCGCCGACCCTGCCCGGCTGATATTTTAATCTGTCAGGTCCGGCATTTTTCAAAATCGCGCATGAAATTAATCAATGCATCGACCGCTGTCTCGGGCAGTGCATTGTACAGGCTGGCCCGCATGCCGCCGACCGAGCGGTGGCCCTTCAGGCTGAGAAGACCCGCCTTTTCTGCATCGCTCAAGAAATCTTGGTCTAAAGACGGCTCCGCCAATGTAAAGGGGACATTCATCCAGGAACGGCATTCAGGCGCCACCGGATTATGGTAGAAATCACTGCCATCAATGACAGCATACAGCCGCTCTGCCTTGCTCTGGTTCCGCACCGCCATTGCCGCCAGCCCTCCCTGCTCCAAGAGCCAGCGGAAGTTCAGCCCCGCCATGTACCAGGCGAAGGTGGGGGGCGTGTTCAGCATGGAGCTCTTTTCAGCCTGCAGGGTATAGTTCAGGACCGAAGGGGTGGTGCCCCGGGCCCGACCGAGAAGCGCCCGCTGCACGATGACCACACAGAGACCGGCGGGGCCGATATTCTTCTGCGCCCCCGCGTACAGGAGCCCGAATTTCCGCACATCCAGAGGACGGGATAGCAGTGTGGAAGACACATCAGCTGCCAGGGGGCCGGAATCCACTTTCGGCACTTGGTGAAATTCAATGCCGCCTATAGTCTCGTTGGGGGTGTAGTGAAGGTAGGCGGCCCCCGGCGTGCACTGCCAGTCGGAGGGCGGCGGGATGCATTGGGGCTGCTCGTCCTGGCGGAGGGCTGCGACGGTGCGCACCTCGCCAAAGTTTCGGGCCTCGGCGATAGCCCTCTTTGACCAGTGTCCCGTGTCCACGTAGTCGGCGGCCCCCCCCTCCGGCAGCAGGTTCAGCGCCACCGCTGCCATCTGTCCGGTGGCGCCCCCCTGCAGGAACAGCACTGCGTACTCCGAGGGAATATCCAGAAGCTGGCGCAGGTCCGCCTCTGCATTCTTTGCCGTCTGTTCAAAGGCGGCGCCGCGATGGCTGGCCTCCAGTACCGACATACCCCGCCCGCCCCAGTCCAGGAGCTCCTTCTGAGCTTGACGCAGCACCTCTTCCGGGAGAACTGCTGGCCCGGCACAAAAATTGCAGAGTCGGCTCACGTTTGCGGTTCTTCTTCCGGGTCCGGATCTCCTGAGTCTTCGGCAAGGCCCTCCTGTTCGCCCTCTATGCGGGCCAGGCCCACCAGCTTGCGTCCCTCCCGCAGTTTGATCAGCCGCACGCCGCGGGCGGTGCGGCCGTACAGAGAAGTCCTATCCGCCTCGGTTCGCAACAGGGTGCCGCCATCGTCCACCAGCATGATCCCGTCCCCCGGGGCCACCTGCACCACGCCCACCATTTGGCTTCCCTCCCCCACCAGCTTGATGGCGATTACGCCCTGTCCGCCGCGCCCCTTGACCGAAAAATCTTCAGCCCGCATACGCTTGCCGTGGCCGCTGTCCCCGGCACAGACAATCATGGCATCCGGGCGCGGCACGATCAGCCCGGCAACCCGCTGGCCTTTCTTCAGGCGCATGCCCCGCACGCCCCGGGAGACGCGTCCCGTCTTGCGCACCTTCGATTCATGAAAGCGAATGCACCGGCCATCGGTGCTAAACAGCATGACATCGGCATTGCCGTCGGTTATTTCCACACCCACCAAGTGATCCCCTTCATCCAATCTCACCGCGATCACGCCGGATTTAAGAGGTCTGGAGAAGCGGCTAAGGGGGGTTTTCTTGATCGTGCCTTTAGCGGTGGCCATCAGTGCATAGCGATCTTCCCCATATCCCCGAAGGGGCAGAACAGCGGTTACCTTCTCCCCTTCCTTCATGTTCAGCAGATTCACCAGAGGCCGCCCCAAGGTGCCCTTGCCCGACATCGGGATGCGGTACACCTTGAGCCAGTACACTTGTCCCAAGTTGCTAAAGCACAGCAGGGTGTCGTGGCTTCTGGCGACTATCAGTTGGCGGATAAAGTCCTCCCCCTTGATGCGCACCGCCCTGGCCCCGGTGCCGCCCCGATTTTGGGAGCGGAAGATATCCGGGGACTGGGCGATCGCGTAGCCACTGTGGGTCAGGACCACAAAGCGCTCTTCATCGGGAATGAGATCTTCATCTTCCAGGTCCTGGGCGGCCTCCCTTATCTCGGAGCGGCGCTCGTCCTCGTAGTGCTGGAGTATCTGCAAAAGCTCCTCCCGGAGCACTTCCTGCAGGCGTCCAGGATTAGAAAGAATATCAAGATAGCCCTCTATTTCATTGACTTTCAAATCATATTCTTCCTTTATTTTGTCCTGTTCTAAGCCGGTGAGGCGATTCAGGCGCAGCTCCAATATGGCCTTGGCCTGGGCTGGAGAGAGCCGGTATTTGGCATCCTCTCCCTCCCCGTGAAGGCCGAATTCCGCCTCCAGATCCTCGGGGCGGCTGCTGTTGGCATCCGCCTTTTGCAGGAGGTCGAGCAGTGCATCCCCCAAGCGCCAGCTCCGGGCTATCAGCGCCTCCCGGGCCTCTTCGGGAGAGGCGGCGGAGCGGATCAGAGCGACTATTTCGTCAATGCAGGCAGAGGCCACCGAAAGCCCCTCAAGGATGTGGGCCCGCTCCCGGGCGCGGCGCAGCAAAAACAGGCTGCGCCGGGTGATCACTTCCCTGCGGTGTCCGAGGAAGGCATCCAAAAGCTCCTTCAGGTTGAGAGTGCGGGGCCGCCCCCCCTCTAAGGCCACCATATTGATGCCAAAAACATTCTGCAAAGGGGTGTGGGCATACAGGTTATTCAGCACCACATCTCCCTGGTGGCCCTTCCCCAGCTCCACTACTACGCGGATGCCGTCCCGGTCGGATTCGTCCCGCAGCGCTTTGATACCCTCTAGTTTTTTATCCTTCACCAGCTCGGCAATGCGCTCTACCAGGCGGGCCTTGTTTACTTGGAAAGGCAGCTCGGTAATGATGATGGTCTCCCGCTCGCTGTCCTCGTCCCGCAGAATTTCCGCCCGCCCCCGGACATAGATCCGTCCTCGTCCGGTGCGATAGGCCTGAATGATGCCGGCCCGGCCATTGATGATGCCCCCGGTGGGAAAGTCCGGTCCCGGCAGATACTCCAGCAGACCATCCACGTCTAGATCGGGCTTGTCTAAGAGCGCCAGGCAGGCGGCGATGACTTCTTTGATGTTGTGGGGTGGAATATTGGTGGCCATGCCCACGGCGATGCCGGAGGAGCCATTCACCAGGAGATTGGGCACCCGGGTCGGCAGCACGTCCGGAATGAACTCGGTGCCGTCGTAATTGGGGCTGAAATCCACAGTATCCCGCTCAATGTCCAGCAGCAGGTGGTGGGCCATGCGTGTCATGCGGATCTCTGTATAGCGCATGGCCGCCGGGGAATCACCATCCACCGAACCGAAGTTGCCCTGGCCGTCCACTAGCAGGTAGCGCAGGGAAAAGGGCTGTGCCATCCGCACGATAGTGTCATAGACAGCAGAATCTCCGTGGGGGTGGTACTTGCCGATGACATCGCCCACTATCCGCGCCGATTTCTTGTAAGGCTTGTTCCACTCGTTGCCGAGTTCGCGCATGGCATACAGCACACGGCGATGCACCGGCTTCAGCCCATCGCGCACATCCGGCAGGGCGCGCCCGACGATTACGCTCATGGCGTAATCCAAGTAGGACTGCTTTAGTTCATCCTCCAGATTGACGGTTTGTATTCCTTTTGTGAAATCGCCCACAGAATCTTCCAAAACAGCTTGGGGAGGGCGAGAGCTGACGCCGATGCGGCAATGGAACCGATAGCGAAAACATGCCCTTGAATAAGGCCGAATTCTAACACAGAGCAGGCTTTTCTGCCCTCCCTCGGCCGGGCTGATAGGATTTTCCCCGCGGATCTTTCCAGCAGCAGTCGCCGCCTGTTCGGCTAGCCTGGCACCCGCCCGATGCCTGGCCCCAGACTGGCATGCCGACCTCCCCAGCCGCCTGCTCCAATAGCTGATCTCCCGATCAATCTTCTACTCACCCAAGCCCAATTCCTGCTCCCCATGACGATCTCCCACCACGACAGCAATCACCTCGCCTGTCTTCAGCAGCCTGTGCTGCCAGGGGAGAAAATTTTGCAGTGCCTCCCACGCGACGAGAGTTTGAACAGCAAGACCAAAAATACGACTGGGAATGTCGTGCAATTATTGAAAGCTGGAAAACTTGGAAAAGGTTTCTAAACCTGTAAAATAGAAAGTAGCATGAAACTAAAGCTGAAAATAAAAGGACAGGCTGTGATGGTGGAAGTTGTAATTGGAGATGGATTAGAGATAGGAAAGTATGAAGGTCCAAAGAAGTTGCGCGGTATGGTGTGGTACATGCTTTTGACTGCATCTGAAGCACCGTCAGTATCAGTATTGAATGATTGGCGGTGGCATTACGATGCATTGATCGAGCAATTGGAAAAATACAAAACAAAATACAAAAAAGAAATCAACATGGAATATGAAGTTATCGACAAGCCTGATTTGAGTCCGCCCCCGCCGGGCAGGATAAATTAAATTCTGCTTGACAAATTTATTCCGGCAATTCTAACTGCCGCCATGTTCTTCGCACCGGCAAGATAGACCATGGCATAACTTTGAGCGGCTGGCAGCGGTGCTCACTTTTCCCCTTGCGGTTCTTTTTCCTTATTTACGCAATTCGGGCAGCAGCGGCTCTCCCCGTGCGAGCTTGCCCTGGATTTCCTCCACCGCTTTGCCGATGGCTAAATAGCGTGCCGGGGTTACGGGATGTGTGCTGGAATGACTGATACTGCCGGGGTTCTCCACCGCCATCCGTCGCCAGAAATTCCCCACTCCCTCAATCTCCACGCCGGCCCGGGCCATCAGGTACAGGCCGACATAGTCCGCTTCCGCTTCAAAATCAGCAGAGTAGCTCTCTGCGCCCATCTGATAAAAAGCCCCGGAGGTATTTACACCGAAACCGGCGAAGAGAAAATCCAAAAAAAGCCCCCCCGCTGCATTCGTCTTTTTGGCATTTATGTGACGCATTAAATTATGGGCCAGCTCATGGGAGACGACAAGGGCCAGCTCCTGCTCGCTGGCGGCAAAGCGCATCATACCGCTGGTCACGATCACCTGCTTGCCGTCAGCATAGGCATTTACCTCATTATTGTTGACAAAGCCGACAGGAAAATTGCAGATCAGCTTCGGCTTTGGAATTGAAACCCTCAGTTCTTCAGTGCCTCGCAGAATACGGAGATCGGCTGCGCTGTCTTTGCGAGCATATTTCCCTAGCATCTTAGTCGCCCGAACGTCTGCTTTTTCTCCGACGGGAGCTTTGTTGCCATTGATTGCCAAGAGGATGTCCCCGACTTCAAGGCCGGCCCTTTGCGCTGGAAGTCCCGGTGTGATCCAAGCAATCCAGAGGCGCTCATCCAGGCCATATTCTGCCTCTGCCGCAGCGCGGAAACCCTTGCTATAGGTGAAGAAGTTATGGATGTGAAACCCATACCGTCGGCGCATTCGCCTCTCGCACAAGGGGCCCGCCTGCACCAGTATCGGAGTGCTTATTTCATCTATGCGCTGAAAGCGCTTTTGCGATAGCCGCAATGTCAATCGCTGCTGCTTGAGGGTCTCCTCTAAAAGATCCTTCTGGTTCAGAACAGCCTGCTGCGTGGTCGGTGTCGCACAGCCGCTGAGAAAAAGCGCTGCTGTGATTGCCATCGCCAGGAGTCTTGCAGGTTCTTGTATCCGCATGGTATTTTCTTTTGGTTTTCTGTCCGTCAGGATATTTTTGCCCAGCTTGGCACCGAGGCTCCTAGATGCCTAATTTCTTCAGGCAAAACTCGGTGTATTTCTTGTGCTCAGCATCTCGCTCTTCCTCCGACACAACCTGCACCTCCAGATCCGGTCGCATGCGAAACAGGGGCTGGCCCTTCTTGATGACGGCACCGTCTTCCGGTGTCATGATTTCCTCCACGGTGCCGGCAAAGGGCGCGTACACCTTGTTGAACATCTTCATCACTTCCACGACATACAGCAGATCGCCTGCCTCTACATGCTGACCGGGATTCACCAAGGGGGGCAGATGGGGCGCCTCCCGCAGGTAGAACATACCGCTGCTCTCGGCCACCACATCGCCTCCCTGCATCTCGGGCGGTGGTGACAGCACCTGGCGCATCTCCTCCTGGAAAGCCTTGTCGGCAAAGCGCGCGGGCACTTCCACCTTTAGGTCCGGGCGCACTTTCAGCCCGTAAAAGCCCGTCAGCTGTCCCAAAAGCGGCAGCAGGGAAAGCATTTCGGTGCCGCATTGAAAGCCCGCGTGGGCGGCACGACTGCGCTCCCACAGAGACTTGCCAAAGCCCCGGGGGGTCTCTGCCCGGGCCAGACGCTGGCTGAGGGTGGTGAAATCTTCTGTTTTGATCCGCTCCTGCAACTCCCGATAAAAGTTTAACCCTCTCTCCAGGAGCTCTTGGTCATGGGCCCATATCTGCTCGGATGCGGCGGCTTCCGGCACCCCCTTCATGCCTAAGAAAAAATAAAGGTTATCAATGATTTCAATGGGGTTCTTCAGCGTATTTATGCGATTTCTATGCCAGTGAAAAAAGTGCTGGCTGCGGCTCTGCCAGCCAGAGAGCAGGTGTGGGTGCTGCAGCAGCTTAGCCAGGGGGCGAAGGATGAGAATACGCTTGGCCGCCAGGCTCTCCTCCCAATCCGCTCCCTGTGTCCCTGCCCTCCTGCCGTAAAACTCGCAAAGACGCCCCCAAGCGTGCTCCAGGTCCAATTTCCGGGCTTCCCGGTATAAAAGCCCTGCCATCGCCAGGTAGCACTGTACAAAGCGGGTGTCAGGCTGTGCATTCGGATCTTGGGCGAGAATCCAGGCGAGAATGCCCCGGTGGAAATCTAAGTTGGTGGCAAGGTCATCGCCCCGCAGTCTGCTCTCCTGCAAGACCCGGGCGAGGTTTTCTAGACTGGCAGCACGGCTCTCCCCGGTTGCCAGCAGCAGCGCGATATTGCTGTCGTAGGCCCCGGTTAAGCGATAGCACATAAAGGTGCCGGTGTCTGGGTTGCGCAGGCAGATACCCTGATCATCGCGGATTTCCCCGGCCACCGGGTCAGACCAGTATTCAATGATGCCGCCGGCATGGGGTGCCAAGGCATCGTCGGTCGCATTCAGGCGCGCTTCGGCAGCGGCGGCCTCTGCGCGCACCCTCTGGGGCGGCGGCAGAAGAGCCCCGTGCACTGCCAGAAGAACCATGACTTCAATGATGGAGTGGATAACAAAGGAATCACTCGGCTCCTGCGGGTTCTCAAAAGAAAGCCCGTAGCACAGCTCTGTCACCCGGTGTTCCACCTGCACCCGGGTATTCATCTCCATGAAAAAATGCCTTTTCGCATCTACGATGCACTCAAAAGTAGACACCGAGTTCAAGCCCACAGCGCGGCCAAAGGTCTCTGCTTCCTTCTCCATGCGAGCCAAGTTCTTGCGCTCGCGTCCCAGGGCAGCGGCGGCCTTCTGGCGACCGGCGGCCCGCGCCCGCTCTATCTCCTCCGCCAGGCTCTCATCGGTCATGGAGAGCTCCAGCAGTTTCTGCTCGTGCATCTGCACCGAGCAGTCCCGCCCCCCCAGCGCGATGCACCAGTCGCCGTTGCCGATGAGCTGGATCTCCTGGTGGCGAATCCCCCTGATATCGCTCTCAACCAGAAGGTTCCTGCCAGCGCCCGGACCGCTGACCCCGGCCTCTAGCAGCACCTCCTGTACCCGGGCGAGCACCGGAGACAACGCTTTTCTCAACTGCTGGCGGGCCGTTCCGGGATAGCTGGCGGGGGGCTCCAGCACCCGCTGCCCCTTGCCGCCGCCGCCGGACACTGCCTTTAGCCTGAGCGGACGGCTCGGCTCTTTCTCAAACAGAAGGCGGACCTGCCGCTCTACCTCAAGGCCCAGTTCTTCGTTGCTGAAAAGTTCTATGCCCTGTGCCCCAGCGGCGGCGAGGAGCTGCTCGGCCAGCTCCGTCAGAGGGATTTCCCCCGCTCCATTTCGGGCAGCGGGCAGCTTCAGTTTTTTACGCCGCGCCAGGCGACGAAGGGCAGCGCTGTCGGGGTGCTTTGCCAGCAGAGTCAGGGCCGCTGCGTTGTCTACCCCGGGTATGACGCTGACACCGACGGCCAGCGCCACGCGCTTGGCCTCATCCTTGAAGCCCGCACCCCGCACCACCTGGGCCGAAGGGCCGATAAAAATAAGGCCCGCCTTTTCCACCGCATTGACCAGCTCCCAGTCCTCGGCCATAAAACCGTAGCCGGCAAAGATGGCATCGTAGTTGTGCTCTTTGGCGATGGCGATAATTTCGCGAATGCGCACCGCCCTCTCCTGGCCATCGGCGCCGGTGTAGTCCGGCACCCGGTGCGCGCGCCCGGGATCCGGCAGCTTGCGCAGCTCCGGCGCCAGGGCCGTATCGTAGGCGATGGAATCCTTGTCGGACAGGAGGATGCCGTAGCGATGAATGCCCATCTCGTCAAAGATATCCATCGCCTCCTTGCGCACCGGCCCCCGGCAGATGATGAGGGGACGCAAATCCTCGCAGGAAAAGCCCCGCACCCAGGCGGAGCGATGCATGGAAAGCCGCCGATTTTTTGCCATCAGTAAAACTCTCTCTGCACACCCTGCATCGGCTGCGGCTGGTAACGCTGCATGTGGAAATGCAAATTCTCCGCCAGCACCCGGCGCAGATCTTTGGGCATGATGATCTCGGAGATTGAGCCAAGCGCCAGCGCCTCGTCAGGGTTCATCAGCTCCCGCTCGTAACGCTCGACCAAGGCTGCTTCCTGCTCTGCCAGCCAGGCCCGGGCAGCAGCCTCCCCTTCCTGCCGACTCCGCTTGCGGGCAGCCGCCCGAGCACCCCGCAGCTCTTTCTTGTAGACAAATTCCACTCCTGCCGCGCCCATCACCGCCACCCGGGTGCTGGGCAGACCGAGCACCAGATCAGCACCGGTAATGATGTTGTTGAAGGAGGCATAGGCGCCGCCGAAGGCATTGCGGACAATGACTAAAAAGCGCGGCGTGCGCAGGTCAATAATGGCATCCAGCATGGCGCGTCCCGCCTGCACAATGCCGCCGCTTTCCTGCTCTTGACCCGGCAGAAAGCCGGTGGTGTCTTCCAGAAAAATAACCGGGATGTTGTACAGGTTGCAAAAGCGGATAAACCGCGTATTTTTGTAGGCAGCGCCAAGATCAATCTGGCCGGAGGCCACAGCACTGTTGTTGGCGACAAAGCCGACCGCATATCCCCCCATGCGCCCGAAGGCGGTAATGGTGTTCCGGGCCCGCTCCGGCTGCACTTCAAAATAATCGCCGTAATCGCAGATCTGCTGCAGCAGGATGCCAATATCAAAGGGGGTACTGAGACCGGTGGGAGAGGCAAAAGCCTTCCGCAGCAGAATATCCACGCCCTCGCAGGGGCGGTCCACAGGATCGGAGGTGGCATGGCGATGCACCGCGCAGGCGCTGCTGTCGGGCAGGAAGTCCAGCAGGCGGCGCACCAGGCGCAGTGCCGCTGCCTCATCCTCCACGACGAAATCAGCGACACCGCTTCGGCTGTGCACACCGGGGCCGCCCAGCTCATCCGGGCTCACCTCTTCGCCGAGGACAGATTTGACCACGGCGGGACCGGTCAGCCCGAAGAAGGTATTCTGCGGCTGCACCAGGAAGCTGCCCTGGCGGGGCAGGTAGGAGCCGCCGCCGGCATTGAAGCCGAACATGCACATAATGCTCGGCACTACCCCGCTGATCTTGCGCAGAGCCGTAAAAGCTTCGGCGTAACCGTCCAGCCCGCCGACCCCGGCCGGCACATAGGCCCCGGCGCTGTCATTGATGCCGATGACCGGAATGCCAAGCTTGCCTGCCAGCTCAAACAGGCGCGCCAGCTTGCGCCCGTTGGCGGCGTTCATGGAGCCGGCGCGCACCGTGAAATCATGACCGTAGAAAGCGACTTTGCGTCCGTCAATTTCTAAGATTGCAGTAACCAGGGAAGCTCCGTCCAGATCTGCTCCCCAGTTGCGGTACAGGATCTCCGCCGGCTTGTCGCTCAGCAGCAAAATACGCTCCCACACGGTCATCCGCCCCTTGCTGTGCTGACGGCGCACGGCTTCTTTGCCGCCGGCCTGCATCGGACGGCGATTGAGCTCCCGGGCTCGTTCCAGCAGCTGCTCGTGCCGGTCCTGCCCGCCCCGCTTTTGGGGGCGGGGGGCAAAGGGGTTTTTCAGCGAGGGCGAGATTCGTTTGGAAGTGTTCATGGAGGCTTCAGGTTGAAAGGGGCAGCGCCGACACCGGGCGTCGTCGCCAGAAGCTCTTCATATCTTCAATGGCAAGATAACTGATGGGGATCAGAAGCAGCGTGACCAGCGTGGCAAAGAGAATACCAAAACCCAGGGAGATGGCCATGGGAATCAGAAATTGAGCTTGGGTGGATTTTTCAAACAGCAGGGGCAGAAGACCGATGAAGGTGGTCAGGGAGGTTAGCATGACCGGCCTGGCCCGGAGCATGCCAGCGCGCACTACGGTTTTATTCAGCGGCTCCTCGGGACTTCGCCGCTGGTTGATGAAGTCCACCAGCACCAGAGAATCATTGACCACCACCCCCACCAAAGCCAGCAGACCGAGCACGCTCATAAAAGAGAGATCCTTGCCCATCAGCCAGTGACCGCCGATGGCGCCGACGATGCCGAAGGGAATTACCGACATCACGATGAAGGGCTGCACATAGGATTTAAGGGGCACGGCGAGCAGACAGTAAATTGCAAACAATGTGAAAAGAAATCCCAGCTCCAGGCTGAGGAAGGTCTCGGACTGTGCGCTGATCTCCCCCTCAAATTGGTAGCGCACGCCGGGGTACTGGCTCAGAATGCCCGTAAGCCAGAGATCCAAGTCGGCAACTAAGGATGCCATATTGACATTTTTCTTGTCTACATCGGCGGTGATGTCCACGGTGCGGGCGCGATCCACACGCCTGATCAGGGCCGGGCCGATGCCCGGGTGAAGCGTGGCCACATGGGAGAGGGGCACCTGTCGCTCCCCCGGCACCGTAATAAGCATCTGCTCTATGTCTGCCACAGAGCGCCGCTCCTCTGGCGGAAAACGAACCTTGACGCGAATGTCGTCGCGTCCGCGCTGGATCCGCTGCACTTCGTAGCCGTAAAAGGCCTGGCGCAGCTGGAGCGCGATATCGCGCCGGCTGAGGCCGAGGGCGTGAGCCTCCGGGCGCAGTTCAACGCGCAGCTCCTCCTTGCCGTCGGACAGGTTGTCGGCAATATCAAACACGGCGGGATAGGTGCTGAGCCGCTGGCGCACCTGCAGGGCAGCCTGGTGAAGAATATCCAAGTCACTGCCGAGCAGCCGCACGGCGATGGGCTCCCCAATGTCAATTACCACCGAGCGATAGTCAATCGATTCTGCGCCGGGGATTTCACCTACTCCCTCACGCCATTCCTGCACGAACTCAGTGCTGTTGATCTCCACGGAACGCTCTTCCGGGGGCACCAGCTCTACGCGCACGCTCCCCAGATGAGTGCCGACGCTGCCACCCCGCTGTGACCCTGCGGTGGTGAGAATATTCATCACGATACTCTTCCCGGTCTCAGGGTCCCGATATTTTTCGCGCAGCTTTTCCGCCTCGGTTTCCATCTTGTACACATGGCGGCTGGTGACGGCAAAGGCGGTGCCTGCGGGCATGGCCAGAGAAGCCACCGCCGTCTCGCTCTCGATGCGCGGAAAAAAAGTGAAACGTGTCCAGCCATTGGCGACCAGGGCCAGGACCAGCAGCAGCAGACCGACAAAGAAAGACACCACCACATAGCGGCGGCGCAGGCTGTACTCCAGAAGCGGGCGATAATTCCGTTCCACGAAACGCTCAAATCCTCTGGTCACTCTCTGCTGCACACGGTTGAAAAAGCCGATATTTTTGCTGCCCTTCGGCGGCAGCCGAATATTCTTCAGGTGGGCTGGCAGCACGAGCTTGGATTCCACCAGGGCGAACAGCAGCATCGGGATCACTACCAGCGGGATTTGGCTGATGGTAGTGGCCAGGCCGCCCTCCACCAGTGCCATCGGCAAAAACGCGGCCACCGTGGTCAGGATGCCAAAAGTGACCGGCACTGCCACCTCCCGGGTGCCGGAGATCGCAGCCTCGAGGCTGTCCTCACCCTGCTCTAAGCGACGATAAAAATTTTCACCCGTAACAATACCGTCATCCACGACTATGCCGAGCACCAGGATGAAAGCAAATAGACTGATGATATTGATGGTCAGATCAAATACCGGCATGAATAGGAAGGCGCCCATGAAACTGACCGGGATGCCGACGAATACCCACAGCGCAACCCGGGGGCGCAGGAAGAGAGCCAGCAGCAAAAGCACCAGGCCGCCCCCCTGAAGGGCACTTCTGGCCAAGGTGCTGATGCGGTTTTTTACCACTTGGGAATCATCGTCCCAGTAACCCAATGCCATGTCTTTTGGCAGCTGCGACTGCTGCCTTTTGATATAGGCTTTAACTTTGTCCGCCACGGTGATTGCACTCTGCTCGCCCACGCGGTAGACCTCCACCATCGCGGCGGGCTGGCCGTTGTACCGGGAGCGCAGAGGACTTTCGTCAAAGCCGTCGCGCACCGCGGTGATGTCCCCCAAACGCAGGATCGTGCCATCCGGGTGAGTCTTGATGACGATGCGCTCAAATTCATCCCGATGATAGGCCTGTCCCTGGGAGCGAATCAGGATATCGCCCCCCGCTGTGCGCAAGCTGCCTGCGGACAGGTCCAGGGAGCTCTGTCCCACGGCCTGTGCGATATCCTGCAGGGTGAGGCCGTGTTCACGCAGCCGGTCCTGAGAAACCTCCACCGCGATCTCGTAGCGACGCACCGCCTCCAATGCGACCTGGGTAATACCCGGAATGCGCAGCAGGTCATCGCGCACTTTCTCGCCGTATTCACGAATTTCCCGCTCGGAAAAGGGGCCGGAAATCGTGACGGTGATCACTTCATTCCTGGCGGTGGCGCGGTGGATCACCGGCGCCTCTGCATCTGCTGGGAAAGTGGTGATGGCATCTACCTTGGCCTTAATATCCTCCTGCAGTTCGCGCACGTCATAGCTCGGCTCTATCTCAATGAACACCGAGGCGAAGCCTTCGCCGGACTGGCTGACAATACTCTCAATTCCCTCCAGTTCCTGCACCGCCTCCTCAATGCGAAGCGAAATGCCCTGCTCCACGTCCTCCGGGGTCGCCCCCGGCAATACCATATTGACCACCACGATATCCAGCTCAATGCGGGGAAAGATTTCCAGCGGAATATTGCGTGACAAGCTGTACAGGCCGGAAAACAGAATGACCGCCATCAGCAAGTTGGCGGCCACATGATTGTGGGCAAACCAGGCGATCACAGCTGCTCTCCGACTGCCCCGCCGGTATCCCCGCTGAGCCTCCCGGCCCCTGCCCCGCCGATTATCCGCACCGAGATACCGCTGCTGACTCTGCCCAGGGGATTCAGCACCAGGAGATCTCCTCCTTTGAGTCCGGTGCGCACCAGTGCGCTGGTACCGTCCTGCCAGGCGATGTCTACCTCACGACGCTGGAGGAAGCTGTTCTCCACGATATAGACGTAGCTGCCCTGGTAGATGGTCTTGCTGGGTATGACAAGCGCATCCGCAAGCACGCGCCCGGCGATGGTGGCGGTGACATACTCACCAATTTTCAGCGGCGGCCGCCCCTGTGCATTGGGCGCGTAGGGATCGTCCACTTGGGCGACCACGTGCAGCTGACGGCTGGCTTCGTCAATGGCCCCCTCCGTGCGCACGATGCGCCCCTGCCACTGGTGCCCGGGGGCCAGGCTGGAGCGGATGCTCACCGAGGGGAGAGTCCCCTGCACAGAATTTCCCAAGCGGTAATTCTCGGGAAGGTTGATAAAGGGCAGTTCGCTATTCCTAAGCGGCAGGCGGATCTCCACATAGTCCACCGCATAAATCTCTGCTAGCGGCGTGCCGGCGGCGACGACATGACTGATGTCCGCCTGTTTCTTGAGGACACGCCCGACATAGGGAGCGCGCACGCGGGTCTTCTCCAGATCCCGCTCCGCCTGGCGCAGGAAGGCCAAAGCAGTCTCTACACGCGCCTCGGCAGTCGCTAACTGCGGGCGACGCAGCACCAGGTCCGGAGCCTGTGCACGCTCCCCCATGCGCTGCCAGTCCGCACGGGCCTGTGCGCCCATCGCCTGTTCTTCGGCCAGCTGCTGCCGAGCCAAGGCCAGGTCGGCACCGGCTTTGGTGCGGGCGGCCTCGTAGTTCCGGGGGTCTATCTCCAGCAGAATCTCCCCTTTCTCAAAGAAGCCGCCCTCGCGAAAAGAGGAATGAATGCTGATAACCTCGCCGCCGACCTGGGCGGAGATTGTGCTGCGGGTGCGCGGGCGCACCGTGCCAAAAGATTTAATGTCAACGCGAAAATCTCGGGGAGAAACCACAGCCGTCTCCACGGCGATCTGCGGCGCCGGCGCCGCATACTTTTCGGCAGCAGGGCGAAACACGGTGAGAAGCGCGGCTAAGAACACAAAAAACCCCAGCACATAGAGGGGCAAAAAGCGTCTGCTTCCCCTCGGCGCATCTATGCTGCCAAGCAGGCGCAGCACCCCCGAAGCACTCTGCCTTAGTATTCTGCCCGCCTGCATCAGCGTACGCAAAAACAGCGGTGTTTTTTTCTTCATCAATAGAGAGCGCCGACAGAAATTGGCGACAGGGAGCAGCGCACTATTTTACAACGAGCTGCCGAAGGATGCGCAGTCGGGCCCGGCTGTGCTGCAGCTTGCGCCTCGCCGCCGCCGGCAGCAGAATATCTGCCTCCCGGATGCCAGCCAAGTAACGCAAAAAAATGAGGATATCGTCCTCATCCCCTCTCCCATCCGCGCTCATATCCGGCAGCAGCAGCTCGCTCAAGTCTCCCGCAGAATAGGTTTGCGGGGGGAGATTGCTGAGCAGTCCTTCCTCCGGAAGCAGGTTTGTGCATTGGGCAGGCAATGGCATTATTGTGTCCGAGCACACACTGAGATAGCGAAAAGCCAGCACCAGTTCATCTGCGCCGATGCCATTTCCGGTGCGGAAGCTTATGCGCAAACTTCCTACTTCCAAGCTGCTAGTCGCTGTTATCGCAATGCTGGCAACGGTACCCACGAAGGTCCAGTCCCCGCTCGCCGCATCCGGCACATAGGCAATCGTGCCCTGCCCATCGCTTGGATTCAAACCGATCTGCACCGCATCCCGCACGCCATCCGGAGCATGAACTGTCACTGTCATAGAAGCCGGCACACCGAACGGAGGGCTCACTTCAGCGCTCAGGGCTGCCTCCCATCCGGGATTAACTAAAGCGGGGGACGCATCCAATCTAATTACACTAGAAGGTTCTATGACCACTACCCGAAAGTCGGCAGATGCATCCACCAGGTCCGACGGAGTCGCCCTGGCTGTAAAGAGCCACCTGCCGACGGCGGTCAGCGTCCCGGAAGCAAAGATCAGCTCCGCCCAGGGCACCGCCGGCGAGAGAACGGCATTCTGCATTCTTGTGGTCCCACTGCCCTCTAAGCTCGCTGTCACCGTGATGGTCACCGAGCTAAAGAGCACCCCGTCTAGTGCCGCTGTGATACCCAGCTCGGCCCCAGGGGACAGGACGGTGGTCGCCGGTTCAAGACGGAGCGCCGAAAGCACGGACAGACTGGCCTCAGCGCCCCGCTCGTCCACGATTCCCTGGGGCGCTGCAGTCGCGGTAAATCGCCAGGGGCCGGGCGGCAGCCGCCGGGGCGCAAAAGATAGCTGGGCGCTGGATTGCCCCGGCCCGAGGGAGATTTCGGAGATCATCTCCAGGCCGTCCGCTCTCTGTGCTGTCACGCTGACAGCGATGCTTTCCGCCAGGGGAAAATCCACGGATACTTCCAGGGGAATGGGCTCTCGGTAAGTCACCGGTGTGCTCGGTGCCTGAATACGGAGCCGGGGCAGGCGGGCGACCTGCAGCACTGTGGTCAGGGCTGCAATATAGCCAGCGCCATAGTAGTCATAAATCTCCGGATTGATCTGCTGGGGAGGAGCGGAAAGCACTATGGAGACTGGCTCCGTCCCGGAGAACAGGAGCGGGTTGGAAAGGGTGCTGGTGGCAATCAGGGGACCGATGGTGAATTCCCAGGTGCCGGGCTCTGCCAGCACCGCCGCTGGAATTTCCACTTGACCGGAATCTTCCCCGGCGGGGATGGTCAGCGTATAGGTGCCGGCCCGGACAGCATCATCACTGCAGAAATCCCGCCCAGGCGGACACACGCTGGCGAAGAGGCTGAGGCTGAGGGTGACCGGCAGCATCGGCAGCAGGCCCTGCTCTAGCAGCGTCGGCTCTGCATCTGCCAGGAACACGCTCAGGGTGACCGTGGTGGACGGGGGGACAATCCGGGGCGAAGTATTTCCCACAAGGAGCAGGATTTTCTCCCGCCGGGTCGGCGACGGCGGCGGCAAAGAGCTATCCACCTCCCATGCTTCGGCAAACATAACGGGTCGGCTATCGTAGTAGGAGGTCTCTAGCAGAGCGCCCGGCAGGGTAGAAATTAATATAAGGCAGTCTCTGCTCCCGAGGGTGATGCATGCTCCGTCGGTATCCGTGGATATGTTATTGCTGGCAGAAATTTCCCAAGTCATGCTCTGTGACGTGGAAAATACATCTGCGCCTATTCTGACCATGGCAGACACGCTGAGGGCCGGGATCGTTACCTCTTGTTCGGGAATAAACGTGTCATACGACCCTTGGCAACCGCCCTCGGCAATTGTCCTCTGACATCCCCTCACATTCAGACTGAAGGACAGATCTTCAGGCAGACTTATAAGTCTGGAACTGCCGTTAGAACCATTCAACTCATACAAAAGCAGGTACAGAACCAAATCATCGGCACGAGATGCCGGGTTCGGAAAAGGTATTGCTGTGATCTGCAGCAACTCATCGGGATCTCCCCTTACCGTCACCGTTTCACGAAATCTCTCCTCTCCCGTCAGCAGATTCTGTCCCGGGGGCTCTGCCATGGTGAAAGTAAAGGTGCCCGGGTTGTTGATCCTCAGCTGGGTCGTTACCCTGCGGGCTCCCTCCCTGATTTCCAGGGGCTCGCTCTCCAGTGCAATCGGGGAACCCCCCACATCAATAGCCGCCTGCAGGTTTAGGGATACCGTCCTCGGCAGGAAGCCGGACAGCTCTACGGCAACCGTAATCATGGCACCGGTTCCCAGAGAGGCGGGAGATACGCTGAAAGAAACCACCTCCGCATCCTGGGCGCAGGCCGGGCCGACGGGCAGCAGCAGCAGCATCCAGACCGCCAGAGCGCAGCATCTCTGCCCTCTGCCAGCCGTCCCAGGGCAATTCAGCTTCCCATAGCCGTCAGATCGGCAACTCATTTCCGCTCCTCTTCATGTATAAGTCCAGTACCTTTGACTCCGGCATTCGCAAGAGCGCACCATAAAAAGCCCATTGAGCGATACAACGAATGAAACTAGAGGCGTTTCAAAGGCACCCCTTATTTTAGGGAATTATGTAGTTAACTTGACAATCCATATTATTCAACTTCCTTGATAAGTGGTTTGCCATTTCGATCCACCCGCATTACAAACTTCCTCTCCAAATCCTCTTTCGTATGCTTCGGGATCTTGCGCTTCGGCAACTTGCCTGCGTTGAGCAATGCTTTTGCCGCGCGATCTATATCTTTCTGTTTCATATTCCGCCAAAAGTAACCTTCAGTTTCAAATGTTTCTTGCGCTTGCGTATTTTATCCATAAGATATTCCATAGTGCGGTTCCCCTTGACACTGTTGCAGTTAGCACATAATAACTGATAATTATCGTAATAATCTCCTCCTCCCTTGGACTTCGGGATTATGTGGTCTAGTGTAAGATGGATAATGTCCAAGTGCGTTTCACACCCCTTGCATAATCCTTTCTGTTCTTCGTGCAATCGCTTTCTCACATTCGGGGAAGGTGGCTCCTTTTGAATGTCCGTACGGACAGGAATTTTCTTGCGATGCGCAAAATTAGAAAACAATCCAGTATCATCAGATAATCTTTCCACTACCAGCTCTGCAGATTTTTCGCTTATATCTATACCTATCCACTTCCGATCTAACTGCTGAGCCGCAACCAGAGTAGTTGCGCATCCACAAAACGGATCTAACACAACACTGCCCCCCCCCCCCCTCAGTGCTGGCTTTTATAATCCTATTGAGCAGCGCAAGAGGCTTCTGAGTAGGATAGCCAGTGCGTTCTTTTGCCATTGCATTTAAAGAAGGCAGCGTGATTACATCGTCAGGGGTTTTCCCTTTCGGCATAGGCTTTCCTGCTTGTCCCCCTTTCTTGTACCTCCAAGCGGTCATGCCGCTGTCGAACTCCTGTAAAATTTCGTTTCTGTTAAAGATATACTTCTGGCTCTTGCTAACCCAAAATATGACATCATGCGAATTGGCATATTTACTTTTTCCACGGGACGCATTTTTGTAATACCACACAATTTCATTTCGGAAATTCTCCTTTCCAAATATTCTATCTAATACTATTTTCAAATAATGACTGGCAGTTGGATCGCAATGCAGATAAATACTCCCCGTTGACTTCAAAATTCTATGCATCTCAACAATCCTCTGTGCCATATAAGTGATATATGACATCATAGGCTTTCCATGTATCACTTCTATTGACTGAATGAACTGCACCAGATAGGGATAATCATCTACTATCCCCTCCAGGTATGACAAGTCAACATCTTCCCAAGTCCACATATCCTTGAAACTTGTTCCCGCCGCCTTGCTTCCCACAGGTGCTTTATACATCCTCTTGGAATTAAATGGCGGATCTAAATATATTAAATCTACACTCTCACTATTCATGCCGTGCATGACATAGAGATTATCTCCTGTGAAAAGCGTGTTGTTAGTGATCATCTGGTCAATTCCTCATAAGTGATCGTCTTGCCAGACATTCTACTGAACAAAGCATCCAGACGGTCTTGTGTATCTACTTCACAATTCCCTTCGTTCAGGCGAAATGCAAACTCGTTGACATACTGCTGACAATGCTTCCTGCTCCAATTATGACAAACACCGTTATAGCCTCTCTTTAATACCGCCCATACGCTCTCTATGCCGTTGGTGTGCGCCATCCCATTCACATACTCCTTGGCAGAATGCTTTACCGTCTCATGACAATAAGCAACTCTGTCCAGCCCAACATAGCCTCTATGAACATCAGTATATAACTGCGACCCCGCACTTATGTTCTTGTGTATTGCTGTTTGCAGGGTCTGTTGGTCAGTATTTGATATTGGCATTGCCTTTACTTTGCCTCCACGCTGACGCACACCCAGTATAGCCGTTTTCCCAACTGCTCCGCGACCCGCTTTTATCTGCTTGTTTCTATGCTTGTTCCCCTCTTTACCGCCGATATAGGTTTCGTCTATCTCTACATCACCGCTCAACGCTTCCAAATCATCACCACAAACCAACCGCAACCTATGCAGCATATACCAAGCCGTCCGTTGCTGAACGCCTAGCTCCTTACTTAACTGCAACGATGATATGCCCTTGCACGAAGTCATCAATGTAATAGAAACGAGGTGCTATCCTGCGTCTGTCAAGTTAACTACATAATTCCCGATGGTTAGGACCCGGCTCTCCGCTTATTCAGGGCTTCAAGAGCACGGCGCAGATGATCCTGTGCCGTCTTCCAGTACTGTGGTGTTTGATCGGGGGTGAACACTTCGAGTGCCGCGTTGTAGGCGGCAACGGCTCGTTCGAGGTGCTCGGTGCCGCTTTCGCGCGCGCCCAAGGCCAGGAGGACATTGCCGAGGTTGTTCTGCGTTATGGCCCACTTGAGCGGCGCGCGCTCGCGGATGAACTCCTCAAGCGCCCCGTTGCAGGCAGCAACGGCCTGCTCAAGGAACTCGGTGCCGCTTTCCCGCTCGCCCAAGGCCAGGAGGGCATTGCCAAGGTTGTTCTGCGTCCCGGCCCAATCAAGCGGCGCGCGCTCGCGGGTGAACTCCTCAAGCGCCGCGTTGCGGGCAGCAACGGCCTGTTCGAGGAGCTCGGTGCCGCTTTCCCGCTCGCCCAAGGTCCGGAGGACACTGCCAAGGTTGTTCTGCGTCCTGGCCCAATCGAGCGGCGCGCGCTCGCGAGTTAACTCCTCAAGCGCCGCGTTGTAGGCGGCAACGGCCTGTTCAAGGCGCTCAGTGTCGCCTTCGCGCTCGCCCAAGGTCCGGAGGACATTGCCAAGGTTCTTCTGCGTCAGGGCCCAATTGAGCGGCGCGCGCTCGCGGGTGAACTCCTCAAGCGCTGCGTTGCAGGCAGTAACCGCCTGTTTGAGGCGCTCGGTGCCGCTTTCCCGCTCGCCCAAGGTCCGGAGGACATTGCCAAGGTTGTTCTGCGTCATGGCCCAATCAAGCGGCGCGCGCTTGCAGGTGAGCTCCTCAAGCGCCGTGTTGTAGGCAGTAACGGCCTGTTTGAGGTGCTCGGTGTCGCTTTCCCGCTCGCCCAAGGTCTGGAGGACATTGCCAAGGTTATTCTGCGTCAGGGCCCAACCGAGCGGCACGCGCTCGCGGGTGCGTACCTCAAGCGCCGCTTTGTAGGCAGCAACGGCCTGCTTGAGGCACTCGGTGCCACTTTCCCGCTCGCCCAAGGTCGCAAGGGCAATGCCGAGGTTGTTCTTCGTCATGGCCCAATTGAGCGGCACGTGCTCGCGGGTGAACTCCTCAAGCGCCGCGTTGTAGGCGGCAACAGCCTGTTCGAGGCGCTCGGTGTCGCCTTTGCGCTTACCCAAGGTCAGGAGGGCATTGCCAAGGTTGTTCTGCGTCATGGCCCATTTGAGCGGTTCGCGCTCGCGGGTATGTACCTCAAGCGCCGCTTTGTAGGCGGCAACGGCCTGTTCGAAGCGCTCGGTATCGCCTTCGCGCTCGCCCAAGACCGTGAGGGCGGTGCCGAGCGCCATATGCAAGCTGGCGCGGCGCTCGCGCTTGGCGGCTTCAACGGTTGGGCTACTATCTTTTTTGAGCAAGGTTTCGAGCAAGGTGTTGATCTGTCTCGTGACCTTGATCATCTCGTCATTCAGTATCTTGCCGCGCGCTTCGTCGCTAACGAGTGACGCCACAGCACTCAGCGCCATGGCGACGATCTGCGCGTAGAATTCCTTGTGGAAGTCATCTCTGCGAGTCTCATTTTTCAGCACATAACTTGAACCTTCATTCCCACGAGACAGCGTGCCATCGCCCTCACGTGGCACGAACCATAGCTTCAGTTTCTCTGTGGACTCCCTGACTTCGCCGACAATGGCCAAATCCGCCTGCCTATCGACCAAAATCTCGAGAGCGCGCTTGTGCATGGCCGGTTCCCAATCGTCTCCAGCGCCGGAAGCCTTCACGATGCGAGCGGAGCGGGACAGGTGAATGCCAGCAATATCCCGGAATGCGGCTTCGACGAGCTTCGTGCTCTCCCCGTTGCCATCACCCTCCAACCAACTCAGCACGACGTGAAAACGTTCTTCTGAGAGTGGTTGGGAGCATACACAACGCCAGACTTTATTGACGAAATTCTTAGCGCCCAGCGATGCCCGCTGCGGCGATGGCATATATGAGTTGAAAACGCCTTTCAACCATGGCACGAGAAAGATGTCATTCATTGGTTCATTTTATTCAGGGCTTCAAGAGCACGGCGCAGATTATCCTGTGCCGTCTTCCAGTACTGTGGTGTTTGATCAGGGGTGAACACTTCGAGTGCTGCGTTGTAGGCAGCAACGGCCTCCTCGAGGCGCTTGATGCCGCTTTCCCGCTCGCCCAGGACCGCGAGGGCGTTACCAAGGTTATTCTGCGTCATGGCCCAATCGAGCGGCACGCGCTCGCGGGTACGTACCTCAAGCGCCGCGTTGCAGGCAGCAACGGCCTGTTCGAGGCGCTCAGTGCCGCTTTCCCGCTCGCCCAAGGTCCGGAGGACAATGCCGAGGTTGTTCTGCGTCATGGCCCAATCGGGCGGCACGCGCTCGCGGGTGAACTCCTCAAGCACCGCTTTGTAGATATCAACGGCCCGCTCGAGGCGCTCGGTGCTGCTTTCCTGCTTGCCCAAGGTCAGGAGGGCGGAGCCGAGGTTGTTCTGCGTCGCGGCCCACTTGAGCGGCTCGCTCTTGCGGGTGAACTCCTCAAGCGCCGCGTTGTAGGCAGCAACGGCCTGCTCGAGGCGCTCGGTGCCGCTTTCCCGCTCGCCCAAGGTCGCAAGGGCGGTGCCGAGCGCCATATGCAAGCTGGCGCGGCGCTCGCGCTCGGCGGGGTCAACGATTGGGCTACTATCTTTTTTGAGCAAGGTTTCGAGCAAGGTATTGATCTGTTTCGTGACCTTGATCAGCTCATCATTCAGTATCTTGCCGTGCGCTTCGTCGCTAACGAGTGGCACCACGGCACTCAGCGCCATGGCGGCGATCTCCGTTTGGATTTCCTCGCGGAACTTATCCTCGAGGGACATATTTTTCAACTCATACTTTGAACCTATATCCCCACGATACAGCGTGTCACCGCCTTCACGTCGCACGAACCATAGATTCAGTAACTTTCTGGGATCCCTGACTTGGCCGATAATGGCCAAATGCGCCTGCTTATCGGCCAAAATCTTGTGAGCGCGCTTGCGCATGGCCGGTTCCCAATCGTCTCTAGCGCCGGAAGCCTTCACGATGCGAGCGGAGCGGGACAGGTGAATGCCAGCAATATCCCGGAATGCGCCTTCGACGGTCTTCGTGCTCTCCCCGTTGCCATCACCCTCCAACCAACTCAGCACGACGTGAAAACGTTCATCTGAGAGTGGTTGGGGGCGCACACAACGCCAGGCTTTATTGACGAAGTTCTTAGCGCCCAGCAATGCCCGCTGTGGCGATGGCATATATGAGTTGAAAAAGCCGCGCAACCATAGCACGAGTAAGCTACCCAAGCCACCCAAGCCACCCAAGATGCCCAAGACCCAACGCATTGTTTTTATCAGTACCGGCAAGATGTCATTCATTGCTTCATTCACAAGCATTACTACGTATGCCCTCACCAGACAATCTGGCCGATGATCTCGTCGGTGCCACTGATCGCGTAGGGTTCTTGACCGAGATCATCACTGTCCGCCCACCAATAGTAAACCGCCTCGGGTTTTCCGGAGGCCGTTGAGTGTAATTCAGGTCGCCATGGCCGCAGAAATGCCCGCTGCGGCTTAACACCAGTATCCATCTCCAGATAGAGCATTATTATCTCTTAACCGTGTATAAGTTCCAGTATTTTATGAGAAAGGTGGTCAGCCGTTGCTGTCCATCAATTGTCCGCGTCCAAGGAAGCTGGAGAGATCGTCCTATAATTGAGCGCACTCCTCTTTTCCCCAAGAATACGGGCGTTGAAATTCTGGAATCTCAGGCTCATGTCTACGAAATATGACCCCAATGCATTCCGGATTTCCCTCTATTGCTTTCATGATTATTCTTTTTCTTTGTCTTTAGATAGGACAGGGTTATTAGGACAATTAATCAGAATTGCCAAATGATATTTCTTAGAATAAAGCATCTTTGGGAATATCAACACATAGCGGAACGTGATCAGAAGCGTTGTAATCCTTCTCTTTTTTTCTGCCATCCTCCACTATTTCCACTATTTCCACACCTTCAAACCGCTCATCTTCATACAGCTTTACATGTTCCGATAAGCCTTGCCGAGTTAACTCAGGAGGCAAGGACTTAACATTTAAGGTTCCGCATGCTTTCTCATATAAAGGTTTAGACAACATAAGGTAGTCAAGTTGAGAATATTGTTTCTCTCTTTTGTAATAATATGTCCAGTGCTCATTTTTATTCAAATCGCTACTGCGCAATACATCCACCAGATTTTTGTGATTCAGAAGTGAATTTAATGATTTGTTGTCGTCTAACGACAAATTCACTGACTTATCTTCTCCGACATACAAAAATCTGTCATAATCATTAAAATCACCTAATACCGCAAAATTACCTTTATATTCTTTCTTTTCCCAGTGCTTATCAACAATACATTTTACCTTGTCTGCTTGCTCTTTGCGCTCTTCTTTTGAGTCCTCTCGACCGTCTGTCGATCCTCTAACATACATAGATTTAAAATGGTTGATGTACAAATGGAACACGGAAGTTTTCTCTTCATTTACAGGAATTTCTACCCGTACTTCAAGACAATCTCTTGAAAAGAGATATTCCCTTCTGGGGTTATGGCGCTGAGTGAGTTCATCACGGTGGCTAGTAACACTTAAAATAGGAAATCGGCTTAAAATAGCCACATCAATACGACGTATATCGAAAGAGTCTATTAGTAATCGGTACATATACTTCTCTCCATCCAAATATTTCTTATTAAAATCATCTAATACATTCAAATTTTCCACCTCCTGCAAACACAGAATATCTGCATTAGCTTTTTTAATTGCTTTCGCAGTTAGTTCTTTTTTAACATCGTCCTGATTGTTAAATATTAAATCACTCCTGTCGAGAACTTCACCTTCAGAATATTCATAGTCGCTATCAAATTCATAACGAGCAAGTAGATTCTCAACATTAAACGTGCCGAGACGAAAAGTAGTATTAGACATGTTGACAACCCCTATATTCAATGGATTGACTGTGACCGTAGCTGACGTATATGTATAAGTCAAGTACCTTTGGTACTTCGGCAGTTGCTGCTGTGCGCACCAGCCTCGCTGGCCTTGCCGAGGTTGGATATAGGCAGCGCAATTGGCGGATTTGCTGGCTCAGGGTCGGCGGTGTGGTCGGCCGCCTGCGCCGGTGCGGAGCATAGGATTTAGGCGTGAGCGCAGCAGCACTGCCGACGTGGCGTTTGCGAGTCTGGTGCCAGCGATAGAGCGTGCGGGTGCTGACCTTAAAGGCCTCGCTGGCGGTGTGCCGTGTCGATCGGCGAATGCCGGGATCGCAAGGCGGTGTTAGACATGTTTGGAAGTCATCCCCCAAACATACCCTGAATAGGCTACTCGGTAACCCCCCCGGATGCGGTATCCGGTATAGCGGATTTGCATAGCTCTCCTCTTGGGGCGGAGTGCCAAAGGTTTCTGAGCTTATGCACCTTCAGAGGGCGGCAGCCCGAAAAATCGCTCGGCGCACTCCCGGGTGCTCTGGGCCAGGCTCTCGGGGGACCTGCCGGTATGCAGCGCAATTTCTGCCAGGATATGGGGCAGCGCAGCAGGCTCATTGCGCCTGGCCTGGGCCAGGGGACTCTCCGCCGGGACCAGGCTGCGGGGCGCCAGATAGGGGGCATCTGTCTCCACCATCAGCCGCTCGGGCGGGATGGAAGCTAATAGCGGGTGCAGGTGGCGCCCCCGGCGCTCATCGCAGACCCAGCCGGTAATGCCTATATAAAGATCCAGGTCCAGATAGCGAAACAGGTCATCTCGCTGGCCGGTGAAGCAGTGCACCACTGCTGCTCCCAAGCTGTCCCGCGCGCCTCGCAGGATTTCACACAGCCTGGTATCGGCATCCCGCGCATGCAAAAAAAGGGGCAGCCCCTTCTCGGCCGCCATCTCCAGCTGCCATTCCAGGGCCCGCTCCTGCTCTGCCTGGGACGCATGGTTTCGGTAAAAGTCCAGTCCGGTCTCCCCCACCGCTTTCACTGCCGGATGCGCTGCCATCCCAGAGATGGCTCGGCGCGTCTCGCGGCTGCAGTCCCGGGCGTGGTGGGGATGGAGGCCGGCAGTGGCGAAAAGCTGCCCCGGATATTCCTCTGCCAGGCGGATAGCATCCTCAGTGCTCTCCCGGTCGGTGCCGGTAACAACGATGCGCTCCACGCCCCCGAGTCGGGCCCGCTCCAGCACCTGTTTCAGATCGTGACGAAAGGACTTGTGGGTCAGGTTAGCGCCGATATCCACCAACCCATCCATTCCCCTCATGCAGAATCCTCTGGGCGAATATGCACCGTGAGCACATCCCGGCCCGCCTTGCGGAGCACCCCCTCGGCGGTGGTGGAAAGCAGCTTGGCCAGCCCCTGGCGGGGGTGATAGCCCAGCACTACCAGGTCGGCGCCGATCTCCTCCGCTAAGCAGGCAATCGCTTTGCCCTTGTGATCTGTCAGCAGATGGCAGCGCTCGGGGGGAATGCCGTAATTGGCGGCCAGACTGTGCATCTGCTCCTCTGCCTCCCGATACAAATCCCCCATGGCGGGAGAGGCAGCAAACTCCCCGCTGACCGCCGGCGGCACAGCCCCTAGCACGTGCACCATGCTGAGCATGGCATCAGAGCGTGCTGCCAAGGCCTGGGCCCGCTCGGCCACCTGCCGGGAATCCTGCGCTAAGTCACAGGCCAGCAGAAAATGTTGATAAGCGCTCATGAGATTTGGCTCCCGGGGGGGCGGGGTTTTGATAATATTAACTGATAAGCAGCGTTCGCATCTCAGCCCGGCGCCCGGTGTATCCAGACTGCCGCTTGCAACGGAGCGCGACAGCGTCGGTATTGCGGGTGCATACCGGTGCATACCTATGCAGTGCAAAAAAGGATATTATGCTTGACTTCATTGCACTGGAGACAGAATTATGGCCAGATTAAAGGGAAAGAAAGCACTCATCACCGGGCTTGCTTCGGGGATTGGAGCAGCCTGTGCAAAGCGTTTTATCCGGGAAGGAGCGGAAGTGGCGGGCTTGGATGTCAACCCCTTGCCAGAGGCCCTGCAGAAAACCCTGGGCGCCTCCGTGGCGCACTTCCAAGGGGATGTGACCCAGGAAGCGGACGTGCAGACGGCGGTGGAAAAGGCAGCCGCCAAGCTGGGGGGGCTGGATATTCTCGTCAATGCCGCCGGGGTCGGCAGTGGCGGACCGAGTGAGGAGATAGAAATGGAGGAATGGGACCGGGTGATGAACATCAATGTGAAAGGCACCTTCTTGGCAACAAAGCACACGATCCCTCACATGATGAAACAGAGGGCAGGCAGCATTGTCAACCTCGGCAGCATTGAGGGCATGGAAGGCTTCAGCGCTTCTCTCGTGTACGGCACCAGCAAGGGAGCCGTGATCCAGCTGAGCCGCAACTTGGCCACCGATTTTGCCGAGCACGGTATTCGGGTCAACTGCGTTTGCCCGGGGGCGATTGATACCCCGCTCACCGCCATCCTCAAGGAAAAATCGCTGCAGCCGATCCGACGTCAGATGGAAGGGCACCACCTGATGCGCCGCTTCGGCCAGCCGGAAGAAATCGCCAATGCAATTCTCTTCTTAGCCTCGGATGAAGCCTCCTTTGTCACCGGTCTGATCATGCCGGTGGACGGCGGCTACACAGCGGGACGGCAATACGATCTCTCCAGCGCAGGAGAATGGGGAGAAACAGAGGGCGGTTAGCGCCGACACACCCCCTGCGTATTCTGCTGCAATGGCAGGGCGCTCTGCCGGATGCGGCCGGCAGCGCTATTTCCCGGCAAGCGCTCTGCTTTCTGCCGCCCTAGGCCAACGCTTCTTCTAAGAAATCGCTCATTGCCTGCCAGGAGCGGCGGGCGGCCGCATGGTTGTAGCAGCTGCCCTCCTCCGGGCTGTTTACACGCGGGTTAGTGAAGCTGTGCATGACGCCCCCGTAGGCGTGCAGCTGCCAATCTGCCCCCGCCTCATTCATCTCCTGCTCAAAGTTCAGCACCTGCTCCGGCGGCACCATCGGGTCTGCCTCGCCGTGGAGGACCAGGACCAGGGGGGTAATTTTTTCCCTCGCCATATTCGGATCCGGGCTCAGCAGGCCGTGGAAACTGACCACCCCTCGGAGCTGGGCGCCGCTGCGGGCCAGCTCCAGCACCGTGGCGCCTCCGAAGCAGTAGCCGATGGCGGCGATTCGCTCTGGGTCGGCATCCTGCAGCTTGGCCGCCGCCGCCAGCGCAGCCTGCACCCGCAAGCGCAGAGGACCTCGATCTTCCACCAGAGGCAGCATTTTCTTCATGGCCTCTTCCTTGGTGGAGATAACTTCGCCCCCACCGTATACATCCACGGCAAAGGCCAGATAGCCCATCTCGGCCAGTCTTTCAGCCTGGCTCTGCTCAAAGGGACCGCAGCCGGAGTAGGCGTGGCAGACAATCACGACCGGGTGGGGTCCCGCCGTTTCCGGCCATATCGCCTGGCCTTGCATGGTGATGCCATCTGCACTGTATTCCACGGTCTCTTTTTTCATAATGCTGCCTGTCAGCGGTTAAAGTGGGAGAATTATAAACACAAACGCCAGCTTTGTCGGGAAGCCTCCCTGCCCTTCCAGCCAAGCCCGGCCCCGTCCGATGGCCTCGCCACCGTCCTCGCTTGAAAACCGCTGGTCCGGCGGATATAGTGAACTCTCCTGGACACAAGGAAAAATGCAATGACCAAACCCGCCCGGATTCCCGACAACCTCCCCCCAGAGAGCACCGAGAAGAGTGTTCGCCGGAGGGAGCTGTACGCAGCGGTGGACAGAATTCTGCCCGCTATTCAAGAGCGGGAAGAGCAGACCAGGGAGCTGCGTCGCCTGCCCGATGAAACGGTCAAAGAGCTGAAGGAGAGCGGCTATTTCCGGGTGCTGCAGCCAATGATATACGGCGGTCTGGAGCTGGATCCGCAGGATTTCTGCATCCTCAATATCCGCATCGCCGAGGCCTGCATGTCCACCGGCTGGGTCTGCGGCGTGGTCGGCGTGCATCCTTTCCAGCTGGCGCTGTTTGACCAGCGGGCCCAGGAGGAAGTATGGAGCGACGACCCGGACACTCTGGTCTCCTCTTCCTATGCGCCGGTCGGCAAAGTCAAACGAGTGAAGGATGGTTTTCTCTTCAGCGGCCGGTGGGGCTGGTCCAGCGGCTGCGATCACTGTCAATGGGTGCTGTTAGGGGGCATCGTGCCCGATGAGGGGTACCGCACCTTTCTCATTCCCCGCAGCGACTATGAGATTGTAGACACTTGGCACGTGATGGGGCTGCAGGGCACGGGCAGCAAGGATGTCGTGGTGAAAGAGACTCTGGTGCCAGAATATCGCACACACACCCAGCAGGATGGCTACCAGCTGACGAACCCGGGCAATGCCCTGCACACGGCCCCCCTGTTCCGGATTCCCTGGGGACAAATTTTTGTGCGCGCGGTCACCAATGCGGCCATTGGCGGCACTAAGCGGGCCCTGGCGCTCTATATGGATGGGGCCCTTAACAAGAGCAGCAGTGATCCCGCAAAGCTGGCCGGAGACAGTGCCACCCAATCCCTGGTGGCCGAAACCTCCACTGCGATTCACGAATTGGAATCCGTGCTGCATTGCAATTTTCAAGAGATGCTGGACTGCGTGAATAAGGGACAGGATATCCCCCTGCCGAGCCGGGTGCGCTCTCGCTACCAAGCATCTTTAGTGGTAGAACGCTGTCTCGCCGTCATGGACCGCATGTTCTCTTCGGCCGGCGGACGCTCCGTATTCCTAGACAGCCGCATTCAGAAAAGATTTCTGGACCTGCATACAGCCCGTGCCCACGTGGCCAACAACCCCGCCAGCTTTGGCCGCAACTACGGCGCTGTGCAGCTGGGCATGGAAAATCAGGATGCCTTTGTATAAAACCGCATAGCCAATACCCGCCAGGGTCTGCTCGGTGCATGCCTCTCTCCCAATATGAAATCCGATGAATCATGCGAGCTGGGCGGAGCCCGGTACCTGAACCTTGCCACCTTCCGCAAGTCCGGAAAAGAAGTGCGCACCCCCCTGTGGTTTGCGCCCATGGATGGCGCCTGCTACATGTTCACCGCCGGGGACAGCGGCAAAGTCAAGCGGCTTCGCAATTCATCCCGGGGCCGCATTGCCCCCTGCAGCACCTTCGGGAAGCCCCGGGGCGAATGGCGGGAAGCCAGGGTCTCATTCCTGGAGCCCGGCTGTCCAGAGCAGCAAAGAGCCCACCAGGCGCTGCGGAGGCGCTACGGCTGGCAGATGAAACTTTTGGACCTGGGCAGCCGCCTGGCCGGGCGGTTCTCTGCCCGGGCTTGGCTCAAGGCTGAAATTTCCGAATGAAGAATACAGACGGCTCCGCCGGCGCACGTCCCCCTGCTGCTGCATGCCCCGACAGCGGGCTTGCATTTCCGCCGCAAAGAGCCCTATAATGCTGTGCCTGCCCGCCTATCAGTATTCAGGGCAGCCCCGGCTTTGCCGGACACCCTGCCCTATCTTCCTATGAGCGAGAAAATTAACCACATTAGCGACGACGGCTTTGAACAGGAAGTTCTGCAAGCCGAGACACCGGTATTGGTGGACTTCTGGGCTGAGTGGTGCGGACCCTGCCGGGCGATTGCACCGGTGCTGGAAGATGTGGCAGAGGACTATACAGGGCGCCTTAAAGTGTGTAAACTGGATATAGATGCCAACCCGAAGAGTGCCTCGCTGTACGGAGTGCGGAGTATTCCTACCCTGATGCTATTCAAGGGCGGCGTCGCAGAAGGCACCCAGGTAGGCGCCGTGTCCAAAAGCCAGCTGTGCAATTTCGTAGACACCGTTTTGTAGGTATTATTCAGGGCGTCCGCAGCCCAGCACCCGTACTTGTTACCGAACTTTTAAAGACACACAGATCTCCCACCCGCTCCTGCCAATAAGCACAGTTAAGTGCGATGACCAGGCGCATATACGACGTTGCTGGTCTCTCGCCTAGCCGACTCACCGCAAGGAAAAAGGAATCCCAAACACCATGAATCTTACCGAACTCAAAGTCAAGCCCACCAAGGAATTGGTTGACATTGCCGCTGCCATGGGACTAGACAGTGTCCCCCGAATGCGCAAGCAAGACATGGTTTTTAACATCCTCAAGGCACAGGCCCGCAACGGGGAGAATATATACGGCAACGGTGTTTTGGAAATTATCCAGGACGGCTTCGGCTTTCTGCGCTCGGCGGATTGCTCCTATCTCGCCGGGCCGGATGATATCTATGTCTCTCCGAACCAGATCAGGCGTTTTCACATGCGAACCGGGGATACGGTCTCGGGCACGATCCGCCCCCCCAAGGAGGGAGAGAGATATTTTGCCCTCTTGCAAATTGACGATGTCAACCACATGCCCCTAGAGTCCTCCAACCGCCAGGTCAAAACCCTTTTTGAAAACCTGACCCCTCTTTTCCCCACTGACAGGATGGTGCTAGAGCAGGGCACCGGTTCCACCGAGGACTTGTCCGGGCGCATCATTGATTTAGTGGCCCCGGTAGGCAAAGGACAGCGCGGTCTTATCGTGTCGCCGCCGAAAGCCGGCAAGACGCTGATCCTGCAGAACATGGCCCAGGCGATCATCCGCAACAGCCCGGATTGCTATGTCATTATTCTGCTTATTGACGAGCGGCCCGAAGAGGTCACCGACATGGAGCGCTCGGTGCGCACTGCCGAAGTAGTCGCCAGCACTTTTGACGAGCCGCCGGCACGACATGTGCAGGTGGCGGAAATGGTCATTGAAAAAGCCAAACGGCTGACAGAAACCCGCAAGGACGTGGTGATCCTCTTGGATTCCATCACCCGCTTGGCACGCGCCTACAACACCATCGCTCCCGCCTCCGGCAAGGTGCTTACCGGCGGTGTGGACTCCAATGCCCTGGAGCGGCCGAAACGCTTTTTCGGCGCGGCCCGCAATGTTGAGGAGGGCGGCAGTCTGACCATCGTCGCCACGGCGCTGATTGATACCGGCTCCAAGATGGACGAAGTGATCTATGAGGAGTTCAAAGGCACCGGCAACATGGAACTGCATTTGGATCGGAAAATTGCCGAAAAGAGGGTCTACCCCGCCATCAATATCCGGCGCTCCGGCACTCGCAGGGAAGAACTGCTGACCACCGAGGATGAACTCAAGCGTATTTGGATACTGCGCAAAATTCTCCACGAGATGGAGGATATTTCTGCGGTTGAATTCCTGCTGGACCGACTGCGCAAGACAAAAACCAACCAGCAGTTCTTCGATTCCATGACAAGCAAGTAAAGGAAGTCCTGCCTGCAAGGGGCTGTCCATGAAATCCCCTGCCCTCCTCCTCCTTCTTATCGTGCTTTTGGCCAGCTGCGGGCAGAGAGGGCCTCTGCAGCTGCCCCCAGCGCAGCCCCCTGCCGCCGAGGCACCCTGAAATAGCATGCCGAGCCCCCGCCCGGCAATAGATGTGCTCTCACCGCACTTCCAATACGTGGGCGGGCAGCTGCATGCCGAAGGCCTGCCCGTGGAGGTGCTGGTGCAACGCCATGGCACACCTCTGTATATCTACTCCCGAGCCGCACTTGAGGACAACTACCGCCTCTATACCCGCTCCCTCGGCGATTACCCCCACATGATCTGCTACTCCGTTAAGGCCAGCAGCAGTCTTGCCATTCTTCACTGCCTCGGCCAGGCCGGCGCCGGTTTTGACGTGGTCTCCGGCGGCGAGCTGGAGCGGGTGATAGCAGCCGGCGGCCGTGCCGAGCGAGTGGTGTTTTCCGGGGTCGGTAAAACCGCGACAGAACTTGAAAAGGCGCTGGCGGCGGGAGTGCACTGCATTAATTTGGAATCGGAAGGTGAACTGGAGCAGCTCGGCAAGATCGCCGCTGCAAATGGCTGCACCGCCAATGTCGCCGTCCGGGTTAATCCGGATATCAATGCCGGCGGGCATCCGTATATTGCCACCGGGCACCGGGACAGCAAGTTCGGCATCAGCAGCCAGGAAGCCCTGGCACTCTGCAGGCGCATCGGCGATATGCCCCAAATGCAGCTGCGGGGCATCCAGTGTCATCTCGGCTCCCAAGTCCGGGAGGCCGCTCCCCTGCTAGCTGCCCTGGACTGTCTTTTGGCGCTTGCCGACACCTTGGCCAAGGAAGGGACGCAGCTGGAGCATATCAATGTAGGCGGCGGCATCGGGGTGTGCGAGCAGGAGCAGGCGGCCCCGGATATACCGAAGATCCTTGCCTCTCTCATGCAGCGGCTGCAGGGCAGCGGTCTTAGGCTGGTGCTGGAGCCGGGGCGCTCAATTGCCGCGACTGCGGGGCTGCTCGCGGGAAAGATTTTGTACTTGAAGGAAGAAGGTGCGCGTCGCTACGCCATAGCGGATATCGGTATGAATGATTTCCTGCGCCCGGCTCTTTATGATGGCTGGCACCCGATCCTGAATGTCCGCCAGCAGGATGGCAGAGAGGAGAAGAGCTGGGATGTGGCCGGCCCGGTATGCGAAAGCGGCGATGTGCTGGGCCGAGAGCGGAGGCTCGCACTTTCTCCCGGGAGTCTTATCGCAATCGGGATGGCCGGGGCCTACGGCTTCAGCATGAGTTCTAATTACAACAGCCGTCCCCGTCCGGCAGAGGTGATGACAGACGGCAAACAGGCGTATATTATTCGGGAGCGGGAGAGTTGCGAAAACCTGATGCAGGGCGAGCACCTGCCGCCGTAAAAATGAGCAGCCGAAATAGAAACCAAGACTCCCTGATGTTTGTCAAGATGCAGGGTGCCGGCAATGACTTCGTGATCATTGACGGGGTCACGCAATCCATCCAGCTGCAGGAGCAGGAGATCAGGAGAATCGCCGACCGCCGCCTCGGCATCGGCTGTGACCAAGTTCTTCTCCTGGAACCCCCCGCTGCTCCGGAAGCGGATTTCCAAGCCAGATTCTATAATGCCGATGGCGGTGAAATCGGGCAGTGCGGGAACGGTGTCCGCTGCCTCGGCCGCTTCATCGTAGAGCGTGGGCTCGCCCCCCGGCGACTCCTGCGCGTGCAGACTTTAAACGCCGTGCTGGAAGTGGAGGCCCTGGAAAACGGTCGGATGCGCGCTGTGCTGGGCATCCCCGCTCTGGAGCCCTCTGCCCTGCCCTTCACGGCGGAAACCGCAGCGGTCTGCTATCCGCTGCAGGTGGAAGACGAAGAACAGGAGATCAGTGCTGTGTTCATCGGCAATCCCCACGCCGTGCTGCAGGTGGAATCTGCGGCCGCCGCGCCGGTCGCCAGACTGGGTGCCCTGCTCGCCACCCATGAGCGTTTCCCGGATGGGGCCAATGTCGGCTTCTTAGAAGTGCTGGGGCGTGACTCGGTGCGCCTCAGGGTTTTTGAACGGGGGGTCGGCGAAACCCTGGCCTGTGGCAGCGGCGCCTGCGCCGCTGTTGTCGCGGGACGCCTGCGCGGCCTTTTGGATAAGCGTGTGCAGGTAGCGATGCCTGGAGGCGACTTGGAAGTGGAATGGGACGGCGAAGGGCAGCCGATCAGCCTGGAGGGCGATACCGATTTTGTCTTCTGCGGCCGCCTGGGCGAAGCCGCTCTATCTACGCCATGAGTACCGGGAAGCACCGGGGCAGAGGACCGGGACAGGAGGAACGCTCTGCCGAGCAGGTGGCGGATTACCTGCGCCGTCATCCAGATTTTCTCATGCAGCACCCAGCTCTGGTGGCGGCCCTGCGCTTTGCCAGCACTACAGACGGCAAAGTGGTGTCCTTGGCAGAAAAGCAGGCAGAGGTTCTGAGGGAGCGCAACCTGGAGATACGCCAGCGCATGGGAGAAGCGCTGGAGACGGCTCGTCGCAACGAGCTGCTGTTTGAAAACACCAGGCGCCTCAGCTTGGACCTGATGGAGGCGGAGAGCATGGAGGATATCATCGCCATCCTGCACAACAGCCTGCGACATGATTTCAGCTCCGACACCAGCAGCCTGATCCTATTCGGCGACCCGACAGAGGAAACCTGCGCCCGGGTAGCAGAACTGGAGCAGGCCCAGGCTTTAATTCCGGGGATTCTCAGGGCTCCACAGCCGGTATGCGGTCTGCTCAGGGAAGAAGAGCTGGAATTTTTATTCCCTGCCAACCGAGAAGTCGGCTCGGCGACGGCAGCGGTGCTGCTGCAGGGGGACAAGGCCTTAGGTGTGCTCGCAATCGGCAGCTATGATCCCGAGTATTTTCGCAGCGAAATGGGCACGGTATTTCTGGGCTATATTCGGGATGTTCTGTGTCGGGTGCTCCCCCGCTTCTTCCCGGCCAATTCCTAAAGCCCGCCAGAGAGCCGCCGCAATACCCAAGCCGATGGACAGATGTCATCTCCCGCCAGCAGCTGGGGCCTGGGCACCCCCCTGCCCGTCTGCTGCCGGCACAGGCACACCTTTAAAGCGGCATGTGCCGCCGACACTGCCTGCTGACGGTGAGAGGCTGCATGCCGACCCTCGGCGATGTTTGCACTGGAGCCGGCCATGAAAACATTTGCCGAGCATATTGAAGAGTTTGCAAAGCATCTAACGGATGTGCGCGCTTTCTCCCAGCACACGGTGAAGGCCTATCGCCGCGACTTAAAGCGCTTTGCTCACTTCTGCAGCGAGCGGGGCCGGCAGCAGGCTGCAGAGGTCTCTACCGAGGATGTGCGCCATCTCATCTCAGCCCTGCATCAGGAGCGCCTCTCCGGGCGCAGCATTCAGAGATGCCTGTCTGCTGTACGCAGTTTTTATCGTTTCCTGGCAGAAAATTCCGAGTGCCGGGACAACCCTGCAGATGGGGCCACTGCGCCCCGAACCCCGCGCAAGCTGCCCCAGGTGCTAGATGCAGACCAGATGACACACCTGCTAGAGAAGAGCGAGAATCACCCGCCGGAGCCGAGAGAGCAGGCAATGCTGGAGCTTCTGTATTCTTCCGGCCTGCGTCTTTCCGAACTGGTCGGACTGAACCTGTCGGATTTGGATCTAAAGTCCCGGCTGGTCACTGTGATGGGCAAGGGACGCAAGACGCGCATCCTGCCGGTGGGGCGATACGCTGCCAAGGCGCTCTCTGCCTGGCTTCAAGTGCGCAGCGAGATGGCCGCAGCAAAGGACACGCCGGCGCTATTTCTCAGCAGACGCGGCAAACGTATTCATCCGCGCACGGTGCAGGCGAGCCTCGCCCGCTATGGCAGCCGACAGGGCACCTCGCAGCGGGTGTATCCGCACAAGCTGCGCCATTCCTTTGCCAGCCACCTGCTGGAATCCAGCGGCGACCTGCGGGCCGTGCAGGAACTGCTCGGCCATGCAGACATCTCCACCACACAGATTTATACTCACTTGGATTTCCAGCACTTAGCCGAGGTATACGACAGTGCCCATCCCAGGGCCCGGCGCCGCAGAGGAAAAAATAATTAAATAAAAGTGCCGGCGGCGATGCGAGCCGGGCTATTTCTATATGGCTTCTTCGCCGGTTTCGCCGGTGCGAATGCGCACCACTTGGTTCAGCGGCAGCACAAATACTTTGCCATCCCCAATTTTTCCGGTATTGGCCACCTGCCGAATAGCCTCAATGACGCGCTCCACCAAGCTGTCGGCTACCGCTGCCTCAATTTTAACTTTTGGCAGAAAATCCAAGACATACTCGGCACCCCGATAAAGCTCCGTGTGGCCCTTCTGCTGACCGAAGCCTTTTACCTCGGTCACAGTCATGCCATGCACGCCAACTTCGTGGAGTGCCTCACGAACATCATCCAGTTTGAAAGGTTTGATGATTGCGACAATAAGCTGCATGAGAAACCTCCTACTAGTGCTAGAAAGACTTGGATACTGTGAACACGACACGGCTGTCGCAGAGGGCATCGCAAACATCGCTATCCAAGTCCGTGTCCAAGTAGCGCAGATCAAACGCAAGGCCCTGGTACTCGGTGGACAGGCCTACGGACCAATCCAAGTAGTAATCCTCTACACCGGATGGCAGCAAAGTGACGCTCCTGCTTTCACCGTCAACGATTGTCGTGGAAACAGTGGTCGGCACTGCAAAGAAAGCTCCCAGCTCTTCTTCGCTGTCAAAGAAATTGCCCCCGACATGAACATCCAAACTGATCTCGCTGCCGGCCACCGTGCCGAGGGTCCATCCATAATCAGCAAAGAGGTACCAGAATTCTCCAGTCTCGCCGAAATAATCATCTGAATAGTTGAGCCCAATGCCGAGATCAGCAAATTGGAGCAGGACATAGCCTTCCAAGTAGTCCTCGTTTGCATCCCCCCCTGGATAATCGTAGTAAATCAAGCCGAAATCAAGAGAGCGCCCGTCGGCCCATTCCCAAGTGTAGCCAGCGGTATAGTCCAGTTCCAAGGTCGGCTCATCGGTGTCAAAATCCACGTTGGAGCCCCATAACCCGAGGTGGAAGCCATTCTCAAAATTGACTCCAATGGAGGCTTGAACCGCCGGATTTTCATCCGTCTGGGAAACACCGCGAAATACGTAGTCGGTGGTAAACGCTGCATCTGCTCCGATCTCTGCTGCAGAGACCGCCCCCACGGAAAGAGATAAAGATAAGAGCAGTGCGAAAAAGGTGGGAAGTGCTAAGAAAAGCTGGGGGAACATAGAGAATTTCTCTCCAAAGCAACCAAGGTATTTCTATTGTACACTACTGCCATTCCGAGCGGCAGTGCTCGGCAGAATCCGGCACAGAAGGTGCCGGAAAAGAATATTCGGATCTGTTGCCAAGGAGGGTGCCATGGCGCTTGCTACTGTACATACCCGTGCCGCTGTCGGGATCACCGCCCCGCCAGTCACGGTGGAGGTACACCTGTCCGGCGGCCTGCCGGGGCTCTCTATTGTCGGCCTGCCAGAGACGGTGGTACGGGAGAGCCGGGAGCGGGTGCGCAGTGCTCTTCTAAACGCCCGCTTTGATTTCCCGGCACGGCGCATCACCATTAACTTGGCTCCGGCGGACCTGCCCAAGGAAGGCAGCCGCTTTGATCTCGCTATTGCCGTAGGCATCCTCGCAGCTTCAGGCCAGGTGCCGAGCGGGGAACTGGAAAATATGGAGTTCCTAGGGGAGGTATCCCTGTCCGGCGAGCTGCGCCCGGTGAGAGGCGTGCTGCCGTCTGCCATTCAATCCGCCAAAGGCAGCCGCACCCTTCTGGTGCCCCAGGGCAATGCCGCTGAGGCGGCCCTCGCCGCCCATGCCCACATCCTGCCAGCAAAGCATCTGCTAGATGTCTGCGGGCATCTGCACGGTCAGCAGCGGCTGCTCCCGGCTGCTCCTCCGGGATTGCCTGAAGAAGAGGCAGTGCTCCCAGACTTAGCGGAAATAAAGGGCCAGCAGGCCGCCCGGCGAGCCTTGGAAATCGCTGCCGCAGGTGGGCACAACCTGCTGTTTATCGGTCCCCCGGGCACCGGCAAAACCATGCTGGCTCGCCGCCTGCCGGGCATCCTGCCGACGATAAGCGAAGAGCAGGCTTTGGAGACGGCGGCAGTGCGCTCTGTGGCGGGGTATGAAATGAATCTTGCCAACTGGCGCCGCCCCCCTTTTCGCGCACCGCACCACAGCGCTTCTGCTGCCGCCCTTGTCGGCGGCGGCAACCCGCCCCAGCCCGGAGAGATCTCCCTGGCCCATCATGGGGTGCTGTTTTTAGATGAGCTGCCGGAATTCCGCAGGCAGGTGCTAGAGGTCCTGCGGGAACCCATGGAATCCGGTGAAGTGCATCTGGCCCGGGCGGCCAGACGGGTGTGCTACCCGGCCCGTTTCCAGCTGCTCGGCACCATGAACCCCTGCCCCTGCGGCTACAGCGGCGACTCGGAAATCTTCTGCCGCTGCTCCCCGGAGCAGATCAGCCGCTACCAGGGCCGTCTTTCAGGTCCCTTTCTGGACCGCATTGACATGCAGGTGGAGGTGCAGCGCATCTCCGTCTTTCAAATGGGCGACAGCACAGAAACCGCAGAAGATAGCCGCACCGTTGCCGCCCGGGTGGCGGCGGCCCGTCAGCAGCAGCAGAGCAGAGGTCTCTTGAATGGCTGCCTGGAGGGAGCTCTCTTAGAAGAGCACTGCCGCTTAGACCAAGAGCAGAGCCATCTGCTGTCCCGGGCAATGGAAAGACTAGGCCTGTCTATACGGGGCTGTCATCGGGTGCTGCGGGTGGCACGCACCATCGCAGACCTGGAGGGCAGCCAGGGCCTCCATACAAGGCACTTGGGGGAAGCGCTGGCCTACCGTCGCCCACAGAAACAAAAAAATCTATAATGTATTTCTTCTTTCATTCCTGTGTGCATATATGAACAGCGATCATCCCCTGCACGGTAAAACCGTTCTTGTCACGGGTGCCAACAGCGGCATCGGAAGAGCAGCCGCACTGGAACTGGCCAAGGTCGGGGCCAAGGTGGTGGTGGGCGGGCGCAGCCCAGAGCGATGTGCGGCCATACAGAAGGATGTGGCGGCCATCACCGGGCAGCAGCCAGAATGCCTGTTCTGTGATTTCTTGTCTTTGGATTCAGTGCGGGAAGGAGCGGCAAAATACTTGGAAAGCGGCCGCCCCTTAGACGTGCTGATCAACAACGCCGGGGCGCTGTTCTCTAAGCGAACGGAAACCCGTGATGGCTACGAGGCCAGTTTCGGAGTCAATCATCTCGCCCCCTTCCTGCTGACTGGCATGCTGCTGCCGAGGCTCAGGGAATCAGAGGTGTCGCGAATTGTCATGGTGGCCTCGGATGCGCATCGCTTCGGCATGCCCTTGAACCTAGATGATCTGCAGCTGCAAAAGGGCTACGGCCCCTTCAAAGCCTACGGCCGCTCCAAGGGCGCCAATATCCTGTTCACACGGGGTCTGGCCAAACGCCTGAAAAACAGCGGCACCACTGTCAATGCCATGCATCCGGGTGCGGTCAGCACCAACCTCGGCAATGTTCAGAATCCGGTGATGAAAAAATTGATGGGACTCCTGCTGTATCTCTTCTTTCGCAGCCCGGAGAAAGGCGCGGAAACCGTCCTGTGGCTGGCTTCCAGTTCGGCAGTGCAAAGCCAGAGCGGCGGCTATTACATGAACTGCCGAATGCACCGCCCCCCTCGCGCCTGGGTGCTGGATGATGCGCTTATGGAAGCGCTGTGGCAGGTCAGTGAGGAACTGACTGGCTTTCGCTATCCCGCCAATCTGTAATCAGCGAACCTGCTCTAGCATATAGTCCACCGCGGCCTGAACTTCCGCATCGGAGCAGTTCAGGCACACGCCCTTTGCTGGCATGGTGCCGGACCCATTGAGCGCATTGGCATAGAGGGTTTCCAGCCCCTTGGCTAGGCGGGATGTCCAATCCGCCGCCGTCCCGGTGCGGGGCGCTCCCGCCAATCCATTTTCATGGCAGGAAACACAGCCAAACTGGTATATCTCCTCCGAGGAGCGAGGTCCGGAGGAAAGCTGGGGCACCAGCACGGCGGTTGCACAGGGCTCTCCTTGCAGGCACACCTCCCCCGCCGCCAAGATGCGCTGGCGGATCGCTTCTCGCTGGCGCTCGGAAATGGCCTCAGCAGCGAGAGGCAGCATCCCGCACGAAAAGATGAGGAGCAGAACAAAACGCCTTGTGCGGGCAAAGGGGGGTACAGAAAAAACTATCATCGCCACTCGAGAAAAGAAGTTAATTTTACCCCTATTTACCGGCAAAGGCAGCTTCGGGAGAGCTGCAGCTTCTAACGCAGCGAGTCATGCCGGGGCTTGTCGGTGCGAGAAAAGGAGCCACAGAGGCCGAAGACCAAAAACGGCGGGGGAAAATGGCGAGCGGGCCAGGGAAATGGATGGAAGGCGGGCTCCTGTCGCGAGCGGGCGCTCGGAAAGACGGGCGCTAGCGGCCACAGCGCAAAAACAGCAGCTCAAAAATATTGCGACCCTCCCGATGTGCCCGTCCTTCAAAGCAGGTGATAGGCCGCCAAGGTGCTCGGGGCGCAAAGCGGCCGGTGCCCGCTGCATTTTCAAGCTGCTTTTCTGCGCCTGCCGCTGCCAGCATTTCCCGGGCGTAGTCCTCCCAGTCTGTCGCTAGATGAAGCAGACCCCGGGGACAGAGCCGGGAAGCGCACAATGCCAGGAACCGCTCACCCACCAGGCGCCGCTTGCGATGGCGACTTTTCGGCCAGGGGTCCGGGAAAAAGATCTGCACTGCATCTAGCGCCTCAGGGGGGATGCAGCTTTCCAGCATGGTTTGTGCATCGCCGCGCCAGATGCGGATATTTTTTATCTCCCGGCGCACGATGCCCTGCAGCAGGCGGCCGATGCCGCTCGGATATACCTCTATGCCGATGAAATTGATCTCCGGCATTGCCTCAGCCATGGCAAGAAGCGAGTCACCGCTGCCAAAACCCACCTCCAAAACACAGGGGGCAGAGCGCCCGAACAGCAAGTCTATATCGGGGGGGCACACGGGCTGCATGCCCCAGCGGTCCCAGTACTTCTGAATGGCCAGCTGCTGAGACTGGGTGGTGCGCCCGCCTCGCAGCACGTAGCTGCGGATTTTGCGCTGGGGGGGTAAACGGGCGACATGCCCTGCTGGGAAGACTCGGGGCAGCGGCAGTGAACCGGGCATGCTCAGTTTTCGGAAACGTCAAATTCCGTGCGCAGTTTTTTCAGCGCCTGCTGTTCAATCTGGCGGATCCTCTCCATGGAGACACCGTATTCACTGGCCAGCTCCTGCAGGGTTGCCTTGGCACCGTCATTTAGCCACCTTCGCTGCAGGATGCTGCGGCTGCGCTCGTCCAGGGCATCTATCGCCTGGTATAGTTTTCCCCGATTCAGGGTGGTCTGCTCTTGCTTTTCCGCGGCACTGGCGGGGTCATCCCCCGGCGCCTCCAGCAGGGCCACAGGGGGGACTCGCTCATTGTCGTCGCTGTCTCGGCATTCATCCAAGGACATATCGGGCGCACGAAAACGATCCTCCATCTGCCGCACATCCTTCACTTTCACCTGCAAGTTCTCTGCCATCGCCGCCGCCTCTTCATCGCTCATCCGAGCAAGGCTCTTGCGTCCGCTGCGGAGATTGAAGAACAGCTTGCGCTGGGCCTTAGTGGTGGCGATGCGCACCAGGCGCCAGTTGTGCAGCACATACTCGTGAATCTCTGCTTTAATCCAGTACACAGCAAAGGTGATAAAGCGCATTCCGCGCATCGGGTCAAAACGCTTGACCGCCTTCATCAGCCCAATATTTCCCTCCTGAATCAAATCGGCCTCCGGCAGCCCATAGCCCTTGTAGGAATAGGCCACGTACACGACAAAACGCAGGTGGGCGAGCACCAGCTGGCGAGCGGCATCCATGTCGCCGTCACGACTATAGGCGAGAGCCAGCTCCTTCTCCTGGCGGGCACTCAGCCTAGGTATGGAGCGCACTTTCCTGAGATAGGCATCCAAGCTGCTGCCCGGTGAAAGAAGCGGCTGTTCCTTGGGGATCAGTTCAGTGCTGGTTGCGCTTGCAGACAATTTGGTACCCTCCTCCACCCCTGGGTCAGACTGCTGCGGCTGTCGCACAGTTGCGCCTGCAGACAATTCGATACCCTCCTCCACCAGAGCGGCGGGTTTATCAGTCCGGCTGCCAGAAATCAATATTGCGCTGCTACGACGACTCATTGTCGAGAGCGCATTATAGCCCAATCATCCTTTGTTACCGGTTTCTTTTTGTTTCTTTTTGCTTTTGCGCACCGCCGCTCACATGTCTGCAGGAGCCCTTGCAGTGCAGCGGCTGCAGACAGCTGCCAATCCCGTTATAACTCCTTGGGATACATCGGGTAGCTGACGCCAGCCATTTCTTCCAGCACCCGGTACACCTGGCAGGCATAGCCAAATTCGTTGTCGTACCAGATATAAAGAATGCAGTTTCGTCCCTGAGCAATCGTCGCCTGTGAATCGTAGACACAAGCGTGCCGAGAGCCGATGAAATCACTGGACACGACCTCCGGCGAGTTGGTGTAGTCAATCTGGCGACGCAGCGAGGAATGCAGCGCCACCTTGCGCATGTGCTCGTTGATTTCTTCTACGCTGGCCTCCTTTTCCAAGTGCAGGTGCAAGATCGCCAGTGACACATCGGGCACCGGTACACGAATCGCGTTGCCGGTCAGCCGGCCGGCCATTTCGGGCAGAACCTGAGCCACTGCCTGTGCCGCCCCGGTGGAGGTCAGCACCAGGTTGAGGGGAGCACTGCGGCCGCGCCGGTCCGCCTTGTGATAGTTGTCAATTAGGTTCTGGTCGTTGGTGTAGGCATGCACTGTCTCCAAATGACCATGGCAGATGCCGAAACCGTCATGGATCGCTTTCAGGGGCAAGGCAACCGCATTGGTCGTGCAGGAGGCAGCGGAGACAATCTGATCATCCTCCCGCAGCGATTCGTGATTAATGCCGTGGACAACATTTTTAATATCGCTCTTGCCCGGCGCCGTGAGCAGCACCTTGGATACGCCGCTCTGCTGCAAGTGCCGCTGCAACCCGTCCCGGTCGCGCCATTGGCCGGTATTGTCCACCACGATGGCGTCGGAAATGCCGTACCGCTCGTAGTCCGCTCCCTCAGGCTGGTCGGCACAGATCATCTGCACCTCATTGCCATTGGCAACAAAGGACTGGTGCTCTTCGTCCACCCGAATCGTGCCGTGGAAAGCGCCGTGCACAGAATCCCGGCGCAGCAGGCTGGCCCGTTTCGCCAGGTCGCCGGGTCGGCTGTCGCCACGCACTACGATTGCCCGCAGGCGCAGGGTATCGCCCCCCGCCGTGTTCTCAATTAGCAGGCGGGCCACCAGACGTCCCACTCGCCCAAAGCCGAACAACACCACGTCTCTCGGCCGACTGATGGGTTTTTGCGCACTACCAATTAAATCCTTCACTTGGGCATGTACAAATTCTTGCACGCTCTGCCCTGCCGACTTGCCCCGCTCCTCATAGAGCACCGCAATATGCCCCACATCCACCTGGGCACTGCCCAGGTTGTCCATGACGGCCAGCGCCTGGATCACGGGAAAAGTTTCAAACTCCGATAATTCGTTTCCCTCCACCTGCCGCACGAGGCGATGGGCCTGCATAATGTCCAGGGCCGAGATATTGATCAGCGGCTGCTCGTAAATATGGGCATGGACATTGTTCTGCCGGTACAGCTTCCCCACCAGCGGTATCATCGCTTCCGCCAATGCTTCGCGCTGCTTCCAGTCACTGAAATAGTCATCCGGTCTCGGACGCCTGCGCTCTGCAATCACAATATCTCTCCCCATGCGATGCCGACAACGGGCACTACAAAAACAATAGCGTTTTATTATAAGCGTCCGCAAATGCAGCATTGCTGCTCCCCGTTTTATGCATCAGCCCCTCCTCGCAGCGCCCCCGCTTCCCAGCACCCCCGGCAGGGAGACCCGCTGGCGCGGGCTGCACGGGGCAGCTGAGGGCCTGGCAGCGGCGGAGACAGCACGGGTCGGGCAGGTGCCGATGCTTCTGCTTGCCCGAGACAGCGATCATGCTCGGCAGCTGGAGGCGGAGCTCGGTTTCTTTCTAAACGGATGCGAAGACGCGCCGCCGGTGCTGTCCTTCCCGGCCCGGGAAACCCTGCCCTACGACTTGTTTTCTGACCAGGCGGATATCACCGCCGCACGCCTGCACACCCTGTACCAGCTGCCGACTCTGCAAGCCGGCATCATCGTCAGCACCGTCGCCGCCCTGCTCGGCCGCCTGCCGCCGCGCCGCTATATCACTGCCGGCAGCCTAGTCCTGCAACCCGGTGAACGCTGCTCGCTAGACGCGAGGATCCGCAATCTCACCGAAGGGGGATACCGCCGGGTGGAGCTGGTAACCGAGCGGGGCGATTTTGCTGTACGGGGCGGACTGCTGGATCTTTTCCCGAGCGGCAGCGAGCTGCCGGTGCGCATTGAGCTGTGTGACGACGAAGTGGAGTGCATCCGCCTGTTTGATCCGGACAGTCAGCGAACCGTGCGCTCGGTAGAGCAGGTGCATCTTTTGCCGGTGCGGGAATACCCCCTGGATGAAGAGGCCGTAGAAAGATTCCGCCGGCAATGGCATGCAGCGTTAGATGGCTCCCCGGCGAGCGCGGCGATATACAAGGCCATCAGTGCCGGCAGCGCCGCCCCCGGCGCCGAATATTGGCTGCCCCTGTTCTTTGAGAAGACCGCCACCCTGTTTGACTATCTGCCGCCGGCGACGCTGCTGATAAGGACTCAGGGGGGAGCGGACATCGCCTCGGCTCTGTGGGACGATATTCAGCAGCGCTACCGGGAGCGAGGCCGGGACCCGGAGCGTCCGCTGCTGCCGCCGCAGAGTCTATTCCTATCCCCCGACGAGCTAAAAACATCCTTTGACAAGCTGCCGGCGCTGCTCCTTTCGGGGGACCGCCAAGCCTCTGCCCCATCGGCCTCCCTGCCCGACCTCTGCTGGACACCGACAGACAAAAGCTCTATAGGCGCGCTTGGGGATTTTATGCAGGCCGGGTCTTCGCCGCGAGTTCTGCTGACGACCGCCGCCCCGGGCCGGCGGGAAATCGCAGAGGAGCTGCTGCGCAGCTCTGGCCTGTCCGCCGTCCATACAGGAGGCTGGCAGGATTTTCTGCAAGGGGAAAGCGCACTTGCCATCGCAGTCACTCCCTTAGAACGGGGACTGCTGCTGCCAGAGGCCGGGCTCGCCCTGCTAAGAGAGGCTCGGCTGCCTGCACCCAGGGCCAGCTCTCCCCGGGTCCGGGTCCGGCGGCCAAGCGGCACTGCAGAGATGATCATCCGCCACTTAGCAGAGCTGCGGGCCGGGGAAGCAGTGGTGCACGAAAACCACGGGACGGGGCGCTACCGGGGGCTTGCGGCACTTACCGTGGACGGCATTGCCAACGAGTTCCTGGTGCTGGAATACGCCGACGAGGACCGCCTGTATGTGCCGGTGACAGACCTGGGCCAGGTACGGCGCTACAGCGGCGGCGACGAGCCGCCCCTGCATCGCCTGCGCAGCCGAAAATGGCGGCGTCAGCGGCAGCAGGCGGAGCAGAAGGCGCGAGACGCCGCCGCTGAGATCTTAGAAATTCATGCCCGCCGCGCCGCTCGCCCGGGCATCGCCTGCACCCTGCCGGCTGAAGAATACGCCACCTTTGTCAGCAAATTTTCCTTTGCAGAGACCCCGGACCAGGCACAGGCCATTGAAAGCGTGCTGGCAGACATGCTCCGCCCCGCCCCAATGGACAGGCTGATCTGCGGCGATGTGGGTTTCGGCAAGACGGAAGTGGCCATGCGGGCCACCTTTATCGCCATGTACAACAGCCTGCAAGTTGTCATACTCACCCCGACAACTCTCTTGGCCGACCAGCATTTTGAAAGTTTTCAGGAGCGCTTTGCAGACTGGCCGGTGCGCATTGTCCGTCTTTCCCGCCTCGGCACCACCAGCGGACAGCGGGCAGACCTGCGGGCAATCGCCTCCGGCGAGGCAGATATCGTGATCGGCACCCATCGCCTGCTGCAGAGGGATGTGCAGTTTAAAAACCTGGGGTTGGCGGTCATAGACGAAGAGCACCGCTTCGGCGTACGCCACAAGGAGAACCTGAAAAAACTGCGGGCCGAGATGGACATACTGGCCCTGACGGCAACACCGATCCCGCGCACCCTGTACATGGCCTTAGAAACCCTGCGGGATATTTCGGTCATCGCTACACCGCCGGAGGGACGGCTGCCAATTCGGACCTTTATCGCACCCGAAAGCGATATCTTAGTACGGGATGCACTGCTGCGAGAGCTCCGCCGAGGCGGTCAGGTCTACTACATTCACAACAATACGCGGAGCATGGAAGAGCGTGTGCGACAGCTGCAAAAAATGCTCCCCGATGCCCGCATCGGCATGATCCACGGTCGCATGCACCGGCTGCAGCTGCAGCGCACCATGGCAGAATTCTACCGTCGGCAATACAACCTGCTGGTATGCACCACCATCGTGGAGAGCGGACTGGATGTAGGCAACGCCAACACAATCATCATCGAGCGGGCGGACCGCTTGGGGCTCGCCCAGCTGCACCAGCTGCGCGGACGAGTCGGCCGCTCACACCGGCAGGCCTATGCCTATTTTCTGACCCCCGAAACAGAGGCAGAGGCGCTGATGAGCCGGGAGGGTGTGCAACGCATGGAGGCGGTTGTCCGCAGCGGCGACCTGGGCGCCGGCTTTGCCTTGGCCTGCCACGACATGGAGATCCGGGGTGCCGGCCAAGTGCTCGGAGAAGAGCAGAGCGGAGATATCCGCCAGGTAGGTTTTGCCCTGTATTCAGAAATGCTGGCCCGAGCGGTGCAGTCTCTGCAGGGGGATGACAGCCAGCCCAAGGGAAGTGCCAGCTGTGAGACAGAACTGCAGGTCACGGCGCTGCTGCCAGAAGAGTACGTGCCGGACCCGGGATTGCGCCTGGTGCTTTACAAGCGTCTGGCCCAAGCAGAGGACCGGGCAGCGCTCGAGGAGATGCGAGAAGAAATTGCAGATCGTTTCGGACCCCTTCCCCCACCTGCAGAAAACCTGCTGCGCACCCATGCCCTGCGCTTAGAAGGACATGCTCTCGGCATTGAAAAAATAAACTTGGGACCCCGGGGCGGGCAGATCTCCTTTGCTAAAGAGCCAGCGGTCTCTCCCGAGGCGGTGCTGGCCCTGATACAGCAGCAGCCCGAGCAATGGCAGATGGCAAATGCCCGCTGTCTGCAATTTCAAGGTGCGCTGCTCCGGGGAGAAGAATGCTTGGATTTTGCCGAGAAAACCCTCGCCAGCCTAGCCCGCATGTCCCGCTGAAAAGCGCGGTGAAGGCGCATAGGCGCCCTTGTCAGCGGTTGTCCACTCGCAGGCGAAAGGGTTTTCCTTTGTGCTCTAAGATCACGCCATTGCGTTCAATAGTGATTACCCGAAGCGTATTTTTCGCCTGCTGCCCCTCCCGCAGGGTCTCGCCGTTCAGGGTGATAAAGCTCGCCTGCGGCCGCCCCTGTGCGTGGACATGGGCAGTGAGTTTAAGGGGTGCAAGCCTGCTCTGCTTCGCAGAAGATAAATTTTCAAAATTGGGGATCGGCGCCGCTCTTCTAGATGCGCCTATGGGTGCTGCCGACCCGGCAGCACCGGGGGCATCCGGCACAGATGATCTTTCCCTCGGGAATAGAAGCCAGCCCCCCAGCACCAGGCCGTTTAGGAGCAGCAGAAGGAGCAGCCCCCTCCCCAACGGGTAGCGGCGCCCCACTCCCTCCGATGGCAGAGGGGCACTGTGCACACTCTGCTGCTCCCCCCGCCGACGCTCGCGTTCGGATTTGCGCAGTGCATCCAGAATATAAGACATGCTTCTCCCCCCTAGTTTTTTGTCAGTGCCGGTCCTCCGGCACCCAGTTCGTTTTGCAGATAAAGCAGTGTATGGGGACCGACTCTCCCATCCGTCTGCAGGCCGTGGGCGGCTTGGAATTCAAGCACCCAGTCCAAAAGCTCCCCTTCCAGCGCCCAGGCCGGATGCACCCGCTCGCCCTTTAGCCGGGCGCGGCTGGAAGCCAGCCAGGAGATCAGGGGGCCACTGTCTCCGCTTTTCAGGGGGGTGATAAAAGTCTCCGGGGGCTGCCACACCAGGGTGTAGCTCCCCTCCCAGCGCTCCCGCAGCAGCTGCAGAGGCACTTGGCGTGTCTCCCGACCGAGCAGCAGGACCGCATAGTCATCTCGCAGTGCCATCAGCCCGACCGTAAATATCCGCCCGTCATCCACCCGCACCTTCTCCAGGATGGCCGGCTTATCGTAGGCCTGCAGCAGGGCCAAGCTGCCCGTGCCGCTAAGACACAGGAGGTTGAGACGCCGGGCATGCAGACAGGGCGGCGCATCCTGCAGGGGCCGGTAGGCCGCGTTCCAAAGGCTGAACAGGCCGAGATACGCTGCCGAAGATGCGTCGATCTCGGAAAGATCCTCCGGCGCCGGCAAAAAGGATTCCTCGGGCTCCACCGGCACCAGCGGCGCGGGCACCGCTGTGACTTCGCCGCCCTCATAGACGGCAGCAGATGACGGCAGCGGCGGCAGCTTGACAGGAAACCACACCGCCAAGAACACCAGGGCAAAAACAGCGACAGCGACGGGCAGCAAGACACGCGGGCGAAGCCAGCGGGGAAATATATCGCTCAGCGTCTCCCGGGCCGCACCCAGCAAAATACCCGCATTCACCTGGCGGCGGCTGGCGGCATAGGCGCCGAGAAGGGCACGGTCGCACACTAGATTAATAATGCGGGGTATGCCTCTGCTCAGCTGGTACAGGAGCTGCACCGCCATCGGAGAAAACAGTTCTCCCGGGCCGCCGGCCACGGCCAGGCGGTGCTCAATATAGGCATGCAGCTCGTTGCGGGACAGGGGCTCTAGGTGATAGCGCGCAGCGATGCGCTGGTTCAGCTGGCGCAGCTCCCGGCTGGAGAGCATATCGCGCAGCTCCGGCTGGCCGATGAGAATAATCTGCAGCAATTTTTTCTGTTCTGTCTCCAAGTTGGTCAGCAATCGCAGCTGCTCCAAGACACTGCTGGAAAGGTTCTGGGCCTCATCTATGATCAGCAGGGTATTGCGTCCCCTGGCATGTGTGCTGAGAAGGTGGCGATTGATGGCATCTAGAAACACCTTGCTGCTGGTGTTCCCCGCCGGACAATTGATCCCGCATTCATCGCAGATGGAGGCCAGCAGCTCAGTGACATTCAAGCGTGGATTCAAAATCAGAGCCACATCGCAATCCGGCGGCAGCTGCTTGAGCAAAGAGCGAATCACCGTCGTCTTGCCAGTGCCGACCTCTCCGGTGAGGAGCACGAAACCGCCGCTGTTCACACCGTAGAGCAGGTGGGCCAGCGCTTCCCTGTGCCGGGCACTCATGTACAGGTAGCCGGGATCTGGGGCAATAGAAAAGGGCGGCGACTTAAAGCCAAAATATTCGTAGTACATGGCGGCATTCTATAATGGACTGTGAATACTGTGCGGCGGGCCGGTTTTAATGCGCCTTTTCCATTGCAGCCATTTTGCACCCTCTCCTTCCCTGCTGCCCCTCGGATGCCGGCAATCCCCGGGACTCTCTGCCGCCCTCCTCAAAGGCTGCTCCCTTCTGTGCCTGCTGCTCCTTGCCGGCGGCGCAGTCGCATCGGAACCGGCACCGCACTACCGGATAGAGACGCTGATCTTTGCTGTCCTCCGCGGGGGCGACGAAGGAGAATATTGGCAGCCCGGGGGAAACCTGTATTTCCCGGCAAACATGATGTACTTGGAGGCCACTGACTCCGCCTCTCAAAACCTCGGGAGCGATGAGGCTCCGCCGGAAGATGCGCGGCTGCCGTCGCGGGATTTGATCACACCTATATCGCTGCCGACGACGGCAGCGCACTTGGCAGACGTACGAGAAAAACTAGAGGCCCAAGGTGGCTTTCGCATCCTCTTTCACGAGCTGTGGGAGCAGCCTGTGTACGATGAGGATGCCGCTCCCTACCTGCTGGTGCGAGGAGGACGTGAATACGGCAAACACCGGGAATTAGAGGGCGTTCTGCAATTGAGCATCAACCGCTATCTGCACCTGAAGGCAGACCTTCGCCTCAGCGCCTACCGCAGGGGACGACGGCGCGGCGGTCCCTGGCCGCTGCCGGCTGTGCCCCCTCAGCCGGATGCCGGCACCGATTTTCCAGCAGGCAAAATCCGGCAGGTCGTCCAAGTGCTAGAAGGGCTCTGGCAGGAGTCCAGAACCGAGCTGACAGTGGAGCGCACTGTGCGCCTGCACCAGCGCCGACGCATGCGCAGCGGTGAACTGCACTATTTAGACCACCCGATGCTCGGCATGCTGGTGCTGGTCCGCCCGGCGGAGATTTAACAGGTTGCAGGCCAGCCTCGGCCCGCAGGTGCCGCCCTGCTGCCCGCTCACGAATTTTCAGAACGGGGCGGAAAATCCAAGGTGCGGGTCGGAAAGGCGATATCGGCACCGTGCCCGGTTACGATGGCATAAATTTTAAGCAGCACATCGTGCTTGATTTCCATGTATTCCGACCAAGCGGTAGCGACGGTATAGGCGTTGACCAAAATATCAAGAGAAGAGCCGCCGAAGCGATCAAAAGCCACCAGCTGCGGCTTCTCCTGGCAAATGCCCGCATGCTCTGCCAGCATGGTTTTAATATCCTCGGCCACCCTTGGCAGCAGCGCGGCATCCGCATAGCGCAGACCGACCACTTCCCGGATGCGACGATGGTCAATGCCGCTGGTATTCTCCACCACGCTGCCAGCCAAGGTCGTGTTCGGCACATAGAGAATCTCCCGCGTATAGGCGCGAATCTTGGTGATGCGCCAGCCGGTTTCCACCACCCGTCCCTCAATGCCGACATCCTTGCAGCAAATAAAATCCCCATCCTTGAAAGGAGGATCCAAATAAATCAGGATGCCGGCTAAGAAGTTAGCGAGTATATCCCTGGCTGCCAAGCCCACTACCAGGCTGCCGATGCCGCCGAAGGTAAGCAGAACGGAGATGTTGTAGCCTAGGATCTGCATGCCCACCAGCAGCCCCAGTACGCCGAAACCGGCCTGCAGCAGCCGTGCTATGAGGTTTACCGATGTAGGCTCAAAACGGTGGGGACCCTCCCTCTGCAGAAAATACAGGCGCATGGAATCGGCCATGCGAATGAGGATCCAAATCACAAGACCCAAGATGAGAAGCTCCTGACTCCGCTCCAGCCAGACGGAGGGCGCAATCTCCAAAAGTCTGAGGATGGTGAGCAGAGCCGAAAGCCAGATGGCCAGACTCGCCGTCAGGAAAATATTTCTCAGCAGTGCAGGGTGACGGAGCCACATCCCGAATCTTTCTCCTCGCTTGAGGCGCCCCTGCAAAGAGCGCAGAAGAAACTGCAGGATGAACGCAACTGCTACAGGAATAACAAGATCAAATTCAAAGTGTTGCAACAAAGAATTCATATGAAATATATACCGGGCATCGCTCCGGAAGAAGATGTTTTAGTGGACAGTAAAAGTCCCATCCTCCTGCTCGGAGTTATCGCTGTCCACGAAAATGACACCCTCGGCAGTCTTGTTTTTAGCCTTTTCCTTTTCCTTTCCTTTTTCCTGAATCTGGCTGAAGGCATAGATGCCAGCCTGCACCATGTGCCTGGCAATTTCCATCTGAATACCCTGCATGTAGGCCGCAGATTCCTTGGAGAAGCGAATCAGAACCATAGGCTCTCCCTGATTGTCGGTGCGCCGCAGGACGATATCGCCATTTTTCAGCTCGGTCAGTTCCAAATATGCAGATGAAATTTGTTTAGTGCTCATGGTATTCGCCGTCATCTCCGAAGATGGCACAGTTTTCAGGAAACCCTAATGATAGCACTAAAAGAAATGCAGCACACCCAATTGCCCAGGACGGGGGCTATTTGCTAGATTTACCAGTCTTGGTGCTGGATTTGCCAGTCTCGGTGCTGAGCTTGCCAGTCTCGGTGCTGGATTTGCCAGCCTTGGTGCTGGGCTTGCCAGTCTCGGTGCTGGATTTGCCAGCCTTGGTGCTGGGCTTGCCAGTCTCGGTGCTGGATTTGCCAGCCTTGGTGCTGAGCTTGCCAGCCTTGGTGCTGGGCTTGCCAGCCTTGGTGCTGGGCTTGCCAGTCTTGGTGCTGGGCTTGCCAGTCTCGGTGCTGGATTTGCCAGCCTTGGTGCTGGGCTTGCCAGTCTTGGTCTTGGCGGCTTTGCCCAGCTTCCCGCTGCCCCTGCTGCTAGAGGCTGCACCTTTAGCGCTCTCCTGCCAGCGGCCGTCTTTGTAGTCTGCCCGCCAGCCGGAGGCCTTGCCATTCTCTTTTTCGCTTGCGACATACTGGCAGCCTTCCTTGCGGCTAAAGTGCACCCGGGCCGAGCGCCCCTTTGGGTCTTGCTTCGGCGCATCTAGCAGGTATTCGTACTTGGGATCAATTTCATCCCGGTGCGGCAGCATCTCTTCCACCAGGACCGGGCGCGTCTCCCGGTGGCGGGGAAATCCGCTGGCGGCCAGGAACAGGCCCGCTGCGCCATCCCGAAGCACGAAATAGTCATCCGTCTTTTGGCAGCGAAGCTCAGGCATCGGCACCGGTTTCATTTTGGGCGGCGCCGGCTGGCCAGAGCTCAGCAGCTTGCGAGTGTTACTGCAATCGGTGCCCGTACAGGCAAAGTATTTGCCAAAGCGACCGCTCTTTAGCTCCATGGAGCTGCCGCAGCGATCACAGCTGATCTCAGGGCCCTCATATCCCTTTACGCGAAAGCGGCCCTGCTCCACCTCGCAGCCATCGCAATCCGGCGAGCGCCCGCAAATATGCAGGCGGCGCGATGAGTCCACCAAGAAAACATCCATCGCTGTTTTGCATTTCGGACAGCGGCGCAAATCCCGCTGGTGCTGGGCTTGCGCCTCTTCCTCTTCCGCCTCCTTCCCCTCGGCGACGGACTCCTCGCCAGACACCAGGTTGAGGGTTTCCCTGCAGCGTCCCTCCCCCTCTTCCAAGTTATAGCCGGAGCAGCCGAGAAAGATACCGCTGGCCGTGCTCCTGATCTGCATCTTGCGCTCGCAGCGCGCACAGGAAATATCGGTTAAAGCAGCCGCATTGCCGCGCATTCCTCCGGCAGAGGCATCGCCTTCTGCCAGTTCCAGCTTAAGGAGAAAGTCTTGGTAAAAATCATTTAATTTCTCCTTCCAATCCAGCTTTCCTTTCTCAATTTTGTCCAAGGATTCTTCCATCTCGGCAGTAAATCCGTAATCCATCAATTCACTGAAATTTTCCAGCAGGCGGTCGGTGACGATATCACTAATCTTCTCGGCACGCAGGCTGCGTCCGTTGCGGCTCACATAGCCCCGCTCCTGGATGGTGGAGATAATCGACGCATAGGTGGAAGGACGGCCGATACCGCGTTTCTCCATTTCGCGCACCAGACTGGCCTCGGTGTAGCGAGGCGGCGGGTGCGTGAAATGCTGGCTGGGTTCCTGCCCCAGAAATTTTAAGAGATCTCCTGCCTGAAGTTCCGGCAGAGAGGGTGCATCCTGCTCGCCTTTTTTCCCGAACGGCGGCAAAACCTTGGTAAAACCGTCAAAACGGAGCACACGGCCAGATACCCGAAGTTCAAATTCACCGGATGCCCCAATCAGGGTGGTAGCCGCGTACTCGGCAGCGGGCATCTGGCAGGCAATAAATTGACGGCGCACCAGGTCGTACAATCGCACGGCATCCCGCTCCATGCTCCGCAGGCTGTCAGGCGCCGCTCCCGCATCGGTGGGCCGGATTGCCTCATGGGCCTCCTGGGCACCCTTGCGGCTTTTGTAGAACTGGGGATTCTTCGGCAGGTAGCGAGCGCCGTATTCGGCCTTGATAAGATTGCGACAGGCTGCCACTGCACTCCCACTCAGATTGAACGAGTCGGTGCGCATGTAGGTGATGTGGCCAGCCTCGTAAAGTATTTGCGCCATACGCATGGTTTTGCGCACCCCGAAGCTGAGCCGGGCACTGGCTGCCTGCTGCAGAGTAGAAGTGGTAAAAGGCGGGTTCGGCCTGATCTTCAGCGCCTTGTCTTCACGTTTGACCACACTGATATCTTTCCCCTTGAGAGCCGCCATCGCCTCTTTCACCACCTTCTCGCTGCCCGGGCGGAAATCCTTGCCAGCGCATTTTCTGACTTGCAGACGAAGCGGTTCACTGCCGACTTTTTTTGCATCCACGTGCAGTGTCCAATACTCCTCGGAGATGAAGGCGCGAATCTCCCGCTCCCGCTCCACGACTAAGCGCACCGCCACCGATTGCACCCGGCCAGCGGACAGCCCGCGAGCCACCTTGCGCCACAGCAGAGGCGACACCATGAAACCAACGATGCGGTCTAAGAAGCGTCGCGCCTGCTGCGCATTGACCCGGTGTATGTCCACTTCAGAGGGACTGCGGAAAGCCTCCTGTATGGCTTGGCGCGTAATTTCATTGAACACCACCCGATGAAAAATGGTTTTGCTTTTTTTATCCCCACTGCCAATTAATTCTCGCAAGTGCCAGGCGATGCTCTCTCCCTCCCGGTCCAAGTCGGTGGCTAAGTACACCGCGTCCGCTTTTTTCACCAAGCTCTTCAGCTCCGCCACCACTTTTTCCCGTCCCGGGACGACCTCGTAATCCGCCTTCCATCCCTTAGTGGGATCAATACCCATGCGCTGGTACAGTTTTTTTCTGGGGTCAGCAGAGGATTTCTCCGCCGACTGCTTGCCCTTGGCAATACGGCGGCGTCCGCTGCCCCCGGAGGGCAGGTCCCGGATATGTCCGACACTGGATTTCACGATGAAATCCGGCCCCAAATATTTGCCGATAGTCTTCGCCTTTGCAGGCGATTCAACGATGACGAGATTTTTCATAGCAAAAAGAAAACTTGTACCTCTGAGCGCGCACAGTCCCCTGAAAAACCCGCTCTTGTATATGGCATACAGAAAAAAGTCAAGCCCGCGCATTCGGCCAAACGGGCGGAAAGACCTTCAACTCGCTGTCCCGCCCGGCGTGCCAGCACGGGTAGTGATTGCAATAGCTGCCTGCTGATAGTGGCGGATACAGCGGCATACGCTGCGAGGTTATCGCGCCACTTCGTCCTGAAGCTCTAGCATGGGGACTGCGTATAATACAGCTTCTTCTTCTCTCAGCCACCAGATGATGAAACAAGGCTCCTCTCTTCTCGGCCGCTGGCTCCTGCGTCGTCGGCATGCTCTGGAATGGAGCCCCCCCCGCATCTTCCCTCTTCTTCTCCCGCTGCTCTTGGCGGGATGCGGCGATGGTCTGCCCCCGGTCTCCCAGCGAGTCGTGCCGGCCGAGATGCCGACGGCAGAAAGAGCTGCCCACCGCAGGCTGCCCCTTGGGGGTGCTGAAAATTTCCGCGACCTGGGGGGCTATCGCACCGAAGATGGCCGGCAGGTGCGCTGGGGAGTCCTGTATCGGGCCGACAGCCTGTCACAGCTGAATAGAAATGACCGGCGCTATATAGAGCGCCTCGGTCTGAAAGAGGCAGTGGATTTCCGCTCCGAGACCGAGCGGGCGGAAGATCCGGACCGCCTGCCGAAAAATGTTCGGATAAAAGCGCGGCCCATCGCCGTCGGTCCCCAAGGCATGGACTTTGAAGAAATGCTTTCAGATCCCGAAATGCTGAAGGATTTTGACGGTGTGCAATGGATGCAGGAGATTAATCGACAGCTGGTGCGCGAGTATACCCCCGTATACCGAGACTGGCTGCATGAACTGGCTTGGAAAGACGTAACACCGCAGGTCTTTCACTGCACCGCCGGCAAAGACCGCACCGGATTCGGCGCGGCAATGCTGCTGGCCGTCCTGGGTGTACCCCAAGAGGTCATCATGCAGGACTACCTGCTGAGTCAGGTGTACAGCAAAGAAGCGACAGATAAGCTGCTGAAATGGATCCACGCAGTCTCCCTATTCCAGCTGGACCCGGAAGTTTTGCGACCCATCATGGGAGTTGAAGCAAGCTTCCTGGAAGCCGCCTACGATGAAATTGAAAAAGAATACGGCAGCCTGGAGAAATACTTGAAGGATGGCCTCGGGATAGACCGGGAAACGCGGCTGCGCCTGCAAGAGAAATTCTTAGAGCCCGCCTCTTAAAAGCGACGGCGTCTCTTTGTCGGCAAGAATGGCCCGGCCCCAGCGAACGACAGTGGAGTCTGCCGAGCGGGCGGAGGCCGGGCACGGGGGGGCCGCCTTGCAGCACTGCTCAAGTGATACACTTCCCATCTTTCCTTTTCCTCAGGCACCAAGCACCGGAAAATGAGCACTGACAAAATCACTCCCGCACGCCCACTGTCCTGGGACAGTATTGATTCCTGGGACATGGAAACCGATGTTGCCATCGTCGGCTTTGGCGGCGCTGGCGCCTGCGCAGCCATTGAGGCCAGCGATGCCGGCGCCGAGGTAACTATTTTTGAAGTGGCCAGTGCCAGCGGCGGCTCCACCGCCCTGTCCAGTTCCGAGCTTTACCTGGGCGGCAACGGCGGCACCCCGGCCCAGCGGGCCAACGGCTTTGAGGATGACACAGAGGATATGTTCCGCTACCTGATGATGGCCAGTGGGCCCAATGCGGATGAAAGCAAGGTGCGTCTGTATACAGAGAACAGCATCAGTCATTTAGAATGGCTGCAGAGCATGGGGATGGAGTTCAACACCACTTTTATCCCGGAGAAAACTATCATTCATCTCAGCGATGACTGCCTGCTGTTTACCGGAAACGAGGAAGCCTGGCCCTTCCGGGAGCAGGCCAAGCCCTGTCCCAGGGGGCACAAGCCCAAAATAGAAGGGGACAACGGCGGCACCTACCTGATGGAAACCCTCACCGCCCAAGTGGAAAAACGCGGCATCCGCACCGAATACAGCACCCGTGTGCTGACCCTCATTCAGGACCGGGAACAGCGCGTGCGAGGACTGGTGGTAAACATGAACATGAAAAAATGTTACGTAAAGGTGCGTCAGGGTGTAATCCTGTGCGCCGGGGGTTTTGCGATGAACCATGAAATGGTACGCAAATACGCCCCCCATCTGCTGCGCAACGGTACTACGCACGCCATCGGCAATCCCTACGATGACGGGGCTGGTATTCGCATGGGCATGGGGGCCGGCGGCGCGGCCATCAATATGGGGGAAGGTTTTGTCAGCCTGCCTTTTTATCCGCCGGCAAATTTTGTCAAGGGCATCCTGGTCAATGCCCAAGGACAGCGTTTTATCAACGAGGATTGCTACCACGGCCGGGTGGGACATTTCTGCCTGCGCCAGCGGGACGATGCGATCTACCTGGTGCTAGACAGCGAGCTGTATGAAAAGCCCAATGAGTACACCAATATGCAATTAGCCGGCACCGGGGAAACCATCGCCGAATTGGAAAAAGAGGTCGGTCTGGCCACCGGCAGTCTGCAGGCTGCGGTGGAGGTCTTCAACCGACATGCCGAAAACAATGAAGATCCGCTCTTTCACAAGCACAGCAAATATTTAAAGCCCCTCAGCAAGCCGCCCTATGCCGCTTTTGACTGCTCTATCGGCTCCGTGTACTATCCCTATTTCACCTTGGGAGGTCTAGATACCCGTCCCGATGGTCAGGTGCTAAACAGCGACGGGGAGCCGGTCCCCGGCCTGTATGCGGCGGGCCGTAACACCTGTGGACTGCCCCGCACCGGGGCTGGCTACAGCAGCGGCATGTCAGTGGCAGACGTGACTTTCTTCGGACGCATGGCAGGCCGCACTGTCGCCGCTGTGACAGAGATCTAAGACACCCTTCAACGAGGAGTAAAAATGAAAAAGTTCTCACCCCAATTTTCTTCGGGCACCCTGCTCGCAGGGCTGCTATTAACCCTGACCAGCGCACCGCTCCCGGCCCAGCCTTCTCAAGAGCAGCTTCTTGAAGAGACGGTCTCTCTGGGCACCCGCCTTGGCGCAGGCCGCTTAAGCCTGCAATCCCCGGTGCCCATAGACCGCATCAGTGAAGAAGACATGCGCCGAACCGGCGGCACGGAAACTGCTAGGATTCTGCAGAGCCTTGCCCCCTCCTTTAATTTTCCCAGTTCCACGATCAGCGACGGCACCGACGCACTGCGCCCCGCCACCCTGCGCGGCCTCGGCCCGGATCAGGTGCTGGTGCTGGTCAACGGCAAGCGGCGGCATACCGGCGCCCTGATCCATGTCAACGGCTCGGTCGGGCGGGGCACCGCCGGGGTAGACATGAATGCTATCCCCGCAAGCGCTATCGAGCGCATTGAAGTCCTGCGGGACGGCGCCGCAGCCCAGTACGGCTCCGATGCCATCGCCGGTGTCATCAACATCGTTCTGCAAAACGATCCGGAGGGAGGCGAAGCAGGGGTCTCTTACGGCGAGTACAAGGAAGGCGACGGTGAAACCAGAACTGGCTGGTGGCATCAGGGCTGGCACTTGGGGGAAGGCGGCTTTTTTCACTTGGCGCTGGAGCACCGGGACCGAGGACGCACCAGTCGGGCACGGCCGGACGGCACCCGGTGGTTCCCCTGCAGCACACCCGCAACAGGGAGCGGCACCTGCGGCACTTTTGATCCCCGGGAGTTCACGGTGGACCGAGATGTATTTCGGATCGGCGATTCTGAGTCGGAGCACTTGGCCCTGGCGCTGAATGCAGCTCTTCCCTTGGGCGACGGCGAGCTGTACGGCTTTGCCACTTTCTCCAATCGGAACAACCTATCCGGCGGCTTCTATCGCAGGCCGTCCGATGCAGGCCGTAACCCGCCCATCGGAGAGGGTGGCGAAGCCTGGGCGCCGATCGGTTTTCTGCCCCTTATCGGTTCTGATATTGAAGATTTTTCCATCGGCACGGGGTTGCGCGGTGCAATCTGGTCCTGGGATTTTGATCTTAGTGTCTCGTACGGTGAAAACAATTTTGAATTTAGCATCACTGATTCCGTCAATGCATCCCACGCCAATGTCAACGGCGCAAACAGCCCGACCAGTGCCAATGCGGGTTCCCTCGGCACCAGTCTTCTCTCCTTGAATCTGGACCTGGCTCGGCCCGTGTCCTGGGGACACCTGGCCTGGGGAGCGGAATGGCGCCGGGATGGCTATGAGATTGATGCCGGCGAAGAACTCTCCTGGCAGGATTATGACAACGGCTGCTTCACCGATCCACCGACGGAAGCGTGTCTGAGTACAGTCAATGCCTCAGCCGGTATTCAAGTGTTTCCCGGTTTTCGCCCGGCCAATGAGGTGGACGAAGAGCGCAGAGCCTTCTCCCTCTACGGGGATGTGGAATACTCTGCCATTTCGGACCTGCTGCTGACTGCCGCTGCCCGCTACGAAAAGTACAGCGACTTCGGCGATGCCGCCACCGGTAAATTGTCTGCCCGCTACCAGCTGCTGCCCTCCCTCGCTCTGCGCGGGGCGCTCAGCACCGGCTTTCGGGCCCCCTCCATGCAGCAGCTGTACTTCAATAATGTGAGCACCCAGTTTGTCGCCGTCATGGGGACCGACGTGCCGATGGAAGTGGGTACCTTTCGCAATGATTCCGCAGTGGCCCGGGCCGTCGGCATCCCGGAGCTGGAAGAGGAGAGTTCCGTCAATTACAGCTTCGGGCTGATTTATACCCCCGCTGAAAAGCTGCACATCACGCTGGACTTGTACCGAATTGATATCAGCGACCGCATTATCATCAGCGGTCAGCTGGCGCAGCAGCGGAACATCGATGGCTCCTGCAGCAATGCCCTGTGCACCGCGCTGGAAGAGCAGGGAGCGAGTTCTGGACAGTTTTTTCTGAATGCGGCGGATACCGAAACCGAGGGCGGCGATCTGGTGGCGACGTGGGAACAGCCCTTGTCAGAGCTTTCCCAGCTAGACCTCTCCCTAGCGCTGAACTACACCAACACCCGCATTGACGAAATTCTGGTGCCGGCTGTGCTGGGTGATTCCGGCATTGAAGGGAATGATCTGTTCACCGCCCGGGACCAGTCCATCCTGGAAGACTGGCAGCCGAAGGAGCGGATCAACTTCACGGCAAACTGGGAGCGAGGCCCCTGGCACGCCACCCTGACCATCAACCGCTACGGCGAGTACACGGTGCAAGACGGCACCGAGCAGACCTTCGGCGCCGAGTACCTCACGGATTTGCAGGTGGGCTATCGCTTTGCCCAAGGCTGGCGCGTAGAGGCCGGGGGCAACAACATCTTTGATGAAACCCCGGATGAAAACCGCATCAGCTGTGACGGATCCATCGCACACGGCCGCTCTCGCGCCAGCCCCTGCGGAGGCCTGGTGGACGATGCCGGCCGCGTGGCGGCGGATTATCCGGGGGTATTCGCCTTTTCCCGGCGCTCTGCCCCCTTTGGCTTCAACGGCGCCTACTACTACCTGCGAGTGCGCTACGTTTTTTAGCGTCGGCCCGGGCGACCCCTCTGTCTTCGTGTCGCAAGGTCTGTCATACAGCAGCGACCGCTCATCCCCTGGCGGGAAATTACCAGTTGGCAGAGATTCTTCTGAACTTTTTTGCAGCACTGCTGACAGCGGGCGGGAGGCACTTGCCATACCGTGCGCAGCCGCCAGATGAAAGAAGAAAAAAAATGGCATTTCTGGATTGACCGGGGCGGTACTTTTACCGATATCGTCGCCCGCACACCCGACGGAAGCCTGCTCAGCAAGAAACTCCTGTCGGAGGCACCGGAGCAGTATGAAGACGCGGCGGTAGAGGGCATCCGAATCCTCTTAGAAGCACCTTCTGGCACACCGCTGCCGACTGAACAAATCGCCGAGGTGCGCATGGGCACCACCGTCGCCACCAATGCCCTGCTGCAGAGAAGCGCAGAACCGGTCTTACTCTGCATCACCCGGGGGTTTGCCGATGCACTGCTCATCGGCTACCAGCAGCGCCCGGATATCTTCGCCCGCAGCATACAGCGTCCACAGCAGGCCTATCAGCGTGTGCTGGAAATTGACGAGCGCATTGCTGCCGACGGCACTGTCCTTCGCACCCCGGACTGGAACGCGGTCCGCAAAGATTTGGCAAAGGCACAGAAGGAGGGGTTTTCTGCCATCGCCATCGTGCTGATGCACAGCTACCGCTCGGCGCTCCACGAGCGCAAAATCGCCGCCCTGGCCCGGGAACTGGGTTTTGACCAGGTGTCCGCAAGCCACGAGGTCAGCCCCCTTATGCGCCTGGTCAGCCGCGGAGACACTGCAGTGGCGGATGCCTGCCTGTCGCCAGTCTTGCGCCGCTACCTCCGCCGCCTTGAGAAGGCACTAGGGAAAGTGCCCCTGCTCCTGATGCAGTCCTCAGGGCAGCTCGCCCAGGCGGAGCGATTCCGGGGCCGAGATGCCGTTCTCTCCGGTCCTGCCGGCGGCGTGACCGGGGCCGCCCGCACTGCCGTTGCTGCCGGTTTTGACAAGGTGATCGGCTTTGACATGGGCGGCACTTCTACAGATGTGTGGCTCTTTAACGGCAGCTTTGAGCGCACCCGGGAAACCGAAGTGGCCGGCATACGTCTGCATACGCCCATGCTGCGGGTGCATACCATCGCAGCGGGAGGCGGCTCCATACTGCGTTTTGAAAGCGGACGTCTGACCGTGGGACCGGAGAGCTCCGGGGCCAGCCCAGGCCCGGCCTGCTACGGCCGCGGGGGACCTCTCAGTCTGACCGACTGCAATCTGCTGCTAGGCCGTATCCAGAGGGATCGCTTCCCCACCGTATTCGGTCCCGGTGGCGATGCCCCCTTGAATGCCGAGGCCGCCCAATGCGAGCTTAAATCTATGGGCGAGCTGCTCAGTGCCAGCCACAACTTCTCCTCCCTGGAAGCAATTGCCGAGAGCTTCGTGCAGGTTGCCGTTGACAGCATGGCCGGAGCAATTCGCAAGATCTCCTTAGAGCGTGGACACGACCCCGCCGACTACGCCCTCACCGGCCTTGGTGCCGCCGCCGGGCAGCACGTATGTCAAGTGGCCCAAGCCCTCGGCATGACAAGGGTGCTGCTGCATCCCATGGCCGGGGTGCTCTCGGCCTACGGCATGGGGCTAGCCGCCCTCGGCGCGATTCATCAGCGCCCCCTGGCAAAACCGCTTGAGGACAGTGCAATGAAGGAAATCGGAGCGCTGCTAGATGAACTTGCCGCCTCGGCATGGGCAGAGGCAGCTCCTCGGAAAGCAGGTGCGAAGATGGTCCGAAAAGAGGAGCGCAGGCTGCATCTGCGCTACACCGGCACCGACAGCACCTTGACAGTGCCGACCGGACCGGCAGGAACTGTCCGCAAGAGCTTTGAGGCAATGCACCTGGAACGCTTCGGTTTTACCCGACAGGGTCGGGAAATTCTGGTGGAGGCCTGCGAAGCGGAGGTTTCTGTGCACAGCCCCCCGGTGGAGCAGGCAGCGCAGCCCCCTGACAGCTCTCCGCCCCAAGGGAGCGGTCGCGGTCGCAGTTTCTTTCGCGGACGCTGGCATGACACACCTTTTTACGAGCGGACGCATCTGCGCACCGCTCACTGTATAAAGGGTCCCGCTATTCTCTTTGAAGACAATGCCACCACCGTGGTAGATCCGGGATGGCTGGCCCGGGTTATGCCCGGGGGACAGCTGCTTTTAGAGCACGGGGGCGCACCTCGGCAGCACTCTGCCGACACTGCCGCCGACCCGGCAAGATTGGAAATTTTTAACAACCGTTTCGTATCGGTCGCCGAGCAGATGGGCAGCGTGCTCCGCAGCACCGCTCATTCTGTCAATATCAAAGAGCGCCTGGATTTCTCCTGCGCAGTATTTGACCGCGCCGGCGCTCTGGTGGCAAATGCACCTCACATTCCCATTCATCTCGGCGCCATGGGCGAAGCAGTGCGCGCTGTGGCGGGGGCCGGGCATCACTTTCGCGAAGGGGACAGCCTTATTCACAACGCACCCTATCGGGGCGGCACCCATCTGCCAGACATCACCGTGGTCACCCCGATCTTTGCGGGGTCAAAATCAGAGCTGCTGTTCTTTGTGGCCAGCCGCGCACATCACGCTGACATCGGCGGCATCACACCGGGCTCCATGCCCGCCTCTTCTACGCATATTGATGAAGAGGGAATCCTGTTTGACGCAGTGCCCCTGGTGCAAGATGGGCGGCTTTTAGAGGAAGATATTCGCGCCCGCCTGCGCTCCGGGCCCTGGCCCGCTCGGAATGCAGAGCAGAATCTGGCAGATTTAGCGGCGCAGCTCGCCGCTGCCGCCCGGGGTGAAACGGAGCTAAGACGCATGATCCGTGAAGAGGGGCTGGCCACGGTGTGCTCCTATATGGCGCATGTGCAGCACAATGCGACCGAGTCAGTGCAGGGGATTATCAGCGAGTTGCAGGACGGCTGCTCTACCCTTGAAATGGATAACGGAGCCGTCATCCGGGTCGCGGTATCCATCCACCGGGCAGCGCGACGCATGCGCATTGACTTTAGCGGCACCTCGGCCCAGCGCAGCGATAATTTTAATGCGCCCTCCGCGGTGGTGCGCTCGGCAGTGCTGTACGTGCTGCGCACTCTGGTGAAACGGCCGATCCCCCTCAACGAGGGCTGCCTTGCCCCGGTGGAGATCGTGCTCCCAGAAGGCTCTTTGCTCGCCCCTCGCCCGCCGGCGGCGGTGGCCGCCGGCAATGTGGAAACCAGCCAGTGTGTGGTGGATGCGCTGTACGCCGCCCTCGGTGTACAGGCTGCAAGCGCCGGCACCATGAACAACCTTAGTTTCGGCACCGATGCCTTCAGCTACTACGAGACGATCTGCTCCGGCACCGGAGCCGGTATCGGCTTTGACGGCGCAGATGCTGTGCAATGCCACATGACCAATACCCGCCTCACCGACCCAGAGGTTCTGGAGACATACTTTCCTGTGCGGCTGGAAAGTTTTGCCGTGCGTCGGGGCAGCGGCGGCAAAGGACGGTGGCGCGGTGGAGATGGCACCGTGCGCCGTCTCTGTTTTCTTGCACCGATGACTGCGGTCATCCTGTCCAACCGGCGCCGGACCGTGTCCTTCGGATTGCACGGCGCCGGTGCGGGTGCCACGGGCAACAACTGGCTAGAACGGGCAGACGGCAGCCGAGAGCAACTGAATGCCACCGCCGAAATACAGGTGCATGCCGGAGACACCCTGATAATAGAGACTCCCGGCGGCGGCGGCATGAATCCGCCGCCCGCTGATGGCAGCAAAAATTCAGCATAAGAATATCCCCCTGTCAGCCCTCCCTAGCCCTTGCTTAAAAGATTCAGCACATCAGGAGAAAAAGTGCTGGTATTCCAATAGGCCCTCGATTAGAATGCGCCTTCTATCTATCTATAATTGGATGCCTATGCCTCATCCTGCTCGCATCCTATAATTGGATGCCTATGTCTCATCCTGCTCGCATCGCTGTCACCGGAGCTGCCGGTCAAATCGGCTACAGTCTGCTGGTGCGTATCGCCGCTGGCGAAATGCTCGGCAAAGAACAGCCGGTGCAGCTGCAAATGCTGGAGATTCCGGAAGCGGCAACAGCCCTAAAGGGGGTGGCTATGGAGCTGGAAGATTGCGCCTTTCCGCTGCTCAGCGGCATTCTCTGCTCAACGGATGCAGAGGAAGCTTTTAGAGATGCCGACTATGCACTGCTAGTGGGTGCTCGGCCGCGCGGTCCGGGCATGGAGCGCGGCGATCTTCTGAAAGCCAATGCCAAGATTTTCACTGCGCAGGGAAAGGCACTTAATCATGCTGCGAGCAGAGAGGTGCGCGTGCTCGTGGTAGGCAATCCGGCCAATACCAATGCCATGCTGGCGCAGCGCAGCGCCCCCGATATCTCACCCCGCCAATTTACCGCGATGACTCGCTTGGACCACAATCGGGCCTTGGCTCAACTGGCAATCAAAACGGGCACTCCGGTTGCCGACATCCACCATGTCACCATCTGGGGCAATCATTCCACAACACAATACCCGGACTTGCATCACGCCTTGGCAGCCGGCCGGCCGGCCTTGGAATGTGTGCCCGAATCCTGGTATCGGGAGCACTTCATACCGGCGGTACAGAAGCGTGGTGCCGCGGTCATTGAGGCACGGGGCTCCTCCAGTGCCGCCTCCGCCGCCGCCGCCGCCATCAGCCATATGCGAGACTGGGTGCAGGGTACTCCGGAGGGAGACTGGACCAGCATGGGTGTGGTCAGCGACGGCAGTTACGATATCCCGGAAGGCATGCTGTATTCTTTTCCGGTGCAGTGTCGCAGCGGGGAATGGAACATCGTCCCGGATTTGGAAATTAATGAATTCAGCAGGCAGATGATGGAGCGCTCTGTGGCGGAACTGAATAAAGAAAGCCAGGCTGTCAACAGCCTTCTTGGCTGAGAACATGGCCGGGCGCACCGGGCGCACCGGCAGTACGGTGGATTTTGACAGCCGCCATCTCTGGCATCCCTACAGTCTTCCCGGAAAGCACAACCCTTCCCTAGAAGTGGTTGCCGCCGAGGGCGCACGCCTGCAGCTGGCAGACGGACGGGAACTGATTGACGGCATGGCATCCTGGTGGTGCGCTATACACGGCTACTGTCACCCAGTGCTAGATGCCGCCGTCGCCGAACAGCTCCAGCACATGGCCCACATCATGTTCGGCGGCCTGACCCACAGGCCGGCGGCGCACCTCGGCAAGCTCCTGCTGGACATCGTGCCCGGCTCCATGCAGCAGGTATTTTTCTGCGATTCAGGGTCAGTGGCAGTGGAGGTTGCGATCAAGATGGCCCTGCAGCACTGTCTCGCCAAGGGACAAATTGGCCGCAACCGGCTGCTCACTGTGCGCGGGGGATACCACGGCGACACCTTCGGTGCCATGGCCGTATGCGATCCGATTAACGGCATGCACAGCCGCTTTCAGGGTGTGCTCGCCGAGCACTGCTTTGCCCCTAGGCCGGCGCCGCGCTTTGGCGAAAAATGCAAAGAACAGGACATTGCAGAGTTTCAACAGCTGCTAGAGCAGCATCGGGAGACACTTGCCGCCGTCATCTTAGAACCGATTGTGCAGGGGGCTGGTGGCATGTGGTTTTATTCAGCAGAGTACCTGCGGCGCGTGCGCGAGCTGTGCGACCAGCACCAGGTACTGCTGATCTTGGATGAAATTGCGACCGGCTTCGGGCGTACGGGGCGGCTATTTGCCTGTGAGCATGCCGGTGTGCACGCGGATATCCTGTGTCTTGGCAAGGCGCTGACCGGCGGCTATTTGTCTTTGGCTGCGACACTGTGCAGCGCCGCCGTCGCCGACACCATCGCAGCGGACCGGCAGGGTACATTCATGCACGGTCCAACCTTCATGGCCAATCCCCTCGCCTGTGCAGTGGCCGTCGCAAACCTGAAACTGCTTCTTGGCAGCGACTGGCAGAAAAATATTCTCGCTATGGAAAGTCAGCTCAAAGAGGGACTAGAGGTGTTACGCAAGCTGCCCCAAGTCGCCGATGTCAGATGCTTGGGTGGCATCGGAGTGGTGGAGATGAAGGAGGAGCCGGATGTACTAAAAATCCAGCAGTGCGCAATCAAGCAGGGTGTGTGGCTGCGTCCATTCGGTCGCCTGCTTTATACCATGCCGCCCTACATCATATCGCGCCGGGAATTGGAACAAATTATCAATGCCATTTGCCAGGCGACCGCACAGGCAGCACAGCGGTGACAGCAGCCGGCTGCATAGCGGGCACAGCTCCTTGCTCCCGCCGGCTGTGCCCGGTGTGCCCTTTTTCAGCCCAAATGCCGCCGAGGAGCATAGCCAGCGCCACGGCAATGGTCTGAGCTTCGTCCACTGCTCGCCGGGGGACGCTTGGCGAAACATGCGCTAACTGAGAGAGGGCTGCTCGCCGGGGCTGCTTGGCGAAACATGCGCTCACCGAGGGAGGGCTGCTCGCCGGGGCTGCTTGGCAAAACATGCGCTAACCGAGAGAGGGCTGCTCGCCGGGGCTGCTTGGCGAAACGTGCGCTAACCGAGGGAGGGCTGCTCGCCGGGGCTGCTTGGCAAAACATGCGCTAACCGAGGGAGCACTGCTCGCCGGGGCTGCTTGGCAAAACATGCGCTCACCGAGGGAGGGCTGCCCGCACAGAGGGGGACCCATGGCTCAGCACAGGCATAACAACACTGATACATATGTGCAATTTTCTATAAATAAGTTATGATCCACCCAATCTGCTGCTTGATGGAGCGCCCACCGTGCTATTTGCCCGTCTTATACTCCTTGTAAATGGTCTTTTTTTTGCTGGTTACGGCGCCTTCTGCCTATACAGTCCTGACTACCTGGCTGCAATCTTTGTGCCGGGTGCTGAACCGAGCGCAGCCCTGCAAAGCGAATTGCGCGCCATGTATGGCGGCTTGCAGCTGGCCTTCGGTCTGATCTTGCTGGGCTTCCTGCCCAAGACCCGCATGCGCTGGGGGCTTTGGGTATTGATTATAACGATTCTGGGGCTGGCTGCTGCGCGCACCGTCGGCGCGGTAGTGGATGACAACATGGCGGACCCCTACGTCCGGCAGGCCCTGATGTATGAATGGGGCACACTGGTAATTTCCATTATCGGCCTGTGGTGTCTGCCCCGCAGGATTACAAGCTTCTGAACGATGAGCGCAGGCAGTGACCGTAAGTACGATTACATCATCATCGGCGCCGGCTCAGCGGGCTGTGTACTGGCCAATCGCCTGAGTCGAGAAGCCAGCCGACGGGTGCTGCTGCTGGAAGCAGGGGGCGCTGACCGCAATCCGATGATCCATGTGCCCGGGGGCTTCACCCGCATGATGCACGACCCGAAGGTGAATTGGTGCTATACCACCGAGCCGGAACCAGAACTGCATCATCGGCGCATAGATTTCCCCCGCGGCAAGGTCTTAGGCGGCAGCAGCTCTATCAATGGCATGGTATACATCCGCGGTCACCAGCTGGACTATCGGGACTGGAGTGCCGCCTGCGGTCTGGCCTGGTCCTGGGAGCAGGTGCTCAAATGGTTTAAGCATGCCGAGCACAATACCCGAGGCGAGAGTGAATTTCATGGCGTCGGCGGGCCCCTGTGGGTCGGCGAGCCGATCAATCGCTACGAGGTGGGTGAAGTATTCATCCAAGCTTGCCACAGCACCGGTATTCCTCTGACCGATGATTTCAATACCGGCGATAACGAGGGGGTCGGCTACTACCAGGTCAATATTCAAAACGGTCTGCGCCGCAGTTCTGCCACCTGCTATCTGAAGCCAGTACAAGCGCGTCCCAACCTGGAGATTATCGCCGGTGCGACAGTGCAGCAACTGCTGCATGACAAGCAGCGCATTACCGGGGTGTGCTACAGCAAAGGACGCAAGAGAGAGCGTATGGAAGCCCTTGCTGCCAGCGAAGTGCTCCTGTGCGCAGGCAGCATCGGTTCGCCGCAGCTGTTGGAGTTGTCTGGAATTGGAGACAGCAAGCACTTGCAGAAGCTGGATATAGAGCCATTTCACCATCTGTCTGGCGTGGGGGAAAACCTGTGTGATCATCTCACGCTAAACGTACACCAGAGCTTGCGCGGTATTTCTACCCTATACGAAGAGACCCGCCCCCGGGCTTTTGCCCGCAACTTTCTGACCTTCCTTTTACAGCGCCGGGGGATCCTCACCCATCCAGCCTCGGAGGTGGGCGCCCTGTTCAAGACCGCCCCGGACCTGGATCGTCCGGATGCCCAGATCCATTTCACGCCGGCCACTGGCAACTACGATGAAAAAGGCAACATGAAAGTATGTCCGGGGGTCACCGCCACCGTGTGCAACCTGCACCCGGAAAGCCGCGGCACCGTGCACATCTGCACCGCACAGCCGACGGATGCGCCGCTGATCTCTGCCAACTACCTGCAGACTGAAGCAGATCGGAAAACCATGGTGCGAGCTTATCGTCAAGTTCGCGACATATTTCAATCCAGCGCCTTTGAGCGTTACCGGGATGACTCGCTGAAGCTGCCGGGGCTTGATTGCCAGAGCGAGCAGGAAATCCTGGAATACATCCGTGCCGAAGCCAACTCCGTGTACCATCCTGTGGGCACCTGCCGCATGGGCGAGGATGAAGACGCGGTGGTGGATGCAGAATGCCGAGTGCGGGGGCTAGAAGGACTGCGAGTGGTGGATGCCTCTGTCATCCCGGTCAGCCCCACTGGCAATACCCATGCTATTGCAGTTATGATTGCCGAACAGGTTGCACACCGAATTCTTCACCCGTCGCCGAGCGCAACAGCACCAGCATCTACATAACAGAAGGATCCTATGAATACCGAATCGACTGCCTCTGCAGCGGGCTTTATGAGCACCGGCCATGACTTAGAACGACTGCTGCAACAGCAGCGCACAGCCTTTATGAAAGAAGGCGAAGTGCTCTATGCCACGCGCATTGACCGCTTAGACCGATGTATCGCTCTGCTTGCTGACCACAGCGATAAGCTGTGCAAGGCTATGGATCAGGATTTTAATGGGCGCTCCCGCCATCTGAGCCTAATGAGTGAAATTATTACTTCTCTCGGCTCTCTTAAGTTTGCAAAAAAACACATCAAGAAATGGATGAAACCGGAGCGCCGCAGTGCCGGGATACCGATGAACCTGCTCGGTGCCAGAGCATCCGTGCACTACCAGCCCAAGGGGGTTGTGGGCATCATGACACCATGGAATTTTCCAGTCAATATGGTTTTCAGCCCTCTGGCCGACGTGCTGGCAGCGGGCAACCGGGCCATGATCAAGCCCTCTGAGACCAATCCGGCTACCGCTGCATTGCTGGCCGAGCTAATGCAGAACTATTTTGAGGAAACTGAAATCGCAGTCTGCTGCGGCGGGCCGGAGACAGGAGCGGCTTTCAGCACCCTGCCGCTTGACCACCTGATTTTCACCGGCGGCACGGCAATCGGACGCAAAGTCATGCAGTCAGCTGCTGCAAACCTGACTCCGGTCACCTTGGAACTGGGCGGAAAATCGCCAGTTATCATCGGCGTATCCGCCAATATGGCAGAAGCGGCGGAGAGAATTATCAGCGGTAAATCTATGAACGTAGGACAGGCCTGCGTGTCGCCGGACTATGTATTCGTGCCCGAAGGACATGTGGAGGGCTTCGTCCGCAATTGCCGGGAAACCTTTATACGCATGTTTCCCAAAATCACCGCCAATCCCGATTACAGTTCCATTATCAATCAGCACCACTATGAGCGCTTGCAATCCTACGTAGAGGATGCCCGACAACAGGGTGCCCGTATTGAAGACTGCACGCCAGGCAGCGAGCCGGCAGCAGACGACAAGCAGCAAAAACTGCCGCTACAGCTGGTGCTGGAGCCGGCCGCGGATGCATTGATCATGCAGAACGAAATCTTTGGCCCGCTGCTGGTCATCCGGAGTTACCGCTCGTTGGAAGACGCCTTGGCCTTTATAAATGCCCGCCCTCGCCCGCTGGCACTGTACTATTTTGGCCGTGACCGGGAAGAGGAGCAGAAAGTGCTTGCACACACTCGCTCCGGCGGTGTCACCATCAACGATGTGATGATGCATGTCGGCTGCGATGACTTGCCCTTCGGCGGCATTGGGGCCAGCGGGTTAGGCAACTACCGGGGCAAAGATGGTTTTCGCACCTTCAGCCATGCCCGGGCCGTCTTCCGCCAAGGCTTTGCCAGCCCGGCAAAACTGTTTAACATGTTACCGCCATACGGAGAAAAAACAGAAAAAGTCCTGTCTGGACAGATACAGAAATAATGGCACTCTCCAATCCTAGCAGACACCAAAATAATGCCATAAAATTAATGCTCTTTCCAGAAGAATGTCAGGCCAGATTTCTACAATGGAAGAAAAATGAATATAGAAATTTCTCGCATTTAAGGGCTGGAATATTAGAGAAAATATGTTCTAAGCTTCTAGAGCGCACAAGCGCATTAGAATTGACTGCTAAAGATCCTGATTTAATTATATGTACTTATGTCCCATTTGATCAATGGGAGAGTTTGTGTCTCGCCTATCCAAACGTAAAAAAAATATTTATTTTTGGTGAAAACCTTTATGCAAAGGCATACCATCATGAACGCACAAGATATGCACTATTAAAATTTTCAAATGCCCTGCACTTAAGCAAACATGCCATATCACAGCTAGAGCAGATAAGAATACTGCCACGTAAGAGAACCACCAATATCGCTGTTCCGGCTATCCAGGCATTTCTAGAAAATCTTAAGCCGAATGAATTTGTTGTTATTAGCAATGATTATATGAATCATAAAATGCAAAAGGAGCAGGTCTTTAGTTATCCATTTTTTATGCGCTGGAACAAATTTCTCTACGATATTATCGAAAAGCATGGGGATGGAGAGAAGGCAAACGATTGGCAGAAAAGGAAATTTTGCTGCTATATCCAGAATAGGCATACTGCCGAGAGAAAAATTTTTCTAAAAATGCTGTCACGATATAAAAAAGTTGACTGCTATGGAGCGGCAGGCCCCAACAATATAGAGGGTTCTGCCAAAACCTTGCCCATGCATAGACATACTGACAATGACAAAATTTATCAACACTACAAATTTGTAATTGCCTTTGAAAATTCAATTGCGGATGGCTATATTACCGAAAAAATAATAATACCTATGTCTGCCAATGCTATACCTCTATACTGGGGGACATCCTCAGTGAACAAGTACTTTAACCCGGATAGCTTCCTCAGCTGCGACAATTACGAATCATTGTCTGCAATGGCCCGGGCAGTGATTGAACTAGACCAGGATGAGCAACGCTATCTAGCCATGCTGCGACAGCCGTTTTTTCCAGGCAATCAGCTGCCCGCCGCAATTACGGACACCAAGAAAAATTTTGAGCATTTCTTGGATCGTGCCCTCAATCTATAATCGTGCCCTCAATCTATAATCGTGCCCTCAATCTATAAAGGCCCTCGTCCCTCTGCCCGACAGACGGGCATCTATACAGGCTGCCTGAACAACGCCCCACTCAATGCGCCACAGACTTGCCAAAGTGCCTGTCGCATAGCAGATATTGTGGTACTCTATCGCTGATAGAGAAGTGCAGATTAATATCATGAAATTAATGCTTCTGGGCTACAGTAGCGAAGGATTACAGAATAGAATTCTACAGTACAAAGAACAGGAATATAGCAATCCTTCGCTTTCAGATGCTGATCTTTTTCAGCAGCTATATTATAAGCTTTACTCTCACTTTAAGAACATTAAATTGGTGGATAAGAACCCTGATTTAATTATAATGCATAATAGCAGCATAATGAGCGTTCTCTCTTCTTATCCAAATGTGCGAAAAATTATGATTTGTACTGAAGATATTGATGCAAGAGGATACTACTATGACCGCACAAAATATGCACTATTAAGACTTTCAAATGCCTTGCACTTAAACAAACACGTTATATCGCAGATGGAGCAAATAAGAATACGGTTGCGTAAAGAAAAAAATAAATATCTTCGTCAGAATGTCAGGGCATTCGTAGAAAATTCTAAGTCACATGAATTCTCTGTTTTAACTAATGATTATCACGAACATAAAACACAAAGAGAATCTGATCAGACCTTTAATTATCCATACTTTATGCGCTGGAACAATATTCTCAAAAAAATTATAAAAACAGATAAGGAAAAGAGAGATAATAACTGGCAGAAAAGACAATTTTGCTGTTATATTCAGCGTAGACATACTCCCGAGCGGAAGATTTTTCTAGACACACTGTCACGATACAAAAAAGTTGATTGCTATGGAGCAGCAGGCTACAACAATCCCAACATCGCAAAAGATCCTCACAAAACATTAATAAATGGAAAACGAGGCCATAGGTATGGTGATAATGATAGAATTTATCAACACTACAAATTTGTAATTGCCTTTGAAAATTCAATTGCGGATGGCTATATTACCGAAAAAATAATAATACCTATGTCTGCCAATGCTATACCTCTATACTGGGGGACACCCTCGGTGAACAAGTACTTTAACCCGGATAGCTTCCTCAGCTGCGACAATTACGAATCATTGTCTGCAATGGCCCGGGCAGTGATTGAACTAGACCAGGATGAGCAGCGCTATCTGGCCATGCTGCGACAGCCGTTTTTTCCAGGCAATCAGCTGCCCGCCGCAATTATGGACACCAAGAAAAATTTTGAGCATTTCTTGGATCGTGCCCTCAATCTATAAAGGCCCTCGTCCCTCTGCCCGACAGACGGGCATCTATACAGGCTGCCTGAACAACGCCCCACTCAATGCGCCACAGACTTGCCAAGGTGCCTGTCGCATAGCAGATATTGTGGTACTCCGTTCGCTGATAGAGAACGGCAGAGAATATGATAAAAGGAATGTAACAGAAGATCAGAGAAATGCAGATTAATATCATGAAATTAATGCTCCTGCCCACAGGATCCTTCCGGGATCAATTTCTACAGCACAAAGGACAGGAATATAGCAATCCTTCGCTTTCAGATGCTGATCTTTTTCAGCAGCTATATTCTAAGCTTTACTCTCACTTTAAGAACATTAAATTGGTGGATAAGAACCCTGATTTAATCATATTTAAATCTATACAGGATGATAGCAGCATGATGAGTGTTCTCTCTACTTATCCAAATGTGCAAAAAATTATAATTTGTGATGAAGATATTGATGCAAGAGGATACTACTATGACCGCACAAAATATGCACTATTAAAACTTTCAAATGCCTTGCACTTAAACAAACATATTATATCGCAGCTGGAGAAAATAAGAATACAGTTGCATAAAGGAAAAAATAAATATTCTCATCAGGGTATCAGGGACTTCGTAGAAAATTCTAAGTCACATGAATTCTCTGTTTTAACTAATAATTATCACGAACACAAAATACAAAGAGAGACTGATCAGACTTTTAATTATCCATACTTTACGCGCTGGAACAATCCTCTCAAAAAAATTATTAAAGTACATAAGGAAAAGGGAGAAAATAACTGGCAGAAAAGAAAATTTTGCTGTTATATTCAGCGTGCCCATACTCCCGAGCGGGAGATTTTTCTAGACATGCTGTCACGATATAAAAAAGTTGATTGCTATGGAGCAGCAGGCTACAGCAATCCCAACATCGCAAAAGATCCTCGCAAAGAACGAATAAATGAAATCGATGCTATCACATATGCTAAGAATGATGTAATTTATCAACACTACAAATTTGTAATTGCCTTTGAAAATTCAATTGCTGATAGCTATATTACCGAAAAAATAATAGTACCTATGTCTGCCAATGCTATACCTCTATACTGGGGGACACCCTCGGTGAACAAGTACTTTAACCCGGATAGCTTCCTCAGCTGCGACAATTACGAATCATTGTCTGCAATGGCCCGGGCAGTGATTGAACTAGACCAGGATGATCAGCGCTATCTGGCCATGCTGCAACAGCCGTTTTTCCCAGGCAATCAGCTGCCCGCAGTGATTATAGATATAAGAAGAAATTTTGATCAGTTCTTAGACCGTGCACTCAATCTATGAACAACCTCTGCCTCCGCCAGGCAAGCGGTTATACAGGCTGTGCGATACCGAAAAGAATAGCACCCCGCTCAATGCACCATAGACTTGCCAAAGTGCCTGTCGCATAGCAGATATTGTGGTACTCTATCGCTGATAGAGAACGGCAGAGAATGTGATGAAAGATCAGAGAAGTGCAGATTAATATCATGAAATTAATGTTCCTGACCACAGAATTATTACAGACTCAACTTCTACAGCACAAAGGACAGGAATATAGTAATCCTTCGCTTGCAGATGGTAATCTTTTTCAGCAGCTATATTCTAAGCTTTACATTCACTTTAAGAACATTAAATTGGTGGACAAGAACCCTGATTTAATTATATTTCTCTCTAAAATATTTGATAATAGCAGCATGATGAGTGCTCTCTCTACTTATCCAAATGTGCGAAAAATTATGATTTGTGATGAAGATATTGATGCAAGAGGATACTACTATGACCGCACAAAACATGCACTATTAAAACTTTCAAATGCCCTGCACTTAAACAAACACGTTATGTCGCAGATGGAGCAAATAAGAATACGGTTGCGTAAAGGGAAAAATAAATATTCTCATCAGAATATCAGGGCATTCGTAGAAAATTCTAAGTCACATGAATTCTCTGTTTTAACTAATGATTTCACGAATGCAAAAACACAAAGAGAATCTGATCAGACCTTTAATTATCCATACTTTATGCGCTGGAACAATCATCTCAAAAAAATTATGAAAGCACATAAGGAAAAGGGAGAAAATAACAGGCAGAAAAGACAATTTTGCTGTTATATTCAGCGTAGCCATACTCCCGAGCGGAAGATTTTGCTAGACACACTGTCACGATACAAAAAAGTTGATTGCTATGGAACAGCAGGCTACAACAATCCCAACATCGCAAAAGATCCTTACAAAACATTAATAAATGGAGGACGAGGCCATGCGTTTAGTGATAATGATAGAATTTATCAACACTACAAGTTTGTAATTGCCTTTGAAAATTCAATTGCAGATGGCTATGTTACCGAAAAAATAACAATACCTATGTCTGCCAATGCTATACCTCTGTACTGGGGGACACCCTCGGTGAACAAGTACTTTAACCCGGATAGCTTCCTCAGCTACGACAATTACGAATCATTGCCTGCGATGGCCCGGGCAGTGATTGAACTAGATCAGGATGAGCAGCGCTATCTAGCCATGCTGCAGCAGCCGTTTTTTCCAGGCAATCAGCTGCCCGCAGTGATTATAGATATAAGAAGGAATTTTGATCGGTTCTTAGACCGTGCACTCAATCTATGAACAACCTCTGCCTCCGCCAGGCAGGCAGTTATACAGGCTGTGCGATACCGAAAAGAACAGCACCCCGCTCAATGCACCACAGACTCGCCAAGGCGCCTATCGCATAAATGCCAGCCAGCCGTACAGGGCCGATATTGATGTCCGGGGCCAGCCGCCGCCAAGAGAGTCCCGCTAGCAGCACCAGGGAAACAAACACTAGCTGGCCCAGCTCAACACCGATATTGAAACCCAGGAGTGCTGCCGGCACCTCTCGCAGCGGCAGCCCGGCCTCTGCCAGGGCAGCGGCAAAACCCATACCGTGCAGGAGCCCGAAGAGTCCGGCGGCGAAGGCTGGACGGCGGCCAAGGATACCTCGCAAAGTCACCGGCTTTGTCAGCTCCACAGCCTGTATGAGGATGCTGAAAGCAATGCCCAGTTCTACCAAGTTCACCGAAAACCTGACCAGACCCAGCGTAGCCAAGGACAGGGTAATACTGTGGCCCAAGGTAAAGGAAGTGATGGTAAAGACAAGGGAGCGTGTGCTTCGGACCAGCAGCAGCAGGGCCAGAAGAAACAAGAGATGATCCGCACCTCCTAAAATATGCTCGCCGCCAAGCAGGCTGTATTGGCGCCCTGCCTGCCATGCATCTGAGTCCGTCGGCAGCCGAATGGCTGGACGCTCCGAGGTCAGAAGGCGACTCAGCGTGCTGCCTCCCTGGAAAGCAACCCGCAGAAGAACCATGTCATTTTTGCCGCCGAGGCCTTGGACGCCAAAAATCTCCCCGGCCAATGTATCGCCCTCGCAATTAATTTCTCCGCTCCAGCGCAGGGCAGTGCCCGTCGGGGTGGGGACTGCAGTCGGTGACAGCTCTCCCGACAAGCGACACCCGAGGGGCAGCTGGAGGGAGGGAATGCCTCCCGCCATACCGGAGGACGGCAGCTGCCAGACGAGCTGATATCGTCCCGCCTCCTTCTCCTGCAGGTCTAAGAGAAAGGGTGCCAGCCGATGCGCTGCCGCCGGGTTGGCCAGGAGCAGCCAGAAAAATATGCCGAGGCAAACTTTCATTCCTGCGCGTCCTGAATCGCAGCCAAAATTCCAGCCTCATGCACACCGTGCTTTTCTCGCAGCTTATCCAGCTCCACCCCCAGGGAGCGAAAAGCACGTTCACGCAGCTTCTCTTCACGGAGCCTCTCATGCAGCTGCGCGTAGGGGATAACCTCTGACTCCCTCTCGGCGATGAGCACCCAGTGCACCCCGTAGGCTGACTCCACAGGCCCGAGGCAGGCTCCTTCGCCGCCTGCTAACACTCTGCTAGCGAAATGTCCGCCAAAATTCTTTGCGATCTGCTCCTCAGTCTGCAAGGGCTGGCGCAGTCCGGCGGGGTGAGGATCTCCGTGGGTGCTATCAAACAGCTCCACACGGCAATCCCCCATCCACTGCTCCGCCGCCTGATACGCAGCGGCCATGCCCCGCTGCTGGCGCGAAAAGAATAAGTGGAGAAAAGCCACCCGCACACGGCGATATTTTTCCTGTTCCGAATAGTACTGCTGAAGCAGCTCTTCCTCGGAGGGCTCCAAAACGAAGCTGCGATGACGCTCCTCCATCATCTGCAGCACTCGCCTTTGCACCACCACATCCCGACGATGCATGCCCAAGTCCAAAGCCTGGCGCAGAAGGTCATAATCTTCTCCCTGTACGCCCAGAAAACGCATATTGCGGACCAGGCGCCGCCAAACGAGAGGGTCCGACAGGTGCAGGCCGAGGCGCAGTCCCTCCTGGAATAAGAGTTTTTTGTCCAGCGCATCCCGAACCAGCGACTTGAGCTCTTCGCTATTTGGATAGCGACCGGTGCGACGAAGCCAGTCCACTGTGAGGGAGCGCACCTGCTCCCCTTCTATCTGCAGCGGCTCCGGAGCGGCCCGACTGCTCCAAGGCCCGGGCAGAAAATACAGCAGCAGGCCGATGCCGATAAAGTGCAGCCAAGGGTTACGATGCAGGCGGCGCACCCAGCCTAGGGAGTGCATGGTTCGCCACATCGCCGACTAGAAAATTTAAGCATTACACCGACTGGAAAAAGCGGACATTCACACCCATCCGAGATCGCTTCCGTCCCTGCTCTGCCTTTCTGTCGCTGAAGCACTTTTCGGCTACAGACACCGCCATGCTTCCAAAGGAGGCTGCCCGCTGCCGGCAATGCCTAACGCTCTGGCCGTTTCCTCCAATGAGATGCGCGGACCACCCGCAAGACAGGCCCTCATCCCGGCGGCCGATACCAGATCGGCGAGCTCCAGGCGCGCTCCTGAATCGTCGACCGATGCTCCGCTGCACAGCATTCTTCCAGTCCCTTCCCCACCGTCTCTGGCCGGGCGCAGTCCACCCCGTGCGCATTGCAGACATGCTGGCTCCATCGGCAGCTGGGGTTCTCCACCGCCCGAGCGTAGTAGTAGGCCCCCTGTCCGGCTTTGAATTCCGGGTCTGACCACATCGCGCACAGCTGATCAAAACCCGCACCCTTCGCCTCACAGGTAGCGGTGTCCACCCGGGCGCCGTTGTCCGGCTCTCCCGCCACCTCGTACACCCGCTCCTTTGCTGCTCCGGCCTCATCCACCCAGCCCTTGATAATCTGAAGACGCTGTAAAGGCATGCCCGGGTGCACCAGAGTGCCCGGGTCACGCAGTGCGCGAACAGCAAAACGGGGTGCTCCACCCGTCTCGGAAGATGGCAGCATGCCGCCCATCGGCACCCCCTCTGCGTAGCCCTGCCGGACAAAGTCCGGGCTCTGACAGAGATCCTGCGGGTACTGCCAGCCGCCAAAGAAACGCACTTTCATGCGGGGGCCGCTGGTGCCGAAGGTCTCCCTGCGCTTCATGGCGGCAAACAGCGCATCCCGGGTATTCTCCTCCGCCCATACCGCGGCCAGGCCGCCAGGGCCGTATTCCAAAGCGTCCGGCAGGACCTGTCGCTCACCGCGCAGCAACTGGGCGGCAGCGGTGTGTCCCTGAAAAGCCTTCTCTTCAACTGCCCCCGGAGTGCCCAGATGATTATCAGTGCTGGCGATAAAGCCAAGGCGATAGGGATTAGCCCCGATGGCCTTCTCGTAGCGCAGGCCATCCCCCAGGATACGTCGGGCGTAACCGTCCCCCGGCCCTGAGAGGCGCGCCATGGACGGAAATATGCGCCCGCCAAAACTGTTGTAGGGCAATTTTTCAAAGGCGCACAATTCGTCGGGGCTGCCGCCAGGGCCATACCAGCACTCGGAATCTCCCTTGTGCTGCATGATCTCCAGCAGAGGCTCCATCCGGGACCTGAAGCGGGCTGCGGTGGCAGTGATGGAGCGGTTCTCTGGCGTGGCAAAGATCTGCCCGATGCTGAGGTTGGAGTTATGGGGAATTGCCAGGACATCACAGCCGATACCAGCCGCTAAGCAGTCGGAACGCAGGGCCTCCCACAGCTCCTCGGCACTGGGGGCGTCATGATAACTGGTGGCCAAAGCGGGCACCTTGTCATTCTGAAACAGCACATTGCGGTGCAGGTTGGCACCGTTGTACCCGGTCCATTCATAGCCGATAAAAGATGTAAAAGCGCAGGTTTCGCTCCGGTCATAGGCGTTCTCCGCCGCCTCTTGAATGCGCACCCATACTGCACCCCCCGCCGCCCGGCAGCCCTCCCCATCGGGACCGCAGAAACTGGGATAGCGGTCTGTTCCTTCGGAGGGCGCTAGAAAGGCGAGAAACCTGTAGCGCATGGCCAGCTCGCTGCGAATCAGCGGCAGGGCAAGCCAGCTTATGAAAGCCCGGAACGGTCGCTCTCTCAGCATCCGACAGCGTCGGGAATCGTAGCCTTCCAGTCCCGGCTGACGGCAGATCTCCACGCTGCCCAAGTGCTCTGCGTGGTCGGACACCATCGTAAAATCAAGGGGCCGGGACAGCTGCATATAACGCAGCGGTTTGCCTTCTTCATCGTAAGGGGGCACCCCGAGGCGCTCCCCCTTGGCAAAGCGATAGGCATCCTCTGGCCGAGAGCGGGTATCCCAGAAACCCGCATCCAGGGAGTAGGCGGTATGCACATGGGTATCACCAAAAAACACCTGTCGCTCCGCTTTATAGTGAGTACAGGGTGCGCGCTGCTCGCTAACCGCCCAAGGGCGCGGCGGATAGTCCGGGGCGGCGCTTGCCGCCTGGCATAACGAAACAAAGAGGCACAGCAGCAAGCAGAGCCAGGCATCAGGCCAGCGACGGCTATTCACCGGTGCAGCCTCCGCGGAAGGTTGCATTCTCTGAGGTCTTTTCAGCCCCCACAGCCCACCCTGTGTCCACAAATATTCCATCGTTCTAAAGCGGTCGGAGAGGGGTATGACAAGAAATCCGTTTTCTGTGATCAGCGACGAGCAGAATTTGCAGCGGGCAAAAAGGGCCGAGGGACCGCCGTCGCCTCCCGATGCATTCATCCCGCCCCTCACACGCATCTTAAGAGGGCGGCCGGTACCAGATTGGCGAGGTCCAGGCGCGCTCCTGGATCACCGGGCGGTGCTCCGCCTCACAGCAGCCCTCCAGTCCTTTCCCCACCGTCTCTGGGCGAGTGCAGTCTACCCCGCGAGCATTGCAGATGTACTGGCTCCATCGGCAGCTCGGGTTCTCCACCGCCCGGGCATAGTAGTAGGTCCTCTGCCCGACTTTGAAATCCGGGTCCGACCACACCGCGCACAGCTGGTCAAATCCGGCACCCCTCGCCTCGCAGGTGGCGGTATCCACCCGGGCGCCGTTGTCCGGATTCCCCGCCACCTCGTATACCTGCTCCCGGGCAACATCGGTATCGTCCACCCAGCCCTTGATCACCTGGAGTCGCTGCAGGGGCATACCCGGGTGCGCCACTGTGCCCGGGTCCCGCAGGGCGCGCACTGCAAAACGCGGGGCACTGCTTCCAGCAGCTGCCGGCAGCACCCCCCCCATCGGCACCCCGCCCCCGTAGCCCTGCTGCACGAAGTCTGGGCTCTGACAGAGATCCTCCGAATACTGCCAGCCGCCGAAGAAACGCACTTTCATGCGGGGGCCGCTGGTGCCGAAGGTCTCCCGGCGTTTCATGGCGGCAAACAGCGCATCCCGGGTATTCTCCTCGGCCCACAGTACAGCGAGCCCGCCAGGATTGTTTTCAATGTCATCGGGCAGGCCGACGGGCAGCCCGCTGGCTGCCGCCTTGCCAGCTCCGCCATGTCCCTGGTGCTTCCACTCCTCCGCCGCCCCGGGGGTGCCCAAGTGAGTGTCCGTACTGCCGATAAACCCCATGCGATAGGGGTTTTCGCCGCTCCTGGCTTCGTGGCGCAAGCCATCCGCCAGGATACGGCGGGCAAAACCGTACTCTGGGCGGACTGGCTCGGCCAAGAGCGGCATGAATCTCCCAGAGAAAAGGCTGTAGGGCAGTTTTTCAAAGGCGCATAACTCGTCGGGGCTGCCGCCGGGCCCGTACCAGCACTCGGAATCCCCCTTGTGCTGCATCACCTCAAGGATGGGTTCCAGCTCCGCCCGGAATTTGGCGGCGGCAGCGGACAGGGTCTCGGTCTCTGGCCCCCGGAACATGCTGCCGGCGCTCAGGTTTGAATTGTGGGGAATGGCAAGCGCATCGCAGCCATCTGTGCGGCTGATGCACTGGTCCTGCAGCTCCCGCCACAGCTCTTCCGGCGTAGCCGTCTCCACGTAGCTGATAGGCAGTTCCACCACCCGCTCATTGCGGAAGATCACATTGCGGTGCAGGTTGGTCTCCGCATTGCCACTCCACTCATAGCCGATGAAAGAGGTGAAACTGCAGGCCGAGCTCCGGTCGTAGGCCCGCTCTGCCGCCGCCTGTATATTCTCCCAGCGGGTCTTTCCGGCCCGGTAGCAATCCACACCGCCGTCACCGCAGAATGATGGCAGCCCCGCATCGTGGTCCGTAAAGCGCTTCAGAAAGGACAGAATAGGGTAACGGGAGGCCAGGTGCCGGCTGACAATCGGGAATCGGATCATCAGGAAAAAACCGAGGTCCGGGCTGTTGCGGAAGGTGCGGCACATGAAGGTGTCATAGCCCTCGTAGCCCGGTATCGTGCAGACCCCCACCATGCCCAGTGCCTCGCCGTGGTCCGTGACCACAGTGAAATCAAGGGAGCGCTCAAGGCGGGCGCTGCGCAGCGGCTCCCCCTGCTCATCGTAGGGCTGCAGGCCGACGCGCTCTCCCCGGGCAAAGCGGTAGGCATCGTCGGGCCGGTTGCGGGTGTTCTGCACGCCCGCATCCAGAGAAAAGGCGGTGTGCACATGGGTATCGCCGAAAAATGCCTGGCGCTCGGGGCTGTAGTGATCACAGGGCGCACGCTGCTCGCTAACCGCCCAAGGGCGCGGCGGATACTCCTCTGCCCAGGCGGCAGGCAGCAGCAGCGCAGCCAGTGTAAAAATAATTACTCTCATCTCGCTTTCCTTTATAACACTGCGCTTTATCTCGGCCCCGCTGCACCCGGGACGGGCTGGTACCAGACCGGAGAAGTCCATGCCCGCTCTTGGATTGCCGGGCGGTGCTCCGGGGCACAGCAGCCCTCAAGCCCCTTGCCGACAGTGTCCGGTTTCGCGCAATTTACACCGCGAGCATTGCACACGTATTGGCTCCACCGGCAGCTGGGATTTTCCACCACCCTCGCATAATAGTAGGCGTGCTGCCCGAAAGCAAAATTCGGGTCCTGCCACACCGTGCACAGCTGGTCAAAGCCGCCGCCGCTCACCTGGCAGGTGGCGGAGTCCACCCGGGCATCACTGTTCGGATTTCCCGCCACCTCATACACCCGCTCCCGGGCAGCCCCCGCATCATCCACCCAGCCCTTGATGATCTGGATGCGCTGCAGCAGCATGCCCGGACGCTCCGCCGTGCCCGGGTCACGAAGGGCGCGCACCGCAAAACGCGGTGCCGCCGATCCCGTTGGCGGCGGCGACAGCGTGCCCCCCATCGGCACGCCGTCCCGGTACCCCCGGGCTGCAAAATTCTCATCCCGGCAGAGATCCTGAGGATACTCCCAGCCGGCGAAGAAACGCACTTTCATGCGGGGGCCGCTGGTGCCGTAGGTCTCCCGGCGCTTCATGGCGGCAAACAGCGCATCCCGAGTATTCTCCTCGGCCCATACCGCCGCCATGCCCCCCGGTCCGAACAGCGGGTTGTCCGGAAGTCCCGGAGGCACTTTGTCCCGGGCCGACTGGCCGCCGCCGCCATGCCCGGGATAGCCCTGCTCTGCCACCGCCCCCGGTGTGCCAAGATGCGTATCCGTGCTGCCTATAAAGCCCAGCCTATAGGGGTTGGCACCGATGCTCACCCTGTAGCGCAGGCCGCTGGCAAGAGCGCCTCGGGCAAAGCCGGCCCAAGGATACAGGGGCGGCTCTTTCGGCTTGAAGATGAAGGCAAAGTCCACATAGGGCAACTTTTCATAAGCGCAGAGAGCATCCTCCTCTTCCGGTGCTGGACCCCCTCCCCCCAGCCAGCATTCCGAGGAGCCCTTGTGCTGGGTGATCTCCATCAGGGGCTCTATTTCCGCCCGGAGCTTTGCCTCCCCGGCGCTGAGCGACATCGCCTCAGGAGGGGGAAACATATGCCCGCCGCTGATATTGGAATTATGGGGAATGGCCAGGGCAGCGCAGCCGGCACCGGCTGCATTGCAGGAGTTCTCCAGCCACTCCCACAGCACCCGGGGCTCCTGGGTATCAAAAAAGCTCAAGGGGCGCTCCGGCACTCTCTCGTTGCGGAAAATTACATTGCGATGAAGATTGCCGCCGCTGAAAGCACCGGTCCACTCGTAGCCCGCAAAGGCGCTGAAAGCGCATTGCGAGCTCCTATCATAGGCCCGCTCCGCAGCTGCCCGTGTGTCCTGCCAGCGGCTGTCCGCCATCGCCTGACAGCGCGCCCCGTCCTCGCCGCAGAAACCGTGACGGCCGGCTTTTTCCGGATTCATCATCCTTCGCACGGTCAGCACGAAGGCGATCCGGGGCCACCAGCGAAACAGCAGACAGGTAGGCGAATAATAGCCCTTGGCGCCAGCACTCAGGCAGATGGCGGTCTCACCCAGGTATTCCGCGTGGTCGGTGACGGCGGCAAAATCCAAGGGACGCGAAAGCTGCACGCTGCGCAGGGGCTGGCCATCCTCGGAGTAGGGCTGGATGCCGAGGCGCTCTCCCCTGGCAAAGCGATAGGCATCCTCCGGGATATTGCGAGTGCCCAGCGTTCCCGCATCCAAGGAATAGGCGGTATGCACGTGGGTATCACCGAAAAACACCTGGCGCAAAGGCTCATAACGGGCACAGGGAGCACGCTTTTCGCTCACGGTGTAGGGACGCCAGGGGTAGTCCTCGGCAGCGGTCGCCGGCGACCACAGCATAGCGAATACTGCCAGCAGGGTGACCTGCATGCTCTTATCCCCCGGCCACACGAGCTACTGCCCTTCTGCCCCGGGTCCGGCAGGCTGGTACCAGACCGGCGAAGTCCAGGCGCGCTCCTGAATAACCCCTCGGTGCTCCGCCGCACAGCAGCCCTCCAGTCCTTTGCCGATGGTCTGTGGGCGCTGGCAGTCCACGCCCCGGGCATTGCAGACATACTGACTCCATCGGCAGCGCGGATTTTCCACGGCCCGGGCATAGTAGAACGCTCCTTGGGAAACATCAAAATCCGGGTCCCGCCATACCGCGCACAGCTGATCAAAACCGGGGCCACTGACCTCGCAAGTGGCGGTATCCACCCGGGCGGCACTATTCGGCTCACCCGCCACCTCGTACACCCGCTGCCTCGGCATCCCCTTCTCATCCACCCAGCCTTTGATGATCTGCACTCGCTGCAGCAGCATGCCCGAACGCTCCGCTGTGCCCGGGTCACGAAATGCCTGCACTGCAAAACGGGGTGCCGTTAGAACGGCAGGTGATGCCGGCAGTACGCCACCCATCGGCACTCCCCCCGCATACCCCCGGGCGGCAAAATCCGGGGCAGCACAGAGATCTTCCGGGTACTCCCAGCCGCCGAAAAAGCGAACCCGCAGACGGGGACCGCTGGTGCCATAGGTCTCCCGGCGCCGAAAAGCGGCAAACAGAGCATCCCGGGTGTTCTCCTCGGCCCATACCACTGCCAAACCGCCCGGGTTTGATTCCAGATCATCCGGCAGCTCGTTCAGCTGTTTTTCAGAAGATACCTTGCCAGCTCCCCCGTGCCCCTGGTGGTCTTCCTCCGCCACCGCGCCGGGGGTGCCCAAGTGAGTGTCCGTGCTGCCGATAAATCCCTTGCGATAGGGATTCTGGCCGCTGGCTGCCTCGTAGCGCAGACCCTCGGCCAAAATGCGGCGGGCAAAGCCATCTCCGGGGCGCGGCACCGAGGGCTCAGTGGTGAAAAACTTGCCCCGGAAGGAGTTATAGGGGAGTTTTTCAAAGGCACAGAGTTCATCTTCGTCCTGGCCCGGCCCGAACCAGCACTCGGAGTCTCCCTTGTGCTGCATGATTTCCAAAAGCGGCTCCCAGTGAGCTTCCAGCGCAGCGGCGGCAGCGCTCAGCGGGGTGTCTTCGGGAGTGCTAAACATGCGCCCGGCACTGAGGTTGGAATTATGGGGAATGGCGAGCACATCACAGCGGCCGCCGGCTTCTGTGCAGCGGCTGGCCAGGCTTCGCCACAGCCCTTCAGGCGTTGACTCCTCGTAGAAACTGACTGGCAGGGACGGCACCTCGGCATTGCGAAAAATCACATTGCGGTGCAGGTTGGATAAGCGGTCTCCGGTCCATTCATAGCCGATGAAACTGGTAAAACTGCAGGCGGAGGAGCGATCGTAGGCGTCCTCGGCAGCATCTTGAATCTGCTGCCAGCGCTCCGCTGCCGCCGCCAGGCAGCGGCGGTCCCCGTCCCCGCAGAAGCCAAAGCGCGGACGGTCCTGATTGCTTGCGCGCTCGTTCATGACAAAGAAGGCGGCTCGGGGAAACCAGCGAAACAAAAGGCAGGGCCATGCGTAATAGCCTTTTTTGCCGGGGGTAGAGCAGATAGACACCTCCCCCAGCATCTCGGCATGATCGGTTACCGTGACAAAATCCAGCGGCCGCTTAAGCTGCAGACTGCGCAACGGTCGGCCGTTGGCATCGTAGGGCTGGATGCCGAGGCGCTCTCCCTTGGCAAAACGATAGGCATCCTCTGGCCGGTTGCGGGTGTCCTGGGTGGCGGCATCTAAGGAGAAAGCGGTGTGCACATGGAGATCACCAAAGAACGGCTGGCGCAGGGGCTGATAATTGTCACAGGCTGCCCGCTCTTCGCTGAGCAGACGCTCGGCTGCGCTGACAGCGCCACTGCTGCACAGCAGAAGCAGGGCAAAAATAAAATACTGGTCGGGACGGCTGGATTTGAACCAGCGACCACCACACCCCCAGTGTGGTGCGCTACCAGGCTGCGCTACGCCCCGATGATCAACCATCAAACCTATGTCTACCGAAGCATGCCCTGCAGCTTTTCCAGCTCTCTTATTACATCCCGGATGACCTCCCGGGCGCGACTTGCTACCGGCCCCCGGCGCTCGCCGGAAATCACCCGGCGCGCACCGTCAATGGTGTATCCCTCCTCGTACAGCAGGCGCCGAATGTGTCGGATAGAGAGGACATCGGAGCGCTGGTAGTAGCGTCTTTTGTTGCGCCGGGTCGGCTGCACCTGAGAAAACTCCTCCTCCCAGTAGCGCAGCACATGGGGCTCCACTCCGCACAGCTCGCTCACCTCGCCGATGGTGAAATATCGGCGTGAAGGGATAGAGGCTAGGAAATCCCGGCCTTTGCCCTGCTTAGGATTTGGGATTGCCATAGAGAGCCATCCTAGAGCGAAGTACCCGACTCGGGCGGAAAGTGACCACGCGACGGGCGCGCACTGGAACCGCCTCCCCAGTGCGCGGGTTGCGGCCCGGGCGCTCGCGCTTCTCGCGCAGGGAAAAATTGCCGAATTCCCACAGTTTGACCTCTTCTCCCTGCTCTAAGATCAGAGCGATTTCCTCAAAAAAGCGGTTTACCAACTCCCGAGCCTCTTGCCGGTTCAAGCCGATCTCTTCGTGGAGAATATCTGCGATATCAGAGCGGGTAAAATTGACTGGCGCCTGCATTTTCTACTGCCGTGGTCAAGTACGTACGTGCGCCCCGCAACACTCGGCGAGACGCGAGGTTATGCCTACAAGTATAGCACTCGCTTCGGCCTCGCCAAAAGCGCGCTCCGGATGGCGAAACAGCATGTGAAAAGCGAGACTCTTGTGCTCTGCCGGCACCCCTTCCCCGCGGTATATATCAAACAGCAGGAGGCTTTCCAGGCAGTCCCCGGCCGCCTGCCGAATTTCTGCCATCAGCGCCGCCCCCGGCAAATCTTCCCGCACCACCACCGCCAAATCCCGCTTCAGCGCCGGCTGGCGCACTATTTCCCGGTGCTGCGGCGTCCCCAGACTGGACAGGGACTCCATCTGCACTTCCAAAAGCCCGGTTGGCTGGGTCATTTCAAGCTTGGCGGCCAAGGCGGGATGCACCATGCCGAGATAGCCTGCGAGCTGGTCTTCCCGGCACAGGCGGGCACTCTGCCCAGGATGCAGGGCCGGATGAGAAGCCGCCTCCACCACCCAGTCACCTCCTCCACTAAGCTCTAGGATAGCTTGAATATCACCATGTAAGTCAAAGAAATCTATATTTTTTTTATTATTATTCCAGTTGCGCGGCAGGCGCGGGCCGGATGCCAGCACGGCCAGCATGCTCTCCTCCCTGGGAGCTCCCCCCTCCCCCCCGGACAGGAAACAGCAGCCTATTTCAAACAGTCGCACCCGCTCTTCCTGGTGGCGCTGGTTGTGCAGCATGGCCTGCACCAATCCGGGCCACAAGCTGGTTCGCAGCACCGACATCTCCGCTGAAATCGGGTTTTCCAAGGGCACCGGCTCATGCACCGGGTCCAGCAGGGCCTGCAGCTTCGGGTCTGCAAGGCTGTAGCTGATCGCCTCCCGGTATCCCCTGGCCGCCAGGCAGCGGCGAAACTCGGCAGGAGCCGCCCTCTTAGCAGAGCGAAAAGAAAAGGTGCAGAGAGCAGAGGGGCGGGAAACCGGAAGCTGATCGTAGCCGTAAAGCCGAGCCAGCTCCTCTAAGAGATCCTCTTCTATGCAGAGGTCGCTGCGGCTGCCGGGGGGGCGGACGCGCCACCCGTAGCGGGTGCTCTCCAAGCCCATCCCGAGACGCCGCAGCATTTCTTCCACGGCATCATCCGCCACAGGCATGCCCAGGACCTCTTCAATGCGCCGTCGCCGCAACCGTATAACCGGGGTCTTCGGCAGGCGGCGGCGAACCTCCGCCCGGGTAATCGGACCCGCCTGGCCGCCCACGCATGAAAGGAGAAGCTCGGTCATTCTCTCCATGGCCAAATCGGGCAGCTCCGGGTCAACGCCACGCTCAAAACGCCGGGCCGCCTCACTGGACAGGCGATGCTTGCGGGCACGCCCCCCTACGGCCATGGGGCTAAACCAAGCTGATTCCAAGAACAGGCGGCGGGTTGCAGAGGTGACCGCACTGGCGGCGCCCCCCATGATCCCCGCCAAGGCGATGGCCCCCCGCCGGTCTGCGATCACCAGGTCTTCCTGTGACAGCTCGGCGGTGCTGCCGTCTATCAGGGCCAGGGTTTCCCCCGCTCGCCCCAGGCGCACCCGGATGCCGCCGTTCAGGGTGTCTAAGTCAAATATGTGCACAGGCTGCCCTAACTCCAGCATCACATAGTTGCCGATGTCCACCGGGGCAGAGATGCTGCGAATACCGGCCCGCCGCAAGCGCTCGCGAATATGGGCAGGGGCGCTCACACCGGGGCAAATGTCCACGATTGCCCGCCCTGCATAAAGGGGACAGGCTGCAGATGCCTGCAGGCGCACCGGCAGCATCTCCTCACAGCGAGGGGGCACTGGTGCAATTTCCGGCTCCCGGACCGAGAGCCCCTCCAAGGCTGCGATCTCCCTAGCCAGCCCCCGCATGCTGAGGCAATCACCCCGATTGGGAGTAAGGTCCAGCTCCACCACTGTGTCGTCCAGGTCCAGCAGGGTGCGGAGATCATCTCCCGGAGCGCAGTTCTCCGGCAGGTGCAATAGGCCATCCTCCTCTTCCAGTCCCAGCTCCTGACCAGAGCACAGGAGAGCGACAGCCTGCTCACTGCCGGTTTCATCTGGGGTCACACGCCTGCCATCGGGCAGCAGGGCACCGGGCAGAGCACAAGCTGCAAAGGCACCGGGCTGCAAGCCGGGGACACGCCCCGCCGCCACCAGGGGCTGCCCCGCCCCCGCCTGCACCCGCCATAGGGCAGGTCCGTCCTTCGGCGCGGGACTGAGCGCCTCTACAACCTCCGCGGCGACAATCCCTGCAAAGGCCGGCGCTGCCGGTGCCGTTCCCGCCACCTCTATGCCGCCCAGGGTAAGGCGCTCGGTCAGGCGCGGGGTGCCCGGCAGCTCGGGCACCCGCTCGCGCAGCCAATTCTCACTGAACTTCATCCCCCGGCTCCTCCGGCTGCAGCCCCTCGCGGCGGCCTCAAGCAGAACTGAACTGCGCTAAGAAACGCAGATCATTCTCAAAGAACAGGCGAATGTCATTCACGCCGTAGCGGAGCATGGCCAGCCGCTCAATGCCGAGACCAAAGGCAAAGCCGCTCCACTGCTCGGCATCCAGCCCGACATTGGCGAATACTTTCGGGTGCACCATGCCGCAGCCCATCACTTCCAGGCGACCGCTGTGACCGCAGGCGCGACAGCCTTTCCCGTCACACAAAAGGCAGCCGATATCCACCTCGGCAGAGGGCTCGGTAAAGGGGAAATACGAGGGCCGAAATAGGACCCGAAGATCCTCTCGCTCAAAAAAACAGCGCAGAAAATCGGTCACCACACCGCGGAGATCCGCCAGGGTAACCGAGCGGTCCACCCACAATCCCTCCACCTGGTGAAACATCGGCGTATGGGAAACATCCATGTCGCGGCGATAGACGCGTCCTTTGCAGATGATCTGCAAAGGGGGTGGCGTGCGCTGCATCACCCGCACTTGCACCGGGGATGTGTGAGTGCGCAAGAGATGAGAGCCCCGCAGATAGAAAGTGTCGTGCATGGCCCGGGCGGGGTGATGCGGGGGAATATTCAGGGCCGTAAAGTTGTGCAGTTCGTCCTCTACCTCCGGCCCCTCCTCCGAGGAAAAACCTGCCGCTTGAAATAGGGCCTCCACCCGCTCCAGCACCAGCGTGATCGGGTGCAGACTGCCCATGCCGGGGCCGCGCCCGGGCAGACCGACATCTATGGTTTCTCGGGCCAGCTGCGCTGTAAGGGCTCCTTCTTTCAGCTCCTGACGCCGGGCATCAATCGTCGCATCCAGACTCTCCCGGGCGGAATTCAAGGCCGCCCCGGCAGCGGGTCGCTCGGCGGGGGGAAGCTCCTTGAGAGCTTGCAGACGGACGGTAAACTCTCCCTTGCGCCCCAGGTAGCGAATACGCAGCGCCTCTAAGGAATCTGCATCTGCAGCCGCATGTGCCTCGCCCTCAGCGTGAGCGAGAAGTTCTGCAATTTTGTCGGAGGCCAAAGCGGATATCCGGCCTGCATCTCACCGAGGGACGGGACAGCAAGGGCGGCACTGCCGCTCGGTGCCGCCTGCCCGTATCAGCCGAGCGCTGCCCTCGCAGTGGCGGCTATGACCGCAAAGGCATCTTTATCATGCATGGCCAAATCGGCGAGGACCCGGCGGTCTAAATCCACCTCCGCCTTTTTCAGACCCTGTACGAAGCGGCTGTATGACAGGCCGTTATCCCGCGCAGCAGCATTGATGCGCACAATCCACAGGGAGCGAAAATCGCGCTTGCGCTGGCGCCGGTCCCGATAGGCATAGCGAGCGGCCCGGATGACCGCCTGCTTGGCGACCCGAAGAGAGCGGCTGCGGGCACCGGAATAGCCCCGGGCCTGCTTCAGAATTTTGCGGTGGCGGCTGTGGGCCCGCACCGCTCGTTTTGCCTTAGACACGGTCGCTATCCTCGCTTATCAGACCTATTCAGCTGCCGACCAGCTGAGAGAGACGGGCAGTATCGGCTCCGTGCACCGGCCGCAGCCCCCGCAGGCGGCGCTTGTGGCGGGCCCGCATGCCGGTCAGCAGGTGACTGCGAAAAGCACTGCGATGCTTATAACCGCTGCCGCGCTTGCGAAAGCGCTTTGCCGCCCCTCTGTGTGTTTTCTGCTTTCCCGCTGTCATCTGTCTTCTCCGCCTGTATGCTCGTTTTCCGGGCTGCTCTTGGGCCGGCCCCGGCGCGGCGCGACTACCATGGACAGCTGGCGCCGATCCATTACCGGCTCCTGCTCCACGGTACCCCACTGCGACAAATCCTGCTGCACTCTCTGCAGCAGCTTTTCCCCTAATTCACGATGGGCCAGCTCGCGGCCCCGGTAACGCAATGTCACCTTTGTCTTATCCCCCTGCTCCAGGAAACGCACCAAGCTGCGCAGTTTCACTTTGTAATCGGCCTCACCAGTTCTGGAGCGAAACTTGATCTCTTTGACCTGCATCCGGTGATGGCGCCGCTTGGCCTGCTGTTTCTTTTTGAGAAACAAATGCTTGCCATAATCCATGATCTTGCACACCGGGTGCTGACCATCTGCGGACATCTGCACCAGATCCAGCTCATCGTTTCTCGCTCTTTGCAATGCATCCTCCCGAGAAACAACACCTGCCTTATGCCCATCCTTTTCAATCAGGAGCACAGAATCAGCCTGAATACTCTCGTTCAGCAGATGCTGCCGGTCGCTGTCAGTTCCTGTTTTAATCTTGCTTCTCCCCCATCTCGGCACCAGGCGAGGAGATTCCATTTTTCCTCGCATCTCCCAGCAGGCTGTGAAAGGAGTCAACTGTCATCGCCCCCAAGTCCTCCCCCGCACGGGAGCGCACGGCAACTGTCCGCCGCTCGGTTTCACGCTCTCCTACTATTAGCATATAAGGGATCTTCTGCATCGTGTGCTCACGAATTTTAAGGCCTATCTTCTTATTTCTCAAGTCGCTCTCCACCCGCACGCCCAGCGCTGCCAGCTCATCCTGCACCTGGCAAGCATAACCGGCCTGCCGGTCCGTGATGTTCAGCACCACCACCTGCACCGGCGCAAGCCATACGGGCAGCGCCCCAGCATAATGCTCCAGCAAGATACCTATAAACCTCTCTAAAGAGCCAAGAATTGCCCGATGCACCATCACCGGGACAGCGCGGGAGCTGTCCTCGGTCACATAGCGGGCACCGAGCCGCTCGGGCATCGCAAAATCAACCTGTATGGTACCGCACTGCCATTGCCGCCCGATGCTGTCCTGCAGGGTGAATTCAATCTTTGGTCCATAAAAGGCGCCCTCTCCCGGCTGCAGGACATATTCTAGCCCCCGGGTTTTCAGCACCTGCTGCAGGGCCTGCTCCGCCCGATCCCACAGGCTGTCATCCCCCACTCGGTTTTCCGGACGAGTGGAGAAGGCCAGGAGGATATCGCGAAAGCCAAAATCGGCATAAATTTCAAAAACCAGCCCCACCAGGCGATCGATTTCCTCCGCCAGCTGATCTTCACGGCAGAAGATATGGGCATCGTCCTGGGTGAAACACCGGGCCCGCAGCAGGCCGTGCAGGGTGCCGGAAGGCTCGTTGCGATGGACAATGCCGAACTCAGACAAGCGCAGCGGAAGCTCGTTGTGACTGCGCAATTTATGGTTGAAAATTTGCACATGGGCTGGGCAGTTCATCGGCTTAATCGCATAATCCCGTTTGCCGGATTCAGTGACAAAAATCATGTCGCCAAACTTGTCCCAGTGCCCGGAGCGCTCCCACAGGGAGCGCTCTAAGAGCTGCGGTGTGTGCACCTCCTGGTACCCCGCCGCCGCGGTGCGCATATGCTGCTCCACCAGCCGGTACAGAGTAAAGCCCCGGGGATGCCAGAACACCATGCCCGGAGCCTCCTCTTGGAAATGAAACAGACCGAGACGATTGCCCAGCCGGCGGTGGTCGCGTTTCTCCGCCTCTTCCAAGCGGTGCAAGTGCTCCTGCAGCTGCGGCTGCCCTGCCCAGGCGGTGCCGTATATGCGCTGCAGCATCTCGTTGGAGGCGTCGCCGCGCCAATAGGCGCCCGACAGCCGTGTCAGCTTAAACGCCTTCAAAAAGCGGGTGTTCGGCACATGGGGCCCGCGACACATGTCAATGTATTCCTGATGATAGTAGAGCCCCATCTCCTGCACCGCAACCGGCATCTCCTCCACTAGGCGCACCTTGTATGACTCGCTGCGCCGGCTAAAAATGTCTAGCACTTCTTCACGCGGCGTCATCTTCTTGATGACATCATATTCCTGGACAATGAGCTCGCGCATCCGCTCTTCAATGGCGACCAGGTCCTCGGGGCCGAAAGAACCCCCGTAGGCAATATCGTAATAAAACCCGTCTTCAATGACTGGACCGATAACCATCTCTGCCTCGGGATACAGCTGCTTGACCGCCTGCCCCAGCAGATGGGCGCAGGAGTGACGGATAATTTCCAGCCCCTCCGGGTCGCGGGCTGTAATCAAGCGCAGATTGACATCTTCTGTAATCGGGTCAGAGATGTCCGTCAATACATCATCCACGCTGGCAGCCAAGGTATCCCGGGCCAGACCGGGACCGATAGATTGCGCTACCTGCAGGGCATTGACCGAGTGCTCAAACGCGCGCCGGCTGCCATCGGGGAGAGTGATCAGCGGCATGAAGGTATTGCAGAATAAGATAGGTACAACTGTAGTGCCAAAGACCTGCCGAAAATGGTAGGCGCGATTGGATTTGAACCAACGACCCCCACCATGTCAAGGTGGTGCTCTAACCGAGCTGAGCTACGCGCCTTTATAAATCGCAGGCCGCCGACTTGCCATTATAGCCGAGGAGCAAGTGCACAAATGCAGGAAACTATAGAGAGCCCGGGGGGCGAGAGGCCCGATTGCAGCTGTCGGCCGAGGTCCTCAGGCATTGAAAAATACGTGCCGCCTGAACTCCGCCACCTGATCTCGCAGGCGGGCGGCCTCTTCAAATTCCAAGTTGGCGGCATGCTCGTACATGCGCTCTTCTAGCCGCTTGATCTCCTGTCCCAAATCCGCTGCAGACAACCCTTGCGTGTCCGGCACAGGCGCGGGCACCGCCGGGCGCGAAGTGCCGCGTCGGCCCTTCCCGGCCCGGGTTACCAGCGCTCCCTCCATGATATCGGTCACTTCTTTCTGAATGGTCTGCGGCTGAATGCCGTGCTTGGTGTTGAAGTCAATCTGCTTGCTGCGCCTGCGCTCGGTCTCTTCCATGGCACGGCGCATTGATTTGGTGACCACCTCGGCATACAGGATGGCCCGGCCGTTTACATTGCGCGCCGTCCGGCCGATAGTCTGTATGAGGGAGCTCACCGAGCGCAAGAAGCCCTCCCGGTCCGCATCCAAGATAGCGACCAAGGACACTTCAGGCATATCCAGACCTTCGCGCAGCAAATTGATGCCTACCAGCACGTCAAAAACACCGAGGCGCAGGTCGCGGATGATCTCCACTCTTTCCATGGTGTCTATATCGGAATGCAGGTAGCGCACGCGCACGCCGTGCTCGTCTAAGTACTCGGTCAGGTCTTCTGCCATGCGCTTGGTGAGGGTGGTCACCAGCACCCGCTCTTTGCGCTCTGTGCGCAGCTTTATCTCCGACAGCAGGTCATCCACCTGGGCGGTGGCCGGGCGTACCTCCACCTCGGGATCTACCAGCCCGGTGGGACGCACCACCTGTTCTACCACCTGGTCCGCCCGCTCCAGCTCGTAGGGACTCGGGGTCGCAGACGTGAAGATTGTCTGGCCGACCATCTCTTCCCATTCCTCAAAACGAAGCGGTCGATTGTCCAGCGCAGAGGGCAGGCGAAAACCGTATTCCACCAGAGTTTTTTTACGCGCCCGGTCCCCCCGGTACATGCCGTTAAGCTGCGGCACCATGACATGGGATTCATCCACCACCACCAGCGCCTCCGGCGACAGATAGTCCAGCAGAGTCGGCGGCGGCTGTCCCGCCTCGCGCCCGGACAGGTAGCGGGAATAATTTTCTATGCCCGTGCAATAGCCGAGCTCACGGATCATTTCCAGATCAAAGAGGGTGCGCTGCTCTAAGCGCTGGGCCTCCAGCAGTTTGTTCTGCTGCTTCAGCTCAGAAAGCCGCTCTGCTAATTCCGCCTCCACTTGCTTTAGGGTGCGAAGAAGATTTTCCCGAGGCGTGGCGTAGTGGGTTTTCGGATAAATGGTAATGCGGGGAAGCACTCCCTGGATAGCACCGGTCAGCGGGTCAAACAAGGAGATCTTCTCAATCTCGCCGTCAAACAGCTCTATGCGTACCGCCTGCTCGCTGGACTCGGCGGGAAACACATCCACTACATCGCCCTTGGCCCGATAGGTGCCGCGCCGAAAATCCATATCATTGCGCATGTACTGCAGTTCGGCCAATCGGCGCAGAAGAAATTGCCGGTCTAATTCCTCGCCGCGCACCATGTGCAGCACCATCTGCAGGTATGCCCCGGGTTCCCCGATCCCGTAAATTGCGGAGACCGTCGCCACCACTACCGTATCTTTCCTTTCTAGCAGCGCCTTGGTCGCCGACAGGCGCATCTGCTCAATATGCTCGTTGATAGAAGCATCCTTTTCAATGTAGGTATCCGAGGACGGCACATAGGCCTCCGGCTGGTAATAATCGTAGTAGGAAACAAAATACTCCACTGCATTGCGGGGCAGGAATTCGCGAAATTCCCCATACAGCTGTGCCGCTAAGGTTTTATTCGGCGCCAGCACCAGGGCCGGGCGCTGGACACGCTCAATGAGATTGGCAATGGTGTAGGTCTTGCCAGAGCCGGTAACCCCCAGCAGCACCTGGGAGCGAAGACCCGCATCCAGCCCCTTTGCCAGCTGCCGGATCGCCTGGGGCTGATCACCAGCAGGTGCAAAGGGCGACTGCACCTTGAATTTCCGCTTCATAGCACCCCGCTATTGCATCTCGGCCCGCAGCCTGCGAGAGCAGCTGCCAGCTGAGGCCCTGCGCCCCTCCTCGGCAGGGTATCTATCCGAGGCGGAGGCCAAGAGGGAATCGCAGGCGTAAAAAGGCATATTTTGTATTATTCACTGTACTAGGATCTTGACCGAGACCGGTGGCTGAATTATTATGCACCGCAACTTCCGCCTTAGCTCAGATGGTAGAGCAGATGACTGTTAATCATCGGGTCGCTGGTTCGAGCCCAGCAGGCGGAGCCACTATTCTTGGCATGTGCCTGCATTTCACTCCTTCCTGTAGAAATCCTCAAAGGCCGCAAGAAACGGGTCTAGCATTTCCGACGGCAGGTTATTAATGCCAGCCGCCGCCTCGCGGCCGCCGCCGCCGGGGAAACGGCGACACAGTTCAGCGGCCCCGGTGCACTGCGCGAGCGGGGCCCGCACACTGATCCGGTATTCACCGGAAGGAAGCACCATAATCACAGCATGCGCCCGCTTTGGGTATTGACTGACCAGATAATTGCCGAATACACCGCTGACCCGCCGGGCCCAAGCCTCGCCGGGCAGCAAATAAACCGCGCTTCGCGCTTCCTCCCGGTGGGGATTGAGATTCTGCGCAGCCGCCATGTCTTCCCGGTATCCTGTTTCTAAGCGACGGAATACATCCCCCCCCTCTTTGACAAAGTGCAGCGGGTCTGCGTAGGGAAGCAGCTGCTGAAATAAATCCGCAGGATGGATATGCAGGTCAGCCTCCGTGATGCCGTAACTGTTGTAATTGAGATATATCCCAAGATGCTTCAAACAATCCAAGTCATCCTCGTTCAAGCCCGATGTGCCGGCTAGCGTCCGGGCCGAGGCATCCAAGTTATCACCAAAAGCACCCGCCACCGCCCAGGCGGCATGGCGTCCCTTCAAGTGCTGGCTGACCAAAAGACTGGTGCAGATGTCGGCGGCGGTGTCCACCAGAAGGGTGAGGCGCTCATGCTGAAGAATTTCGCCGGGATAGTGATGATCTGCATACCAGATTTCCGCACCAGCAGTCAGCGCCTCTGAGATGCCGCTGCGATTGCGGTCAAAGGAGATATCCAGAACCGTGAGGCGGTCTCCGGACTTTGCCTCGGCACGCTCTACCAGCTGAATATCGCGCTTTGTGCCAGTAATGAGACGGCTGTCTAGAGGCTCTGCATGGCGCAGCTGTAAAAGTGCGCAGATGCCGTCGGCATCTCCGTTAAAAATATCAACATAATGCATCCGCCTCAACTGCCGGATAAAGGCGGCCCCACGGGCAATGGTTGTGCATCTCCCCCTTGTTTCTCCTGCTCTGCTGCCTGCTCCGAGCGCAGGCGAATAGAATCCATGTAGCCGAGTACCCTCAGCACACTATTCCTTTGCTGTGGTTTGAGTGCTGGCCGTCTGCCCGGCTCTAATGCTTTCCTAAAATACCCTTCCGCCTCCTCCAGCCTGCCCAGGGCCTGCAGTACAGAGGCTTTCTGCACAAAGGATTTTGGAGTGGCTCGCAACTCTACCAGCTGCTCAGCTTTTTCTAAAGCTTTCTCGTAATTCCCCAGGCGCGCATAGGCAATGGAAGTATTATTCAGCGTATGCATCAGATTTGGGTAACTTCCCAGCACGTCCTCCCATGCTTCTATCGCGCGCGCCACCTCGCCGCGCTGCATGTGACCGACGGCAATAAAATTGGCCATCCGCTTGCGCCCCCTGCTCCAGCGCAATGCCTCCTTGCCATGCAGCAGGGTCAGATAATAATTCTGCTGATGAGACGCGATCGTGGCGCGACGAAAATGAATCTCCGAGTTGTACCATCGGTAGTGAAGAACGAGCAGTCCCACACACAGCAGGACTGAAACGATTGCAGCAGGCCGAGCTATCCTGGCCGCCGGCAGGTGAAACGCGGGCGAGCGATCATTCACCTTGCGATAATAAAAATCTAAAGCACCGCCATACACCATGAACAACATGACTGGCACCGGCTGTTCAAAGGGGAAACTGCCGAGCGCATTCACTGCCATGCCGACCATGGCCGCCCCGGCACCCAGCACCAGCCAGCTGTCCCTTCTCTCTATGCGCCTTAGCACATTGAACAATACTCGCACCACCTGCACGCCCATCCAGAGCAGGAAAAACATGCCGATAAGCCCTAGTTCTGCAGTCAGTTCCAAATAGTCCTGATGGGTATTGATATGCTGTACCTCGTAGCTCATCTCCCGGTCAAAACGCCACTTCATGTGGTACAGGGGATATTCAACCATCCAGTTGCCCACCCCGAAACCGATCAGGGGGCGATCTGCGATCATGGCAATCGTATTCAGCCAGATCTGAAAGCGCGTCTCTCCTGTAAACGTAACGAGCGCATTATATAATTGGGTAAATCTTTCTACGAGCCGAAAGAATATAATGCCGCCATTCCCGTCCTCAATCAGGAACAGACTTGCAATCAGCAACCCTATGCCCACTGCTGTAAATAAGAGCACATAGAAAACCTTTCTCCTTTCTCCGTCATATGCATATTTATACAGTGCCAAAAGCATGAGTAACAGCACTTCAACCGAGGCGGCGATAATAGAGCCCCGTGTATCGGAGGTAAGAATAAAAAAGAGTGCGATGAAGCCAAAGAATGCAAACACCAACTTCCACAGTATCTGTGTGGAATACATGACAAGTGCTACACAAAGTGGGAAAATCAAGAGCGTGTATTGAGCCGCCATATTCTTGTTGTTAAAAGTAGCGGCAGGCTTAGCATGCTGGTCTACCCAATCCACATCAAAAAAATACTGAGCCAAGCCGAGCATCAAAAGCAGTGCACCGGCGAAGAAAATCCCTTGCAGCACCAGGCGGACATGTCTTTCCTCCCGCAAGCTCTGGGATATCAAGAATCCCAGCAGAAGCGCCCCGCCCCAATCCAGCAGCTTGACCGCGCCTTCATAATAATTATGGGCCCATAGCAAAGACAGCAGAGCCCAAGCATAAAAAAGCAGAGCGGGGAACAGCACGGGGCCGTACCAGAGCGGGATTCGCCGGCTGCCGGATTGCAGGAAAAGGAATAGCGCCAGTATCCCGGCGCTTCCCACCTGAATAATGGAAGCGGTATGCAGGTCTGGAGAGTAGCCGTACGCATGTCCGTATACACCGAGAACCGGGGGTGCACCAACCAATACTGCTAGAATTAAGACATACCAGACAGGTACCTTGCTTATCGCTGCCCTAGTCGCCATCGCATCCATTGCACCATTCTTAGTATCTTGCGCCCGAACGGCAGGCGAGCGATGAGCAGTTCGCAGGCGAGCGGCACTCGCCTTCCCAGATCTTCTGTGTTTCTTGCCCAAGATATCTATACAACTGAAAACAAAAACACCGTCCACCGCTTTTAGCTACAGCAGGCAGACAAGCGAAACAGTATAGCTGACCATGCAAATTTTGCCGAATAGGATGATTCTCCTTTCGCCTCGGATGCTAGCGGATATCTCCGGGCTGCTTCTGGCTGCCTTCGCCACTCTCCTGCTGCGAGGAGCTCTCTCTCCCGCCCTGCTCCCGCCCCAGGACCTATCTGCCCTTGCCGGAGGCGGCCTCGCCCTCCTCGGCTACACGCTGTATCGGCATCGCCGCCGCACACTCCCCTGCCATCTTGAACTGGTCCGAGTCCTGCCGAGGCTGGGAGCCTGCTTCGGCGCAGTTGCACTGGGCATGACGCTGTCGAGCATTCCCTGGTCAGCAGGCACCTTTCTTCTTTACCTGGGACTGAGCCTGCCCTGGGCCCTGGCATCCGCCTGGCTGGAACTGCGTCACGCACAGCCCAAGCTGCTGCTGGCATCCCACGGCTGCTGGAAACCGCTGGCCAGAGCGCCGGGGAATGCCCGCCTGGAGGTGCTGGAAAAGCCAGCGCCGGAACTGCCCAAAGACAGCTGTATGGTGGCGGATTTAGAGAGCCTGCCTGCCCATTGGGGCCTGCTGTCACGGCAAGGTATGCCGGTATACGATGTATTCTCCGCCTACGAGAAGCTAAATGGGCGTATCTGTCTGGCACAGCCCGCCCGTATCCCGACAGCATCCTTTCATATCTCTTCGCTGTACCGTTGGAAAAGCCTCTTGGATTTTCTCCTGAGTTTTCTGCTGCTGAGTGCTTTCTTGCCGCTGATGGTCATCATCGGTATCGCCATTCGGCTGGATACTTCCGGTCCAATCCTATTTTCCCAAGAGCGGATCGGACGCATGGGACACCGATTTAATATGCTGAAATTTCGAACCATGGATGCGACGACCAGCCGCAGCGATTTCAAACGCTCCACCGACAGCCGGGACAGGCGTATCACTCGCATCGGACGTCTGCTCAGAAAATTTCGCCTTGACGAGCTGCCCCAGCTCTTTAACGTCTTGCGCGGAGAGATGAGCCTGATCGGCCCCAGGCCGGCCGTCTCTTTCGTGCACGACAGACAGTCCTGCCTTATACCCCTATATTCCTATCGCCTGACAGTGCGCCCCGGCATTACGGGATGGGCCCAAGTGCACCAGGGCTATGTGTCGGACGAAAACTTGGCAGAGAGCCAGAAAAAAGTGGAGTACGACCTTTATTACATCAAGCATTTTTCCCTGTGGCTGGATATCGCCATTTTTCTCATGACCTTGGCAGTCGTTCTCGGCGGTCGGGGAGCTCGCTGAAAGGACACTCCCCGGCCGCCAAAAACGGCTGGCCACTCAGTCCAAAATGAGCAGATGCTGGTTCTTCTCCAGCAGACTGGCACCGATGCCCCGCACCTGCTTCAGATCATCCAAACTCTGAAAAGGTCCGTGCTTGTCACGATAGGCGATAATCGCCTGGGCAAGCTTGGGCCCGACCCCGGACAGGGTCTCTAGTACCTTCGCGTTTGCGTGATTGATGCTGATCCCTATGGGCGGGCAATCTCCCTCCAGCACGCTGCCCGCTGCATCCTTGCAAACCGAGGTCAATGGGGGCGGAGCTTGGGCCAAGCCCCCGGAAGAGGCGAGGAGAAGAGATATAAGCCCGAGGATCGGGAGAAGGGATTTTAGGTTTTCCATGGCGTACCTCCTTGGAAGGCCGAGACGATGTTCAGGGTCACAGCCTGCTTAGGCTGAGTGACCGATTCGATAAAATAATACGACTGCTCTGAAAGTTGCGCAAGGTGCAGCATGCATTCCTATGGAAAATAAAAATTATATTTGAACCAATCAGTTAGATAAATGATCTCAATTATCTATGACAAAAGGTCAGCAAGCAGCTGCCTCTTATGCTGTTCCTCTTCGCCCTCCTAGGCTGGCTGCTGAGGCAAGGGAGCCGGGAGCCCGGCATCCCCTGAATTCCTACAAATTGTAGCCGCTCTCGTTATGCTGGTCTATGTCTAGACCCTCTATCTCGGTCTCGGCACTTACCCGCCAGGGGACAAGGAGACCGCAGAGTTTGAGAAGCAGGAAAGTGACGACAGCGGTGTAGATGAAAACCGCGGCGATGCCTGCCAGCTGGACTGTCAGCTGTGACATCATCGGCAGGTTTGCACCCTGACCGCCGAACATCGGGTTAGCCAGTATTGCAACCAGCAGTACGCCGAGCATGCCTCCCACGCCATGGACAGGGAAAACATCTAGAGAATCGTCTATACGAAGACGCTGTTTGAGGAATACCGTAGCGTTGAAGCAGATCAAACCGGCCAGGATACCCAGCACAACTGAGCCCCCCGGACCGACAAAACCAGAGGCTGGCGTGATGGTGCCAAGACCGGCGACCATGCCGGTAGCTGCGCCCAGGGCACTGGGTTTGCCATAGCGGAACCACTCTATGCACATCCAGGTGAAGGCCCCCGCGGCGGCAGCCAGGTGTGTGCACAAGAGCGCCATGCCCGCATCCCCGTTGGCGGCCAGTGCACTGCCGGCATTAAAGCCGAACCAGCCCACCCACAGCATTGCGGCACCAGCCAGCACCATGGTCATATTGTGGGGCGGATGGTTATTCCCCGGAAAATGGCGACGCGCGCCCAGCACCAAGGCCGCGACCAGGGCGGAGACACCAGCGGTAAGATGCACCACCAGTCCCCCTGCAAAATCCATTACCCCCATCTCCTGCAGCCAGCCGCCGCCCCATACCCAGTGAGCCACCGGCGCGTACAGCAAAAGCCCCCAGAGGGCAGAAAACCAGAGAACTGTGGAGAAACGGACCCGCTCGGCAAATGCGCCGACAATCAGTGCCGGCGTAATAATTGCAAAGGTCATCTGAAAAGCGACAAACACCGATTCCGGAATGCTGCCGCTCAGCGTGTCTTCTTTAAGCCCGGCGAGGAATAAACGGCTGAAATCGCCGATCCAAGGGCTGCCGGAACCGAAAGCCAGGCTATAACCGGCGACAAACCATAAAAGGGAAGCAAGACAGGCGATCCCGAAACACTGCATCATGACAGTCAGCACATTCCGGGAGCGCACCAGGCCACCGTAAAAAAGAGCGAGCCCCGGCAGGGTCATGAAGAGCACGAGGGCCGTGGAGGCGAGGATCCAAGCGGTATCCCCGCTATCTAATTCCACTTCCCCGGCAAAAGCCGACGGCGATAGGAGAAGAGCAAAAACCGCTGCTGGCAGAATCCGCCAAAAATTGAGGTGCATTCGTTTTACCATCAAATGAAACATCGCTGAAAAAAAAGGCTAAAAAACCTGCTGAGTACGCTGTGCTCTTCCCTTCCCTACGCACGCAGCCTAAGGTACGCCGGAGAAGCGGTGAGCCTGCTGTGTTTTCGTTTTCCCTTTCCCCCACGCACAGGGCGCATCAATGTGAAAGGTATTGTATCCCCTCTTCCAAGCCTGTCAAGGTAAGCGGATACATGCAATCCTGCACCATGCTGCGAATCATGCCGACCGTCTGCATGGAATCCCAGTGATCCCGGGGCAGCGGATTGAGCCAAATCAGCTTGTCAAAATACGCAGTCAGGCGCTTTAACCACGCTTCCCCTGCCTCGTCATTCCAGTGGTCTATGCTGCCCCCTGGCTGCACAATTTCGTAGGGGGACATCGCTGCATCGCCGACGATCACCAGCTTGCAGTCACGACCGTACTTGCGCAGAACATCTTCCATTGGCACTGTTTCGTTGTAGCGCAGATGATTGTCTCGCCATACTGACTCATAAATAAAATTGTGAAAATAAAAATATTCCAAATATTTAAATTCAGAACGAGCGGCGGAAAACAGCTCTTCGCAGACCTGCACATGCGGATCCATGGAGCCGCCGACATCTAAAAACAGCAGCACCTTGACCGCATTGCGGCGCTCGGGAACCATCTTCAGATCCAACAGGCCAGCATTGTGTGCCGTGGCCCGGATGGTGCTCGGCAGGTCCAGCTCCTCTTCCGCCCCGGTGCGGGCAAAGCGGCGCAGGCGGCGCAGGGCCATCTTGATATTGCGCGTGCCAATTTCCACATCGCCATCTAGGTTGCGGTACTCACGGCGCTCCCACATCTTCACCGCGCGCCGCTGACCGCTCTCTCCTTTGACCCGAATGCCCGCCGGATGATAGCCGCCGTGACCGAAAGGTGATGTGCCGCCGGTGCCGATCCAGCGATTGCCTCCCTCGTGCCGCTCGCGCTGCTCTGCCAAGCGCCGCTGGAATTCTTCTAGCAGCTTTTCCAGGCCGCCCATTTCCTCAATGGCTGCCATTTCCTCCTCGCTCAGCTCCCGCTGCAGGTTCTGCCGCAGCCAGTCTTCGGGAATCAGCGTCTCTAGCGCTTCGCCGAGGTTCTGCACGCCGCGAAAATAGGCCGCAAAGGCGAGGTCAAACCGATCAAACCACTTTTCATCCTTAACCAAGCAGGCTCGCGACAGATTGTAAAACTCGTCCCAGCTGGCAAAGGCCACCCGACTCTGCAGAGCGGAGAGCAGGTCAAGGAATTCCCGCAGGGTGACCGGCACGCCGGCCCGGCGGAGAACGGTAAAAAAGTTCAGCAGCATAGGCCGAACTCAGCGGGGCGCCGATTCCCGTCTGTGCATGAAGGCAAGACGCTCAAGCAGATGCAAGTCCTGCTCGTTTTTGATCAGTGCGCCATACAGGGGCGGCACCGCCCGGGAAGCATCGCGGTCGCGCAATACCGAGGCCGGGATATCATCTGACAGAAGAAGTTTCAGCCAGTCCAAGAGCTCAGAGGTGGAAGGTTTCTTTTTCAGGCCGGGCACTTCACGCACATTGAAAAATATTTCAAGCGCATCTTTTACTAAGGATTTCTTGATCTCTGGAAAATGCACCCGAATAATGGCTTCCAAAGTTTCCCGGTCTGGGAACTGGATGTAATGAAACATGCAGCGGCGCAGAAAAGCGTCCGGCAATTCTTTTTCGTTATTGCTGGTGATCATCACCACCGGGCGGGTCCCGGCGCGCACAGTGCGATCTAATTCATACACGTAAAACTCCATGCGGTCCAGCTCTTGCAGGAGGTCATTAGGGAATTCAATATCGGCCTTGTCAACTTCATCAATTAAAAGAACAGACTTCTGCTTGGCTTCAAATACTTCCCACAGCTTGCCGGGGCGGATGTAATTGGAAATTTCCTTTACTTTCCCATCTCCCAGCTGGGAATCCCGCAGGCGGGCCACCGCGTCGTACTCATACAGCCCCTGCTGGGCCTTGGTGGTGGACTTGATATGCCATTCTGCAAGAGGCATGCCCAGTGCCATGGCGACCTCCTCGGCCAGCATGGTCTTGCCGGTGCCGGGCTCCCCTTTGATCAGCAGCGGTCGCTCTAAGGTGATCGCGGCATTGACCGCCATCAGCAAGTCAGGGGTGGCGATATAGCGTTCTGTTCCAGTAAATTTCTTAGATGACATATGGTGCTGCCTGTCTTGAGAGGTGCTCCTATTATCGCCTCCGGCGGTCGCCAGTTCAAGATACGCGCCGCCTCTGCCGACGATTGCACAGTGCCGACAAGCATAGCACTAGGCAGGCTGCTCCGAGCACCGCGAGCAGCAATCTCCTGCCCGCCCATGCCGCGACGGCGCTATCGCCATTCAGCAAAGCAACCGCGAAGGTGGTCAGTGCCGGCATGACCAAAACAGATTCACCGAAAGGTGGAGCCGTCGGCAGCAGCGTCGCGACCGCCACAGGCCACAGCAAAAGCCGGCGAGCCAGGGGCGAGATGCGAAAAAACCCGAGACACCATCTCCACTGCCACAGCACCACCAGGACCGCGGCCAAGTACAGGGGCCAGCCGGATTCCGTATCCGCTGGAATGCGCAGGAGCAGCCAGTCCAGGAGTTCCATCAGCCCCTAAGCAAATCGCCCAGCAGCGAATGCCGCCAGCCCCCTTGCAGGCGCTCCGGCAGAGCACCGCTTTTCAGCACAGCCCGGGCGGCCTGTCGGCATTCCTGACGCGACAGGAGGAGACCGGGGGACAGGGACAGGGAGCGCGCCCGCTCCGCCACCCCCTGGCGGATGCTCTGCTCCAGGGCCCTGCAGTCGTCATTCGCAGGCGCCCTGGTCGTCTCCTCGGGTGCCGCCGTCTGCGGCCGGGTCAGCAGCTGCAAAAGCTCGCGGCCCCAGCGCCGGGAAAGACGCGGCGGAAAGCCGGGCAGCGCCGCCATCTCTGCCAGGAAACCCGGGGGATGATTCGCCAAGAGCACCAGCAGTTCGTCTTTCATCAGCCAGCTGCGGGGGATATTCTCCTGACTGGCTTTGGCTTCGCGAAAGGCGCATAAAAGCCGAAGCCGCTCCCGCGCCTGTACCGATTGACAGCTCCCCGACAGCCGCTGCAGCATTGCCTGCAGGGTTTTCTCCGGCTGCAGCAGTTCGGGTATTCGAGCGCAATCCTCCAGCACCCAGTCAAGCCGCTGCTCTCTTTTCAAATCCCGCTCCAGCTCTCGGTACAGGGGCAGAAGCCAGCGTACATCCTCTGCCGCATAGTGAACCTGGGCCGGGCGCAGGGGACGCTGAAGCCAGTCGGAGCAGGTCTCACCGTCGGGCACGGTGATGCCCAGCCGCCGCTCCACCAGATGGCGGTAGCCGACTTGGGGCGGATCTCCCAGGAAAGCGGCGGCCAGCTGGGTATCAAACAAGGGCTCGGGCGAGGCCCCCGCCAGCTGCTGCAGCACCTGAATATCCTCCCGGCAGGCGTGCAGCACCTTCAGCGTGTCCGGGGCCTCCAGCAGGCGACGCAGAGGGCTAAAGTCACGCAGGATCAGCGGGTCGACCAGGCAGCAGCGCTGGCCATCTGCGATCTGCACCAGGGCGGGCACCGAGTGGAAAGTCCGGCGACGCTCAAACTCCGTATCAATGGCGACTGCCGGCAGCCGACACCACTCCTCCGCCAGCTGTATCAGCTGGCCGGCATCTCGGATGATGATCGGCCGAGTCGCGGTCTGCGCCGCCGGGCTTGCCGCCATCTCTATTCCATGGCCTGGCGGCTCTGCATGGCGTGAGCCAATGTACCGCCATCCACAAAATCCAGTTCACCCCCCAAGGGCACACCGTGGGCAATGCGGGATACGACCATGTCAAGATTTTTCAAATGCTCGGCCAGGAAAGCGGCGGTAGCCTCTCCCTCTACGGTGGCGCTAGTAGCCAGAATCACCTCCTGCACACCGTCCTGAAGCCGCTGCAGAAGAGAGCTGATGCCGATCTCCTCCGGCCCGATGCTGTCAATGGGAGACAGGCGCCCGAGCAGTACAAAGTAGCGCCCCCGGTATCCCCCCGCCTGCTCCACCGCCGCCATGTCTGTCGGTGTCTCCACCACACACAGCAGGTGCTCGTCACGCCGAGGGTCGCGACAGATCCCACAAACATCCTCCTCCGTAAGACAGCGGCAGAGGCGGCAATTGCCCACCGCCTCTACAGCGCGCTGCAGGCAGGCCGCAAGCTGTGCAGCCCCCTCCCGATCCCGCTCTAAGAGATGCAGTGCCATGCGCTGTGCCCCTCGGGGACCGACCCCGGGCAGGCAGCGCAATTTCTCAAAAAGCTCCTGGACCAGCGGACTGAAAGGCACCTCATCAGCCCCTGTCGGCACTGCCCAAGAAGGTAATGGAGGCAGGATCCAAGCGGACGCCGAAGTATTTCTGCAGCAGCTGGACATTTGGATCATCTCTTAGCTTTCGCTCTGCAGCCGCCCGCTCCTCCTCCCGCTGCCTGACACGTTCACTCTGCAGTGTCTCCGCCTCGGGCTGGCCGACACGCACGGATACCCGCACCGCCTGCGCAAAGCACTCCCCGAGTGCACGCTCCATCGCGGCGATACAGCGCTCTTCGCCGTGGCGAAACAGGTCGCAGGATTTTTCGTCAAGGACGAGAAAAACCTGTTCTCCCTCGCACTTTTCCACCGCGCAGTTGCGAGCCACCTGCGCCGAAAAACCCTCCAAGCTCAAGTTTTCCACCAAGGCATTCCACTCCTCGGGATGAAACAGGACTGCCCCCCGGGCATCCCCGTTCAGCGGTGCCAGGCCGCCATTTTCCGCAGCGGGGGACGGCGCATCATCAGCACCCTGCTCCGCCCTGCCCATGACCGCTCGCCTTTCCTGTGCCGCCCGCTCCTCTGTGCTCCTCTGCGCACTGTCCTGCATGTCCTTCCCGCCATCGTCGCTCGCACCGCCGGTGCTCTTTGCACCGCTTTGCCCCGCCCGTGCCGCTCGCTCCTCTGTGCTGTCCTGCCGGTCCTTCCCGTCATCATCGCCCACACTGCTTGCGCTCTTTGCACCGCTTTGCCCCGCCCGTGCCGCTCGCTCCTCTGTGCTGTCCTGCGGGTCCTTCCCGTCATCATCACCCACACTGCTTGCGCTCTTTGCGACGCTTTGCCCCGCCTGTGCCGCTTGCTCCTCCCCCCTCTCCTGCTTATCCTTCCCGTCATTGTCACCCGCACTGTCGGCACTCTTCCCGCCGTTTTTTTCTCCCCCCTGTGCCCGCCTGCCCCCTTCGGCATCTGCCCCGGCAGTATCCGCCCCGGGACGAAAGGCCAGCATCCGCAGCAGAGTCATCTCCAGGGCACTCCTAGGGTCTGGGGCGAGGGAGAAATCCCGCCGTCCGACCACGCCGGCCTGGTAGAAAATCTGCAATTCTTCGGGGGTGAAACGCTTTGCCATATCCCCCAGCTGCTCCGCCCGCTCCTCTTCCATCGTCATGTCGGGCACCGCCTGGAGAACCGCCACACGGTGCACAACCCCCAGCAGCTCTGCCAGGATGCCCTCGTAATCCGGGCACAGCATAGACATCTCTGCCACTTCGCCGAGAAGCCGCACCCCATCCCCTTCGCCCAGGGCCTCCAGCAGTGCGAACACTCGCCCCTGATCCACGGTGCCCAGCATCTCCCCCACCTGCGCCTCCTCTAATTTGCCCCCGCCATGGGCGATCGCCTGGTCACAGAGGCTGATCGCATCCCGAAGACTGCCGTCCGCCGCCCGGGCCAGCAGCCGCAGAGCCCCCTCCTCTGCCGGGATCTTTTCCTTTTCCAGCATGCCCTGCAAATGGGAGGCGATCTCCGGCGCCGGAATGCGACGCAGATGGAATTGCAGACAGCGGGACAGGACAGTGGCGGGCAGCTTGCGAGGATCAGTGGTGGCGAGAAGAAACTTCACATGCTCCGGCGGCTCCTCCAGGGTTTTCAGAAGGGCATTAAAACTATGCCCCGACAGCATGTGCACCTCGTCAATGAGGTAGACCCGAAAACGGCCCCGGACCGGTGCATACTGAATGTTTTCCAACAGGTCCCTGGTGTCCTCCACCTTGGTGCGGGAGGCGGCATCTACTTCCATTAAGTCCGGAAAGCGTCCCTCGCTGATTTCACGGCAGGAGACACAGCTGCCGCAGGGCTCGGAGACAATGCCCTGTTCGCAGTTGAGGGCCCGGGCCATGATGCGGGCCAAGGTGGTCTTGCCTACCCCCCGGGTGCCGGTGAATAGATAGGCATGGTGCAGACGCCCCTCGGCCAGAGCATTCTGCAGGGCCCGCACCGCCGTCTCCTGGCCGACCACATCGGCAAAGCAGGTCGGTCGCCATTTGCGGGCCAACACTTCGTAACTCATAATTGCTCTACATAATAGCATGCGGGCCAGGATGTTTTCGCTGCGATTCGTGCAGAATTTAACAGCACTCCACAGGCATAGCAGAGCCGGTGCTTCTGCACTTGTTTTTGCTTATATTTTTTATCCGTTTTTTTATCCGTATAGAAAAAATTAGCACCGCTCATCGCAGTTCCAGCGGCAAGGGAAAATGCACATTTTCTTCGCGCCCTAAGATCTCTTCCGGCGGCTTTGCACCGTGGGCGCAGAGGGCACCCACCACCTCTTCCACCAGTGTCTCAGGTGCAGAGGCGCCGGCGGTCACCCCCACCGCCCGCCGCCCCCGCAGCCACTCCGGTTTGATATCAGCAGCGCCATCCACCAGATAGGCATCGGCGCCGCCCCGCTCGGCCAGCTCGCGCAGGCGATTGGAATTGGAGCTGTTTAAAGAGCCCACCACCAGCACCAGATCGCAACGCTTTGCCAAGCGCCCCACCGCATCCTGGCGGTTTTGGGTGGCGTAGCAGATATCATCTTTTCTCGGGCCGACAATGGCTGGAAAGCGGCGCTGCAGCACCTCAATAATGGCCGCTGTATCATCCACCGACAGGGTGGTCTGGGTAACCCAAGCGAGATGATTCGGATTCCGCACACACAGGTTTTCAGCCTGCTGCAGATCCTCTACCAGGTAAATCCCGCCGCCCTCAGCGGATTCGTACTGCCCCATGGTCCCCTCCACTTCGGGGTGACCGCGATGTCCCACCAGCACACACTCGCGGCCTTCCCGGCTGTAGCGCAGCACCTCCATGTGCACTTTGGTAACCAGAGGGCAGGTGGCATCAAATACCTGAAGATTGCGGGCTGCCGCCGCCGTGCGCACCGCCTGAGAGACGCCGTGAGCACTGAAGATCACCAGAGCCCGGTCCGGCACGTCATCCAGATCATCTACAAAGATTGCGCCCCGGGTGCGCAGATTCTCCACCACGAAGCGATTGTGCACCACCTCGTGGCGCACGTACACCGGCGCACCGAATACATCCAGGGCTCGGTTCACGATTTCAATCGCCCGGTCTACGCCCGCGCAGAAGCCCCGGGGATTTGCCAGAAAAATATTCAAAGGGAAGACTTCCAATTTACAGCGAAACTGTCCAGTGCCACGGCGATCACTCCGACCGTAATCGCCGTGTCCGCCAGGTTGAAAGTGGGGAAATACCAGCCGGCCCAGTGGAGGGATATAAAGTCGGTTATATGACCGAATACCAGCCGCTCCAGCAGGTTGCCGAGGGCGCCGCCGAGCAGCAGGGTCAGCCCCCAGGCAGACAGCGGCTGTCCGGCGGGCAGGCGGTACAGCCATGCCGCCAGGAAAACGGTCACCGCCGCCCCCAGGGCAGACAGCGGCCAGCGCCAGAAATTATCGGCATCGTCAAAAAAGCTGAAAGCAATCCCGCGGTTGTACTGCAGACGCAGGTCCAGCACCGGCAGCACATGCATAGGGCGGGCAAGCTCCAGCAGGCTTGCCATCCACGCTTTCAGCAGCAGGTCAGAAGCCGTCACCGTCGCCACTCCCAGGCAGATCCAAGGCAGCCGAAGAGTGCCGGCAGGAGCTTGTTCAGACATAGTGCCGCTCCTCGCCGCCTTCGGTCTGAATATTCAAAAGGCAGCGCCCGCACAGCTCCGGGTGCTCCGGCTCCCGCCCCACCTCGGGACAGCGATGCCAGCAGCGAGCGCATTTCGGATGCCGACTGGCGGCGGCCTGCAACTGCAGGCCCGTCATTCCCTCCGTCGCCGTCGGCGGGGCGGCCACTAATTCCGCCACCCGAGCGGCGGAGGTGATCAGCAGGAAACGCAGTTCCTCCCCCAAGCGCCCCAGCAGCTCCCCGAGGTCCCCGTCGCAGTAGAGATCTACCTCTGCATCCAGAGAAGAGCCGATCTTCCCCTCGCTGCGCCAGACCTCCAGCTCCTGATTCACCGTCGCGCGAACCGCTGCCAGCTGCTGCCATTCTTCGTCCGTGAAGACCCCTTCGCCGGAAAACGCCGCAAGCTCACCGAACCACTCCTCCAGGAATACCGATTCACCCGCTCGCCGGGCAGATGCTGCCAAACTTCTTCGGCGGTAAAACTGAGCACCGGCGCAATCCAGCGCACCAGCGCCTCGGCGACCATGTACAGGGCTGTCTGGGCCGAGCGTCGGGGGCACCCGCCGGCAGCGCTCGTGTACTGGCGATCCTTGGTGATGTCCAAATAAAAACCGCCCAAATCAGTGATGCAGAAGTTGTGCAGCTTCTGGTACACCAAGTGGAAATTGCATTCCTCGTAGTCATCCTGAAGCGCTTTTTGCAAAAGGGCTGTCCGGTGCACGATCCAGTAATCCAGCGGCAGCAGCTCCTCCGCCGCCAGCCGATGCTCGGTCGGGTCAAAGCCATTCAGGTTGGCGAGCAGAAAGCGGGTGGTATTGCGAATACGGCGATAGGCATCCGCGATCCGGCTCAGGGTCTCCTCAGAGATCACCATTTCATTGCGAAAATCGGTGGCCGCCACCCACAGGCGCAGGACATCCGCCCCCCGCTTTCCCACCAGTTTCTGGGGCGCGATGACATTGCCCCGGGACTTGGACATCTTGCGCCCCTCGGCATCCACGGTAAAGCCATGGGTGACCACCTGCCTGTAGGGTGCACTCCCCCGCAGGGCGATGCCGGTGAGGAGCGAGGACTGAAACCAGCCCCGATGCTGATCCGCGCCCTCCAAATAAATATCTGCCGGCCACTGCAAATCTTTTCGCCGGGCCAAGAGGCAGTCGTGAGTGACGCCGGAATCAAACCACACGTCCAGGGTGTCGGTGCATTTTTCGTAGTCCGCGGCATCCTCCCCCAGGAACTCCTTCGGATCCAGTGCCTCCCAGGCCTCAATCCCCTGCTGCTCTATGCGCTCCGCCGCCGCTTCTACGATCTCTGTTGTGCGCGGGTGCAGCGCGCCGCTTTGCCGGTGCAGGAAGAAAGGCAGCGGCACCCCCCAGAGGCGCTGGCGCGAGAGGCACCAGTCCGGGCGTCCCTTGAGCATCGCCGTCATCCGGGCCCGCCCGGATGGCGGAAGCCATTTCACCTGCTCCGCCTCTTGGATGGCCTGCTCTAGAAGCCCGTCCTTTTCCATGGACAAGAACCACTGAGGAGCCGCCCGAAAAATCACCGGCACCCGGTGGCGCCAGCAATGGGGGTAGCTGTGTCCGGTGCTGTCGGCGGACAGCAGCGCACCCTTCTCGGCAAGGGTTTCAATAACCTTGGGATTCGCCGCAAATACATCCAGCCCGGCAAACCGGGGCACAGCGGGGCGAAAGCGGCCCTCCTCGTCCACCAAATCGTCCATCGGCAGAGACTCCTGCTGTCCGATGCGGTAATCGTCCAGACCGTGGGCCGGCGCGATATGCACTGCGCCGGTGCCCGCCTCGGCGGTGACATGCCCGCTCATCACCAGCGGCACTTCCCGCTTGAGAAAAGGGTGGCGCAGCACAAGTCCCGCCAGGGCGCTCCCCCGGCAGTCGGCCAGCACCTGGACACCCTCGGCCCCGTAGCGGGCCAGGCACACCTCATGCAGTTCCCGGGCCAGCAGCAGGCGACCGGGCTGCCCCCGACAGACGGCTTCCAAAAGCAGGTACTCGCAGTCCGGATGCAGGGCCACCGCCCGGTTGGCCGGCAGGGTCCAAGGGGTGGTGGTCCAGATAGGGACGGCTGTGGCCGCCGCCTGCAGACCGAAGCGGCGGGCCAAGTCCTCCTCATCAACCACCGCAAAAGCTGCGTCTATGGCAGGGGAATCCTGCTCTTTGTACTCCACCTCCGCCTCCGCTAAGGCCGAGGTGCAGGCGGTGCACCAATGCACCGGCTTGTTGCCCCGCAAAAGGCGACCCTTCTCAGCGATGCGACCCAGCGCACGCACAATGCCAGCTTCAAAAGCGGGCTCCATGGTGCAATAGGGGCGCTGCCAGTCGCCGAACACTCCGAGACGAATAAAATCCCGTCGCTGGGCCTCCATCTGCTGGGCAGCGTATTCCCGACAGCCCCGGCGAAAAGCGGCGGCGGCCTGCCGGTCCCGGGGGCGGCCTTGGCGGCGCTCCACCTCCAGTTCTATGGGCAGGCCGTGGCAGTCCCAGCCCGGCACATAGGGAGCATCCAGCCCCGCCAGGGTGCGGGACTTGACGATAAAGTCCTTCAGCACTTTGTTGACCGCATGGCCGATATGGATATCGCCATTGGCATAGGGAGGGCCATCGTGAAGCACGAAACGGCGACAGCCGGCGAAGCGGTCGCGAATGCGGGCATAGATATCCAGCTCATCCCAGCGGGCCAGTATCTCCGGCTCCCTGCGAGCCAGGTTGGCACGCATCGGAAAGTCGGTGCTCGGCAGGTTGAGGGTGTGCTTGTAGTCGCTCATGACGCGGTCAATTGAAAAATAGCGCGACAGGCGGCCACATCCTTGCAGATATGGCTGCGCAGTTCTTCCAGAGAGTCAAAGCGCTGCTCGTCCCGGAGCTTCTGCCGGAACAGCACCTCGATGCGACGACCGTATATATCCTCGTCAAAGTCTAGGATATGCACTTCCAGAATAGCTTTTGTCTGGATGCCCGTCGTCGGCCTGGTGCCGACATTGGCAACCCCGGGGCGGACTCCCTCGCCGAGCCCCTTCACCTCCACGGCATACACCCCAGACAGCGCCGAGCGATGGCGGTTGAGGGCCAGGTTGGCGGTGGGAAAACCGAGCTGGATACCCAGCCTGCGCCCCTGCACCACACGACCCGCCATGGAATAGGGTCTGCCGAGCAGGGTCTCCGCCAGCGGAAAGTTTGAGGTCTCCAGCGCCTTGCGAATGCGCGTGCTGCTCACCCGCTCTCCCTCCAGCTGAAACGTTGCAGTGCTTTCAACCTGAAAATCATGCCTTGCCCCCATCCGCCGCAGCAGTTCAAAATCCCCCTTCTGGTCATGGCCAAAACGCAGGTCGTCCCCCACCACCATGTACCTGACCCCCAGCTGCTCTACGAAAGCTGTGCGGATAAAGCTCTCCGCCGGAATGCGGCTCACCGCCTCGTTGAAGCGGATACAGAGCATGCGTTCTATGCCCAGCTGCCGCAGCGCGACAAACTTTTCGCGCAGGCTCATCAGACGGGAGGGCGCACGCTGGGGCGCAAAAAACTCCCGGGGCAAAGGCTCCAGGGTGACCACCGTGCTGGGCAGCCCCGCCCTTTTGCCCATCTCCTGCAGATGGCGAAGCACCGCCTGATGCCCGAGATGCACACCATCAAAAGCGCCAATCGTGGCAACACAGCCGCAATGGCGCGGCCGTAAATTATAGGTGCCGCGAACCAGCTCCATGACAGGGGGCAAGGGGACGGGAAGTCGGAGATTATAGCGGGTGCCGCTGTTCAGCCTGGCAGGCGAGGACGCACCCCCGCCAGAAAAAGAGCGGCAAAGTAAGAAAGTGCGCCGCCGAGGCAGAAGGCGGCGAGCCAGAGGCTGCGCTCGTGCCAGGGCAGTGCCGTCTCGGCATCTGCAAAAGCCCCCAGCGCATAGAGGCACAGACTCATCGCCCCCAGGGCGACCGCGGCGCGCAGCAGGTCGGGCAAGAGAGCGGCAGCGGCGGGCAGCACGCCAGCACGGCGGAGCGGCCGCCACAGCAGTGCGACATTCAGCCAGGAGGCGATACTGACACCGAGGGCAAGCCCCAGGTAACCGAAGCCCTGCCGGTGCAGAAAAAGCACCAGAGGCAGCTTGATTGCCAGGCTGATAGGCAGCAGCAAGAGCGCGGTGCGAATAGGAGTGCGCGCATCCCGGCGGGCAAAACAGGCGCCGGCCAGAATCGTTACCAGCATGGAGGCCGGCACGCCGAGGGCCAAAAGACGAAGCGCCCTGGCGATGCGGGAGGCGTCTGTCGCATCCAGGCGCCCGTACTGAAACAGAGTGGTCGCAATCGGCTCTGCGAGCAGGGCGATGCCCGCCCCCGCCGGCACGCCGAGCAGCAGCACGACGCGAATGCCGCTGCCAAGCAGGGTGGCAAAACCGCCCCGGTCGGCCCGGATATGCCGCTCCGCTAAGGAGGGAATCAGCACTGTGGCAGCGGCCACGCCGATGAGACCCACCGGCAGTATGCACAAGCGCACAGCGTAGTTAAGCCAGGAAATACTGCCCACGGGCAGAAAGGAGGCGATGAAATTATTGATCGGGACATTTGCCTGGGTGCTCATTACCGTCAGCAGCGCGGCGCCGGACAGGGAGAGCATCTTGTGAAAATCCGGGTCCCGGAAATTGGCAGCCGGACGGGACAGCAGGCCGAGGCGATTTAAGCAGACCGTCTGAAACAAGAGCTGCACAAGGCCCGCTGCTGGAATGGCCAGCGCCAGCAGCAGAAAGGGAGATTCTGCCTCGGCCGCTGCGTACAGTGCACCCAGCAGCACCAAATTAAAAAGCACCGGGGTGAAAGCCGGTGCGATAAAATGCCGGGCACTGTTCTGGGCAGCGGCGGCAATCCCCGCCAAAGAGATAGGCAGAAGATAGAGGAAGGCGCCTCGCAGCATGTCCTCCGCCAGTGAATAGCGCAGCGTATCGCCGAAAAACCCCGCGGCAAACACCGCTACCAGCAGCACGGGCAGCAAGAGAGTCGGCAGCACCAGAGCCAAGACAAGAGACCCCTCCGCTGTGATCAGGCGGGCGAGCAGAGCCCGCACCCGGGTATCCCCCCCCCGCAGGCGGCACTCGGAGAAGACTGAGACCTGGGACTGAAACAGGGGGCCCTCCATGGCCAGCCCGCGCATCAGCTGAGCGACAGAAAGGGACAGGAAAAATACGTCGGTGCCGGGGCTGACGCCGAGCAGGATCGCCACCAGCACATCCCGGACCAGGCCGAGCACCCGGGATAGCGCGCCGAGGGCGGCGACTGAGAACCCGGAGCGGAGCAGACTCCGCCCCTCTCCCCCTGCATCGGCCATCTCAGCGGCGGCGCCGGGAATGCCAGCGGATCGGCACAGCGTGCTTCTCCAGCTCATCCGCCACATCAAAAATCAGTGCAAACAGGGCCATGCGAACCAGCACGCCGTTGTCGGTCTGACGGAATATCGCCAGGTTTGGGTGCTCATTTAAATCCTCGTCCAGCTCGCTCTGACCGCGGCGGGAATCCCTCGGCAAAGGGTGCATGATGACGGTATTGGGGTCGCAATGACGCGTGTAGATCGCCTCATCCAAGCGGTACAAATCCTGGTACTCGACGGCAATGGGACTGGAGAAACGCTCTTCCTGCACCCGGGTGGCGTAGATGATGTCCACATCGCTGATGTGGGGCTCCATCTGCTCGGAGGCCACGGTCTGATGTCCCGAAGAAAGCAGCATTTGTGCGATCTCCGCCGGCAGCTGCAATGCCTCTGGCGAGATGAGTTTGACCGTGATGTCCCGATACAGGCACAGCAGTTTGCATAGGGAGTGCACGGTGCGCCCGTATTTCAGGTCCCCCACCAGGGCGATATGCAGGCCGTCCACCGAGCGGCCGCTGCGGGCCAGTTCCTTCTCTATGGTGTACAGATCCAAGAGTGCCTGGGTGGGGTGCTCGTTGCTGCCGTCGCCGCCGTTGATCACCGGCACCCGGCTGGCATCGGCAAAAATTTCCGCCGCTCCCTCCTCAGGATGGCGCATGACGATGACATCGCTGTAGCCACTCAGCACCCGGGCGGTGTCGTACAGGGATTCGCCCTTGGCGATGGCGGAGTGCTCAAAGCCGGTGGTCTCCCGCACACTGCCGCCGAGCAAGTTAAAAGCGCAGCCGAAACTCACCCGGGTGCGAGTGCTCGCCTCAAAGAACATGCTGCCGAGAATGGCTCCTTCCAGCACACAGTTAAGCTTCTCGCGTCCTGCATAGGGTGCCATGCAGTCCGCTGTCTCAAACAGGAGCTGCACATCGGCACGCTCAAACTGATCTATGGAAAGAATGTGGGAGCCGGGGAAATCCATGCGCAGCTCTCAGGAAATACCCAGCCTCTGCTCGGCGGCGGCCACCGTCTGGCTGATGAGGGTGTTGATGGTCATCGGGCCGACACCGCCGGGCACCGGGGTGTAGGCAGCCGCTTTTTCTGCCGCCGCCGCCAGTTCAATATCGCCGCAGCCCTGGGGATGGTAGCCCGCATCCACCAGGACGGCACCCGGGCGCACCCAGTCTGCCCGAATAAACTCCGGGCGACCGAGGGCGCCGACCACCAAATCCGCCTGCTGCAGGATATCGGGCAGATCGCGAGTTTTGGAGTGGCAGATAGTAACCGTAGCGTTGGCATTCAAGAGCAGCATCGCCATCGGCTTGCCTAGGATGGGGCTTCGCCCCACCACCGCCGCCCGCTGCCCCTCCAGGGGGATCTCGTAGTGCTCCAGTATGCGCATGATGCCAGCCGGAGTGGCAGCGCCCCAGGCGGGCAGGCCCATCGCCATGCGTCCAAAGCCGAGACAGCCCACCCCGTCCACGTCCTTCTCCGGAGCGATGGCATCAAAGCAGGCCCGCTCGTCAATAGCCGCCGGCACCGGATGCTGCAGGAGAATGCCATAGACCTCCGGGCGGCTGTTGAGCCCATCAATCTGATGCAAGAGATCGGAGGTGCTGATAGCCTCCGGCAGCAGGATCGGCAGGGGCTGAAGCCCCACCCGATTACAGGCATTGCCTTTCATGCGGACATAGGTGGCCGAGGCGGGATCCTCCCCGACCAGGATGGTGGCCAGCACCGGCAGATGCCCCGCCGCCGCCGCCAAGCGCTTCACCCGGAGGGCGAGATGCTCTTCCGAAGCCTTGGCCAGGGTACGCCCGTCCAGTATTTTTGCTGTCATAGCCGCATATGTTAACCGCCAGCTCCGAGCAGACGGTCCAGCGAGGTGCCCCAGTCGGCCCCTGCCTGCACAACCCCTCTTAGCACCTCGCCCCCCTGCGGCCCCCTGCCTGCGAGGGCTCGCCGGAGATAAACCCAGCGGAGCACTCGGTATCCTCCGCCCCCGCACCGCCCCAGGAAAGTGCTTTCGCTCCCTCGCCCGGGACACCCCAGCAGTGGAACATGGGGTTCATATCCGCCGCCAGACGGTGCCGGCGGGGCCGTCCTCCAGCTGTATGCCCCGGCTCTCCAACTCCTTTCGGATCTGATCTGCCGCCTTGTAATCCCCCTCTTGGCGCAATTTTTCCCGGTGCTGGATCTCGGCCCTAATCTCATCATCCTCCCCCCCCGCCCCGCCCTGCAGGAAAGTGCTGGGCTCCTGCTGCAAAAGACCCAGGAGTGCACCCAGTCCCTTCAGAATCCCCGTCAGCCTTGCCGTCTCCGCGCTCTCCTTGCAGCTATTCAAGGCGTGGGCCAAATCAAAGAGCACCGACAGGGCCACCGGCAGGTTGAAATCGTCCTCCAGTGCCCCGAGGCAGCGCTCGGCCCAAGGCTCTTTAGGCTCTGGCGGAATCGCCTCTGCCGCCGGCGCCCGGGTCAGGGCCCCGTACAGGCGCGTCAAGGCCGCCCTAGCTTCACCGCACTTCTCCTCGCTGTAATCCAGGGGACTGCGATAGTGACTTGACAGCAATAAATAGCGCAGCACCTCGGCATCGCATCGGAGCAGGGCATCGCGCACGGTGATGAAGTTAGCCAGGGACTTGGACATCTTCTCCTCTCCCATGCGCACTGCCCCGACATGCATCCACACGGAGGCGAAGGTCTCGCCGGTGACGGCCTCGGACTGGGCTATTTCGTTTTCGTGATGGGGGAAGATCAAGTCCGGTCCGCCGCCGTGAATATCCATGCCCGGGCCCAGGCAGTGGCAGGCCATCGCCGAGCATTCAATATGCCAGCCGGGCCGCCCGCGCCCCCAAGGGGCATCCCAGCCCGGCTTCTCTGCTGTCACCGCTTTCCACAGGGCAAAATCCCGAGGGTCTCTCTTTGCCGCCTCGGGCTCCACCCGAGCCCCCGCCAGCAGCTCATCCGGGTTGCGCCCGGACAGCTGTCCGTAGGCAGGGAAGCTGCGGATGTCGTAATAGACATCGCCGTTTTCCCCCCGGTAGGCGTGCCCCCGCTCCAGCAGCAGCTGCACCATGGCCACTATCTGGGGAATATGCTCGGTGGCCCGGGGGGCCGCGTCCGGCACCAGCAGGCCGAGGGCCCGCTCGTCCTCCTCCAGCTCGGCGATGCAGCGGGCGGTGAGCTCTCTGTAAGGCTCGCCATTCTCCGCCGCTCGGGCCAGAATTTTGTCGTCTATGTCAGTGATATTGCGCACGTAGCGCACCCGGTAGCCCAGTGCCCGCAGCACCCGCACCACCATGTCAAAAACCATCATCACCCGGGCATGACCGATATGGCAGCGGTCATAAACCGTGATTCCGCACACGTAGAGGTTCACCTCCCCCGCCCGCCGCTCCTGAAAGAGCTCCTTGCGGCGGCCCAGAGTGTTGTAGATATGAAGCATCAGGGCTGCCCCCGCCGCCTGGCCCAGGTATCCTTGAGGGCCACAGTGCGATTGAAGATCAGCTGCCCGGGACCGCTGTCGGCATCGGTCGAGAAATAGCCCAGACGCTCAAATTGAAAACAGTCTCCCGGGCAGGCTGAGGCTAAGGATGTCTCCGCCCTGGCCTGAGAGAGCCGCTCAAGGGAATCCGGGTTGAGATAATCGCAAAAATTCCCGGGGGCAGCGGCGGGATCGGGGACGGTGAACAGCGGCTCGTACAGGCGCACCTCCGCCGGCACCGAGTCCGCGGCCGACACCCAGTGCAGCACTCCACCGACTTTATAGTCCGGTTTCTGGCCGAAAGTGTCCTTGTCCCAGGAGCAGCGCAGCAGCACCGGTCGCCCCGCCGCATCCCGCTCCACCTTCTGACAGCGAATCACGCAGCTGCCCCGCAGGCGCACCGCCCGGTCAGGGGCGAGACGCCGATATTTTGGCAGCGGCTCGTCCATATAGTCATCCGCCTCAATGTACAGCTCGCCGTCAAAGGGCACTTCCCGCTCCCCCAGAGAGGGGTCATCAGGGTGACAGGGCAGGCGAAGCAGCTCCCGCCGTCCCCGGGGCCAGTCCAAGAGCTCCACCTTCAGGGGACGCAGCACGCACATGGCCCGAGGCGCACTCTTTTCCAGCGCATCGCGAATGCTGTGCTCAAGCTGGGCCAGCTCCACCAGGCTGTCCGCCTTTGCCACGCCGATGCGACTGCAGAAATCCCGGATGGCTGCCGGCGGGCAGCCCCGTCGGCGCAGGCCGGACAGGGTCGGCATGCGGGGATCATCCCAGTCCGCCACGTGCCCCTCCTCCACCAGCTGCCGCAGGCGGCGCTTGCTGGTGATAGTGCAGGACAGATTGAGACGCGCGAACTCAATCTGCTGGGGGCGCTTCGGGATCTCCAGGGCATCCAGAAACCACTCGTACAGAGGCCGGTGATCCTCAAATTCCAGAGTGCAGAGAGAATGGCTTACCCCCTCCAGCACATCCGACAGACAATGGGCAAAATCGTACATGGGATAAATGCACCAGCTGCTGCCGGTGCGGTGATGGGACGCATGGCGTATGCGGTACAGCACCGGGTCCCGCAGGTTCATGTTGGGGGAAGCCATATCTATCCGGGCCCGCAGGACATGGGCGCCGTCCGGGTGCTGACCGGCCCGCATCTCGGCAAACAAACGCAGACTCTCCGCGGCGCTGCGCCCCCGAAAAGGACTCGGTATGCCGGCCTCGGTGAGGGTGCCCCGCCCGCTGCGCATTTCCTCCGCATTCAGGCTGCACACATAGGCACGGTCTCTTCGGATCAGCTCCTCGGCGAATTCGTAAAGCTTGGCAAAATAATCCGAGGCCGCCCGCTCCGACCCTTCCCACTGATAGCCCAGCCAGCGGATGTCCTGGCGGATAGCCTCCTCAAATTCCGGCGCCTCGGTCTCCGGGTTGGTGTCGTCAAAGCGCAGCCGGCAGTGCCCGCCGTATTCCCGGGCCAGTTCAAAATTCAGGCACAGGGCTTTGGCATGGCCGATGTGCAGGAAGCCATTCGGCTCCGGCGGGAAACGGGTGATTAGTTCTCCAAGGCTTCCCTCGGCTCTCTCCGCCTCAATCCGGCTGCGAATAAAATTGGGAGCGGGTCCCTTGGCCGGGGCGGCGCTCATCGGCTAAAAAACACGGAGCGGTGCAGGGGGATAAACCCCTATTATAACAATCGCCAATTCGATCTTTTCCGGACTGCAGGGGAACAAGGCGTGACAGGGAATTAGATTACCCTTTTCATGGCACTCTGCTGCCAGGCAAGGCAGAAAGCCATTAAACTCGCTGCAATGGGATTTCCCCGGTTATCATTGCAGCATGCACTTCTTGTTCATCTCCGACCTGCATCTAGATCCGAGCCGCCCCGCAGCCGCCGCCCGCTTTGCGAACTTTCTCAAAAGCACAGCACAGCAAGCGGATGCCCTGTACATCCTGGGGGATCTGTTTGAGGCCTGGCTCGGGGACGATGAGGACTCTCCTTTTGCCCAGCGAGTAATCTCCTCCCTCAGGGCAACCGCCGAGCAGGGCACTACGCTCCGCCTGCTGCATGGCAATCGGGATTTTCTGCTGGGCCCGGATTTTGCCGAAGCCGCCGGCTGCGAGCTGCTGCCGGAGACCAGCCTCCTGCCCTTCGCGGACCCACCTACACTGCTGCTGCACGGGGACAGTCTGTGCACCGCCGACCGAGATTACCAGGCCCTGCGCCGGGAATTCAGGGATCCCGACTGGCAGAGGGACTTTCTCGCCAAACCGCTGGCAGAGCGGCGGCGCATGGCGGAGGAATTGCGCGCCATCAGTGCCAGCGCCAATCGGATGAAGCCGGAGGAGATCACCGATGTGGAGCCGGCGGCAGTGGCCGAGGTCATGGGGCGCCATCGGGCCCAAGTCCTAGTGCACGGTCATACCCACCGCCCCGCCGTCCATCAGCTGGAGGTCGGCGGCGCACCGGCCCGCCGCTTTGTGCTGGGGGCCTGGGAGGAAGATGCGCCGGCCCGCTGTCTGCGCTGGCAGAAGGGCAGATGGCTGCCCTTTGACTACCCGGAAACCTGGGGCGTTCCGCCCTGCCCGGCAATCATCGGGCGCACACGGCGCTCGTAGTACACCAGGGAGAGCTCGTAAAATTCCCGATCAATCAGCTGCCGAAGCTCAGTCAGCGGGAGATCGCGATAGGCGGGCAGCACCTCAAAACCGAAGTCCCCGGGGGAGCCGATACTCTCGGCGCCGGCCCGAAGGAGTTCAAAGACAAGACTCGCACCCTGGCGGTGCAGAAGGCAGGGCAGCCCGCTCGCGGCCAGCTTAGCGTGCAGACGCCCGGCATCCGTCACTCGCAGCTTGTCCTCGGTCACCAGGCAGAGAAAGCTCTGCAGCCGCCGCTCCACCGCCTGCTTGGGCAGAGCATCGTAGCAATTCCAATCGGTAACCTCGTGGGCAAAGCGCTTGCAGCCCCGGCAAACTAAATCACCGATACCTGTAGAGCATACGCCGATGCAGGGGGTGGGAGTCGGCTCAGTCACCGGGGGAAGGAAGCGGGCAATACCCGAAGGAGTATATTCCATCAGAAAGGGACTACAATCATCCTCTCCAGCTGCACTTTACAGATACTGCCTGAAAACAGGAAATTCAGCAATGCTAAATGAATATCGTCGCCATGCCGCCGAGCGGCAGACGGAGGGAATACCGCCAAAACCTCTGAGTGCCGAACAGCTGACCGCACTGACGGTGCTGCTGAAATCCCCGCCCTCGGGAGAAGAGGATTTTCTGCTGGAACTGCTGAGCTTCCGGGTCCCCCCGGGAGTGGATGAAGCTGCCTATATCAAGGCGGGCTTTCTCTCCGCCATCGCGAAGGGAGAAGACAAGTCACCCCTCATCTCGCCAGAGCTCGCCGTCACGCTGCTCGGCACCATGCTCGGCGGCTACAGCGTCGCCACCCTGGTGCAGCTCTTGGAGGAGCCGGAACTGGCGGCGGCCGCGGCGACAGAGCTCAAGCACACCCTGCTCATGTTTGATGCCTTCCACGATGTGGAGGAGGTGGCAAAAAAAGGCAATGAGCATGCCGACTCCGTGCTTCGCTCCTGGGCCGAGGCGGAGTGGTTCACTCAGATGCAAGCAGTGCCCGAGGTGATTACAGTTACCGCCTTCAAAGTGCCCGGAGAAACCAACACCGACGATCTCTCTCCGGCACCGGAGGCCTGGTCCCGCCCGGACATCCCTCTGCATGCCAAGAGCATGTACAAAATGCCCCGGGAGGGAGTGGAGGATGCCATCGGGCAAATCACCGCACTGAAGGAAAAAGGCCATCCGGTAGCTTTGGTGGGCGACGTGCTCGGCACCGGCTCCTCCCGCAAGTCCGCCACCAACTCGGTGATCTGGCATACCGGTCGAGATATTCCCCACATTCCCAGCAAGCGCCGGGGCGGGCTGTGCATCGGCGGCAAGATCGCGCCGATCTTCTTCAACACCATGGAAGATGCCGGGGCACTGCCCATTGAGGCGGATGTGGATGCCATCGGCATGGGAGACGTTATAGACGTGCTGCCCCGGAAAGGACAGCTCCGTCGCCACGACAGCGGCGAAGTGCTCGCAGAATTCAGCCTGCGCTCGGAGGTGCTCTTGGATGAAGTGCAGGCCGGAGGGCGGATTAACCTGATTATCGGGCGCGGCCTGACCGCCCGGGCCCGGGAATGCCTGGGTCTGCCAGCGGATACCGTCTTCCGGCGCCCCGCCGCCGTAAAAGAGAGCACCCGGGGCTACACCTTGGCTCAGAAGATGGTGGGACGGGCCTGCGGGCTGGAGGGAGTGCGCCCGGGGACCTACTGCGAGCCCCGCATGAGCACGGTGGGCTCCCAGGACACCACCGGGCCCATGACCCGGGACGAGCTCAAGGACTTGGCCTGCCTCGGCTTCTCCGCCGACTTGGTGATGCAGTCCTTCTGCCATACGGCGGCCTATCCAAAACCGGTGGACATTGAAACCCAGCACTCCCTGCCGGAGTTCATCGTCAATCGGGGCGGTGTCTCCCTGCGCCCGGGAGACGGGATTATTCACTCCTGGCTCAATCGTATGCTGCTGCCGGACATGGTGGGCACCGGCGGCGATTCCCACACCCGCTTCCCTATCGGCATCTCCTTCCCCGCCGGCTCCGGGCTGGTGGCCTTCGCCGCTGCCACCGGCGTGATGCCATTAGACATGCCGGAATCTGTGCGGGTGCGCTTTCACGGGGAGATGCAGCCCGGCATCACCCTAAGAGACCTGGTCAATGCCATCCCCTGGGCGGCACTGCGGGATGGACTCCTGACCGTGGAGAAGCGCGGCAAGAAAAATATTTTCTCCGGGCGCGCCTTGGAGATAGAAGGGCTGCCCCAGCTCAAGATAGAACAGGCCTTTGAGTTCAGCGATGCCTCCGCAGAGCGCTCAGCTGCCGGCTGCACCGTATTGCTAGACGAGGAGCCGATTGCGGAATACCTGCGCTCCAATATCACCCTGCTGCGCTGGATGATCAGCGAGGGGTACGGCGATACCCGCACCCTGGAGCGTCGCGCCCAGGCCATGGAGGCCTGGCTGGAAAAGCCGGAACTCTTGCTCCCGGACCCGGATGCGGAGTACGCGGCGGATATTGACATTGATCTCGCCGACATCACCGAGCCTCTGCTGGCCTGCCCCAACGACCCAGACGATGTGCGCCCCCTGTCGGAGGTGGCCGGGGACAAGATAGACGAGGTTTTTATCGGCTCCTGCATGACCAATATCGGCCACTACCGGGCGGCGGCCAAGATGCTGGAAGAGGTGCCGACCGGGGGACTGACCACTCGCCTGTGGGTGGCGCCGCCGACCCGCATGGACGAGCGCCAGCTGATGGAGGAAGGGGTCTACAGCACCTTCGGACGCATCGGTGCCCGCACCGAGGTGCCCGGCTGCTCCCTGTGTATGGGCAATCAAGCCCGGGTGGCACCCGGGGCAAAGGTGGTCTCCACCTCCACCCGCAACTTTCCGAATAGATTAGGGGACGGGGCGGAGGTTTATCTGGCCTCGGCGGAGCTGTCGGCGGTGACAGCGGTGCTCGGGCACCTGCCCACCCCGGAGGAATACCTGCAGCGCGCGAAGGCCCTGGATGCCATGGCCGGGGATATCTATCGCTATCTCAACTTTGACCAGGTGGCGGCCTTTCAGGAGGGAGCGGAGAAAACCCGGCGCATCCCCGCCCAGAACATGGAAGAGGCAGAGCTCCCCTCCGCCTGAGGGCACACAAAGGAACCGCTCCTTCTTCAGCTCCTGGCAAGAGCGGCGAAGCCCCGTTTCAGATCCTCCTTGATATCCGCCGGCTCTTCCAAGCCGACCGCAATCCGCACCAGGTCCGGGGTGATGCCCGCCGCCGCCCGCTCCTCCTCGCTGAGGCGGCCGTGGGTAGTGGTGGCCGGATGCACCACGGTGGTCTTGGTATCCCCTAAGTTGGCGGTCAGGGAGATCATGCGAAGCGCGTCTATAAAATGCCAAGCCACCTCCTGTCCGCCTCCGAGCCGGAAGGAGAGCACGCCGCCGAAACCGGTCTGCTGGCGCTTGGCTGTCTCGTGCCCCGGGTGCTCCGGCAGACCGGGATAAAACACCTGCTCCGTCCGCTCCTGCAGCCACTCGGCGAGGAACTGAGCGCCCCGGCAATGGGCCTGCATTCTGAGGGCCAAGGTCTCCAGACCGGTATAAAAAACCCAGGCGTTGAAAGGGCTCATAGCGGGGCCCGCCGCCCGCAGGAAAGAGCGCACCTCCGCCACCTGCTCCGCAGCGCCGAGAACAACGCCGCCCAGACACCGTCCCTGCCCGTCCAGGTACTTAGTGGCGGAATGAATCACCAGGTCCGCCCCCAGCTCCAGGGGGCGCTGCAGGGCCGGTGTGCAGAAACAATTATCCACCGCCAGCAGACAGTCCCGCCCCCGGCACAGCTTCGCCAGGGCGGCGATGTCCGCCACCTCACACAGGGGGTTGGAAGGGGTCTCCAGAAATAACAGCCGGGTCTCGGGGCGCAGAGCACTCTCCCAAGCCGCCGTATCCGTTAGGGGAACGAAATCTATTTCAAGACCGAAACGCCGGAGATAGCGGTCAAAAAGCACCGTGGTCGCACCAAACACATCCCGGGAGCAGAGGATGTGATCCCCGCTTTGCAAAAGCGCCATGCAGGTGCTGAGAATGGCCGCCATGCCGGAGGCAGTGGCCACGGCATCCGTCGCCCCCTCTAAGAGGGTGATGCGCTTTTCAAAGGCCCGGACGGTGGGATTGGTGTAGCGGGAATAGACATTGCCCTCCTCAGCACCGGAAAAGCGCGCCGCCGCCTGGGCGGCATTTTCAAACACGTAGCTGGAGGTGAGAAAAATGGGGTCGCTGTGCTCCCCCTCTCCGGTGCGGGACTGACCGCCTCGCACCGCCTTCGTGGCAAAGCCGCCGAGTTCGGCCTCGGGCTTATCTGCAAAGGAATCTTTCATAAAGGGGGGTGCCAAAATCGTGTATTTATTGTATCCAATCGGGGCAGAGGATACCCTCGCCACAGCGCAAAGCCGCATCCGAGATATCTCTGCCTGCACAGAAGAGTGCATGCTCTTTGCCGGCGAGAGAGATACGGGCAGCGGGGGAAGTCCGCCCCAGTGCCCTCGCCGATAACGAGAGAGACGCCGCTCACCCCGCTGTGGGAGCTATACCCCCCGCTACATTCTGTCGCCAAGCGGCATTTTTCTTGCGCATGCCGCTATCGCTGCGCTGCGCTGCCAGCCGCTCCAAGTAAGCCTGATCTATGTCACCGGTGACATATTTTCCGTTGAAAATAGAGCACTCAAACTCTTGGATATTCCGGTTTCCCTCGGCAGAGGCGGTCACCAGATCATCCAAGTCCTGGTAGGTCAGCCGGTCGGCCCCGATCCACTCGCACACCTGCTCTTCGCTGCGGTTGTGGGCGACCAAGTCCGCCGCCGTCGGCATATCTATGCCGTATACATTGGGATAGCGCACCGGCGGCGCCGCCGAGGCAAAATGCACCTGCCGCGCCCCTGCCTGCCGCGCCAGCTGCACGATCTGGCGAGAGGTGTTGCCCCGCACAATGGAGTCATCCACCAGCAGCACATTCTTGCCCTGAAACTCCATGCCAATGGGATTCAGCTTGCGCCGCACGCTGCTCTGTCGCGCCTCCTGGTCGGGCATGATGAAGGTGCGCCCGACGTAGCGGTTTTTCATCAGGCCCTCGCGAAATTTGACCCCCAGCTCGTGGGCAATAATCTGCGCCGCTACCCGGCCGGTGTCCGGCACCGGTATGACCACGTCAATAGCACCCGGCCCTTCGCGCTTGATTTTCGCCGCCAGCTGCTCTCCCTGGCGCAGGCGCGCCTTGTACACCAGAATGCCGTCTAAGATGGAATCCGGCCGGGCCAGATAGACATGCTCAAAAATACAGGGTGTCAGGCGGGCATCGGGGGCACAAGAGCGGCTGTGCACCCGGCCATCCGCCTCAATATAAACCGCCTCTCCAGGGCCAATATCCCGTTCCACCTCAAAGCCGAGAACGTCCAAGGCAACACTCTCGGAAGCGGCCATGTACTCTGCGCCCCGGCTGCTCTCCCGTCGGCCGAACATCAGGGGGCGAATGCCCCGGGGGTCCCGAAAGGCCACCATGCCGTGACCGGACAGCAGCAGCACCGCGGCGTAGGCGCCCCGGCAGTTGCGATGGACCGCTTCCACCGCGGCAAAAACATCCTCCGGACGCGGCTTGAGACGTCCCCGGCGCTGCAGCTCCCGGGCGAATACATTGAGCAGGATTTCCGAGTCGGAATCGGTATTTAGGTGGCGCATGTCCTCCTGAAAAAGCCGCGCCGCCAGCTCCCGGGCATTGGTTAAATTTCCGTTGTGCCCGAGGGCAATTCCGTAGGGGGAATTGACGTACAGGGGCTGCGCCAGGGCCGGGTCTGAATCCCCGGCGGTAGGGTAGCGCACGTGCCCCAATCCCATGTTTCCCTGCAGGCGCTCCATGTGAGATTCTAAAAAGACATCTCGCACCAGGCCGTTGCCCCGACGCTGCAGAAAGCGCTGGCGCTCCTGATCAAAGGTCATGATCCCCGCCGCATCTTGGCCCCGATGCTGCAGAAGGTTAAGCGCCTCGTAGAGGTCCCGATTGACCGGCTCCCGGCCGACAATGCCGCACACCCCGCACATCGCCGCTAGCGCCTCTCTCCCGCTTCAGATGCAGGACCCGGCGGCTTGCCGGCGGGAAGCTGAAAGCCGCGCTGAAAATAGGCGCCTGCCCAAGACATCCTGGGCACAAGACGAGAGCCCTGCCACCAGTCCCGCTCCGCCAAGGGCGGTGCCAGGGGCAGTCCTTCAGCGATGCCGAGCCCCCCGGAAATTATGAGAAAGGAAAAGGCGACACTGACAAGGATTCTGCTGGCATGCACCAGTGGTGCAATCCCGAGCTTTTGCAGCATGCGCTCAATCAGGGAGCCCGCCAGAGCTCCGATCAGCACGATGACAAGGACAATGGCGGAGAAGGCCAGGAGCTGCCGCAGGGTCGGGTTTTCAATATAGGGAAGCAGCCAGGCCTCTGCCATCTCCCGAAAGCGCCAGGCAGCCCACAGGGCGAGCAGCAGCAAAAATAGGCTGAAAAGATGGCGGAGAAAAACATAGACGAACAAAACCAGCAGCAGAGCCCCTGCCAAGAGCACCCAGTCCGCCATCGCCAAGCTCATTTTCTGACTCCCCTCTCCACCCGCTCCACCTGGGAGCTGATCTCATAGCGGCGATCCACCTCTTGGCGCAGCTCCTCGGCCCGCCAGCGGGGCAGCCCATCGCCGGCATAAACGGCGTACAGCAGACCCTTGTCGGAGACCCTCCAAATTTCCCGGGAGGGACTGAAGCCGTCTGTCCGCAGCTGCTCCATCATGCGCTGGGGGCGAGCATACACCCCGACCCGCACCCGCCAGCGGACCGGCGCCAGGGAAGCTCTCTCCTGTGTCCCTTCGGCACTGCCCGACTTCTCCTCCCGCTTCGGCTCCGCCGCCCGGGGCGGCGGAGGGACAGATGCCCGGGGCACGGGAGAGATGTCAGTTGGGGATGCCGGCACAGGCGGGACCGCCTGTGCCCCGACGGGCAGAGGGCTCTCTTCTTCGGTCTGGGGCTCTCCCTCTTCGGCCGGCACCGCCTCCGGCGGCGCATCGCCGGCCGGTATACGAGCAGGAGAGGCAGCACCGCCAAAATCGGCAGGCAGGTTTAAAGGTTTAAAGGCCGGGGGCTTTGGAACCGGAGGCAGGGAGGTATCGGGAGGTGCCGGGCGAAACAGCGACCACAGAAGCAGAAGCACACCCAGCACCACCACGCCGCCCACCAGACGCCTTTTCAGGACTTCCTTCACGCCGGATCGTCTCCCCTTTCTTCGGACTGCCGAGGCCCGCATGAAAGAGCGGAATTATAGGGCAATTCGCCACCGTAAATCCGAGGGGGCGGGAAAGGCGGCAGGGGAAGCGGCCCAGTGCGAAACCTCGCTGGGGTGAGAGAAACCCCAGGAGCACGGCAAGCACTTGGACTGGCGGGCGGACTGCAAAGCCTCCCAGGGGCGGGAGAAGCCCCAGAAGCAAGGCAAACTCCCGACGGGAGCCCCGGGGGCCGATCCGCGATTTAAAGGTGTGGTATAGTACCCTGCCTAACTCGGCAGCAATGCCTTTCCCTCTGGCCTGCGCTGCCTATTTTTCGGTTGAACTTTACGAAAGGAGATCAGCAATGCCCGAGCATACCTTGGCACTCATCAAAGAGCACGATGCAAAGTGGATTGATCTCCGCTTCACCGATACCCGGGGCAAGGAGCAGCATGTAACCATCCCTGCCAATGCGGTGAATGCAGATTTTTTTGAGGGGGGCAAGATGTTTGACGGCTCCTCCATCGCCGGCTGGAAAGGCATTAACGAATCCGACATGATCCTGATGCCGGATGACAGCACGGCGGTGCTGGACCCCTTTGCCGAGGATACCACCGTCAACCTGCGCTGCAATATCGTGGAGCCCTCCACCATGCAGCCCTACGGCCGAGACCCCCGCTCCACGGCACTGCGCGCCGAGCAATACCTGCGCAAGAGCGGCATCGGCAAAGATGCTTTTTTCGGTCCGGAACCGGAATTCTTTGTCTTTGACGCCGTGCGCTGGGATGCGCAGATGCAGGGAAGCTTTTACGCCATCGAATCCGAGGAAGGCGCCTGGTCTTCTGCTCTCAAGCTGGAGGAGGAGGACGGCAACAAGGGGCACCGCCCCGGTGTCAAGGGCGGCTACTTTCCGGTGCCCCCGGTGGATTCGGTGTATGACCTGCGCTGCGCGATGTCCGATGCCATGGTGGACATGGGGCTGGAGGTGGAAGTTCATCACCACGAGGTCGGCACTGCGGGGCAGTGCGAAATCGGCACCCGCTTCAACACCCTGGTGCGCAAGGCGGATGAGCTGCAAATTCTCAAGTACTGTGTGCACAATGTCGCTGCCGCCTATGGACACACCGCCACCTTCATGCCCAAACCTCTAGTGGGAGACAACGGCAACGGCATGCACTGCCACCAGTCCATCGTAGATTCCTCCGGCACCAATGTATTCGCTGGCGACGATTACGCCGGCCTGTCGGAAACCGCCCTGTACTACATCGGCGGCATCATCCGCCACGCTCGGGCGCTGAATGCCTTCACCAATGCCTCCACCAACTCCTACAAGAGGCTGGTGCCCGGCTTTGAGGCACCGGTGCTGCTGGCCTACTCAGCCCGCAACCGTTCCGCCGCCATTCGGGTGCCCTATGAGCCGAGCCCGAAGGGCAAGCGGATTGAGGTGCGTTTTCCGGATGCCAGCAGCAATCCCTATCTGTGCTTTGCCGCCATGCTGATGGCGGGCTTAGACGGTGTGCGCAAGAAAATCCACCCGGGGGAGCCCTCGGAAAAAGACCTGTACGACCTGCCGCCGGAGGAAGAAGCCAACCTGCCGACGGTTTCAAGCAGTCTGGAGCAGTCCCTCAGCGCCTTGGATTCAGATCGGGATTTTCTCAAAGAGGGAGATGTCTTCAGCGACGATCTTATAGATGCCTATTTAGAGCTCAAGGAAGAAGAGGTGAAACGCTTGAATATGACAACGCATCCTATTGAATTTGAAATGTATTACAGCGTTTAATGAAGCGCTGAAAGGATTTTCGGTAAAGGGCATCGGCCAGGGACAGAAGGAGCGGAAAAAGCACCGAATCCCGAGACAATGGAATGTCCTAAAAATATTGAATGGGGCCTAATCATCCTGCTCCTGGCCCTTGCCCCGCCCTGCTCAGCTCGAGGCAGTGCCCCCATACGAAGTCCCTCCTTCGGCAGCCACCCTCAGGATATGCGTCAGCTGTTCCGAGGAGAGGATATCTACCGTCGCATCTCCCCCGGCGGGACTCATGTCTACAGCGACCGGCCAGGGGCACCGCCGCCGGCTCTGCCGCCAAACCTTCCAGGGCCCCGCTCATCCTCCCTGCACATATACATCACCGAGCCGCCGGCGGGCAGCAGCATGGTCAGCCCGGTGGGCAGCATAAAACTGGGATATCGGCTGTCCTCCCCTCCTCCTTCGGGCAGCCGCATTCGGGTGCTGGTGGATGGACGGCCGGCGAAGGGCTACAGGAGTGGGTGGGACGAGCCCACTGCAGTGAATGGAGCGCCCCATTTTAGAGCAGAAAAGGACGGGGCACTGCTGCTAGAAGGGCTGGCACCAGGCAGTCGCTGGGTCCAGCTGCAGCTGTTCAGCGGGAAGGGAACGCTGCTGGGAGAGAGCGAGCCGGCAATCTATTATTTTCTGCTGCCCCCTCGCTAAACCGACAGCTGGGCCTGCTTTAGCCCTCTGCTCTTTTTCTTGCCCGCATTGCCCGGCTTTTTCTTCGGCGGAGCTGCCTTCTCGACCGTATCCACCGCTTTCTCATCCGTGCCGGGCCTGTTCTCCAAGTCAGCATGGTCCCCTTTTTCCTCCAGCCACTGGCGGCGGTCCGGGGCACGGCTGCGGGACAGCAGCATGTCCATAAGATCGTCTGCATCATCCCCTTCTTCCAAGCTCAGCTGCACTAAGCGCCGGGTGGCAGGCAGCATGGTCGTCTCCCTCAACTGTGCCGGATTCATCTCCCCTAGCCCCTTGAAACGCTGCACATTGATCTTGCCCTTGCCCTTGGCACTGAAGGCGGACAGCACCTCATCCCGCTCCCTCTCATCCAAGGCATAGCGCACATCTTTGCCGGAATCTATGCGAAACAGGGGCGGCATCGCCACATGGATGCGCCCATCTTCCACCATCCCCCGGAAATGCTTGAGAAACAGGGCGCACAGCAGAGTGGCAATGTGGAGACCATCGGAATCCGCATCCGCCAGGATGCAGACCCGGCCGTAGCGCAGCTTTCTCGGGTCCAGCTCCTCTCCCGGGGAAACCCCGAGGGCGATGGAGATGTCCTGGATCTCTCTGGAGGCGAGGATCTCTGCCGCCGCTGTTTCCCAGGTGTTCAGTATCTTGCCCCGCAGGGGAAGAATCGCTTGAAAGCGCCGGTCCCGGGCCTGCCTGGCAGAGCCTCCAGCGGAATCCCCCTCCACTAAAAACAGCTCCGTCTCCTCCACGTCATTGCTGGTGCAGTCCGCCAGCTTGCCCGGCAGGGTCGTGCCGGCGCCGGGCCGCTTGCGCAGCGTCTGGCTGGAAGCCTGGCGGCGGGACTGGGCACTCAGAATAGCCAGCGCCGCCAGCCTGTCCGCCTCCTCGGTATGCCGATTGAGCCAAGGGGAGAAAGCGTTGCGCACCATAGCTGCCACCGCAGCGGCAGCCTCCCGAGAGACCAGCTTTTCCTTGATCTGACCGGCAAAAGCGGGCTCCTGCATACGCAGGGACAGTACCCAGGAGCACTGCTGCAGCACATCGTCCGCTGAAAGTTTTAGTCCCTTCGGCAGAATGTTCCGCACCTCGCAGTATTCTCTCAGCGCCTCTAAAAGACCGCTGCGAAAACCGGTGATATGGGTGCCCCCCGCCGGGGTGGGGACCAGATTGACATAGCTTTCACATTCAGGCTCCAGCCCCTCCGGCAGCCACCAGAGAGCCCAGTCCATCCGCTCGGTGGCTTTCTTTCTATCGCTCGCCTCGGTACTGCCATGCATGACCAGCGGCCCCTCCTCCGGCAGCAGCCCCTGAGTCCCCGGCGGCACCGTCTCGGCGAGATAGGCCGCCAGACCGTCCTCGTAATGCCAGTTCCCATCCTCCCGAAACTGCCCTTCCTCCTCTTCAACCAAGAAAAGCGTCCGCAGCCCCGGGCACAGCACGGCTTTGGCGTGCAGGAGGTGGCGGAGACGCTCGGGGCTAAAGTGCGGCGTGTCAAAGAATGCCGGGTCCGGCAGAAAGCGCAGAACAGTGCCGGTATCGTCGGCGGCGCACTTGCCAAGACGCTTCAAGGGGGCCGCCGCGGCTCCCTTCTTAAAACCCATTCGGTAAACGCCTCCCCCCCGGCGGACCGTAACCTCCAAGGTCTGAGACAGGGCATTGACCACCGACACGCCCACCCCGTGCAGGCCGCCGGACCACTGGTAGTGCTGGTCGCTGAACTTGGCCCCGGCATGAAGGGTGCAGAGAATGACCTCCACCCCCGAGCGTTTTTCCTGTGGGTGCTTGTCCGTGGGCATGCCGCGGCCGTCATCCTCCACTTGCAGGGAGCCGTCCCTGAACAGGGTTACTGCCACCCGGGTCGCGGCCCCAGCCAAGACCTCGTCCACGCTGTTGTCTATGACCTCCTGGGCCAGGTGGTCCGGGCTCTGGGTGTCCGTATACATGCCCGGACGCTTCCGCACTGGCTCCAAGCCGGTCAGCACCTGTATGTCTTTTGCTCCGTATTTTTCCACGGCCTCTTTAGCTCCTGCGCACGGTGCGGGCAACAGCCCGCCTGCGACTTGAAAAAATAATGGGCTCCCTCCCCTGCTCCCGACTCAGTTTAGGGAGACCAGCTTTTCAAAGAAAGGTTGGAAACCGTCGTAGTCCTGCACATACATGTATGGCATGAATTCCAAATGGGTGGCTCCCGCGGCGAGGAGGGGCTCGGCGATTTCCGGCACTTTGTCCAAGCAGGGCTTGCCGCTGTCGTCCAAGGCCGGCGGCACCACCGCCCGCACCTGCAGGCTCATCGGTTCTCGGCCCGCCGCGCTGAATGCCTTCCTTATCATCTCCACCCCGGGGGCAATAAAATCCGGGCGGTTCTGAATCGGCACCCAGCCATCTCCCAACTCGGCGATGCGGGCGGCATTTTCCTCTGTGGGCTTAACCCCGTACCAGAGGGGCACGCCCCCCTCCTGCACCGGAAAGGGTTTGCTATATGCACGCTGGAAAGAAACCGTGGATGATTGGAAATCCGCCGGCACCTGCTGCCACAAAAGACGCATGGCTCGCACCTGGTCGTCTAGGCGCGCCATCCGCTGCTCAAAGGGAATACCGCAGGCATCGTACTCCTCCCGCTGCCAGCCGGTGCCGATGCCGAGATCCAGACGGCCATTGGAGAGCACATCTAAGGTCGCGGCCATCTTCGCCAAGAGAGCCGCTGGCCGAAGAGGCGCGATGAGCACGCCGGTGGCCACCCGCACCCGGCGAGTGACGCCGGCCACCGCCGACATCAGCACCATCGGCTCGTACCAAGGATATTCAAAGGGCACCGGAAAATCGCCGAAGGGGTATTTATCGGTGTTTTCTCCCATGATGACATGGTCGGTGAAATTCAGCTGATGGATCCCCGCCTCGTCCGCCAGTTTTGCAACCTCCAGAATGTTGCGCGGATCGCCGCCGCACAAATCCTGCACGCCAAACATACCGACACAGATTTTATAATTGCTCATCGTGTTCTCTCAACTCGGTGACGGATGCTCGCGGTTGCACAAATCCTGCACGCCTTGCATGTCTGCACAAATTTTATAATCGCTCATTGCTCTCCCTCTCAGCTCGGTGATGGACGCTCACCACCGCACAGCACATCGGTAACCATCTCCGTGTCCATATACTCTCGCAAGTGCAGCAGCTTGCCGTCGCGAAACTCCAAGAGGAAATGGTACAGGTTATTGTAAAAGCGCCCGGACACATGATGCCCCCGGGACTCCGCCTCCACCGCTACCCGCTCTCCTTCAGCGGTGATGCCGTGGATAATGAACTCCAGGCCATCGGGAAAGGCTTCAAAAATGGCGCGGGCACCGCTGCGGATCTGCTTTAGGTCCAAGGTGCCGGAGATCAAGGTGGCACCCGAGGTCCAGCAGCTGCCATCCTCGGCATAGGCGGCGACAATAGCATCGGTATCGCCCCTGTTCATGGCGGCAAAAAAGTCCAGGGCGCGCTGCCTGTTGGCCGCAGCAAGAGAACTGTCAGAAGGTGGCATGACATTTCTACTATAACACTCCTCACCTACTTCGGGTCGGCGGCCGGGCGAAGCGGAGGCGCACCAGGCCCTAAGGGCTGCCCCCAGCTGAACTCCACCTGATTGCCGTTGGGGTCTTGCAGCCCGCAGTAGTAGCCGACGGGAAAGGGCTCATCCCTAGGCGGCCACAGCAGGCAACCCGCAGCCTTTGCCCGGGCCGCAATTTCGTCCACGGCGGCTCGGCTAGAGACAGCAAAGCCGAAGTGGCGATAGTCCTTGTCCGGCAGGCGAAGGTCCGCACCGCCGTCCATCAGCACGAAGATAAACTCCCGCTCTCGCCCGCTCTCCGATAGCCACACCACCCGGCTGTCTCCGGCGCGGCGCTCGTGTACGGTCTCCATGGCGCAGAAGCTCTGGTAAAACTCAATGCAGGCATCCAAGTCCCGCACATGCAGGGCGATGTGGGTAATCCTGGGGAGCATGTCTTCAGGAATTGGGTGCCAAAACCTTCAGTGTAGCGCAGCCCCGGCAAGGGGAGCAAACAGCTCGCGACAGACGACTCGGAGTGAGGAGCAAGACAGACGGGCACCGGGCAACCGGTGGCAGGGACAGCGATAAAACAGTCCCCTCGCCGTGCATAAAATAGCAAAACAATGCATAATCGGTTTTCCCCATCCTACTGATGTTGAAGTTCTGGCAGCGGCCAGGCACCTAGTGAACCGGAAAATTCCTGCGGCAGATATCGCCGAGCAGCAACTTGCAGAATGGCGGCAGAAACTAAAGGGATGTCAGCCGAAGGAAATTCTGCAGGTCGCTTTTGAAAACTTTGCAGATGCCACCCTCGCCTTCAGCGGCGCAGAGGACGTGGTGCTCCTTGATATGGCGCTAAGGCTGCGCTCTGCCGAGCAATTAAAGGTATTCACCTTGGACAGCGGCCGCCTGCACCCGGAGACCCATCGCTTTATAGAGCGGGTGCGCGAGCACTACGGTGTGCAGATTGAGCTGCTTTTCCCGGAGGCAGGGGCGGTGGAAAGCCTGGTGCGAGAAAAAGGGCTGTACAGCTTTTATCGGGACGGGCATCAGGAATGCTGCTCGGTGCGCAAGCTCAGACCCTTGCGCCGTCGCCTGGCGGACTGCCGGGCATGGATTACCGGCCAGCGCCGGGATCAGAGCCCCGACACCCGAAATGATGTGCAGCAAATAGAGCTGGATCAGGGCAACGCCGGGCCGGGTCAGACGCTTTTGAAGTTCAATCCCCTCGCCCTGTGGAACTCCGTCCAGGTGTGGGAATACATCCGCATGTTTGATGTGCCCTACAACGAGCTGCACGACCGGGGCTTCATCAGCATCGGCTGCGAGCCCTGCACCCGTGCGGTGAACCCGGGCCAGCACGAGCGGGAAGGACGCTGGTGGTGGGAAGAAGCGACGGCCAAAGAATGCGGACTGCACAATCCGAGTGAACCAGGGCAGGCCGCTGCCCCACCCACTGAATAACTCTACAAGTTGGATCTCTTTTCCTACATCGTCGGCGGCGCTGTTGTCGGTTTTTCCATCGGTCTCACCGGGGTGGGTGGCGGCTCGCTGATGACGCCGCTTCTAGTGTTCTACGGGGTGCCGCTGCGGATGGCCATCGGTACCGACCTGCTTTATGCCGCCGTCACAAAAATCGGCGGCGTCATCGCACACCAGTACAAGGGCACCATCCATTGGCGTATCACCGGACTGCTGGCAGCGGGCAGCCTGCCCGCTTCGGTATGCACCGCCTTTACCCTGCAGTACCTGTACCGGGACAGCGAGGCATATACCCACCTGATGGGGCTCAGCCTGGGCGCAATGCTGGTATCCACCTCCCTGCTGCTGGTGCTGCGGGGACGCCTGCAGAATATGCGGCTTTTCAGCGCTGCCCCCATGGGCACTTTCACCGTCCGGCACCAGGCATTTGCAACGGTGCTGGCGGGAGTGCTTCTCGGCATATTTGTAACCCTGTCCTCCGTGGGGGCCGGGGTGATCGGGACGATGGCTCTTTTGATGATGTATCCGCGGCTCAGCCCCGTTGAAGTGGTCGGCACCGAGCTGGCTCACGCGGTGCCCCTGTCTCTGGTGGCGGGTATCGGACACTGGGTGCTGCTGGGCAATGTACGCTGGCTGCTCTTAGCCGGCCTCCTGGTCGGCTCTCTGCCCGCAGTCTTTCTCGGCACACAGCTCAGCACTGCAATTCCCCAGACCCTGCTCCGCTATATCCTAGCGGGGATGCTCTGTTTTCTGGGACTGCGCTTTATCTTTTTTCCGAACTGACGCAGCCGGCAGGCGATCGCTTTCACCGTCCTCCTCGGCACGCGTCTTTCGCGTCGCAGTCCCTGAAACCCGGGCTCCGTGTCTTAGCAGGGACGCTTTGCTGGCCGAGGCCGCGCTTTCTTTTCCCCTGAATTAACGGCACCGTCTGGCACATGGCCTGCGATAGCCCCCGCCTCCTGAACCGAAGCGCAGTGCTCGCTGCGGTCGTCAAAGAACATGTCGGCACCAAAGTCGCGCACGAAGGCTCCCTTGTCCTGGCCGCCGACAAACAGCATCTCGTCAATGCGGATATTCCAGGCGCGCAGGGTTCGCACCAGCCGCTCGTGGGCCGGTGCGGAGCGGGCAGTAACAACCGCCGTACGCAGGATAGTATGCAGATTCTGCTCCTCCAGGCGCTGCTGCAAGCTGTGCAGGGCAGCCAGGAAACCCTTGAAAGGCCCCGAGCCCAGGGGCCGCTTTGCCGCCGCCCGCTCGCTTTCGCTAAAGGCATCCAGGCCCGAGTCCTGATACACCTGCTCGGCCTCGTCGGAGACCAGCACCGCGTCGGCATCAAAGGCAATGCAGAGAGGCTCCCCATCGCCGCTGGCGGAGGTATTGCCCGCTAGCAGCGTGGCCGCCGCCACCCCCTGCCTCAGGGCACCCTCCACGTCTTTCCGATGGGTGGAGAGAAATAGATCGCAGCCGAAAGCCTTTACGTAGCGATAGGGAGTTTTGCCACTGCAGAAGGCAGCGCGACTGATGTCTAACCCATGGTGCTCTATAGAGCGAAATACCCGAAGTCCGGTGTCAGCACTGTTGCGCGACAGCAGGATTACCTCCACCGGGGGAGGCTTTTTCAGGATCTCATTCAAGCGGAGAATCTTGCGCACGAAGGGGAAAGCCACCCCCGGCTCCAAGGGATTGTCCTCGTTCTTCACCTGATGGCGGGCATAGTTTTCCCGGCCCTCCTGTTCAAAAACTTTATGGCTTTCGTCCAAGCCAAAAAGGGCGCGGGAGGAAATACCGATAACCAGCTTTTCGGGGCTTTTTGCTGACATGCAAGTGCGAAAAATCGCCTTTCGGAGGAAATAGAGGATGATATGCATTCATTATGCCTGCTGCCGCTCCCCATGCAACCGTCGCCGCTCCCCATGCAGTCACCGCCAGCCGCAGCTTCTGTCACGACGACCCGCCGCAAGGGAGGTGGTCGACTGCGCTCGGAAGGATCTGGGGAACAGCGGCGACAAAAGAAATCAGGCAGTGTCGCCCTGCCACCCTTGATGCAAGTGCCGTCAGCCGCAGCTGGTATCGCAACAACCCGCTGCAAGAAAGGTGGCCGACCATACAGCCGAATATGAAAGAGCCCCGCTTCAGCAACAAGCGCTTCAGCGAAATCTGCAAGCTCGGGATATCCTCTCCTCGCTTGCGCAGGGTGGCGGGTGGCGGCACCTGCCAGACATTTCATCTGACCGATGCCGAGAGCGGTCCGCTGTTTTTAAAAATGCGTCGTGATGCGCCGCCGGATTTCTTTGCCTGCGAGACGGAGGGGCTCACCGCTCTCGCCCGCACCGGCACGGTCCGGGTCCCCGATATCGTCACCTGGGGAAAGGATTTTCTCCTGCTGGAGTACATCGCCCCGGGCAGGATAGATGCCGGTTTCTGGCCCGCCTGTGCCGATGCCCTGGCCGCACTGCACGATTGCACCGGCCCTCATTTTGGTTTCGGGCGAAACAACTATTGCGGCAGCACTCCCCAGCCGAACCCGGCCTATAAAAACGGCCATGAATTCTTTGCCGAGGCCCGTCTCGGCCACCAGGCGATGCTGGCCGCTGAAAGAAATCTGCTGACCCCGCAGGAGACGGCGGCGGTGCATCGCATCGGCGAGCGTCTGGCGGAATGGATACCGGAGCAGCCCCCTTCTCTGGTGCACGGCGATTTGTGGGAGGGCAACATCTGCTGCGACAGCGACGGCGCGCCGGTGCTGGTAGACCCCGCCGCCCATTGGGGCTGGGGCGAAGCGGACTTGGCGATGACCATGCTCTTTTCCTCACCGCCTCGGGTTTTCCTGGAGCGCTACCTGGAGCGCCGCCCCCTGGTGCCAGGCTGGGAGGAGCGCATTCCCCTCTACAATTTGTATCATCTGCTGAACCATCTGAATCTATTCGGTGGGCAATGGCGCGAAAATGTGCTTTCGGTACTCAGCAGATTTGCGTGAAAGCCTCCCCTGTACACTGGCATCCCACACTCATGTCCCCTCCCCTCGTCGCCTCCATCAGTCTGGGGGCACTGCAGCACAACCTGAGAGAAGCCCAAAAAAGGGCTGGCACAGCAAAGGTGCTGGCGGTGGTTAAGGCAGATGCCTATGGACACGGCCTAGTGCGGGTGGCCCGGTCTCTGGCGGAAGTGGCGGATGGTCTCGGCGTGGCACGGCTGGAAGAGGCGCTGGCTCTTCGGGAGGAAGGAATTAGGGGACGGATCTTGGTGATGAGCAGTCCCATGTCCCCGGAAGTGCTCTGGGAATGCTCCGAGCATGATCTGGACCTGCTCCTCTACAGCATGGAGGGGGTGGAGATGCTGACGAACGCCTCCTTGCGAAAACCCCTTCGCATCTGGCTGAAACTGGATTCAGGGATGCACCGCCTAGGGCTGTCCGCCGAGGAGTTTCAGCGGGCAGAGAAGCGGCTGACAGAGCATGCCAAGATAGAGGAGATCATTCATATGAGCCATTTTGCCTCTGCCGATGAGCCGGGCTCTGCGATTACCGAGGAGCAGCAGAGCCGTTTCAAGGCGGTCGCCAAGAAGCGACCTTGGAGCCTAGCCAACTCCGCTGCCCTGCTGGAGCGTCCGGCAAGCCGCGGGGACTGGGTGCGCCCCGGCCTGATGCTGTACGGGGTCAGTCCCTTTGCCGGCGGCCGCCCGCTGCCAGAGCTGCGGCCGGTCATGCGCCTGGAAGCGGAGCTTCTCTCGGTACGGGAAATCGCCGCTGGCGAGCAGGTCGGCTACGGGGGAAAATGGCAAGCACCGGGACCGGCCCGCATCGGCACCGCCGCAATCGGCTACGCGGATGGCTATCCTTGGGGAGATCGCCCTCTGCCCGCCCTGGTGCAGGGAAAGCGAGTGGAGACCGTGGGACAAGTATCTATGGATATGATCGGCCTGAACCTTTCTCCCTGTCCCGAGGCCGTCCCCGGCGATAAGGTGCTGCTGTGGGGAGACGGCCTGCCAGTGGAAGAGGTGGCCGCTGCCGCCGGTCTCATTCCCTACACCCTGCTCACCGCCCTCGGCGGGCGGACAGAAAAACGCTATCTTTGAAACAAGCCTCAACGCGGAAATGGGGTTGCCGCCTGCTGGCGGGCGGGCGGGAAAACACCATCTTTAAACAGGGCCTCTCGCTGTGGGAAAAGGCCGAATATGCCCCCGGTGTGAATGAATACAATATCCCCTTGCTCGCCGAAGAGCCCCCGCTCCAGCTCGCACAGCAGGCCGTGGAAAGCCTTGCCCGTATATACCGGATCCAGCACCAGCCCCTCGGTCTGCGCCAGCCGATGGATAACGGACAGCACCTCCGGGCCAGCCTTGGCATAACCCGGTCCCGCGTACTCCCCTAGCACCCGTATCGGCAGAGACTCCACCTCCAGACTCTGCTGGTAGCGCAGCCGCCAATCCCGAAGATCCTGACGCACTTTTGCCAGGAACCAGGCCTCGTCTTCGCAGACATTCACACCCCACACCTCTGCCCCTAGTTGAAACAGGGCATTGCCCGCGGTCAGGCCGGCCTGGGTGCCGCCGGAGCCAGTGGCAGTAATGATATGGCGAGGGCTGATCCCCGTCTGCTGAAAGTCCCGGGCCAGCTCCTCGCAGGCGCCGATATAGCCCCACACACCGGAGCCGTCACTGGCACCGGTGGGGATTTGGCGCACCCGATGCCCCCGGGCCTCCAAATCCCTGGCAATATCCGCTATCACCGTCTCCGAGTGCGCCTGGTACTCGGCCTCTTCCAAGAATGTAATTTCCGCCCCCAGCAGCCGGTCCAGCAGCAGGTTGCCATCCGGGGGGGCCGCCTCCGGCAGTCCCCGCAGCACCAGATGCACCTTGAGGCCCAGCTGGGCACCCACCTGGGCGGTGGCCCGGGCGTGGTTGGATTGAATACCGCCGCAGCTGAGCAGGGTATCGGCACCCTCCGCCAAGGCTTCGGCGACGATGAACTCCAACTTGCGCAGCTTATTGCCGGCGGCGGCACCGCCGTTTAGGTCATCCCGCTTGACCCACAAGCGCGGACCGCCCAACTCCTCGGACAGGCGTTTGAGGAGGACCAAGGGCGTGGGGGCTGTCGCCAGGCGAAGACGTGGGGGAAGGCGGACCATGGGGCAATGGTAGCACCTGCCCTGCCAGCACCGTATGCACAGTCCTGCAGACGGGATGCTTCACATTAAAACCCCCGTCACAGGGGGAGCGCGCTCCGGCAGTCTTGACAGGGAGCCGCTTCTGTCACTGCCAAAAAACTGGGGGAGCCGTGTGCAGCGAGGGAGGAGACAGCCGAGGCGAGGGAACCGCTGCCCTATGATTTGCAGCAGGGGCAGCCCGCTGCTGAAAAACCGAAGAAGCGGTGCGGTGAAGGGAAGCAGCCGCGCGCTCTGGTTCAGATGCTTTTCAGTGTCCCCTTCGGCAGCACCGCATGCACAGAAGAGGTCTGCAGGCGGACCTCCACGTTATCCGCCAGCCGCAGCAGAAGGTACTCCCCTTCCACCTTCACAATCTGCCCCAAGAGACCGCCACTGGTAACCACTTCGTCTCCCTTCTGCAGGGCAGCCACCATCGCATCGTGCTCCTTCTGGCGCTTACGCTGAGGCCGTATCAGAAGAAGATAAAAAAGGAGAAAAATACCGCCTAAGAATAGTATCTGAAATAGCGGGTTGCCGCCGGAGGACGGGTTGGCGGACTGGGCCAGGGCATCGGAGATAAAAAGCATGGCGAAAAAGATTTGAGCGGGGCAGCGTCATATCATAATCCATCATCAGGGGCGCATGGTCGAACCTGAGCGCAAAAGATATGCCACCGCTGCACACGCCGGGGGCTTAGGATTACAAGCGTGAACAGCCTCAGCGAAGCAGCGTCATGTCATAATCCATCATCAGGGGCGCATGGTCGGAAAAGACCTGGTCGCGAAAGATATGCGCCCGCTGCACACGCTGGGCGAGGCCCGGGGTTACCAGCTGGTAGTCTAGGCGCCACCCGACATTGTTCTCCCGAGCCCGACCCCGATTGGACCACCAGGTGTACTGCTTGGCGCCGGGCTCCACTGCACGAAAGGAATCAACCCAGCCCACCTCCTCGTACAAGTGGTCCAGCCAAGCCCGCTCCTCGGGCAGGAAGCCGGAGCTATCCCGATTGGCACGCCAGTTTTCCAGGTCTATCTCCCGATGACAGATATTCCAATCCGCGCAGATGATGTACTCGCGCCGTCTGCGCCGATGTCCCTTGTACAGCGCCTGCAGTTCTGCCTTGAGCTGCTCCATGAAGGCAAATTTCACCGCCTGGCGCTCTTCTCCGGCAGAGCCGGAGGGCATGTATAAGGAGACGATGCTGAGCCCCGGGCAATCCGCCTGCAGCCAGCGTCCCTCGGAATCCGCGGGCTCCCAGCCGAGCCCCCGACTGAACTGAGGCTCCTCGCCGCGGCAGTAAATCGCCGTGCCGCTGTAGCCCTTGCGCTCGGCATCAAAGTAGTGGCAGTCGTAGCCCTCTGGATAAAAAATTGGGTCTTGCAGCTGGGACTGCTGGGCCCGCACCTCCTGAATGCAGACCACGTCTGCATCCTGCTCCCTCAGCCAATCAAAAAAACCCTTGCGGGCAGCGGAGCGAATGCCGTTGGCATTAAACGAGATAACGCGCATCGGGCCGAAAGGGTCAGAGAGTGCCCCGTCCCAAGAGCCGCTGAATGCTATTCAGCCGACAGCACGGGCCTGCAGGCTACTCGGGGCAGCAGCAGTTCTACGACGATATTTTGCAAGAACAGCAATGTCTTTAGAACCGCACATTCCCGGTACCCTCCGGCAGTCGCAGGCCGGCCAAGGTGTAAAAGCAGGAGGATGGTCTCAGTGCAGAGGCTCTAGCACCAGGGGCAGATCATCCGCCGGATGGGGAAAGGGCACCTCCTGGTAGCGGATAGGCAGTTTGTAGCCATCCGGCAGATGCAGCCGGTAGTGCTGCAGGAATTGGTGGATAAAACACTTGATCTGCATCATGGCAAAGTGCATGCCGATGCACTTGTGAGCACCGCCGCCGAAGGGCATAAAGTTGAAGCTGTGACGCTTGTGCTCGGCCCGCTCCGGGGAGAAGCGCTCGGGGTCAAAGCGGTTCGGTTCATCCCACCACTCCTCCATGTAATGGGAAAATGTCGGGGCGACGGTTACGATGGAATGGGCCGGTATGCGATGTCCCGCCAGCTCTGTGTCCCGCACCGTGCGGCGCAAAGACATCGGCACCGGCCCGTGGGTGCGCAGCACCTCGTGCATGAAGCGGTCTAAGGGGACCATCGTGTCCAGATCATCATAATTCAGCATTTTGCAGCCCAGAGCCAGGGAATCCTCCCGGATGCGCTCCTGCCAGTCCTGATTGAGGACCAGTTCCGCAACGCAATTGCTAAGTGCGCTGGTGGTGGTGTCATGGGCCGCCATCATCAGAAAAATAATATGCTTGATTACATCATCGTCCGAATATAGCTCTCCATCCTCGGTGCGCTCCTTGGCGAAGTGGCTGAACATGTCCTGCCCCTCCTGGGTGCGCTTGTCCGGCAGCATCTCAGCGAAATAGCTGTACAGGTAGCGCCGCCCCCGAAGGCCTTTGTGGTAGAGAAATCCGGGCAGATCCACGCGGAATATAGAGCGCAGAGCATCCACTGAATCCAAAAACGCGCTGTTCATGCGATCCAGTTCGGGACCCGGATTTTCAACGCCGATAAAAATCCGCGCCGCCACCCGAAGCAGAGCCCGCTTAATGGACGGATAAAAATGAAAATCCTTCTGTCCCCGCCAGCCCTGCATGGCCTCCTCGAGCATCGGGTTCATAATCCCCGTATAACTCTGCAGTGCGGTGGTCTTAAAGGCCGTTTGCATAATCCGGCGATGCATCCTGTGTTCGTCAAAATCCCGCAGCATCAGGGCGCCGCCAAAAAAGGGCCCCATGTTGCGCTGGTAGCCCATCTCGCTGGAATAACTGCGGTCCCGGTCCAGCAGAACGGCCTGACTCAGCTCGGGCCCTAGGGCGAGGACGCTGTTCTCGCCCCCGATCCTGCTGCGGGAGACGGCTCCGTACTCCCGATACTGGTCCCGGAGAAACTCCGGCAGGTGGTACAGGGAGCGGATGGTGTGGCCCAAATAGGGCCACCCGTAATCCCCAGGCAGATGGTCCAGCCGGGTATTGGTGGGCATCTTGCGATAATCGCCTGCCATCCCCTCGGCGACTGGTGCGGATACTGGTGCAGACATGGTCTTTCCTCTCTTGCCGTGTTCCGGCGGAGGCCGGAGCAAATCACTCTGCCTCATTATCACCATTCGGGCGGTGAGGGCAAGGGGTGGACTGATACAGGCAGAGACTGGTCAAGGAGGTTAAAACCGCGGCGGAAGAATCTGGAGGGAGATATCAAAAGTGCGCCCCTGCCGCTTCTCGGCGGAAGAGGCCGGGAGCGGAACGATACCAGCACAGGCTGGGGAAGGTATCAAAATTGCTCTTCGGCGGAAGAGGCCGGGAGCGAGCCGTCTCTCCTCGGCGCATAGGGTCAGAGGGTGCGGATTATTCCCGTCCTAAAAGTCGCCGAATAATATTCAGCCGGGCAGCACGGGCCTGCCGCTCTTCGGCGGAGGAGCCGGGAGGCAGCAGCAGCTCATCGGCGACATTTTGCAGGGCCCGCAGCAGAACAGCGATGTCCTGATGCCCCCCCCTGCCGTCTCCGGTGATATCCGGCAGTCGCAGGCCGGTCAAGGTGTCAAAGCGGAAGGAGGAGGGACCGAAATTGACGGCCAGGTCTGCTTCTGAGCTGAGGGCCGGGCAGTCCGCCGGCTGCAAGACCACATCCTCCCCACCGCACAGGGCCAGATAGCGCTGCATGAATACCAAATCATCCGCGTTCACGCCGTCCGCCGGCGTACTGAAATCCAAGGGCATGAGATTTGTCACACGCAGTGTCTCCACGGTTTGTGTGCTCGCCGGCACATCTCCGCCGGCGATGGTAATTAACCAAGTGCTGACGCTCGCATCTGGAATGAAATCAACACTGCCGGAGGAGCTCTCCTCCCCTATCAGGATACTCAAGCGCTCCACCCTGTCGCTCGCGCTATCCGCCGCCTCTATCTCTACCCTGAGAGCCAATCCGAGCAACCCTGTCCCGAGGCGAGCCGAGGCGGTCACCGGCACCTGCTCCCCCGGGAATGCCTCCTGCTGCACCTCCAGGGTGATGGCCAGCATGTCCCCGGTAACCAGCACCTTCAGCTCAGCACCGCTGTCATCCAGCAGCCCGCTCCCCCCCAGGGCAGTAAAGCGCCAGAGCCCCGCCGTCAGGTCGGCACCGCTAAAAGTGCTCTCGGCCATGGAAGTCCCGGGGGACAGAGACAAGGTTTGCGCTGCCGGCAGCTCCGCCGAACCAGAGCCTTCTAAAGCGGCACTCACCGTTAGAGTGATTGCCACGGGCAGTGCGGGGCGGAGGCCGAGGGCGAGCACGACATCTTCGCCTGGGGCAAAGATAGGGGAATGCCCACTCGCCAGCTCAAGGGTCAGGTTCAGCGGCTCCAGGAGCACCGAGCTTCTCGCCGCCGCCGTATTCAGTGCGCTGCTCGGCATCGCCGTGAAAGTCCAGGAGCCGGCGGCCAGCATGCCTCCTGCAAAAACCAAGTTTGCAGTCGGCACCATCCCTGCCGGCAGGGACACCATGCGCAAAACGGATTCCCGGCCCGCCTCTGCCGCAACGATAGTCAGGGTCGTGCTCTCGGCCAATTCCCCTCGCACCGCCGCCTGCAGCTGAACTTCGCTGCCGGCACTGGCCCGGGAGGGGCTTAAAAGAGTCAAGGTCAGGTCGGGCAGCACAACAAACTCAATCGCCGCCGCTGCCCGAACCACTCCGCCGGGGGTCACGGTGGCCTTCAAGAGCCAGCGGCCCGGCTCCAGAGCATTGCCGGCGGCAGCACTGAATTCAATCGGAGCCGTCTCCCCGCTCAGCATGACTGCGCCCCTCTCCCTTCGGCCCATATCTGGAAGCAAGAGCGCCTGCACCTGCACCATCACCGCCCGGTAGGGGGGCGCCTCGGCCCTCAGCGTGACGAGCACCGTCTGCCCCTTCTGCTCCGCCGTCAGCTCCAGACCCGGAATCCCCAGTCTCACCTGCCCGGAGAGTATCGGGACTGTGCCGGGGGGAATAGTCTCCCCAGAAAGCATCCAAGTGCCCGGACCCAGTGCCCCGGCCGGGAATTGGCCCCTGGTGCTGGTGGAGCGCGCCCCCATGCTAACGATAATCGGCTGCACCGAACTCGGGGCAGCAGGCACTGGCCTGGCCGTAATCCTGAGGTTCAAAAGAGCGCCAAAGGGCTCCGCCCCACTCAGAGAAAAGCGGACCGGCTGCCCCGGCTGCACCACCGCCTGCTCCGGGCGCAGCTGCAGTGCAGACACCCCGACCGTAATCGTCTGTGTATCCCCGACGATCTCAATTTCAGCCGGACTCTCCACCAGGCTGAAAGTCCATACCCCCGGGAACAATGCCGGGAACTCCACATCCTGCAGCCGATCCGTCAGCATCACCGCAATTCGCCGCTCTTCACCGTCCGAGCGGCGCCCTTGCACACTTAACGGTACCGCCAGCACGGGGGTTGTGCTTGCGCGCAGCTGCAAAACCGCCGTCTCCCCCGCCGGCAGCGGCGCATCTCCCCGATACACCAGCTCCAACTGCAGGGTTGGCGCAACCACAGTCGCCGTTCTCGGCTGCACCCTCACCGGCAGCGGCAGATCCGTCGTCGCCGTGAAGGTCCACAGCCCCGGCAGCAGGCCGTTTTGCCCGGTAGCGAATACCGCAGCCGCCGTTGTATCCGCAGCAGATAAAGTGGCCGCGGCAACCATCGTCCTCGTCGTACCGCCGGGGGCTCCGGTCGCCATCAGCTGCACCGCTACATCCTCTCCCGGCACCTGGCTCGCCGTGATGCCGAGGGCCAAGTCCTCACCGAAGGGCACCGACGATGCCGAGGGCTCCAAGGTTATGAGGGGCGGACCCACAGTCACCGTCACCCCCTCTGTTGAAAAATCTATTGCCCCGTTATCTGGAAAAACCGCACTGGGCAATAGTGCTGCACCGGTTATGGCAAAGTTCCAGGGTCCGGTGAGCAGCCCCGCAAACATTGCCACTGCGGAAGCATCGGTCAAAGGCACCATGACCGTAACCGGGGCGCGATTCAACTGCGTTGCGGCAATCATCACCGTCGTGGGGTCAAACGGTGCATCGGTGGCTCGCACCTGAAGCTCCACCGGCATCCCCGTCGCCACCTGGGACATCGTCGCCGACAGATCCAATCGGGGCGCGAGTATTTCATAAACTACTGTTCCGTCACTGACCACCGCCGTGTTATCCGAGACCGAATCGATAAAGGCAGATACGCTGATCAAGCGCGAGAATCCTGTCTCAAATATCAATGTGCTTGTGCTGAGCGCCTCCACCCTGTAATCCACAAGTCTACTAATGCCCTCATCCGCCGCATCCTGCGTCGTCCTAAGCTCCATCCGATCAAGCCCGATGAACCCTTCCAGAGGCACATAGGGTACTGCAGGGGCAGGATCAAGCTCTGATCTCTGAACTTTCACCAGCAGCGGGATGGGATCCCCCCGCGGGATTCGCCTGTCGCTGGGGTCCAGCACCAAGAATGGCCTTTCTACTGTCTGACGAGCGTCATCTCCTAAGGGCGTTATAGACAGCCGCTCCGAAGCGGGGTCATTGGAAAGGGCAAAAACCCACTCGCCTGCCGGGGCCTGCAGGCGATAGAACACGCTGCCCTCGTTCTGGCCAGCGCCGATTGGAATCCTCAGCACAGTACCCGCCGCCGCCGCCGGGATCCCCAGCGCAGAGGCCACCTCGGCAGAGAGTTCCGGAGCACTTTCTAGATCCAGCGCCACCGAGATATCCACAGGCAGAGGATTCGTCGCCATCGCCCTTATGGTCAGCTCGTCCCCGGGTTTTAGAACAGAGTCATCAGGATTTATCCGAATCGATATGCCCCCAATAGGCTCGTCCACCACATACACCTGTATCGGCTCGCTGGCGACCACCAAATCAACCTCGGCAGTTGCCGTGAAGGTGTGAAGCCCTCTGGCTGGAAAAGCGGCAAAAGTCAGGGTGCTGCTGCCTTCACCCGGCATAATCATGGTTGTCATACTGACTGTATCCGTGGGTGTGGTGGCTGTCAGGTCGCCCGCGAATGTGCGCTCTACGGTTACTTCCAGCGGCTCCCCTCCCTGGACAACGCTTGAGAGCACATGCAGGGTGGGACTCTCCCCGGTCAAATGCACCGGGTACAGGGAGCTCAGACTGAGAGTCGGGCGTGCTATGGTCAGGGTCGCTGTCGCCCCCTCCAAGCTCACCGGAGGTTCTCCCCCCCCGGAAGCAAGTCTCGCCAAAGAGGCGGTCAAGAGCCGATCCCCCTCCTCCACTCCCAGGTCGCCTGGTCCAAAGGTCACCTCCGCTGTTTCATCGTCCATGCCGAAGGTTAGAGACGTGGTGGTCAGCGACGGCGGATCTGTCACCTTGTTTTCCACGGTGAGAACAAAGCTCCAAGGTTCTCCGACCGGGACGGGGCTCAATACTGCGCTGACCACCACATCTTCCAGCTCTGTGAAGCGCTCCTTGGCAAGGGAAAGACCGAGCACCGTCTCCACCCGCACGGCAGCCGCTGTCTGCACAGCAAAAGCTGCTGACTCGTCGGACACGTCTGATATCCGGGCACTCCAGATGCCAAGGGTACTCGCACTTATAGTGGGGGTATAGACGTAGACGACTGACACCGACAGCTGATCTGCCGGCAACCGCCCAAAAATATTGTCTTCCTGTGCGGAGTTCGGGGGCTGTATCGTCAAGGAAATAGTCGTATCCACCCCCAAGGGTATTGGAGAACTCAGCGTAAATACCAGGGGCGCCCCCGCTGCGACCGTCGGCCTCACCGCCGTCAGGGTCAGGGGGGCAGGCTCCACGAAAACCGCGCTGACGGCCTGCTCCATCAGCACTTCTACGGGCTGCTCCACCATCGCCGTCAGAATCCATCCTCCCGGGGGCAGGGAGGGAAACGAAAGCCGCATGACCCCTGCCCCATTCAGCAGGCCGGTCAAAACAATATCCCGGTAGCCGGGCTGAATCGCAGCCACCCGCAGCTCCGCTCTCTCGGAAGGCCGCTGTGATGGGAGCGACACTTCCACCGACACGATTGTCCCCGCCGCTACCCTTGCCGGCCCCAGCCGCTTCAGGCGAAGTGCAGGAGGGAGCACTTCCCTTATCCGCAGGCTTACCGAAGCGGTTGAAAAATCCGGCAAAGGGGCACTCCCCATTACTTCTACATCCGTTATCTGAAAATTCCAAATCCCCACACCCAGGTCCTCTGCTGCAAACTCCACCGTCGCCGTGCTCGCACCAGGCATCAGCATGACGGCTTGGTTCACAGGCTCCCCGGCACCGTCTGCGGGCATTCCGCTAACAGTGACATGCAGACTGGATCCCTGTGCCAGCACTCCAAGCAAATCCACCTGCACCCGGACTATTGAGCCCAGCGTCACTTCCGGCTCCGGCACCGAAAGCTGCAATACATTGGGTGCTCCGCCTACATCTGTCATCACCTGCTCGGTGCTAAAACTCGCCAGGGGGAAATCTCCGATCTCTGTCGTCAAGGTGCTGGAGCTCACATCCAGGATACGGAAATACCACATTCCCCGGCTGAGATCAGCCGCGTTAAAGGTTCCCCGGGCGACAAGCAGGCCCGGCTGAATAACCACGGTACTCGTGGATATATCGGTGGATCCATTCTCCAGCCTGCCCTCTGCCACAACGCGCAGCTCTTCTCGCAGCGGGGCATTCAAATGCACATGAATATCCAGGTCGGTGCCCAAGGGCACCGCCGCCGCCGCCGACAGCCGCAGGGAGGATGGCCCGATTATCACCCGCAGCTCAGTGGATGCCACCATCACCAAGCCGGCCGGCTCTACCTCGGTAATCGTCAATAGCCAAGGTCCCGAAGACAGCAATCCTCCGGCAAACAGAGATTCAGAAGAGGTGGATCTGCCATCTAGCATCAGCGTTATCCTCTCGGTCACCAGAGACGAAGGCACGTCCCCCCGGGTCGCCTGCACCGTCACCCTCAAGTCTGTCTGCGGGGCTGGAAGCGCAAGCACCCGCAGCGGCAGGGCACTGCCCGCCGGCACCGGCTGCTCTGCTTGCGGCGACAAGTCCAAACGGATCTCTGCCCCCGGCGTCACTGTGACGGTGGCCCGGCGAGCGTTAACATCGCCCGGCACATTTGTAATCTCAAAGGTCCAGGTTCCCGCTGCGCCCAGCGTATAACTGGACACCGTCATCGTCGTCGCGTCCGCCACCACTACAATCTCAGGGGGCTCCAGGACCCTGCCCGCTGGATCCGTGACCTGGACCCGCACCGGCAGCGCTGCCGGAGGCAGCGCGGACAGTGTGACTGTTAACTGCACATCCTCCCCCGGGGCCACGCTCTCTGCTCCGGCACTAATAGCGCCTGTCAATGTGTTGTCATACACATAAAAGCGATCCTCAGGATTTTCCAGCTCAATGGTGAAGTCATTTCCTCCAGTTCTATTTTCCAAGCGTACACTACTAAATTGCCACTCTCCAAGCAGCAACTCTTCCATAACCATACTATTTTGAAAACCTAAATTCTCAAGGAGAGTAGCGGCAGAGCCTGCAGTACTATTTTCTGGTATCTCTACTTCCAAATAGTTGAATATGGTGACACGATCAGTATGGGTCGGTTGCGTACTTAGATTTGTCAATTCTGCTTCCCAGAAATCCCTTGCTCCCACTGATCCGTTATTATTTCTTACCAACCTGACAAAGTGGCCATTGGCTGTCCAGTCTATGTTCAAAAGAATTGTCGGACTTTGTATATAGAATTGGCGGTCTGCCTCCAATCGCACCAGCGGAGGTACAACTTCCACCCGGGCTTCTGCCCTCGTCCCTTGTGCTGTAAATATCCATGTGCCGGTGGTTTCTAGCGGCTCAAATAGAATGGATTCCCCGGAGCGAAAGTCGTCCACCGTCATAGTCCGGGTCCTGCCGCTCGCCTCGTGGGTCGCTATCAGCTGAACACGGCTCGGCGTGTTCAGAGTCGGTGTGATGGACAGTGCAACTATCACTTGGGAGAGAGGCCAGTAGGGGGACGGAATGTTCAATTCCAGTCTCGGTAAAAACTCAATTCTTCCCGCCGCATCCGCGACCTGCACAAAGGAATCTGGTGCGGTCATCGTGAGATCCCATATTCCCCCGGGAACAGCCAAATCCTCCCAGGGGAACACCGCCACAGCCGTCGTGGCCGCTGCCGGCAGCAGCACTGAGCGATGCACTGAACTGGGGGAAGCGGATAAGTCTGCCAGTGTCGCGGTAACCGTAAGCTGCACATCCCGGGGCGGCGGACTATCGGCCGCTATCTGCACCCGTGCCGGCTGGCCGTTTGCCACCTGGATATTCGGAGGCATAAAACTTAAACGCAGCGTCGGTGAAAATTCAATGCGCCCCGTCGCACTCCAGCCCTGCACAAAGGCATCCGATACAGCGGACATCGTGAGAATCCAGGTTGCCCCGGGGACAGCCAAATCCTCCCACGGAAACTCCACCGAGGCCGTCGTGGCCGCTGCCGGCAGCAGCGCTGAGCGATGCACTGAACTGGGGGAAGCGGATAAATCTGCCAGTGTCGCGGTAACCGTAATCTGCACATCCCGGGGCGGCGGACTATCGGCCGCCATCTGCACCCGTGCCGGCTGGCCGTTTTCTAACCGGATGCGCATAGGCATAAAACTGAGCCGCGTCCCTCTCACGACAACAGTCGCCCCCGCGTCGGAGATGTCCACATTCCCTGCCGGCTCTGCACCAAGCACTGAAAACCGCCAAAGACCCGATATCGCTTCCTCTCCCATGCCGCCGAGCATAAAGGCGACTCCTGCCGAGGACATTGATGGGCCAAGACGCACGATTTGCGTGAGAGTTACATTTCCCTGTTCTGCCAGAACGGTTACAGATATATTCTGCTGCAGAGGCTGTTCCGAAAAAACTCGCAGGCGCACCGGCATCCCCGGAGCAACTTCATTCCGCTCCGGCGCAAGGCGCAGTCGGGGCAGCGGGGGCAGCGCAATTGTCAGCGTGGTCTCAACGCTCGCCTGCAGGAACAACTCCTCGCGGTCAAGCACCCTGGCAACTACACGGTATATTCCTGGAGCCAGGTCGGCGGGCGAGTACTCAATGTCCAGCGATTTTTCCTCGGCGCCGAAGGTCAGAGTCCCGGAGCTGGCTACAACCTGCGTTACCAGCAGAGTCACTTCCACCCTCACCTCCACCTCCACTCCCGGGGGAGCACCCCCAGTCAAGGTCAGTGCCACAGCATCTGCAGCTGCAAACTCCCTTTGCACCGGACGGAGCTCTAATCGGATGCCTCCGACGGTAACGCTGTCAATCGCGCCGCCAGTGAAGAGCCGGCCCGGGGGCTCAGTCACCCCCCGCAAAAGCCACTCCCCGGGAGACAGCAGTCCTTCTTCAAACACCGCTTCCACGCTCTCCGCTCCCTCTAGAAGTGCACTTCTCCGCACTTCCCGGCCAATTCTGCTGGCTATAACCGCCACTGGAAGCAGGCCCGAAAGGGGCAGCAGGTCTGCCGTAAGTCGCACCCGCACGGGGGTGCCCGCCTCCTCCACCTGCGCCGGGCCCAGCCTCTCTAAGCGAAGAGCAGTCCCCCGGACAAGAATAGTTGCCACAGCCGACGACACATCTGCCGCTCCGGGGGGGCTCACCTCAGCCCGCAGAGTCCAGAGACCGGCGAGCAGCGCATTGGCACCATCCGCCTCAAATATCGCAGCCGCTCTTTCTTCGGAGAACTCCACCACCGTCTGTCGGGTGACGGAGCCCCCGTCCATGCGCCTCACTGCAATTATGGTGATCCTGAGCCTATCTTCCGGCACCGTATCCGTCACTAGGCCGATAGGCACATCCTGCCCGACGACCCCGACCGATACCGGCGGCTCCAAGCGCAGAACCGGCCCCGTCACAGTCAGGCTCACCGAGGAGCCCGACACGGCTACGGGGAAGGTCTCCCCCTCCGCCATCAGGGCGGCAGGCAGAACCTCTGTAATCCGAAAGCGCCACAGCCCCCGGCGAAGCACACCCGCCTCAAATACCACCCTGGCAAAGCGCTGATTCGGCGCCAAGACGGCGATTCGCTCCACCGGTGCCCGGCCGGCTGCTTCCCCCTCCACTCTGATACTCAAGGCAACACCCTGAGCGAGCTCCGACGACACCTCTATAGACACAGCCATGCCAACAGACAACTCCTGCACCGGCACGGCCAAGCCGAGAAGGGAGGGGCCCACCGTTAGCTGTACCGTACTCTGATTGGAAAAAGCTTCCCCCAAAGTCTGAATGGCCGAAATATCAAGGCTCCATCGGCCCGGAGACAGCGCATTTTCACCCTCAAAACGCACTCGCTGAGAGCTCTGGCGGGATGCCAGTACCAGAGAGACTTCTCTTTGCGCGTTGTCCCCGGGCAGATTGGCATCCCAAATTGCCCTTACGGTTACAGATATCTCTCTGTCCTGGTGCGGGGTTGCGAATACTGACGCCTGCATAGGATTGTCCGGATCTACGCGCAAGAGCAGTTCCGATGCCACCACTGCCAGCGACAGGCTGCTGCCCTCCGTCACCGTTATGATGCCCTGATCTCGGACCCGAAAAGTGTAGGTTCCCACACCAGAAAGCCTATAGTTATCAACTGTGACCGACATCGCACCCTCCCCCACAGAAATAGGGAGACCAAAACCTCTGATGCCAAGGTCGAAGCCAAAGCGGATGCCAAACGAATCTGTCACTTCAAGTATCAGCTCTATGGGAATCGGTGCGGGGGCATCCAAGTTCACCATCAGGGTGAATCCGCCGGGGCCAATAGTGTCCGAAAGCAGCATCAGGGAAGCGCCGATGGGATTAGCCAGCAGCTCCACGGACAGGGAGTCGGGAACCACATTTAAGATCGGCACCGCCGACGCGCGCACCGTAAAGCTCCACATGCCCGGCTGGTCCAGCGCTCGCTCATTTGCAAAATTTATTTCAAAGGAATCTGATCCCCCGTTTTCTGCATCAATGCTAATCTCCCTCTCGGTGCCGTCTTCATGAATCGCGATAATCTGGAAGGGCCCTAAGGGCACATCTAACTCAGCGATAAGGCGCACCTGCTGCCCCGGCAAATACAACCCCGCCTCCCCGTCAGCAAGGCTCAGGGTCACCGTGGGGGTCGTTACTTCCACGGAGACTTGGACCTCGTTCCCCAGCAGAGCATCGGGGGGCGTAACTGTCGCCATGAAGGTCCAAGAGCCTGCTGCAGAGAGCCCGGGAACACGGACCACCACCAAAGTTGTAGATGGTCTTAGCGTAACGGAAACCGGCACAATATCTTCGCCGTTGGGGCCGGTCGCGCCTATACTTACCTCTGCATTATCAACCGTGATCGGCACACCAGTGCCGAGCTCAAGAGTCACCGGAGCGCCCAGCGCATAGCGTTGCTGCCGAGAGGTCAGCATCAGTGCGGGCGCCCGGGGCAAAAGAGTCAGTGCCTCGCTGATGGCCTCCTCACCCCGCACGGCATGGCTCGGCTCGGCTCTCACCGTGAGCACCCATGAGTTCGTCCGCTCCAGCACCCCTGCCGGGAATTCCACCATGGCCATGCGCTCATCTGCTGCCAGGGGTACGCTCACTGCTTCCGCACTCCCGCCGCCGCTTGGTGTCGCAATCACCATCAGCATTGCATCAATACTTCCAGGCATGGCTCTCTCTAGCTGTACCGGGACCGGCGCATTCAAAGGCTGGGAGGACACAGACAGCCTCAGCACAGGCTCGTCCATTCGGACCGAAGTCCTCGCCTGGGACGAGCGCACTATGCTTTCTTCAGCAGAAGCCGTGAATACCCACTCTCCCAGAGACAGTCTGCCCGGCCCAAATTCGGCAATACCCTCGGTCTGGCCCGGGGATAGGGTGATTCTGGCGGGCTCTGCCCTGGCTCCCTGCCTGGCTGTAACCGTAACGGCCACTTCCCGAGGCACAGGATTGCTCAAGCTGACCGATACCGGCACAGCACTGCCGCTCGCCATCCGCCTTATCCCTTGCGCCTGCAACACCAGGAGTGCGCCGACTGCAGCAGGGCGCGCCGTAACCATCAGCAATCCTCCCCCGGGACTGACCGCGGTATAGCGAAGTCCGTTCAATACATCTGATGAACCTGAATCCCGAAAACCCTGAGCAAGAGAAGAGCGGATCAGCATGCCCCCCTCGGGGTCCAGCAGCCGGATTCCGATATGATTCTGATCAGAAATCTCCGCTGTGTATATCAGGTTGTCACCGGGCACCGGGCTGGCGTCAACACCGTGGAGATTGCTATAGCCGTTGCAGTTGAGGTTTTGATCACCACAGCTAACATCACTGCGGCGTATGTCGTTATAAAAATTCTCTTCGCTCACTGTGCCGTCCTCAGCAATCCTCAATATCCCCAGAGCAGAGGAGCGATTAGCACTCGTGAACAGGTGTTTGCCCTCCGGGCTCACTGCGACTTCTATAGGTTCATCCAAAAAAGCACCATTGCTAAACCGCTGAACTAAGTCCAAGGTATCATCCGCCCTGACCTGCCAGACACCGAGCTGGTCACCTGCAAATGCCTCTACAAACACAAAGCGGCCATCGGGGCTGGAGGTGAGTGCTCTGGCACCTCGAAGAACATCGCCAAACTCGCCACTCCCGCCTGGACAACCACTGCTTTCGCAATAGAGTGCCACCTCCTGCAAGGCAGCGGCAGCGGCATCTATTCGCCAGACACTGAGTGCATTGTTGCTAAGCCCGGTAACGAACAGCAGGCGGCCGTCCGGGCTCACCGCAACCCCCCAGGCACCCGCCAGTCCGCCGATTCTGCGCTGGTCTCCGGTCGGCAATCCCTCCGGTATTTCCTGCCCATTCTTGTACACCTGAGACAGACTGAGGGTACTTTCCTGTGTATTCACACGCCATACGCTGATAGAGTCGTCACCTCCGGCCGTAACAAAGAGCAGCCTGCTGTCCCCGCTGAAAACCATAAAACGAGCTCCTCCAAGCCCATCAATGCTGTCCACGTCATCCACGAATGTTTGATGGTCTTCCAAGGTGCCGGCGGCGCTGTCTAATCGCCAGACTTGCAGGCTATTATCCCCCGAGGCCACCACCATGCGTCCATCCGGGCTGACAGCCACGCCCTCAAGAAAACCAAAACTAGTGCCTGGCACGCTCTCCGACTGGCGGCTCTCAGGGCATGAGGACAGCGCCCTGCAGTAAATATCAGTCTGAACCAGGCCCAGAGGCTCCCCTGCTGATATTTCGCCCTGGGCCGCCATGAGGTCCAGAAACGCTTTCACTTCCAGCTCTGCCGGCGAAGCGCTGAAAACGCCCGGGGGCTCCGTCTCCGCCAGGCTGAAGCGCCAGTTCCCCGCAGACAACCCCCTAAAAAATACTTCCGCTGAGGGCTGTGAGGCCGCCAGCGCCACCGTTTCGCTGCGGATCTCGCTCCCCTGCTGGGCCTCTAGCGTAATGCTCACATCCCTATTCCTCCTGGCAACAGGTGTCAGCAGCACTCGCACTAGGCTGCTCTCCTGCACCGGTGCCAAGGCTAAGCCCGGGGTAAAGGACATCACGGTGAAGTTCACAGCAGACACATTAAAGAAGTCTGCAAGCAGCAGAGATGCCCGCTCCACTTCCAAAGTCCATTCCCCGAGAGACAGCTCTGTCTCCCCTGCAAACACCACCTCGGCAGAAGTGGAAGCACCCGCCAGCAGCACCGTCTGAAGATGGGTGGTGCCCACCTGCCGGGCCCGCACCGTGATACTGGTATCCACTCCCGGCGCCTGGTCCGCTGTAACCCGCACACGCACACGGAATTCTTCCTGCTCCGGCATCAAGTTCAAGGTGAGGAGATTTACGGTCAGAGTTGCGGATTCTGGCCCGATAAGCAGCCCGGGATACGGAACAACCGGCACAGTGAACTCCCAATCCCCAGGCGACAGCAGACCACGGTCAAACACCGCCTCGGCAGAAGTGGAAGCACTCGCCAGCAGCACCGTCTGCACATGGGTGGTGTCCCCCTGCCGGGCCTGCACCGTGATACTGGTATCCGCTCCCGGCACCCGGTCTGCTGTAACCCGCACACGCACACGGAGGCCTTCCTGTTCCGCCATCAAGCCTAGGGTGAGGGAATTTACGGTCAGAGTTGCGGCGTCTGGAATTGCGCTGGCTGGCCCGACAAGCAGGCGCGGGCGCGAATCTTCCAACACGCTGAATTCCCACTCCCCGGAAGACAGCTGCCCGGGCGCAAGCCGTGCATCGGCAACACTGGAATCCCCCAGCTGCACTGTCTGCACAAAGGTGGTAGCCCCCTGCCGGACCAGCACCCCGATAGGGATAGCCGCTCTCGGGTTGGCACTCAATGAAACCCGTATTTGCACCCGGACGCCAAACTGCTCGGGAAGCAGTTCCAAGGTGGTGGCTGTGAGGAGCAGCCTCGTGGGCTCTGGCCCGATAAGCAGGCCCGGGTGAGGAACTTCCGGCACGCTGAATTCCCACTCTCCGCGAGACAGCTGCAAGGATGTAAACAGCACATCGGCGGAATTGGAGTCAGCCCGGAGCAGCACTGTCTCCGCAAGGGTGATGTTTTCCCGCCGAGCCTGCACCTGAATAGAAATATCCTCTCCGGGCATTTCACTCGCTGTCAGCTGCGCACGCACGAAGATGCCCTCCTGCACCGCCCCCTGCAAGGTCAATGTGAGGGCCTCCACGGGCAGCGTCACTGGGGCAGAAAGGAATAAATCCGCAGGCGAGGAGGACACTATGCGGAAGGTCCAAGTCCCCGTGCTCAGCACCCCTCCTTCAAATACCGCCTCCGTTGAGAGGGATGAGGCCGTCAGCACTGTCGTTCTGGTATGGGTCGTGTCCCCCTGCCGGGCCTCCACTGTGATGCTGACATCCTCCCCCGGCACGCTGCTCGCCGCAACCCGCACTAGCACCCGGATGCCCTCCTGCATCGGCTGCAGAGTCAGGGTGGGCACCTCTATGTCCAGCTCTGCCGGGTCAGAATGGAATAGATCCAGAGCGGATATCACACGGAAGGTCCAAATACCGCTGCTCAGCACCCCTCTTTCAAATATCACCTCCGTTGCGAGGGATGAGGCCGCCAGCACTGTCGTTCTGGTATGGGTCGTGTCCCCCTGCCGGGCCTCCACTGTAATAGAGGCATCCCTCGTCAGCAGACCGCTGCTCGCCGCTATGCCCACCCGCACACGGCCCCCCTCCTGCACCGGTGCCAAGACCAGGGTGCGCAGAGCCACTCGCAGCGTTTTCGGCTGGGGCAGTTCAATCAGACCCGGAGGGGAGATTGCAGACACGCTGAAAACCCATACGCCAGGGTCTAGGGCGCCCTCTGCAAATAGCGCGGAGAACTGCATAGTGGCGGTGGAAAGGGTTGGTTCCACAATCACTTGTGAGGAGTGCAGCCGGCCCTCCGAGTTCGCCGTCACCTCAATCCGGAGCGCCCGCTCTAAGATGAATGCCGTCTCCAGCCGGACATATACCTCCTCTCCCACCTGCTCCGGACTAAAGCGCTGGAGAAATGCCCGCACCTTCACCCCGGCCTGGGCCCGATCGGTATTCGCCTGCTCTGCCGGATCTATAGAGAGCAGCCAGGGGCCGATACCCAGCGCATTGTCATCCTCGGCGCGGAATACAGCCCGGCCCGCTCGTGTTCCGGCTTCCAGCTGAAGCTGCGCGCTCTTTTCCAAGTCGTACTGACGGGCCCGCACCCTAAGTGCCAGACGGCTGCTGAGATCTGCCTCGGACAGCACCAGCACCTCCAGCGCTTCCCCCGGGCTGATCTCCTCCGCCTCGGGCTCCAGCCGCAGCTGCGGCAGGGCCACCGTCAGGCTGGCAATCGCCGATGTATCCGCCAGCTCGGTGTCCAGCGATACAGACAGACGAACAGTCCATCTTCCAAAGGCCAGCCGCCCCGGCGAAAATTCAACCCGGGCCGAGAGCATTTCCGCCTCCAGAAGCACCGGCTCGGTGACATCGCTTCTGCCTTCCGAGCTCGCAATTACCAGAAGAGCCAAATCCACCCCCGGCGGCACTTCCCCGGCAAGGGTCAGAACCGCCGGCGCACTCGCCGGCACCACCGGCACCGCCGGCTCCAGAGTCAGCAGGAGAGGTCTCACCGTTACCGTGTCAGTGGCATTTTCCGTATCCAGCTGCTCTGCTTCCACCATCAGCCGCCAGCGGCCGGGGGACAGCCCGGAGAATGTCAGCTCCTGCGAGGGGCCGGACTGCCTCAAGAAGCCCTGTATCTGCACACTTTCGCGACCGCCCTGCAGGGCATTTACCGTCAGCGGGATTCCCTCCGGGGGCGGTGTAACAGCGGTCGCCACCCTCACCCTCACGGCGGTGCCCGCCGCCACTTCCGCCGGCCCCAGCCGCTCTAAGCTGAGCCCGAGGACCGGCACCTGCACTGTTATCGGAACGGCTCTGCCGACCGCTGCATTGGCCCTTGCCGTCAGAGTCCAGACACCCGGGGACAGCCCATTTCTGCCGTCTGCTCGAAATACTGCTGTCACAGTCGCACCGGATGCGGGCAGTATCACCGCCGCCGTCCGCAAAAGCCTCCTCTCCCCGGCAGGCCGGGTCGCCGCCACCACCACAGTCCCCTGCTCCCCCGGTGCTCTGCTCGCACTCACGCCAACCCTCACATCGCTGCCCGGCGAAAGGGGCGTCTCTGACAAGAGTTCCAAGCGCAGGACCGCTCCTGTCTGGGCGGTGGCGAAACCGGCCGGCAGCAAAAGCAGAAGCAAAAATAGGGGCAAGACAGCTGCCCGGCATTTACGCAGCCTGGGATAGAGAGAAGCCTTGGCGGCCTCACACTGGGAAGAAAGGCAGGTTCTGCCTGCAGGAGATGACAAAACGCCTATTTCCTGCAGGGATTTCCCTCTTTCAGGGCGCAAGGATGTGGAAGGAGGGGGGGGGGGGGAGAAGCGCAAGAAAGTTTCATCATGCATGTCTGTACAGCTGTCTTTCTGCACAGGAGAAAGCCTCCGAATTTGACTGCAAGAACTGGCTAATTATATTGGGTGCACCTTTAAATGCAATAACGTGCATAAGCTCAGAAGCCTTTGGCACTCCGCCCTAAGAGGAGAGCCATGCAAATCCGCTATACCGGATACCGCATCCGGGGGTTTTACCGAGTAGCCCATTCAGGGCATGTTTGGGGGATGACTTCCAAACATGCCCAACACCGCCTTGCGATCCTGGCATTCGCCGATCGACACGGCAAAATCGCCGCCAGCGAGGCCTTTAATAAGGTCAGCACCCGCACGCTCTATCGCTGGCACCAGACCTGCAAACCTAAACACCACCGCCCCCCACCTCTGTCCCTGATCGCCTGCGATACCGTGGTGCGCCTGCGCGACGGTATCCGCCGCTATCTATTCACCCTTATCGACCCCAACAGCCGCTTCGCCGTCGCCTTTGCTGCCAATTCCGCTGCCAGCCGCAATACCACCATCGCCCTGGATGCGCTCACCGGCCTGCTGCCCATACAACCGCAATACCTGCTCTCCGATAACGGCTCCGAGTTCATGGGGAACTTCCAGAGACGCCTTGATGAGCGCGGCATTACCCATTGGTGGACCTGCCCCAGGTCGCCCAAAACGAACGCCCACTGTGAGCGCTTCAACCGCACCATCCAAGAGCAATTCGTGGATTATCACGAGGGTTTTCTGTTCACCGACCTGTCCCTGTTCAACCGTAATATAGCTGAATGGCTAGGGTCGCCTATAACACCGTCATTCCCCACCATAGCCTCGGACTGCAAACTCCGATACAATTCCTCTTCCAGCAACTGCCGGAGTGCCAAAGGTACTGGACTTATACAATATCTTGAGATGAAGATGCCAAATCAGGTATTGTCCGGCATAGTAACCACTGGTTGCACTTCGGGGTTGAATTCACCGACCCATACACAGGCTTTCTATCCTTAATCAGGTAAAGCAGACTAGAGAGTGAGGGCGTAAATATGACAAACATTACTTCTGCGTCAACCGACGGCAATTATATGACTCAGAGGATTATTGAAATGTATAGGGTTTTGAAGAGTACCGGAAGTTTATATCTCCATTGCGACCCTACAGCCAGTCATTACCTGAAGATTGTATTAGATAGAATATTTGAAGTGAAGAATTTTCGAAATGAGATCATTTGGAAATATAGTTTAGGGGGAAGCAGTCCAAGAATATTTAGTAAAAAACATGACATTGTATTGTTTTATTCTAAGACTAATAATTATTATGGGGGGGGGGGGCAGTGTTGTGTTTGATCCATTTTGCGGCTGTGCAACCACTCTGGTTGCAGCTCAGCAGTTAGGCCGGAAGTGGATAGGCATAGACACCAGTGAGAAGGCGGCTGAACTAGTGGCCGAGAGACTGAAGACAGATTCTGGGTTATTTACAGATTTCATCCATAGAACCGATATTCCTGTCCGAAGCGATGTCAAAGTAGAACCTCCTACAAAAGATATGCAATCCCGTCTGTATGGGGAGCAGAGAGAGAAATGCAATGCCTGTGAACTGTATCTGCCTCTGGTAAATTTGACTCTTGACCACATAATCCCGAAGTCCAAGGGCGGAGGAGATTATTATGAGAATTGTCAGCTGCTATGTGGGCATTGCAACAGCGTGAAGGGAGACCGTCCTATGGATTATCTTATGGATAAGATACGCAAGCGCAAACAGCTGAAACTGAAGGTTACATTCGTATGAAACAGTTTAAGAACACAGTGAAGTTTATTTATGAAAATTGTAAGCCTAGCAAATATATACAAATATGGGAAAGGGTTCGACATATAGTACAATTTGCTCTATATATTAAGAGTGAGCATAATAGCTTTAACCTGAATGGCATAAGATACTATGTGCGTTACATACGAAGGGGGGGGGGGGGATCGTTTAATCACGAATGGAGAGGGGAGAAGGATCATTTAATCATATATTTTTTAGCGAAGAAATATGGCTTCTGGTTTGTAGATTTACCACGCACATCTTCTACAAGCATAAGGACGGAAATGAGTGAAAATATTTCGATTGAATTCTACAAAAAATTAGCACCTGTTGGAATAGCGTATCATAATGAAAGATATTTTGAACAATCTCGATACTTACGGTATGTGGACTCATCAAAAATCTTAAACTACACATACAGTTCACATATAAGTGCTAAAAAAGTAAAAAGTATATTAGGGGACGCTTTGTGGTCTAAGACCTTCACTTTTTCCATAGTACGTAATCCGTGGGATAGAGCCTTTTCATCTTTTAGACAGTATTGTTATACTCGCGGTGACAAGACCGGAATTACTGATCCGGCAATATTTGTACGGTATTTAACAAATACATTGGATCAGACTCTTAAACACGAGTTCTACACATGTTCCTCTTTTATTACAGATGAAAATGGCAAAATAATCGTGGATTTTATTGTACGTTACGAAAACAGAGAGAAAGACCTGCAGTATGTTGGACAAAAAATTGGTTTCCCGGATTTAGGCAGAAAATATCGACTGTGGAAAACTTCTGACGAAATACACTACTCTCGCTTCTATAACGATGAAGCACGCGAGATAGTGCGCAATATGTACGCAGATGATATAAGACTCTTTGGTTATGAATTCGAAGAAGGATAAACTAAACTTTCCACTTAGCATTCCTAGTCATCTTCCAGTGTGGAAGTATCGCCCTCAGGCAAGCCTAGTTCGCGGGATTTCAGCAGGCGGCGCATTCCCCACCATAGCCTCGGACTGCAAACTCCGATGAAATTCCTCTTCCAGCAACTGCCGGAGTGCCAAAGGTACTGGACTTATACGCTACTCTCGCAGGGCCTCGGCGGGAGGCATCCGAGAAGCCCGCCAGGCGGGATACAGGGCGGCGGGAAGGCAGACCAGCATCGCCAGCAGGGCAGCTAAGAGCACATCCTGCCAGGCCAAAGCGGCGGGCAGATAATCCAAGGGATACACCCGAGACTCCAAGAGTCTGAGACCTAGGATTCGCTCTAATAGTGTCGCCGCTTTGGGCACACACAGGGATACCAGCACTCCTCCGGCTGCACCCAGGGTGATGCCGGCGAGTCCGATCCATGCCCCCTGCACGAGAACCACCCCGAAGATGGGCCCCGGGGAGAGGCCGAGACTGCGGAGCAGAGCCAGCTCCCCCCGGCGGCGGCCGATTATCACCAGCAGGCTGGACACCACGCTGAAGCTGGCGATGACCAGCACCGAGAACAGGAGCAGCAGCACCAGGCGGCGGGAGATACGCACGGCAGCAAACAGACTGCCATAGCTGGAGGTCCAATCCCTGGTCACCACCTGCATATCCCTTTGCAGCCGATGGGCCAGGGCCGGGGCAGAAAAGGGCTCTGTCAGCTGCAGTCGCAGCGCCTGAGCCGCCCCCGGGTGCCCGGCCAGGGCGCTCGCCTCGGCCAGGGAAACCAGAGCCAGTCGCCCATCCAGCTCGGTGCCGCTATGAAAGAGCGCCCGCACACGCAGCCGGCTCACCTGGGGATTGCTGCCCCGGCCGGGCACCAAAAGCCTGAGGGCATCCCCGGCGCTGACGCTGAGCTCTGCCGCGAGCCCCCGGCCCAAGATCACCTCCCCTCGGCCCAGGCTGGCCAGAACACCCTGGGGCAGGTAGTCCGACAGCAGGGAGACCTCTCCCTCCCAGGCGGGCTCTACACCTTGCACCAGAGCGGAAGCGCTCTGCCCCCCTGCCCAGAGCATACCGGATAGAGAGACGATGGGGGCCGCGCTCTTCACCCCGGGGTACTGCAGCGACCGCTCCGCCAGTGCCCGCCAGTCCGGGCGGGGAGCAGCGGGATGCAAGGTCAGGTGGGGGACGAGACCCAACACCCGCTCCTTGAGCGCCTGCTCAAAACCATTCATCACCGACAGGGAGGCCAAGAGCAGGGCAATGCCGAGAGCCAGGGCGACGACGGGCAGCCGCACCCCTCCGCTAAAGAAGGCCCGGGTGCCGAGAAAGAGAGAGAGGGGATAGCGCACGGGCAGAGCTCAGGCGGGAAGCAGTCTTCCTTCCTGCAGACGGAGCTGCCGGTCGGCCAAGGAAGCCAGCTCCGAGTTGTGGGTGGCCAGTACAAAAGCCACGCCAAAATCCTTGCTGAGCTCGGCAATAAGTTTTCCCACAAGCCGCCCGTTATCCGGGTCCAGGCTGCCGGTGGGCTCATCCATCAGCACGCAGGAGGGGGTGCCCACCAGGGCCTGGGCGATGGCGGTGCGCTGACGCTCGCCCCCGGAGAGCATCCCAGGCCGATGCAGGCGCCGCTCCTCCAAACCCACCCTTCTCAGCATTTCAAGCGCTCTCTCCTCCGCCTCCCGACGGGAAACACCGCGGATCATCAGGGGCAGAGCTGTATTCTCTAAAGCGCTCAGCTCGCCTAGCAGATGGTGGTACTGATAGACAAAACCCAGATGGCGATTGCGCCACCTGGCGATCTCCCCCTCCCCCATTGCGTTCAGCTCCGAGCCCGCCACCCGCACCTGGCCGCTGTCCGGGCGGTCTAGCCCCCCCAGCAGGTGCAAAAGAGTAGATTTGCCGGTGCCGGATGCGCCGATAATCGCGATCCGCTCCCCCGGATTCAGGGTAAAAGATACCTCTAAGAGCACCGGCAGGAGCCGGGGGCCATCCCGATAGCCCTTTGCCAGACCGCGAGCTTCCAGCACCGAAGCGTCTGCACTCATCGCAGCACCTCCGCGGGCAGGCGGGCGCTGACCCGCCAGACCGCCTGCAGCACCGCTCCCAGGCTAAGGAAGCCGGCGACTGCGAGCACTAAAAAGACATCTCGCCACAGCAAGAGAGAGGGCAGACGATCAATGTAATACCCCCCGGGACTGAACAGCCTGAGCCCGATTAAATCTTCAAAAAAGGCGATGGCAGGGCCCGCATGAATCCCCAGGGGAATGCCGAGGGCCGCACCCGCCAGGATGCCGCCGAAAGCCACCAGGAGGCCCTGCCACAGGAAGACCTTGGCCAAGCTGCGCCGCTCCATTCCCAGTGTGCCGAGAAGGGCGATGGATGGACGCCGCTCATCCACCAGAAGATAGAGGGCCGAGACCAAGTTGAAAACCGCCACCAGCATGACGAAGGACAGCAGCAGAAACACCGTGATTTTTTCCAGCGCCACCGCCCGAAACAGGGCGCCGTGGCGCTGTCGCCAGTCTAGGGCTGTATGGCCGGCAGGCAGATCCCGCAGCAGCTCCGGCAGCGCCCGAGCACTTTGCAGGGCATCTTTGAAATACAGCTGCAATCCCTCGGCCTCTCCCTTCAGACGGGCCAGGGCCCTGCCGTCTGCCAGGTGGATCAGAGCCAGATGGCGATCCGACTCCGCCCCTGCACGCAACAGCCCCGCCACTTCAAATTGTCGGGAGCGGGGCAGCGCCCCAAAGGGGGTTACCGTCGCCTCCGGCAGATAGGCGGTGACCAGATCCCCGGGGCCAGCCCCTAGGGCAAAAGCCTGCTGCTGCCCGAGAAAAATGCGCCAAGCGCCAGGGGCCAGCGCAGACAGGGAGCCACTCTGAACAGTGACCCCTGCAAGCCTCTGCTCCGCTTCTGGAAGAATGGCCCTCAGCTCCGCCCCCAGGGCGGCTCCCCCACCAGTCAAAAGCACCGGCAGAGAGGTGAAGGGGTTGACTGTCTCCACCTGGGGATGGGCCTCGGCCCGAGCGGCCAGGGTGCGCCAGTCGGACAGACTGCCTTCATCGGAGAAAATCTCCGCATGGGGCAGCACCATGAAAATGCGGCGACGCAGTTCCGCGTCAAAACCATTCATCACCGACATGACCACGATGAGAGTCGCCACCCCCAGCGACAGGGCCAGAAAAGTAACCCCTCCCACTAGGGAGACCAGCCCTCCACGCCTTCGGGAACGGAGCAGGCGAAGTGCCAGCCAGAGGGATAAATTTTTACACAAAGTGTTTATAAATAAATAGTTGTATTATCTATTAGATGTATTTTCTATAAGAGGACTGGTGCGCTCAGGGAGTTCTTTTCCATTGCCGGAGCGGCGACAGTGTTTCCCCTCTCCGCCGCAGGCTGCGCAGCCGCCGAGCCCCCCGCAGGAGCCCTTGATAGGAGGTCTGCCCAGGAGAAGGCCGAGGGACATGGCGCTCATAGCCAGCCCTATTAGAAGAAGAGTGAGAAGGAATAGGATCATGCCGATGCTGCTCCCAGTATTTTACCGGTTATAAAAGAAGACCCCGCCGAATGCCCGGCAGACGATTGGGACATACCCCCCAAGATATGGCGCACCCTATGCCCCCCTCGCAATTGGGGCGGGGATGACCCGCAAAGGGCCCTAGCATTTCCCGGGACATCCCAAGTGCATAGATTACTCCAGATAGGGGGCAAATGCACTGCTGCTCTCTATCGAAAAACCGCCCTCCCCTCGCCGCAGCAGGAGCACCGCCAGTCCCCGCTCCTCGGCAAAGGCGATGCCCTCTTCTGGGGACATCAGCAAAAGAGCAGTGGCCAGGGCATCCGCCCGGGCCGCCCCCTGTGCGATTACGGTAACCGAGGCGGGGGCGGAGAGGGACGGCCGGCCGGTGGCCGGGTCCAGGATATGGGCGTAGCGGCGGCCGCCGATCTCAAAGAAATTCCGGTAGTCCCCGGAGGTAGCCAAGGCAGCTGCCCCCTGCAGGGACAGGGTGCGAATAGCCGTTCCCCGGGGGGCATCCGGCACCTCAATCCCGATGCGCCAGGCCTTCCCCCGAGGATTGCGGCCGGCGAGGCGAATCTCTCCCCCGACCTCCACCAAGAAGTCATTCACGCCGAGGACGGCAAGACGCTCTGCTGCGAGGTCTGCCCCATAGCCCTTGGCCACTGCCGAAAAGTCCAGCTGCAGGCCGGGGCGGCTCTTTCGCAGAGCGGGGGGCTGTCGCCGGACCTGCAGGTGGCGATGCCCGACCCGGGCGAGAGCACTATTGATGGCTTCATCCGAGGGCACCTCCGAGGGGCTCTCCCCGGGGCCGAAGCCCCATAAATCCACCAGCGGGCCAATGGTGGGATCAAAACGTCCCCCGGTCTCCCGACTGACGGCAAGGCTGAGATCTGCCACCTCCACGGTCAGGGTTGAGACGGCGACCCAGGCACCGGCCTCGGCCCGATTAAAGAGGGACAGCTCCGAATCCCGCTTATAGGTGGACAGAAGACGGTCGGTCCGTACAAGGGGCTCGGCTACGGCAGCCTCTGCGATTTCCCGGGACAACCCCCGGGGCGGTGCGACAAGGGTTACTTGGTAGCCTGTTCCCATCACCTGTCCGCCGAAACGCCAGGTTTCCCTTTCCGGTCCTTCGCAGGCGGCGAGCAGAATTAATCCGCAGAGGGCAGAGATGGCAAGCTCCGGGAACTGCCCTCTGAAGCTGACAGCAGGCAGATGCCCTCGGTACAAGCGTCCTCTGCTCACCATGCCCTCCGGCGGGACGGACGAAGAGACCTATCTGCCACAAGCCCGGGCAGGCTCTCCTCAGCCGCCGAAATCATCGTACAGGATGTTCTCCTGTTCCACCCCCAGGCTGTCTAGCATCTTGAACACCGCGTCATTCATCATCGGGGGACCGCAGATGTAATACTCGCAGTCCTCCGGCGCCGGGTGCGATGCCAAATAATTGTCGTGCAGCACCTGGTGGATAAAGCCCTCCAGCCCCTGCCAGCTGTCCTCCGGCTGGGGCTCAGACAGGGCCACATGCCAGCTGAAGTTTTCGTGCTGCTGGGCCAGGGCGTCAAACTCCTCGGTGTAGAACATCTCCCGCAGGCTGCGGGCACCGTACCAGAAGGAGATTCTGCGGGTGCTGTGCAGACGTTTAAGCTGATCAAAAATATGCGAGCGCATCGGCGCCATCCCTGCACCGCCGCCGATGAAGATCATCTCCGCGTCGGTATCCTTGGCAAAGAAATCGCCGAAGGGACCGTAGACGGTTGCTTTGTCTCCCGGCTGCAGGCTGAACGCCCAGGCGGACATCTGACCCGGCTGCAGGCCCGAAGTGCGGGGGGGCGGTGTCGCAATGCGGATATTGAATTTCAGAATGCCCTCCTCCTCCGGGTAGTTGGCCATTGAATAGGCCCGGATCACCGTCTCCTCCACGGTGGAGCTGAGATCAAAAAAATGAAAGCGCTCCCAGTCCGGACGGTACTCCTCTTCAATGACGAAATCCCGAAAGTTCACCTGATGGGGCGGACATTCCAGCTGCACATAGCCGCCGGCGCGGAAATCCACACTCTCGCCCTTTGGCAGACGCAGGTCCAGTTCCTTGATAAAGGTGGCCACATTGGGATTGGAGATTACTTCGCACTCCCATTTGCGCACCCCGAACACCTCCTCCGGCACCTGTATTTTCATGTTCTGCTTGACCGGCACCTGGCAGGAGAGCCGGTAGCCCTCCCGCTGCTCCCGGGGTGTGAAATAGGCGGTTTCGGTGGGCAGGATGGCCCCTCCCCCTTCGCGAATCAGGCAGCGGCACTGGGCACATGTGCCGCTGCCGCCGCAGGCGGAGGGGATGAAAATGCTGTTGGCAGCCAAGGTCTGCAGCAGCTTGCCGCCGGGGGCGGCGGTCAGTGTTTTTTCGCCGTTAATTTCAATCTGAATATCCCCTGAACCTACCAGCTGGGAGCGGGCGGCCAGGATGACCGCCACCAGCAGCAGAACAACCGTGGTGAAGGTTGTGACGCCGAGCAGAATTTCCAAGCTCATAGCCGCTCAGAGAATGATGCCGCCGAAGGACATGAAGCTGATGGCCATCAGTCCCACGGTAATAAAAGTGATGCCGAGCCCCCGCAGTCCTTCGGGCACATCGCTGTACTTCATTTTTTCGCGGATGCCGGCCAGGGCGGTGATGGCCAGCGCCCAGCCGACACCGGCACCAGTGCCGAACACCGCGCTCTCGGCAAGGCTGAGGTTTCGCTCCACCATCAGCAGGGAGGCACCGAGGATGGCACAATTGACGGTGATCAGCGGCAGGAATACGCCGAGCGCGTTGTACAGGACCGGCACATAACGGTCCAAGAGCATCTCCAGGATTTGCACGCTCGCCGCGATGACACCGATGTAGCAGAGAAAACCGAGAAAACTCAAATCTGAGTCCGGCAGTCCAGCCCAGTCCAAGGCACCCGGGGCCAGCAGATAATGATAGAGAAGATTGTTGAGGGGCGTGGTCAGGGCCAGCACAGCCACCACGGCAATCCCGAGGCCGATGGACGCCTGAATCTGTCGGGAAATCGCCAGGAAGGTGCACATGCCGAGAAAAAAGCTAAGAGCCATGTTCTCTATGAACACGGAGCGGATGAACAGTCCCAGGTAGTGTTCCATCACCGGCTCTCCAGCGCGATGCCGCTCGGTTGGGCATGGGGGGCCAAGGTGTATTCCGGTTTCTCCACCTGCTCAGTTTTCCAGCTGCGTGAGACCCAGATGAGCAGGCCGATAATGAAGAAAGCGCTCGGGGACAGCAGCAGCAGGTTGACGGGCTGGTACCAGCCCCCCTCGGTCGCCAGGGGCAGCACTTGGATGCCCAGCAGGCGGCCAGCACCGAACAGCTCCCGAATGAAGGCGACCAGGATGAGAAGCAGACTGTAGCCGAGGCCGTTGCCGAGGCCATCCACCAGACTCGGCAGAGGCGGATTTTTCATCGCGTAGGCCTCGGCGCGCCCCATGATGATGCAGTTGGTGATGATCAGACCGACAAAGACCGACAGCTGCTTGCTGATCTCGTAAACCGTCGCCTTGAGCACCTGGTCCACCACGATCACCAGGGAGGAGATGATGGTCATCTGCACGATGATGCGGATGCTGGAGGGAATGTGGTGGCGTATCAGGGACACGGACAGGTTGGACAGACCTGCCACTGCAGTCAGCGCTGCACACATCACCAAGGTGGGCTTGAGACTCGTGGTAACCGCCAGCGCCGAGCAGATGCCGAGGATCTGCAGGGTGATGGGATTGTTATCCACAATCGGCTCCAGCAATACTTTCTTCAAGTTGGCGGCCATAGTTCAAGCCCTCCCGGACAGCAGATTGACAAGAAAAGGACCGAAGCCTTCAGACCCCAGCCAGTATTCCAGCAGACGGCTGACGCCGCGGCTGGTGAGGGTGGCCCCCGACAGGCCATCCACCTGGTGCCGGGCATCAGGACCAGAGACGGAGGCCGGACCCTTGGTTACCGCAAGGGCTACTTCACGCCCGTAGCCGCTGGGGCTGTACAGCTTCTTGCCCCGCCACAGGGCCTTCCACCGGGGGTTGTCCACCTCGCCCCCCAGGCCCGGGGTCTCCCCGTGGGCGTAGAAACCGAGGCCGGCGACGGTGTTGCCGTCCCCTTCCAAGGCGAGAAAGCCGTGCAAAGTGGACCACAGGCCATAGCCGCGCACCGGCAGAATGATACGCTTCAGCTGCCCCTCTTCTTCTACAAGATACACCAAGGCATAGCTCTCCCGACGGCGGATGCCGGCGATATCCTCCTTCGCGTCCAGGGGCTGGGACAGGGCCGGGTCCCGGGTGGCCTGCAGGGCTTCGTATTTTTCTGCATCGGGCACCCCTGGACCGGGGGCGGCAAAGCGGCCGGTGTTTAAATCCACCAGGCGAGGCTCTACCCGGGCGGCGGCGGCGACCACTTCATCCCGGCTGGCCCTGGCGGGCAGCAGGCCGGCGGCGGCGAGCATGTTGCGCTGGCGATCAATGGCGCGGTTTTTCTCCTGGGCGGCGCGCAGACTAACCGCCGCCCCGGATACCACCACGGAGCAGACCACGCATACCGCCAGCGCCACCCGGAAGACCTGGCCGATGCTCTCCCGCTCAGACACGGCGCTCCCTCCGGCGAATGTTGGCCTGCACGACGAAATGGTCAATCAGCCCGGCAAAGCAGTTGGCAAATAGGATCGCCAGCATCATGCCCTCCGGAAAGGCCGGGTTCGCCGCCCGGATGAGGACTGCCATGATGCCGATGAGAGCGCCGTAAAACCACTTGCCGGTATTTGTCATCGCCGCCGACACCGGCTCGGTGGCCATGAACATAAGGCCGAAGGCATAGCCGCCGAGCACCATGTGCCAGTGCCAGGGCATGGCATAGATAGTGCCCTCATCCCCCGCAAGGTTAAACAGGAGCGAAAGCCCTATCGTGCCCAGGAGCACCCCCGCCACGATGCGCCAGGAGGCGATGCCGGTGAGCAGCAGCAATGCACCGCCGAGCAGTATGGCAAAGGCGGAGGTCTCGCCGATAGAGCCATGCATGCTGCCGAAAAAGGCATCCATCCAGCTCAGCTGGGCCCGCACCGCTTGCATGCCCTCGGCGGCGGCAACGGATAAGGGGGTGGCAGCGGTATAGCCATCCACCACAGTCCAAACCCCATCGCCGGACAGCTCCGCCGGGTAGGCGAAATAGAGAAACGCGCGCCCGGCCAGGGCCGGGTTGAGGAAGTTCTTGCCGGTGCCGCCGAAGACCTCCTTGCCGATGACCACCCCGAAGCTAATCCCCAGGGCCGCCTGCCACAGGGGCAGCGCGGGGGGACAGCTGAGCGCAAACAGGATGGAGGTGACAAAAAAGCCCTCGTTGATCTCGTGCCCTCGACGGATGGCAAAGAGCACTTCCCAGAAGCCGCCGACCACAAAGGCCACCAAATAGATCGGCAGGAAATAGATGGCGCCGTGCCACAGGCAGTCCCACAGGCTGTCCGGACTATAGCCAGCTAAGAGCTCGATGGCGAAACCGCGCCAGCCGGGGTCGGCGGGCAGGCCGGTGGCCGCCAGCACCAGATTGGCCTGGTGCCCGACGTTGTACATGCCGTAAAACATGGCCGGGAAAGTGGCCAGCCACACCGTGATCATGATGCGCTTCAGATCTACGCCGTCGCGCACATAGGGAACGCCCCGGGTCACCTTGCCCGGGGTGTAGAAAATGGTGTCCACCGCCTCGTAGAGGGGGTGCCACTTAGCCAGCGGTGCACCCGGGCGGAAAGATTCACCGATGCGGTCCAGCAGGCGGCGCAGGGGTTTCACGCTCAGCCCTCCTTTTCTATGCGCGTCAAGTGCTCGCGCAGGATTGGACCGTACTCGTACTTGCCCGAGCAGACGTAGGCGCAGAGCGCCAGGTCCTCCTCCTCCAGCTCCAGGCAGCCCATCTGCCGGCTCATCGCCGTATCCCCCGCCACCAGGTAGCGCAGCAGGTGGGTGGGAAGAATATCCAGAGGCATGACGCGCTCAAAGTTGCCGGTGGGCACCATCGCGCGCTCGCTGCCGTTGGCAGAGGTGGTGAAGAACAGCTTCCGGGATTTGGCAAACCAGCGGGACAGGTAGATGCCCATGGAGGAATGGCGATGCCAACCCGGGCTGAGCCAGCCGAATAGCTCCCGTTGCCGCCCCTCCTCCAGCACCGTAACCTGACTGTGGCGGCGGCCGAGAAAAGCTAGTGCGCCCTCGGCGTGATGGCCTGACAGAACCGAGCCGGAGAGCAGACGGTTGTCGCCGGCAAGGGTCTGTCCGGCACACAAATCTTCAAGATCTGCGCCTAAACGAGTGCGTACCAGGCGCGGACGCTCCACCTGAGGACCGGCCAGGGCCACCACCCGCTCGGTGGGCAGACAGCCGGTCAAGAGCAACTGGCCGATGGCGATGACATCCGGGCTGGCGATAGTCCAGACAGTTTTTTGCAGCCCCACCGGGTCCAGGAAATGAATGTGGGTGCCCGCCAGCCCCGCCGGATGGGGACCGGCAAACTCCTCCACCCGAAGCTCTGCTGCGTCCGGCAGCGGCAGCTGCATCCCCGGTGCCTTGCACAGATACACCGGTCGCCCCGCCGCCAGACGGCAGAGGGCCGTGAGACCAGCGCGAAACTCCTCCGGACGCGCGCCGATAATCACCGCCGGGTCTGCCGCTAAGGGATTGGTATCCATGGCATTGATAAACAGCGAATGGGGGCTGCTGCCCGGAGCCGGCACCTTGCCGTAGGGACGGGTGCGCAGCACTGTCCACAGCCCGGATTCAGCAAGGATAGCCCGCAGGCGCTCCGGCTCTGCCGTGGACAGAGATTCCGGTTCCGAGATAGGAAAAGATGCCGCCTGGGTGCGCTCTGCCTCCGGGTCTATTTCAATCACCACCGATAAAAGTACCCGCCGGGCACCACGATTAATGGCCCGGACAGTGCCCGCCGCCGGAGCGGTATAACACACCTTTGCCTCCCTGCGCTCGCCAAACAAGGTCTGTCCCAGCCGCACGCGCTCGCCAACCTGCACCGCCATGGCAGGCCTGAGACCGGGATAGTCCGGACCTAAAAGCGCCACGCTCTGCACTGGCGAGATGTCTTCAATATGCTGCTTAGGGGCACCTGCAATAGGCAGGTCTAAGCCACGCTTAATGCGGATCATGTATCCATCTTCACCTTATGCCGCTGGACCGGAGATTCGCCAAGACAGCGATGAACCGACTGCATACAGGCGACCCCGGGCAATATCGTGTTAAGTATAGCGCAAGCGACGATGGGCCTCTGATCGGCGACAGTAATTATCGCCTCATTGAATATTACCTTTCCCACCACATAAAGCAGGTGGTTATCAACATCCTCTCTTCTTCCCTCTGCGGATGTCCGTTTTTCCAACTCGGGAAAATCAAAATACTGGCATACCTTGCAGCAGGGTTTTATCAGAAATTCGCCACTTCGCTCTCTATGTCAAAGGACAGCTAAATACGCTTTCGCAGCAGCCTGTAGTCATATCCTTCCTCCCTCCCCCCTCCTTCTGCTCATGGGGAAGGTCAAAATTTATTGCTTCCATAAATTCATGCAAGTTGGTTCTATCAGCACTCCTGCTGTGAAATCGGTATTTTGCTGCTTTGAATATTATCTTCTCCACTTGAACAGTTTGTAGTCATATCCTTCCTTCCTCCCTCTCTCCTCCTTCTGCTTATGGGGAAGGTCAAAATTTATCCCTTCCATAAATTTATCCATGTTAGTTCTATTAGGACCCCTGCTGTGAAATCGGTATTTTGCTGCTTTGAATATTATCTTCTCCACTTGATAGAGAAGGTGGTTATCTACATTCGGTTCCCCGTCGGCGGCAGACACCAGCCTTTCCAATTCCAAGAAATCAAAAAACTGATAGGTTTTGTAATACTTCTTTAAGGGGCTATAAAGACTGCGGTCCTTTTCATCGGTCATGATATAGACAGGAAGAGTATTCGGCAGATCGGAAGAGCGCAAAATATGCAGGACATTTTCTACAGAGGTGCCTTTAGAAAAGGTTAACCTATGCTTATGATGCAGCACATCATTCCGTCTCAAGTGCATAGCAATAAAAGGTTTTTCAATTCTATCTAGCACCATGCTGGCAATCCTCTCAGCTTTCTTTGAATACGGAATTATAATATGGTATTTCTCGTGCGCAATTGCATAAGAAGGGAATAGCTTACGCCAATGGTCGCTGACGCTGTCTGTTGGCCTGACAACAAGGGAATATTTCTCGTTTTGCTCTGGCGTAATATCTGCCGGCTTCCTGAGCACAAGAATATCTTCCTTTGCAATTGGCTGCGAGAGAAATTTATCATAAGAAATTAACTCAATAGCTCGGCCTGCGCTGTCGGCGCCCCTCTCCTTTGCACGCACGCTGGCAAGATCAATATAATCCTCCCACCTGTAGTTACGCCAAATGCCATGATTATGAACAGGTTCAAAAATGGGGCGCAAGATTACAGGCACTCTGCCGAGTAAATGTGCATCTAAGAGCAGGCACTGCAAGTTGAAAAGGCTGTGGTCCAGCCCAGCGATAGGCATGAACGGAAAGTAGAGAAGGTAGCGCCGCTCTCTCCCGCTGCCAGAAGAATGCCTGTCAGGGCTGCCACCACTGCCGAAAAGATAATTTTTTATGTCGTTGACAGTAGAAAACTGCAGGAATATCTGATATGTCATGTAATACAGGACCCCGGTTCTGCCTGTCTCGCAGGAATAAAAATAATTGTATTCTGAGAAAGCTGAAGGGCATGCAATACAGCAATATCCGAACCAAGAATAAAAATGCTCGGCGAGTGCGTTCGTTTCTGTACTCAAAAGAGGGCCGCGGGATACGGATTTTCATACATTCATCGTTGACAGAGGGAAAAGAAGGACAGATAAATACGCTTTCATAGAAGGCTGTAGTCATATCCTTTCCCCTCTCTCTCCTCCTCCTTCTCATGGGGAAGGTCAAAATTTATTTCTTCCAGAAATTTATCCATGTTAGTTCTATACTCTTTCCTGCTGTGAAATCGGTATTTTGCTGCTTTGAATATTATCTTCTCCACTTGATAGAGAAGGTGGTTATCTACATTCTGTTCCCCGTCGGCGGCAGACACCAGCCTTTCCAATTCCAAGAAATCAAAAAACTGATAGGTTTTGTAATACTTCTTTAAGGGACTATAAAAACTGCGATCTTTTTCATCGGTCATGATATAGACAGGAAGAGTATTCGGCAGGTCGGAAGAGCGCAAGGCATGCAGGACGTTTTCTACAGAGGTGCCTTCAGCAAAAACTTGCCTATGCCAATCAAACAGCGTATCCTTCCGTCTCAAGTGCATAGTAATAAAAGGTTTTTCAATTCTGTCTAGCACCGTGCTGGCAATCCTCTCAGCTTTCTTTGAATACGGCATCATAATATGGTATTTCTCGTGCGCAATTGCATAAGAAGGGAATAGCTCATTCCAATGGTTGCTGACGCTGTCCGTTGACCTGATAACAAGGGAATATTTCTTGTTTTGCTCTGGCGTAATATCTGCCGGCTTCCTGAGCACAAGAATATCTTCCTTTGCAATTGGCTGCGAGAGAAACTTATCATAAGAAATTAACTCGATAGATTGGTCTGCGTTGTCGGCGTCCCTCTCCTTTGCACGCACGCTGGCAAGATCAATATAATCCTCCCACCTGTAGTTACGCCAAATGTCATAATTATGAAAAGGGTTAAAAATGGGGTGCAAGATTACAGGCACTCTGCCGAGGAAATGTGCCTCTAAGAGCAGGCACCGCAAGTTGCGAAGGCAGTGGTCCAGCCCAGCCATAGGTATGAACGGAAAGTAGAGAAGGTAGCGCTGCTCTTTCCCGCTGCCAGAAGAATGCCTGTCAGGGCTGCCACCACTGCCGAAAAGATAATTTTTTATGTCGTTGGCAGTAGAAAGCCGCAAGAATTCAGGATAGGCCAGGTAATACAGGAGGCCTCGGGTCTGCCTGTCTTGCAGGAATAAAAATAATTGCATTCTGAGAAAGCTGAAGGGCATGCAATACAGCAATATCTGAACCAAGAATGCAAGTGCTCGGCGAGTGCGTAAGTGTCTGTAAGTGAAAGGGTGCCGCCGGGGGATTTTCATATATTCACCGCCGGCAGAGGAAAAAGCCCAGTGGAGAGATAGCGGTCACCCCGGTCGCAGGCGATGGTGACAACTACCCTGCCCCGCTCTTCCCGTGCCACCTGCAATGCCCCAGCCACCGCGCTGCCAGAGGACATGCCCGCTAAAATCCCCTCTTTTGCCGACAGTGCCCTGGCGGTTTCTTTAGATTCTTCCAAGCTGATATCCAAAATGCGATCTACCTGGCGCCGGTCAAAGATTTTCGGCAGGCACTGTGACGGCCAGCGCAAAATACCCGCGATGTTCTCCCCCTCCCGAGGCTGCAAGCCGACAACGCTTACTTCCGGATTCTGCTCCTTCAGGTAGCGGGATACGCCCATCACGGTGCCGGTAGTACCCATCGCGCTGACGAAATGAGTAATGCGCCCCTCGGTCTGCTGCCAGATTTCCGGCCCGGTGCCTTCATAGTGAGCCTGGGGATTGTCCGCATTGGTAAATTGGTCCAGCACCCGGCCCCGGCCGGCCTGCTGCATCTCCAATGCCAAGTCCCGGGCCTCCTCCATGCCGCCCTCCCGGCTCACCTCCACCAGCTCCGCCCCGTAGGCGGCAATTGCCTGCTTGCGCTCGGTACTCATGTGCTCCGGCATGATCAAGATCAGACGATAGCCTTTGACCGCTGCCGCCATCGCCAAAGCAATGCCGGCATTGCCGCTGCTCGCTTCAATCAACACATCGCCAGGCTGTACTTCACCGCGCTTTTCTGCCTGTGCAAGCATGCTGAGCGCCGGGCGATCCTTGCCCGAACCTGCCGGGTTGTTCCCTTCCAGCTTGACCAGCACAGTGCTGCCGGAACCCTCCGCCATGCGCTGCAGACGCACCAGCGGCGTATTGCCGATGCAGGACTCAATCGTGGGGAAATTCATTGTCAGCTGCCCATGGGCGGTGCAAAGGCCGGGATGCAAATTTTCATGCATTCACTGCCCCGGCAGCGCAAACAGCCCGGTGGAGAGATAGCGGTCACCCCGGTCACAGGCAATGGTGACCACTATTCTGCCCGGTTCTTCACGTGCTACCTGCAGTGCCCCGCTCACCGCTCCCCCGGAGGAGACCCCGGCAAGAATTCCCTCTTTCGCCGCCAAGGCCCTAGCAGTATTTTCAGACGATTCCAAGCTGATATCCAAGATGCGATCTACACGGCTTTGCTCGTAAATTTTTGGCAGGTATTCCGACGGCCAGCGACGGATGCCCGCAATATTCTCCCCCTCCCGGGGCTGCAAGCCGACAATGGAAACCTCCGAATTTTGCTCTTTCAGATAGCGGGATACCCCCATCACGGTGCCAGTAGTGCCCATCGCGCTGACGAAATGCGTAATTCTGCCTTCGGTCTGCTGCCAGATTTCCGGTCCGGTGCCCTGGTAGTGGGCTTCGGGATTGTCCAGATTGGCAAACTGGTCTAACACCCGTCCTTTTCCAGATCGCTCCAGCTCTAAGGCCAGGTCCCGGGCTTCCTCCATGCCTCCCTCTCGGCTCACCTCCACCAGCTCTGCCCCGTAGGCAGCCATCACCTGCTTGCGCTCGGCACTCATGTGCTCTGGCATGATCAGCACTAGGTGATAGCCCTTGATCGTCGCTGCCATCGCCAGCGCAATTCCGGTATTGCCGCTGGTTGCCTCAATCAGGGTATCCCCCGGGCTTATTTCGCCGCGCTCCTCGGCCCGTGCGATCATACTGAAAGCAGGGCGATCCTTGACCGAACCAGCCGGATTGTCTCCTTCCAGCTTGACTAGCACTGTGCTGCCGGAACCTTCCGCCAAGCGCTGCAGACGCACCAGAGGCGTATTGCCAATGCAAGCCTCAATAGTAGGAAAATCCATGGTGAAATATGCCCATACATTAAGATTTTAATTATAAGGCATGGCCCGCCCCCCCTTGGCAGACCACCAGGGAAGGTAAACCAGGCACTCTGGGTTCTCTCGCAGAGCACTGCGAAACGCCACCCTCATTAAGCACTATCCAGACCTGCAGACCATGCAAGAAAAACAGGGCTGTTCACCCGCTGCCCATTAAAGACTGTAATCACCCTCCCCCACACTTACATAGTTCACTTGCATACCGTATTGTTCCGTATCAAATCTATGTATGGTATAAGTATGAAACCTATATTGCGCCGCGAGAAAAATTAGTTTTTCCACCGTGTATAAAAAGTAATTATCGCGGCCCTTCCCCCGGTCGGCGGAGATCAGTTCCTCTAGCTCCGGAAAATCAAAAAACTGATATATCTTGTAGCGCCCTCTCAAGAGATTAAAAAAGCCGGGGTGCTTTTCATCACTCATAATATAAACTGGAATATCTATCGGTAAGCTTTTCTGCAGGGCGCACAGGATATTTCTCGGCTGTGCAATCTGAGAAAACTTTTTACCAGGCCTATAAGGAATATCTTGCTCATCCAAATTTCTGTCTGACCTTCTTACATGCGCGGCAGCAAAAGGTGCACCGATACGCTCAACTATCCTGCCTGCCAACACCCGCGCCCTATGTGAATACGGAATAATAATATTGTATTTTTCTTTTGCCAGAAAGTAAGAGGGAAAAGATTTTTTCCAATAGTGATGATCGATTAATGGTCTTCTGTATAGAACAGGATATTTTTCGTATTGCTCTTGTACACCATCTAATGTCGGGGGCAGCACATGGATATCTTCTTTGGAAAATGGCAGTGACAGGAACTTATCGTGGGAAATATATTCCAAGCTGTGGCCGGAATTACCGGCGGCGCCCTCCTGCACTTGCATCCGGCTGAGATCAATATACTCATTCCACTCATAGTCACGGGCAATCATGAAATTATGAAAGAACCAGAGGGGAGGTTGATCAATAACTGGCACACGATTCAGAAAATATGCCTCCAGTAACAGCGTGTGCAAGTTTTCAAAGGCATGGTCTAGTCCCACGATGGGCCATAACGGAAAGTAAACTAAGTACTTTCTATTCTCTTCAGCACTGTGGAATACTGTCCCCTGCCCCTTTCCTATTGTCTTATCCCCGATGCGGAAATTTTTATTGTCTACAAGATAATCCGAGGAATTTCCTATAACAATATAATGCAGTAATTTGTAGTACATCTTTGTATACAAGATTCCTTGCCCTTTCTTGTTTCGCAGCAGCAGATAAAGCCTCTTTTTAAGAAAGAGAAAAGGAATCGCATGCAATAACATCCAGAAGCTATGAGACAATATGAAATAAAGGGATTTTTTGATTCGCATAACAGGAATAGTGCTGAATAGATAATACGTGACAAGAAAAAAATCTATCCGCTATCTGCTCAGCAGGACAAAAGCTAGGGCCAGATCCTGCTCATCACTGATGCTGAGATGAATATTAACCGCCCCCATCTGCCGGGCCCGCTGGGCAGCGGCGCCATGCAGGCATAGCCGAGGAGCGCCGTGCTCGTCGTGTGCCACCTGCAAATCGCGCCAGCGAACGCCTTGGCTGATACCGGTGCCAAGGGCCTTGGCAGCCGCCTCCCGGGCGGCAAAACGGCGGGCGAGAAAGCTGGCCTGCCGCCGGGCACCGAGAAACTCCTGGTACTCCTCCTCGCTGAGCAGACGCCGGGCCAGAGCGAGACCGCGCCGCGCCAGAGCCGTTTCAATGCGGGACACACTGACCGCATCAATGCCGATGCCCAGGATCAAGGGAGTGCCCCCGATGGCAGACCTCGCCACAGGCTGCGACTGCCGAGGCGACGCCCCCCCAGCAGATGACGGAGCACCCGGCGCGCCAGCCGACGCGCCGGCAAGCGCGCAAGGGATGAAGAAAAATCTCCTGCCGCGAAAGCAGCCAGGGCCTCACCGGAAAAACAATGCTGTTCGTCATGCTCTTCCGGCAGAGTTTTCACAAAGCCGTGATTCTCATCAAAGTAATAGCTGAGCCCCGGGCGTATCGCCTCGCCATTTTGCACATCCTGCTGAAAATTCAGCCCATAGCCCAGCTCCTCCAGCAGCAGAAACTCAAAGTGCCGCAGGATTTGCTCCAGCTCCGCACCAGCAGCGGCAAGATCATTGAGTGCCTGCTCATAGGCGATGAACAGGCCGGGATGCGGGTCATGGCTGTGCAGGCTGCGGTAGAGGATCTCGTTGATATACAGGGCAGCAAACAGTCTGCGGCCCCGATGCACGACGGGGGGAGCCGCCGCCTCCAGCGCACCCAAGTTGACCAGCTCACCGCGCCCGCTCCAGGAAGCCAGCAGCGGACGCAGCGGCTCCGGGGGCACCGCAGTGCGTCCCCGACGACGCCCGGCCCGCAGCACGCCGCCCAAACGCCCGTGTTCCCGGGTAAAGAGATCCACCAGCAAGCTGCTGTCGCGGTAGGGGCGGGCGTGCAGAATGTAGGAGGGAGTGAGCTGAACCCGCACTTTTATTCCCCGCCCGAGACAGGAGCGGCATCTCGCGGGGGAGCTGTATACACTTGCAAGTGCAGCATCACCTTGCTCCGAAACAGCCGCTCCATGTCCCGGCGGGCGGCACTGCCGATAGACTGGAGCCGCTGGCCGCCGCGCCCGATGACGATAACCTTCTGCCCCTCCCGCTCTACCCGAACCCGGGCATGGATATGCAGCACCTCTCCCTGCTCCGCCATTTGCTCCACCTCCACGGCGGCGACATAGGGAAGCTCGTCTCCCAGCTGCCGGACGATCTTCTCTCTGACCAGCTCTGCGGCTAAAAATTTCTCGTCACCATCGGTGCTGCAATGCGGCGGAAATTCGTGGGCACCCTCCGGCAGACAGCGGAGAATGCATTCTTCAAAGCGCTGCACGTTGTAGCCCCGACGTGCCGATACCGGCACTATCTCGCTAAAAATCTTGCGCTGCCCCAGGCGTTCCAAACAGGGCAGCAACTGCTCTCGCTCGGGCAGGACATCCACCTTGTTAATGACGAGAAGAAGCGGCACGCCGACCTGCTCCCGAGTGCGCTCTAGAACTCGCTCGTCCTCCTCACGCCACTCCAGACCCTCGCTCACCAGCGCGATGGCATGCACACCCTCCAGAGCCGAGACGACGGCACGGTTCATGTGACGGTTCGCCGGGTGCGCTCGGGCATTATGAAAACCAGGGGTATCCTGATAGATCGCCTGCACCTGGCCCTCGGTCTTGATGCCGAGAATACGCTGGCGCGTGGTCTGGGGCTTGCGAGAAGTAATACTCACTTTGACCCCCAGGATTCGGTTCAGCAAGGTGGATTTGCCGACGTTGGGGCGGCCGACGATAGCAATGCGGCCGCAGCGGGTTTTCTGCTGTTTTTCGGAGGGAGACCGGGACATCAGTTTTTCGGGCTGAGATGTGCCAGCATTTTCTCTGCCGCGGCCCGCTCCGCTGCGCGACGGCTCTGCCCCTCTCCCACAGTCCGCTCCTCTGACGCAGGCACAGTGCACTCCATGACAAAGACATCGCCGCTGCCAGAAGACTCGTGCAGCGGGGTATATACCGGTCCCTCCAGCTGCTGTTTTTCCAAGTATTCCTTAAGCACGCTTTTGGGATGCTGCCCGTCACCGGGCTGCAGGCTGTCCATGCGCTCACCGAACCAGTCGTATAAGAGTGTCCGACAGGCCTCTATTGTCCGATCTAAGTACAAGGCGCCAAAGATTGCCTCCAGAGCGCCGGCCAGCATCGTATCGGTCAGCACTGTACCGGAGTGCAGACAGAGATGCTTCTCCAGGGACTGCTCCCGGGCAATCTCCGCCAAGGTTTCACCGCAGACCAAAACACTGCGCAGCTGGCTCAAAGTCCCCTCTTCCGCCCCAGGGTGACGGCGACACAGCTCCTCGGCGACTAACAGCCCCAGCACTGCATCACCCAGGTATTCCAGCCGCTCATTGTTTTCTGTCGCACCGCAGCTGCTGTGCCGCAGCGCCTGGCGCAGCAGGTCTGGAGCCGAAAACAGCTCACGCAATTCTGCGGGCAGCGGCAGATTCATTGTCAGACGCTACGGGATCAGGCGCACTTGGCGAAAAGAGGGCAGCTGCCTAAGACCCTCCCAATGCATCCAAACCAAAAGCGCCGGGCCGACGATATCCTTTTGCGGCACCTGGCCCCAGGCGCGGCTGTCCTGACTGTTATCCCGATTGTCCCCCATCATGAAATAATGCCCCGGGCGCACCACGGTGAAAAAATCCTGTGCGGGCCGCTCCGGGCGAAGACGGAGGGGATGCCATTCCCCACCCATCAATTCCTCCTGCAGGCCTGCCGCCGCCTCGCGCAGGGGTGCTTTTTGACCGTTGATGTACAGACTCTTGTCCCGATAGCGGATTCTGTCCCCGGGCAGGCCCACCACCCTCTTGATAAAATAGCTGCCCTGCCCGGGCGGAAAGAACACCACCACATCACCGCGCCCTGGCCGCTTCCCCTCTGTCAACTGGGTGCGCAGAATGGGGAGATGCAGTCCGTAGCGATATTTATTGACTAGGATAAAGTCGCCAGGAGCAAGGGTTGGCTGCATAGAAGAAGAGGGAATGCGAAAGGGCTCTGCTAGAAAGGAGCGCAGCAGAAGCACCGCTAACAGCACGGGGAACAGTGTGCGGGAGAGCGCTGCCAGACGGGACGGCTCCTGCTGCTCCCAGCGTCGGCGCCTGCCGGCTGCGATGCGGTGCGCCAGCAGCACTGCTGCGGTGGCCAGAGTCAGAAATACCAGCAAAACGGGGATGGGATTGGTATCCAAAACAGTCTCCTCAGTTGTCTATTCTCATCATGGCAAGAAATGCCTCCTGGGGTACATCTACCCGGCCGAGACGTTTCATGCGTTTTTTTCCGGCCCGCTGTTTTTCCAGCAGCTTGCGCTTGCGCGTGACATCGCCGCCGTAACACTTGGCGGTGACATTCTTGCGCAGGGCTTTGACCGTCTGGCGGGCCACTATGCGCCCGCCTATTGCCGCCTGGATAGCCACATCAAACATCTGCCGGGGGATCATCTCCTTCATTTTATCCACCCATTGGCGTCCTCGCTCCCGCACTCGCTCCCGGTGCACGATCGCGGCCAGCGCATCCACTGGCTCGCCGTTCAGCAGCACCTCAAGGCGCACCAAGGGAGCAGGCTGAAAACGTACAAAGGCATAATCCAGCGAGGCAAAACCGCGGCTGACGGATTTCAGGCGATCAAAAAGATCAGCCACCACTTCACTCATCGGCAATTCAAATTCAAGGGCCACCTGGCCACCGGCAAAACGCATGTCCCGCTGCACACCGCGACGCTGCATGCACAGCTCCAGCACTGCTCCCAAGTATTCCTTCGGCGTGAGAATGGAGGCTTGGACCAAGGGCTCACGCATCTCTTCAATCTCCGCTGGGGGCGGCAGGTCGGCGGGGTTCTCCACTTGCAGGGTTGTCCCCCGCGTGGTGAGCACCTCATACACCACCGTAGGAGCAGTGGCGATGAGGTCCAAATTGTACTCTCGCTCCAAGCGCTCCTGCACGATTTCCATATGCAGAAGACCGAGAAAACCGCAGCGAAAACCGGAGCCCAGCGCACCGGACTGCTCCGGGACAAAACGGAGAGCGGCATCGTTCAGGGCGAGCCGCTCCAGGGCTGCACGGCAGTCGGTAAAAGCATCCGCCTCCAGCGGATAAAGCCCCGCATATACCTTCGGATGAATGCGCTGAAAACCTGGCAGCGCAGTGGTTTGTGGAGCCGCAGCGCCGATGAGAGTGTCCCCCACCGGAGCGCCATGCACATCTTTGATATTGGCCGCCACGAAGCCTACCTCCCCCGGACCAAGGCTGCCGGTGGAGTGCCGTTGCGGCGTAAAAATGCCCAAATCATCCACTGTCCAGGTACGCCCGGTGGAATGCATGGCGATGCGCTCTCCCTTGTGCAGTCTGCCGTGCACGATGCGCACCAGGGAGACAACACCGAGATAGCGGTCAAACCAGGAATCCAGCACTAGGGCCTGCAGCGGCATGGCGGCATCACCGGAGGGGGGCGGCACTCTGGCCACCACCTGCTCAAGCACATCCCGCACACCGGCGCCGGTGCGGGCGCTGACACGGCAGGCAGAGGATGCGTCCAAGCCGATAATCTCCTCAATCTCCTTGCATACCCGCTCCGGCTCCGCGCTGCCGAGGTCCATCTTGTTCAGCACCGGCAGCACCTCCAGCCCCTGCTCCACCGCCGTATAGCAGTTGGCGATGGACTGGGCTTCCACCCCCTGGGTGGCATCCACCACCAAAAGCGCCCCCTCACACGCCGCTAAGGAGCGGGATACCTCGTAGGAGAAATCTACATGCCCCGGGGTGTCAATCAGGTTCAGGCGGTACTCCTGCCCATTCAGGGCGCGATAGTCCAAGGCTGCACTCTGAGATTTGATCGTGATGCCGCGCTCGCGCTCAATGTCCAAGGTATCTAGCACCTGCTCAGCCATCTTCTGCTGCCCGAGACCACCGCACAGTTGGATAAAGCGGTCGGCCAGAGTGGACTTGCCGTGGTCAATATGGGCAATGATGGAAAAGTTGCGAATTGACTGTAAAGAACCTAGTTCCAATGAGATGCCATCCTGCGGAGCATAAAAGGGCTTATTTTAATGGAAATCAGAATACAGCATTCCTTCATCCTTTAATCCCTCTCCCAAAGGGAGGGAGAAAAGCAGCAGCTCTTCCTCTCATAGGGACTGATTATTCCTGTCTGCGCCTGCTTAAGCAATGTCTTGCGTACAATCCCTGATGTCATCCCACCTCCCCCAGTCCAACATAAGCTGTCATCATTTCCAGCTCCCGCTCGGCTATGCAGCGGGCCATTTTTGCAAGGGAGCTCTTGCCGATGCCCCGCTCCCCCAGGACAAAAGCCATGCGAAAACGCCCACGACATCTGCTCATTGCCGTGCCCCGCAACTGCCGCAGTGGGTCGTCGCTGGCTGTTCTAGCCTATGCGCATATCCTGTTCAAGGGGTTCTCCGAGGGGCTCGGCGGCTTCGGCGGCGGGCAGTGCCCGGAGCAGGAGGGGCTGCCAGCGCCGGTCATTTCTCCGCCGCAGCGCGTGCATGCGCACCAGCAAAAGGGCGAAGGCCAAGCCGGCCACGCCGCCCAGGGTGGCGGCCATATCGCCGGAAAAATAGACGGAGGCCAACACACTGCCCAGCAGAAGACCGAGCAGGGGTGCCAGGTACAGCATTGCAGAGGCAGTGAGAACGGCTCCCGCCGGCAACCCGATCTCTACTTCCCGTCCTACCTGTATGTCCTCGGGAGTCGTCTCGCTGTTCAGCACCCGCAGGTGGCGACGTCGGCGCCCCCGCATCTGCTCCAAGAGACCATGACCGCAGCCGCTCTTGGCAGTGCAGCTGCCGCAGGCACTCTTGGCGATTACCTCTACCCACAGAGCCCCCGGCTCAGTGGCGACCACCCGACCTATTTCTTGCAGCATATTCAGCACTCAGATTCCCAGTGCATAGCGTACCACTTGATCCGCCATGGCGCGTGCATCTTCAAGGCTCATCTCGCCCACCACCGTGAGCCGGTCCAGCTCCTGCTCCGCTCCCACTATGCGGGAATAGGCAAGCACCGAGCCGCGCCTTAGCACCTGCTCTGTCTCCGGCTCGGGGACGGGCTCTACAAAAACAGAAATTGTCTGCAAGCCGTCACTAAAGCGCAGAATTTCCACCTCGCCCTGCCGGAGCCAGCTGACCGGGCGCAACCGCCTGTTCTGGCGCAGGACGGCAGCCGGCCGGGAAGCGGCGGACAAGGACACAGGCCGTGCCAGCCGGGCGCGCCGACTGCCCAGGGCCGGCAGTGCTGGAAGCTCGCTATGCCATTCCATGTAGCGCTCCACCGCAGCCTGGGAGGGCGGTGTATCCTGCAAGAGAGATTGCCAAGGTGATAAGAAAACGGCCGCCAGCAAAGCGGCGGCCAAGGCCCCCCCGGAAACGGCAAGAAGCGCCCTGTGACGGGCGGGGCGGGGCGGCAGAGCGGTCAGTGATTGGCAGACACGCTCGGAGATATCACTGCCCAGCTGCTCCCGGGCATCATCCCGCAGAATGCCCCGCACCAGCAGCATGCGACGCCAGGCGAGGCGCAGCTCTTTGTCTCGGCTCATCTCGTCCAGAATGCGGCGCTGCTCAAAAGAAGAGGCCTCGCCGTCCGCCAGAGCGGAGAGCATTTCGTACAGGGAAGAAGAGGGTGGGCTGTCGCTCATGTCGGTTAGGGCTGCTGCAATGTCGGACGAATGGTTTTATCAATAGCCTCACGCGCCCTTGAAATTCGGGAGCGGACCGTGCCCAACGGGCATTCCATCACCTCTGCAATCTGCTCGTAGGCAAGGCCGTCCCGGTCGCGCAGGAGCAGAGCGATGCGCAGCGCCTCGGGCAGTTGCCCGATAGCCTTCTGCACGATCCGCGCCAACTCCTCTGCTATCAGGTTCTGCTCCGGGTCGGAGGGCGGAGCGGGCAGCAGATCCTCCCAGTCCGCTTCGCCATCCTCCGAGGCGGGCAGTGACTGCAGCTGGGGGCGGCGCTGCATAGCGGCGTGATGGTTGCGGGCAGTATTGATTGCAATGCGATAGAGCCAGGTGAAAAAGCCGCTGCTGCCCCGAAAGGAAGGCAGCCCGCGCCAAGCGCGCAGGAAAGTCTCCTGGGCTAAGTCCTCTGCCGTGCTCTGGTCACCGGCATAACGTCGCAGCAGTGCCATTACCCGGTGCTGGTAGCGAATGACGAGCAAATCAAATGCATGCCGGTCTCCTCGGCGGGCAGCTGCAACTAGAGGCTGGTCCGATTCGGGCATGGCCACGATCTGGCTTCACCTCCAGAAAACAATATCACTATGAACAGAAAAATACCGACAAGTTCCCCTGTCAGGCAGGGTTTATTATAGAAAGAACCCGCCCGCCCCTTTTCTCTGTTGCCATGGCTGCCTCTGTCCGCCAGTACGATGTCCTGATTATCGGCGCCGGTGCCGCCGGTCTTGCGACGGCCCTGTCCCTGCCGGAGACGATGCAGGTGGCCCTTCTGTGCAAGGGTGCCCCGGAGGAAAGCGCTTCCCACCGGGCCCAGGGAGGCATCGCCGCTGTGCTGGACAGGGAAGACAGCTTGGAGGCGCATATCGCCGACACCATGGCGGTGGGGGCCGGACTGTGTCGGGAAGAGGCGGTGCGCTTTCTTGTGGAGAAGGGACCGGACTGTATCGCCTGGCTGGAATCCCTGGGCATGCTATTCACCCGGGGGAAGGAAAAGGCTCTGCATCTGGGCCGAGAAGGGGGGCACAGTCGGCGGCGGGTCATTCACCGAGACGACGCCACTGGTCGGAGTCTGGTGGAGACACTGATGGCCCGGGTGCAGGAGCGCAGTCATATCCACTGCTTTTCCGATTACCTGGCGGTGGACCTGATTCGTGAAGGCAACCGCTGCCAGGGTGCCTACGCAATGCACCTGTCTTCACGACAGACAGAGCAGTTCGCTGCCCGCTTCACGCTGCTGGCCACCGGCGGGGCCGCCCGGGTCTACCTCTACGCCACCGCCCCCTCAGGCAGCAGCGGCGACGGTATCGCTATGGCCTGGCGCGCTGGCTGTCGGGTGGCCAACATGGAATTCAATCAGTTTCATCCCACCGTCCTCTACTGGCCTGGCAGCGACAGCTTTCTCATCAGCGAAGCGGTGCGCGGCGAGGGCGGCAGACTGCTTCTGCCCGACGGCTCCCGTTTTATGCATCACTTTGATCCGCGAGAAGAGCTGGCCCCCCGGGATATTGTCGCCCGGGCCATTGACCACGAGATGAAACGCCTCGGAATAGACTGCGTGTTTCTGGATATCAGCCACCGGGGAAAAGATTTCGTGGAGCGGCATTTCCCCACCATCAGCGCCCGCTGCAGAGCGCTGGGTCTGGACATCAGCCAAAGCCGGATTCCGGTGGTGCCGGCAGCCCATTACACCTGCGGCGGCGTGGTCACCGATGATCATGCACAGACGGACCTGCCCGGGCTGTACGCAGCGGGGGAGACCGCCTGCACCGGTGTGCACGGCGCCAACCGGCTGGCTAGCAATTCGCTGCTGGAATGCCTGGTGTACGGCCGCGCCGCTGCCGCCTGCATGGTGCAGGAAGCCCCTCACACAGAGCCGCCTGCCCCCGCCCCCGACTGGGATGAATCCCGGGTCACCGAGTCAGACGAGGATGTGGTGGTCTCCCATAACTGGGATGAGCTGCGCCGCTTCATGTGGGACTACGTGGGAATTGTCCGCACCCGCCGCCGCCTGCAGCGGGCCCGGCGCCGCCTGCGCCTGATGCAGCGGGAGGTGAGCGAGTACTACACCCGCTATCGAGTATCCCGGGATCTGCTGGAACTGCGCAATCTGACACAGACAGCAGAGCTCATCGTGCGCTCGGCACTGGCGCGCCGAGAAAGCCGCGGCCTGCATTTCACACCGGACTGCCGAGACACCCTGCCCCGGGCCCGGGATACCGTGCTGAAACCGCCGAACAGCGTGGTCTAAAAGAACAGCCTATTCTCTTTAGCAGACTGTCCGCTCAGCTGCGCTGCGCTTAACTGGTATCATAGGCAACCGCTCTGCAGTGCTAAAAGTGCCTGCAGCAGACAGCGTGAACAAAAAACAGAGTATGAAACGACGGCACCCGCAACGCTGGGTCAGCGAAGATGGCACACGGGTCAGCAGACAGCTGTACTCAGACTCCGAGCTGTACCGCACCGAGCGGGAAAAAATCTTTGGCAGCTGCTGGCTGTTCCTCGGCCACGAAAGCCAAATCCCATCCCCTGGCGATTTCTTCACATCCTATATGGGAGAAGTGCCGGTCATCGTGGTGCGAGATGAAGAGAGCCGGGTTCATGTTCATCTAAACACCTGCCGACACCGGGGGCTCAGGGTATGCCGGGCGGATGCTGGGAGTGCCCGCTCTTTCAGCTGTCCCTACCACGGCTGGACCTACGGCACGGACGGACGCCTGCTCGGCATGCCACAAGCTGAAGAAGCCTACGGCGACGAGCTCAACAAGAAAGACTGGGGATTAATCCCCGTCGCCCAATCAGCCAGCTATCGGGAACTGCTCTTTGCCACCTTTGATGAAACGGCGCCTCCCTTAGAAGAGTATCTCGGCGATATGCGCTTTTACATGGATACCCTGTTGAACCGTCGCACCGACGGCACCGAGGTTATCGGCGGCATTCAAAAGTGGACCGCTGCCACCAACTGGAAAATGCCTTCGGAAAACATGATCGGCGATGTCTACCACGCCCGCTACAGCCATCGCTCCGCCTTTGATCTGATGCAGGGCACTCCGGACTCCCTGCAGCAGATTGAAAGTCATTCGCTGAATATTGCACTGCCCGGCGGGCACGGCACCACGGTGCGTCTGTTGCCGCCGGATGAGGCGGATAAACGAGCGCTGCCCGGAGAGGAGTTCCTGCACGAAGCCGTGCCCGAAGTGGCAGAATATTTTCGCGAGGTGCAGGCAGAGGCACGGGAAAGACTGGGGGAACTGCGCTGTCGGCTGAAGCCTGCCACCAGCGTTATTTTTCCAAACTTTTCATTGCTAAACAGCACCTTTTCTCTGCGTGTGGCACACCCTCGAGGACCTTGCAGATCTGAAATATGGAGCTGGGTGCTGGTGGACCGGGATGCTCCGGAAGCCGTCAAGCAGGCGATTATCAAAAACTATCATTTCGGCTTTGGCCCGGATGGAATGCTGGAGCAGGACGATGTGGAAAACTGGGAGCAGGCCACGGCGGGCAGCCGCATACCCCACACCGAAAGCTACCCATTTCACATGGGCATGAAACCCAAAGAGGGAAGCCCACACCCGGAGCTGCCGGGCCAGGCTGGCGCTGCGTTTAGCGAGCACAATCAGCGCAACTTCTACCTGCATTGGCAGGCGTTGATGGATCGGCCGGGCAAGACAAAAGCGCCACGGGAAACAGGATGAGCACGGCAGAGATGCCAAGTGTCGGCAGTGCAGTCAGCTGGGAAGAAATTACAGAGATCCGCCAGTTCTTATATCGGGAAGCGCGACTTTTAGATGAGCGACACTATGAAGAGTGGCTGACTCTGCTAGCGGAAGACATGCAGTACTGGATACCTGTGCGCAGTACACCGGCCAGAGAGCGGCAGGACAGCCTCACCGTAGAATGCGAACTGTCCGGCAAGGATGAACTGGGTCTGCTCTGCAATGATAAGCCTGCCCTCATGGCACGTGTTATGCGTTTGCAGGGCGGCCGCTCCTTCTCCGAGATGCCGCCATCCCGAGTGCAGCGTCTCATCGGAAATATAGAGGTCGAATACACGGGGGAGCTGGACCTGTATCGGGTGTATTCGGTAATCATCGCAAATCGCACCCGGCTGGAGACCGAAGCCCACACCCTAGTCGGCCGACGCAGCGATCTCCTACAGCGCAGCGCAGGCAGCTTTCTGCTTCGGGAACGGAAAATTGTCCTAAACAGCACGGTGCTGAATTCTCCAAACCTGAGCATGTTATTGTAAAAACAATCCGTTATGAAAAAATGCGTCATCATCACCTCGGTGTATCCTCCTGCAAAGACCTCTATCGGCGCCTACATTGATTCCGATTGGGATGTCATCATCGCAGGAGATAAAAAAACACCGGATGAATACGAGGACATGCAGGGCATCGTGTACTTGGGAATAGACGCGCAGCGCAGGCGCTACCCGTCACTCAGCGATGCAATACCCTTTAATTCCTATCAGCGCAAGAATTTCGGCTATTTGTATGCGATCCAAAATGGGTATGAACTGATCTTTGACACCGACGATGACAATTATCCCCTTGCAAACTGGTCCACCCTGATCCAGCCGGGTCCGGAGCAACAGGCAGAAATTATTCGTGCACCGAGAATGCCAAATATTCTGAGTCTGTACACGGACCGGCACGTTTGGCCGCGCGGCCTTCCCCTAGAGCTGGTCAACCAGAAACAACCTATACAGAAGAGCCAATACACAGAACTGAACAGGGTGTACGTATGGCAGGGGCTCGCTGCCGGTCAGCCCGACGTGGATGCTATTTTCCGCCTTACCGCTCAAGATTCTTCCGCCTACTTCTCCTTTGCATCCGAAAAACATTATGTCTTAGACAAAAAAATATATGCTCCTGGGAATACACAAGTCACCACTTGGAAAGAGCCTTCCATATTCCACCTTCAATACCTGCCGTCCACTGTCTCCTTTCGCTTCTGCGATATCCTGAAGATGTATGTCATGCAAAGATGCCTATGGGAATATGGTGGCCGCTTCGGACATCAGCCGGCAGTGGTTGAACAAAAGCGCAATGAACACAACCTGATGGAAGATTTTATTTCCGAGATTGATATGTACAAAACGGTATATCGCTTGGTGGATATTCTAGACGATGAAAAATTAGATGGCAGCCCGCAGGACCTGTACAGGGTTTATGAAAGGCTGGCACGGGAAGGCATTGTCCAAGCGCAGGAACTGAGTGCCGTAGAAGCCTGGCTTTTGGCCATAGAGGCATAACGTATAGTGGCAATATCAAAATCGCAAATCTGAATAAAAAGCGGTTCGCTGCATAAGGAGAATATGAAAAAGAACATCCTGATAATTGACTTCCATATAGGCCTCATCATGGAACATAAGGCTTTATTTGAAAAACTGGGCCACAATGTCCAGATACTCTCTCTCAGCGGTCATACTCACTTCCTCAAGGACTATTTTCCTTATCCATCCCCTCCCACCCCTCCAGTCAGGCTGCATCGGTATCTCAATACCATCACCGAGATGGCAAGCAGGAGAATAAATAAAATGCACAGGGACTTTTTCAACGCGCATATCTCAGCAGTAAACTACAGGCGAAGGGAGAGTGCCAAGATATCATTAGCAAAACAATTAGCAAAGAAGATATTGCTGTCTATGACATTGAAAAAGCATTTGCTGCAAGCAGATTATATTCTTTGCAGCTTCCCACCAATATTATTTTATGCGACAAAAATGATCATGAATGAATTCGGCCTTGATAAACCTATCATACTGACTATGGGGCATAGGTTTAATATACGGGTGAATACAAAGGCAGCCAATGAGCTTCTGAAAAGGGAAATTCTCTTACTGCATGAAGATGACAGACATATAGTCGGCGCCATGCATGAATATGATTATCAATACGCAAAGAATTATCTTGGAATACATGTAGAGAAGACCTATCTGCAAGCATTCCACATCCCTCTTAAAAAGCCAGTCTCCCCCTCCCCCTCAAACACGATCCTCCTGGGTCCGGCGCATAACCGATCTTTATTTGGCTTCGCCGCATCGGTCACAGAACTTAATGAGCAGTATCACAGCTGGTGTTGCCGCCTCGGAATAGAAGCCAAATACAATTTTGATTTCATTAAAAACCTGCACCGTCGGTACAAAATTGACGATCTGCGAGAATACGCTGGCGTGGTTATTTTTCCATACTCTGCCTATAGCATATCCATGATTGAACTGTATACATTAAATCTTCCATTTTTTGCACCTTCCGTTGATCTAATCATAAAACATAACTTCGCCAATGACCGGGTACTATTTCCTATTTACTGTACAAAAGAGCAATACGAGCAGATGGAAAATGATGGGGAGGGGCTGGACTCTCCGAATAGCTATCACCCCGATGCACAAAGAAAGTGGCTGCAATATGCCTATTACAACTGCAAGGAAAATGTGCTCACTTTCAATAGCAAAGAGCACCTTTTCCGGCAAGTATCACAGCTGCCAAACTATCAGGGTGATCTCAGCAGCAGGATGTATGAAGAAAACCGCCAGCAGCGGGAGGGCTGCCTGCAGCTGTGGCAGGGTCTCTTGGAGAAAATATAAATCCCAGCTGCCCCCGGCCCGGCAAGCAGGCTGTCTTTCAAAGTGCTCCCTGTCTTTGCTATAGCCAGCCCTGTCACTCAGAACTCTGACCAAGAGACCGGACCGGCGTGCTCACGTATGCGGCGCACCAGGCCCGCCAGCTCCGGGTCCTCAAGCATCTCCCCCTCTACCAGCCAAGCGTGCAGATCCTGATCTTCGCAGTCCAAGAGGCGCCGGTAGTCCCGTCGCTGCCGGGCAGACAGCCCGGGCAGCACCTGCTCAGCAAAGGGCATCAGGAAAAAATCCAGTTCCAGCATGCCCCGCCGGCTGCCCCAGCAGAGGCGACTGAGTTCAGGATCACGATCTTTGGTCATGGCGGGAAAACATTAAAAGCAAAGAAACCAAAAAGGGCTAAAAACACCGAAAACAAAAAAGGCCATAATAACCGGGTCGCCCTGTTTTATCGGAAACTAGATCAAATCGTATGTCGCCAGTCCGCATAGCTCTTCGGGAGCATGGGCTCCTCGCCCTGGAGGGGCGGGATGCCGCCGTCTTTCTGAATGGACAGAGTACCTGCGAAATGCCAGCAGAGGGCCGGAGCACCCCCGGCGCCTGCTGCACCCCCGGCGGGCGCATGGTGGCCAGTTTCCAGCTGGCAGCGATGCGAGAGGACTGTCTGCTTTTGAAAATGCCCTCAGGAGTCATTCCACTGCTGGAAGAGTTTCTAAAAAAGTACATCCGCTTCGCCAAGTGCTCCCAGCGTGATGCCAGCGGAGAATACCGGCTGCTGGGACTGGTGGATCCCGAGGGTGCAGCGGCAGAGGCTGTTTTCGGCGATGTCCCCGAAAGCCCCGGTGACTGCCTTCGCATCGGCGACAGTCTTCTCCTGCGCCGGGATAGCCAGCGCCTGGAGTGCTGGCTGGCCACCGCTTCCGCGGCGGCTTGGGAAGAAAAACTTGCCGCACAGTGCGAACCCGCCTCTTTGCAGCTCTGGCAGCTGCTGGACATCCAGGCCGGGGTGGCTGAGGTCTGCCCCGAGACCTCCTTGCACTTCCTGCCCCAGATGCTGAACTTGGACCAGAGGGAAGGTGTCAGTTTTGAAAAGGGCTGTTACACCGGCCAGGAAGTGATCGCCAGGGCACAGCATCGGGGACAGGTAAAACGGCGCATGCACCGCCTGCAACTGACAGCAGAGGATGTGCCCGGTGCCAGCGCCCCTCTGTACTCAGGCGAGCGGCGGGCAGGCGAAGTGGTGTGCCGAGCGCCGGCGGAAGAGAAAAACACTTGGGAACTGCTGGCAGTGGTGGATGAGCGGGGAGCGGAGGCTGGGACTCTTAGCCTGGGGCAGCCCGAGAGCGCAGCGGCAAAAATCCTTCCCTTCTCTGCGTAGCCTCTCAGCCCGCATCAGCCGCTGCCTGACCCGGGGACAAACTCCAATCCACCTCCCCCAGCCCATGCTCCCGCAGCCAGGCATTGGCCTTTGAAAAATGCCGACAGCCGAAAAAGCCCCGCTCAGCGGACATCGGCGACGGATGCGGAGCCTCCAGCACCAGGTGGCGCTGCCGGTCCGCAATGCTGCCTTTGCGCTGGGCGTAGGATCCCCATAGCAGGAAAACAAGTCCCTCCCGCTCCCGGTTCAGAACCTCAATAACCCGATCTGTGAACTGCTCCCATCCCCGCTCCCGATGGGAAGCGGGGCGCCCCCTCTCCACGGTGAGAACGCTGTTCAAGAGCAGCACCCCCTGCTCAGCCCAGGCCGAAAGATGGCCGCTGCTTCTATCAATCTTTAGATCAATATCTTCCTCTATCTCTTTAAAAATATTGATAAGTGATGGAGGAGGCTTGACCCCAGGGGGGACCGAGAAAGAGAGCCCATGGGCCTGTCCGGGACCGTGGTAGGGATCCTGGCCTAAGACGATGACCTTCACCTTGTCAAAGGGGGTATGAGTGAAGGCGTTGAATATGTGCAAGCCCTTCGGATAAATGCTCTTGCCCGCTGCCTTCTCTTGGGCCAGGAAGGCTCGCAGCTCCTGCATGTAGGGCTGTTGAAATTCTTCGGCGAGGCGCTCCAGCCAGGAGGGCTCAAGCTGGATCGTGCGGGAGGAGGCGGAAGCCATGCCCTAGCCGATGCGGCGTGTCTCTTCCCAGTCCAGCAGGAGCTCCCGAAAGCAGATGCGCCAAGTGCCCTGCTCTCGGCAAAAGCGATCCTGATAGCGAATGCCCATGTCGTAGCGCTCTGTATCTTCCTCCACTTTGCGAAAATGGCGAGCGATGCAATAGGTCTCTCCCGTCATCTCCTCCCCCTTCGGTTCTGCCAGGTGGTTGTGAATGGTATGAAAAGTTTTCTCGTACATGTCGGCAATGGGGCTGATGCTCGCCACCACCTGCTGCCGCCCCTCGGCGCGGATCTTCAAATAGGGCAGGCTCAGCACGGCATCCTCCGCAAACAGCTCGCCGAGGCCTGTAAAATCCCGCCGGTCAACAGCCCGGGCATAGCGATAGACAAGACTGAGAATAGCCTGCCGATCTGCGCTGTCAATCATTTTTGCATCCACTCCCTACTCGGGGCTGATCTCGTTTTCCGCCGGAGTGAAGTAGGGCGTATTGCTCCAATTGTCCTTATTCGGGTCGGTCCGATACCAGCCCCCCGCCGCGATGGTGCCGCCATCTGCCAGCAAGGTGTGACCGGTGACAAAGCGGGCCTGGTCTGAAGCCAGAAAAAGAGCGGCATCCGCCTGCTCATCCGGATGGGCAAAACGCCCCAAGGGCACCCAGCAGCGGGCCATCTCCCGGTCTGGGTGCCAGTCATACATAGGTGTTTGCGGGGTATGGGTAAGGTCCGGGGCAAGGGTATTGACCCGCACACCCCGCCCGCCGACCTCCACCGCCAGGCTGCGGGTGAAGTTAACTAGGCCCGCCTTCAGGGCGGAATACACAGCGTTGCCCGGAATTCCGCGCAGGGCCTCCACCGTGGAGACATTGACGATGGCCCCTCTGCCCTGCTCCATCATGCCGGGCAGGAAAGTCCGGGTGCAACGCAGCACGTGCAGAAAGCTCATCTGATACTGGGTCTCCCAGTCCTCCTCGGTGCTATCTGCAAACAGCTTGTAGGGCTCGTAGTGACCGACATTGTTTACCAGCACATCCACCCGCCCCTGGCCAAAGTCCAGGGCCCGACGGTGGAGTTCCTCCACCACCTCCCGCTGGCGGATATCCCCCAGCTGCACCAGCACACGACCGCCGGCAGCCTTGATTTCCTCCTCGGCCGCCCGGGCGTATTCCTCGTTTATATCGGCGATCACCACCGCCGCGCCAGCAGCGGCGAAACGGCGCGAAATAGCACCGCCGATACCGGCGCCGCCGCCGGTAACCACGGCGACCCGGTCCGCTAACAGGGCGCTGAAATTCAGCTTCTGATCTTCGCCCGTCGGCTGTTTCTTGTCTTTCATCAACCTCTCCTCTGCCGATAGGCTGCTCAGCCGACAGACCGAGCGCTGATAGGAATTTTCTCTGCCAGGGGCAAAGCAGCCCGGGCAGCGGCAACCCGCTCCGCCGGCGCCTCGCCATACAGAGTGGTGCGCTGTCTGGGGCGTCGGCCGAGGGCCCGAATGCGGCACTCCATCTCCAGAGGGAGCACCTCCTGGCCGTGGGCAGCGCCGGCGGAGCGGGTGATGCTCTCATTCATCAGCGTGCCCCCTAAGTCATCTGCCCCCGCCTTGAGACAAGCGGCGGTGCCGCTCTCCCCAAGTTTGACCCAAGATGTCTGTATATGGGAAAAATGCGGATAAAGCACCAGTCGCGCCACCGCATGCATCAGCACAGCTTCGCGGAAGGTGGGGCCGGGGCGAGCCTTGCCGCGCCGGTACAGGGGAGCTTCCATCGCTACGAAAGGCAATGGCACAAACTCGGTGAAGCCGCCGCTCTCAGTCTGCTGACGGCGCAGGCGGAGCAAGTGCTCCGCCCAATGCCGGGGCTGGTCTGCATGGCCGAACATCACGGTGGCGGTGGAGCGAAGCCCGGTCCGGTGGGCAGCGGCCATCACCGAGAGCCACTGGGCTGTATTGATCTTGTCCGGGCACAGAATAGCCCGCATTTCGTCGTCCAGGATTTCAGCGGCGGTGCCCGGCAGGGAGCTGAGCCCCTCCTGGCGAAGCTCCTGCAGAAATTCCTCTAAGGAGATGCCGAGGGTGGCTGCCCCCTGCCATACCTCCAAGGGCGAGAAGGCATGAATATGAATGTCCGGGGCAGCCCTCTTGATGGTGCGGCAGATGGCAAGATAGGTCTCCCCTGTATAGTCCGGGTGAATCCCTCCTTGCAGGCAGACCTCAGTGGCACCCCGCTGCCATGCCTCCCGCACCCGCATTGCAATCTCCTCCTGGGACAGGTTATAGGGGCGATCGCGCCCCCTCTCCCCAGTGCGTCCCCGGGAAAAGGCACAGAAGCGACAGCCAAAATAGCAGATGTTGGTGTAGTTGATATTGCGGTTGACCACATAGCTCACCTCGTCGCCGGCAACTTCCCGCCGGAGGGTGTCGGCGGCTCGGCACAGATAGGCGAAATCCGCCTCCCGCGCTTGAAAGAGCCGAGCAATCGCCGCCTTCGGCAGCTCTCGCCCGGCTTCGGCGGCGGCGGTTGCGGCACGCACCTCCTGGCTGATCCGAGTGGGCCAGGGCAGGGTGCCCATCATGCCCAGGGTCTCTGCGGGAGGCTCTTCGGTACCGCCGGCGCTCCAGGATTCATTGCGCACCAGACCCTCTGCATCCGCTACGCGCAGTGCTTTCTTCTGCACCGCCGGGTCCAGCCAGGTTTCGCCCAAATGCAGGAAGCGGGGATAAACCGTCAAACGCTCGCACAGCAGCTTGCCAGCCCGGGCGGTCTCCCGGGAGAGCTGCTCTACATGCGGCCAAGGGGCCTCCGGGTTTACGTAATCCGGGGTCACCGGGGACACCCCGCCCCAGTCGTTTATCCCCGCCTCCACCAGTCTTGGCAATACCCCTGGACTCAGATTGGGGGGCGCCTGAACAGCGGTTTCCGGCCCGAACAGAAGACGAGCCATCGCAATGCTCCACAGCAGCTCCTCCAGGTCCGGCTCCGGGGCGGCCGCCATGCGGGTGCCGGGCTTGGCGCGAAAATTCTGGACAATGATCTCCTGGATGTGACCATGACGCAGGTGCGAGGCGCGCAGGGCTAAGAGGGCTTCCACCCGCTCCCGTCTTGTCTCGCCGATGCCGATAAGAATGCCGGAGGTAAAGGGCACCCGTTTCTCCCCTGCAAGCTCAATAGTCGCTAAGCGCAGCTCGGGGTGCTTGTCCGGCGAGCCGTAATGAGGCATGCCCTTTTCACACAGGCGCGGGGCGGCAGACTCCAGCATCAAACCCATGGAGGCGGAGACCGGGCGCAGCAGATCAAACTCCTCGGCACTCAGGTTGCCGGCATTGATGTGGGGCAAGAGGCCGGTTTCTGAGAAGACCCGCTCTGCGGCCTCGACCGTGTACGCAATGGTGCTCTCGGCACCCATCTCCGCCAGCGCATCCCGGGCTGCCCGGTAGCGCAGCTCGGGCTTCTCGCCCAAGGTAAAAAGGGCTTCTCTGCAGCCGGCGGCGGTACCTCGATGAGCCTCCTCCAGCACTTCCTCTAAGCTCATGTAGGCCCGACCGACCTTCTTTGGCGTAGTGGCGAAAGTGCAATAGTGGCAGACATCCCGACACAGGCGAGTCAGGGGCAGGAACAGCTTGCGGGAATAGGTGACGACATTGCCAAAAGCGGCATCCCGACGGTGAACTGCGGCCTTGGCAAGAGCAGCCGTGTCCCCCAGCTCCGCCAGGAGAAACGCCTCCTCAGGAGAAGGAAGGTGCCCCTCTTTGAGGGCTTTTAGCAGGGAGGAAAAGGATTTTTTCATAGCTCTTTACAGCCCCTCAGCAGAGCGCAAGCGAGAGGCAATGCTGCTCTCTTCCAGCAGTGCCCGAGTGTGAGATGAAGCGGGCAGCTGCGGCAGGATTGCCGCCAAGTCCGAAGGCGTATCCACATCCAAGGACAGCCCTGGCAGACGGCAGCGAGCACATTCCACCCCCCGGGTCTCAGCCGCTATTATATGCCGCTGACAGCTGCCCTCGCCATAGGAAAAAGGAACGACCCCAGGGGGCGAGCACAGGAGCGCATTGCTGCCGTCTCCCCGTGTATCCTCGGCGACACTAAGCGCCGGCACACCCAAGCTCAGATGAGCGGTGATAAAACTTCCCAGGGCCTCTGCATCCAGAGCCGGCAGGTCGGCATGCAGCACCAGCATGTGCCGGGCACACGCCGCTGCCAGATGCTCCGCCGCCGCCGTCGCCGCACCATTCAGACCGCCGCCGGGCTCCGGCAGCAGATCTGCCCCGGCCCTTTTCATGCGCTCTGCCATCTCTGCATCATCGGTCACTGCCAGTATGCGCCCCGCCTGGGGACAGCTCTTCACCGCCTCCAGCACATCCTCCAGCATCGCCAGATACAGACAGCGGCGCTCGTCGGAAGACAGGAGCCCCTCCAGGCGGTGCTTTGCGCTGGCCGCACTTTTCAGGGGCAGGACGACGACGGGGGTCTCGGGGTCAGCTGCGGAGTTCATGGAAAAAATCCAGCACCTGCCGGGCCAGAGCCGCCCGCTCTGCCTGAGACCGCATAAGGGAGGGAACCGCCCGCACCACGAGGCCAGTTTCCTCCCGGATCGCCGCCGCCGCATCCCGGTCCGCATCATCCAATAAAAAACCATCCAGCAGCTCCCGGTAGCGGACAGCCACAGCAGCAGCGGAAGGATCCACTCCCAGCTCCTCCATCATCTTCGCCGCCGGGCCCTTGAGCGCTTTGCCCCTGATAATCGGAGAAACCGCCGCCACCGGTGCCTGACAGCGGCAGAGAGCCTCCCGAATACCGGGCAGGGACAAGATCGGGTCAATGCTGACATAGGGGTTTGAAGGGCAGATCACTACGCCCTGCAGCTTCTCTCCTTCCAAGCAGTCCAAGAAGGCGGGCAGTGCCCGGGCCTCCTCTGCTCCCTGAAAGCGAAAACCGCTAACCTGGGGAGCGCACCCCGCCCGCACAAAATAATCTTGAAAAGACATCTCACCTTCGGCTGTGCATATCAGGGTGCGCACCGGGTCATCACTCATCGGCAACAGCGGCGTCTTTAGGCCGAAGGAACGGCACAGGGCCGCTGTCGCACCGGCGAGGGAATGCCCCTCCCGGAGAAGACTGCTGCGCCGGATATGGGTGGCTAGGTCGCGGTCTCCCAAGCGAAACCAGGTCTCACCGCCGAGCCGCTCTAAAGCCTCCAGAAAATTCCAGCTCTCGCCGTCTATGCCCCAGCCGGAGGCGGTGCTCTCCACACCAGCTAAGTGATACATCACCGAGTCCAAATCCGGGGCGATGTGAAGACCAAAGTGTTCAAAATCGTCCCCTGTATTCACCACCGCCAACAGCTGTGAAGGCGGCAGAACAGCTGCCAGACCGGCGATTAGCCGAGCGCCACCGACACCACCGGAGAGGGCCAGCACCCGCCCTGCCCTTTTTGTCATCGGAAAAGATCCCGCTCCTGGCTGCGGACCAGCGCCGTCGCCCGCCCCTCTGCCGCCGGCAGTCCGGCACCCCGGATGAGCACCGCCGGGCGCCCCTGTGCACCCTGCCCCATCAGGAAGGAAGCAGCGGCAGCCAACTCATCCGCCACGGCCACTTCTGTAACCTCCAGCGGACGACCGGTAAGGTCTAAGTCGCCCACCCGATCGTCCAGGGCAGCAAAGCCGGCGCAGCCGATGGCAATGCCGGCTACACCGTTGCGAAAGGCGCGCCCGCTGCTGTCGTTGATCAGCACCCCGAGACGGCAGCCAAAGCGCGCCTGAAGACGCTCTCGCAGCTGTGCCGCCGAGCGATCCGGATCTTCCGGCAGCAGGAGAACCCAGGTGGGCGGTGCGCCAGGCTCCAGGTTTGAGCGATCTATGCCCGCATTGGCGTGAACAAAGCCGAGCCGGTGCTCCACCAGCAGGACATTCGGTGCCGCACGGCGCACAGCACGGGATTCTCTTAGCACCAGCTCCACCAGTCGTGGATCCTTGCCAGTGGTCTTCGCCAGCCCGAGGGCCTGGGAAGAGGGCTCCACCTTGGCAAGGTCTGCATAGCGCCCCTCTGCCTTTGACACCACCTTCTGGGCCACCGCCAGAATATCCCCGTCTTGGGGGCGCAGGGCCGGCGCCTCCAGAGCGGCGGCAAGAATAGCGGCCAGATCATCGCCGGGCTGCAACAGCGGCAGTCCCGGCAATGCTGTCAAGCGCAGTTCGTCCGGCAAGAATCAGTCGGGGGGAGTGCTTATGCGAATCCCGGCCCGGCACCCGTAGCGCTTGTTGATGCGGATGATGACCGAAGTCAGTGCCTCGGCGGCGACCGCGTTGGCCAAAGGGCCGGCGTGAAACCCTCGCATCCCGGCCGCCTTCGCCAAGGTGACCACCGCCTCCCGGGCCTCGGCATCATCGCCGGATACCAGCACATCGCAGTCAATGGCATCCGCCCCCTGCAAATGATGCGCGGCGACATTTTGAAAAGCGGACACCAGGCGAACACCTTCCCCCAGCGCATCCCGGGCGACGGCGGCGGCGGAGCCCGCCGGGGGCAGCTGCACAGTGCCCACCTTCGGCGGCACCAGGGGAACGGTGGCATCCACCAAGATCTTGCCCTGCAGTGCCGCTGTCAATCCCTTGAGGGTTGCAGCCTGATGAGCAAAGGGGACTGTGAGGATAGCGATTTCTGCTGCTTCTGCGGCGGCTAAGTTGGTCATGCCCTGCACGGGGTGCGAAGAGAGCCCTCGCGACGCCATCACCTCCTCCACAGCGGCGGCGGCGGCGACTGCCTTCTCTTCGCCGCGGGAGCCGATGAGCACCCGGTAGCCAGCGGCAGACCAGCGGCGGGCCATACCGGTGCCGAGATCACCGGTGCCGCCGAGAATGGCGAGGACGGGAAGATTGTCTGTCATGGGAACTTGATTCTAGACTGCGTATTTCAAAGGGGCGCAGTGCACATGGCAAAATCTGCCATCAGCAGATTCCGGCGAGCAAAGACACGGCGGAATCCGAAGCTGCGAGAGCAGGAAGCCAGCACTGACAAAAATATACTGCTTACTGCCCCAAGCGGCGCAAAGGACAGCACTTTAGTCACCGTGTCTTTTTAGTGTACCACCGAGAATGCTCATCAGGGCTGCCCGGTATGGGCTTTTTTCTCATCGGCCTGTTTCAGGCGTAGCACCGCCGAAGAACGGTGGCGTGGAGTGTGGGAAGAAATCCTTTTATTTTTCGCGCCGCCCGCTGCCGTAGCGATGCATGACATCCAGAATTCCCCGCAGCATGCCCGCCTCCATGCGGTCCAGACGTGCCCGTGTGAACAGCCGTCGCAATCTGGGCAGCAACTGCCGAGGTGCAGCCAGGTCCAAGAAACCAATGGCTTGCAATGTCTGTTCCAAATGGCGATAGAAATGCTCCATCTCGCCGGCGGTGGCCGGCGGCTCCCGCGCCTCCTCCACAGGGACTGGCTCTCCCGCCAGCGCCGCCAGGCGCAGCTCGTAGGCGGCCACCTGCACCGCCATCGCCAGGTTGAGGGAGGAATAGCCTTCGTCGGCGGGGATGTTGAGACAGTAATTGCAAAGCTGTAAATCCGCATTGCTGAGCCCCCGGTCCTCACGACCGAATACCAGCGCAACTTCAGAGCTGGCCAAAATCGCCTGCCGAGCACATTCTCTGGGGGTGAGAACCGGCCCGGCGATGCGCCGCAGTCGAGCGGTGGCTCCGATCACCAAACCGCAATCTGCTACCGCTTCCTGCAGGGTGGGCTTCAGCTCTGCCTGTTCTAGCACATCCAAGGCGCCGGCAGCCCGGGCAACCGCCTCCGGATCTGGGAAGTGACGAGGTGCCACCAAGTACAGACGGCTGAGCCCCATCGTCCGCATCGCCCGGGCCGTCGCACCGATATTGCCCGGGTGGGTGGTGTGCACCAGCACGATTCGAATATTTTGCAGGATCTGCAGCGACATGGGGAACGGCGAAAGAAAATGCAGAGTATATATACTCTAAACAGATAGAATCATAGCCTGCGTGGATTGCATCGGAATGCCTGCTGTCGGCAAAATTCCACCCGAGCCTCACGATACCGGACAAAAGCGCAGCGGGTGATGTCGCGCGTTTATAATTCCCATGTCCTCTGAAAACGCTGGCGCGTCAGCCCGGCAGCCAAGATCTGGCAGGGATCGCAACGAGATGCAGGCAAACAAACTGTGTTAATGCCACGATTTATGTGAAGATTGCCAAAGTAACATAACCCGCCATGGATCGATAAGTACTCGTTTACAACGAAACAGCTTGAACAAGCGGATGGGACAAAAGAATTTATATAATAAGCCCTTGGGAATTAAAGGATTTTGCCGAAGCCGTGGGTGACGGCCTAAGATCAACAAACCTCTTCGGTTTTTTATTTTTGCCGATGACACCGAATGGGCAAAAGAAAAATTTCCACTGGACAGATCAGATTATGTTTTAGTCACCGAGCAATATAATTTAAAAGGTTATGAAGAGTTAATTCTAATGTCATTATGCAGGCATAATAAATTACAGCGAACAGCGTTTTCTTCTGGTGGGACACTTGGCTCCACTCTTATGCTGCCAAGATAATGACAGCCCCTTCCAAAGTGAACTCTTGCGCCGGGAGTAAGCAAGGAGAGCCGGTTGGGGAGAAATTGGCTGCGCTTATGAACGCTTATGAAAAGGTGCTGCAGTTAATATTCTGGAGAGAACCTTCGGTATTCTAAAAGTCGCAGAGAATGCACCTTCCCCAACCGGGGAATAGCGCCGATCGCCACACTCGCATCGGTTGTTCTCAACATAGCCCCGAGGGATTGGATGGGGCAAATGATGTATACTCCCTAGTTTCTATGTAATATGCATCCTATGCTGAATATCGCCCTGCGCGCTGCGCGCAGGGCGGCACATCTGATTCGTCGGGCTGCGGGGGAGGTTCTCCGCACAGATATCTACGAAAAAGTCGCCAATGATTTTGTCACCAAGACCGATAGAGCGGCGGAATCTGTAATTCTGGATGTGCTGCAGGCAGCCTATCCCGACCACGCCATTCTGGCGGAAGAAAGCGGTGTGACGGAGGGCGATGCGGAGTGGCTGTGGGTGGTCGATCCCTTAGATGGCACGAGCAATTTCATTCACGGTCTGCCCCATTTCGCTGTCTCCATCGCCTGCCTGCATCAGGGCCGCCTAGAGCATGGGGTGGTGCTGGATGTCATGCGGGGTGAAGAATTTACCGCCTCCAGAGGCCAAGGCGCCTTCGTTGGCAGCCAGCGGCTGCGGGTTAGCAGTTGCGAGGGGCTGCGCCGGGCACTGGTGGCTACCGGCACGCCGACGGTGGCGCGCCAGCAGGATTATGCCGAGCAGTACTTCGCCTGCTTGGCGGAACTGGCCACTAAGGCCTCGGGAATCCGGCGTGCAGGCTCGGCGGCCCTGGATTTGGCATGGATAGCAGCAGGACGCATGGATGCCTACTGGGAAATCGGTCTCAAGCCCTGGGATATTGCCGCCGGCGCCCTCTTGGTGCAGGAGGCGGGGGGGCTGATAAGCGATTTTGCGGGTGGCGAAACCTTTTTAAAGACGGGCCACATTGTCTCTGGCAACCTGCCCTGCTTTCGGCAGCTGCTCCCAATCATTAATCGCCACCTGAAAGATATCCCCACACTCCCCTCCGTGGACATGACCCAAATAGCGGAGCAAGCAGAAGCCCCAGACCAAGAAGCCACAGACCTGGAAGCCGCAGACTTGGAAGCCGCAGACCTGGAAGCCGCAGACCTGGAAGCCGCAGACCTGGAAGCCGCAGACCTGGAAGCCGCAGGCCAGGAAGCCGCAGGCCAGGAAGCCGCAGGCCAGGAAGCCGCAGACTTGGACGCCCCAGACCAGAAAGTTGCAGACCTGGAAGCTGCAGACCAAGAAGCCGCAGTGAAAGAAGTGACGGAATATCCACCGGTAAAACCCCGGACCCGCAGAGCGAGCACCGAGCGACCCTACCGGACCGCCAAAGAGCGAGAAAGCGAAAGAAGAGAGCGAAGAGACAGGCCCCGAGCAGATTCGAGGGACAGATACCAAGACAGTGAGAAAAGCGAGAGAAGACCGAGAGCCAGGACAGCAGAGGAATCTGGCTTCAGGTCCGACACGCGCAGGACAACCAGAGAAGAGGGAAACTCCACAGGCCGCCCCCCGAGACGCGGCGCCGGAAGAGACTTCGGCAAAGAGAACACCGGCTTCAGATCCGGCACGCGCAGGACAACCCGAGAAGAGGGAAACTCCGCAGGCCGCCCCCCGCGACGCGGCGCCGGTAGAGACTTCGGCAAAGAGAACACCGGCTTCAGGTCCGGCGCGCGCAGGACAACCAGAGAAGAGGGAAACTCCGCAGGCCGCCCCCCGCGACGCGGCGCCGGTAGAGACTTCGGCAAAGAGAACACCGGCTTCAGGTCCGGCGCGCGCAGGACAACCAGAGAAGAGGGAAACTCCGCAGGCCGCCCTCCGCGACGCGGCGCCGGTAGAGACTTCGGCAAAGAGAACACCGGCTTCAGGTCCGGCGCGCGCAGGACAACCAGAGAAGAGGGAAACTCCGCAGGCCGCCCCCCGCGACGCGGCGCCGGAAGAGACTTCGGCAAAGAGAACACCGGCTTCAGATCCGGCGCGCGCAGGACAACCAGAGAAGAGGGAAACTCCGCAGGCCGCCCCCCGCGACGCGGCGCCGGAAGAGACTTCGGCAAAGAGAACACCGGCTTCAGGTCCGGCGCGCGCAGGACAACCAGAGAAGAGGGAAACTCCGCAGGCCGCCCCCCGCGACGCGGCGCCGGAAGAGACTTCGGCAAAGAGAACACCGGCTTCAGGTCCGGCGCGCGCAGGACAACCAGAGAAGAGGGAAACTCCGCAGGCCGCCCCCCGCGACGCGGCGCCGGTAGAGACTTCGGCAAAGAGAACACCGGCTTCAGGTCCGGCGCGCGCAGGACAACCAGAGAAGAGGGAAACTCCGCAGGCCGCCCCCCGCGACGCGGCGCCGGTAGAGACTTCGGCAAAGAGAACACCGGCTTCAGGTCCGGCGCGCGCAGGACAACCAGAGAAGAGGGAAACTCCGCAGGCCGCCCTCCGCGACGCGGCGCCGGTAGAGACTTCGGCAAAGAGAACACCGGCTTCAAATCCGGCGCGCGCAGGACAACTAGAGAAGAGGGAAACTCCGCAGGCCGCCCTCCGCGACGCGGTGCCGGTAGAGACTTCGGCAAAGAGAACACCGGCTTCAAATCCGGCGCGCGCAGGACAACTAGAGAAGAGGGAAACTCCGCAGGCCGCCCTCCGCGACGCAGTGCCGGAAGAGACTTCGGCAAAGAGGACACCGGCTTCAAATCCGGCGCGCGCAGGACAACTAGAGAAGAGGGAAACTCCGCAGGCCGCCCTCCGCGACGCAGTGCCGGAAGAGACTTCGGCAAAGAGGACACCGGCTTCAAATCCGGCGCGCGCAGGACAACTAGAGAAGCCGGGGAAACATTCGCTAAAGGAAAGGTCGGACCAAAAGCAGAGACGAAGGCTCCGGAAAGAGCAGCAGGCAGTACAGCAGCCAGCAGAAAAAAGACAACGGAAACAGCAGCCGGTGCAAAGTCGGAAAGTAAAGGCGAAAAAGAAACCTAGGCAAAGCAGCAAAAGAAGCAGGGACGAGCTGGCTGGCTGCGAGTGGATAAAAAATTAGCAGAGGATGTATGCCGATAAAAACTGATCTGACCCAAAATTGAGGAGGAAGAGGAAGAGAAGGAGAATCTCCGGAGCATAAAAAACTGAAAGAACATATCTGCGACAATCCAAACAAAGTAGACGCAGAGGGAAATGGAGAACCAGAATACAAACTCCCATCTGGAGATGCGATTGATATGGTAATTAAAACCCTGACGAATGGGTTTGTGTAGAGGCAAAATCTCGCCGCTCAGACGAGGCAGACCTTGAACGAGGCTTATTTCAATGCCTAAAGTATGGAACTGTCGTCAAGACTATGCGTGAAGCGTACGACGGGACAGAGTCTGATTGGGAAAAAGCTCCTAAGAGCATTCGCATGGTTTTGGCTTTAGAAAAAACGCAGCCTAAACAGGAAAAATGGAAAAAGCTGCACGGCTCCTTGGATAAATTTATGCGAGAAACCTTGGGGTATGGCATTGAGATTTATGATGGAATTAAGGTGCCCCCTTGCCCTGAATGAATATATGCAAAAACCTGCGGATACAGACTCAGACAGAACTCCCCTGCTCCTTTTTCGGCAGCGCCAAGTCTTCTCGGGATATGCGCAGCAGCAAGAGGACGTTCGGCACCACATAAATAGAGGAATAGGTGCCGACAATTACGCCGAGGCTAAGGGCCGAGGCGAAACCTCGTATCAGCTCGCCGCCGGCTAGCAGCAGCACGAATAGGACCAGGAGGGTGGTCAGCGAGGTGAGCAGGGTACGCCCGAGGGTCTGATTGAGGGAGATATCGATAATCTCTGTGGCATCACCTTTTCGCAGCCGGCGGAAATTCTCCCGAATGCGGTCGGAGACGACGATGGTATCGTTCAGCGAGTAACCGATTACCGCCAGCAGTGCGGCGAGGACCGTGAGATCAAAATCCCAGCGAAACAGGGAAAAGATACCTAAGATGATCAGCACATCGTGAAAAAGCGCGATCACCGCACCCACAGAAAACTTGAATTGAAAGCGAAAAGTGACATAGATCATCACCATGCCGAGGGCGGCCAAGAGAGCCAGCCCACCCTTTTCACGCAGCTCCGCCCCCACCTGGGGCCCGACGTATTCCACCCGGCGGATCTCCGCCTCGGCACTGCCCTCCTGCAGCACGGCCAGCAATCGCTCCCCCTCCCCGTGCTCCTGTTTCCCGGACAGGCGGATCAGGAGCTCCTGCTGGGAACCGTAGCGCACCACCCGAGCCTGCTCGTAGCCGGAGGCGGTCAACTGCTCGCGCACTTTTTTCAGGTCCGCATTCTCGGCATAGCCCACCTCAACCAAAGTGCCGCCGCTGAAATCCAGCCCCAGACTGAGACCGCCAAGAGCGAGAGAAATCGCCGAAACCAGAACGAAGAGAAGAGAAAGCAGGGCCGCATGCCGCCGCTTTCCCATGAAGTCAACCTGCCTTTTTTCAAATTTCATGCGGATTTTTCCATGCGGGAAACAAACAGGCTGCGACCGACAGCCAACTTTTTCAAGGGACGCCCGCCATACACCAAGTTCACAATGGCGCGAGTACCTATAATGGCAGTAAACATGGAGGTCATGATGCCCAGCGACAGGGTGACGGCAAAGCCCCGCACCGGACCAGTGCCGACGATGTACAGGATGATCGCCACGATCAGGGTGGTTATGTTGGCATCCAGAATGGTGACCAGCGCGCGCTCATAGCCGGCATGAATGGCCTGCTGCGGAGAGAGCCCCCCTGCCAGTTCTTCCCGAATGCGGGAGTAAATGAGAACATTTGCATCCACTGCCATGCCGACTGTCAGCACGATGCCGGCGATGCCGGGAAGGGTCAGGGTCGCCGACAAGAGCGACATCAGCGCGAGCAGCAGCACCAAATTGGCGACCAGGGCCAGATCGGCGGCAAAGCCAAAACCTCTATACCACAGCAGCATGAACAGCAGCACTAGGCCGAGACCGACCTGAACCGAGCGTACGCCGAGGGCGATGTTCTCGGCCCCCAAGGAGGGGCCGACCGTGCGCTCCTCCACAAAATCCATGGGGGCGGAGAGGGCGCCAGCCCGCAGCAGCAGCGCGAGCTCAATGGATTCCGCCACCGAGTCCAGGCCGGTTATCTGAAACTGGGAGCCGAGGGCACTGCGGATGACCGCCAAGCTGATGATGCGCTTCTCCTCGTACTTTTCTCCCAGCGCAACCCTGCGCCCCGCTGGGTCCCGGGTTTCCGGGGTGCGGGTGCGCCGCTCAATGAACAGCACGCCCATGCGCCGCCCCACATTGTGACGGGTGGCCAAGTGCATCTTGGCACCGCCCTGGGTATCTAAGTTAATGCCCACCATCGGCTGTCCATTCTCATCAAAGCCCGAGCGGGCATTGGTGACACTGCCGCCATCAATGATCAGCTCGCGCAGCAGCGAGGCGCCGGTGCCTTGGCTTGTATCGCGAAAACGAAAACGCTCACGGTTGAACACAGGGTCCTTGGAGCGGGACTCCAGGCGAAATTCCAAGTTGGCAAACTTGCCGAGAATCCGCTTGGCCTGCGCGGTATCCTGCACCCCGGGCAGCTCCACCACAATGCGCTTGCGCCCCTGGCGCTGCACCAGAGGCTCGGCGACCCCCAGCTCATTGACCCGGTTGCGCAGGATGACCAGATTCTGCTCCACCGCATAGTCTTCAAACTCAGTGCGCAGCTCCGGCGGCAGCCGCAGAATCAGCAGGCTGCCAGCCCCCGCCGTCTCCCTGTCCTGCGTCAGCTCCGAAGCGATTTCCTGAACCTCCTTGCTGCCTTGCTCCACAAGGTCCGCCCTCTGGAAGGTAATCTTTATAGACTCCTCCGATACGAGGTACTCCACCTGAGCGCCTATTCTCTTCTTGCGCAGAGCGCGCTGTATGTCTCCCGCGTAGTTCTCCAAGCGCGTGGTGATATAGGTCTCGCTGTCCACCTCCAGCAGGAAGTGCACACCGCCACTCAGATCTAAACCCAGTTTGACCGGCTTCGCCCCTATGGCGCGCAGCCAGTCGGGGGTATTGTCCGCCTGATTCAGCGCCACCACATAACCCTCTCCCAAGGCCGTCTGCACCAACTCCCGGGCCTCTAGCTGCTGCTCTTTCTCCCGCAGGCGCATCAAGATGCCACGCTCGTTTAAGGTTTCGCCGAAATAGGCAATATCCGCCTCGTCCAAGGCTTTGCGGATGCGCTGCACCAGGGGCTGCTTCACCCCTTGCACGCTGGTCTCGCCAGTGATTTGGATGGCGGGGTCCGGCGCAAACAGATTGGGAGAGACATACAGGAAGCCGAGGACGACAAGCGTCAGCACCAGCAGGTTTTTTGACCAAGAATAGCGGTTCAGCATAAATGTGATCTGCGCCAAGGGGACCGAGCCGACCGAAATGCTTATTTTACCTGCATCGGAATGAATCGAAGATCATAACGGGCAGCAGCGAGGGAAATCTCACTGCCAAGGGTGCCGAGCCCTGCTATGCTACCTTGCAGCGGCAGCGGTGTGAGCTGGAGCACATGCGCAACCGCCACAGGCTGGTCGGCTATGCCACAACTGGTAGCGGCATGGGCCAGGAAGGGTTGATTTTTGGCAATCCGCCCCAAATCATATTCACCGGTCGTAAAAACCGAGAGAGGCTCGCCATGACAATCAAACAGCTTGATTCCACGCCCGAAGGTGTTCTTGGAATTGAATTCAACGGCTGGTTGAATGCCGAGGATTACCGGGAAATTCTCCTGCCTATCCTGCACCAGCACGTGGAACGCTACGACGGTTTTCACTTACTGTGCGTTACAGGGGAAAACTTTCGGGGGGTGAGCGCCGGGGCAGTGATGCAGGACATCCTGTCTGGCCTCCGCTATTCCACCCGCATGTGTGCCCTTGCGCTGGTGACTGATATCCCCTGGATGCGCCGAATGGCGTGCCTTTCACGCCCACTGCTCCTCTGTCCGCTCCGGCTATTCCATGCGGACGAGATGGAGAAGGCCAAGGAATGGGCAGCAAGGGGGCTGGAACTGCACTATGAACTGGATCGTGAAAACAGCATCCTCACCGTGCTCCCCCAAGCGCCGCTAGCGCCAGAGCCCCTTACCAGGCTCTCCCGAGTGGTGGAAGAGCACTGTGCCCAGCACGGTCAGCTGGCAGGAATGGCGGTGAATGCCAGGCATTTCCCCTTCTGGCAGGGCATCGGCGGACTCAGGGGACATCTCCGCTTCCTCTGTCGCCACCGAGATAAGGTGCGAAGAGTGGCACTGGTTACAGACAGCCCCTTGGCCCGAGGGGCGGAGATGGCGGCACCGCTCCTGCTCCCCCTAGTGGTGCGGCACTTTCCCCACGGGGAGATGGAGGCGGCACGGGAATGGATACTGAGCGCCCCGAAAGATGCACCGCCCCCTGCCAGCTCCGCCGACAAGAAGGCATAAAGGGCTGCGCAGCCGCCTGATATTCAGACAGCCAGCATCAAGAGCCTTGATGCCGGCTATGAGTTACGAATCGCTGTCAGGCTGCGGCACAACCCGCAGGTAGGGCTTCTTCGCGTCCCAGCCACCCGGAAACAGGCCCTTTGCATCCTCGTCGGATACCGAGGGCACGATGATCACATCGTCTCCTGGGCGCCAGTTCACCGGGGTTGCCACCTTGTGTGCATCGGTCAGCTGCAGGCTATCCAGCACCCGCAGGATCTCGTCAAAATCGCGACCGGTGCTGGCCGGATAGGTGATCATCAGCCGGATCTTCTGCGCCGGATCAATGATAAAGACCGAGCGCACGGTCAGTGAGTCATCGGCGTTGGGGTGGATCATTTCGTACAGCAGGGACACCGAGCGGTCGCTGTCGGCGATGAGAGGGAAATTCAGAGCCTGCCCCTGAGTCTCTTCAATATCCTTAGCCCAGCCCCGATGGGAACCCACTGAGTCCACCGACAGACCGATGATCTTACAGCTGCGCTCGGCAAAACGCTCCTTCAGCTTCGCCGTATAGCCGAGCTCGGTGGTACAGACCGGCGTGTAATCCTTGGGGTGTGAAAACAACACCACCCAGAAACCACCTGCCCATTCATGGAAATTAATTACGCCTTCTGTACTGTCCTGAGAAAAATCTGGAGCCGTGTCGCCGAGCTTGAGACCCATAACATCCTCCGTATAGCCGCTAACATGCGAGGGCATATTAGCGGGGCTTCTATCGCTTTGCAAATTCTTTTCCTATTGCACGCTCCACCGGTTTATTGTTATCGTCAGCGTAGCAAGTGGAATAAAATACTGTGCGCAAGGCGGAAACAGCAAACGGTGCATTTTTTCCGATGCGAAAAAACCGCCCGCGGTATTACTTCTTTGTCTTAGCTTTGCCGATGGTTTTAAAATGTCAAGAAATTTATTCTTACCCGGCAAATCAGCAGCGTTAATTTTTTTCCAATTCAAAAGAAACAGTCACCGGTAAATCTAGTGACTTTCTGGCGTCTAGCGAATTCTGAATGATTTCCCGGGCCAGATTCTAAAAAGGATGGCCAGCATATGTTTCAATGCCCGAATCGTTGAATCCTGCTTCTATGCCATCCTCTGCAAATGGGAAATGCCAGCCTCTCCCATCAAGCGATTAAACCAATGCAACAACTCTGTGATTGCATTCTGCTACAGACCCCGACCAGCCAAATTTGCCCTAGTAGGGTTCCTGCGACTTTGCAAGTCGCAGCTGAGGTCTGCCTATACTCATGCTCACGCCGGCACGGTCCGTCCATGGAGGTGTGCAGGGCCCCTTTCAGCCACCTTTAGCAGCCTATCTGGCGGCGGCAGCTCGGGCGTAAAAAAGCCTGACGATGTCCTACTCTCACACGGGGAAACCCCGCACTACCATCGGCGATGCGCCGTTTCACTTCCGAGTTCGGGATGGGATCGGGTGGTTCCAACGCTCTATGCTCGTCAGGCAAAAAGTCGTAACTTGCCAAAGTTGTGCTTCACGCATGTCCGGCGATCTGTTACAGATCACGCATCACCCACCTGGGTGATATGACCAAGCCGATCGGGCAATTAGTACGGGTTAGCTCAACGTTTTGCAACGCTTACACATCCCGCCTATCAACGTGGTAGTCTTCCACGACCCTTCATCCGGACGAATCCGGAAGGGAGGCCTTATCTTGAGGGGGGCTTCCCGCTTAGATGCTTTCAGCGGTTATCCCGTCCGAACATAGCTACCCGGCAATGCCACTGGCGTGACAACCGGAACACCAGAGGTTCGTCCATTCCGGTCCTCTCGTACTGGGAACAGCTCCTCTCAAGCCTCCAACGCCCACGGCAGATAGGGACCGAACTGTCTCACGACGTTCTAAACCCAGCTCGCGTACCACTTTAAATGGCGAACAGCCATACCCTTGGGACCTGCTTCAGCCCCAGGATGTGATGAGCCGACATCGAGGTGCCAAACACCTCCGTCGATGTGAACTCTTGGGAGGTATTAGCCTGTTATCCCCGGAGTACCTTTTATCCGTTGATCGATGGCCCTTCCATTCAGAACCACCGGGTCACTAAGACCTGCTTTCGCACCTGCTCGACCTGTCGGTCTCGCAGTTAGGCGCCCTTCTGCCTTTACACTCACTGCATGATTTCTGACCATGCTGAGGGCACCATCGCGCTCCTCCGTTACTCTTTGGGAGGAGACCGCCCCAGTCAAACTACCCACCACACACTGTCCTCAACCCGGATTCACGGGTCGGAGTTAGAATCCCAATACTGCCAGGGTGGTATCTCAAGGTTGGCTCCGCCAGAGCTGACGCCCTGACATCGAAGCCTCCCACCTATCCTGCACAGACAATATCAAGATCCAGTGTGAAGCTGTAGTAAAGGTTCACGGGGTCTTTCCGTCTAGCCGCGGGTACGCTGCATCTTCACAGCGAGTTCAATTTCACTGAGTCTCGGGTGGAGACAGTGTGGCCATCGTTGCGCCATTCGTGCAGGTCGGAACTTACCCGACAAGGAATTTCGCTACCTTAGGACCGTTATAGTTACGGCCGCCGTTTACCGGGGCTTCGATCCGGAGCTTCGCCCAAAAGGGCTAACCCCATCAATTAACCTTCCGGCACCGGGCAGGCGTCACACCCTATACATCCTCTTACGAGTTAGCAGAGTGCTATGTTTTTAGTAAACAGTCGCAGCCACCTGGTTATTGCAACCCTCTTCTGCTCCGAGAGCAAGTCTCTTCACATACAAAGGGCGCACCTTCTCCCGAAGTTACGGTGCCATTTTGCCTAGTTCCTTCACCCGAGTTCTCTCAAGCGCCTTGGTATTCTCTACCTGACCACCTGTGTCGGTTTGGGGTACGGTCGCCCATTACCTGAAGCTTAGAGGTTTTTCCAGGAAGCATGGTATCAACGACTTCTCTCTGCCGCCGAAGCGGCAAAAATGGTGATTACGTCTCGGGATTGATGCGCCGGATTTACCTGGCACACCTCCCTACACGCTTCAACCGGGACAACCATCGCCCGGCTCGCCTAACCTTCTTCGTCACCCCATCGCAGTAAAGGACGGTACAGGAATGTTAACCTGTTTCCCATTGACTACGCCTTTCGGCCTCGCCTTAGGAGCCGACTCACCCTGCGCCGATTTGCGTTGCGCAGGAAACCTTGGTCTTCCGGCGAGGAGGACTTTAACCCCCTTTATCGTTACTTATGTCAGCATGCTCACTCCTGATACCTCCAGCCGACCTCACAGTCGGCCTTCAGCGGCGTACAGGACGCTCCTCTACCTTCCAAGGACGAATCCTTGGAACCGCAGCTTCGGTTATCAATTTAAGCCCCGTTAGATCTTCCGCGCAGGACGACTCGACTAGTGAGCTATTACGCTTTCTTTAAAGGATGGCTGCTTCTAAGCCAACCTCCTAGCTGTCTTCGCCTTCCCACATCGTTTCCCACTTAATTGATATTAGGGACCTTAGCTGGCGGTCTGGGCTGTTTCCCTTTCGACAACGGACCTTAGCACCCGCTGTCTGTCTCCCATGCCAACACTTCTCGGTATTCGGAGTTTGCATCGGTTTGGTAACCCGGGATGGGCCCCTAGCCGAAACAGTGCTCTACCCCCAAGAGTGGAACATGAGGCTCTACCTAAATAGATTTCGAGGAGAACCAGCTATCGCCGGGCTTGATTAGCCTTTCACTCCTATCCACAGCTCATCCCCCCATTTTTCAACATAGGTGGGTTCGGGCCTCCAGTCGGTGTTACCCGACCTTCACCCTGGCCATGGATAGATCGCCCGGTTTCGGGTCTAACCCCGGCAACTAAATCGCCCTTTTAAGACTCGGTTTCCCTACGCCTCCCCTATACGGTTAAGCTTGCTGCCGAAGTTAAGTCGCTGACCCATTATACAAAAGGTACGCCGTCACCCGCTCTCGTCCCGAAGGACGAGCATAGGCTCCGACTGCTTGTACGCACACGGTTTCAGGGTCTATTTCACTCCCCTCACCGGGGTTCTTTTCGCCTTTCCCTCACGGTACTGGTTCACTATCGGTCAGCTGAGAGTATTTAGCCTTGGAGGATGGTCCCCCCATGTTCAGACAGGGTTTCACGTGCCCCGCCCTACTCGTTCGCGCGTCTAGTTCCACAGGTAATCTTTCACGTACGGGGCTATCACCCTCTATGGCCGAACTTTCCAGATCGTTCTGTTAGACTGCCTGCTAAATCGCGCCGGGCTAATCCCCGTTCGCTCGCCGCTACTAAGGGAATATCGGTTGATTTCTGTTCCTCCGGGTACTGAGATGTTTCAATTCCCCGGGTTTGCTTCGTATGCCTATGAATTCAGCATACGATGACCGGCTCGAAGCCAGTCGGGTTTCCCCATTCGGAAATCCCCGGATTAAAGTCTGTTTGCCGACTCCCCGAGGCTTATCGCAAGCTACTACGTCCTTCATCGCCTTCAGCTGCCAAGGCATCCACCGTGTGCGCTTTTCTGCTTGGCCATATCACCCAGAAGGATGAGCGGCTGCAACAGAAATGCGGACGGCCATAGAGGCCGTCTGCTTCCGCCGGACATGCGCTTGAAGCACATACCCATTGCGCAGATGCTATTGCATCTGCGTTATTTGACTTTGGCAAGTTACTTGTTAAACAGCAAAGTCGCCAGCGAACTGACGACAGCAGCGGAGCATTGTACCACACCGTGCCAGGGCAGACTGCCTGCTCTGCACCCTCGATGGCCCGGTCCTCCCCGGTGCGGCCCCCCGTGCGGCCCGGCAGACTTCCTGAGCGGGCTGAAGCTATTAAAAAGGCAGCCAGCGCCACTTTTTAGGCTTCGCAGAACTGCAGCCGCCGAGCTGGCGCCGATAGGTTCCTGCCCGCCGCTCCACCTTCTCTGCCACCTCCTTAAGCCAGGTCTTGTCACGCCAGCTTCCCTTTGCATATCCCCCCCGGCCCTCGTGATAGGCCAGGTACAGCCGGTAGGTATCCCGCCTGGAAATGCCGAGGCGAGCTGCGCTTCCCTGGTTGTACCAGCCGATAAAATCCACCGCGTCCTTAAACTTATCCCGGTCCGCTCCCCGCCGTCCAGTCTGCTTGCGATAGCTGTCCCAGGTATTCTTCAGCGCTTGGGAATAGCCGTAGGCATCGGAAGGGCGCGGCCCCGGAATAAAGCCAAAAATGCGCTTACGCGGCGGCTTGGCATCGGCGCGAAAACGGGATTCCTGATGTATGAAGGCCATGATTATCGGCACCGAAGAGCTCCACTGTTTTGCGCTCTGCTCCACATCCCTGCGCCAGGAGCGCTTCTCTTCAAAAATCTGGCAGATGTCCTCCACCTGGGAAGGCGACGAAGCGGTGCAGCCCGCAACCAGCAGGCAGAGGGCACAGAGTGCCGCTGTACTCGTGCGCACGGTTACTTTTCAGCCTTGTCCAGCAACCTGAGAAAAGCCTTTTCATCTAGGATTTTAATTCCCTGACTGCGTGCTTTTTCCAGTTTGCTGCCCGCCCCTGCCCCCGCCACTACCTTGGTAACAGTAGTGGTGAGACTGTCTTTTACCTCCGCTCCCAAGGCCTCCAGACGTCGGGTCGTCTCCTGCTTGCTCATCGCCGTCAACTTGCCGGTCAGCGCGAAGACCTGTCCGGCGAGAGCGTCGTTGGTGTCGCCGACAGATTTTTTCTCTTTCCAGCGCAGCTCCCCCAGCAGGTAATCAATCACCGCCTGGTTGCCCGGTTCATCAAAATAGCTGCGCATACGGTGAGCGACGGTGGACGCCATGTATTCCGACGGGGGCACCTGCCAGTGGGTACCGCCTCCCTCAGACGCATCCTGCTTTTCTTCTGAGATTTTTGTCAGTGTTTTCTGCAGAGGCTTTTGCAGCGCCTCTTCGGAGGCGGACATAATCGCCTTGAAGGTACGAAACTCCGAGACCAGCGCCCGGGCAGCACGCCGGCCGACACCCCAGATGCCGAGGGCGTAGAGGAAACGGACCGGGTCGGCATCCCGGCTGTGCTCAATAGACTGCAGCAAGTTGCTGGCGGTCTTGCCTTTGATGCCCAGTTTTGCCAGCTGCGCCGCCCGCTCCCGCAGACGATACAAATCGCCGACATTTTCCACCAGTGCCCCGGACATCTCTTCGCCGGACAGAAGATCGCCCTGGGATTCCTCCCCCGTCCCTGCACTTCTGGTCAGCTGCTCCACCAGCACCTCGCCGAGTCCCTCTATGTCCATCGCATCTCTGGATGCAAAATGAAGAATTGCCGCGCTGCGCTGGGCCGGGCAGGTCTGTCGCGCACTGCAGAACAATTTCTTCTCCCGTCCCTCCTCCTGGACCAGTTCGGTGCCGCAGGAGGGACACTCCCGGGGAAAAGACACCGGCTGTGCGTCTGCTGAGCGCTGCTCTTCCAAGATGCCCACCACCTGGGGGATGACATCCCCCGCACGGCGCACCGTCACCAGATCGCCGATATGCACCTTCAGCCGGCGCAGCTCACCGGCGCTGTGCAGGGTGGCACGGCGCACCGTGACCCCGCCTATCTCTGTCGGCTCCAGCTCCGCCACCGGTGTGACGGCGCCGGTGCGGCCCACCTGAAATAGCACCTCCAGCAGCCGCACGCTCGCCATGCGGGGCGGAAACTTGCGCGCAATCGCCCAGCGCGGCTCCCGCTCCCGAGCCCCCAGGCTCTGCTGCCAGTCCCGCCGGTCAACCTTGATCACCACGCCATCTATCTCGTACTCCAGAAAATCTCTTTTCAGCAAGATCTCCTCGCAATAATCCCGACACCTGTCAATGCCTTCGCAGCGCCTGCTCCCGCTGTTTACCGGCAGCCCCCAGACGCTCAGCTGCTCCAGCAGCTCGGACTGAAGATTCGGCAGATCCTTTCCCTCTGCCAGGCCGACACCATGGCAGTACAGAGACAGGGGCCGGGATGCCGTAACCCCGGGGTCCAGCTGGCGCAGGCTGCCGGCAGCTGCATTGCGGGGATTGACAAAGGTCTTCTGCCCTGCTCCCCGCAGTTTGGCATTCAGGTCCCGAAAATCGGCGAGCCGGATAAATACCTCGCCGCGCACCTCCAGCAGCTTGGGCACCTCGCTGCCGACCAGACAGAAGGGCACGGATTGGAGAGTGCGCATGTTGTCGGAAATATCCTCCCCGGTGCGGCCGTCACCCCTAGTGGATGCCCGCTCCAGCACGCCGTCCCGATAAAGCAGGTTTACCGCAACGCCGTCTATTTTTGGCTCGCACAGATAATGCACCCGGCGGTTTGGCACTGCCAGATTCTTCTCTTCCTTCTCTTCCTTCTTCCCGCTCTTGCGGGACTTCTGTGCCAAACCCTTGCACACCACGTCGTGAAAGTTGCTGAGCCCCCGGTTGTCATGGGAGCTGCGAAGAGACAGCATCAGCTCCATGTGCTCCACCGGATTGAAATCCTCCTTGGGCGGGGCACCGACACGCCGGGTCGGGGAATCGGGAGTAGAGAGAGCCGGGTATTGCTGCTCTATCTCTCGCAGGCGACCGAGCATACGGTCATAGTCCGCATCGGTGATGACCGGGGCATCCTCGGCATGGTAGCGATCATCGTGGCCGCTGATCTCCCGGCGCAGCAAGGCGGCCTCCCGGCGCACCTTTTCCGGCACAGGACCCGTCTCCCCGCTGGAATCTTGAGCCGACAGCCTGCCCACGAATGACCGGACTCAGCCAGCAGCAGCGGCACCGGGCCTGTCGGCACCCCCGCTGTCCACCATACGTCCCGCCTCCTCAATGTCCACGCTGACCAGCTGGGAAACGCCGGGCTCGCCCATGGTGACCCCCAGCAACTGGCTCGCCGCTTCCATGGCCAGTTTGTTATGAGTCACACAGATGATTTGCACCTGCTCGGAAAAGTCCCGAATCAGTTCCGCAAAACGCGCCACATTGATATCATCCAAAGGCGCATCCACTTCGTCCAGCATGCAGAAGGGGGAGGGATTGAGCTGAAACAAGGAGAATACCAAAGCGATGGCGGACAGGGACTTTTCACCGCCGGACAGCTGCTGGATGTGCACGTTGCGCTTGCCGGGGGGGCACGCGGTCATCACGATGCCGGTGCTCAGCAGATCCTGCCCGATCATCTCCAATCTCGCCTGCCCGCCACCGAACAGACGCGGAAACATCTCACCTAGTCCCTGGTTGACCTTGTCAAAGGTTTCGCGAAAGCGACGACGGCTCTCCCGGTCTATGCGCTGGATCGCGCCCTCAAGCATTTGCAGCGCCTTGCGCAGCTCCTCCTGCTGCTCGTCCAGCTTGGACTTGCGCTCGGACTCCTGCTGATACTCCTCCTGAGCGGCCAAGTTGACCGAGCCCAAGCGCTGGATGCGGGCAGCGAGCAATTCCAGCTTGTGCTGCCAGGCGCTCTCCTCCGCATCCTCGGGCAGGGCCTTTTGCACTTCTTCGGCCTTTAGGCCGAGCTCCTGAAACTGGCCGCTGAAGCCCTCAAACTCTGCCTCCAGGCCCCCCTGCTGCACACGGCACTGCTCCAGTTCATCCCGGCGACCTGCCAGCTCCTTCTCTATGACCGCCCGCTGCTGTGCAGCTTCCCGCTGCTTTTCCTCCACCGCCGTCAGCACCTCCCGGGCCTGGCTCAGCTTGCTTTCCAGGATGGCGCGGGACTTGAGACCCTCCTTCAGCTGGCCCTCCAGCCCCGCCAAGGGCGCCAAGTTTGATGCGGAGCTCTTCTCCAGTTCTTCGTCCTGCTTCCCGCTGTGCAGAAGCTCCCTCTCCAGACGCTCCAGCCCCTTTTGCATTTGGTCTGCCCGGGTGCGCAGAGACTCCGTCTCCAAGGCCTTCTCCTGAAATACTTTCCCCTTCTCGCTCTGCTCTTGGCGCAATTTGTCAATGCAGCTCTGCATGGCGTCCCGCTGTCCCCGCAGGCTCTCCCGGGTCGCCCCGGTCTCTTTCATCTGCTTTTCCTCTCCCCGCTGCTCTGTTTGCAGGGCATTCATCTCCCCTGCGATCTCCTTGCGTCGCGCTGTATTTGCCGCCAGCTGCTGCTCTATACGCAGCCGCCGGGCCACTCGCTCGTGCACCTGCTCGCTGCGGGCTTCCAGCCCGGCACACCGCACTGCGACCTCCATCAACTCCTGCCGGCAGCTCTCCCGCTCTGCCTCGGCCTCGCCAAGGGCTTTTTCTGCCCGCTTATATTCCTCCGCCGCTTGCTCTGCGGTCGCCTCGGCGAAGCGGATCTCCTCGTCCAGTTTCTCTGCCATCTTTTGCACCTGCAGCGCACCCTCCCCAGCACCTGCCAGGCGCGCCCAGCCGACGCCGAGCCACAGCCCTTCTCGGCTGATGACAGACTCCCCTGCTTTAAGGCGGGGCCGCATGGCCACAGCCGTCGCCCGGTCCTCGGCGGCATACACTTGGCAGAGCAGTGATTCCAATCCCGCTGGAGCGGACACCCGGGCGGCCAGGAGATCCGCCGAGGCCGTACCGGAGGGCTGTCCCCCGGCGATGAAATCCAATCCTTTGGGAGGGATCTCTGCGGGCAGAGCCGAGAGCAGGGCATCTAAGTCCTCCACGCACAGCGCCCCCAGACGCTGGCCTAGCACCTGCTCCACCGCCAGCTCCCAGCCGCTTTCTATCTGCAAAAGCTCTGCCAAAGGACGCATCGGCTGTCGGGACAGACGCTCTTCCCATTCGCTCGGAAGTGTGGCGGCCTGTTTCAGCTGCGGCTCCAAAGCGGCGCGCCGCCCCCGCAGCTCCTCCAGAGTGGCACGGCTCTGCTGCCGGGTTTCACCGGCATCACGCTGCCTGCTCCGTCCGCTATCTATGACGGCATCGCACTCCCGAAGCTGCTTTTCCAGAGAACTCCGACGCTCTGCCGCCGCCGCTGCCTCCGGGTCCGAGGGCAGTTCCGGCATATCGGAAATACTCTTCTGCTCTTCCTCCAGCTCCGCCAGCTGCGTCGCCAAGCGCGTATCTTCGTCGACCAGAGACTCGGTGCGGGCTTCCAGGCGGCGCACTCGACCCTCCGCCTCTGCCTCCGCTGCGCCGCTGCTGTCCCACCGGGCCTGAAACTCCCATTGGGCCTGTTCTTCCCGACGCAGCTCGTCGGCGGCTCGCTGTTCTATCTCTCGGGCCGTTGCCAGCTCCGGCTCCAGCTGGGTGAGACGCTCCCGACACTCGGCTAAGATTTTTCGCTCCTGCTCCTGCTCCGCCTCTATTTCGCTGCGGCGCCCTGTCGCCGTCGCCCGCTCGGCGGCGATTTCCTTGTCCCGAGCCTGCCGGCTGCGAAGAGCCTCCTCCAGGCGGGCCACCTCGCCGCCCAGCTCGTAGTAGCGGACTTGAACCTGGTTGAAGTTCTCCGTGCACTGCGTATTCTGAAGACGCAGCTCCTCGCTCTTTGTTTCCAGTTTGCGCTTGCGAACCATCGTCTCCTCTACCCCGCTATTCGCCTTTGCAACCTCTTTTTGTGTTTTCTTCAATCGCTCGGCCAGCACCTGCTGCCGCAATGCGATGATCTCTCCCTTCAGGTGCCGCTCCTGCTCCTGGTAACGGCCGTAGCGTTCCGCCTCGCCGGCCTGGCGTTTCAGCGTGCTGAGATGCTTGCCCAGCTCGCTCTGCAAATCCTCTATCCGCTCCAAGTTTTCCCGGGTATGCTTCATGCGGTTTTCCGTCTCCCGACGCCGCTCCCGGTAGAGGGAGATACCGGCCGCTTCCTCCAGGTAGCCCCGGAGATCCTCCGGCTTCGCCTCCACCAGCCGCGACACCATCCCCTGCTCTATGATCGCGTAGCTGCGGGGACCGAGACCGGTGCCATGGAAAATATCCGTGATATCCCGTCGCCGGCAGCGGGTACCGTTTAAAAAGTACTTGGATTCACCCTCCCGGTCCACTTGGCGGCGAATGGAAAGCTCGTCGTAGGCGGCATAGGGGCCGCCCAGCTTTCCCTGCCGGTTGTCAAAAACCAGCTCTACCGATGCCTGCCCTAAAGGGCGGCGACGGCCGGCTCCATTGAAAATGACAGCGGCCATGGATTCCGAGCGTATGGTGCGAGCGGAGCTCTCCCCCATCACCCAGCGCACCGCGTCAATGATATTGGATTTACCGCAGCCGTTGGGGCCGACAATGGAGGAAAAACGACCGGGAAAATCTACGGTCACCGGATCTACGAATGACTTAAATCCGCTCAGCCGGACGCTCTTCAGATGCATGGAAAGATACCGTGACAGCCGGGCGGGGGACTTTGCTGAATTGCTCGGCGCCGAATTTGTTGCGCGTCCTTCACCTCAGCAGAGCATTTGGCAGATGACAGCTTCCCTGCTTCTGAGGTTCCCCCACCCCAGCTGCTGTGTCTGCCGACGGCGGACGCAAATTCAGTCACGGCCTGTGCCCATGCCCTCAGCGGCGAGCACCCCCTGGCAGCAGAAATCCGGTGCAATCATCGTGCCATTCGGTGGGATATGCCAGTCTGGGGTTACAGGCCGATGCAGGGAATGGCTCATCATACCACGAATGCCTCGCTGCCGGGCCTCAAAATACCGAACAAACTCTCTGCCGACATCCTAGGGCACTGCTCCCATATCGCGGTATATGCAGACTCGGCCAGCAGACACTTTGTCAATAGAAGCACCAAAAATAGGGCAGAGCCTATAGTCGGCTTGACGAGTAAATCTGACATGGCCGTCACCGCCCAGCAGGCTTAAATCAGCAAAAACGGAGCTCCGCTGAGCCGACCTCAGACAGCTTCATGCGCATGGCATCCCCAGGGACTACTGGCTCTAAAGGGACCAGAGAGCCGGACAGGATGATTTCGCCGCTGCAAAGGGGTATGCCGTATCCTCCCAAGGTGTTGGCGAGCCAGGCCACCGCCGTGAGGGGATTGCCCTGCACCGCAGCACCGAGTCCCTCGCTCAGTAAATTTCCGTTCTTGAAAACCTGCACCTGCAGGTCCGGCAGGCTGAGATCCCGGGGGCTTATCTGGGCGCTTCCTAGCACATAAACCCCGCAGGAGGCGTTGTCGGCGATGGTGTCCTGAATCTTGATCTCCCAATTGCGAATGCGCGAATCCACGATTTCAAAGCAGGGACTGATGTACTCGGTAGCCGCCAGCACCTGCTCCTCGGTGATGCCGGGACCTGCCAAATCCCGGCACAGGCGAAAGGCGATTTCCGCCTCGGCGCGGGGCTGTATCAGCTGCTCGGCGATAGGGATCTCAGCACCCTCCGGGTATTCCATGGCATCGCTCAAAAAACCGAAGTCCGGCTGGAAAACCCCGAGCATCTTCTGTACCGCGGCACTGGTGACGCCGATCTTCTTGCCGATAATGCGCTCTTTATCCCGCTGCTGGCGGAGTGCCATCATGCACAGGGACACCTGATAGGCATCGTCAATGGTGATGGCGGGCTCCCGCTCGGTTAGGGGGGATACCACCGTCCGGCTGCGAAGAGCCCGGTACAGTTCCTCCCCCAAGGCATCGGTTACCGCATCCTCCAGAGCTCTTCCCCGGGTCGGCGGCGGCGCCTGCCCGCTCATTTGTTCAGGGGTGCCTTGGCGCTGTTTGGATATTCCATCGCCTCGCCGAGAAAGCCGAAGTCCGGCTGCAAGCCCCGGAGCGCTTTCTCAGCCAGTGCGCCCCGCCCGCTCATCCGTTCTGCAGGAAATCGAGGCAGGTCCGATTGAACATGTCCCGGTGCTCCACCATCACCCAGTGGCCGCAGCGGGACTGCACTACCATGCGGATATTTGGACAGCCCTGGGTCAGCTTCAGGATGCCGGACAAGGGCATAAACCCTTCGTTCACGCCCCAGAAGGCCAGCACCGGACAGCTGATTTCAGACAAGCGCGACTCCATGTTGGGCACCTTCATGGTAGTGATCGCCTGGGTATTCTGGAGTTCGTACACCTGCTTGCGCTCCCGCACCAGCTCCGGCGTGATATGGGCGGGGTCGTGCACCAGATGGCGCAGCACCTCTCCCATGCTCTCCTCGGTAGCCTGGCCGCCGCCCATAAAGAAGTCTCGCATGGCCGTCATCCCGGACATCTCAAAATAGGCGAGCTGTTCCTCCACGCCCCCCGGTGCCATCAGGATCATCCTAGGCACCCGCTGGGGATAGTCCAGTGCCATCTTGAGGGCAACGGCGCCCCCCAGGGAATTCCCCACCGGCACGAATTGATCTGCGCCCAGTTCATCTAGCACCTGGAGAATGGAAGACACAAAAAAGTCTATGTGGTACTCCACGTCATCCGGCTTGTCGGAGAAGCCGTAGCCGATATGGTCCGGAATAATCGTCCGAAAACCATGCTCTGCCAGAAAGGGATAATTCTGCTTGAAGTTGCTGTGCCCGCTGGCCCCGGGGCCGCTGCCGTGGAGAAATACCACCGTCTCTCCGGAGCCCTGCTCCAGACAATGCATGCGATATCCCTCCCGAGTGGTTATGTAGCGTCCTTCAGGCAGCAGCGGGGGAGCAGACATGGCGGCAAAATCTTTAAAGAGAGAACAGGAAAACCCTATTCTACTTCTCCCCGCCCCGGCAGGGAGGTGAAGTCGGCGCCCGCCCCGCCGCCTGCCACTCCTCGGGGGTATAGGTGTGCAGGGCCAGGGCATGCAACCCCGCCGCCAGCTCCTCGGCTAGGGCGGCATACACCCGGCGATGGCGGGCCAGAGGGTTCTCCCCGGCAAAGAGCTCCGACACTGCCACCACCCGGAAATGGCTCTCCGAACCGGGGGGCACATTGTGCCCGCCACTCTCATCCTCTATCTCCAGGCAGAGGGGAGAGAGGGCTTTGGTGAGGGCTTCCTCTATGCGCTGACGACGCTGGTTGGACATGGGGGGATGTGCAGGCAAAGGGAAGTGCTTCGGTGAAGAAGGATTATAGTATTGCCATTGCCGAATAACAGGGGAACACGGTATGCGCATTCCATCCCACATCTTTTTTCTCGCCCTGCTCCTATGTCTGCCCGCTGCCTGGGCCCAAGAGAAAGAGGAGGCTCCCCAGCCCCCTCCCAACGTGGTGATTTTTCTCGCCGATGACCTGGGCTGGGCCGATGTGGGCTTTCATGGCGGCGATATAGAGACCAAGACGCTAGATCGCCTTGCCAGGGAGGGAGCCGAACTGCAGCGCTTTTACACCACCCCCATCTGCTCTCCCACCCGGGCGGCACTGATGACAGGGCGGGACCCGGTGCGCTTTGGCGTGGTTTATGCCACCATCCTGCCCTGGCTCAACCACGGCATTCACCCGAAAGAGCATTTTATGCCGGAAAGCTTTCGAGATGCCGGCTACCAGACCGCTATCGTCGGCAAATGGCACCTAGGACACTCCCAGGCTATTTTCCATCCCAATCAGCGGGGCTTTGATCTTTTTTACGGCCATCTTCATACCGAGGTCGGGTATTTCCCGCCCTTTAGCAACCAGGGAGGCAATGATTTTCAGCGCAATGGAAAATCCATAGATGACCAGGGCTATGAAACCTATCTGCTTGCTGCAGAGGCGCGCAAATGGATTCGGGCCCGGGACAAGAACCGCCCCTTCTTCCTGTACATGCCCTTCATCGCCCCCCACACCCCCTTGGATGCCCCCGAGGAGCTGAAAGCCAAATACCAGGACCTGCCGGACCGGCGGGGACAGGCGCGCAGCCCTTCGGATCGGCAGAGCCGCTTCGCCAAGCTGACAGGGCGCAAGAGCCTGCGCCCCATATACGCAGCGGTGGTGGAAGCCATGGACATTGCCATCGGCAGGGTGCTAGACACCCTGGAGGAGGAAGGCATCGCCGATAACACTATTGTGCTGTTCTTCAGCGACAACGGCGGTCAGCGAGTGTTCAGTGTCGGGGGGGCAGACAATGCGCCCCTGCGGGGCGGCAAGGGGGAAACCTTTGAAGGGGGTATCCGGGTGCCGGCAGTGATACGCTGGCCCGGTCGCATCGTCGCCGGAGCTCGTCTGGAGCAGATGATGACAGTGATGGATGTATTCCCCACCCTGGCGGCAGCGACCGGTATTTCCACCGGTGCCCGCAAAAAGCTAGACGGCAAAAACCTGTGGCCGGCCCTCTCCGGGGGAGAGAAGATCCCGCGCGAGGAGTATGTCATCTTCGCTTCGGAAACCCCACTGTACGGCTCCCAATCCTTTGCCGCCCTCAACGAAGAATGGAAGTTGGTGCAGCGAGTGGAGCGGGGCCTGGACAGCATTGAGATCAGCTACCTGCTGTTCAACCTGCGAGAAGATCCCTACGAGTACCGCAATCTAGCCCAAGACCACCCGGGTCGGGTGCGCAAGATGGCTGCGAAGATTCGCAACTGGCGCAGTCTTCATCCGGTCAGCGGTGTGCGCTCGCAGCTGGTGCCGCCGCCGGGCTGGCGAGCACCGAAGGACTGGGCGGATTACCCCATACCCATGACGGCTCTGCAGGATCACGCAGCGCCGGGCATGCCGCCGCCCCGGGCGATGCGCCTGCTGGACTATATGCTCGGCGAGCGGGGTCGCCTGATTTATGACTGCGAGCCCTGGGCCCTGATCGGCGGCGGGATTTGCAAATAGGCCAGCGGACTCTCTCTGCCTTTATTTTGGCGGCATCCGCATGGCGGCATCCAAACGAATGGTCTCGCCGTTGATATAAGCATTCTCCACCAGAGCCAGAGCCAGGTGGGCAAACTCCGGGGGACGGCCCAGGCGCCCGGGGAATTGGGCGTTGGCTGCCAAACGATCAATCATTTCCTGGGGGGCTGACATCATCAGCTCGGTGGCGAATACGCCCGGGCAGATAGTGTTGATGCGGATGCCGAGGCGCCCTAAATCACGAGCGATGGGCAGCGTCATGCCGATGACGCCGGCCTTGCTCGCGGAATAGGCCGCCTGTCCTATCTGGCCATCTATCCCGGCCACGGAGCCGACATTGACAATCGCCCCGCGCTCACCATCCTCGGTGAGGGGCTCGTTCCGCTGCATGCGCTCCGCCGCCAAGCGCAGGACATTGAAGGTGCCGATAAGGTTGAGCTCCACAATGGCGCGAAAGCGCTCTAGCGGATAGGGTCCGCTCTTGCCGACTGTGCGGGCGGCATCGCCGCTGCCGGCACAGTTGATACAGATGTGGGCCGGAGCAAAACTTGCCTCGGTGCGGTTCAGACCCTCGGCCACGGAATCTTCGTCGGTGACATCTACCCGGGTGAAAGCACAGCTCGGACCGAGCTTCTCCACGGCGGCGGCAGCCTTCTCTTCGGCGACATCAAAAATCATCACCCGGGCACCCCGCTCCACCAGCAGCTCCGCCGTCGCCAAGCCGAGACCGGAGGCGCCGCCGGTGACGATTGCAACCCTGTTTTCAATCTGCATAAGCGATCCCCTCAGGCAAAACTTTCACCCCGCTCGGCCTTCTGCAAAAGGAGCGGAGGCGGCTCAAAATCAGTGCCGTAGCGCTCGGCCAGCTCTCGGCACCGCTTGGCGAAAGAGGACAGGCCGTAACTATTGATGAACTGAAAAACGCCGCCGGTGTGGGCGGGAAAGCCGATACCCAGAATGGAACCGACATTGCCGTCTGCGATGCTCTCTATCACGCCCTCCTGAAGGGCCCGCACGGCCTCCAGGGCCTCGGCAAAAAGCAGCCTGTCCTTCACATCCGCAAAGGGTATGTCGCGCCCTGCCCCGTCGGCATACAGCAAAGAGAGGCCGGGCCAGATATATTTTTTCCCGCCCTCTGGGTACTCGTAAAAGCCAGCACCGTGGGCTTTGCCCAGGCGCTTAAACTCCTCCACCATCCGGGCCACCAGCTGGTTTTCCGGGGAGGCTGCCGCCTCTCGCCCCGCCCCGCCGGCATCGGCCGCCCCCTGCTGGGCCACTCGGCAGGAGGTTTCCAAGCTGATCTCATCCACCAGCGCCAAGGGACCCGCCGGACAGCCGGCCTGGCGGGCACCGTTCTCCACCACAGCGGGATGCACGCCCTCGGTCACCATAGAGAGCCCCTGGGAAACCAGTCGGCCGATCACCCGGGTGGTGAAAAACCCCGGAGCATCATTGACCACGATGGGGGTCTTGCCCAGCTGGCGGGCGAGATCAAAGGCCCGGGCCAAGGTCAGGTCGGAGGTCCTCTGCCCCCGAATGATCTCCACCAGGGGCATCTTCTCCGCCGGCGAGAAGAAATGCATGCCGATAAAATTCTGCGGGCGGGATGCCGCCTCCGCCAGCCCGGTGATCGGCAGTCCGGAGGTGTTGGAGGCCAGGAAGGCGCTATCTTGCAGCACGGCCTCCGCATCCCGGATGACCTTTGCCTTGATCTCCCGGTCTTCAAAGACCGCTTCAATGACGACATCGCAGCCGGCCAGCGCCTGCATATCGTCGGCTGCCTGCACTCTCTTTAGGATTTCTGCGGCCTGCTCTTCGCCGATCTTCCGGTCCTTCTCGCAGGCGGTGCGGACATATTCCCTGCCCTGCTCCGCCCGCTTCCGGTCCACATCCTTCAGCACTGCGTCTATGCCCGCCTTGGCCGCGATCAGGGCGATGCCGGAACCCATCTGCCCGGCCCCCAGAATGCCCAATCTGCCTGCCCGCTGCTTCTCAATGCCCTGGGGGCGGCTTGCGCCCTTGCCGATTTCTCCCATCTGGATGAAAAAGGCGGTCATCATGTTGCGTGCCACCGGGCTCAGCAGCAGGTGCAGGAAATAACGGGATTCAATCCTCTGGGCAGTGTCAAAGTCTACCTTCGCGATGTCGTGCACAGCGGCGAAAATCGCCTTCTGGGCGGGCATGTTGCCGCCGGTCTGATTCATCACGTTCATTGGTCCCAAAAACAGGAAGCCCCGCAGCGCATCATCCCCCGGCCTGCCTCCCGGAAGCACATAATCCTTTTCGTCCCAAGGCTGCCGCGCCTTGGGATTGGCTAAGAGCCAGGCGATGGCCTTCTGGTGCATAGCCTCTTCGTCGGCGGCCAGCTCGTGGACCAAACCCTTCTTCAGCGCCCTTTGCGGGTTCAGCTGCCGCCCCTGGCTGATCAGGGGCAGGGCCTCCTGTATCCCCAAAAGACGGGTCAGGCGATTAATCCCCCCCGCACCGGGCAGCAGTCCCAAGTTGGATTCCGGCAGTCCTACCCGGATGGAGGGATCGTCCACTGCCACCCGGTAATGGCATGACAGGCACAATTCATAGCCGCCGCCAAGGGCGGAGCCGCTGATCCCCGCCGCCACTGGCAGCCCCAGGGTCTCCAGCTTGCGCAGCACCATCTTGGAGCGCATCATCCCTTCAAACATCTCCTCCAGCTCCTCGGGTGAGGGATCCAGAGGCATGTTCAGCATGGCCTTTACGTCGCCTCCCGCCATGAAGTGGCCGGGCTTGCCGCTTCGCACATACACGCCTCGGATATCTTCCTTCATCTCCGCCAGCTGCTCCACCGCCTGCCGCATCGCGGCATCGTACTCCTCCCCCATTATGTTGACCGACTTGCCGGGCTGATCCAAGATCAGCTCAACGATGCCGTCATCACGCTTTTCCAAGCGCAGATAACTCATGGCCTAAAGGCCCGTCGCACCGGGCTGCCAGTCAGAGAAGATGCCCCCGAGCCAAGACAGCGGCACAGGAAGCAAAGAGCCGTCGCCGGCAAGAAGAAGGGCGAGGGTGCGCCGAAGAGGGTGCGCAAGCGAAGGGACACTGACATTTGCCGCACCGCCGACTCGCACAGCTCGCTAAACAGGGGAACAGAAAAACTGCCAAGCCGTTTTGTCATGCCCTCTCCAGGATGGTTGCAATGCCGATGCCGCCGCCGGCGCATAGGGTCGCCAGTCCGTAACGCAGCTCGCGCCGCTCCATCTCGTCTAAGAGGGTGCCCAGAATCATGGCGCCGGTGGCCCCGATGGGATGGCCCATGGCAATGGCCCCGCCGTTGACATTGATCTCCTCATCCGACACCTCCATCAGATGCTGGTAGCGCAGCACAACCGCGGCGAAGGCTTCATTCAGCTCAAACAGGTCAATATCATTCCGGCTGAGCCCAGCGCGCTTGAGCGCCTTGCGGCTGGCGGGCTCCGGCCCCGCCAGCATGATCGTGGGGTCGGTGCCGGTCAGGGCGCAGCTGACCACCCGCGCCCTCGGCGGAAGTCCCAAGTCCCGGCCCGCCTGCTCGCTGCCTACCAGCACTAGGCCGGCACCGTCCACAATGCCCGAAGAATTGCCCGGGGTGTGCACATGCTCCACCCGGTCCACCTGGGGGTAGCGGAACTTCAGATGCTCATCGTGGCCGAAATCGCCAAGGGCTTGAAAAGAGGGCTTGAGGGCGGCCAAGCCTTCAAGGGAGGTCTCGCGGATCAGCTCGTCCCGGTCTAGGACAGTGAGACCGTTGATATCCTTTACCGGCACCATCGAGTCGGCAAAATAGCCCTCCTCCCAGGCGCGGGCAGCCCGCTCCTGGGAAGCCAGTCCGCAGCGATCCACGTCCTCCCGGCTGAAGCCGTCCAAGGTGGCCATCAAATCGGCGGCCACCCCTTGGGAAATCCCCACATTGCGCTCATTCATCATGGTCCAAGGGTCGCCCAGGGCGCCGCCGCTGGCGCCGATGCCAAGCCGCGACATGGATTCCACACCCCCCGCCGCCACCAGATCTTCAAAGCCTGAGCGTACTTTCATCGCCGCCACATTCACCGCGTCCAGCCCGCCCGCACAAAAACGGTGCAGCTGGGCACCGGTGGTGACATCGTCCCAGCTGGAGACGATCAGCGCCGACTTGGCGATATTCTGGCCCTGCTCTCCCACCGGCTCGCCAGTGGCCATAACGAAATCGTCCACCCGAGCGGTATCCAAGTCGCTGCGCTCTTTCATCGCTTCCAAAAGGGAGACCACCAAGTCAATGGGCTTGACTTCGTATAGAGCACCGCCGGGCTTGCCCTTGCCGCGAGGCGTGCGAATGGCATCATAAATGTATGCTTCGGTCATAATTTCGGTCACGGAGGCAAACTATGAAATGATTGACCCGCAGGGCCTGCGAGAACACGCATGCCCTAAGGTGCATGGCATTGTAACACTGCAAAAATGAAAACTGATCCATGAATTCCACGCCCCTGCCCGCCGCTGGACTGGGCCGCCGCCTGGCTGCGGCACTCTACGATGCCATGCTGGTCTTCGGCCTGCTGTATCTCGCAACCTTTGTCGCTCTCGCCCTGCGCTCAGCGGTGACGGGGGCAGCGGCGACAGCGGGGCTGGAAGGCCTCGCCTTTCAGCTGTGGCTGCTGGCAGTCTTCATCGCGTACTTCCTCAGCTTCTGGCGGATCTCCGGACAGACCCCGGGAATGAGAGCGTGGCGGCTGCGAGTAGAAACCTTGGAGGGCAGCTCGCCGGGCCCGGGACGAGGGCTCCTGCGCCTCAGCCTGGCACTCCTCTCCTGGCTCTGCCTGGGAGCAGGCTACTGGTGGCTGTGGCTGGATCGGGAACAGCGCTGCTGGCATGACCGCTGGAGCGGCACCCGTGTGGTCCACCTGCAGCGATCCCTCTAAAAGCAGCGCGCCCGGCGCAGTTGCCCGATGCGCCTGCTCCGCCGCCGGCTAATTCTCCCGGTGCAGCAGCGCCAGGCCGATAAAAATGCACAGCAGGGGCAGTGCCAAAGCCGCCCACAGGGGTGCAAAGTGAAACACCAGGGCGGCGGAGCCCGCTATGCCCTGCAGAAAACTGAACAAAAGCCCCGCCGCGATGCCCGCCGCGATGCGGAAGCTGAAGGAGGCCTGGCGCATCGGCCCCACCAGGAAGGCAAAGCCCAAAAGCACTAGTCCGGCGACGGTGAGGGGCTGCAAAATGATGCGCCATAAGGCGAGACGGTAAGGAGCGCTGTCCAGCCCCCGGCGCTCCAAATGCCAAATGTGGCGCAGCATATCCGTCAGCGGCTGGTGCGCTGGCGGTACCAGCAAGAGGCGCAGCTCCTCGGGCACAAGGGCCGTGTCCCAGGGCTGGCTGGGATAGCGGAGACGGCGGATATCCGTCTCCTGCAAAAATGTGTCCGCCACTTCTTGCAGCTGCCACTGCCCATCTCTGTACCGGACTCGCTCTGCACTGCGCACCCGGACAATTCTGCCCCCCTCCACACGGTAGCTTCTGAAATCCTCCAGCCCTGCCCCTCCTTGGACGGATGGCACAGAAAAATGCAGGTAGTCTGAGCCCTCCCGATACCACAGCGAAGAGGCGTGCTTCGCCCCCTCCAGAAGAGTGCTGCGACGGCTGTCTGCCAGCCGCTGGGCTTGGGGAGCCGGCCACTGGGCTAGCAGCATGACAGCAAAGGACAGCACCAAGACTGGCTTCAGCACCTGCCAGGCCAGGTGGAAGGGACTCTGTCCCCCGGCCTGCATCGCCGTCAGCTCGCTGTTGCGGGCAAGTGTGCCGAGACCGACCAGGCAGCCCAGCAAAGCGGCATAGGGGATGTATTCTCGGAGCAGCCCCGGCACATTGAACAGCAGATAGCGCAGGATCTCCGCCACCGTATAGGCACCCCCGACCCGCTCTGACTGCTGGAAAAACTCCGACAGCAGGGCAATGCCAGCCACAACTGCCAGTGCCGCCGCTGTGCTGGAAAGAGCGGTGCGCCCAAGGTAGCGGCCGAGATGCTTCATCGGGGGGGCAGGATGCGAAGGCGCAGCAGCAGGGAGCGAAAATCGGGCAGCAGAAGAAGCAGAGCCAGAGCGGCGAGACCGGCGTGGGCCGGCCAGTACACAAACGGCAGATGGATGCGCCCGGCTGCCGCCGCATCCCGCAGGGAGACGAGGGTTACCCCGTACAGCAGATAGACCGCTGCCAGCACCACCAGCCGCAGAGCGCCGTCCATGCCCCGGCGCACCTGGACCCTGCTGCCGAGGATTACTGCCAGCAGTGCCATCAGCGGCACTGCAAAAGGCAGGGACAGGCGCCAATGCAGGGCAGCTCTGGCCTCTTTCTCCCGAGCACCGATCAGCTGCCGGGTAGGCAGCGCCTCAACCGCAGTGCGGCGGCGTTCATCTCCCCAAGTGTCTGCCAGCAGCTGGCGAAAGGAATCAAACTGCTGGAACTCCACCGCCCGGGCGCCGGGCACCCCCCGATAGCGGCTGCCCTTCTCCAAATTCAGCTGGAACTGGCCAGCAGCAGCACGGCGGATGCGACCCCGCTCCGCCGCCGTCACCGTCAGCGGCTGTCCCGTCAATCCCGACGCGGCGATAAACACACCCTGCAAATCCACACCGTCCCTGGTGCTGACAGAGCGCTCCGTGTAAAAAACCGGCCCCGCTTCGGTGTGGAAGCGACCGGAAGACAGCACCTGAACCAGCCGCACGGTCTCCGGATTATTGAGCACCGCCTCCTCCCGGGCGGCACCCAGGGGGACCAAGTGCAGGCCTAAGAATGCGACCAGCAGCATGACCGCCAGTGCCGGTGCCTGGAAATACAGCAGCAGACGACCGGTGCCGATGCCGCACTGGGCGAGCATCGGCATCTCTCCCTGGCTGTGCAGGCGGGCCATGACCATCAGGATGCCGAAGGCGAGCCCCAGGGGCAGCACTAGGCTCAGAAACTCCGGAAGACGCCAGAACAGAATCGGGAGAATGGCCGATGAGAGGAGCTTGCCCTCGGAGGCACGGTCCAGATACCCGGAAAAGCGGGCGATCACCCCGATGGCCAGAAGAGCACCGGCAGCCCCCAGACCCTTGAGCAGAGATTCACTCAGCAGATAACGAAAAATTCTCACAGAAAATCAGGCTACACTATTTACAAATGAATTCTTCTGGCCAGTAATGAAGTTTACACTGCATAAATCCATAGACATAGAAAAACGGCGTACTGACTGCGCCGTGGTTTTTGTTTCCGAGAAAGGTGCCCTGAAAGGAGCCGCCGCCGCTTTGGACAAGGCTGCCGGGGGCGTGCTGCGCCGGGTGTTGAAGGCTGGGGACATGGGGGGCAAGCCAGGTGAGACACTGCTGCTGCACCAGCCTCCCGGCCTGCGGGCACAGCGGGTGCTCCTGGTCGGGCGCGGCGATTCGGCAGCACTGGAGGAAGGCCGCTTCCGGCGCATATTGGAAGGCGCACTAGAGGCGCTTAGCAAAACCCCTGCCCGGGATGCATGCCTTTTCCTAGATGACCTAAAAAGCGACCAATTCCCGCGCAGTCGGCAGCTGCAGAGAATTGCTCGCCGGGCGGGAATGCTCTCCTATCGCTATCAGCGGACTCTCGGCAAGCCGAAACCGGCCCCCGCCCTGCGAGGGCTCACTCTGGCAGCACCGGACCTGGGCACCCGAGAGCACCGCCAGGCTCTGACAGAGGGCAGTGCAATGGCGGCCGGAATCAGCACAGCGCGGGAATTAGGCGACCTTCCGGGCAACATCTGCACGCCCCGCTACCTGGCCCGCCGGGCCCGGGCCTTGGCGAGCAGCTATCCCAAGATGTCGGCGGAGATCCTAGACCAGCGCCATCTGCAGAAACTGCGCATGGGGGCTTTTCTCTCGGTCAGCGCCGGCAGCGCCGAGCCGCCCCGGCTGATTCTGCTGCACTACCGGGGAGCCGCCCGGGGAAAGAAGCCCATCGTACTGGTGGGCAAGGGCATCACCTTTGACAGCGGCGGCATCAGCATCAAGCCGAGCGCCGCCATGGATGAGATGAAATTTGATATGTGCGGTGCGGCCAGTGTGTTCGGCACCCTTCATGCGGCGGCGGAAATGAAGCTGCCCCTCAATCTAGTGGGTATTATCGCCGCCGCAGAGAACCTGCCGAGCGGCACTGCCACCAAACCGGGAGATGTGGTCACCAGCATGTCCGGGCGCACTATTGAAGTGCTGAATACGGATGCCGAAGGACGCCTGGTGCTGTGCGATGCCCTCAGCTACGCCCAGCGCTTTCGCCCCGACTGCGTGGTAGATATCGCCACCTTGACCGGTGCCTGCGTGATTGCGCTGGGCAGCCACGCCAGCGCCCTCTACAGCAACCAGGACGAGCTGGCCAATGAGCTGCGAGCCGCCGGAGACACGGTCGGCGACCGAGCCTGGCACATGCCCCTGTGGGATGATTATCAAGAGCAGCTGAAGAGTAACTTTGCCGATGTCGCTAATATCGGCGGCCCCAGGGCGGGCAGCATCACCGCCGCCTGCTTCCTCTCGCGCTTTACAGGGGGCTACCCCTGGGCACACCTGGATATCGCCGGCAGCGCCTGGCATGGCGGCGCCCGCAAGGGTGCTACCGGACGGCCGGTGGCATTGCTCTCCCAATTTCTGGTCAACCGAAGCAGCGGCAATTGATACAGGCGGATTGCTACATCCTGGCGGATTTTCAAGGGATGAAAGAGCCAGTTGTCTGCCGCTTGACGGAGCTCGCCCTCGGTGACGGCTACCAGGTGCACATCTATCTGCCGACCGAACCGGAGGTGGAGCAGATGGATGCCAGGCTGTGGGACTTCCGCCCCGACAGCTTTGTACCCCACGCAAGGTACGATGCCGGTGCCCCCCCCGCCGATACGCCGGTCACCTTAGGCTGCAGCAGTGCACCTCCCGGGGCCGACCTGCTGATCAGCCTGGCAGCGGGAGTGCCAAGCTTTGCCGATGGTTTCAAGCGGGTCGCCGCGGTCATGCCGAAGGAGGGAGCGGCAGAGCAGATCAAGGCCTGGCGAGAACTGGGCTGTGAGCTGAAGGAGCACCTCATCAATCGCAAGAGCGCCAAGAGCAAGAGCAAAGATGGATAAATCCTACCATCCGGCCGACATAGAGAGCCGCTGGTACCAGATTTGGGAGGAGAGGGGGTATTTCGCACCACAGACGGAGGGCAAACCCTACTGCATCCTGCTGCCGCCGCCCAATGTAACCGGCAGCCTGCATATGGGGCACGGTTTCCAGCACACCCTGATGGACATCCTAGTGCGCTGCCAGCGCATGCGCGGACGGCGCGTGCTGTGGCAAGGGGGCACCGACCACGCTGGCATCGCCACGCAGATGGTGGTGGAGCGGCAGCTGGAGGCGGAAGGGCTGTCGCGGGAGGCGCTAGGGCGCGAAAAATTTATCAATCGGGTATGGGAATGGAGGGAGCAATCCGGCAACACGATTACCCGTCAGATGAGACGCCTCGGCATATCCCTGGACTGGTCTCGGGAGCGCTTCACCATGGATGCCGGACTGTCTGAAGCTGTGCGGGAAGTATTCATACGCCTGTACGAAGAGGGATATATCTTTCGCGGCAAACGACTTGTGAACTGGGATCCGGTGCTGGAAACAGCAGTCTCGGACTTGGAAGTCATCTCAGAGGAGGAAAATGGCCACCTGTGGCATTTCCGCTACCCCCTCTGCTCCGGGGAGGGCTGGGTGGTCATCGCCACCACGCGCCCGGAAACCATGTTCGGGGACACAGCGGTGGCGGTACACCCGAAGGACGCGAGGTTTCGTCAGCTGCTCGGCCAGCATGTGCGGCTGCCATTGACGGAGCGGGAGATTCCGATCATCGCCGACGAGCATGTGGACCCGGAATTCGGCTCCGGCTGCATCAAGGTCACACCGGCACACGATTTCAACGACTACGAGATCGGCATGCGCCACGAACTGCCGATGATCAACATCTTCACGGCGACCGGTGCGCTGAACGACGAGGTGCCGCCCCCCTACCGGGGATTGGAGCGCTTTGCGGCTCGCAAGCGAGTCATCGCGGACATGGAAGCCGCCGGACTGCTGGAAAAAACCGAGGAGCACCGCTACAAAGTGCCTCGAGGTGACCGCTCTGCCACGGTGGTGGAACCGCTCCTTACAGACCAGTGGTTCGTGCGGACCGAGCGCATGGCAAAGACGGCCATGCAGGCGGTGGAAAACGGCGACATACGCTTTGTGCCGGATCATTGGAAAAATACCTATTTTGCCTGGATGCGGGAAATTCAGGACTGGTGCATCAGCCGCCAGCTGTGGTGGGGACATCGGATTCCCGCCTGGTACGGCCCGGAGGGTGAAATCTATGTAGGCCACGACGAGGCGGATGCCCGGGCCCGGCACAACCTGCCGGCAGAGACTGTCCTCCGTCAGGACGAGGACGTGCTGGATACCTGGTTCTCCTCTGCCTTATGGAGTTTCTCCTCCTTGGGCTGGCCCCAAAAAAGCGCTGCGCTCAAGATGTACCATCCCACCGCTGTCCTAGTCACCGGCTTTGACATCATTTTCTTCTGGGTGGCTCGCATGATTATGATGAGCACCCACTTTCTCAAGGAAATTCCTTTTTACGAAGTGTATGTCACCGGCTTGGTGCGAGATGCCGAGGGTCAAAAAATGTCCAAGTCCAAGGGCAACATTCTGGATCCGATTGATTTGATTGACGGCATCGGCATGGAGGAGCTGGTGGCCAAGCGCACCCAGGGAATGCTGCAGCCCCGCTTAGCCGCGCACACGGAGCAGGCCACGCGCAGGGAATTCGCCAAGGGCATTCCGGCGCACGGAGCCGATGCACTGCGCTTTACCTACTGTGCCTTGGCGACCACCACCCGGGATATTCGCTTTGCGATGGGACGGGTGGAGGGCTATCGGAATTTCTGCAACAAGCTGTGGAATGCAGCCCGCTATGTGATCACCCAGGCCGGCGGTGCGGACACCGTGTCAGAGGAAAAGATTGACCGCGGTGTATCCGGACGCTGGATTATTTCTCGCCTGCAGCAGACGGAGCAGGCAGTCGGCGATGCCCTGGCAGAATACCGCTTTGACATCGCTGCCCGCGCCCTCTACGAATTTGCCTGGCACGAATACTGCGACTGGTATCTGGAGATCTCCAAGCTGGTGCTAGAGGCTGAAGAAAAGGATAGCCCCCTGGCCCGGGGCACCCGCTGCACGCTGGTGCAGGTGCTGGAGACTCTGCTGCGCCTAGCTCATCCAGTGATGCCTTTTCTCACGGAAGAAATCTGGCAGCGACTGAAGCCCCTGAGCGGCTGCCAAGGGGAGAGCATTATGCTGGAGCCCTTCCCGACTCCCGACAGCAGCCAGCTGGATACGGAGGCGGAAGCGGAAATGCAGTGGCTGCAAGACTTCGTCAATGCGGTGCGCAATATTCGCGGTGAAATGCGTATTGCACCGGCGAAACGCCTGCCACTGCTCCTTTGCCAAGGTGAGCTCCGAGACCGGAAGCGCGCGACCGAATTTGAGTTCTTGCTGCGAGGGCTGGCCGGACTGGAATCGATGCGCTGGCTGGCAGAGGGGAAAACGCCCGCCGCCGCCACCGGCCTAGTCGGAAACTTGGAAATCTTAGTGCCGATGGAGGGTTTAATTGATCGGGAAATGGAGCTGGCCCGGCTCGGCAAGGAGATTGCACGCCTGGAGCAGAACACAAAGCGAGCCGAAGCAAAAGTGCAGAACAAGTCCTTTACCGGGCGCGCACCCGCTGCCATCGTGGCCGGTGTACAGGCGCAGCTGGAAAAAGACCAGGCGGCTCTGGCCAAACTGTACCGACAGCGGGAAGTCATCGGCAATCTGTAGCCGAGGACAGTCGGATTGCTTGTCGCCTAGGCGGCATGACACGGACTGGCAATGCAACCGGCAAGCGGGTCAGCACAGGGCGATGCAATGCTATACTTTCCTCCTGCGCTGATGTATCCCGCCCCGGTGGCACAACGGGATAGCGCGACTCCCTCCTAAGGAGTAGGCTGCAGGTTCGAGTCCTGCCCGGGGCGCCATTCTCAGTGCTCCTGCCATTCTGGCCGCACTTTCTCCGCCTGCCATATCTTGGTATCTTCGGCAGCTTCCACCTTGGCATGCAGCCGTCCGTAGGTTGCCTCTAACTCCGCTCGGCGGGGATGGCTCTGCCAATCTGTAGCGCGCGGTTTCCAAGGCCGGAATCGCAGAGGCAAGCCGACAAAATCCGCGACGGCCTGCTGCACTTGAGGTTCCCTTAGAGATTCATACCTGACCGATAGAAACGGAAAGGCATGAGGACGATACCAGGCATCAAAATGGCGTTCAAGCAGGCAGGTATCCCGTGTCAGTATTTCATCGTACTCCTGATAATGAGGTGATTCCAAGTGCCTATAATGATGTATGTTCCATATTTTTTTCTGCATGGCTTGATTTGAGTTCATATTATGATACATGTTCCCTTTCTCCTTCTGCATCATGCCCTGACTTGCCTGCATATTATTTGTGGATGCCGCGATCGTCATCGGATTGCCGAACATCCATATGATTCGGACACGGCGCGGCAACGGAATATCCGGGAAAGGGTAGCTATGGGTTTTATAGACGTAGCCGCGCTTGGTCTTCGCTGCCTGAGAGATGGAACCAAAAGTCGGCAAGGAACGCCTGCTAGGATCCCCTTTTCTCTCTGCAAAAAATTCGCTGATGCCCGTAAAAATAGCTGCTTCACTATTCTCCCAAAATAATGCGTAGGGATGATAAAGGGCATCCATTCCGCGACCAATAGTATTTACCATTAAAGTGGTGCCGCAGCGGCCCAGTCCCGCCACCACGACTGTTGGCGCAGACAACCGACGCACGGGGCCTGCCAATCGACGCGCGGGGCCTGCCAACCGACGCACGGGGCCTGCCTTAGCAGCCAAGACATTAAGAAAAGAATTGAGAAAAGACATTACCGTATAAAAAATTAAAAAGACATCAGGAGCAGTCCCGCTTTAATTTACACTATCCCCGCGCAGAATGTTTTTCATCACCTTGCCGGAAGCATTTACGGGCAGCTCTTTTGTGAAAACCACAAAACGCGGCACTTTGTAGTTTGCCATGCGCTCCCTGCACCAGTCTTTCACCTGCTCTTCGGTTAGCTCGCCAGCATTGCCGACAGGAATGATAAACGCCTTTGCAACCTCCCCCAAGCGCGCATCGGGCACGCCGATCACCGCCGCCTGGCTAATGCTTTCCATAGTGCACAGGATATTCTCAATTTCTGCAGGATAGCAATTAAAACCGCCGACAATAAACATATCCTTGATACGATCGGTAATGCGCACGCAGCCCCGCTCGTCAATAACCGCCACATCCCCGGTACGCAGCCACCCTTCTTTATCAATCGCCCGGGCGGTCTCTTCCGGCTCCTCAAAATACCCCTGCATCACATTGTAACCCCGTACCAGCAGCTCTCCCGCCTCTCCGGGCGGCAAGGTCTTTCCCTCTGCGTCCACACAGCGAAGCTCCACCCCGGGCATAGCGCGACCGGAGGTGGAAGCAATGGTTTCGGGATCGTCATCCTTGTCACAGATGGTAACCACGCCGCTGCTTTCGGTGAGTCCATAAGCGGTCAGCACGGAATCAAAACCCAGCTCGGAGCGGATTCTCTCCACCAGGCGCACCGGCACAGAGGCGGCGCCGGTCACAGCGAGGCGCAGGCTGGACAGATCATGAGCCTCACGTCCCGGGTGAGCGAGAAGGGATTGAAAAAGAGTCGGCGGTCCCGGCAGCATAGTGACGCGAAAAGTCTCAATGCAGCGGAGCACTGCATCCACGTCAAGGGTTTTCATCGGCAGAACGGAGCAGCCCCGAAGGATGGAAGAAAACCAGCCCGCCTTATAGCCGAAAGAATGGAAAAAAGGATTGATTACCAGATAGCGGTCCTCTCTCCCCAGCCCTACTGTGCGGCTCCAAGTGTCATACACCCGAATGTTCTGGGCATGGGTGGTCAGGACCCCCTTGGGCCGGCCCGTGGTGCCGGAAGTAAACATGAGATCCAGGATATCCTCGCCTCGGATTCCCTCCATCCGTCGCTCCGCCTCGGCCACCAGCACGGTTTTCCCCCCCGCCAGAAATTGCTCCCAGTCCTGTACACCCTCTGCGCTGCCCTCCAAAAGCACTTTCCGCTGCAGGGCAGGCAGCTCTTCCTTCTGCAGCATCTGCAGATAGTCAATATTTAAAAAGCCCTGCACGGTAAATAGGAGTTTTGCTCCGCTCCGGTTAAGAATCCAAGCCGCCTCGGCACCCTTAAAACGAGTATTCAGCGGCACCAGCACGGCACCGGCCAGCTGCAGGCCGAGGGCGGCCACAACCCATCGGGACAGGTTGGGCGCCCAAATCGCCGCCCGGTCTCCCGGTTCCAGTCCCGCCGCCATGCAGGCGCGGCAGGTGGCCAGCGCCATGGTTTCAAGCTCCTGATAGCGAATGATCTCCTCGCCCTGCACCAAGGCGATGCGCTTGCCTTCGCGCTGGGATGCCAGGGCGAGCAGCGCCGGCAGGGTCTCAGGCAGTCCGGTGCCCATTTGACCTCTCCGGCAGCTGCCACTTCTGATCCCTTTCCAAGGCCCGGCCCTCCTTCTGCAGCTTGAGAAGGTGCGCCCACAGGGACATTTTTGCCATGGCGTGCAGCCCGGGGTCCACGTCGTCGTACACCACCGGCAGCAGCGTCTCCAAGGGGCCCCCCCCGGTGCTGATGAGAGCATCCAGCACCTTGCGTTCTCGCTGCAGGCGATGGGCGAGCACCCAGTCAATTACCTTTATCGGCTCGGTCATGGTATCACCGTGACCGGGGCCCAGCACGCACAGCGGCTGGGCGCGGATGACCTGCAGCGAGGCGATATAGTCCGACATGTTGCCGTGGGGGGGAATGATGACCACGGTGGATCCGTTCATCAGGTGATCCCCGGTGAGCAGCAGTCCATCCTCCTCTATCAGAAAACAAAAGTGATTGGCGACATGGCCCGGCGTATGCAGGGCGAGGGCACTGAACTCCGGGGCACAGAACCGCTCTTCATGCCGGAATTCATGGGCGCTTTTAAAAGTGGTGTCTTGGTAGCCGTCGTCGGGAATGACATTACCCATCAGCTTGGCCCCGGTAGCCTCCGCCAAGGGCAGTGCCGCCGGAGAGTGGTCCGGATGGGTGTGGGTGACTAGAATCCAGCGAATCCGCTCCCCTGCCGCCTTCAGGATCGCCTCAATATGAGAGGGCTCCTTAGGGCCCGGGTCCACCACCGCCACCTCCTCTCGCCCGAGCAGGTAGGTATTGGTGCCCTGTGCGGTCATCGGACCGGGATTCGGCGCCACGATGCGCCGCACCCGCTCGCTGACCTGGACGGCCCGGCCATGGCTCATGTCAGGCATAGCGTGTCACAGGCTGGGCACTAGGCCGGGGAGCCCCACCTCCGGCTCCGAGTCCAAGGTGTAGTCCACCCCGGGAAGGCCAAAACCGAACAGTTTCAGAAACTCTTTCCGGTAGCCGGGAAAATCAGCCAGCTGATCCAAGTTTTCTGTGGTGACACGGGACCACCGGGATTCCACTTCCTTCTGCACCGCCGGGTTCAGCTCGTAGCCATCACAGCGCAGACGCCCCATCTCGTCAGCTGCCGGCTCCGGCTGTCCATACCATTGCTGAAACAGCCTGTACATCTGCTGTATGCAGCCCTCGTGGGTGCCCTGCTCCTTCATCACCTGAAACAGCAAGGACAGGTACAGGGGCATGATGGGAATGGCAGAGCTGGCCTGGGTGACCACCGCCTTCAGCACTGAGATGCGCGCCTGTCCACCCATTGGGGCAAGGCGACGGCCAATAGCCTGGGCCGCTCGGTCCAAATCCTTCTTAGCCGCGCCTATCGTGGCCTCCCCATACAGGGGCCAGGTGATGCGCTCGCCGATGTAGGTGAAAGCGGTAGTGCGACAGCCCTCCGCTAACAGCCCTGCCTCTGCCAGGGTCTCAATCCACAGCTCCCAGTCCTCGCCCCCCATCACCGAGATGGTGTCGGCAATCTCCTCTTCCGTGGCCGGAGCGATGGTGACTTCTTTCACCTCCTGTCGATCGGTATCCAAGGTGCGGCTGCTCACCGAGCGACCGACAGGTTTCAGCACCGACTTGTGCACTTTGCCGCTTTCCGGATGAACGCGCTTGGGGGCTGCCAAGCTGTACACCACCAAGTCCACTGCGCCGATGGTATCCTGCAGGTGGGCAGCAGTCTGCTGTTTAATCTCCTGCGAAAAAGCATCGCCATTGATGCAGGTGGCGTGGAGCCCGGCCTCCATCGCAAGACGCTGAAAGGCGGCCGCGTTGTACCAGCCGGCAGTTGCGGTGCGGGTGGCAGTCCCGGGCCGCTCAAAAAATACCCCGGCAGTGGCCGCTTTGCAGCCGAAAGCAGCGACGCTGCGAGCAGCGAGTCCGTAGCCGGTGGAGGCCCCGATGACAAGCACCTTCTTCGGTCCTATCGGCAGTGCCGCCTCGCCGCCGAGGTATGCAATCTGCTCCTCCACATGGGCGGCGCAGCCGAGGGGATGGGCAGCGGTGCATAAAAAGCCGCGGGTCTTCGGTTCAATAATCAAGTTTAGCCTCCACTGCTCAGGCCCTTGTCCAGCAGTTCCTTGGGATCTGAGAGGACGGTGTGCAGGGTTGTCATGAAGCGTCCTGCATCAGCGCCGTTCACTGCGCGGTGGTCGTAGGAAAGGCACAGGGGCAGAACCTTGCAGGGATGAAATGCATCCTCCCGGAATACGGGCTTCACCGTCAGGCGGGAGACCCCGAGTATCGCCACCTCCGGCGCATTGATGATCGGGGTAAAGCCGGTGCCGCCGATGGCACCTAAGCTGGAAATGGTGAAGCAGCCCCCCTGCAGGTCCTTTGGCTTCAGCTTGCCGTCCCGGGCCCGGGCCGCCAAGTCGGCAAGCTCGGCCCCGATCTCCCACAAGTCTTTCTCGGCGGCATTCTGCAAAACCGGCACTACCAATCCGCCCGGAGTATCCACGGCGATGCCGATGTTAATGTATTGCTTGCTGATCATCTGCTCGCCGTCCGGATGCAGTGATGCGTTGAATTGCGGGTGCTCCTGCAATGCCCGCACACAGGCGCGCAGCAGAAATACCAGAGGGGTCAGCTTGCAGCCACGCTTCTCCATCTCCAAGCGCATGCTCTTGCGCAGGGCTTCTAAGTCAGTGACATCCGCCTCATCAAACTGCGTGACGTGGGGTATGTTCAGCCAACTGCGACGCATTCCTGCGGCGGTGGCCCGCTGCATTCTGCTCATCTTTTCGGTGCTGGTCGCACCGAAGACACTGAAATCTACCGCTGGCACCGTCGGCAGCTGCGCCCCCGGCGGGGGGCCTTCCATGGCTTTTCGCACATGGCGCTGCAGGTCTTCCTTGAGAACCCGGCTGCCCTGGCCGGTGGCAGGCACCTGGGATAAGTCAATGCCGAACTCCCGGGCCAGCTTGCGCACCGCCGGGCCGGCGTGGACCGGACCGCCAAGAGTCGGAGTTCTGCTCGCCGCCGACGCCGGCTCGCTGACAGCCGGGGTCGGAGTGCCTGTCGGCACGGGGCTGGGGGACGGCTTCGGCTTGTCGGCGGCGGGCGGCTCCGGCGTTTCTGCCGTCTGCTTTTTTTCGGCGGGCGAAACTTCTTCTCCGGCGCTTTCCGCGCTCTCAATGTCGGCGATGGCATCTCCCTCCGCCACCTTCTGTCCCTCTTTCAAGTGCAGCGCCGTCACCCGCCCCGCCGCCGGCGCCGGCACCTCCATGGACGCCTTGTCGGATTCGAGGACCGCTATGGACTGCTCTGCCTGCACCTCCTCTCCTACCGCCACACAGATCTCCGTAACATCCACATCCTCAGCCCCTCCTAAGTCGGGAATGAAAACGGTTTGCAGCGGCATGGGCAAAATGCGAGCAGATACGCTCAGCAGGAAAGGGGATCCTCTTTCCCCGGATCAATGTCGTATTTTTTAATCGCCTGCTTTATCTTCGCGTCACTGACCGAACCCTCCGCCGCCAGGGCCGTAAGGGCGGCTACCGCAATAAAGGAGCGATTTACCTCAAAAAACCACCGCAGCTTCTCCCGGGTATCGCTGCGTCCGAAACCATCGGTGCCCAGCACCTGGCAGGTGCGGGGAATAAAGGGTCGCAACTGATCCCCCCAAGTCTTGATGTAGTCGGTGGCGACCACTACGGGACCCTCGTGCTCCGCCAGCAGCTCGGCAACATGGGGCACACGCGGTTTCTTCCCGGGATGCAGCATGTTCCAGCGCTGGCAGGCCAGTCCGTCCCGGCGCAGGCTTTCAAAACTGGTGACGCTCCATACCTCTGCGCCAATGCCAAAATCCTCCTGCAGCATGTCTGCTGCCGCCAGCACTTCGCGCAGCACAGCGCCAGAGCCGAGCAGCTGCACCTTGGGACCCTTGCCCTCCGCCCCTCGCAGCAGGTACATGCCGCGCACGATGCCCTCTTCTGCACCCTTCGGCATCGGGGGCTGCGGATAGTTTTCATTCATCGTCGTGATGTAATAAAAACAATTTTCACGCTCCTGGTACATGCGCCTCAGCCCATCCTGGATGATCACCGCCAGTTCGTAGGCATAGGCCGGGTCGTAGCCCCGGCAATTCGGGATCGTGGAAGCCAGGAGATGGCTATGGCCATCCTGATGCTGCAGCCCCTCCCCGTTGAGGGTGGTGCGTCCGGCAGTGGCGCCGATGAGAAAGCCCCGGGCCTGGGAATCCCCCGCCGCCCAGCTCAGATCCCCCACCCGCTGGAAACCAAACATAGAGTAAAAAATATAAAAGGGGATCATCGGAAAGCGGCTGGTGCTGTAGGCGGTGGCGGTGGCCAGCCAAGCGCAGAAGGCACCGGATTCATTGAGCCCCTCCTCCAGAATCTGTCCCTTCTCATCCTCCTTGTAGTACATCGCCTGGCCTGCATCCACAGGCGTATACAGCTGTCCGGCAGAGGAATAAATGCCGAGCTGCCGAAACATGCCCTCCATGCCGAAGGTGCGCGCCTCGTCGGGCACGATGGGAACTACCCGAGGGCCGATCTCCGGCTCCTTGGTCAGCTGGGAAAGAATGCGCACAAAGGCCATTGTGGTTGAAATGCTGCGCTCACCGCTCCCCTCCAGCTGGCGGGAAAAGACCTCCAGCTCCGGCACTTTCAGGGAGGGAAAATCGCTGTGCCGGGCGGGCAGAAAGCCTCCCAGCTCCTCACGCTGCCGCCGCATGTATTCCATCTCGGGGCTATCCGGCGGCGGCCGGTAATAGGGCACCTGCTCTATGTCTTTGTCGCTGATCGGCACACCAAAACGGTCGCGAAATTTCTTCAGGCTTTCCGTATCCAATTTTTTCAGGGAATGGGTCTCATTGCCCGCCTCCCCTGCCGCCCCCATGCCGTAGCCCTTGACTGTCTTAGCAAGGATCACCGTAGGCTGCCCCTTATGCTCTACGGCGGCGGCGTAGGCGGCATACACCTTGTAGGGGTCGTGACCGCCCCGGTTCAGGTACATGATGTTCTCGTCCGTCAGGTCTTCAACCAGCTGCAAAAGCTCCGGGTACTTGCCGAAAAAATGCTCGCGGGTGTAGGCGCCGCCGCTGTACTTGTAGTTCTGATAATCGCCGTCCACGACCTCGTCCATGCGCTTTTGCAAGAGGCCGGAACGGTCCTTCTCAAACAGGGAGTCCCAGAGTCTGCCCCAGATGACCTTGATAACATTCCACCCCGCACCCCGAAACACCCCTTCAAGCTCCTGAATGATCTTGCCGTTGCCGCGCACCGGACCGTCTAAGCGCTGCAGGTTGCAATTGACCACAAAAATTAGGTTATCCAAGCACTCGCGCCCGGCCATGGCAATGGAGCCCAGGCTTTCCGGCTCATCGCATTCCCCGTCCCCGACAAAACACCATACCTTGCGCTGGGACTGATCCACCAGACCGCGCTTGGACTGGTATTTCATCAGGTGCGCCTGGTAAATCGCCTGGATCGGGCCGAGCCCCATGGAGACCGTGGGGAATTGCCAGTAGTCCGGCATCAGCCAAGGATGGGGATAGGAAGACAAGCCGGTGCCGTCCACTTCGCGCCGATAGTTATCCAGCTGCGTCTCGTCAATGCGGCGCTCAAGGTAGGAGCGCGCATACAGGCCGGGGGCGCTGTGCCCTTGGAAATAGATCAGGTCGCCGAACTGGTCACTCTCTGATCCGCGAAAGAAATAGTTGAAACCCACATCGTACAGGGTCGCAATGGAGGAAAAAGAGGATATGTGACCGCCGAGACTCGAATCCACATTATTGGTTCGCATCACCATCGCCAGCGCATTCCAGCGCACCAAAGAGCGGATTTTGCGCTCCATGAACAGGTCTCCGGGCATCCGCTTTTCAGCGGAGGGAGGAATGGTGTTGCGGTACGGGGTGGTTATATTCGGCGGCAGGTCTACCCCCGCCGCCACCGCCCGTTCGGTGAGCTTTTGCAAAAGCCAGGCACTGCGCCCCTTGCCGACATTTCGCAGCACGCTGTCCATCGCTTCCAGCCACTCCTGAGTCTCTGCCGGGTCTATGTCCCGCTCTGTACTGCCCAATGGTATTTCAGTCGTCATAGTGAGAATAATTCTAGCGGGTCAGTGCAGCAGGAGAAAGTGCACGGAAGGCAGTATACAGAATAAATCTGCACTGCGCATAGGGTTGGATAGGGCAGTTGCGGCTGCATCGGTGCTGTCCCCCATGCAGCCTTTTATCTGCTGTACCAAGAGGAAAGAGAGTGCCATAGCGACTCTGGACTGTCTACGGAATAGGGTCCCTCTTCCTCCTCCTCCGAAGGCATCGCCGAAGCTAGGAGCAGGATCTCACGGCGACTGCCCGGCCTCATCAGGTCCCGATGAAATTTCCGCCAATCCTCCCAGCGTGATTCCTGCAGGGCCTGCACCATGCTCTGTCGCCGGACAAACTCTCGGTCCCCGAGGAGGATGGACTGCCAGTTGCGGGCGGCCGCCAGGCCGCCATTTTCCGGTCTCTGCTGAAGGCTCTGGAGGAGGGCTTGGCGATGGCGGACAAAATACTCCGGCGACCCTCCCCCGGCCCCCTCGGTCGCCGCCTGCTTGAGAAAAACCTCCAGCTCTGCTTCCAGATCTCGGGCGCTGACGGTGGGGGACTGCATAGCAAACACGATTCCCGGGATATCCAAGAGCGGGTAATAAGTGCTGAATACCACATAGCCCAACTGCCGCTTTATCCGCATTTCCTGAAAGAAATCCGCCTCTAGCACCCGTGCGCTGAGGGCGGCGAAGGCCCGGCTGCGGTCTGTGTCATCCGGAGCCTGCAAATACAGCAGGATGGCGGCATCGCCATGGGGGAGTCGGCGAGACCAGCGCCAGCGCTCGCCGGCGCCAATGCGCCCCACCCGGGTCGGCGAAGACGACTGTGCACCCCGCTTTGCAATGGAAGCTGCCAAAGAGCCCATCTGCAGAGCTGCCGGCAGAGCCATGCCCCCCTGAACCAGCCCCCGAATGCGAACATCGCCCAAGGCTTCCCGGGCAAATCTCGACAGATCTTCCGGGGTGGTGCGCGCCAGGGCGGCGGCCAGGGCCGCCTCCGGCCACCGGCCCCAAACCAGCGCCTGGGAAAAATCCCCCAGCAGCCTGCGGTAGGGTGCGCCCCTGCCGGCGCTCTGCCATCTGTGAAGCAGAGTTTCCCGCGCGGCGGCAACGCGCTCGGCAGCCAGCACCGGCTGCCTAAGCACCTGCACTAATTCCCCCAGCAGCTTCACCTGGTGACGATGAAAGCCATGCAGCTCAAGGGTCATGCCCCGCAGGGAGGGGGAGATCTCTGCATGCAGCCCGGCCCGAACCGCTGGCCACACCTTCTCGCTCCACTCATCTGCCAGAACTCGGGCCAGGAGCACAGTGAGGGCAGCCTTTTCGGCGGTGCCCAAGGCATCGGGAAAACGCAGGTCAAAATAGGCGTGGCCCCGGGGGCCTGGAAAATTTTGGTCTGCAAGGTGCCACAGCTCAAGACTCTCTCGTGCAAGCACCAGCTGCGGCGAAGCGGCGGGAGCAGGGCGAGGCGGCAAAGCCCCGAGGGCCGGGAGTCCCAGCAGATAGGGATTCGGTGGGGGCAGCTGGATGTCACGACTCAGGGGAGCCTGCAGACGGGCCCTGAGAGGGGCGGGGAAAATCCTCTCCTCCCGGTAGGGTACGGCATACCAGGGGCTGCTCTGCTCTCCCTTCGTCCCCGGCGCTGTCACCAGCCACAGGCAGTTGTCCGGCACTAGAAAATCAAGCTGAGCCGCCAGCTCTTCTCCGCTGAAATCTTCCGCCAGGTATTCGCCCCGCAGCACTTCCCGGGCCGGATATTTCTGCAGGTTGCGAGCCAGCCGCCACACCTCTTTTTCCGCTGAATAGACCTCTCGAAACTGCCAGGCGATCTCCGCGGTCCTGTGCCGCTCCTGAAGGCGCCACGGATTCAGCCCCGTCGCACGAATTTTTTCCAAGGTGTCAAAAACCGCCACCGCCACCTCTTCCAAGGAGCCGAGACCTGCTGCCGTGAGCTGGATGTCCACATCAAAAGTTCCCCCCTCCCGATACCGCAGCCCGGGACCCGCCCTGAGCGCCTCGGCCAGCCCCTCCCGTTTCAGGTGAGACAGCAGACTGCCCTCCCCCTCATCCCCGAGGAGCTCGGCAATATGGTGCAGAGGTGAGTCCCGATTTTCAGAGGCTGCTTTGGAAACCGGAAATACCAAACGCAGCGCTCGCAACTCCCGGACCGGTTGCAGGAAAACCCGGCGCGGCAGGGTGTCCGGCGCAAATAGGGGAACATTCGGCAGCCGAGGCGGTGTCTCCCCCTCGGGCAGGGTGCGAAATTTCGAAAGCACCAGCGCCTCCAGTTCAGCGAGGGGAAGCGGAGCCGAGAGCGCCAGCGCCATCCCCGGGGCAATATAAAAACGACGATAAAAAGCAGCGGCGGCAGCACTGCCTCCCTCCAGGGTATCCATGCTGCCCACTGCAAAACGGGCGTAGGGATGCGCCGGATTCAGCTGCACGCGAAATACATCCAGAAGGCGCAGCTCTTCGCTCCGCAGGCGACTGCGGTATTCCGCATCCACCACTTGGGATTCCTCTGCAATGCGCCGGGGCAGCAGCAGAGGGGCGCTGAAGAGCTCGGCAAAGCGATCCAGGGCCAGCTCTAGGGCAGCTGCATTAAGAGCAAAGAAATAGCTGGTGTATTCAAAGGCGGTGAGGGCGTTGTAGACCCCACCATTAGAAGAGAGAAAAGAATGAAATTCATAAGGTTCTGGATAACTCTCCGTGCCGAGGAAGAGGGCGTGTTCCAGCAGGTGTGCAAGGCCCGGATACTCCGAGGGCTCCTCTCGGCTGCCAGCGGCGACATCCATGGCGACGGCGGCCCTCTCTGTGCCAGGGTCGGATACCAGAAGAGCCTTAAGGCCATTTGCCAGGCGCAGATGGCGGTAGCTGCGGGGGTCCCCCTCGGCTTTTTCGATATGATCGGAGCGCAGCGCCGGGGCAGAGCCGGCACAGGCGGTGAGGAAAAAGAGCGACAGCAGAACCGCCGGGAGAAGACCTGGGCTGCCCCCCCTGCGACCGGGTTTCAATTACTCCTTCCTAGGCCAGGCTTCAAGCAGAGCCTTCACCAGGGTGGCCAGCGGAATCGCAAAGAAGATGCCCCAAAATCCCCACAATCCGCCGAATACCAGCACCGCAAGGATAATCGCCACCGGGTGCAGGCTCACGGCCTCGGAGAAAAGCAGGGGCACCAGCACGTTGGCATCTATGGCCTGCAATATGGTGTAGCTGACTACCAAGTAGAGGAAGGTATCGCCGACGCCCCACTGAAAATAGCCGACGGCCAGCACCGGCACCGTCACCACCATGGCTCCCACATAGGGCACCAGCACGGAGATGCCAACCAGCAATCCCAAAAGAGCTGCGTAGTTGAGGCCGAGAATAGCGAAAATGATATAGGCACCCACCCCTATGATAAGGATCTCCAGCACCTTTCCGCGCACATAGTTAGCCAGCTGGCAGTCCATCTCTGCCCATACCTGCTGGAGGATATGGCGCCGCTCCGGCAGGAAATTGGTGCACCACCGGAGTAGCGAAGGGCTGTCTTTTAGCATGAAAAAGACAAGCAAGGGCACTAAGATCAGGTACACTCCCAGTTGTACAAGGTTGAACAGAGCGGCTAGGGACAGGGAAAGAATACTGCGGCTGAACTCGGTGATCTGGCTGTTGAGAGATTCGCTCCATGCCTGCACCTGCTGCTCGCCGAAGATGCCGCTGAACTTCTGGGACAGACCGATAATAATGTTTTGAACCTGCTCTGCCATGCTCGGCAGATCCTGGCTGGTCAATCCCCTCATCTGCTGCCAGAACAGCGGGATCAGCCCGAAGATGGTGCCGAACAGCACCAATACAAACAGGAGGGTGACGGCTGTCACTGCCACCAGCTTGGGCGCACCCCGCTGCTGCATGATCTTGACCAGACCCTGGAGCAGATAGGCCAGCACCACGCTGGCGAAAATCGGGGCCAGAATGCCCCCCATCCACAGCATCAGGAGCACGGCGCTCAGCAGCAGCAGCAGCAGCACTACCGCCTGCTCATCCCCGAGATATCGCTCCTGCCACCTTTGCAGTATTCTGAACATGCAGTGTCTTGGAGTAAACTTTGTCAGCCGAGGCTTTGTGCGAGTTGTGATGATAACAGATGGCGAGGAGAGACAGGGTTTTTACCTCCTGCCAGCCTTCCTCTTGGGGACGATGCTGTTCTCCGCCGCTGCGGTCAGCGCCGCCCCCCAGTTGCCAGATTTAGGCCCGCCCGCCGGCTCACTCTCTGCTGAAGAGACCCACAAGCTAGGGCGCACGTGGCTGCGCTCTTTCCGAGCCCAGACCACTCTCCTCAATGATCCCCTGTTGCAGGACTACCTGCACCATCTCTGCTATCGCCTGGCAGAGCACGGCCGCCTGGAGGATAACCGGCTGGAAATCGTGCTGGTGGATAACTTGGATCTGAATGCCTTTGCGGTGCCCGGGGGTATTATCGGCGTCCACAGCGGATTGCTGCTCCATGCCCGCAGCGAAGCGGAGCTGGCTGCTGTCCTGAGCCATGAACTGGCGCATTTGCAGCAAAAACATTTTGAGCGTCGGCTGGAGCAGGCGCGACGCCGAACACTGCCCGCCCTGACTGGCCTGCTGGCGGGGGTCCTGCTGGCCGCCGCCTCCAGCGGTGAGGCAGCCCTGGCGGTGCTGTACTCAACCCAGGCGGCGGCACTGGAAGCCCTGCTGCGGTACAGCCGCGAGCACGAACTGGAAGCAGACCGCTTCGGCATGGAAATTCTCACCGCGGCGGGTATGAACCCGGATGCGGTGCCGAGCATGTTTGAGCGCATGCAGGTACAGTTCCGCCATCGCACCCGGCCCCCGGAGTTTCTCCTCACTCACCCGGTGACGGAGCGGCGCATCGCAGAATCCCGAACACTGGCCCGACAGTACCGCAAAGAGGGAAAGACCGGCAGCGGCGGCAGGGCCCATTGGGATCCCAGCTACTACCGCCTGATGCAGGCCCGGGTTCAGGTTCCCCGGACCCCAGATCCCGCAGTGCTGAAGCAGATGGAAAAGCTCGTACAGACAGACAATGCAAGCCCTGCCGACCGCTACGGCCACGCTCTGGCGCTGACAGCTGCCGGGCGGCTTAAAGAAGCAGAAGCCACCCTCCGCCCGCTGCTCAGCGAAGCACGGCCTCAGATCCCCTTTGTAGTAACCGCCGCGGAAATTGCCGCCCAGGACAAGCGCTACGGGGAAGCCTTAGCGCTTCTCAATCGGCACCGCCGACTAAACCCGGACAACTATCCGCTAGATGCGGCGGCCGCACAGATCATGATTGATGCCGGCAGACCGGTGGGAGCCGCCAAAATCCTAGAACGGCAGCTAGACCGGCAGCCAGAAAATGCCTTCCTATGGCTCCTTTTGTCCGAGGTGCGCGGTTCAGCGGGGGACATTGTTGGAGTACACATGGCCAGCGCCGAGCACCTAGTACTGCACAACAGACTGCCAGAGGCGCAGCGACAGCTGTCCTATGCCCTGAAACTGGTTAAGGGATCTCCGCAGAAAGCCCTGCGACTGCAGCGGCGCCTGCAGGAAATTAAAGAGATGCAAAAGGAGCTGCAACGCTGAGGCCAGTGCAGCCAGCTTTCAGAGTCAGCGGGAAGTACAGGCCAAGCCAGCAGAAAAATTCAGCATTCTCTCCAGGGGGCGGAGCGCGCGCTCGGCTAAATCCAGCGGCACGCTTATCGGTGTAGAACCGGTCTCCAAGGCGCGAGCCAAGCTGTCTAAGGAATTCATCGCCATCCAGGGGCAATGGGCACAGCTGCGACAGGTCGCACCCTCCCCCGCCGTGGGCGCAATAAAAAACTCCTTGTTCGGCAGCTGCTGTCGCAGTTTATGAAACAGTCCTTTGTCGGTAGCGACGATAAACTGCTGCTCGGACATCTCCTGGGCGAAACGAATAATCTGGGAAGTGGATCCGACTCGGTCGGCAATATTGAGAACTGGCGGCGGCGCTTCCGGATGCGCCAGCACGATCGCCTCGGGACAGACACGCTTTAGATCCAGAATGCCCTTGGCCTTGAACTCCTCGTGCACCACGCAGCTGCCTTCCCAGGAGAGAAGATCGGCTCCGGTGCGACGGCGGATATAGCTCCCCAGAAATTTGTCCGGTGCCCAAAGTATTTTCTGGCCCTCTGCATCCAAATGCTCCACCACGTCCAAAGCGATGCTAGAAGTGACCACCCAGTCAGCCAGCGCCTTCACCGCCGCCGAGGTGTTTGCATAAACCACCACGCTGCGCTCCGGGTGAGCCCGGCAGAACGCGGCGAAGGGCCCGGGAGGACAGCCGATATCCAAAGAGCAGGTAGCTTCCAAGGTCGGCATCAGGATCCGTTTGCGAGGAGAGAGAATCGCGGCGGTCTCCCCCATAAAGCGCACGCCGAGCACCACCAAAGTAGACGCGGGGTGCTCGCTCCCGAAGCGAGCCATCTCCAAAGAATCGGCCACGCAGCCGCCGCTCTCTTCGGCTAAGTCCTGCAGTTCGGGGTCGGTGTAGTAGTGGGCGACCAGCACCGCATCTTCCCTACGCAGCAATTCCCGGATGCGCCGGCGCAGACGCTGCCGCTCATTTATAGATAAGGACTTCGGGGGGATGGCTTGCTTGAGCAAGGCATCCAGTTTAACCCGGGCCTCTTCGCTTCCAGCAGCAGACTGCACCATCGCGCAATTCCAATGCTCCCCAGTTCATGCATTCTAGCATGCAACGGATCTTGACATGGAGTTTTCAGCCTGGTTTCTTATATCCCCTTCCCCCTTGCAGACTTGTCCCCTTCCCTCTCATCAGCAGGCTCCAACCGATCGGTTTCTATCTCCTTCTCTCTCGGGCTCTATGCCATGGGGCGAGCGTTAAAACGCACTTTGTATCGCTGCGGGGCTCATGGCTGTTTGCAGACCTGCCCCGCAGGGGCTATATTCCAATCGCCATGAGCACGCCGCAGCAGCACCCCTTCCGAGCCAGCGGCAACTCCGGGAAGCCGGCCCCCGGGGCATCGGATAGAAAATGAGCATGCTGGTGCAATCGGACATGCTGAACACGGAACTCAGGGTCACGGAGATCTTCTATTCCCTGCAGGGGGAGACCGATCGGGTCGGACTGCCCACTGCCTTCGTGCGCCTGACCGGCTGCCCCCTGCGCTGCCGCTACTGTGACACCGCCTACGCCTTTCAGGGAGGCGAGGTTCTAACCCTGAAGCAGATATTGCAGCAGGTGGCGGAGCACCGCTCTCGCTATGTCACGGTGACCGGCGGCGAGCCCCTGGCACAGCTAGGCTGCCTGCCCCTGCTGAGCGCCCTGTGCGAGCAGGACTATCAAGTCTCCCTGGAAACCGGCGGTGCACTGCCCATAGAGCAGGTGGATCCCCGGGTGAGCCGGGTGATGGACATCAAGACCCCGGGCTCCGGGGAGATGAAACGCAACCTAGAGGACAACTTCCGACACCTGTGCAGTCGGGACCGGGTCAAATTTGTGCTCTGCGATGAAGAGGACTACCGCTGGGCTGCCCGGCTGTGCGAAGAGCGTCAGCTGCATCGCACCGCGGGGGAAGTGCTGTTCTCCCCCGTCTGGGGAGAGCTGGAGCCGAGACAGCTAGCGGAATGGATCCTGCGGGATGGTTTGCCGGTGCGCATGCAGGTGCAGCTGCACAAAATTCTATGGGGCGATATACCCGGGAAATGATCCCCGCACCGCTCTACGCCCTGCCGAGCATAAGAGAGGTTTGGCCGGCCGGCAGAATGCCCCAGAGTAAATTACCGTTGCATCGCACTTGGCAATAGCAGAAGTGGTGGGCCGTGAAGGATTCGAACCTTCGACCAACTGGTTAAAAGCCAGCTGCTCTACCGACTGAGCTAACGGCCCTGGGAAGGGCGCGAATTGTACCGTACCGGGTCCTCTGCGCCTGCCTCCTGGAATCCTCTGAGGCGCAGCCGGCAGCTATCGCAGCTGCCGCAGGCGCGTCCCTCGCTGTCCGCCTGGTAACAGGAGATCGTCAGCCCGTAATCCACCCCCAGAGCCAGCCCCCAGCGAATAATATCCGCTTTGCCCAAACTGATCAGAGGAACGCAGATCTGCACCCTGCCCCCCTGCGCCCCGGCGCGGGTGGCGAGCTGTGCCAAATCCTGGAAGGCGCGAATAAAATCCTGTCGGCAATCCGGGTAGCCTGAGTAGTCCACGGCATTGACACCGATAAAAATCTTTTCGGCATTGAGTACCTCCGCCCAGCCGAGGGCCAAGGCCAAAAAGACGGTGTTGCGCGCCGGCACATAGGTCGGCGGGATGCCTTCGGTAGGCTGCTCGGGCACGGGAATACTGAGGTCTGTAAGGGCGGAGCCCCCGATTGCTCCCAAGTCAATCTGCAAGATACGATGCTCCTCGGCCCCCAGGGAGCGGGCCACCCGACAGGCGGCGTCCAGTTCTGCCCGATGACGCTGTCCGTAGTCAAGGCTGAGAGCATGGCAGGCATGCCCCTCCTCCCTGGCGATCGCGAGCAGGGTAGCGGAATCCAGCCCTCCGGAGAGGAGCACCACCACAGGATTTTTTTCGCACTTCATTTGCACTAGAAAAGAGATGAGACGGGAGCGGAATTCTCGGTATGGCAACTGCGGGGAACTCTTTCAAAAAACGCCCCAGCACAGCGCCAAACGCCCGATTATTTGAAGTACTGGGTTAGGTATGCCTCGGCCAGGCGGGCGGCGGAGCCCGCGGTGTCGCCGTACTCCTCCACTACCCGCTGCAGAATGGCTTGCGCTTGCTCAAGCTCTCCTAGCAAATGGCGCACCTTGCCGATCTTGAACATGGCATCGGGCACCTTGTGGTGGGCGGGGAAACCCTCCAAGACCCGGGCAAATGATTGCTCGGCTGCTTTCAGGTTCGGGGGGGCGGCAGCCAGGTGGAGCTCGCCTAGCCAGTACCAAGAATTTGCCGCGTATTCTCCCGTCGGCCAGCGCTGCAAAAAGGCTCGGAAGGAAGCCATCGCCTCGTCATAAGCACCGTTCTTGACCTGCCCGTAGGCCTGCTGATAAGCGAGCCGCTCGCCGGGGGGGGATTGAGACGGCGCCTCGGCAGCGGTACCCTCAGGGGTTTCCTCAGCCTGTGGTGTCTCCTGTTCCAAAGCGCTCAGGCGGCGGTCCGTGTCCAGATAGCGATTCAGCTGGCGCCGTTCCGCCTCGCTTAGCTTATGCCCCTGCTGCTCCAAAAGCCGGCGCAGCTGGCGCATTTCCTCCTGCAGAAAGCGAACATGGTCAAACAGCTCCTCAACGGCTCCCGACCGGGGAGCGGAGGCTGTTGGGGCGGCTTTTCCTCGCGGCAGCACCTCCTCGGTGGAGAAGGGGGCAGCTTCCTCCCGAGCGGGCACTCTCTCAGAAATAGGCTGGGCAAGAGCTGCCGAGCAGCACAATGATGCAATCGCCGCTGCCAGCAGGCGTTTGCCAATACCTTCGTCGGCGACAGCGATCAGCCCCGCTTCTCTTCCCGGCATGGCTTTAGTTGAGGATTATCTCCACGCGCCGGTTCTTCTGCCAGGATTGCTCGCTATGCCCGGAATCCGCCGGGCGCTCCTCCCCGTAGCTCGCCCCCCGCAGACGAGAGCGGCTGATCCCCTGCAGCACCAGGTAGTCCAAAACCGCTTCCACCCGGGATTGCCCCAGGGCCAAGTTGTACTCCCGGGTGCCGCGCTCATCCGTGTGCCCCTCCAGGCGCAGGGCGCGGCTGTTCTGCTTCAAGTACTCCGCGTAGCGGCCGAGCAGGACGCGGGTCGGCTCATCCAGCACAGCACTGTCAAAGAGGAAATATACCCTGTGCTCCATCGGCACGCGAATCTCCTCCGCAACCGGCGACGACTCCTCGGAAGCGGAGATCAAATCCCCCTCGGCCTCCTCGGTCTCTGCGGGCCAGGGCAGATTCGAATCAGCCTTATCAGTCCTCGCCTCTTGGGCGGAGATCTGGCCCCCCTCCCGTCTCTCGGCAGGTCCGGCACACCCCCCGAGGGCTGCCGCAAGCAGGGCAACCGCCAGGAGAGTGGAGAAATGTCGATATTCGGACATAGAAAAAATTACCTGTTGTATCACTTGCTTCTGCCTCTTTGAGAATGGGTGGATCATGTTTTCTGTCTGCCGCTGTCACCGAGAGCCAGTGCCATTGAGAAAGGGGGACCAGGCCGGGTCTGTAACCCGCCCGCTGCTTCCGGACAGCCGAATCGCCGCACCGCTGCTCAGTGAAACCACCACAAGAACCCCTCGGTTCTCGTGCTGTGTCGCGTACATTACCATAGCCCCGTTGGGAGAGACAGCGGGGGACTCGTCCAGTCTGCTCTCGGTGAGCACGAGCATGCGCTCGGAAGCGGCCCTCTGCAGCGCAATTCGGTAGCGGCCCTTATCGCCATTCACAAAAACCATCCCCCCCTCTGGCAAAACAGCGGGGCGAGCATTGTAACTGCCCTGAAAAGTCAGGCGGCTGGGAGCGCCCCCCGCCAAAGCAATCCGGTAGACCTGGGGCGTGCCGCTGCGATCGGAAGTGAACAGCAGGGCATCTCCTTCAGGCGTCCAGACCGGCTCGGTGTCAATGCCGAAATGGCGCGTCAAGCGGCGCAATTTTCCTGTTTTCAATTCCAGTACATAAATATCTACGTTGCCTCGCTCCGCCATCGCCAGGGCTATCCGGCGACCTTTTGGCGACCAGGCGGGAGCACTGCTGAAAGTCACCTTGGGCAGCAGCGGGCGGCGAGCGCCGGTATCCAAACGGTGCCGATAGACCGCAGGATAGCCCGCCTCCAGTGACACATAGGCCATCTCCCTGCCGTCCGGTGACCAGGCCGGCGACAGCAGGGGCTCGTCGGAGGCCTGTACGACGCGCTCTCGGGCGCCATCGGCATCGGAAACCATCAGCCGGTAGCGGGGCCCGGCATTTTTCTTATCCGCGCTGAGAATATAGGCAATACGGGTGGAGAAGATGCCAAGGGTGCCGGTCATCGCTTCGTAGGCGGCATCGCTCACGGCATGCGCCATGTCCCGCAGCTCCGTTTCAGAACCGGAATGCTTCCCTTCTCCGAGGATGTTCTGGCGCAGTACGTCGTACAGGACATGGTGAATACGGAAAGTGTTTTTCGGCCCGGCTTCTATGCTGCCCACCAGCAGGTAGTCCACCTTCAGCTGCTGCCATTCGTTGAAAAATATGCGGCTTCCAGCTCCCGGCGTGCTCAGCAAAGAGCGTCTCGGCAGAACCTGAAACCGGCCGCTGCGGGCTAAGTCCGCCGCCACCACCTGAGCCACATCCTCGGCGGGAATGGCGGCCCCCTTGCGAGAAAAGGGCACTACGGCAATGGGTACGGGGCGGTCGTGTCCCCGGGTGATCTCTATGACCAGCACCGCCAGAGCTGGCTGGCAGGGCAACAGCAGAAGCGCAAAAAGAGCGAGCTGCCAAGGGCAAAACAGCTGCAGCGATTTCATCGGGGCAGATCCTCCGGGCGAAAGATCAGCTGCAAATTGCGAAAGCGCTTTTCAAATAGCGAGCGGGGCATATCGCGAATTTTTGGGAAACCGCCGCTGCGCCACACCGCCGCCTCCGCCGCCGCATCAAAGGAGGGGTGGCCACTGCCCCGCAGCATACGCACTCCGATCACTTCGCCGGTGGGGACCAACTGGATCAGGAGCTCCGCCTTCATCTCGCGGCGGGCATCCGGCGGACGGCTCCAGTGGGAGGCGATCACCTGGGCGATCTCTGCCACATAGGGAGCAGCCGGATCCGCTGCCGGCTCTGCCGCGGCCGGCAAAGAGGGGAACTCGGCAGCAGGAGGGAGATCGCGGAGGGACGAAGCAGGCACCGGGGGCTCCACTTCCTCCGGCACAGGCGACTCTTCCTCCGGGACAGGTCTCGGCGGAGGCATCGGCGGCGGGGCCGACAGAGAAGACAGCGGCTCCGCCGGGGGCGCGACAGGGGCAGCCGAGGGTATCGGCGGCGGTGGACGCAGAGCGACCAAACTGACCTGCAGCGAAGGAATAGAAGTTTGCACCCGCACTGGGGGGGATGTCCATTCCAAAAATAAGAACGCGAGGACCACGCCGTGCAGAAGCAGCGACAGCAGAAGACAGAAAAACTCCCGGCCCCAGGCGATCATCATAACGACTGGGTTTCTGCGGCGGAAGGCGTCTCGGTGACCAGCCCCACCTCCCTCGCACCCGCATCGTGCAGGACCCCCATCAGCGCCGCTACCACGCCGTAGGGCACCCTCCTGTCACCCCACACCAGCACCGACACATCGGGATTGCGTTCCACTATGATCCCCACACGATGCCCGACATCGGCGAGGGAGACTGCCTGCTCTCGGTTCTCCCCAAGGTTGATCCGATAGCTGCCGTCCTGGATCACGGAGACCACCAGGGGCTCCTCCCGGGCCGCTAAGGGGGGCGCATCGGTGCCGGGAAGGGCGACCCGAAAGCCCTGGGTGAGCAGCGGTGCCGTCACCATGAAAATCACCAGGAGGACCAGGGTGACATCCACATAGGGGACAATATTGATCTCCGCCATTTTCGCCCGGCGACGGCGTTTTCTCATCACTCTGAAAGCCCTTCCTCGGCGTGGGCGCGGCGGTGCAGGATGACAGCAAGCTCATCGGCAAAGGCGGTGTAGCGGCTGCTGAGAGCTTCCATCCAGGCGGCGTACCGGTTGTAGGCGATCACCGCAGGAATGGCGGCAAACAAACCCATGGCAGTGGCGATCAAGGCCTCGGAAATGCCCGGGGCAACCGCCGCCAAGGTCGCCTGCTGTACATTTGCAAGACCGCGAAAGGAATTCATGATGCCCCATACCGTGCCCAGAAGGCCGATATAGGGGCTGGTTGAACCCACCGTGGCCAGGAAGCTGAGGCGCAGCTCCAGACGCTCGTCTTCCCCGGTCCCGGCCACCCGCATGGCCCGCTCAACCCCGGCCATCACAGTGCTGAAATCAGCACCCGCTCCGGCCTGCAGGCGCCTGAATTCGCCAAAACCTGCGCGAAAGATAGCCGCCGCACCCCGCTCTTCCGGCTCCACATCTGCAAACAGGGTGTCCAAGTCCACTCCGGACCAGAAGGCCTCCTCAAAATGCCGCACATTCTGGTCGGCGGTGCGATAAAACATGTAGCGCTGCAGGATGATTGTCCAGGATGCGACTGAGGCGAGGGCGAGCAGGAGCATAACCGCCTGCACGGGAAAACTCGCGTTCAGCATCAGCTGCAGAATAGACAGATCGGCATTCATGGTGTCCCTCCAGACAGGGGCAGAGGAGACTGGGGGGACTTACCTTGGGGAGCCGGCAGGCCGAGAATCTCGTAGGCAGCGGGGGTGGCAATGCGGCCCCGGGCGGTGCGGGCAATGTAGCCCTGCTGCAGCAGAAAAGGCTCCAGGACATCCTCTAGTATGTCCCGCTCTTCGCCGAGGGAGGCGGCCAAGCTGTCCACTCCGGCCGGGCCGCCGCCGAAGGTGTCCGCCAGCACGCGCAGCAGGCGGCGATCTAAGTGATCCAGCCCCCTGCGGTCCACCTGAAGCATGTCCAGAGCAGCGCTGGCGACCTGCCCGCTGATAATCCCCTTCTCCTTCACTTCGGCATAGTCCCGCACCCGGCGCAGGAGTCGATTGGCGATGCGCGGCGTACCCCTGGCCCGGTGTGCTATTTCAATGGCACCCTCCTGCTCAATAGGCGTCCCCAAAATCACTGCCGAGCGCAGGACAATGTGCACAAGCTCCTCTGGAGAATAAAAATCCAGCCGCTGGGAGATGCCGAAACGATCCCGCAGGGGCGAGGTCAGAAGGCCGGCCCGGGTAGTGGCCCCCACCAGCGTAAAGGGCGGCAGGGACAGCTTGATGGAGCGTGCCCCGGGTCCCTCGCCGATGATGATGTCCACTTGATAATCCTCCATCGCGGGATACAGGATCTCCTCAATCTGGGGGCGCAGGCGGTGCACCTCGTCAATAAACAGCACATCCCCGCTCTCCAGCCTGGTGAGCATGCCGGCCAAATCCCCAGCCCGCTCCAGCACCGGGCCGGAAGTGGCATGAATTGTCACATCCATCTCGCTGGCAATAATGTAGGCCAAGGTGGTCTTGCCAAGCCCCGGCGGACCGAAGATCAGGGTGTGATCCAAGGGCTCTTTTCGGCGGCGAGCAGCGACGATGAACATCTTCATCTGCTCCTGCACCGTCGACTGCCCGATGTATTCCTCAAGGGAGGCAGGCCGCAGACCGGGAGGTCGCTCCTGCTGCTCTGAGGGCAGAGGACAGGGGGAAGTCAGACGCTCCTCGGGGTGCTCGCTCATGGTGTTTTTGACAGGCGGCGAAGCGCCAGGCGCACCCATTCTTCAACATCACTGATGGCGGCATCGTCCTCCTGCACTGCTGCGAGGGCCCGGGCCGCCTCGCGAGTACTGTAGCCCAGCGACTCCAGGGCCCGCTGCGCATCCCTGGGGGGTGCCTTCGCCGCACCCGCAGCATCGCCGCCGGCAATCTCCCAGTCTGCCAGCTTGTCTCGCACCTCCAGCACTAAGCGCTCGGCAGTGCGCCGCCCAATGCCCGGCAATGTTGTCAGACGCTCCTTGTCCTCGGTCTGCAAGCAGTGCACCAGCTGATCGGCACTCATGCCGGATAGTGCTGCCAGTCCCAGACGTGGCCCGATGCCGCTCACGCGAATCAGGAGGCGAAACAGGTCCCGCTCCCGCTCCGAGTAAAAGCCGTACAGAGAAAAGCCGTCATCGCGAACACCCAGATGGGTATGCAGCAGTACCTCTGCTCCGGTCTCTGGCAGCTTCTCCAGTGTGCTCATGGGCACCTGCACCTCAAGGCCGAAACCGGCTGTATTTACCAGGATCTCGGTCAAGCGGCGGGCAACCAGCGTGCCCCGCAGCAGGCCGATCACGATGCCTGCACCCGCACGGTGCGACCGCGCCGCCGTCGCACACTCTCATGGCCGGCTGGACCGAGACCGGCGTGGGCATGGCACAGGGCTACCGCCAGCGCATCAGCGGCATCCTCCGGCAGGGGGCCATCCAAGTTCAAAAGCTGCCGCACCATGTACTGCACCTGGGCCTTGTCGGCACGGCCGCTGCCCGTCACCGCCTGTTTAATGCTGCGCACCGCATACTCCCTGACCGGTATCTTCTCTCCGGCAGCAGCGAGGATGGCGGCGGCACGGGCCTGACCGAGCTTGAGAGCGGTGCTGGGATTGCGCGCTAAAAAAACTTCTTCCAGCGCTGCCACATCGGGGTGAAACCTGCTGATCACCTCGCTGAGACCGCTGAAAATTCTCTGCAAGCGCAAGGCAACATCCCCCTCTCCGGTGCGAATACAGCCAAAATCCAGGGGCTCGTTCTGCAGGCCGTCGGTGCGCACCAGTCCGTAGCCGGTGACCCGGTATCCCGGATCCACACCGAGCACGCAGACAGATTTCTCTCGGTTCATTCGGATATTTCTGCCAGCACCGAGGGAGAAAGTTCCGCGTTGGTATGGACCGCCTGTACGTCATCTAAGTCCTCTAGCGCATTCACCAGATCAATCACCCGCCTGCTCTCTTCCGGGCTCAGGGAGACGGTGGAAGAAGCCCACATGATGAGCTCGCTTTTGTCAGGCACCAGGCTCTTGGCAGACAGGGCATTTTGCACTGGGCCGAATTCGGCCACCGAAGTGAGCACTTGCAGGAAACCCTCCTCGTCGCTCTGCAGATCATCCGCACCAGCCGCCACCGCCACTTCCATTACCGAGTTCTCGTCAGCGCCGGGGGCAAACAGGATTTCCCCCCGGCGCTCAAACATGTAGGCTACCGAGCCGTCCGTGCCCAGGCTGCCGCCGGCCTTGCTGAATGTGTGGCGCACATCGGCGACAGTGCGATTGCGGTTGTCCGTCAGCGCCTCTACGAGTAGGGCCGCGCCGCCGGGTCCGTAGCCCTCGTAGGTGACTGCCTCCAGCTGGTCGGCATCGCCGGTACCGGCACCTCTGGCGATGGCCCGGTTTACGGTATCCCTCGGTATGTTGACCCCCCGAGCCTTCTCCAGAGCGAGACGCAGACGGGGATTTTCCTCGGGGACTGGACCGCTGCGGGCAGCGACGGACAGCTCCCGGATAAGCTTGGTGAATGTCTTCCCCTTCTTCGCATCCTGGGCCGCCTTGCGATGGCGAATGTTGGCCCACTTGCTGTGACCGGCCATAATCCTGTCACCCCGTGATCATGGTGCGGGCACACATTGTAACGGCAGGCATCAGCGCTTGCGCCCCCCCAGGTGGAGCTCCCGCAGCTGGCTCTCTTCAGCGGCACCGGGCGCACCGGTCATGGGACAGGCAGCACTCTGGGTCTTGGGAAAGGCGATCACATCGCGAATGGATTCCGCACCGCTGAGCAGCATCGCCAGGCGGTCTAAGCCAAAGGCGATGCCGCCGTGGGGGGGACAGCCGTATCCCAGGGCATCCAAGAGAAAACCAAAACGCTCCCGAGCCTCCTCCGGGCTGAAACCCAGTATGCGGAATACCGCCATCTGTGTTTCCGGATGGTGAATGCGCACCGAGCCGCCCCCGAGCTCTATGCCATTGAGCACAGCATCATAGGCCTGTCCCCGGGCCGCTGCCGGCTCCTTCTCCAAGGTATCAAGATCATGGGCAGGAGCCGTGAAGGGATGGTTGACAGAACTCTGCCGGCCTTCGGCATCACGCTCAAAGAGCGGAAAATTAATCACCCACAGCGGCGCCCAGCTGTCGGGGCTGAAGAGACCCAGGTCCGCTCCCAGCTTTTGCCGCAGGGAGCCGAGGGAGCGGTTCACGATCTCCCGGGGGCCCGCCCCGAAGAAAAGAATATCCCCGTCTTCAGCCGAGACTCGCTCCAAGAGAGCGGCAACCGCCGCCGCCGGCAGAAACTTGAGAATCGGCGATTGCAGACCGGCACTCCCTGCCGCTTGCTCTTTTACCCGGATCCACGCCAGCCCGCTGGCACCTTGGGCAGTGACAAAGTCGGTGTAGTCATCAATCTCCCTGCGGCTCAGGGCATTGCCGCCGCCGGGCACCCGCAGCACAGCAACCCGGCTGTCGGGACGGCTAGCCGGCTCCCGGAACACCTTGAACTCCACATCCTGCAGCAGGTCAGCCACATCTGTAAGTTCCAAAGGAATGCGCAGATCCGGACAGTCGCTGCCGAAACGGGTCAGCGCTTCGTCGTAGTCCATGCGGGGAAAAGGCGGCAGCTCCACCGACAGAAACTCCTGAAAAATATGCCGCAGCAGGCCCTCGGCGATGTCCATGATCGCCTCCTGATCTACAAAGGATGCCTCTATGTCCACTTGGGTAAACTCCGGCTGGCGATCGGCACGCAGGTCCTCATCCCTGAAGCATCGGGCAATTTGATAGTAGCGATCCAGCCCCCCCACCATGAGCAGCTGCTTGAACAGCTGGGGTGACTGCGGCAGCGCATAGAAAGAGCCGACATGCACTCGGCTCGGCACCAGGTAGTCCCGAGCTCCCTCTGGCGTCGCCCGGGTCAGCATCGGGGTCTCAATATCTAGAAAATCACGCTCTTCCAAGAAATGCCGCACTGCCGCTGTCAGCCGGGCGCGCATCTGCAAACGCTCCCGAATAGCGGGGCGCCGCAGGTCCAGGTACCGATGCCGCAGGCGGACCTCCTCACTGACCTCTGTGTACTGGTCTAACTGAAAAGGCAGCGGATTGGCAGTGTTCAAAATAGTCAGGTCCTGCCCTAGCACCTCCAGGGCACCGGTCGCCATGGCCGGGTTAACTGTATCCTCCGAGCGGGCACGCACTTTGCCCTTCACCTGCAGCACAAACTCGGAGCGCACCTTGTCGGCGGTGTGGAAATGGGCTCCGGCATCGGGGTCAAAGACCGCCTGCACGATGCCGGTGCGATCGCGCAGGTCCAAGAAAATCACTCCCCCGTGATCCCGACGGCTCTCGGTCCAGCCGCAGAGAGACACCTGCTCTCCAATATGCTCGGTAGAGAGGGCACCACAATAGTGGCTGCGCATAAGCAGGTTTGCCGGGCCGATAGCGCTCAAGGACCGGTCGCAGCGCCCCCGCTTTCTGTAGAACCGCCCGATGCCGCCCCCGCTTTCTGGTCCGAGGATTTCTGCTCCCCAGAGGAGTCTCCGGTATCGTCCTTCTTCTTCTTGCCCTCGCCTTTGGTATCGGCGTCTCCTCCGCCATCCGCCAAATTCTTGCGCTTACCAGTCTTAAAGTCCGTCTCGTACCAGCCGCTGCCCTTGAAACGAAAAGCGGCGGCAGAAATTCTCCTTCGCAGGGTATCCCGACCGCAGGCAGGACAGTCCCGCAGTGGATCTTCTCCTACCTGCTGCAGAGCCTCCAGCAGGTGGTCGCAAGAGGCGCACCGGTACTCGTAAATTGGCATGTTTACTGCACATTCACGGCAACGCCAGCGGGGAGAATCGCCATTCTATTGCCAAGCGTCAGGGTGCCTGCTTCGCCGAGGAACAGCATCGCTGTACCCCTGCTGCAACAGGTCCTTGCCCCCAAAATGACGAGAAATTTTTGCGCAAGGGGTCTCCCCCCGGGCGAAAATCTCATCATACAGCGAGAAATATAATCAGGAAGCAAATCCCTTGAGTTTTTTCAAGGGGCGTACCCGCACGGAGTGGCTGGCAGGGCGTGCCTTGATCATGATTTTTTCACCGGTAAAGGGGTTAACGCCCGGCCGCGCCTTGCGGGCGGGAACCTTAACCGATATGACCTTTAAAAGCCCCGGAAGCAAGAACTCGCCGGCACTGCCGCGCTTGACGCTGCGCTCAATGACGTTTTCCAGCGCATCAAAGGCCATCGCCACCTGGCGACGATTGAGATCGCTGGCATCGGCAACACTGCTGACGATTTGAGCCTTGGTCAGACGTTTGCGAATCGCCGTTGTGGGAAAAGCTGGCTTTGCAGCAGCTGCTTTCCGGCGGGCCGGTGACTTGCGCGCGGTGGTCTTCCGCACAGCAGTGCGCCGAGATGCCGTCTTACGACTCGCAGCGGGCTTGCGACGGGCAGCTGTGCTCTTTTTAGCAGCGGTGCTGGATGTTGCCTTGCGGCGGGTGGTTGTTTTCTTGACGGCCATGGTGTTCTCTCTTAGCAAGTGCAGGTCGGCGGATAATCTCAGCATACGCTGAGAAGGCTTTAATACTAATCCCTACGGAGCAATCGCGCAAGGGCTTTAAACGGTTTTGCAAGGGTGCTGCCAAGCCCCTTCTTCTGCTCCGCCGACGGCGCGGCAGGAGACTCTTCGCCGGGGGGCTCTGTCGCCCTCTCTTCGGGGATGGCCTCTTTGGACGCTTTTGCAGGTGCCTCTTCGGAGGCGACCGGAGATGGCGTTGGCACTGGATCAGCGGCTGCTGGTGCAGTCTCCTCTGGCACTTCTGTCTTGCCCAAGGCAGCCGCTCCCTCCTCTTCTGTGGCCGCCTTCTCCGCCTCTATCGCCTCCTGGCGAGCTTTCTCTTCTGCAGCCTGAGCCCGGGCGGCAGCGCGCCGGGCATTCTGCTCCTGGCGTGTCGCCTCGTCTACCAGCGACTCGTAGCCGGGACGGTCCACCAGCTCCACCCAGGCCATCGGCGCTTTGTCTCCGGGGCGAAAGCCATCCCGGAGGATACGCAGGTAGCCCCCCGGGCGCTCCCGGTAGCGCTCGCCTAATTCGGTAAACAGCTTGCCCACCGCCTCATGGCTGCGTAGCCGGGAGAACACGAGACGCCGATTGGCTACGGTATCCCGCAGGGCCCTGGTAATTAAAGGTTCGGCAAAACTGCGCAGAGATTTTGCCTTGGGCAGAGTGGTACGAATGATTTCCCGCGTCACCAAAGAGGCAGTCATGTTGCGAAACATGGCGCGCCTATGGGAATCGGTGCGATTCAGCTTTCTGCCGCTATTTCTGTGGCGCATCCGCAGCTCCTGTCTCGCACCCGGCCTGCTTTACGGCCGGGCCGACCGGTCCAGCAATTCCTTGGGTGGCCATCCATCCAGAGCGATGCCCAAGGCCAAATTTTCCTGCTTCAGCGCATCCGTAATTTCTTCAAGGGTCTTCTTGCCAATATTAGGGGTGCCGAGCAGCTCTCGCTCTGTCAGCTGCACCAAGTCCCCAACGTAACGGACACCTTCCTGGTGCAGACAGTTCACTGAGCGGGCCGATAATTTATCAAGGGCCTCAATAGGCTGCATGAGAAAGCTGTCCTCCCGGCTCTCGGCAGCATCGGAAGCCGCCTCGGTATCGGAAACCGCCTCCGCCAAGGACGCCAAGTGCTGCCGCAGAATAGTGGCGGCCCGACGCACCGCCTCTTCCGGTCCGATGGTGCCATCGGTCTTGAGATCAATGGTCAGCTTGTCAAGGTCGGTGCGCTGCTTCACGCGGGTGCTGTCCACCCGGTAGGTAACCTGCTCAACCGGGCTGAAAGACGCATCCAGACGCAAGGTGCCAATATTTTGTCCCTCCACATCGCCCAAGGGCTGGTCAGCGGGCACATAGCCCCGGCCCCGCTCCGCCACCAGAATGGCTTCAAACTCGGCGCCGGCTTGCATATGGGCAATGACATGGGAGCGGTTGAGAATCTCGACGCCGTTGGGACATTCAATATCTCCCGCCTTCAGCTGCCAGGCAGAATCAGCTTTTTTCTTGGCAATATGGAGCTCCGCATGGTCGCGGCCCTCCATCCGAATGGTCAGCTTTTTCAGGTTTAGCAGCAAGTCTACGACATCTTCGCGCACACCCTCTATGGTGCTGTACTCGTGCAGCACTTTGCTGATCTGCGCCTGTGTAACAGCTGCGCCCGGCATGGAAGAAAGCAGGATGCGCCGCAGGGCATTGCCCAGCGTGTGCCCGAAACCACGCTCCAAAGGTTCTAGGGTGATGCGCGCCTTGTTCTCCAAAGCTGCGCCCAGTGGCTCCACCCGGATCGTGCCGGGCAGGAAATCGGCTGTTTTGTCGTGCATATCGGTATCGTTTCTCCGCCGGAGGACTGCTCGCTATTTTGAATACAGCTCAACGATTAAATTTTCGCTGATGTCTGCTGCAATTTCTTCGCGCTCAGGGTCGCGCTCGTACACGCCTTCCATGCGTACCATGTCGGTGGATATCCAAGGCACTTCGGGACGCTGTGCGGCGAGGGTCAGGGCGGTTTGCACCCGAAATTGTTTTTTTGCTCCTTCCCGCACGGCAATCACATCGCCGACAGAGACTTGGAAAGAGGGAATATTTACTGCTTTGCCATTGACTTGAAGTGCTTTATGGGAGACCAGCTGGCGGGCCTCCATACGAGTGGAACCCAATCCGATCCGGTACACGACATTGTCCAAGCGGCGTTCCAGCATGATCAGAAGACTTACACCCGTGACACCGCGCTGTGAGGCGGCTTTGCGGTAGTAGTTGCGAAATTGCTTCTCCAGCAAGCCATAGATGCGGCGCACCTTCTGTTTTTCGCGCAGCTGCACACCATAGTCTGTCGGACGCTGTCTGCGGATACCGTGCATGCCCGGCGGCGTATCGGCATGGCACTTTGTATCCAAGGCGCGAACCCCGCTCTTGAGGAGCAGATCCATGCCCTCGCGGCGCGCCAGTTTGCAGGTGGGTCCTCTGTATCTCGCCATCGCTATCGGCCCTTCGTACCTGGTACCGCCTCAGGGGCGCCGCTGCTTCGGCGGGCGGCAGCCGTTGTGGGGCAGCGGCGTGACATCCGTGATGCTGGTAATCCTGAAACCGAGATTGCCAAGGGAGCGCACAGCGGACTCCCGGCCCGGTCCGGGCCCCTTGACCCGCACCTCTAATTTCTTCACCCCCAGGGCTGCCACCGTCTTGCCCGCCCGCTCGGCCGCCACCTGGGCAGCAAAGGAGGTCCCTTTGCGGGAGCCGCGAAAGCCGGAGCCGCCCGCCGTGGCCCAGGCGAGGGCATTGCCCTGCATATCGGTGATGGTGATCAGCGTGTTATTAAAAGATGCCTGCACGTGGACGATGGCATCCTCCGTTATGAGCCGGTTTTTACGCGCACGCGTGCTCTTGGTTGCCACGCCGTCCCCCTCAGGCGCGCACCGGACGCTTGGGGCCCTTGCGGGTGCGGGCGTTGGTGCGGGTGCGCTGACCGCGCACCGGGAGGTTGCGACGATGGCGCAATCCCCGCATGCAGCTGAGATCCCTAAGACGCTTGATGCTCATGTTCACCTCGCGGCGCAGATCTCCCTCCACTCGGAAATTGCCGATTTCCCGGCGCAGGGCATCCAACTGGCTTTCCTGAAGGTCAGCGACCTTGGCATTGGCGGGCACACCGGCAGCTATGCAAATTTTTCTGGCTGTGTTGCGCCCGACACCGTAGATACGAGTCAAAGCAATCACAGTGTGCCGGTTATCCGGAATATTGACACCAACAATACGCGCCATCTGGCAGACCTTGCTCTCAGCGAGTGAAAAGGGGTAGGGAAAAGCCGCCTATTATGGCACTTTTTACCAAGAGAAGCAACATCGCTCAGCCCTGCCTTTGCTTGTGTCGCGGCTCTGTGCAGATTACGCGCACCACGCCACGCCGCCGCACGATCTTGCAATTACGACAAATTTTTCTAACCGAAGCTCTAACTTTCACAGCGATATCTCAACGCATTCCAGTGCTGCCGTAGCCGACCAAATTGGCCTTCTTCATCAGCGACTGGTACTGGTGGCTCATCAAGTGCGCCTGCACTTGGGACAGGAAATCCATGGTGACCACCACTGCGATCAGGAGTGAGGTGCCGCCTAAGTAAAAGGGGATGTTCCACAGCACGATGAGAAACTGCGGCATGAGACATACCAAAGCGATATAGATGGAACCGAACATGGTCAGGCGGGTCAGCACCTCGTCAATATAATTGGCAGTGTGCTCGCCCGGGCGAATACCCGGCACGAAGGCACCGCTGCGCTTAAGATTGTCCGCCACGTCCCTAGGATTGAATACCAAGGCCGTGTAAAAGAAACAGAAGAAAATAATCAGGGCGGCGAACAGCACCACGTTCAGCGGCTGGCCGGGGGCAATAGCAAAGGACAGGTCGTACATCCAGCCGGAGGTGTCGGACTGTCCGAACCATTGCACGAGGGAGCTGGGAAAGAGCAGGATGCTGCTGGCAAAAATCGCCGGCACCACCCCCGCCATATTAATCTTCAGCGGCAGATGACCCGGGGGCTGCATCGCCATCCCTTGGGCGCGGCGGGCATAGTGCAGGGTAATGCGGCGCTGGCCGCGCTCAATGCGCACGACGATATACACGACGGCCAGTGCCATACCGAGCAGCAGCAGCAGCAGCAGGATGCTGATCTGTCCCTGGCGCGCCTGCTCCAGAGACTGGCCCACCGCCCCCGGCAGACCGGCGACAATACCAGCAAAGATCAGCATGGAGATGCCGTTGCCGATACCACGCTCAGTGATCTGCTCGCCGAGCCACATCATGAATACCGCACCGGTCACCAGCGAGGTCACGGAAATCAAATAAAAGGACAGAGTCGCCTCGTATACAAGGCCCTGCCCTGCCAGCGCACCCGACATGCCAAAAGCCTGGAAAGTAGCCAGCACCACGGTCAGGTAGCGGGTATAGCTAGAAATGCGACGCCGGCCCAGCTCTCCCTCCTTGCGCAGCTGCTCCAAGGTCGGATTCACAGCAGTCATCATCTGCATGATGATAGATGCCGTGATATAGGGAACCACCCCCAAGGCGAGAATGCTCATGCGCTCCAGAGCACCGCCAGAAAAGACATTGAACAGACCGAGCAGCGTACCTTGATTCTGGCGAAACAGCAGCCCGATCTGCTCGGGGTTGATCCCCGGCAAGGGGATATGGGTGCCGATTCGGTATACGAGGATGGCAAGCAACAGAAAACGCAGCCGCACCAGCAGCTCGCCCATGCCCGGCTGAGTGCCGGTCAGCAGGCTGTCATTCCCCGGTTTCTTTCTTTGTGCCATCGGCTTCTGAATGCTGCTTAGAAGATGTCCCTGGGTTTTCCACCGTGCCGCCTGCGGTTTCAATAGCGGCCCGCGCGCCCCGGGTCACGGTGATCCCCCGCAGACGCACCGCCCCCTGCAGAGTGCCGGCAAGAAACACGCGGACACGCTTCATGTCACGGCGCACTAGGCCGGCATTTTTCAGTGCCGGGATATCAATAATCTCTTCCTGCACCTTGTTCAGCGCATCCAGCCGCAACTCTGCGACAGAGCGGCCGATGCGGGAGCGAAATCCGAACTTGGGCAGGCGCCGGTGCAGGGGCGTCTGACCGCCTTCAAAACGCGGGTTCTTCCCCTCTCCGGACCGGGAGCGCTGCCCCTTGTGACCGCGGCCAGCGGTTTTTCCGAAGCCACTGCCGGTGCCCCGCCCTACGCGCCGGCGCACGCGCCGACTGCCGGGGGTCGGTGACAGAGTGTTCAAACCCAGTTTTTTTTCTTTAGACATCGCCGGGCTCCTCTACCCGCAGAAGGTAGCGCACCCGGTTGATCATGCCGCGCACTTCGGGGCTATCCTGCACTGCCACCGTGTGGCCGATGCGCCGCAGGCCCAGACCGACGATACAGGCACGGTGCTGCTGGGAGCGGTGCTGCGCACTGCGCACCTGAGTCACCCGAAGATTCATTGTGCCGCTTTGCTTTACCACTGCCAGCTTCCCCCGTATCAGGAGCGAAGTCTGGCTAGGGGAATGCCGCGTCTTGCGGCGACACCCTGCGGCGATTGCATGCCCTGCAAGCCCTTGAAAGTGGCCCGCACCACGTTGACCGGATTGGTGGATCCGTTGCACTTGGCCAGCACATCGTGCACCCCGGCGAGCTCCAGTACGGCACGCATGGCTCCACCGGCAATCACGCCCGTGCCGGGGGCAGCCGGCCGCATGTATATCATGGAGGCACCGTGGCACGCCCGGATCGGATACTGCAGGGTGGGACCGTTCAGCTGCACTTGGATCATGTTGCGCCGCGCTGCTTCCATCGCCTTCTGAATTGCCATCGGCACTTCCCGGGCCTTACCCCTGCCGTAGCCGACCCGACCAGCTCCATCCCCCACCACCATGAGCGCAGTGAAACCAAAAATCCGGCCGCCCTTCACCACCTTGACCACGCGCCGGACATGAACCAGTTTTTCCTGCAATCCCTCTTGGCTGGAGGTATCTTTCTCTGCTGTCAATGCTGCCATCGCCCCGTCTCTAAATAGTGCCGTCTGCTGTCCCAGAATTAAAACTGCAAGCCGCCCGCCCGGGCCGCTTCCGCCAGTGCCTTAACCCGGCCGTGGTACTTTCGCCCGCCGCGGTCAAAGGCAATCTTTTCTATACCTGCCTGCAGGGTGCGCTCGGCAATCATCTTGCCAATTGCAGCGGCCGCTTCCATGTCACCGGTCTTGCCGCTGCGCACCTTTGGCTCAAGGGTGGACGCGCTGGCCAGTACACGACTGCCGTCGGGACTGAACACTTGGGCATAAATGTGCCGCGAGGTGCGATGCACGCTCAGGCGGTGCATACCCAGCTCGCGGATTTTCATCCGCACACGCCGCGCCCGACGCAGTCTCCCCTGATCTTTCTCGCTCATCAAGTATATACCTACTTCTTCTTCGCCTCTTTGCGGCGCACCGTCTCATCTGCATAGCAAATGCCCTTGCCCTTATAGGGCTCCGGCGGACGCAGGGCGCGGATTTCCGCTGCTACCTGGCCGAGACACTGCTTGTCACTGCTGTGCAGGACTATTTCAGTCTGGCTCGGCAATTTCGCGCTGACTCTCTCCGGCAGCATGTATCGGACCGGGTGTGAATAGCCCAAAGTCAGGGTGAAAGTATTGCCGGACAGCGCGGCGCGATAGCCGACACCGTTGAGCAGAAGACGCTTTTCAAAGCCGACACTAACCCCGACTACCATATTTTTAAGCAATGCCCAGGTGGTGCCGACCATGACCCGCACTTCGCGATCTCGGCTGCCCGCAGAAACCCGCAAACCACCCTCTTCCTGCTGCACTGCCACACGGCTGTACAAGGGCATCTCCAAGCTGCCCTTGGGGCCTTTCACGACAACACGGGACGAAGCCAAAGTGACCTCCACGCCATCCGGCACCGATATGGGCATGCTCGCCAGTCTAGACATAATCCCGCTGCTCAGAATACCGTGCACAGCACTTCGCCGCCCAGGCCGGCCGCCCGCGCTTCACGGTCGCTCATCACGCCCTTGCTGGTGGAAATCACAGAGATGCCCAAGCCGCCTCGCACCCGAGGCAGACTCTCGCATCCCGCATAGCTGCGCAGCCCTGGACGGCTGGCGCGCTGCAAGTGGAAGATAACCGGGCTATCCTCGTGGTAGCGCAGACGAACTTTAAGAGAGGGTTTACCGTCCTCTTCTCCCGTTTCGCAGCTCGCCAGATAGCCCTCTTTCCGCAGCACTTCGCAAATCGCCGCCTTCAGCCGCGAAAGAGGAAAGACGACAAATTGCCGTTGCACCGCCTGCGCATTGCGAATGCGCGTCAGCATATCTGCGATCGGGTCCTGCATGCTCATGACCGGCTGCTCCGTATTGAGTTGTACATTTCAGCCCCTTACCAGCTGGCTTTCACCACGCCGGGGATATCGCCGCGCACCGCTGCCGCACGCAGGACATTGCGGCCGAGACCGAACTTGCGATACACCGACTTGACCCGCCCGCTGAAGTGGCAGCGGCTGCACAGCCGCACCGGACTGGCATCCCGAGGCAATTTCTGCAGGCTGATACGAGCCTTCCACTTTTCTTCATCACTCACTCCCGGGGCACGCAATAACGCCTTCAACTGCGCCCGTTTCTCCGCGTAGCGGGCCACGGTGCGCATTCTCTTGTGATTGCGTGCTAGGACAGATTTTTTAGCCATTCGGGTCGTACCTCTGCAGTTTTACTGCGCCTGACGAAAAGGAAAATTAAATGCGCTGAGCAGTGCACGGGCCTGGTCATCGCTCGGGGCGCTGGTGACAATGGTCACATCCATCCCTCGCAATGTGTCAATATTGTCGTAGTTGATCTCGGGAAAGATGATCTGCTCAGCTATGCCCATGGAGAAGTTGCCGCGGCCGTCAAAAGAGTGCGGACTGACACCGCGAAAATCGCGAATACGGGGGATAGCTACATTGATCAGGCGATCAAGAAATTCATACATGCGCACATGCCGCAGGGTCACTTTGCAGCCGAGGTTCCAGCCGGCCCGAATCTTGAACCCAGCAATAGATTTGCGCACCCGGGTGACCGCTGGTTTCTGACCGCTGATCAGGGCCAGATCATTCGTCGCCCGGTTCAAGGTATCCTTGTCCGAAGCGCCGGCGCCAACGCCCATGTTTAGGACGATCTTGACCAGGCGCGGCACCGCCATGGGGTTCGGACAGCGCAGGTCTTGCTGCAGCTCGGGCACCACCTGTTCCCGGTATAAGTTGGCCAGTCTGGCCATAATTATTTGCCCTCCTTCAGCACACTGCCATCCGATTTAAACACGCGGGTCTTTGCACGCGACGCATCCACCTGAATTCCCACCCGACCCGGCGCCTCTGTGGTCGGGTTGTATAGGGCCACGTTGGAGGCATCAATCGGCCCCTCTTTCTCAATGATTCCGCCAGGCCGATTGAGGGATGGGTTCGGCTTGGTATGACGCTTGACCCTGTTGACCCCCGACACCAGCAGGCGTCCATCGGGGAGCACACGCAGCACCCTGCCGCGCACGCCCCGGTTGCGACCGGCGAGCACCACGATTTCATCATCGCGCCGAATTTTTTTCATCAGCCTCTCACAGGACTTCCGGAGCCAGCGAAATGATGCGCATGAAGCGCTCAGAGCGCAGCTCGCGGGTCACCGGGCCAAAAATCCTAGTGCCGACCGGGGCCAGCTGGTCATTCAGCAGCACCACGGCATTGTCGTCAAAACGAATAACGGAACCATCGGGACGGCGCACTCCCTTGCGGGTGCGCACCACCACGGCATTCATGACTTCGCCCTTGCGCACGCGACCGCCGGGGATCGCTTCCTTGATAGTGATCTTAACTAAATCCCCGATGTGGGCGTAGCGGCGTTTGGAGCCGCCCAGAACTTTGATACACATCGCCCGGCGAGCACCGCTGTTATCAGCGATTGCCAAGGATGACTGCACCTGGATCATGTCCCCTGCCCCTCGCCGGTCCTCTGCTCCATCCGCACCAAGGCCCATGACTTGGTCTTGGAGAGCGGCCGGGTCTCGCCAATCGTGACCACATCGCCGATGCGACACTGATTTTCTTCGTCATGCGCATGGAATTTTGAAGAGCGAATAATGTACTTGCCGTACACAGGATGGCGCACGCGGCGCTCTGCTAACACAGTGATCGTCTTGTCCATGCGGGCGCTGACCACGCGACCGGTGATGGTCCGTGCCGCGGCATCCGCCTGTGGAGTGCTTTTCACCTTCACCATTACTCTCCCTCTTTCTCTTTCTCGCGCAGGATGGTTTTAATTCTGGCAATGTTGTGCCGATGAACCGCCAGCATATGCGGCTGCTTGACTTGCTGTGTAGAGCGCTGCACATTCAGCTTGAAATGGTCTTCGCACTGGCGCAGCAGCTCCTGGCGGAGCTCTTCTACGGTTTTGTCGCGCAATTCTGCAGCTTTCATGAGCGCACTGCCCGTCGCACAAAAACTGTTGATACAGACAGCTTGGCCGCCGCCCGTGCAAATGCCGAGCGTGCCAGCACTTCGGGCACGCCGTCAATCTCGTACAGCATACGGCCCGGCTGCACCGGGGCCACCCAGAATTCTACATTGCCCTTGCCCTTGCCCTGGCGCACTTCCAGTGGCTTTTTCGTAATTGGCTTGTCTGGGAATATTCGGATCCATATTTTACCGCCGCGCCGTATATGGCGGGTGATGGCGCGCCGCGCCGCCTCAATTTGGCGGGCTGTAATGCGCCCGTGGCTAACCGCTTTGAGACCATACTCGCCGAAATTGACAGCACTTCCGGAATGGGCCAAGCCACGGTTTCTGCCCTTGTGCTGCTTGCGGTATTTGGTCTGCTTCGGCTGCAACATTGCTCTATCCTCCGCTCCTCAGCCCGCCGTGGTATCCGGCTGCGTGGAGGACAGCCGCACCTCTGCCGGGCCGCCGAGTATCTCCCCCTTGAACAGCCACACCTTAACGCCGATTACGCCGTAGGTGGTGCTGGCAATCGCTGTTGCATAATCTATGTCGGCACGCAATGTGTGCAGTGGCACCCGCCCCTCTCGGTACCATTCGGTGCGGGCAATTTCTGCTCCGCCCAGACGGCCGCTGACCTGCACCCGTATGCCGAGAGCGCCTAAGCGCATGGTGTTTTGCACAGCCTTTTTCATGGCGCGCCGGAACATGACGCGGTTTTCCAGCTGGCGAGCGATGTAGCGTGCCACCAGCTTTGCGTCCATGTCCGGCTGGCGGACCTCCTCAATTTCAATCTTCGGCCTGACCTTCATAAATTTCTCACCGCCGAGCTCTTGGCGCAGTTTTTCTATGTCTTCCCCTTTCTTGCCGATGACGATGCCAGGACGCGCGGTATAAATGATAATCGTGACCGCTCGGGGGGTGCGCTCAATATGGACGCGGCTAACGGAAGCGTGCTGGAGCTTTTCTTCCAAGTAGGCGCGGATACGCAGGTCGGCCAGAAGATTTTCCTTGTATTCACCACGTTCTGCGTACCAGACCGATGCATGCTGTTTGATATAGCCCAAGCGCATGCTCGCCGGATGTGCTTTCTGTCCCATAACGACTACTCCTGACGCTCCGATACCCGAAGGGTGATATGACTGGTGCGCTTGCTGATGCGGTCAGCACGCCCCCGAGCACGGGGGAGAAAGCGCCGGCTCATTGGACCCTCGTCCACATAGACGGTCGCCACATGCAGGTCATCTACATCGGCGTTCTGGTTGTGCTCGGCACCGGCAATTGCAGAACGCAGCACCTTAAGCAGCAAAGCAGCGGCCTTCTTGTTGCTAAAGCGCAGTATGTCCACAGCTTCTGCCACAGACTTGCCCCGGATCTGATCCGCCACCAGCCGTGCCTTCTGGGCGGAAAGATGTGCGCCCCGGAGTTTGGATATTTCTTCCATTGTCATCTCAACCTTTGCTTATGCGCTCGGGCGTCTTTGCCTTGCGGTCACCGGAATGCTGTTTGAAAGTGCGCGTGATCGCGAATTCACCCAGCTTGTGCCCCACCATGTCTTCGCTGATGAAGACCGGCACATGATCTCGTCCATTGTGGATGGCCAAGGTCAGCCCCACCATTTCGGGAACGACCATGGAACGGCGCGACCATGTTCTGATCGGCCGCTTGCTCTTGCTGCTGATCGCATCTTCCACCTTTTTCATAAGGTGCACATCCACAAAGGGACCTTTTTTCAAGGAGCGTGCCATTGTCCTGCTCTCGCCTTAACCGCGTCCGCGCCGCCGCGCCCGCACTACCAGCGGGTTCGGCCGACGACGAGTCTTGTAGCCCTTGGTCGGCTGCCCCCAGGGGCTCACCGGGTGACGGCCACCGGAGGTGCGGCCTTCACCGCCGCCATGGGGGTGATCTACCGGGTTCATCGCGACACCGCGCACTGTCGGACGACGGCCGCGCCAGCGGGCAGCCCCCGCCTTGCCCAGCTTGCGCTGGTTGTGTTCGCCGTTGGAAACCTCGCCTAAGACGGCGCGGCACACCGCCAACACCCGGCGCGTCTCGCCGGAACCAAGACGCAGGGTCACGTAGCCACCCTCGCGGGCGATCAGCTGCGCCGAAGTGCCGGCACTGCGCGCCAGCTGGGCGCCTTTCTCAGGCTTTAATTCTATGCAGTGCACCGTGCTGCCCAAAGGCATGCTGGCCAGGGACATGGCGTTGCCCTCTTGGATCGGGGCACTGCTGCCAGACATGAGGCTGTCCCCCGCCGCCATGTTGCGGGTGGCGACGATGTAGCGGCGCTCGCCATCTGCATACAGCAGCAGCGCGATGTGCGCACTGCGATTCGGATCGTATTCCAAGCGCTCCACCCGGGCCGGCACGCCATCCTTGCCGCGCCGAAAATCAATCTTGCGATAGCGCTGCTTGTGGCCACCGCCGATATGGCGCGTAGTGATGCGCCCCTTGCTATTGCGCCCGCCGGTGCCGTGCTTCGGCGCCAGCAGACTCTTGCAGGGTTTGCCGCGATACAACTGCGGATTGACCGAGCGGGTGGCAAAGCGCCGTCCCGGCGAGGTCGGTCGTGTGCGAATGATAGCCATTGCCCCTGCTTCCCTCAGCTGCCGACGGAAGCTGCCATGTCTATGGACTGGCCCGGATCTAAGCTCACGTACGCTTTCTTCCAGTGATTGCGCCGCCCTGTGCCGAAGCGATTGCGCGTGGTTTTGCCCTTTACATTGAGAACCCGCACCAAGCGAACTTTTACTTCAAATAGGCGCTCCACGGTGCGGCGGATCTCGGGCTTGGTGGCGGTGCGGGCCACCCGGAATACATACTGGTTGTGGCGCTGAGTAACCCCCGCCGCCTTTTCAGAAAGATGGGGGCCGAGAATTACCTGATAGATCTGCTCGCGATTCATGTCAGGATCTCCTCCAAGCGCTTAAGGGCCGGCAGGGTGATCACCACCTCTGTATGACCGAGCAAAATAACCGGGTTCAGCTTGGCAACCGCGCAGGTATCACTGCGGGGCAGGTTGCGGGCTGCCAGTTCCAAGTTGCGATCTTCTTCCAGCAGCACCAGCAGGGCGCTGTCCCAGCCATGACCGGCCAGAAAAGCCGCCAGCAACTTGGTTTTGGGCTCTGCTAAGCCAAGTTCCTGAATGACGATCAGGCGCTCTTCACGCACCAGGCCAGACAGGATAGAGCACATAGCGGCCCGGTACACACGGCGATTGACCTTGGGGGCATAGTTGCGTGTGCTGCTGGCGAAAGTGACTCCGCCGCCGCGCCATATAGGTGAGCGGATAGAGCCCGCCCGGGCACGGCCGCTGCCTTTCTGCCGCCATGGCTTGCGCCCGCTGCCCTGCACCTCGGAGCGCCCCTTGCTGCCGCGTGTGCCTTGACGCCCCCCAGCGAGATAGGAGATGACCACCTGATGCACCAGGCCGGGCCGGCTGTCACAGGCAAAAATAGCGTCGGAGACATCAACCCCGCTGGCAGCATCGCAAACACTGAGCTCCATGGCCGCCATCCCCTTCCCCTCAGCCGGCGGCTGCGCGGGGAGACGGGCGGATTAGAAGGTCGCCGCCCGGCGCACCGGGCACGGCACCCTTAACTAGGAGAATATTACGCGCTCTGTCCACCCGGACGACTTCAAGGCCCTGAGTCGTAACCCGCACATTGCCCATGTGGCCGGACATTTTTTTACCCTTCAGCACCCGCCCTAAATCCTGGCACTGACCGATGGAACCATTGGAGCGATGGGACAATGAATTGCCATGACTGTAGCCCTGACTGCTGAAATTCCAGCGCCGAATACCGCTCTGAAAGCCCTTCCCCCGAGAGCGGCCGGTGACATCTACTTTCTGTCCCTCGGAAAAAAGGTCCACGGATAGCTCGGCGCCCGGAGTCAGTGCTTCTGCCTCTTCCTTCTCCTCCAAACGGAACTCCCACAGCCCGCGACCCGGCTTCACCCCCGACTTGTCGCAATGGCCGGCGAGGGGCTGCGAAGGGCGCCCACTGCCGGTTGTAAGCTGCACCGCCCGGTAGCCATCCCGCTCCTCGGTTTTCACCGCGGCCACCCGGTTTTGCTCCACTTCAATCACGGTCACCGGCACCGAGACGCCCTCCTCCGTGAACAGGCGTGTCATACCGGTTTTTCGCCCCACTAGACCCAGCGCCATCGTACCGCTCTCTACTTCTCAGCCGGACTTATTTAATCTGCACATCAACACCCGCTGACACGGTCAGGCGCAGCAGCGCGTCCGCTGTGCTCTCTGTCGTTTCAATGTCAATCAGGCGTTTGTGGGTACGAATTTCATACTGGTCCCGTGCGTCTTTGTTGACATGGGGCGAAACCAGAACTGTGTAGCGCTCCTTGCGCGTAGGGAGAGGAATGGGGCCGCGAATCTTTGCACCGGTGCGGCGCACGGTCTCCACGATTTCCTGGGTGGCAACATCAATTAGGCGGTGATCAAATGCCTTCAGATGAATGCGAATACGCTGCTTGTCCATCACTTCTAAACACGAAAAAAGAGACTTTCCGCAGCACCTTGCGAGGGACTGCCAAAAAGGGTTTGAATTATACTTTCACCACCCCCTTGATGTCAAACACCAAGGGGGTCGAGGGAGTGGAGCAAGCCGTTACGGAAAGCGGACGAGCCGTTCCTATTCATATGGATAAAAAAGAACCGATTCCTCCGGGTCCTCTGAGGCAGGGAAGCCAGAATCCCGCCTGCCCACCAAGGTCGCTCTCCCCCTCGCAAGGCAAAGCTTGGGAAATTGCTGGCAACCAGCTTTCCGTAATGGCTTGCGCTATATCCAACGCCTTTGCGATTTATGATTCATGCAGGGGTTTGCTTCTCATGAATGATAATTTGTGAGATTCTACCGATTTTGCGTCTCATGGATGAGACGCTACGAGGGTTGCGCCTCATTTTTACCAATATACGATGCCTTATCTCATGATCTGCATCAGTGCGGAGAACAAGTACAAGGATGGCCTGCGTCCTTTCCCTGAATATGATCGCGTTTTTCGCTTTCGGCTTGTTGTTCCGCTTGGAAACGCAACACATCCTCCAGCGAAGCTTGCGTGCCTTCAATACGGGAAGACAACACCGCTTCCTGGACTGTCAGCGGCGATAACAGCAATCTCGCATCGGGGATACTTTCCAGCAGTGCATCAAAGCGCGCCAGCTCTTTGTGCGCGTGACCGAGAATAGAGACCAGCTGTTCCCAGTTGAGAGACGGGAGCGGCAAGGGTTGGGGAGTGAAAGGCTTTACCATGTGTTTCATACTTGCAGCCAGCTTTCCATAACGGCTTGGGAGTGGGAAAGGGAGGGCAATGCCGACGCCCCCCGGTCATGGGGGCCGCCTCTCGCCCCGATTATTTGGTGCCGGAGCGTTCTATAACCTCCTCTGCAATGCTCGCAGGCACCACGGCATAACGTAGAAATTCCATGGTAAAAGTGGCCCGGCCCTGGGTGCTGGAACGCAGGTCCGTGGCATAGCCGAACATCTCCGCCAGCGGCACCTCGCTATCGATTACCTTGCTGGAGGGCAGATCCGTGATGCCGAGAATAATTCCCCGGCGACGGTTCAGATCCCCCACCACATCCCCCATATAGTCTTCCGGTGTCACCACTTCCACCTTCATAATCGGTTCTAAAAGTGCCGGATCCGCTCGCAAGGCCCCTGCCCGCAGGGCCTGGGAGCCGGCAATTTTAAAGGCGATCTCGCTGGAATCGACATCGTGAAAGGAGCCGTCGTACAGGGTCACTCTCATAGCCAGGAGCGGGTAGCCAGCCAGCACCCCGTTTTGCATCTGCTCTTGCACCCCCTTGTCCACGGCCGGGACATACTCCCTGGGGATAGTGCCGCCCACGATCTTGCTGACAAACTCATAGCTCGCATCTGGCGGCAGGGGCTCCAGCCGCAGCCAGACATGGCCGTACTGGCCGCGACCGCCGGTCTGACGGATATATTTGCCCTCTACCTCCGTGGTCTTGCGGATTGTCTCCCGGTACGCCACTTGGGGATTGCCCACATTGGCTTCCACGCTGAACTCGCGCCGCATGCGGTCTACGAGCACATCAAGGTGAAGCTCCCCCATGCCCGAGATAATGGTCTGCCCGGATTCCTCGTCGGTCTCCACGCGAAAAGAGGGATCCTCCTGGGCCAGCTTGCCGAGCGCAATGCTCATCTTTTCCTGGTCTGATTTTGTCTTTGGCTCCACCGCCAGCGAGATGACTGGCTCCGGAAAATCCATCTTCTCCAGGATAATGGGCTGGTCCCGATTGCAGAGAGTATCGCCGGTGGCAGTATCTTTCAGGCCCACCGCAGCGACGATGTCTCCGGCATATGCCTCCTTGACCTCCTTACGCTCCTTAGAGTGCATCTGCACCATGCGGCCGATGCGCTCCTTCTGGGACTTGATCGGGTTATACACCGAATCGCTGGACTTCAACACACCGGAATACACGCGCAGGTAGGTCAGAGTGCCGACAAAGGGATCGGTAGCAATCTTGAAGGCAAGGGCAGAGAAGGGGGCTTGGTCCGAGGCGATGCGCTCATCCTGCTCTTTGCTGTTGGGGCTCACTCCGCTGATAGCCTTCACTTCGGTGGGAGCAGGCAGGTATTCCAGCACGGCATCCAAGACCGCCTGCACCCCCTTATTTTTAAAAGCACTCCCGCACAGGGTCACGATGATTTCGTTGTCTAGCGTACGGCGGCGCAGGCCAGCTCGGATTTCCTCCACAGACAACTCCTCGTCGTCTAAGTAGCTGTTCATGAGCTCCTCGCTGGCTTCGGCGGCGGCCTCCATCATCTGCTCCCGGTACTTCTGGCACTCGACCTGCATATCCTCGGGAATCTCTCCGAATTCAAAGGTGGTGCCCTGATCCTGCCCGTTCCAGAGGATGGAGCGCATGTGCAGCAAGTCCACCACCCCTTTAAAATTGTCTTCCGCTCCAATCGGCAGCTGCACCGGTACCGCGGCAGCTCCGAGACGCTCCTTCATCTGCTGCAGCACCATCTGAAAATTCGCGCCGGCGCGATCCATCTTGTTGACAAAGACAATGCGGGGCACCTCGTAGCGGTTCGCCTGCCGCCATACCGTTTCAGTCTGCGGCTGCACACCCGAGCTGCCGCACAGCACCACCACCGCACCGTCCAAGACCCTGAGAGAGCGCTCTACCTCAATCGTGAAATCCACATGGCCGGGGGTGTCAATAATGTTGATGCGGTGCTCGTCGTACTGCCCCCCCATGCCCTGCCAGTAGCAGGTGGTTGCCGCAGAGGTGATTGTGATGCCGCGCTCCTGCTCCTGCTCCATCCAATCCATGACCGCATTGCCGTCATGGACCTCGCCCATCTTGTGGGACAGGCCGGTATAAAAGAGCACGCGCTCCGTGGTGGTGGTCTTACCCGCATCCACGTGTGCGCAAATACCGATATTGCGATACCGCTCAATAGGAATTTCTCGTGCCACTGCATTGCACTCCGGGAGAACTAGCAAACACCGACATCACTGTACGGTGCAAGATTTAAAAGCGATAGTGGGAAAAGGCCTTGTTCGCCTCTGCCATACGGTGCGTATCCTCACGTCTTTTCACCGCATTGCCGCGCCCATCCGCTGCATCCATGATCTCGCCAGCCAGACGCTCCGGCATGGATTTTTCATTTCTGCGACGGGCAAAATCTACCAGCCAGCGCATCGCCAAAGCACTGCGGCGCCCCACCCGCACCTCTACCGGCACCTGGTAGGTAGAACCTCCAACACGACGAGATTTGACCTCCACCGCCGGCTCCACGTTCTCCAATGCCTGTCCGAATACTTCTACCGGATCGCGCTTGGTCCTTTCATGGACGATGCCGAGAGCTCCGTACACGATACGCTCGGCAAGAGATTTTTTGCCGCGCTGCATCACGTGGTTGGTAAACTTGGCGATCTCCTGGCTGCCATACTTCGCATCTGACAGGATCTCTCTCTTGGGAACTTCGCGGCGCCTTGGCATGATATCCCTAGTTCTTCGGCATCTTCGCCCCGTACTTGGAGCGGCGCTGTCGGCGATTTTCCACACCCATGGTATCTAAAGTGCCACGCACAGTGTGGTAGCGCACCCCGGGCAAATCCTTAACCCGGCCCCCGCGGATCAAGATCACACTGTGCTCCTGCATGTTGTGTCCTTCTCCGCCGATATAGGAAGTGACCTCGTAGCCATTGGTCAAGCGCACACGGCATACCTTGCGCAGAGCTGAGTTGGGTTTCTTCGGAGTCGTGGTGTAGACGCGAATACAGACACCTCGCTTTTGCGGACAACCCTGCAGGGCAGGCACAGTGCTCTTGGCCCGCTTGCTCTTGCGCGGCTTGCGTACTAGTTGGCTAACCCTGGCCATAGTGCTGCTGAAATGCTCTGCTTTATCGCGGAAAAACAAGGGGGATTATCATAACATGAAACCAGCGCTTTATTCGCTTAATTCCTCCCTCAGCCTAGCATCCATTTCGCTGGCGCTGCTGGCACTGGCATCCACATCTGGGGACAGCAGCCTCTTCTTCTTCCGGTTCTCGGCGTGAAAACGCATACCGGTGCCCGCGGGAATAAGACGGCCAACCACTACATTCTCTTTCAGGCCGCGCATCTTGTCGTGCTGGCCCGTCACCGCCGCCTCGGTCAGCACTCGTGTCGTTTCCTGGAAGGAAGCGCCGGAGATAAAACTATCCGTAGACAGGGCGGCACGGGTGATACTCAGCAGTTCACGCTCGTATTCCGCAGGTGCTTTCCCAGCCGCCTGCAGTGTGTCGTTTACATCCGTGAGCAGGCTGTATTCCACCTGTTCGCCCTTGATGAAATCGGAATCACCCGAGGCCAAAATCGTCGCCTTGCGCAGCATCTGCCGAATGATGATTTCAATATGCTTGTCATTTAGTTTCACCCCCTGCAGCCGGTAGACTTCCTGCACCTCGCCGACGAGATAGTGCGCCAGCTCATCCACGCCCTTGACCCGCAGGATATCGTGGGGGCTGAAGGGGCCGTCGGAAAGCACATCACCCCGCTCCACTCGCTCTCCTTCAAAGATGGTGAGGGGACGTCCCTTGGGCACCAGGACATCTACCTGTTCGCCGCCGTCATCGGGCTTGATAATCAGACGATGGCGCGTCTGCGTGTCCGTCCCGGCAGAGATAATACCCGTGGCAGGCGCCAGAATCGCGGAAGCCTTCGGGCGGCGCGCTTCAAACAGCTCCGCCACCCGGGGCAGGCCGCCGGTGATATCGCGGGTTTTAGACACCTCCTGCGGCATACGGGCAATCACTTCCCCCGGCTCCACCTGAGCTCCGTCCTCCAGGGACAGCAGGGCATTGGGAGGCATGATGTGCTGGGAGCATACCCGGCCCTGCTCATCCACCAGCCGCACCTCCGGGCGAAGATCGCGACCGGCATCCGGTCGTACTTCCGGGTCCAGCACGACGATATTGGACAGGCCGGTCAGTTCGTCTGTCTGGCGCCGGATCGTGATATCTTCATCCATAGCGATAAACTGCACTTGCCCCGCCACATCGGTGATTACCGGATGGGTATGAGGATCCCAGGTGGCCACCGTGGCATTTACCGCAACATTCGTGCCGCCCTCCACATGCAGCACAGCACCGTACGGCAGACGGTAACGCTCTCGCTCACGACCACTGCTCTCATCAATCACCGACAACTCGCCGGAGCGCGACACCACGACCATGCGGTCCTTTGCCTGGCGGATATGACGCACGTTGTGCAGGGTGATACGGCCATCGTGTTTGACTTGGATACGGTCTATGACGGTAGAGCGGGAAGCGGCGCCGCCGATATGAAAGGTGCGCATGGTCAGCTGTGTGCCCGGCTCGCCAATAGACTGCGCGGCGATAATGCCGACCGCCTCGCCCAAATGCACCAGTTCGCCGCTGCCCAAGTCACGTCCATAGCACATGGCGCAAATGCCGTTACGCGACTTACAAGTGATGGGCGAGCGCACCATGACCTCTTCAATGCCGATGTTTTCAATCTTGGCGACCTCCTTCTCGTCCAGAAACACGCCCGCTTTCACCACTGATTTTTTCTGCCCCGGCTCCTTGATATGGGTCGCCGTCACGCGGCCGAGCACTCGCTCACCGAGTGTTTCAATCACATCGCCGCCCTCTATGACAGCGCTCATCTGTATGCCTTCCTTCGTACCGCAGTCTGTTTCCCGGATCACCACATCCTGGGACACATCCACCAGACGGCGTGTCAGATAGCCCGCGTTGGCGGTCTTAAGTGCAGTATCAGCCAGCCCTTTGCGGGCACCGTGGGTGGAAATAAAGTACTGCAGCACAGACAGCCCTTCGCGGAAGTTGGCCGTAATAGGTGTTTCAATAATAGAGCCGTCCGGCTTTGCCATCAGGCCACGCATACCCGCCAGCTGGCGAATCTGGGCCGGGCTGCCGCGCGCCCCGGAATCCGAATACATAAATACCGAGTTGAAGGAGTCCTGAATCTCCTCCTTGCCTTGGCGATTGATCACTTTCTCTGTGCTCAGCGCCTCCATCATAGAGCGCGCGAGCCGATCATTAGCCCGGGACCATATGTCCACTACCTTGTTGTACTTCTCGCCCTGGGTAACCAGGCCCGAGGCGTATTGCCCCTCAATCTCCTGCACCTGAAGATCAGCGTCTTTGAGAATATCTCCCTTGTCAAACGGGATAACGAAATCTTCCACGCCGATGGAAGCGCCGGAGCGGGTGGAAAATTCAAACCCCGTGTACATCAGGCGGTCGCAAAACACCACCGTCTCCTTGGTGCCAACACGCCGATAGCTCTGGTTCACCAAGTTGGAAATCGCCTTTTTATCCATGGTCTGGTTGACAATGTCAAAGCCGAGCGCACGCGGTGTAATTTCCCAAAGCAGGGCGCGACCCACCGTGGTGTCAACCACTCGCACAGCCTCCTTGCCTTTCTCATCCAGCTCAGAGATACGCACCTTGATGCGGGCATGCAGGTCGGTATGCCCGCCGTAGTAGGCGCGGCTGACCTCGGTGAGATCAGCATATGCCGCAGCCTCCCCTTTGGCATTAACACGCTCACGCGTCATGTAATACAGTCCCAGCACTATATCCTGCGAAGGCACAATGATGGGCTGCCCGTTGGCGGGAGACAGTATGTTGTTGCTGGACATGATCAGTGCGCGCGCCTCTATCTGCGCCTCCACCGACAGCGGCACATGCACTGCCATCTGGTCACCATCAAAATCCGCATTAAAGGCCGCACAGACAAGAGGGTGCAGCTGAATCGCCTTGCCTTCAATCAGAATCGGCTCAAAGGACTGAATGCCGAGACGATGCAGCGTGGGGGCGCGGTTCAGGAGAACCGGATGCTGGTGGATCACCTCAGCCAAGGTATCCCAGACAATCGATTCTTCCCGGTCTACAACCCGCCGGGCTGACTTTGTCGTCGATATGTCTTCCTCGTACTGGCGCATCAGCTTGCCGTACACAAAGGGCTTAAAGAGTTCCAGGGCCATGCGCTTGGGCAGGCCGCACTGGTGCAGCTTAAGGGTCGGCCCGACCACGATTACAGAGCGCCCCGAGTAATCAACACGCTTGCCGAGCAGGTTCTGGCGGAAACGCCCCTGCTTACCCTTGATCATGTCCGCCAAAGATTTCAGTGGACGACGATTGGAGCCGGTGATGGCGCGACCGCGCCGACCGTTGTCTAACAGCGCATCCACCGACTCCTGCAGCATGCGCTTCTCGTTGCGCACGATGATCTCCGGCGCATCCAATTCCAGCAGCCGGCGCAGGCGGTTATTGCGATTGATCACACGCCGGTACAGATCGTTCAGATCGGAAGAGGCGAAACGGCCGTTGTCCAGGGATACCAGCGGCCGCAGATCAGGGGGCAGGACCGGCAGGACGGTGAGGATCATCCATTCCGGCTTATTGCCCGAGGCGATGAATGCTTCAATCAGTTTCAGACGCTTTGACTGCTTCTTGAGCTTGGCCTCGGAGGAGGTCTCCATCATTTCTTCGCGCAGGACCTGTGCTTCCGTTGGCAATTCAATCTCGCGCAGCAGGGTCTGCACCGCCTCGGCACCCATCCGGGCGGTAAATTCGTCACCGTATTTTTCTAGCATCTCCATGTATTCGTCATCGCGCAGGAGCTGGCCTTTTTCCAAGGGCGTCATGCCCGGATTGATGACGACATGAGATTCGAAGTAGAGGACGCGATCCAAGTCCTTCAGCGGCATATCCAGCAGCAGGCTGATGCGACTGGGCAGAGATTTCAGAAACCAAATATGCGCCACCGGAGAAGACAGCTCAATGTGCGCCATGCGCACGCGACGGACTTCGGAGCGGGTCACATCCACCCCGCATTTGTCGCAGGTGATGCCGCGCTGCTTGGCGCGCCGAAAACGTCCGCACAGGCATTCGTAGTCTTTCACGGGACCGAAGATACGGGCGCAGAACAGCCCGTCCCGCTCCGGCTTCATGGTGCGGTAGTTAATGGTCTCCGGCTTTTTCACTTCACCAAAAGACCATTGGCGAATAACCGATGGCGATGCCAGGCCAATGCGCAGTGAGTCAAAGCTCATGCCGGGTTCTTCCCGGTACATCTGCTGAACTATATCTTTCAAGCTTTTTTCTCCACTCAATACGGCAAAGGGGCGCCCGAGGCTCAGAGGCCCTGCTCTAAATCAATGTCTATGCCGAGTGCGCGAATCTCTCGCATCAGCACGTTGAATGACTCGGGCAGTTTTGCATCCATCCTGTAATCCCCGCTCACAATGCTCTTGTAAATGTCGTTGCGCCCGCTCATGTCATCGGACTTGGCGGTAAGGATTTCCTGCAGGGTATAGGCAGCGCCGTAGGCCTCCAGCGCCCATACTTCCATCTCGCCGAAGCGCTGACCGCCGGAATGCGCCTTGCCGCCTAAAGGCTGCTGCGTCACCAAGCTGTAGGAGCCAGTTGAGCGCGCGTGCATCTTGTCGTCAACCAGATGGTTCAGCTTCATCATATACATGTAGCCAACCGTGATCAGACGATCATAGGCATCTCCCGTGCGACCGTCGTACAAGGTCATCTGTCCGTTCTCCGGCTGCCCCGCAAGGCGCAGCAGGTGGCGTATCTGCTCTTCACTGCAGCCGTCAAAGACCGGGGTGGCCATCGGCACGCCGCTGCGCAGCTGCTCGGCGATCTGCATTAATTCACCATCCTTGAGGCCAGCGATATCCTCCGGCTCTCCCGCTGTGGTCTGATATATCTGCTTGAGAAATTTGCGCACTTCGCTGGTCTTGCGCTGTTCTTGCAGCATCTGATTAATACGCTCGCCTAAGCCATGGGCCGCCAGGCCGAGATGGCATTCCAAGATTTGCCCGACATTCATCCGGGAAGGGACGCCGAGGGGATTGAGCACGATATCAATCGGTTCGCCATTCTCGTCATAGGGCATGTCCTCCATCGGCATCACTGCCGATACGACGCCCTTGTTGCCATGGCGTCCTGCGACCTTGTCGCCCGGCTGGACACGCCGCTTGACTGCAACATATACCTTTACCACTTTCAGCACACTCGGCGGCAGCTCATCTTCGCTGGTGATCTTGTTCCTTTTGTCCTTGCGACGCGCATCAAGCATCTTGCGGTAGCCCTTCAACTGAACGGCGTGCGCTTCTATCTGCCGATTGATCTCTTCCTCTCGCACGCGGAGTTTCAGCCAACCCGCCGGCTCCAGCTTGTCCAGCACCCGGGCTGCCAGCTTGGTGCCGCGCCGTACGCCGCCGGCACTGGCGGTGCGGTTCAGGAGCAGATTGCGCAGATGCTCATGGGTTGCGCTCTCCACAATGCGCCATTCTTCCTCTATGTCCTTGTTTATCTGCTCCAGCTGGCGCTCTTGTATCTCGCGCGCGCGCAGACCCTGCTCCTTATCCTCGCGGTCCCGTACAAATACTTGCACATCAATTACCGTGCCGGTTACCCCGGCGGGCACCCGCTCGGAGCTGTCCCGCACATCAGCCGCCTTTTCGCCAAAGATGGCATGCAGGAGCTTCTCCTCCGGCGTCAGCTGGGTTTCCCCCTTGGGGCTCACCTTGCCGACCAAGATATCGCCGGGTTTCACCTCAGAGCCGATATAAATAATCCCCGACTCATCCAAGTGCGTGCGCGCCTGCTCGCTGATATTGGGAATGTCTGCGGTGATCTCTTCAGCACCTATTTTTGCCTCGCGCGCAATGCAGGTGAACTCGCGAATATGAATAGAAGTGAAACGATCATCACGCGTCACGCGCTCGGAGACAAGAATTGAATCTTCAAAGTTATATCCATTCCATGGCATAAACGCGATGCGCATGTTTTGCCCCAGGGCCAGCTCGCCCAGCTCCACCGCCGGCCCATCCGCCAAGACATCGCCGGCCTTGACACGGTCACGCGGCTGCACGATGGGCTTCTGGCTGATACAGGTGTTCTGGTTGGAGCGGGTGTACTTGACGAGTTTGTAGATATCTACAACCGGCTCGCCCGCTTTAATATCGCTTTCACTGGACCGCACCACTATGCGGCTGGCATCCACACTCTCCACCACACCGTTGCGCCGAGCCACCGCGCTCACGCCGGCATCATTGGCCACATGGCGCTCAATGCCGGTGCCGACCAAGGGAGCTTCGGCGATGAGCAGCGGCACTGCCTGACGCTGCATGTTGGCACCCATCAGCGCCCGGTTGGCATCGTCATGCTCAAGGAAGGGCACCAGCGCAGCCGCCACCGACACCACCTGCTGCGGCGAGACATCCATGTACTGGATGCGCTGCGGCGGCATGACGGTAAACTCGTTCAGGTGCCGGACGGCTACCATCTCTTCATTGAAGAAACCTTTTTTGTCCAAAGCGGCAGAGGCTTGTGCAATTACGTATTCACTTTCTTTAATCGCGGAGATGTACTCAATCTTGCCCGTTACCCGCCCTCCTTCAACCTTGCGATAGGGGGTTTCAATAAAACCGTACTGATTGGTCTTGGCATACAGTGCCAGCGAACTGATCAGGCCGATGTTGGGGCCTTCCGGTGTTTCAATCGGACACAGGCGACCGTAATGGGTGGGATGAACATCCCGGACCTCAAAGCCGGCCCGCTCGCGAGTGAGCCCGCCGGGGCCCAAGGCCGAAACACGGCGCTTGTGGGTTACCTCTGACAGCGGATTATTCTGGTCCATGAACTGCGACAGCTGGCTGGAACCGAAGAATTCATTCAGTGCCCCGGTTACCGGCTTGGCATTAATCAGGTCGCGCGGACTAATATCTTCCTGCTCTGCCTGGACCAAACGCTCTCGCACAGCTCTTTCAATGCGCACCAAGCCGATGCGAAACTGATTTTCTACGCACTCGCCCACCGAGCGCACACGGCGATTGCCCAAGTGGTCAATGTCGTCCACATTGCCTCTGCCATTGCGGATTGCCACCAGCATCTGGATCACATCTATGATGTCTTCTTTGGCAAGGATGGTCTCGCCGCCTATCTCTTCGCGCCCGAGCCGCTGGTTGAGCTTCATGCGGCCGACCAGGGACAGGTCGTAGCGCTCTTGAGAAAACAGCAGCTCTTGGAACAGTCGGCTGGCAGTCTCGTGGGTAGATGGCTCACCCGGGCGCATGACCTGGTAAATTTCCCTCAGTGCACCCTCGGTATTCTGAATCGGGTCTGCTGCCATGGTGTCCGATATAAAGCTCCCCCAATCCAATTCACTCGTATAGATGGTTTCAATCTGCGTAATGCCGAGTACACCCAGCTTGATCAGCATCTCTTCGTCAATAGAGCTGTTCGCAGGAATCAGAACCTCGCCGGTCTCCTGATCCACAATATCCCGCGCCATCATCTTCGGGCGGCCATTCAGCTTGTCCTGACCGGTGAGAAATGCTGTCGGCACCTGCTGGCTATCCATGCCGTCCTTTTGCATCTTCTGAATATGCGCCGGGGTGATACGCTGCCCCTTTTCCACTAGCACCGTGCCCTTATTGCCCAAGATATCAAAGGAGAGTGCCTGCCCGCGCAGTCGCTCAGGCACGATTTGCATAATCCAGGTGCCGGGAGTCTTGCCCGCCGCAAAATGATCGTTTTGGTAAAACAGACCGAGAATTTCCTCCGTGGTATAGCTGAGGGCACGCAACAGGGTGCTCACCGGCAGCTTGCGGCGCCGATCAATGCGCACATACACGCGATCCTTCACATCAAACTCAAAGTCCAGCCATGAGCCTCGGTACGGGATGATGCGGGCGGAATAGAGGAGCTTGCCGGAAGAATGATTCTTGCCGCGATCATGGTCAAAGGTGACACCGGGAGAGCGATGCAGCTGGGACACCACAACGCGCTCCGTGCCGTTGATGATAAAAGTGCCGCGCTCCGTCATCATCGGCAATTCGCCGAGAAATACCTTCTGCTCAATCGGCGGCTTCTTGAGGATGGAGGTGTCCTCCCGGTCGCGGACGATGAGACGCAGAGTCACATGCAGCGGCGCCACGTAAGTGCGGTCACGGAGCCGGCATTCATCCACGTCAAAAGGAGGGGTTCCGATCTCGTGGCGGATATAGTCAAGGGATACCCGCCCGGTGACGCTTTTAATCGGAAAAACCGAGCGCAACACTGCATCCAATCCTTCTTTCTTGCGCCCTTCAGGGGGGGTCCCCTGCTGCACAAATTTCCGGTAGGATTCGATCTGCGTGGAGAGCAGATACGGCAGATCCAGGATGTTCGGCAGCTTGCCGAAGTCAAGGCGCATGCGCCCTTTCTTGCTTTGGGTTCGCTTGGTCGTCATACCGTGTTTGCCAATCTGTTGTGAGGTCTGCCAGCAGCGCTGAGAAAAACTGTGCTGCCGCGCTTACTTCAGTGTCGCGGAGGCGCCAGCCTCTTCCAGCTGCTTGCGGGCCTCCTCGGCCTCCTTTTTTGGCATGTTTTCTTTGATCATGGACGGCGCTTTGTCTACCAGCTCTTTGGACTCCTTCAAGCCGAGACCGGTGATCGCCCGCACTGCCTTGATGGCATTTACCTTTTTGTCGCCGGCAGCGGTCAGCTCCAAGCTGAACTCGGTCTGTTCCTCGGCGGGCGATTCGCCGGCTGCATCGGGTGCCTGCGCACCCGCTGCCGCCACGGCCACCGGAGCAGCTGCCGTAACACCAAACTTCTCCTCAATCGCCTGCACGAGTTCAACCAAGTCCATTACGCTCATTTCGGCAAGCGTGTTTAGGATGTCATCTTTGTTCAGAGTCATTTCTCTACTCCCATGGGGTTTGCAATTGCTGTTTCATTCGCCATACGGCACATTCTCTATACTGTCTGGTCTTTCTGCTCTCGCAGAACTGCAAGACTGCCCGCCAGCTTGCGGGGGATACCCTGCAGGGCAGCAGCCAGCTTTGCCATAGGCGCTTGCAGCACACCGAGCAGCTGGGCTAGTGCCTCCTCGCGGCTCGGCAGCAGGGCCAGAAAATCCAGCCGTTCAGCTGGCAGAAGGCGGCCCTCAAGGGCCAAGGCCTTCACAGAAAAACTTTTGTTCTCCTGAACAAACTTCTTGATCAGCCGGGCAGCGGCGGCCGGGTCTTCCATGGAAAAAGCAAATAGGCTGGGACCGGTCAGAGTCTCCTGCACGCATTCAAATTCCGTGTCCGCAAAAGCGCGGCGCACCAGCGTATTCTTCGCAATTCGCAGGACCACGCTCTGCTCACGCGCCTCTTTGCGCAGCGCCGTCATCTCGGCCACCTTGACACCGCAGGCATCGGCGATGACAAGAGAATGCGCAGCACTGGCCAGCGCCTGCACCTCGGCGACCACCGCCCGCTTCTGCTCGGCCCGCAATGCCATCAGCAGGACTCCCGCTTCCAGGGCAGAGTCTGCCGTGCGCTGTGGCCCGCCGCGTCGGGCACTGCTGGTGCTGTCGTCGTCATCACGTATTCAAGCTGTCTATGCTGATCGCAAGCCCCGGCCCCATGGTGGTTGCCAGAGTGATTTTCACCAGGTACACACCCTTTGCCACCGCCGGCTTTGCCTTTTTCAGGGCACCCACCAGTGCCTCCAGATTTTCCTGAAGCGCTTCCGCCGTGAAATCAGCACGCCCGATACTGCCGTGCACGATGCCGCCTTTGTCGGCGCGAAAACGCACTTGGCCCTTCTTGGCATTGCTGATCGCCGCTGCCACATCCGCCGTCACTGTGCCGGTTTTCGGGTTCGGCATCAGCCCGCGGGGGCCCAGCACGCGACCCAGCTGCCCCACCGTCGCCATGGCATCCGGCGTGGCAATGGCAATATCAAAATCAAGCATGCCGCCTTTGACCTGCTCTGCCAAATCCTCCATGCCGACCAGGTCGGCGCCCGCCTCGCGGGCGGTGGCGGCCGCTTCCCCCTGCGCAAATACTGCAATCCGCACCGTGCGACCAGTGCCGTGGGGCAGCACAGCCGCTCCCTGCACCTGCTGTTCCGACTGGCGCATGTCCACTCCCAGCTTGATCGCCACGTCTACCGACTCGCCGAACTTGACGCCCTGCATCTTGCCGAAGCAGGCCACCGCCTCCGGCACTGTGCAGGGCGCAGCGGCGGCTTTCCCGCTATTCTCGCGCATACGCTTAGACGACATTGCCATTGGTCTTCCCTAGGGGCCTACAGGCCCTGCACCTCAATGCCGGCACTTCTGGCGCTGCCCGCAAGGGTGCGCACAGCTGCTTCCATCTCGGCCGCTGTCATGTCCACCATCTTGGTCTTGGCAATTTCCTCCAGCTGCGCACGGGTCACCGTCCCCACTTTTTCGCGATTCGGCTCACCGCTGCCCTTTTTAATGCCGGCAGCCTTGCGCAGGAGAACAGCGGCCGGTGGCTGCTTGACGATAAAGGAAAAGCTGCGGTCCTGGTAAACGCTGATCACCACCGGCACCGTCAGACCCTGCTCTATGCTCTGGGTTTTGTCATTGAACGCTTTACAGAAATCCATAATATTCAGACCGTGCTGCCCTAGGGCGGGGCCTACCGGCGGACTCGGGTTCGCCTGCCCGGCAGGCACCTGCAGCCGGATATAAGTGGTTACTTCTTTTTTCTTGGCCATGACTAGGCTTTCTCCACCTGACCGAATTCCAAGTCCACCGGTGTGGAGCGCCCCAAGATCACCATGGAAATCTTAAGACGGCTTTTCTCGTAGTCCACCTCTTCCACCATGCCATTGAAATCGGTAAAAGGCCCGCCCACCACACGCACCACCTCCCCGGGCTCAAACACGGTTTTCGGCCGGGGTTTGTCTTTGCCCGTGGATATGCGCTGGCGTATGTGATCGGTTTCCTTTTCGCTGAGGGGGGTCGGCGTATCCGGCTTGCCGCCGATAAAGCCCATGACGCGAGGCGTATTCTTAACCAAGTGCCAGGTATCGTCGTTCATGGTCATTTCCACCAGCACATAGCCGGGGAAAAATTTGCGCTCGCTGTTGCGCCGACTGCCGTCGCGCATCTCCACCACCTCCTCCGTGGGCACCAGCACTTCGCCGAAGCAGTCTTCCATCTTGCTGTACGCTATACGCTCGCGCAACGCCGTCTGCACCTGCTTTTCAAAGCCTGAATGGGCATGCACCACATACCAGCGCTTATCCATGTCCATCAGCCGATCACCCCTGAAGCAGCCCAGCCGAGCAGCGCATCCAAGCCCCACAGAATAAGTGCCACTAGGAAAACGAAGATAACCACCATTACGGTGGTCTGCATCGTTTCACCGTGGGTAGGCCAGACGACCTTCTGAATTTCTAAGCGCGCTCCCTTCATCAGCTCCCAGGCTGCCTCGCCCCGCTCCGTCTGCAGGGCGATCACACAAGCTGTCAGCACTAGACCGAGGACTGCCAGCATGCGATACAGCAGGGATTCTTCAGCATAGTACACATTAACGATTACGCCGAAAATTCCCAGCAGGGCCACAAAAGACCACCTCAGGCCATCTAGGACCCGATCTTTCTGCTGACCCTGCTTAGAATCTTCGCGCTTGGAGTTCACTGCCATATACCTCGCCACACGGGGCAACCGTAGCGGTTAATGGCAGGCCAGGAGGGACTCGAACCCCCAACCTGCGGTTTTGGAGACCGCTGCTCTACCAGTTGAGCTACTGGCCTAATTGCACACACAATCTTCACCATTGGCAGACATCAGCCACCGCCCCCAAAGAGCGGGCTGATTCATTCAGGCGACGGATAAAGCTACTCAATGACCTTGGAGACCACCCCGGCGCCAACTGTGCGACCGCCTTCGCGAATAGCAAAACGCAGCCCCTCCTCCATGGCGATCGGTGCGATCAAGGACACTTTCATGCTGGTGTTGTCGCCTGGCATGACCATCTCTACATCCGCCGGCAGTTCAACTTTGCCGGTCACATCTGTGGTGCGGAAATAAAACTGGGGCCGATAGCCTTTGAAAAACGGCGTATGGCGTCCGCCCTCGTCTTTGGCCAGGATATACACCTCGGCCTCAAAATTGGTATGGGGGGTGATGCTGCCGGGCTTGGCCAGCACCTGGCCCCGCTCCACATCTTCGCGCTTGGTGCCGCGCAGCAGGACTCCGACATTTTCGCCGGCACGCCCTTCGTCCAAGGTCTTGCGAAACATCTCCACGCCGGTGCACACGGTTTTCGTGGTGTCGGTGATGCCGATAATTTCAATCGTCTCTCCTTCCTTGACTGTGCCCCGCTCTATACGGCCGGTCACCACGGTGCCGCGACCCTGAATGGTGAATACATCCTCAATCGGCATCAGGAAGGGCTTGTCAATTTCGCGCTTCGGCTCGGGGATGTATTCATCCAAGGTTTCCACCAGCTTCTGAACCGAGGCACGGCCGATATCGCTTTCGTCGCCCTCCAGGGCTTTCAGAGCACTGCCGATGATGATCGGCGTGTCATCGCCAGGGAATTCGTACTTGTTGAGCAGGTCGCGGACTTCCACCTCCACCAGCTCCAGGAGCTCCGCATCGTCCACCTGGTCGGCCTTGTTCAGGAATACCACGACCTGGGGCACGCCCACCTGACGCGCCAGCAGGATGTGCTCGCGGGTCTGGGGCATCGGGCCGTCGGCGGCGGAGACCACTAGGATGGCACCGTCCATCTGCGCCGCACCGGTAATCATGTTCTTCACATAATCGGCATGGCCCGGACAGTCCACATGGGCATAATGTCGCTTGTCGGACTGGTATTCCACGTGGGCGGTGGCGATGGTAATGCCACGCTCCCGCTCCTCTGGCGCATTGTCAATCTGATCAAACTCGCGGGTCTCTCCCCCCCACACCTTTGAGCAGATATGAGTCAGAGCAGCGGTCAAGGTGGTCTTGCCATGGTCCACATGACCGATGGTGCCCACATTGATATGCGGCTTGGTACGTTCAAACTTCTCTCTAGCCATGTTCCTACCTCGTCTAGCACGGATGGCTGTCATTACTGACCGCGCTCAAAGCGCAATAAGTGCAGGGAAAATATCCCTCACCCACAGTTGGAGCTCATAACCGGATTTGAACCGGTGACCTCTTCCTTACCAAGGAAGTGCTCTACCGCCTGAGCTATATGAGCATCCGACAAATTGTTACCGGGACACTGCCCGGCCCCGCCCCGAAATTGGAGCGGGTAGCGGGGATCGAACCCGCATCGTCAGCTTGGAAGGCTGAAGTTCTACCATTGAACCATACCCGCGCACTGGCTGACTCCGGCCTGCCCCTGTTCACAAGGCAATGCAGGCTGTTTCCGGCTCTTCTCACCCCCTGCCTGATACCCGATGGTGGAGGGGGGTGGATTCGAACCACCGAAGCTTTCACGTCAGATTTACAGTCTGATCCCTTTGACCTCTCGGGAACCCCTCCGCGAAATTAGCTCCCCATTATGGCACCTTTCCTTCTCTTGTCAACCGGAGGGCAGTGTCAGAAAACATCCCTCCCCCTGCCATGCCCCCCAGGCTTCGGGAGATGTTTACAATATGCGCCTTATCCGGCTCTTTTGCGCCTCACAGACGCAGATGCCGGCCGGAATGACGGTTTCCTGGGGGATCGTTCAACGGTAGGACAGCGGACTCTGACTCCGCCGATGGTGGTTCGAATCCACCTCCCCCAGCCAGTTTGCCGCTTTAGTCTTCATGCTATGCGCACCAGCCAGTACCTTCTCGCCACCACCCGGGAAGTCCCCGCCGATGCAGAGATCGCCAGCCACCGCCTGATGCTCCGAAGCGGCCTAATACGCCGCCTCGCGGCAGGCCTCTACACTTGGCTGCCTCTCGGCATGCGGGTCCTGCGCAAGGCGCAGGATGTGGTGCGAGAGGAGATGGAACGGGCCGGGGCCTTGGAGGTGCATATGCCCGTAGTGCAGCCTGCCGAACTGTGGCGGGAAACCGGGCGCTGGGAGGAGTATGGCGCGGAGCTGCTGCGCCTGCAGGACCGGCACGGCCGGGATTTCTGCCTCGGTCCTACCCACGAGGAGGTCATCACTGATTTGGTGAAGCGGGAGGTGAGCAGCTACCGCCAGCTGCCGATCAACCTGTACCAGGTGCAGACCAAGTTCCGGGACGAAATCCGCCCCCGATTCGGCGTGATGCGGGCCCGAGAGTTCCTGATGAAGGATGCCTATTCCTTCCATCGCAGCGCCGACTGCCTGGGGGAGACCTACGAAAAAATGCGCGATGCCTACCAGCGCATATTCAGCCGCTTCGGGCTTGAGTTCCGCATGGTCGCTGCGGACAGCGGCAGCATCGGCGGCCGCATTTCCCATGAGTTTCACGTGCTGGCAGATTCCGGGGAGGATGCCATCGCCTTCAGCGAAGGGGGGGACTACGCGGCCAACCTGGAGCTGGCGGCGATAGAGCCGTCCCCCGACGAGCGGCCGGCGGCAGCGGCGGCACGGGAGCGGGTGGCGACAGAGGACAGGCAGAGTATCCGGGAAGTTTCTGAATTTCTGCAAGTGCCACCGGAACGCATGGTGAAAATGCTAATCGTGGAAGGAAGAGACGGCGCGCTCATCGCCCTGGCGCTGCGGGGGGACCACGAGTTGAACCCTCTGAAGGCTGCTGCCCAGGATGAAGTGGCAACTCCTCTCTGTCTAGCGGATGAACAGCGCATCCGCCAAGAGCTTAAACTCGCCCCGGGCTCAATCGGCCCGGTGGGGCTGAAGATACCTGTAATTGCAGACCATGCCGCCGCCGGGCTGGCAGATTTCATCTGCGGTGCCAACGAGGACGGCACACATCTCACCGGAGTCAATTGGGGGCGGGACTGCCAAGAGCCCCAAAGGGCGGATCTCCGCAATGCACAGGAGGGAGACCCGGCCCCCGGCGGGCAGGGCCCGCTGCACATACAGCGGGGCATAGAGGTAGGTCATATCTTCCAGCTGGGCTGCAAATACAGCGAAGCGATGGGCGCCCTGGTCCAGGGAGAGGATGGCCAGCTGCAGCCCATGTGGATGGGCTGCTACGGCATCGGCATCGGGCGGGCAGTGGCCGCCGCCATTGAGCAGAACCACGACGAAGCGGGCATCTGCTGGCCGGAGCCCTTGGCTCCCTTCCGGGCGGCGCTCGTACCCCTGAACCAGCACCGCTCGCAAAAGGTGCGGGAAACCGCGGAGAGACTCTACCGACAGCTGCTGGAGCAGGGGGTGGATGTGCTGCTAGACGACCGAGAAGAGCGGCCGGGGATCAAGTTCGCCGATATGGAGCTGGTCGGCATTCCCCGCCTGGCGATAGTGGGGGAGCGGGGTCTCGGCAAGGGTGTAATAGAGTGCCGGCGGCGAGGAGGTGACACCTTGGAACTGCCTGAGGCAGAGGCGGCAGCCTTCTTAGCCGGTGAATAAGGATTGCCCCCGCCGTGCGGATGATCTCGCAGAATGCTGATGGGGAAATACGAGCGTTGCAGGGAAAGGAGCACATCACAACCTGCCTAAAAGGGCTGGGCCAGACGCTGAGCGGTGGCAATGCCACCGAGCAAACCTGCCGCCCTGCCTTGCACACCTTGTTGGAACAAATCCTGCAAGACCTAAAGGTTATCGATGAGCCCCGGCGCATCGCCTGTGGTGCGCCCGATTATGTGCTGACCCGCAGCGGCATTCCGCTCGGCTGCATGAAGACTCGGCCTGTGCCGACAAATTAATTAGAGTTGCCCTGGCTAGAGTATCCCTACAGGCTTCCGCGGATAGCCGCGCCGCCGGGCTGTCGGCAATCGCGTACCATAGAGACAGCCGCCCGGCCTCTCCCATGGCATCCCTCAATACACTTTCTTTTGACAACAGCTTTCGTCGGCTGCCGCCGAGTTTTTACTCGGCGGTGGAGCCGAAGGGCTTGGCCGATGCGCATCTGGTGAGCGTCAACCCCAAGGCGGCGGAACTGCTGGGTCTGTCCGCCGCCGGCTTAGGAGAGCAGGAGCTGGCGCGCTACTTCGGCGGTCACGCGTCCCTGCCCGGGGCAGAGCCCCTGGCGATGGTCTACGCGGGGCACCAATTCGGCGTGTATGTCCCGAGGCTGGGGGACGGACGCGGCCTCTTGCTGGGAGAAGTTCTAGACAGCGCCCACGGGCGCACCGACCTGCACCTGAAAGGGGCTGGGCAGACACCCTATTCCCGCTTCGGCGACGGACGCGCGGTGCTGCGCTCCTGCATTCGGGAATACCTGTGCAGCGAGGCGATGCACGCCCTCGGCATTCCCACCACCCGGGCCCTGTGCGTAATCGGCAGTGCCGAGCCGGTAAGCCGGGAAACCGTTGAAAGTGGCGCCACCCTGCTGCGGCTGGCGAAAAGTCATGTGCGTTTCGGGCATTTTGAGTATTTTCACTACCGGGAGCAGGAGGAGGCGCTGCGACAGCTGGCGGACTATGTGCTGGAGCGGCACATGCCAGAAATTGCCGGCGAGGCGGAGCGCTATCGGCTCCTGTTTGAGCGGACGGTGCAACTGACCGCCGAGACCATCGGGCTGTGGCAGGCCCGGGGCTTCGCCCACGGCGTGATGAACACCGACAACATGTCCATCATCGGGGAGACCCTGGACTACGGCCCCTTCAGCTTCCTGGATGATTACGAGCCGGGCTTTATCTGCAACCATTCGGACCACCAAGGACGCTACGCATTTAACCGGCAGCCCTCCATCGGGCTGTGGAACTGCGCCGCCCTGGCCCAATCCCTAGTCAGCCTGGTGCCAGAAGAAGCGCTGAGAGAGTGCCTGTCCCGCTACGAGGGGATTCTGCAGGCAAGCTACCTAAAGCAGATGCGTGCCAGTCTCGGCCTCCTCGGGGAAAAAGAGGATGACCTGCAGCTCATCGGCGAGCTGCTGAAGATCATGCATCGCCAGCGGGCGGACTACCACATCACCCTGAGGGGACTGGCAGACTTTGATCTGGCACCCCCCTACGGTCCGCTGGCAGACAATTTCAGCGAGGGGCAGGCATTTTGCGAGTGGGCTGCTCGCTACGCCAAGCGCCTGCAGGAAGAGGGGCGAGATGCCGCCGAGCGGCGGCGCGCGATACAGAACACAAATCCCTTGTATGTGCTGCGCAACTGCTATGCCCAGAACGCGATTCAAAAAGCGACAGAGCAAGCGGACTTCTCGGAGCTGAACAGACTGCTGGCCCTGGTGCAGGAGCCCTTCAGAGAACGGGCCGGCATGGAGGAATACGCCGCTCCGCCGCCGGAATCCGGCAAGCATTTGGAGATCAGCTGCTCTTCCTGAGCCGGCGGGGCGCCGAAACCGCCCTGCCCCCGTATTCAGTCCGCCGCCAGATGCTCCCGCACCAGGGCGGCCAGCAGTTGAATATGGGCCGGCTCGTCGTTGAGACAGGGCACACGGCGGTACTCGCCGCCGCCGCTCTGCTGAAAGATATCCCGGTTCTCCTCTCCGATCTCCATAATGGTCTCAAGGCAGTCGGCGGCGAAGCCGGGGCAGAACACATCCACGGAGACAAGCCCCTCCCGCCCCCATTTTTCCAAGGTCTTGTCCGTATAGGGGCTGAGCCAGGCCCCGGGCCCGAAGCGGGACTGGTAGCAAAGAGCCCATTCCCTCTCCTGCAGTCCCAGCGCCTCGGCGAGAAGCATGCCGGTGCGCTGGCACTGCTCCCGGTAGGGGTCTCCCTGCTCTACCATCTTCCTCGGCAACCCGTGAAAGGACAGCAGAAGGCGCGCCGCCCGCCCATGCTGCTGCCAATGCCGGCGCAGCTGCCCAGCCAAGGCCTGGATATAGAGGGGATGGTCAAAATAGTGGGGCACCAGAACCGGGGTATCGACACCCCGCTCCAAGGCCGCCATCCGATCTTCCACCGGACCGGTGACAGAGCCCGAGTACTGGGGGTACAGGGGCAGGATCAGGAGCCTGCCGGCACCCGTCGCCGCCTCTGCCAAGGAGGGACTGCCGTACGTGCTCGCCCAGCGCACCTGCACATCCCTATTCTCTTCTGCTAAATGCGCCTGCAGAGCTGCCGCCTGGCGGTGACCGATAGCGATGAGGGGCGAGCCGGATTCGGTCCAGATGCAGGCGTAGTCAGCAACCAGGCGACGGGGGCGAAAAGGCAGTACCAGCAGATAAAGAATAGGCAGCCACAGCCAGCGCGGCAGACTCACCACGCGGCGGTCGGACAGAAACTCCCGAAGAAAACTGCGAATGCCCTGCGCCGTGGGCGCCGCCGGAGAGCCCAGATTAACCAGGACGACCCTGCTGTCACCGTCTGTCATGCTGTCTTGTTAGAAAAAAGCCCCGGCAGCTTGCGCGCCCCCGGTGTCTTCAGGCGGCGGACTGCTCTCCCAAGAGATGCAGGATGGCATTGTGCACCTCCTCCACCGGACCCTGGCCGTCCACAATAGCCAGCCGGATACGCCCGGCCCGCTCCTCCTCCCGGTAAAAGCTGAGCAAAGGCTCTGTTTGCCGATGATATACCCCCATGCGTTCGCGCACTGTGTCCTCCCGATCATCGTCCCGCTGCACCAGAGGTTCGCCGCTGACATCATCCAACCCCTCCCGCTGGGGCGGGTTGAAGAGGACATGGTAGGTGCGACCGGAGGGGGGATGCACCCGCCGCCCGGAGAGGCGGCGCACCAGCTCCTCCTCCTCCACATGAACCTGCACCGCCCAGGAAAGGACGATGTCCGCATCGCGCAGGGCCTCCCCCTGGGGAATGGTGCGGGGAAAACCGTCCAGAATAAAGCCTCGCTGGCAATCGGAACTCTGCAGGCGCTCTTTCACCAGGGCGATAATGATGTCGTTGGAAACCAGCTGCCCCGCATCCATTACCTCCCGGACCTGCTGACCTAGGGGCGTGCCCGCTCGGCGCGCGGTGCGCAGCATGTCGCCGGTGGAGATCTGGGGGATTGCGAAGCGCTCCGCTAAGAGGCCCGCCTGGGTGCCCTTGCCCGCCCCGGGCGCACCTAGCAGAACAATACGCATAACAGCCTGACAGGAAGCCGGCTCAGTTGAACATGTCGCCGGCCGTGACGCCGCCGTCTATAACGAACTCGCTGCCGGTGCTGTAGCTGCATTCCTCTGATGCCAGAAACAGGGCGAGGCGCGCCACTTCTTCGGGCTGCCCGATGCGGGGAAGCGGCTGCTTCTTGCACGCATCGTCCGGGTCCACATCCCCCTCAAAGGGTCCGCCCCGGGTCATGGCGGTATCAATGGCCCCCGGATGGATGGAATTGACCCGCACCCCCTTCGGCCCCAGCTCCATCGCCGCCACCTTTGTCATGCCGCGAATAGCAAACTTGCTGGCGGTATAGGCCACCCCATGGGGAACGCCCCACATACCGGCAATAGAGGAAATATTGACAATGGCCCCGCCGCCCGCGCGAACGATGGCGGCACCGCCGATTTTCATACCGAGAAAGCAGCCCACCTGATTGATATCCACCACCCGCCGGTAGAGGCTTAAGTCGGTCTCCAAAAGAGGGCTGATGAGCAGAACGCCAGCGTTGTTCACCAGGATGTCAAGTCGACCGCAGCGTTTTTCAATCTCGGCCACCACCTTGGTCCAGGCCGCCTCGTCAGAGACATCAAGGGGCATGAAGAAAGCATTTTTGCCGATGTCCTGGGCCAGCTTCTGCCCCTCTTCCTCCAGCACATCCGCCACCACCACCTGCGCCCCCTCAGCGGCAAACAGGCGGCTCTCGGCCTCTCCCTGCCCGCGGGCACCGCCGGTGATCAAAGCAACTTTATTTTGAAGCCTGCCCATAATGTCTGCCAAAAGGATACGGGTAGGAAATAATAACAGAGAGTTCCGCCGAAGGCAGGCATCTGTGTCGGCGATAATGGGAGCCCGATACCCGCACCGGCACCCGATGCCAGCGGCGGGCATGCGCTCCGGGCAAAGACGAGAGAATAATGCGGCAGCAGAAAAGCCATGATTCCTGCCAATAGCACCGGCAGAGAGGGCGCAGAAGAAAGGACTGCGGCTGGCAGGAGTAAGCCCCAGCACCCCCCGCTGCGACAGCCGAATAGGCAAAACCCTCCTCAGAGTGCTGGCCCTCTGGGACTGCCTGGACTGCTCGTCCTCATGGCAATACTGGGCAGCTGCGCAGAGCTGCCGGAACAGGGTGCTTCTTCCCCCTCCCCTGCCCTAGAGGAGAAACGTCAGGGCGAAGAGCCTTTTCTCGGCGTGGCGCACCGTCTGATTCCCCTGCCGGGGGGGAAGCCCAAAGAGCGGGCCTACCAAGTGCTGCAGGTGGTCCCAGAGAGCGCCGCCGCCCGGGCGGGTCTCCGTCCTGGGGACCTCCTGCTCAGCTACGATGGCCGCCGCCCCCGGGTCAGCGAAGACCTGCGACAGTACCTTCTCAATGAGAAACGTGTCGGCGATCTCCTGCAGCTAAAATGGCGGCGCATTGAAACCCGCTACCGGGGACGCAGCAATCGGCGCTCGCTGGAGGTGAGCTCGCCGGCCTCGGTGGAGAGCCTGCTGCGCGAGCAGGAAGTGGATGAAACCATGCGTTTCTGGGCACAGCGCCGCCAGCGCATACTGCATGCTCAGGCGGTGCTCGGACGCCGGGCCGGCTACGATGATATCCCCGACAACGCCGATATCTTCCCTGCCTACGAGGCACTGGAGGACGACACAGCGCGCCTGCTCGGCCAACTGCTCATGGAGCCCGGCTTGGGAGAGCGTTATCGGCAGTGGCGCGAACGGCAGGCGGAGGATGAAAAATGGGATGACGGTCGCCGCCTGCCCCTGGTGCGCTATCTGCGCAGGGACCCCCTGAAGATGAGCCCAGTGCTCCACACCCTGAGCGACGAACTGCAGCGGGCGGGAGGAGAGAACTCTGCCATGCCCCTGCTTCTCGGCATGGCAAAGCTCAGGGGCGGCACCCCGGATGCGCCCGCCCCAGCCACCGCCGCAACGGCCATGGCGCGGATAGCCGCAAGCCTTGAGGAGGCTTCCCGGGCCCGTGAGCGGGCCCTAAGAGCACTGAATGCCGAAGAGCAGGAGCGGCTGCGCCGGGAAATCCCCCCTCTGCTGGCACGCTTCGTGCACTCCCGCTACTTAGACAACGGGGAGGGTGCAGGCTTGGCAGAGGAAAACCATGAGCTCCTCGCCCTGGCTGCAAAGGTGGACTTGGATGCCATGACCGAGGCACTGCTGCACTTGGCAGCGCTGAGCGAGCAGGCCCTGCTGCAGGATGCGGTGCGGGAGCTGCGGGGGCAGGAACCCCCGGCATCCCCGCCGGTGGGGATGTCCGGACAAGTGCTGTACGCAGCACAGACTACCGCCGGACGAATCGTGGTGGGCGGAGCTGGCACCAACCGCTACTGGGGAACATTCGCACTGATATTGGATGCCGGAGGCGATGATGTCTATCGCGGCAACGCGGGAAGGGTTTCCGAACAGCAGGGCATCGCGGTCATCCTGGACTTGGACGGCGACGACGAATACAGCGCCACGGAGAGCTTCGCCCAAGGCAGCGGCTTTCTCGGCGCCGGTCTCCTGGCGGACTTCAGCGGCGACGATACCTACCGAGCCGTATCCCTGTCCCAGGGCGCGGCGCTCCTGGGCGGCGGCCTCCTGCTAGACAGCGCCGGAAACGACACCTATACGGGCCAGCAGTACATGCAGGGGTTCGCCTGCTTCGGCATCGCCCTTCTCCTAGACCGGAGCGGCGACGACCGCTACGAAGCCGGCATTTTCGCCCAGGGAACAGGGGGACCGGATGCGACAGGCCTGCTGATGGACCGGGCGGGGTCAGATTTCTACCAGGTCGGCGGCCTCTATCCCAGCACCTACGGCACCGGCGGCATCTTTCAGGGCTCCGGGCAAGGGCTGGGAGTCGGCTTTCGCTTCTACGCCTCTGGCGGCGCTGGGCTGCTGCTGGACGGCGGCGGCGCCGACCGCATGGAGGCGGGCAATTTCGCCCAGGGCACCGGCTATTTTTATGCGCTGGGACTGGTGCGGCAATTCGGCCCGGAGGATGACACCTACATCGCCTCCCGCTACGGCCAGGGCAGTGCCGCCCATTCCGCCCTGGGCGCCATGCTGGAGGACGGGGGAAATGACCGCTACCTATCCTCCTTCGGCGGCGTGGTGCAGGGGGCTGCCTGGGACTTGGCGGCCGCTCTATTCTCAGACAGAGGGGGAGACGATGTCTACGGCCGCCAGGGTCTCAGCTTCTCTCAAGGCGCGGCGGCCAAGAAAGGCTTCGGACTGTTTCTGGATGCCGCCGGCAGCGAGCAGTACTATTTTGAAAAACGCACCGACAACAATCCGCCGGAGGATTTTGATCTCTCTATTTTTATAGATGCTGGCCCGGGCACAGATCGCTACTCGGGAAAGCAGGCGGGAGGGGAGATACAGTTAAAAAGCGACGGCGGCGGTCGAGTGCAGCTAGAGGCATCCATCCCCTTAGCGGAGCTGTCGGCGCAGCTGAAAGAAACGAGTGAGAGAGCAGAAGATCCATGAAACAGCTGCAAGACAAAACTGCCATCATCACCGGCGGCAATGCGGGCATCGGCCGTGTTATCGCGCTGCGCTTTGCCGAGGCAGGGGCGGCTGTGGCCATCCTGGCCCGTCGGGAAGCCGAGGGGGAGAAAACCGCTGCCGACATTCGGGCAGCGGGGGGACGGGCGCACTTTTTTCGCTGTGACATCACCGATGCCAAGGCAGCGGAGGAGGCCACCCAGGAAGCCGCCGCCTGGCTAAAGGGCCTGGACATTTTGGTTAACAATGCAGGGGGGGTTAGCTACTACAAAACATTCCCAGAGGAGGATCCGGAGGAATGGCTCTCCACCATTGATCTCAACCTGAACGGTCCTTTTTTCATGTGCCGCGCAGCCTGGCCTTGCCTGCAATCCCGGGGCGGCGGCGCCATCGTCAATATCTCCTCCGTCTCCGCCGTCTCCGGCATCGGTCGGGATCAGCTGCAGATGATGGGCGGCCAGCCCCCGTCCGCCTATTCCGCGGGCAAGGGCGGGCTGGAGGCTCTTGGCATGTATTTAGCAGGGCTCGGCGGCGCAGACAAGATCCGCGTCAACAGCATTCGTCCCGGGCGCATTCTCACCGATGAATTCCGGGAGATGCTGGGAGAAGAGGGAATATTCTGGTCCTTTTATTCCCAAGTGCAGATGCTCAAGCGCCACGGCCAGCCGGCGGACATCGCCGCTGCCGCGCTTTTTCTGGCCTCGGAGGAGGCGAGCTTTATCACCGGCAAAGTGCTGGATGTAGACGGCGGAGCAGCCCTGCAGCTCTGAGCACGCCCGCTCGGCACTGCGGCAAGCTATACCGCAAGTGCATGGCTCTCGGCCCGCCCCCGAATTGCAGAAGGAAGATTTCTTCCGACCGCCGCTTTAAGCAGACCCTTGCCAGTTTAAGCAGATCCTTGCCAGTGCGCTTGATGCTGCCTTTTTCTTGTAGACTATGGCATCTGTTTTCCATGTCCCGGAACCCGCTTTGCGACCCATTTCTTGCCTGCGATTCTTATAGGTGCGCCCCTTGCAAACTGAAATGGCACTAGCAAGGGGGGGGGGGGGAGCAAAATACCCGAAGCAGGTGAGCTGCAGCCCTGCCTGGGTTCCTCCTGCTGCGGCACAGCCGTTTGTGTTGGATAGTCCAAAACTTGGCATGCTGGTGCGGCAGATAAGAATAGTACTGCTGCTGCCTCTGCTGCTTGCCTCTGTCTCTGTTCTGGCACAGGCGCCCAGGCTGACCCTCTCCCTGCAGGAGACTGCAGAGGTGCCGGCAGACAGCGCTTTTGAGATTACTGCGGCGACGCCCTCTGTACTGATAACAGATACGGGGGAGTTTCCCCTAGTGGACTTCAGGTCGGCGTCGGCAACACTGCAAGTGACAGAAGAACCGTCTCTTCTTCTGGAGCTGCCGCCGCAGCCGGTGGACCCGGCCCAGCCGGTGTCTATCCGCCTGCAGAAGAGCGCGCCGATAAGTGAAGAGCTGACCGTGGATATAACAGCAATGCGGCAATTCGGCGGAATGACGCTCACCAGGATGGCGACGGCAATGCTTTCGTCTTCTGACACAACGGCGGCGGCGGTATTTGGCCCGAGAGCACTCTCTGCCGGCAGATGGACTCTGACGGCGAGTGTGAGACCGCCTGGGACGCCGATTATCCCTTCTACGGCAACGATAATGGTGCGCCCTCCCCTGCTTCTCCTGCAGCGGCTGGGGCTGGCTTCGGTGGCGGCGGGCACTCAGGTAATAGTGAGGGTGGCAGCGGAGGCCATGCCGGAGGATGAGAGGCTCGGTGTGAGGGTCATCGCGCGCCAGGCGATGCGAGCGGATGTAGAGGGGTTTGCCGTGCTGGGATCCGGGTCTGACTTCTCTGCCGGTGTGGAGTTCAATTCGCTGCCCCCCGGGAAGTGGCTGCTGACGGTGGAGGCAGATCGGCCTGATGCATTCCGAACGGAGGGTGCAGAGAACACGGTCACCGTCACCGTGGAGCCTGCTGTCCTGACCCTGACCCCTGTGTCGGAAAGGGTGCCGGCAGGGGAGTCGGCGCGTCTTATTCTGGGCAGTGTTGTGCCTCTCGGCGTGACTGTCCGTGTAAACGTGGTGGCGGAGCCGGTCTCTCCGTCATCTTCGCTGATGACAGCTGTAAATCTGGACGAGGCTGCAACTTCTGCAATGGTCGTGTATGAGCCTGGCGAACTGGCTCCGGGAATATGGAATTTTAATGTGCAGGTGATGGATGCGGATGTCCAGATGGCGGCGAATGTGGTGGATGTGTCAATGGCGACAGCGACACTGCGGATTGCTGCTCCCCTCATCAGGATTTCAAACCTGTCGGGCGAAATACTGCCGGGAGCAGATCTGAATATCAGAGTGAGCACGGAGGGAATGGTTCCTGTGGCAGGGGATGCGGAGGTGACCCTGCGGGCGACGCTGCAGGAAAGCGCCCAGCAGCGGACGGTGACGGGAAGATTGCTGGAGGGGCGGACATCGGTTATGGTGACCTTTGCCGACGAAAATGCCCTCACTGAGGGTGACTGGACCGTGTCGGCGGAGACAGCATCAACGCTGTTGCAGGCGGATGCAAATCTTTCTTCTCTTACGGTGATTGTCAGGCCGCAGCCCCGGCTCCTTTTGGAGCTGACTGGCGGAACCATCGTTGCCTCGGACGGGACGATAACGCTTATCCTGCGCCTGATGCCAGCACTATCCTCCACGGTCACGGTGACGGTGACCGTGGCGGTGACCGATGAAGACAACAATACGATATCAGAGCAGCAAGTAGATCTGTCCTCTTCCCTGCAGCGCACTTTCAGTGCCAGTGATTTGGGAACAGGCCGTCTGCGCTTTACTGCCCGGGGGCCGGCAGGAGTATTGGAAGACAGCGAAGCCGAGGTGACCGTGCTGATCGTGCCGGAGGGCACTGTTGTTAGTGCGGTTCTGTCTGCAAATCCCGAGGGGGATGTCTTCCCCGGCGATGAGGTGCGCCTGTCGGCAGCAGTACTCTCCGGGTCAGCCCCGGTCGGGGTACCTGTCATTCTTGAGGTGGCAGTTACAGATCCCGATGGAAGCATGCGCAGCAATGTCCTGATTTCAGTGTCGGCTGAAATCTCTACGGGCACCCTGACCTTTATCCCGGATGCAGTGCCGGGCATCTGGGATTTCAACGTAATAGAGAGCGATGGGATAAGCGCACCTACGACACTTACAGTGGTGGTGGCGGAAGTCCTGCCCCTGGACTTCAATGAACCATCGGACGAGGTAAGCGCAGATGACTTGGTGCTACTTCTGCGCTATGAGAGGCTGTGTGCAGAGGGAGGTTCGAACTGCCCTGCCCCCGGTTCCGAGGCGGCACTGGCGGCTGGACTTGCCTTTGGCAGTTCTTCCTACCGGCTGGCAGATCTGCGGAATGTCCAGCTGCCGGATGTGACCGGCACCGATATCGGCAGTGTGCAGACACTGACTATACTGCTGCATGCCTTGGCAAATATCCAAGACGAATTACTTCTTCCCGCCGCAGCTTCCTCTCTGCCGGAGACGACAATCGCCGAGGCCGAGCAGGCTCGCGATGCGCGGCTTCGCATTATCCGGCAGATCCTGGGACGGGAATAGAGAACCGCAGGCAAGGGGGCGGGGGATCGCCGAGAGCGCAGGCTTATTCCCCTTTCCTGCGCATAGCGGCCAGCCGCAGGCGGAGAGCGCTCAGCTGGATAAACCCCTCGGCATCGGCGGGCCTGTAGCTGCCGGCATCGTCCTCAAAGGTGGCGACACTCTTGTCAAAGAGACTGTCCTCGGAAGAGCGCCCGGTAACGGCCACACAGCCCCGACACAGGGACAGGCGCACCCTGCCATTCACCCAACGCTGGGATTCATCAATGGCGGCCTGCAGCATGCGCCGCTCTGGCGACCACCAATAGCCGTTGTAGATCAGCGCAGCGTAGCGCGGCATCAGTTCATCCTTCAGATGCGCTGTCTCCCGATCCAGGGTGAGGGATTCCATGGCGCGGTGCGCCTTGTACAGAATCGTCCCCCCCGGGGTTTCGTAGCAGCCACGGGACTTCATTCCCACACAGCGGTTCTCAACGATATCCGCCCTGCCGATTCCGTGGCGCCCCCCCAGCTGGTTGAGACGCTCTAACAGGAGGGCCGGGGACAGCTCCTCCCCGTCCAGCGCCACCGGGTCGCCCCCCTGGAAGCTGATCTCCAGAACAGCCCCCGCCGCCGCCGCACGGGCCGGGTCCTCGGTCCAGCGCCACATATCCTCCTCCGGCGCCTGCCAGGGGTCCTCAAGGGGACCACCCTCGTAGGAGATATGCAGCAGGTTAGCATCCATGGAATAAGGAGATCCCCCCTGACGCTTGTGCTCCACAGGAATGCCGCACTCCTCGCAGTAGGCCAGCACCTGCTCCCGGGAGCGCAGCTCCCACTCCCGCCAGGGCGCCACGATGCGCAGCTTCGGCGCCAGAGCATGGATGCCCAGCTCAAAGCGCACCTGATCGTTGCCCTTGCCGGTAGCTCCATGGGCAACTGCATCCGCCCCGGTGACACCGGCAACCTCCGCCAAGCGCTTGGCGATCAGGGGCCGGGCGATGGCGGTGCCCAGCAGGTACTCCCCCTCATACACCGCGTTGGCGCGAAACATGGGAAACACATAGTCCCGGACAAAATCTTCGCGCAGGTCCTCAACATGAATTTCGCGCACCCCGAGGGCCGCCGCCTTGGCCCGGGCCGCCTCCACCTCCTCCCCCTGGCCGATATCGGCGGTGTAGGTGACCACCTCCGCACCGTAGTGCTCCTGCAGCCACTTGACGATGGCCGAGGTGTCCAAACCGCCGGAATAGGCGAGTACAACCTTGTTCAATTCTGGCATGACAGCAGGGCGGCAGAACAAATTGTTCGGCAAAGTATGTCATTATAGAGGGGTAATATTTTCTCCCCGGGAAATACCGGTGATCCTGCAAGTTTTCATTTGATGGATGTCCTTACTCTCACCCGGCCCGATGACTGGCACCTGCACCTGCGCGACGGCGCGATGCTGGCACGCACAGTGCCGGATGCCGCCGCCTGTTTTCGCCGCGCCCTGATCATGCCCAACCTGCCCGTACCGGTCGCCACGGCAAAAGGGATGAGCGCCTATCGCGAGCGCATCCTAAGCGCCGCCCAGGCGGCGGGAGTTCAGGACTTTGAGCCCTTGATGACCCTCTACCTGACCGATGACATGCCGCCGGAAGAGATCAGCCGTGCCCAGGCAGAGGGTGCAATCGCGGCAAAGTGGTACCCGGCAGGAGCCACCACCGGAGCCAGTGCGGGCATCGCGCATCCGAAAAAGCTGACACCCGTGCTGGAGGCGATGCAGGAGACGGGGCTGACTCTGTCGGTGCACGGCGAAGTCAGCAACCCTGAAATAGATGTATTTGATCGGGAGAAAATCTTTATAGATCGGCACCTCGCACCAGTGGCAGCGGATTTCCCCGCCCTCAGGATTGTGCTGGAGCACATTTCCACCCGGGAGGCGGCGGATTTCGTGGGGGAGGCACCGAGCACAGTGGCTGCCACCATCACCGCCCACCACCTGCTCTACAACCGCAACGATCTGCTGGCAGATGGGCTGCGCCCGCACCACTACTGCAAGCCCGTGCTGAAGCGCGAGGGGCATCGGCAGGCACTGCTGTCCGCAGCGGCCAGCGGCAGTGCGAAATTCTTTCTCGGCACCGACTCGGCACCGCACCTTAAAGGGGAGAAAGAAGCCCCCTGCGGCTGCGCCGGCTGCTACACCTCCCCCTTTGCCATGGCACTGTACGCCGAGGCCTTTGCGAAAGTCGGTGCCCTGGCAAAGCTGGAGGGCTTTGCCAGCTTTCACGGTGCAGATTTCTACGGTCTGCCCCGCAACCGAAACACCATTCGCCTGGAACGCCGCAGCTGGCATATCCCTCTGCAGCTGGACTGCGGCAAAGAAGAGCTAATCCCCCTGGGGGCAGGAGAGGAGCTGCAATGGCAGCTGATGCCGGTGTCAGCATGAACCAGGCAATAGAAGACGCCCCTATCAGCCGGCGCTTTCGCGGCTACCTGCCGGTGGTGGTGGATTTGGAGACCGGCGGCTTTAATGCCGCCACGGACGCGGTGCTGGAGGTGGCCATAGCGCCTTTGGACTTAGACACAGAGGGGCACCTGTCGTCGCAACAGGCGCTGGAATGGGCAGTGCTGCCCTTTGACGGTGCCAACCTTGAAGAATCTTCCCTTGACTTCATCGGCATGGAAGACCCCTACAGTGAAAGACGCCAGGCAAAGGATGAGCGCCTGGTATTCGGCGACATGTTTCGCCGTGTGCGCAAGCTGGTATCCGAAAAAAACTGCAAGCGCGCCGTGCTGGTAGGACACAATGCGCATTTTGACCATTCTTTTATAATGGCGGCGGCGGCGCGATGCGGTCTCAAGCGCAATCCCTTTCATCCCTTCTCTGTGTTTGACACAGTGCCCCTGGCGGCCCTGGCCTTCGGGCAGACGGTGCTGGCCAAGGCTTGTATAGAGGCGGGCATCCCCTTTGACGACAGCGCCGCCCATTCCGCCCTCTACGACACCGAGAAAACCGCCGCCCTGTTCTGCACTATTATCAACCGCTGGCATGAGAAAATAGGCATTCCCGAAGCCGCGGATCTGGCATCTGCCGGTGACTTTTCCCACTGAATCCATGCAGTTCAATTCCTCTTTGCCTCTTCTGTTATCCGCCCTCCTGCTGCTCCCCTGCCCCGCATCTGGCACAGATGCCCCGATCGGAGTGCCCGGCAGCCCCGAGGCAGCGGCAGTAAAACCGGCGCACCATGGGGAAAACGGCTTTCTCAACATTTACGACGACCCCTTTGCACCCTTTGAGCGCATGCGTCTTCTCAGGGGCATGCGCATGTGGCAGAAGGAGCGCAAAAATTTTGCCAGCTGGAAAGACCAAGGACATCTGGTGCCCCAGGTATCCGCAGATCTAGACGCCATTCACTCCCCGGGCTCGGCACCTCAATTCACCTGGGTCGGCCATTCCACGGTCTTGGTGCAGTACCGGGGCATCAACCTGCTCACCGACCCGATCTTCTCCGAGCGCTGCTCCCCCTTCTCCTTCCTCGGCCCGAAGCGGGAGACCCCGCCGGCACTCGGAATAGAAGAGCTGCCGCCTATTGACTACGTGGTTATCTCCCACAACCACTACGACCACTTGGACAAACCGAGCGTGCGCGCCCTCGGAGACGGCCCCCTGTGGCTGGTGCCCCTCGGCTTTGGCACCTGGTTTGAAGAGGTCGGCATTGACCCGGCGCGGGTGCGGGAATTTGACTGGTGGCAGAGCCTTGACACCGGCAATGCTCTCATCACTGCCACCCCCTCCCAGCATTGGTCGGGGCGGGGGCTGCGTGATCGCAACAAAACCCTGTGGGCCTCCTGGCACATCAATATCGGAGCATTCTCCGTCTGGTTCGGGGGCGACACCGGCTACAACCCCTACCAATTCACAGAAATCGGCCAGCGGCTGCCCCCTGCCGATCTCGCCATAATCCCTATCGGCGCCTATCTGCCACGAAAATTCATGCGCCCCAGCCATGTGGACCCGGAGGGGGCGGTGCAGATTTTTGAGGACATAGGCGCCCGCTACGCCATCGGCGTGCATTGGGGCACGTTCCAGCTCTCCGGCGAGGCCATCAATGCTCCCATCGTTGACTTAGCGACAGCTCTTCGCGGGAAAAACCTGCCCGCAGACGTATTTGATGCGCCGCTTTTGGGACAGACCCGCAGCCTGCCCCACCCAGGGAAGGACAGGGAAATCGCCTGGCTGCATGCCGAGCAGCAAGAGCTTGGCAAAACGGAGCCAAGCTGGTGAAATATCCAGTCGGCCCCGGCGCCGACGAGCCCTTTCGCGCCTTCACCCTGAAGGCCAGCGGCCGTACGGCGGCTATTGAGCTGCAAGTGCGCATCACCGCCCCGAACCTGGACCAGCCGTCGGTGGAGGCCCGCACGATATGGAGTATTGCCACCCCCCGCTCCCAGATCTCCACCGCGGTGGCGGAGGCCCTGGGACTGCCGGTACAGGCGGCGGCGGACGGCACGGACTGCTGCAAGGTGGACATCCACCTGCCCAACCGAATTCGCTGCGCCGGGGTGGAGGCCAGCGTGCATGAAAAGGCCGCCCTGTCGGGCCGGGACTGTATCATCGGCATGGATATCATCTCCTTGGGCGATGTATCCATGACCCACGCGGGGGGAAACACCCAGTTCTCCTTCCGCATCCCGGCCTTGGGCGGCACAGACTACGTGGAGGAGCACAAGCTCCTCACCGGTGCCGCCGTCCCGCCGGCCCCCGTCCCCAGCCCCCCGGCACGGCGCACGGCGGGGCATGTGGTCCCGGCCACCCGGGACCAGCCCTGCCCCTGCGGCAGCGGCAAGAAACACAAGAACTGCTGCGGGCGCCACAATCGGTCCAAGGGGCGCTCGCGCAAGTAGCCCCCGGCGTACAGCCGGTGTGCGCTGCAGAAGGAAAAATCTATTCCCGCAAACCGCGTCCTGCAGCACCTCGGGTGCCGCTATCCGATTCTGCAATCGCCGATGGGCTGGATCGCCCGCTTTCAGCTAGCCTCGGCGGTAAGCCGGGCCGGCGGTTTCGGCATGGTGGAAACCTCCTCCGGGGAGGTGGAAAACTGCCTTCGGGAGATACGCCGGATGCAGGCCGAAGTGGAGGAGCCCTTCGGTGTCAACCTGCCGCTATTGCTGCTGCGGGACCAGCGCATGCTAAAAGCCGTGGTGGACGCGGGGGTGCGCTTTGTCACCACCTCGGCGGGAGACCCGACGAAGTACCTGCCCCGCCTGAAAGATGCCGGGATCACCATCTATCATTCCGTGGCTACCCTAAAGATGGCCGAGCGAGCCATCGCCGCCGGGGTGGACGGCCTAGTGGCAGAGGGACATGAAGGGGCAGGTTTTAAGAACCCGGCGGCGGTTTCCACCCTGGTGCTGCTGCGCGCCGTGCGCAGTCGGAGCGACATTCCGATGATCGCAGCGGGGGGTATCGCAGACGGCTATGGGATAGCGGCCGCCTTCGCCGCCGGGGCCGAGGGGGTCCAGATGGGCACCCGTTTCCTCGCGAGCCAGGAGAGCCCGGTGCACGGCAACTACAAACAGGCCATCCTGGATGCCGCCGAGACCGGCACCCTGACCATCAACGAAAGGGGACGCCCGATGATGCGGGTGCTGCGCACCGCAAAAGCGGAGGGCATCGGTCCCGGGCCGATGCCTGAAGACACCTTGGAGGCCATTCAGCGCCTGTATTTTGAAGGAGCGATGGAAGACAGCGTGGCACTGGCGGGACAGTCGGCGGGGCTGGTGCAAGACCTGCCGACTGTGGCGGAGATCATGGAGCGCATGGTGGCGGAATTCTTTGCCGCCCAGCAGGCAAGTGCGGAGCGGGCACTGGAGAAAAAGTTCTAAGAGGCAAACCGGCGGGCAGCTCGTGCCCGCTTGATAAAACCAGCTCCGCCCACGCACCGGCACGGCTCGCACCCCCCTCGGCAACTGAGATCTGGCCAGCGGCATTCGCACTGTGCAGCAGAGCTGTCGGGCAGCGGTCCGCTGAAAACCACGTGGGACTCTAGCTGCGAGAGGCATGACTCGGGTCGGGCGGCTTCTCTAAACCGGCGATTACATGCTGCTCCCGCCGGGCCGCTGCCATCCATTCGTACATCGCCGGATGCGCCAGCACCGTATCTCGGTAAACAGCGGACACCTCGTCTAAAGGCACGCCGTAGGTGAGGAAACGGGAGGCCACCGGCGCATACATGGCATCGGCGATAGAAAAGTTCCCGAAGAGCCAGGGCCCGCCCTGCCCATGGCGGGCCCGGCAATGGCGCCACAGGGCTGTGATGCGGTCAATCTCTCTCTGCACCGCCTCCCCCGGGGAAAAATTTTCAAAGACCTCGCGGCAATTCATGGGCAGCTCCCGACGCAGCCTGCTAAAACTGGAATGCATCTCGGCGGAAACCGAGCGGGCCGCTGCCCGGGCCTCGGCATCTTCAGGCCAAGGACGAGAGTCCGGGTGCTGCTCTGCCAAGTGCTCCAGAATCGCCAGAGAATCCCATATTCGGCGATCCCCCTCACACAGCACCGGCACCTTGCCGCCGGAGAACAGCGCAAGAAGGCGTCGGTTGCTCTCGGGCAGGCCGAGATGGAGCACCTCCTCCCGAAAAGGCAGTCCGGCATGCTTCATAAACAGCCACGGGCGCAGCGACCAGGAGGAATAGTTGCAGCTGCCGATGACCAGCAGCCGCTCGGGAGAGGAAGCGGACATGACGGATACCAAAAATCTTCTTTCAGGGGATACTATAAGATCGTATTACAGCCGCAAAGGGGGTACTCGCCATGAGCGACCTGCAAAAGAACAAAGAGATGGTGCGACAATTCTGGTCGGACCTCTACGAGAAAAGAGACTACGACAAGGTGGGGGAATACTTCGCCGAAGACGGCCTGTACCGGGATATCGCCGCCCCGGATGGAGGAGCCCGGGGACCGAAAGCCATCGCCAAGCGGCTGAAGATAGGGCTTTCGGTGATCGACAAGCATGTGCACCATCTGCACCATATGGTGGCCGAGGGAAACGTCGTGATCACCGTGCACACCGAGGACTGGCACTTTCGCACCGGCGAGGTGGTGCCCCTGCCCTTCGTTTCAGTGCAGGTCCTGAACGAGGACGGCAAAATCAAGGAGTGGAGCGACTACTGGGACCTCAATACGCTGATGGGGGGTGCCCCCCAATGGTGGCTGGACCACATCGCCAAGTTCAGCGAAGAGGATTTTGATAAGTAAACGCAGCAGCTGCGTTATGCAAAGTGCTGCCGGCAGCCTCTGTCCGCACTCTGCTTGACAGGTATCGGCCCTTGGACTACCTTGCCCCCATTCACACAGTGCCGGAGGAAATGCCGTGAAAGGAAAGCGATCTGTGCTGGGCTTCCTGAACAAGGTGCTGGCCAATGAACTGATGGCCATTCACCAGTATTTCCTGCATTCGCGGATGCTGAAGAACTGGGGCTTCGGAAAGCTCGCCGAGCACGAGTACGGTGAATCCGTGGATGAAATGAAGCATGCCGACCGCCTGGTGGAAAGGCTGCTGCTCTTAGAGGGCGTGCCGGATATGCATCTTGGAAAAATCGCCGTCGGCACCGACGTGCCGAGCATTCTGCAATACGACCTCCAGCTGGAGAACAAGGCCATGCCCGCGCTGCGGGAAGGCATCGTCTGCTGCGAAAAAAACAGCGATTTTGTCAGTCGCAACCTGCTGCGAGAAATCTTGGACTCCGAGGAAGAGCACGTGGACTGGCTGGAAACCCAGCTGGAACTGATTGAAAAGACCGGCCTGGAAAACTACCTGCAATCCAGCATATAGGGGACGGTCGGCATCTTGCCACTTAAGAGCGGGCCGATTCCTTTCCCTCCCCAGAGGCGGTCTCCTCCTGCGGCGGCCACAGCTTCGCCGCTGCAGTGACCAGAGGATGCAGATCGCCCCGGGTGTGCATCTCGGTCACGATATCGCAGCCCCCCACCAGCTCCCCTTTCAGCCATAGCTGGGGAAAGGTCGGCCAGGCGGCATAGCCCGGCATCGCGGCACGGATCTCCGGGCTGTCTAGCACATTCACATAGGCAAAGCGCTCGCCGCATTCCATCAGCACATCCACCGTGCGGGCTGAAAAGCCGCAGCCGGGCATGTTGGGGGAGCCCTTCATATACAGGAGAACGGGGTTCTCCCGTATCTGCTGTTCAATCACTTTCAAGATTTCCATCGTATCCTCACTGCAATCGTCAGCCACTTCCGGCAGAGAATGCGCTGCCGTTACGCAGAGCGTATTCTAACGACAAAACAGGCCGGTGCTACAATAGGGCGTTTTCCCGGGCAGCATTGGCTGCCCTTTTGCATTCACGGGAAGACAGACCCGCACAATGGACAGATCGGAAGCATCCCTGATGGCGACCTATGCTCGCCTGCCGGTATCTTTCAGCCGGGGACAGGGGGCAGAGCTGTACGACAGAGAGGACAATGCCTACTTAGATGCCCTCTCTGGAATCGCCGTGTGCGGACTGGGACACTCCCACCCGGCGGTGACCCAGGCCATCGTGAGCCAAGCCAAGCTGCTGCTGCACACCTCCAATCTCTATCACATTGAGCTGCAAGAGCAGCTGGCACGGCGTCTGCTTCAGGTCGGGGGCATGGAACGGGCCTTCTTCTGCAACTCCGGGGCAGAGGCCAACGAAGCGGCGATCAAGCTGGCACGGCTGCACGGCAGAAAGCGCGGCATCTCGCGCCCCCTGGTGGCAGTGATGGAAGGGGCCTTTCACGGTCGTACCCTGGCCACCCTCAGCGCCTCCGGCAACCGCCGCCTGCAAGCAGGCTTTGAGCCGCTGGCAGAGGGTTTTGTGCGTGCACCCTTTGGCGACAGCGCGGCCTTGGAGGCCATCGCCGGGCGCAATCCCTCAGTGGCAGCAGTGCTGGTGGAGCCGGTGCAGGGGGAAGGGGGCGTGCGCACGGCGCCGCCGGGATACCTGGCAGAGCTGCGCACCTTGTGCGATGAGCACGGCTGGCTCCTCATGCTGGATGAAGTGCAGACCGGCAATGGACGCTCGGGCGCGTATTTCGCCTGTCAGCGGGAAAAGGTCGCACCGGATGTAATCACCACCGCCAAGGGACTCGGCAACGGGATGCCCATCGGTGCCTGCCTGGCCCGGGGCGAGGCGGCGGCGCTTTTTCAGCCCGGCAGCCACGCCTCCACCTTCGGCGGCAATCCGCTGGCTTCAGCGGCGGCGTTGGCAGTGGTGAACACCATCACCGAGGAAAACTTGGCCGCACGGGCGGCGGAGCTCGGCGCTTGGCTCTCGGAAACTTTCCGAGAGCAGGTCGGCGGCTTAGATGGCGTAGTGGAAGTGCGCGGCCCCGGCCTGATGCTGGGCATTGAGCTGGCTCGCCCCTGTGGCGTGCTGGTGCAGCGGGCACTGGAAAGGCGCCTGCTGATCAACGTGGCGGCAGAGCGGGTGGTGCGGCTGCTGCCGCCCTTGATTACAAGCGATGCAGAGGCAGAGAGACTGGCAGACATCGTCTGTGGGCTGATCGCGGACTTTGTTGCGGAGCCCGCCGGGGAGTCGATATGAAACCGCGGCACTTTCTGACTCTGCTAGACGCTTCCCCGGAAGAACTGAGGGGGATCCTCAGTCGCGCCCGGGAGATGAAAGCGGACTGGCGCAAGGGGGTGCGCCCAAAGCCGCTGGCAGGGCGCATCCTGGCCCTTCTGTTTGAGAAGCCCTCCACCCGCACGCGCCTGTCCTTTGAAACGGGCATGCTGCACCTGGGAGGAAACGCCCTGTTCCTCTCCGCATCGGAACTGCAGGTGGGGCGGGGAGAGAGCCCGGAGGACACGGCCAGAGTGCTCTCCCGCATGGCGGATGCAGCGGTGCTGCGCACTATTGATCACTCTTTTCTGGAGCGTTTTGCGGCGGCGGCCTCGGTGCCAGTCATCAATGGCCTGACCGAACAGGCCCACCCCTGCCAGCTGCTAGCAGACATACAGACCTACGAAGAGCGCCGGGGCGATATCCAAGGGCGCACTGTGGCCTGGCTCGGGGACGGTAACAACGTGTGCCGCTCCTACATGGACGCGGCCCGCCAATTCGGCTTTGAGCTGCGCATCGCCTGTCCCGAGGGCCATGCGCCGGAAATCACGGCACAAAGCGGCTCGGTGCACTATGTGCCGGACCCCAATGAGGCCGTGGCGGGGGCCCATCTGCTGGTAACCGATGTATGGACTTCTATGGGCCAGGAGAAAAAACGCCCGGACCGGCAGAAAGTCTTTGCCGGATACCAGCTGAATCGGGCACTGCTGGAGCGAGCGGCACCGAATGCACTGTACCTGCACTGCCTGCCCGCCTACCGGGGGCAGGAAATCAGCGCCGAGTTGCTAGATGCGCCGGATACAGCGATCTGGGATGCGGCGGAGAATCGCCTGCACGCCCAGAAGGCGCTGCTGACATTCCTGCTAGGAGATGGAGCATGAGCGCACTCCTTGCGGTGCAGGGCATTGAATGCCGCTACGGCGGCGACACCGCGGTAGAGGCCCTCTCCTTCACCATTGACGAGGGGGAGCTGTGCTGTCTCATCGGGCCGAGCGGCTGCGGCAAAACCACCGTGCTGCGCGCCATCGCCGGCTTTGAGCCGCTGCACGCGGGCAGTATCTCCTTTGCCGGACGAATCCTCTCGGCCCCGGGTCGGCGGGTGCCCCCGGAAGAGCGGGAGATCGGCTTGGTGTTCCAAGACTACGCGCTATTCCCGCACATGACGGTGCGCGCCAATGTCGGTTTTGGTCTGCATCGGCAGCCGCCGTCAGAGCGGCGGCGGGCGGTGGATGAGCTGCTGGAACTGGTACGCCTGCAAGGTGAGGCAAAGCGCTATCCGCACGAGCTATCCGGCGGGCAGCAGCAGCGCACGGCCCTGGCGCGAGCGCTGGCTACCCGGCCCCGTCTGCTGCTTTTAGATGAACCTTTCTCCAATTTGGACGCGGGGCTCCGCCGGGCGCTGAACCTGGAGCTGAAGGAATGGCTGGAGACGCGTCGCACCGCCGCCCTCCTGGTCACCCACGATCAGGAGGAATCCTTCGCCTTTGCCGAGCGCATGGGACTCCTGCGGGGGGGCAAGCTGCAGCAGTGGGACACCGCCTACAACCTCTACCACCGGCCGCAGAACCGCTTTGTCGCCCGCTTTATCGGCCAGGGATGTTTTCTGCCCGGCTTAGTCGGAGAGGATGGCCGGGTAGAGACCGAGCTCGGGCGTTTTCCAGTGGGAAATCATGCTCCGGGGGCGGAGGTGGAGGTGCTGGTGCGCCCGGATGACATCCTCCACGACCGAGAAGGCCAGCTGGCCTGCCGAGTGGCAGAGCGGCTCTTCTCCGGCGACCGCATGCTCTACACCCTGCGTCTGCCAAGCGGTGCTGAAATCCGAGCCCTTATGCCGAGCCACCTGGATTTTCCGGTGGGAGAGAAAATCGGCATCCGCCCAGATTTGGAACACCTCATCGCATTCCCCCGGGACATCACCGCAAGGCAGAGCGCACTGGCTGAGGGATAAGCCGAGGGCCGGGCATCTCGTCTATAGCCATTGCCGTCTTCCCTACCCCTCCAGCAGACGGCGCACCGGTGCAAAAGAGCGGCGGTGCACCGGGCTGGGACCCAAGCGGGCGAGAGCCTCTAAGTGATCTCTGGTGGGATAGCCCTTGTGCCGCTCTAAGCCGTAGCCGGGGAAACGATGGGCCAGATCCCGCATATCCTCATCGCGACACTCCTTGGCGATGATAGATGCCGCGCTGATGCAGGGCTCTGTGTCGTCGCCCCCGGGAATGGGGGTCACGGGCAGGCCCGGCGCCGGGTCATGAAGGCCATCCACCAGCACCCGGCAGGGGGGCGGCTGCAGCTGGTGAATAGCCCGGCGCATAGCCAGCAGGCTGGCCTGCAATATGTTGATGTCATCAATCTCCTGCACACTGGCGCGACCGATGGCCCAGGCCAGCGCACGGCTGCAGATCTGCCGGGCCAGCTCGGCCCGGCGCTTGGGGGACAGCCGCTTGGAGTCCCTGAGACCCTCAATCGGACGTGCGGGGTCCAAGATAACCGCCGCCGCCACGACATCCCCGGCCAGGGGGCCGCGCCCCACCTCATCCACACCGGCGATGCGGGCCGCCAGTTCAGTCGACGGCACGATCGGACTGCGGAAGACTCTGTGACAAGAGCGGCGTGAGGGCGGCAACAGCCCGAGCGGCAGTATCGCCGGGCAGCTCTTCGCGCAACTTGCCGAACTCGGTGCGCAGCTGGGCAGCCCGCTCCTTCTCCAGCAGCCCCAGGAGAGCCTCTCCCAAGGCCGCAGGGGTCGCCGCTCCCTGCAGAAACTCCGGCACCAGCTCCCGCCCGGCAAGGAGATTGGGCAATGACACCCAGGGGATGTGCAGCAGGGGGCGCACAATTGCATGGGTGAGGAAATCCATCCGATAGGCGACCGCCATGGGGCACCCTAGGAGCATAGCTTCAAGGGTTACGGTGCCGGAAGCCAGAAGTGCCGCATCGGCTGCCGCCAGGGCTGTATTCGCCTGTCCCTGCAGCAGCCGCACCGTCGGCCCCTCCTCTCCCCGAAGATCCCGGGGCAACTCCCGCAGCAGTCCCTGCAGCCAATCGTGGGCGGGCAGATTGGCCGCCGGCAGCACGAAATGCAGCTGTGGGCAGCGCTTTTGGCACCAGGCCGCAGCACGCAGAAAAAGGAGGGCATGGCGTCGCACTTCGCCGGCGCGACTGCCCGGCAGCAGTGCGATGAGGGGGCCACTCTCCGGCAGCCCCAGCGCCCGGCGCGCCGGAGCGAGGGAAGCAGGGGGCTGCAGCTGCTCCGCCAGAGGGTGGCCGATACAGCTCACGGCAACCCCATGCTCTCGGTAAAACTTCGCCTCAAAGGGAAACAGGGTGAGCATTTGGTCCACGGCGCGGGCGATGCCCCGCACTCGACCCCGCCGCCAAGCCCACACGGAAGGGCTGACACAATGGGCAGTGGGAATGCCCCGGGCCCGCAGGCGCGCTGCCAGACCGAGGTTGAAGTCCGGTGAATCTATGCCGAGGAAAAGAGCGGGCTTCTCGGAGAGAAAATGCTGCAGCAAGCGACGGCGCAGGGCCAGCAGCTGGGGCAGCCGCCGCAGCGGCTCCAGCAGGCCCATGACCGAAAGCTGCTCCATCGGTGCCAAGCTATGAAACCCCGCCGCCTGCATGCACGGGCCGCCGATACCGGTGCAGTGCAGACCTGGATACTTCTCGCGCAGGGCACTCTGCAGTGCTGCGCCTAAGCGATCCCCGGAGGGCTCACCGGCCACCATGCCAATTCGCACCGCCAAACCTGCCCTGCTGCTCTTTGCTACAGCCAGGTGACCGCTGTCGCCGGCCGCTGGGTTCAGCCCCGAACGATGCCGCGGGCGGAACTCGCGGCTACGACTACGGAGCTGATAAACCGCTGCACAGCATCATCGGGGTTTTCAAGCGCGTGCAGCTGTTCCAACGCCTCTTTTACGGTCAGCCCTTTCTGGTAGAGGATGGCATAGGCATCCTTCAAGCTGCGGATGCTATCTTCGCTGAAATCGTGCCGCTTGAGCCCCACGATGTTGATTCCCTTCGGCACCGCCGGATGCCCTTTCACACAGACGAAAGCAGGCACATCCATGCCGATGACACTGGCCTTGGCGGAGAAGCTGTGGGCACCCATGTGACACCACTGGTGCACCAGGGTATACCCCCCCAAGTTGGCGCAATCATCCACTAGGACATGGCCGGCTAAAGAGGCGTTGTTTGCCATGATGACCCGATTCCCGATCTGGCAGTCATGGGCGATATGCACATAGGGCATGAGCAGGTTGTCGTCTCCCACCCGGGTGACGCCGCCGCCCTGCACCGTGCCCCGATGGAGGGTGACCCCCTCCCGAATGGTATTGCGAGCGCCGATTTCCAAGCGGGTCGGCTCACCTTGGTATTTCAGGTCAGGGGAAGCCTCGCCCACCACTGCGAAGGGAAAGATGCGCGTGCCAGCACCGATTCGTGTAGGGCCGGACAGCACTGCGTGGGAGCCGACAATTACGGAAGGCCCCAGTTCCACATCCGCGCCGATAACAGTGAAGGGGCCCACCTCTGCATCATCGGCCAGCCGCGCCTCGGGACTGACAAGGGCCTGGGGATGGACACGAGACATGGAGAACTGTGCAGCAGCCGTTATCCCTGCCGATAGACACAGAAGATGATACCCGAGCAGGCGATCTCCCCGTCCACTTTGGCACAACATTCAAAACGCGCCATGCTGCGCTTGGAATAGAGCAGGGTAGAGTGCAAATCCACGCGGTCTCCGGGCTGCAGCATGCGGCGAAAGCGGAATTCATCCAAGCCGGTCAAGTAGTACAGTATGCCCTCAGAAGGTTTTATTCCCAGCGTCTTGAAACCGAGAATCGCAGAAGCCTGGGCCATTGCCTCCACCGCAAGCACACCGGGGAAAACCGGGTGACCGGGGAAATGTCCTTGGAACAGACCTTCGTTGATAGTAAGGTTCTTGATGGCGACAATATTCTCGCCTGGCCTAAGCTCCAGCACCCGATCCACCAGCAGAAAAGGATAGCGATGGGGGAGGTATTCTTGGATTTCTTTAATGCCCATTATCATTTTTTTTCGCCCTCTCATCAGGGGATGACTTTTCGAGCCGGGCGACACGCCTGAACAGCGCATCCAGCTCGCGCAAGCGCAGCGCATTGCGCCGCCATTGCGTCGCCGGCTCTGGCATCACGGTGGAAGCGTACACCCCCGGCGCGGTGATGCTGCGGCTGACGAAAGTTCTGGCCAACAGGGTCACGTCGTCGGCAACCCGCAGCTGGTTAGCAATTCCTACAGCACCGCCGATGCGACAGCGAGCCCCTACCTCGGCCCCTCCAGCAATGCCCGTGCAGCCTGCGATAGCTGTATGCTCACCGATACGGGCATTATGCGCGATGTGCACTTGGTTGTCTATTCGGCACCCCCTGCCGATGCAGGTGTCGCCAAGTGCGCCCCGATCAATGGAGGTATTGGCGCCGATCTCCGTATCGTCGCCGATGCAAACGCCGCCTAACTGGGCGATGCGCTCCCACTTCTTTCCATCCCAGGCATTGCCGAAACCGGCGGCACCGATCACGGCACCGCTGTGCAGGATGACCCGGCTGCCCAAGGTCACGTTCCGGACCAAAGTCACGTTGGCATGGAGAATACAGTTTTCGCCCAAGGCACTGCCCCAGCCCACCACCACTCCGGGACCTAAGCGGGTGCCGTCCCCGATGCGGACTTCTCTTTCCAAGTGGCAGTGGGGGCCGATGCTGATGTCCTCCCCCAGCTGAACCCCCTCCTCCACCGTGGCGCTCGGATGCACCCCGGGATGCTGCGTGCTCTCTCTGCCCTGCTCAAAAATCTGGGACACCTTGGCATAGGCGAGATAGGGGTCCGCCGCCACCAGGCATGGGACAGGGCAGCCCTCGGCATCCTCTGCTTTAAGAATCACGGCAGCCGCTTTGGTATCTGCAAGGCACTTCCGGTATTTGGGGTCCGCTAAGAAACTGAGTTCACCGGCACCTGCTCGATTAAGCCGAGCCAAGCCCGAGATACTGGTCTTAGCATCTCCTCGCAACTCAGCACCGAGGAACCCTGCCAGCTCGCCCAGGTGCAAGGGAGGAGAAAATGCCATCGGCTTCTGCCTACTTCTTCTTGCTGCGACGGTTCAAGGCATCGGTCAACTTGGAGGTCAGGTCAAAGTCGCTATCCGAATACAGCACGATGGGCGCCTGGGGCATTTGCTGCAGCAAAATGCCGATCTTCTCCTCTTTAATAAGATCGTCCAGCTCTTCTTTCACAAAGGGCGAGAACTCCTCGCCCAGCTCCTTGTTCAAGGCCTCCTCTAGGCTCTGCAGCTGCTTGACCTCGTGCTCAATATCCGCGGAGATGGAATTGACCTTGCGCTGCACTTCCTTTTTCTGCTCATCGCTCATCATGGTTTCATCACGGCGCAATTTTTCCACGTGCTCCTTGCCCTCTTCCTGCAAGCTGTCTAATCGTTTCTTGTGGGATACGTAATCTTCGCTCTTGCGCAGATCTCGGCGGCGCTTTTCTGCCACGCGGGTGGTATAGATGGCCCGCTCCAAGTTTACAACCGCGATGCGCTCTTCGTCGTCGGCAGCCGCCTCGGGCAAGGGCAGCAGGAGGGCTGCTGCGATCAAGATGGATGCAAGTATTTTCATGGGATTGCTCTCTCAAATAAAAAATGAAACGTTTCCACGTCTGTAAGCCGAGGTCGCTTGCAAAAGCAAACTACAGGCCAAACCCTCTTCCGACAGAAAAATCAAAACTGTCTTCATCGTCAAAGGTATTTGTGTTAAGGGGCTTGGCAATGCTGAAACTGAGGGGGCCAAAGGCAGTAATCCATACCAGCCCGAAGCCCACCGAGTAACGCAGCTCACCGAGATCCACCTTGGAGCAGGCCAGCTGCCCTGTCCGACACTCGGTGCTGAATACATTGCCGATATCAATAAAGAACCCGCTGCGTATGGAGCGCTGGTCTGGAACGAAAGGCAGCGGCACCAGCAGCTCAGCACTGGCTGTGATCAGCACATTGCCGCCAAAGGGCTCCGGATCGTCGTTGAGAAAGACCTGCCTGGCGCGCAGGCTGTCTTCATCGCGCACATAAAAGCACTCGTCATTGAGACCACGAATGAAAGTCTGGGTATAGCAATCCCCAGCACCGTAGCGGTCGTCACTGGCATCATCGGCGGTGCCGGAAACTTCCTCCACCAATTCGTAGCGCGATGCGGGAGAGCTCCGGGGGCCTAAGGAGCTGGTATCAAAGCCCCGCACCGAGCCGAGACCGCCGGCAAAGAAATTCTCAAAAAAGGGCAGCTCCTCCGTATTGCCATAGCCGTCTCCGTAGCCGAGCCGAGTTTTCAGGCGCAGGGTGAAGAGCCGACCTAGGGGGCGAAAATACTCGCCCTGGTACTGCACCTTGTAGTATTCCAAGTCGCTGCCGAGAAGCGAAAGCTCAATGCCGGCATTGTGCGAATAACCGCGGTTAGCAAGACGCCCCCGGTTGAGGCGAAAGCGGCTCCACCCTATGTTCAGCAGGAAGCTGTCAAAGGTCCTCCCATGCAGATCCAGGAAACCGGGAGCCAAGTCCCGCACGATTAGATCATCTTCTGCAAATTGACCCATCTGGCAGCCGTTGTCAGCCGTGAGCACACAGTACTGGAGAGGGATCTGCTCCTGTGAATATAGTCCCGGCGAAGAAAAAATCTCCTGCACCGCACCGCGGCCCGGCGTGATCTCGGTATTGCTGAATCCAAATGAAAATGAAACCTGGTCGGTTTCGTTCAGGGGGTAGGCGAAACCGAGATTCAAACCGTAACTGGTGGTTGCGTAGCGGGTGATGTTAATCGCGCTGAGATCGCGATCCCGACGGTAGAATTGAATGCTGCGGCTGACCCCCTCCGGCGTGTGGTATGGCTTGACAAAATTAACGCTGTACAAAGTGGTGAAGCGGCTCCTCTGAAATTGCAGCCCCAGGGAGCGCCCGGTGCCGAGCAGGTTGTCGCGATCAAACTGCAGCCGGTATAAAAGGCCGTAGGCCTCGCTGTATCCTAAGCTGAAGGCAAGGCTGCCGGAGAATTGCTCTTCCACTGCGACATCTATGTCCACCAGATCGTCGCTGCCGGGCACCGGCAACGTCTCCGTCTCTACATTGCGGAAATAGCCAAGCCGCTCAAGGCGGATGCGGGATTGCTCAATCTTCGCGCTGCTGGCAGGAGCTGCCTCCTGCTGTCGCATCTCGCGCCTGAGAACCGTATCGGCGGTATGCTCATTGCCCTTGAACTCAATGCGGCGCACGTATATGCGGGGGCCAGGATTCACAAAAAATCGCATTGCCACCCGGTTCTCTTCGTCGTCAATCTCCGGCACCCCGCGCACCTCGGCATTCAGGTAGCCCTCGTTGCCAAGACGCGCTACCAGCGCCTCTTCGGTGGCAGTGGCCAGGGCCTCGGAATACGGCAGCTCGGCCCGCAGCAGCAAAAACCGCAGCAGTTCCTTTTCCGGCAGGATCAGGTTGCCCGCCAAACTCACATCGCTGACCGTGTAGCGCTCCCCTTCCACCACGCCGATGCTGATATTCACCCAGTGGTGATCCGGCGTCACCGAAACCTGCACCGAATCCACGGTGAACCTGAGATAGCTGCGGTCCCGGTAATAGGAGGCCAGTTTCTCCAAATCGGAGGACAGGCTCTCCCGGGAATATTGCCCGCGCTTACTGAGGAATAACAGGCGGCTGTAGGGACGGCTCTCAAAAACCCGCAAAAGCCGCTTGTCCCCGAATGCCTCATTGCCGCTGATGGTGATGCTCCGAATCTTTGCTGGCCGGCCCTCGTCTATGGTCAGCTGGATAGCCACCCGGTTGCGCGGCTGCTCCTCTATCTCGGTTTCAACGCTGGCGTCGTAGCGTCCGCGACTCGCGTACTGGCGCTGCAGCTCCCGACGCAAACCCTCCAGGGTCGCACGCTTGAGCACTTGGCCGCCAGCCAGTCCCGCCCCCTTGAGCCCCTCTAGCAGATCTTCGGTTTTGATCGCCTTGTTGCCGGATATCTGAATATCACTGATAAAGGGATACTCCACCACAGAGAGGATCAGCACGTTGCCTTCGCGGCTGATCTGCACGTCTTGAAAATTGCCGGTATCAAAAAGGGCACGAATGGCGGCACGCAATACCTCTGGGCTGGTGCGCTCCCCGACACCGATGGGCAGATCGCTAAACACTGCACCGGGCGAAACACGCCGCAGTCCTTCAATGTGAATATCTTCCACGATGAATTCCTGCGCATGGGCAAGGGGGCAGACCAGCGCTGCCAGGGCCAGCGGCAGGCAGAGACACAGGGCAGCAAGGGGCCGCCGGAGATCAGAAGCTGGCAAAATCATTGTAAAGAGCAAGCAGCATAATGCCGACCACCAGCAGGATGCCAATGTACTGGCCAGCTATCTGCACCTGCTCGGAGAGCGGGCGCCCGCGCAGTGCCTCGGCCCCGAGAAAGAGCAGATGGCCGCCATCCAAGACCGGTATCGGCAGGAGATTGATAATGCCGAGGCTGATGCTCAGCAGCGCGAGAATCTCCAGGTAAGCCCGCCAGCCTGTGCGCAGGGATTCCCCGGCCACCCGGACAATGGTGACCGGCCCGCTGAGCTGGCGGTGGGACAGGGCGCCGGAAACCATCATGCCGATGGCCTTAAGAGTGAGAGTCGACAGGGTCCAAGTCTGCTCAAGGGCGACTGCCGCCGCCGCTGCCGGGGAATAGCGCTGGATACGCTGCAGTGACAGATCCGGCGGCTGGCGTTTCACGCCAACACCGATATAGCCGTAGCGCTGCTCTCCCCGACCGCGCACCGCCGGCACAACCAGAAGCTGTGCGATCTCGCCGCCCCGAAGGACCTCAAGCTGAACACGCTGTCCCGGGCGCTCACGCAGGTGCGCCACCCACTCGGGCCAGCTCTCCATCGGCCTGTCATCGGCGGCAATCACCAAATCTCCCTCTTGCAGGCCAGCGGCGGCAGCCGGGCTGCCGCCCTCTACCATGCCGATCTCCGGGCGCAGCAGCGGAGCGGGCTGCAGGCCGAGGGCTGCCAAGGGCTCCGTGATGACGGCAACATCGGACAGTCCATCCCCGCTCAGCCGAAGTTCCCGGGAATGCTCCCCGCCTTCCCGCCGCACCATGAACAGGATGTCACCGTCTTTCCCTGCCCGGCGCAGCAGGCGTTTTCTTACCGCCGTCCAAGTATTGGTTTCGACGCCATCCACCGCCGTCACCTCGTCACCCTCTTCCAGGCCGGCGGCGGCGGCGACGGAACCCTCCTGCACCTGGGCAACAATCGGGGCGTAGCCGGTTATGCCGACGGCAAACAGAAGCCAATAAATAAAAAAGGCAAACAGCAGATTAATCCCGGGTCCAGCGGCGACAATCGCTGCGCGCTTCGGCAGGGACTTGGCAGAAAAAGCGCGGGAGGGAGGTATGGCAGCGGCTTCGGTTTCGGTCGCCTCGCCGGGGGGGCCCTCGCCGTGCATCTTGACATAGCCGCCCAGAAGAATAGGGGCGAAGGCAAACTCCGTGCCAAAGCGGTCGCGCCAAGAGAAAAAAGGCTTGCCAAAACCGATGGAGAAGCGCAGCACCGCCACACCGCAGCGCCGCGCCACCCAGTAGTGACCGAATTCATGGACCGTGACCAGAATACTCAGGGTGAGCATGCCCCCGAGAATGATATACAGGATATCCATCGTTATTTTGCCCCTCGCATAGGCACCCGAAAACTGCCACTGTCATACACCGCCCGGCGGGCGGCCTGCCGAGCCTGCTCGTCTGCGGACAGGATATCCTCCAAGGAGGTAATCTCATCTCCGCCAGCGGCATGCAGTCCAGCATCTACAATGGTCGGAATAGTAGGAAAATTTATATTCTCGCTCAAAAAAGCCTCCACTGCCACTTCGTTGGCTGCATTGAGGGCCGTGGGGGCGCTCCCCCCCTGCTCCGCCGCCGCCCGGGCCAAGGCCAAACAGGGGAAACGCTCCGAGGACGGCACTTCAAACTCAAGGCGTCCCAAGGCCGCCAGGTCCAAAGACGGCACCCCCGTCTGAATGCGCTCCGGCCAAGCCAGGGCCAGGGCCACCGGCACCCGCATGTCGGGGTATGCCATCTGGGCCAGAACAGAGCCGTCTAAGAACTCCACCAGGGCATGCACAATACTGCCAGGATGCACCAGAATCTCCACCTGGGAAGGGGACAGGCCGAAAAGATAGCAGGCCTCTATCAGCTCTAGCCCCTTGTTCATCAGGGTCGCCGAATCCACTGAAATCTTGCGCCCCATCTCCCAGACAGGATGGGCAATCGCCTCTGCCGGCGTCACGCTGGCGAGCTGCTCGGAGGAATGCTGCCGGAACGGGCCGCCGGAAGCGGTCAGCACGAGGCGTCGCAGAAGCGGCGGCGGCTCGCCCAGGGGAGTGCCGACGGGCAGGCACTGCAGCGCTGCACTGTGCTCGCTGTCCACCGGCAGGATCTCCGCCCCCCCCGCCTTCACCGCCGCCATAAGCAGGGCGCCGGCGCAGACCAGTGCCTCCTTGTTGGCGAGCAAAAGACGCTTGCCGGCCCGGGCCGCTGCCAGGGCCGAGGCGAGACCCGCGGCACCGACAATGGCAGCGACCACGATGTCCACCTCCGCATCCCGGGCGACTCGGCACAGCCCCTCCTCTCCCGCCAGCACAGCGGTATCCGAGGAAGCGGTGCGGAGCAGGGCTTCTAGCCGCTCGGCCGCATCCGCATCGCGCATCACCGCAAAGCGCGGTCGATGCGCCGCACACAGCTTTGCCATCTCCTCCGCCCCGGTATTGGCGGTCAGCGCATAGGCCCGGAAGCGCTCCGGGTACTCTGCCAAGAGAGCCAAGGTGACCCCCCCCACCGAGCCGGTCGCACCCAGAACAGCAATGCTGGAAACGGTGCTCATAGTATCCAGGAGAGGGCAAAGAGGGGGGCGGCGGCAGCCAGGCTGTCCACCCGGTCCAGCACGCCGCCGTGACCGGGGAGGAGGCGACCGCTGTCCTTTACCCCGGCGTGGCGCTTGACCATACTCTCCACAAGATCACCCAGCACAGCCGCCGGAGCGGCCAAGAGGGCGACTCTCCACAGGGTGTGGGCCGGCAGTGCGGGATGAAATGTCGCCACCGCTGTCACCAGCAGGGCGGTTGCCATGCCGCCGGCAAAACCGGCCCAGGTCTTGCCCGGACTGACGGCAGGCAGGAGCAGGCGCCTGCCCCAGCCCCTGCCGACAAACCAAGAGCCGATATCCACCGCCGCCACCAGGACGAGCAGGAACACCAGGGGCGCGATACCGCCCTCCGCCTCCCGCAGCAGGACGAGCCCGAGCCAAGCGGGCACCAGCACCGCCACGCCCATCAGGCAGCGGACGGACCGTCCGCCCCATAGCCCCGCACTGCCCGGCCACTGCAGAACCCAGAGCAGTGCCAGCGCCCACCAGGCACCCGCTGCCAGGAGGATCTGCGGGGTCCAATCCCGGTGCCAGTAGAGAAATGCCAGCTGCACCGCGATGGCGGCCACATAGGCGATGCGGGCCGGGGAGCGTGCAAGAGCACTCAGCCCCGCCCATTCCCAGGCGGCGAATAGGGCAGCCAGCGCCGCGGCCAGGGCAAAGCCGGCTGGCGGCAGAAAGAGAAGAACTGCCGCTAAGACGAGTGCCAGAGCAAGCCCCGTCAGAGTACGCTGCTGCGCCATGGCCGGACACCGTCCTATTGCTTGACGCGGCGACCGAAGCGCCGCTGGCGGCTGGCATAGTCCTGCATCGCCTGTGCAAAATCCTCGGAACCGAAGTCCGGCCACAGGATGTCGGTGAAATAAAGCTCCGCGTAAGCGCACTGCCAGAGCAGAAAGTTGCTAATGCGCTTCTCGCCGCCGGTGCGGATACAGAGATCCGGTTCCGGCAGATTGCTGGTGCAGAGATGACGCTGGAAAAATTCCTCGTCAATTGCCTCCGGCTGCAACTCACCGGCGGCGGCCTGCCGGGCAATGCGCTGGGCAGCCTGGACAATATCCCACCTGCCCCCGTACCCCACCGCCACCACCAGCCGGCGGCCGCCGGAGGCGGTAATCTCTTCTGCTTTTTGCATCTGCTCTCTCAGGTTTTCACCGAGGGCTCCGTACTCGCCGATAAAGGTAAGACCCACCCCCTGCCGCTGCAGTTCATCAATTTCACGCTGCAGGTAGCGGGAGAAAAGGGACAGCAGCGCATTGACCTCCGCCTTCGGACGGCCCCAGTTTTCACTGCTGAAAGCAAACAGGGTCAGGGTTTGAATATTGTGCGCAGCGCAGGTTTTTAAAACGGTGCGGGCCGCCTCGGCACCGGCCCGGTGCCCCTGTGCAACGGGCAGTCCCTTCTGCTCAGCCCAGCGGCGATTGCCATCCATAATAATGGCAACATGGCGGGGGATGTTCTGCGAAAGTGCCGCCCGTGACCCGGTTGCACCTGCCTGCGGAGCCGCGGACGACATGTCAGATTGCCATCAGCTCCGTTTCCTTCGCCTGCAGCAGCCGGTCCACCTCGGCGATGAATTGATCGGTCAGCTGCTGCATGTGCGTCTCCCCCGTATGCTCCTCGTCCTTGCCGATCTTCTTATCCTTTATCAAAGCCTTCATGGAGGTATTGGCATCACGGCGAATGTTGCGAATAGAGACCCGGGCACTCTCCGCATCCTGCCTGGCCTCGCGCACATAATCCTGGCGCGTCTCCTCGGTCAGGGGCGGCATGGAAATACGAATTACATCGCCGCTAGACATCGGATTGAGACCGAGATTAGAAGCTGAGATCGCCTTTTCAATGTTGGGCAGAAGGGCTTTCTCCCAAGGGGACACCACCAAGCTTCTGCCGTCTTCCACGCCGATGCCCGCCACCTGATTGATGGGCATCTCGGTGCCGTAGTAATCCACCCGGACATGGTCCAGCAGACTCGGGTGCGGGCGTCCTGTTCGGATCTTGTTGAAAGCAGTGTGCAGCGCAGCAATGCTTTTTTTCATTCGCGCCTCGGCATCGCGCTGTATTTCCGGAACCATCACCACGCCTGAAAGGTACTGAAAAAGAATTTTCTAGGCAGCGGGGCCGCATCCGGGCTCATCGCGCCAGCTCAGCGGCGACCTCGGCGACAAAGTCCTTCTGTTCGCGCGCAATCCCCTCGCCGAGGGCGAAACGCGCCAAGCCCAGCACCTCGGCGCCGGCCTCCTGCAGCAGCTTGCCTACGGATAATTTGGGGTCCCGGACAAAAGGCTGCTCCACCAAGCTGTGCTCTGCCAGAAATTTCTGCAACCGCCCCTCCGCCATCTTCTCGGCAATCTCGGCGGGCTTGCCGCTGGCCGCCGCCTGAGCGGTCAAGACATCCCGCTCCCTGGCCACGTCCTCTTCCGGCATATCCTCCGACCGCACCACCCGGGGTGCCGAGGCCGTAACGTGCATAGCCAAGTCCCGGCCCAGATTCAGGTCGCCACCGCGAATGGCCACCAGCGCCGCCATGCGCCGGTTGTTGTGCACGTAACCGAAGACTCGCCCATCCTCGCCCCCCTCCAGGGGCTGAACACGGCGCACCGAAATGTTTTCGCCGAGTTTCTGCACCAGCTCCCTGCGCTGCTCTTCCAGCACTCCCTGCATAAGAGTGCCGACATCGGTTTCGCGGCTCTTGCAAGCAGCCTCTAGAACCGCTTCTGCAAAGTCGGAAAAATGCTTGTCCCGGGAGACGAAATCGGTCTCGCTGTTGATTTCTGCCAAAACTCCGAAAGCGCCTCCCTCCTCAACGCGCCCTAACACCGCACCCTCGGTGGCCGTCCGGCCCGCCTTCCCCTCTGCCTTCAGCTCGCCCTTCTTGCGCAGGTGGTCAATTGCCTGCTCTAAGTCGCCATCGCATTCCACCAAGGCCTGCTTGCATTCCATCATGCCGACATCAGTGCGTCGGCGCAGCTCCATGACTGTGGACGCATTGACTGCGCTCATTCTTCTTCCTCCGTACTGGCGGCAGCGGACTCTTCGGCTGGCATGACACTCGGGCTGGCCATTTCACGGCCCTCCAGACAGGCATCGGCAACTGCTGTCACATACAGCTGGATGGCGCGAATCGCATCGTCGTTGCCTGGAATGACATGATCCACAGGGTCGGGATCGCTGTTGCTGTCCACCACTGCGATAATCGGAATGCTGAGTTTGGCCGCCTCGCTGACGGCGATGTGCTCGTGGGAGATATCCACCACAAACAGGGCATCCGGCAGCCCCGGCATATCCTTAATCCCCCCGATGCTGCGCTTTAAATTTTCCATCTCCCGGGTGCGGCTCTGCACCTCTTTTTTGGTCATCTTCTCAAAGACGCCGCTCTCTAACTCGGTCTCCAAGTTCTGCAGGCGCCGGATGGAACTGCGAATGGTCTTGTAGTTGGTCAGCATGCCGCCGAGCCAGCGATGATTTACATAGGGCATGCCAATACGCTGGGCCTGCTCCTTGATAATATTGCTAGCGGCTCGCTTGGTGCCGACAAACAGGATCCGATTATTATGGGATGCCAGTTCGCGCACAAATAGCAGGGAGCGCTGCAGGGCCGCCAGCGTCTTCTCCAAGTTGATGACATGGATGCGGTTGCGAGCACCGAAGATGTAGGGTGCCATCTTCGGATTCCAGTATTGAGTTTTGTGTCCAAAATGCACGCCTGCCTGAAGCAGATCGCGCAAGGTAATTTCCGTCGCCATAGATGCGATTCCTCTCTGCGGGTTGCGCCTCCGCATATCCCATTGCCCAACCCGTTTATAGGGCACCCGGGGCCGTGTGCCGATATGCGTGAGAAAATACGGGCACTGCAAAAATTACAGTGCCCAGCCGCCTTTTATACCATGAACCGCGCTAAAATTCCACCGCCCCTCCCCCAGCTGCAGCACTGGGAAAGCAGCTGACAGCGCACCCTCGGTCGGGCTGCCCGGCTAGGCGTCATCCCCCGCCTTGCCGGAACTCTGCATGCAGAACTCGGGGGCTAGGCAATCCCTCCTAGCTGGAATACCGGCAGGTACATGGCCACGATGAGCCCTCCGGCCAGGATGCCGAGGACGGCGATTGACAAGGGCTCCATAAGGGCAACCAGCTGCCCCGACAGCACCTGCACGTCTTCTTCGCAGCGCCCGGCGATAAAGCCGAGCATCTCCGGCAACTGCCCGGACTGCTCCCCTACCGCCGCCATGCTCGCCACGATGGGCGGCAGAATCGCCATCTCCTGGCGCAGCGCGGCATGCAGGGACTGCCCGCTGGCAAGCCGCTCTGAAACCGTCACCGCCGCTATCTCCAGTGCCCGGTTGGCACTGGCATTGCCCGCTGTACGCAGAGCCTCTCCCGCCGGCATGCCAGCCTCCAAGGCGGCGCCGGCCATGCGGCAGAAGCGGGCAGCCGCGCTCTTCTGCAGAAGCGAGCCGAGCAGCGGCAGCCGCAGCAGCTGTCGGTCCCGCCAGCCCCGCAGGAGGGGATGCCGCCAGGCCAGCGTGAGAGCTGCACCCGCCCCGGCAAGCAGGGCTGTCGCCGGCAGCCAAGCGGCGGCCAAACCCTCGGAGAGATGGATGACAAAGCGGGTCGCGGCCGGCAGCTCGGTGCCAAAGTCGGCAAACAGGAGGGCAAACTTTGGCACCACTTTCAGCAGCAGGACCGCGCTGACCACAATGGCGACGGCTGTGATAATGGCGGGATAAAGCATCGCCTGGCGAATACGGCGGCGCAGCCGCAGGCTCTCTTCCCGGTATTCCACGGCGCGGCGCAGCATCGGCCCTGGATTGCCGGCCTGCTCGCCACCGGCGATAAGCATGCGGGTACTCTCGTCAAAAACATTCGGATAGGCGCCGAGGGCCCGGGCAAGGCCGGCTCCGGATGTCACTTCCCGCCGGATTTCCCGGAGCATGCTCTGCAGCGAGGGATGCCCAACGGTGTCCTGCAGCATGTCCAGGGCAGTCAGCAGGGGCAGGCGGCTCTCCATGGCAACGGCCAGCTGGCGCAGAAAATCTGCCACCTCCCGCCCGGGGGGGGAGGGATGCCGACGCCCGGAATGGGATGCCTGTCGCCCCAGAGTCTCGGTCCTTATGCCCCTGCGGTGCAGCGCCACCCGGGCTGCCCGTTCACTTTCTGCCCGCAGCACACCGCCCTGCTTCTGCCCCCGGGCATCGCGGCCCCGCCAGCGAAAGAGTGTGTCGCCGCCCCCCGCCGGAGGAGCACTCACAGGCGGGGATGCAGCTCAGCAGGAAGAGTGCTGGCCGCACCCACTGAAAAGCTGATCGAGCCCGCCGCATTCAGCTGCGGAGAGAGCAGCAGAGTGTGCCCTCGGATATCCCTGGGAATCCCCTGTCCGTCGCGATAGCGGATGCTGATGGAGGCGGTGCTGCTATCGGCCTCATAGCGCACCCCGGCCACCAGATCCGTGCTGTAGCGATTGCCATCCCCACTGATGCCGAAGGGCCCCAGGGCTGTTGCAGAAGAGGGCAGCTCACCGTGGGAGGCCACATATTCCGACACCGCCAGCTGCAAGGGCCGGGCGGCGGACAGGCTGGCACTGATCTGGCTGCGCTGGGTGTAAATCTGGTACCTGGGGACGGCCACCGCGGCGAGAATGCCGATAATGACCAGCACGATCATGAGCTCAATTAAGCTGAATCCTCTGCTGCTTCCTGCCACTTGGCAACTCTCCCTGTGCGACTCCTATGATCACTGCAATGATGGGCCTGCCGGGGGGGGAATGCAAGCCCCTCAGCGCAAATTGCCTTTTATTTGAACAGACCCGGAGCGAAATAGGAGCCCGAGCTGTCCCCGGATGCCGGGAAGAGCGGTAAAAACCCGCTCTTATTCTCTTCCCAAGAGCCTCTGGATAATACGCAGCCGCGCGGCACGGGCCTGCATGCCCTCTGCCGTGTCGGTGATGGGAATAAGCAGGTCTTCCCCGACAGCCTGCAAGGCTGCTAGCAGAAGAACGATGCTTCTTATATCGCCGGGGCCGTTTCCGGTTATATCCGGCAGCCGGAGCCCTGCCAGGTCCGAAAGCCTGAAGGAAGAGTCGGCAAGACCCGCTGTCAAATCCAGTCCCTCAAAGTTCTGGGCAGAGCAGCCGGCGGGCTGAGTATCGCCCCCGGGACACAGCCTTAGATAGCGCAGAATCAGCGTCAGGTCATCCGCATTCACTTCATTCGGCGGCTCGCTGAAGTCCAGAGAGGACAGCCCCCGAACCTCCAACGGAGCGCTGTCACCGATCTCGGCATCGCCGCCGGTCACGGTCAACATCCAAGTGCCCTCCTCGGCGTAGGGTACAAAAGATACCGAGCCGATGTTGAGGGCGGGTATCACAATTGTCAACGGCGCATCAAGGGTGCGACCACGGGGGTCCGTGACGCTGATTTCCAGCACCAGTTCCACGCCTAGTTCCCCTTCAAAACCCGCCGTCGCAGACAGGATCACCTGGTCGCCGGGGAAGACATCCTGCTGTGGTGCGACAGACAGGCTGACGGAGATGCGCTGGGTTGTCACCAATACGAGAGCCTCGGCATTGCTGTAATCCAAATCATCCGGCCCCTCTGTCCTAAAACGCCAAAAGCCCACGCCTAACTCTGTTGCGGAAACTTCGGTCCGCGTCGGCTCCCCTGGCTGCAGAAGCAGCATCCGAGACGCCGGGGCTGACGCAGAACGCCCATCCGCCGATTCCAGCGACAGGACCACTGACACCACGCTGTCCTGCGCCGGGACTATGCTGAGCTCCACTATAATTGTTCCGGTGGGAGAAATCACGGAACTGCCCAGCACATCCAAGAACACAAGCGGCATCCCCACCAGCACGTCCGCCTGCACGCCCCTTGCATTCACCAAGCCGACCGGTGTGGTCTCTGCCGTGAAGGTCCAACTTCCCGGGGCCAGCGCACCTGCCTCAAATATGGCATTCTCTGTCGCCGCTGTCAGCCCATTTTGCAAAGATACTGCCCTGGTGACCGACTCCAATCTCTCCTGCCTCGCCGTTACGAGCACTTCTATATCACTTGGCAGTGCATGGGTTACGCCCACTTCCACCTGCACTTCGCTCCCAGCGGGCACCCGGTCCGCCCCTGCAAGACGCAGGCTGAGGGCAGGCAGCACCGTGAGCTCAGCCCTTGCCGTCTCCACGCTTACCACCTCGGCCGGAGTCGCCACCACGGTGAAAATCCACAGCCCCAGATCCAAGGCATTGCCGGCGGCAGCGCTGAACACTGCCTCAGCCTCGCCTTCATTCAGTGTCACCGATACCGTTTCCGTCCGGCTCGAGTCCGATGCGAATGTCGCCAGCACAGTTGCCGTCACAGCCGTGTGGGGCGGCGCCTCGGCGGCGATCAGCACATTCACTCGACTGCCTGCCTGCTCCGCACTCAAAGCCAAAGCAGGTTCCACCCTCAGTGTCGGCCCGGGTGCTGCTACGAATGCCACCGACTCCAAGCCTTCCTCTACTGCTCCCGATATTTCCCAAAAGCCCGGGGCCAAAGTGCGGGCTGGAAATTCTCCGAAGGCTGAAGTTGAATTTGCCGTCAGGGACAAAGTGATGGACTGCGGCAGGGCTTCGCCGCTGAGCGGATTGGCGGTAACTGCCACATTCAATTCCACGTCGGGCGCCACGCCCTCTGATGCCCGTACACGCACTATGGCTGCACTGCTGAAAGGCACCACCGCATCGGTCTCCAAAACCAGCGTTATCGCATTTACCGTAACCACGGGGGCGGGCCCATCTGTGGGCATCAGCTCGCCCGGCGGGTCTATATCCACAGCGGTTACGGAAAAGCTCCATTCCCCCGGCGGCAGGCTTGGAAATTCTGCAACCTGAGTCAAGGTCCCGGCCTGCAGCATCACAGGCAGAGCCAGCTGGTCTTCGCGCTCCGACTGAGTCCCCCGCACTGTCACTGCTATCGGAACAGCCGGCGCCGCGCTCGCGGTTACCTCAAGCTCCACACGGGTCCCCGCCTGCACCCGGGGACTGTTTCCCAGGATATCAAGCGTGATCTGTGGGATGAGAACATTCACCGTCGCTGTCTGCACACTCACCGGCAGCGGCAGGTTCGCTGTCGCCGTCAGAGTCCAAATCCCGGGCAGCAGACCGTTTTCCCCGGCGCGGAACACAGCGGAGGCACTCTGCGCTGATGCCCCGAGCATTGCCTCCGCTTCCCGGGTCAGTAACCGCTGTCCAACCATCCTAGTCGCAATGACTCGCAGAACTACATCTTCCCCCGGCGGCACACTCGCCCCTATGCCGACTTCTACCTCACTCCCCGGCTCTGCCGGCAGTGCCGGGGGCAGCAGGGTCAGGACAGGCGGGTTCACGGTGATGGATACAGCCTGATCTGAAAAATCTGCAGCCAAAGGCGGCGTCACAGCTGTTATGGCAAAACTCCATTCACCGGTGAGCAGCCGCTGCTCCCCGGCAAACACTGCTAATACAGAGCGCTCCGAAGCCCCCAGCATCACGGTCAGCTCCTCGCTCTCGCGATTCGGCTGGCGTGCGGTCACCGTCACTCCCACAGCTCCCCCCGGCGGGGCGGTGGAGAGGACTTCAATCTCTACCGGACTCCCCACCACTACAACTACATCCCTGCTCACCGGCGCCAGGCTGAGCAGCGACGCTCCCACCTCCACGGTGACCCCGGCTGCAGATAGGCGTACCGCAGTGGACGGACTCGCATCCATAATACTGATTACCCACTCGCCCCGGGACAGCATGTTTTCGCCTGCAAACTCTACCGACACCGAAGGGCTCGTCGGCCCCAAGACTACCGATACCGTTCTCGTCATGGCTGCCGGCACGGTCATTCTCGCCTGTACCTGCACTGCCAGCTCCAGATACGTCAGCGCACTGACACGCAGCGTCACTTCGACTGTGGTTCCCAGCGGCACCGGAGACGCTCCCGTCTGCAGACTCAGCACAGGGGGCACCACCGTCGCCGAAGTTGCCAGCCCGTCTCCGGAGACCGATATGGATCCTTGGGTCAGGAGTGAAAACTGCCAGATACCCGGCCTTGACTCCAGGGTATAACTCGCGCTGCCACTTGTCTGGCCGGTGGCCACCAAGATGTCCACCGGAGTGCGAGTTTCTCCATCCGGGTCCCGGGCGATGACTTGCAGGGAAAGGGAAACCGGCACCGCTTCTGCCAAAGTTACCGCCAAGGTAACCGCTTCGCCCGCCTGCACGCTGTCCGTGCCTTCAATTTCCAAGGCAGTGGCAGGAATGGCTGTTTCCAGCAACTGCACTACAGTCGACGAGCTAGCGACAACGAATGGTGCATTTGAGACGAGAGTCCACTCTCCCGCCGTCAGGCTGCCCACAGGAAATATCACTATCCCTTCTCTCTCGGCAGCACCCAGGCGCAAGTCTGCCGTCACGGTATTAGCGCCCGACTGAGTCGCCACCACCGTTACCAACAGCGGGATGCCCGGCGCGATATTAAGGGAGACCGGAATCTCTGCGGGCTCGGTGACTAGAAAATTGAATTGGGTCAGCTCCAATGAGAGCACCGGCATCACCACTGTGGCAGTCGCCACCGCCGCGGTCCCGTCTAGCAGGCCGCTCGGATCCGTAGAGGACACTATGAATGTCCAATCCCCGGGGAATAGCTCGCCCACACTGAATGCTGCCTCTGCTGTGGTCTGCTCCGCTGCAAAGACAGCTAACGCTGAGGATACCGTCTGGCTGTTAAAGGTGGCTCGCGCAGTGACACGGACGTCCTGACCCGGCCGCGCAGTCGCCGTCATTCCCAAGGCCACGCTCCCTGTAGCTGCAAAGCGTGCCTGGGCCGCCGCTATGCTGAGAAGTGCCGCATTTACCCGCAGTGTCGTCGTCGCCGACAGATCTGCCACCATCCGGGTAGCAGTGGATGCCTGCACACTGAAAATCCACTCCCCTGGAGTCAGCTCGCCCGGGCTGTATACGATTTCCGTAGAGACCTCATCCCCGTCTATAGACACCATCCTCGTTACCTGCCTGGTTATTCCAGAAATCTGAACTCTTTCTGCCGTCACCAGCACATCCACATCCACTCCTAAAGGCCGAGCACTGTTCAGGACAAGCACCGCCTGCTCCGTCGCCTGCACCGCCGACTGTCTCGGCACCAAGCTTAGAGCAATGGGCTCCACGGTGACTATATCTATGGCACTGCCATCCAGCAGTGCTCCCGGCACCTCTGCAGTCGCCGCTAAGAACCATTCCCCGGAAGATAACGAAGGGAACTCCAACTGGGCAGAAAGGTCTTCACCCAGCATTCCCTCTAGCACCACATCCGGGCGGCCCGGCTGTCTTGCAGTCACGGAAAATCCATCCACCTCAGGCATCGCATTCGCTGTCACCCTTACCGCCACGGGTGTGTCCACCGCAACCAAGGGCGGCCCCAATCTCTCCAGGCGAAGCCGGGGAGCCTGCACCGTCACCGCCGCCGGAGACGGGGCAATCGCCGCTGTTGCCGGCATCAATCTCGCCGTCAGAGTCCAAAAGCCCGGAAGAAGAGCATTGGAACCGGAGAACACCGCGGTCGTCGCCATGCTGGCTGCAGCCAGATCCGCGGTCACTGTGCGGCCCAATGTCGTCCCGTTGAAGAGCCGCTCGGCCATCAGGATTACTGTCACATCCTCGCTAAGCGCTCTGCTTGACCGCACACCGATGGCTACATCCTGTCCCATCTCCACGGCCGCCGACGGCGGCTCCAGAGTCAAAGTCGCTCTCAAGTCCAGCTCCAGCGAAGCCGCCGTGATATCCAACAGAGGCTCCTCTGGGCTCAGTAGGAAGCGAGGAGTGAATTCTATAACTTCAAAACGCCAGCGGCCCAAAGCAAGCACATCCGCCGCAAAAACCAGCTCTGCAGAAAGGGCATCCGGCTGCAATAAGATGGTTCTAACCAGCACCATCACCGGCTCTAATCCGCCCTGCCGGGTTGCCCTAACCTCTATCTCCACCAACTCTTCCAGCGCCACCTCCGTGTTTATATCAATTCTTACCGGCAGTGCCTGGGGCACTGCCTCTGACATCGCTGAAAGGCTGAGCGCCGAAGCTCCCACCGTCAACTGCACCTGCCCGGTGGATGCAGCAGCCATCCCTTCTGGCATGATTGCTGCAATGGCAAAGCTCCATCGGCCCGGAGACAATACATTCTCGCCGCCGAACAGTGCCGTAACTTCCTCTTCTTCCGCGCTCATCATAACCGTCACTGCCCTCGTCACTTCCATGAACACGTCCGTAGTTATCCGGGTCGCCTGCACTGCCACCGACAGGTCTGCCGGCGGAGACCTGGTTGCCGACACCACTACCCCGACCGTGCTCCCTGCCGGCACCGGCTCCTGGGGTCCTGCCGGGACACTCAGACTAAGCTCTGGCACAGTTGCGAAAGCAGAAACAGTGATGGCCTCGGTGACACCCTCATCCCCTGGCACATGGAAGACAAAACGCCCCGGCAAGTCCAGCACATAATTGATTAAAGTGGAGGTGGCGCCCTCGGGGATTAAAATCTCCAAGGGTGTCTGCTCGCCATTCGGAGCCGTTACAGACAGTCTCAGGTCCAGACCCACCCCTGTGATCTCTGGAATCGCCGCTCGGACCATCACCGCTTCCCCTTGAAACACCTCCGGCGGCACAACGCTCAAATCCACAGGTATTCGCGCCCCCGCATCCCTCACTCGGAGGTCCAGCACAGCCGGGACAAGGGTGGCAACATCGGGGTTTAATGTCGCCATGAAGCGCAAAAGACCCGTGGGCAGACCAGGTCGCGGCCACTCAACGCTTTCCCCGGCACCTATTTCTATTGGGAAATTTTCCGCAGGGGGCAGCGGCACCGCGGCAGGCGAGTTTGGGTGCGGCACTGGCGTCAACGTCAAGTCTGCCGGCACACCCAAGTCGGCATTGGTCACTGTTATTCTGAGAGTCGGCGTCTGGTCAGACAAATAAACCCGGCGCGACCATGCCAGACGAATCACGGGACGCACCGCCGGCACCGTAACCTCCACTGTCCCCCGAGCCAGCTCCTCTCCCTGTACGGCGGTATCCGGGTCAGCCGTCATTGTGAGAACCCAGATCCCCGCAGAAGGCAGGGGCAGCTGCCCCTCCGCCGACATCGCCTCCGCCGCCAAGGATACCGTCACCGCCCTTGTGGCCCCGTCCACTGCTGTTGCAGTTATCCGAAGCACTACTTCCTGTCCCGGTGCACCGGCACTCGTCACCGTCACCGTCGCCGGCCGCCCGTTTGGCACCTGAATCATCGCCGGCTCAAAGGACACAACAGGAGCAGCCACCACCAAGGTGACACTCTCTGCCGACACCTGCACCGAGTCGGCAGCAGCAGGCGGCACAGAAATACTGAGAAGCCATTCGCCGGCGCTCAAAACGCCAGCATCAAATTGCACGGTCGCGGAGCTCTGACCCGACTCCATCCGCACCGATGCCGCCACCTCCCGCTCTCCCCGCAGAGCCGTCACCGTTATGTCCGCCGCCCTTTCCAGAAGAGAGCTTGCCAATACTGTGACCTCCGCGCTGCCGTCTGCGGGTATACCCTGCGGTTCCAGCAGGCGCAAAAACGGCAGAACTTGCAACTCTGCAGTCGCACTGGCTGCATCCAGTATCCCGGTCGGTGAAAGCTCTGTCACACTGAAAATCCATAGTCCTGCAGACAGCAGGTCCGGTTCAAAAATCACCTGGACCGCCAGCGCCGATGCCTCCAGCAGCGCTGACCTCGTGTATTGTTCAGATAGATCAGGTGCCCGCCTCGCTGTCACCATGATGGTCACAGGCCGTGTGGGCATGGCCTCTGCGCTCACCCGGACCTCCACCATAGAGCCCCGCTGCTCGGCTGCCAGCTCCATCAGCGATGCGCTGACGGTAACCGCCGCCCGGGCATCCGCGCTATCCACCAGATCGGTCGGATTCGTTTTCACAACACGCAGAATCCAACTCCCCGGCCCCAGGGCATTTCCATCCTGCGCAGAAAATAACGCCTCACCCTCTGCTTCTGCATAAAAGTCCGCTGTCTCGGACCTAGACTCCAGCACCGCCTCTGCTGTCCGCTCCTCTCCATGCTGCCGGGCCAGCACTGTCACCGACAGCGCCTCGCTGAGAGCCACCTCTGAAATCACCCGTACTCGCAGCGGACTTCCAGCCTCAATCTCGTAGCGCACCGGCTGCAGGCGCAACAGCGGTTTTTGCACAACGACATTGAGAGCTTCCGATGCGCTGGCCACCTCGCTATTCTGAGGCTGTGCAGTAATCGCCCATTGGCCCGGGGTCAGCTGATAATTGAAATCCAGCCTAGCGGCATCTGCACTCAGAGTTACCGTAACTGTTGTCCCCAATGCGATGGCTTGCTGCGGAGAAATGTCTGTCCGCCTGCCTATCACGAACACCGCCACATCCGTCCCCGGAGACACGGGCCCACTCAGAGTCAGCGCCACTGGCTCCGATGCCGGCACCCTCTCACGCTCAGCTGCCAAAATCAGGGTTATGGGGCCGACGACAACCGCGTCCACGGCGCCACCTGTGCTCAGCAGTTCCGCCGCCACCGTCAGGAACCATTCCCCTGGGGACAGAGCAGGAAATCCCACCTCGGCAGAGAGATTGGGGGGAGCCAGTGCTCCGGCAATCTCCACATTTGGGCGGTCCGGTCGACTCGCGGTCACGCGGAATTCACCTGACAGCGGCATCGCATCTGCTGTCACCCGCACCCTCACGGCTGTGCCCGCCGCTACCGAGTCCGGCCCCAATCTCAAAAGGCGAAGCCGGGGAATACCCACCGTCACCATCGCCGGGGGCGGAGCAGCCGCCGCGGTCATCGGCACCACTGTCGCGGTCAAGGTCCAAGTGCCAGAAAGAAGACCATTTATACCGGTGAATACCGCGGTCGTCGCTGTGCCGGATACAGCCAGTTCCGCACTCGCCATACGGCGCAAGGTTTGCCCGCCAAACTGCTGCTCGGCCATCAGCATTACAGTTGCTGCCTCGCTAAGCGGTGCGCTCGCCTGCACACCGATGATCACATCCTGCCCTGCCCCCACCAGCGGCGGCGGCGGCTCCAAAACCAAGGCCGGCATTAAATCCAGCACCAGCGAAGCCGTCGTGACATCCACCAAGGGAAGCTGTACACCCTGATCCGTCACCAAGAAGAGAGGATCTGCTTGTGCTTGGAAACTCCAGCGCCCTGCACTCAGCACATCCGCCGCAAAAGTCAGTTCCACAGAAAGAGCATCAGGCTGCAATACGACGCTTCTGGATATCGCTGGATTCAAACTGCCCTCCAGGGTCGCTGTAACCGTGATCCGCAGCTCTGTGCGCAGCGACACATCGGTATTCATGCTGATCACCACATCCTGCCCCAAGACAAATTCCGCTGCCGACAGGCTGAGTGACGATGGCCCGATTATCCTGCGCAACTCCTGGGAGGAGGAAGACGTGGCGATGGACGGCTGCACCTCTGTAATGGTAAATATCCATTGACCCGGGGCCAGCGCATTATCACCGCCGAACAATGCCATCCACTCTCTCTCTCCGGCATTGATTGCGACCGCTGTTGTCGCTGTGTATGCAAAGGCCGTCGCCGTCGCCGAAATTGCCCGCACTGCCTGCACCGTAACCTCTGCGTCTACCCGCGGGGGAAAGTCAGCGAATACGGTTACCCCCAAGGTACTGCCCGCCGATGTAATGGTCGCTGCAGTGGTCCCCGCCGGCAAAGCCAAACTCAGCCTGGGGAATCCTATAAATACAGTGATCGGAGGCGATGGATCTACTTCTTGATCCTCTCCCAGCCCAGTAAAGGTCCATGGTTCTGTGCTAAGAACCCATCGGCCTGGCTGCAGAGCACCTTCTGTATCAGAAAGCAGGCTGGTTAAATTAACGGTCAGGGTCGTCGTAACGGTAACGGTCATGGTCGTCACGCCGACGGCGGTCAGCACTATTGATGTGCTGCGCATCAGACTGAACTCCGGATTCTCCGCAGTGATGGTTATGCTTTCATCTCTATTAAGAGGGAAATTGGTTCTCACTAGGATTTCCACCGGAGGAGTGGAATATTGCTCCTCTACCCGCTCCAAACGCAGCGTCGCCTCCTCCACAGTTGCACTCGCAGTCGCCCCCGCTGCGTCCACCGTATCTGAAGATGGCTGTGCAGTAAAAAGCCATTCGCCTGGTGCCAGCAAAAGCCCCGAGAAAGTCACTAAGGAAGATTGGGTCGTCGGCCCCAGTGTGACCGACATTGAGGACACGGAAGAGGGCTGACCATCCACACGCGCCGCCTGCACCGTCACTGTCACCTCCGTATCCGGTGCAGTGTCCGCCCCCACATTGATCACCACATCATCAAGGGGCCCGTACCGGGGCTCTGATGGCATCAGGCGCAGCATCGGGTTCCCCACGGTCAAAGTCGCGCTCGCCTCTGTCACATCCACTGCATTTGAGGCTGACTGGGCGGTGAAACGCCAGTCGCCTAAAGACGGCAGCCCCCCCACGAAGATCACCGAAGTGTTTTGAGCCCCAGGCCCTAGCGTTATCGACACCGGGGAAACGGAGGAAGGCTGACCATCCACACGCGCCGCCTGCACCATGATTATCGCCTCTGCTGCGAGCTCCGCACTCGCTTCTGCATTGAGCGTCACATCGGTATTCGGCAGATACCGAGATGCCGCCGGGCGCAAGCTCAGCACGGGTGCCGTAACCGTCACAGTTGCCCTCGCCTCTGTCACATCCACTGCATTTGAGGCTGACTGGGCGGTGAAACGCCAGTCGCCTAAAGACGGCAGCCCCCCCACGAAGATCACCGAAGTGTTTTGAGCCCCAGGCCCTAGCGTTATCGGCACCGGGGAAACGGAGGAAGACTGACCATCCACACGCGCCGCCTGCACCATGATTATCGCCTCTGCTGCGAGTTCCGCACTCGCTTCTGCATTGAGCGTCACATCGGTATTCGGCAGATACCGAGATGCCGCCGGGCGCAAGCTCAGCACGGGTGCCGTAACCGTCACAGTTGCCCTCGCATTCTCCTCCCCCTGCACAGCATCAGCCGGATCAGCTGTCATCGTGAGAGTCCAAATTCCCGCTGCGGGCAGCGTCAAGCCCAGCTCGGCCTCGGTCGACTCTGCCTCCAAGGACACCGACACCGTCCCAGTCATCTCTCCCGCTGCGGTCGCGGTGATCTCAAGAGTGATCGCCCGGCCCGGCGCATTGTCCGCACGCACCAGCACCGGCACCGAAAGTCCCGCCGGCACCTCGGTGCTCACTGGCTCAAAACGCAGGGAAGGCACCACCCGTACCAAAAGCTCTGCCTGTGCCGCCGTTGCATCAAATATGCCCACTGGCAAAATCTCACTGACCCGGAACGTCCATGCCCCTGCAGACAGCAAATCTTCTTCAAAATTTGCCCGGACTTCCATAGCCAGCGGCTCCAGCACCGCCGTCCTGTGATACCGCGTATCCCCTTGACTCGCCGTAACCGTGATTGTCGCCGTAGATGCCGCTTGGAAAGCGGTTGCCACGAGAACCTGCACAGCACTTCCCACCTGCATCGCTGCCAGCGTCAAGGGGGCTGCATCCACGGATATCGCAGTTTGCAGGTTATGGCTGACGGGGAATTCGGAGGTCACGCTCTCTATCCTTAAAAGCCAAGGCCCCGGCCCCAGAGCATTCCCATCCTCCGCCTGAAATACTGCATCGCCCGCCGAGCTCCCGCTTCTCAGCACCACCTGTGCCTGCCGCTCTGCCCGATACTGCCTGGCCAGCACCTCTACAGTTATATCACTTGGCAGGGGCAAATTGGCTGTCACTGTTGCCAAAACTGTACTCCCTGCCGACACTGAAGGGGGCACCGACAGCTCCAGCATGGGCGTAACTGCCGTTATCTCCAAGGGAGGCAGATTCAGAATACTGCTCGAACTTTCAAACAAGTAAGTGCCTGCCGCTGGCAGGCTAAACATTGCGCTGCCTGTCATTTGGCCAGACGGTATAGTGAGCACCATGGAGAGGGCGCTAGCTGATTGATCGGGCACAGTTCGGAGCTGCACGGCAAAGTCATTTTGAAATGTTCTCTCTAAGCTCAGGGTAAGCTGGAACGGTGCGCCCACCCTTAACCTGATCTGTTCAGCGGACAGAGAGGCATTGACCGGCTGCGCCAGCACTTCTACCGATAGCTCTCCGCTGTCAAAGATATCCGGGGCTCCTGAAGCGGTCACAGTCCACAAGCCGGCAGCCAATGTGTCCGCTGGGAAAACTGCATTGACGGCTGTGTCTGCATCAGCACTCAAAGTTATAGGCATACCTTCTGCTGTCGTCAGGTCAGCCCGCACCGCCCTCGGGGTCACTGCTGCCGATATGCCTGGCACAATATCGGGCTCAATTAGGAAAGTCACCTCCTCTTCTGACAGAAATATGGAACGTGGGAGAAGCGTATCCTCATCTATCTGCAAGGACAGCCTGAGCACTGCTCTTCTAACGCGTATGGTCGTCATCATCGCATCTGCCGCCACATCATCCACACTCGCGCCCGCCATGATGGTGTAGGTGCCCTCGTCCAGAGTGCCGGCAGGGAAGCTCGCCAAAACAGCAGCGGGGGGCGACGTCCCATCACCGCGCAGCAGCATCACAAACAAAGAGTCGGAGGTGCTCCCGCTGTCTGCACTCACCGTAACCGTCACATCGCTGTCCAGCGCCCCAGTGGCCGATACCGAGATGTCCACATCGCTGTCCAGCGCAAAATCTTGCGCCGCCGGGTCCAGGGTCAGCTGCGGCAGGGGCGGCCTTATGCTCACTTCAATATCCGTATCATCCGCTGCTGTAACCAGGGGCAGACGGGGCACCGCCGAAAAGGTCCAGACCCCCTCCTCGGGGATACTCCCGAAAGTCACGCTAAGGGATGTCTGCCCGGTCGACAGCAGCCCCGTCTCTGCTATTGTGGCACTGCCCCTTCTCCCTCGCACGGTTACCATCACATCTTCCGGCAGCGAGGCGCTCGCGATTACCTTGATCTCCAAGCTTTCTGCCTCCCGCACCCGCCCCGACAGGTTTTCCAGGCGGACATCCGGACTATTAATCCGCACGGTCCCCCGCGCCGCCGACACATCTGCCGTGCTCGCCGATAAAGCGGCAAATGTCCACTCCCCCGGCCCCAGCGCACCCCCTGCAAACACCGCCTGTGCCGTAGCCTCCTGCGGCTCGAAGGTCGCCGGCGCGGTTACCACCCGGCTCCCCTGCCTGGCCTCCACCGTCACCGCAAGCGCCGCCATCGGCGCCGGGTCCGCATTCACTGTCACCCGAACCTCCTGTCCCGCCGGTACCCGGGGGATACCCTCCACCCGCCAGGCAGTGACAGGACCGCGAAAGCCGCTGATGAAAACCAGTCCGCCGGCCGGACTGGCGGTCACGCCGATCTGCAGCTGCGCACTAATGGCGGGGTTGCCATTCCGGTATGTGAATGCATTCTCATTATTGTCATATCGGTCCACAAAAGATAGTCCATCACCATCTTCATCAATACGAAAGAGAAACAGTGCGTTATTAAACAACCCTGCCGAAATCACCACTTCCGCCGTGGCTCCCACTGCGCCAGGGTCGCTTCCGAAGAAGGTGTCGTCAAAGGATCCAAGGGACATGATCGCACCCGTGTCACCCGCACGCCAGATGGAAAGTGGATCTACGGCAGATCCACTGATTTGTGAAGATACAAGCAGAAGGCCGGAGGGGCTCACAGCCACATAGCGGGGACGGCGGAGCCTTTGGTCATCTCTATGAGTCATCAGATGTGTGACAGTGGGAGTGCCTTCCTCAGCATTCACTCTCCAAACACTCAGACCGTCTCTTTCATCCAATATACCTCCACTCGCAAATGTCCCAACGAAGAGCAGGCTGCCATCCGGGCTCAGGGCAGCCCCCGCCGCTGCGGCCAGGCCCAGGCTGTTCTCGCCTGCAGTTGACTCATACACCTCCGTCTCCACCAAGGTGCCTGAAGAGTTATCCACACGCCACACGCTGAGGGCGCCTCGGTCGGCTGCGGCGCTCGTAACAAACAGCAGACTGCCGTCGGCGTTTGGCACAACATCAAAGACCCCGGCAATCCCTGTGATGGTGTTCTCGGCGGCATCCTGCCCTCCCTCCCTGTAGTCTGCCGTCATCGTCAGAGTGCCGGCCTCGCTATTCAGACGCCAGACGCTAAGCGCGTTATTGCTTGCGCCTGATGCAAATACGAACCGGCCATTCGGGCTCACCGCCAAGCCGCCTCCAGACAGCGAAGGGTGCTCATACATGGGCGGGTTCGCAGGTGTGAGGACAGCCCCGGCACTATCTATCTGCCAGACGAGCATACTTTCAAATGAAAGGCCAAACAGCCACCTGCCGTCAGGGCTGACAGCGAGCCCCTCTCCAACACCACTGCTTAGACTATATTCCCCTGATTGAACCAGCCGGAGCGGTTCCCCCGCCGGCACGCTCCCCCGCTCTGCTGCGAGGGTCAGCCGGGGGGGCTGCTCTGCACTGGCAGAGCCCGCCACGAACAGCAGAGAAAGCAGGAGCAATATTGTGCTAAATTTTGCGCCTTTCCAAGCGCTCAGATGCCAACAGGGAAGGTTTATCATGCTCTTGCGGTGAAAATCCTGTGGTTCGGGCAGTTTTTCATAATATTTTTATGGGCTAAATGGAAGCATTTCCGCTCCTCTGTCTACTCTGCCCTCTCAGCAACGGCAGGTAACTCTACTCATAACATAGAGACATAGAACAGTATAAAAGCCGCTTGGATCGTCACCCCTTACTATAACAAAGTAAAGTGGAAAATCGGCAATTCTCTGTGTCAAGGGGCCAATCCCCTGCCTGCTCGGCAGACTCTGGAGCGGCCGGGGGCGGCGTCTGCCATACCCATTATAAGCAGTGAAACCCTCCAATCACGGCACTAAATGGCACAAACCATCCAGCAGCCTTCTTTCACCACCACGCTGTCCCCCTTCTCTAAGCAGGGCAGGAGCATAGGCGCATCGCCGCCGGTGAGATACAAAGGCGCGCCCTTCTCTGGCAGATGATTTCGCGCCCGCTCTACTATGCCCGCCAGCATCAGAAGGGCGCCAGACCGTGCCGCCGGCCCGGTAGCACAGCCCGGCCGAGTCCCTTCCGGCACAGATGGCGCAGCCCGCACACCCGCAGTGTCGGCATCCAAGGCAGCCAGAAGGGCCTGGTAGCCGGGGCCGATATATCCCCCTAGGTGGCGGCCATCGGCGGCCACCAGATCCACAGTAAGAGCACTGCCACAGTCGGCCACAGCAAAAGCCCCTTTGCTGTGCTGCCAGGCAGCGATCATCGCCAGCCAGCGGTCTACGCCGAGCTGTGCCGGCTCGTCATAGGCGTTGCGAAGGGCGCCAAACCGAGGGGCGGTGCGCGCCACCCGGGGAGACTGCCCCCACAGGGTGCTGCTCCATTGGGCAATTTGCTGCTCCCGCTCCACTTACCGCTCTAAGAGCTGCCGGATCATGCGCATCCGCGCATCTTGGGCCTGCCTGGGGGCAGCAGGGACAAGCAAACTTTCTCTGACACCGCTCAGTGCTCCTAGCAAAACCACGAGATCATCCACATCGCCCGTGCCATTTCCAGTTAGATCCGGCAACCTCTCCAAGGCGGGCAGATCTGCGAAGCGATAGTCTGCAGGCTCGCCGAGATTGCGCGCTAAATTTATCTCTCGGTCGTCGGCACCCAGGGCATCGCAGTTGACGGGCAACGGCCGGTCCTGCCCCTGCACACACAGCTTCAGATAGCGCAGGAGAAGCGTCAAGTCATCTGCCCTCACCCCGTCGGAGGAGGGCGCGCTAAAGTCCAGGGACATGACCCGGGAGACCATGAATGCCACAGTCGCGACCTCAGGCACTGTTCTGCTGCCGCCCGCGGTGAAGGTCCAGATGCCCGGCACGACATCCGGGATAAAGGAAAAGCTGCCCATAGAGGTGTCCGCCGACACTTGGATAATGATGCTGTCTCGCGGGCTGCCGTTGGCAGCTGCAACCTCAATCGCCAAGGGCAATTCTAATCCCAGCGAATCTCCCTCATAAGATGCTGACAGAAGCAGTCCCGCCGCATCGCCTGGGAAAACCTCTTCCCCCTCCCCGAGACTGGGAACCGAAAGGCTAACGGTGATCACTCCCACTATCACCGCCTGCTCCGCACCGCTGTCATCCACTGCTCCAGACGACGCGCTTCGGGCGACAAAGAGCCAGCGGCCCGCCCCCCCATCATCACCTAATTCATCGGCATCTACGCTGAACGGGAGGGAGGATGTCCCGGGCGCCAGCTCCAGCGAGCGCTCCAGCACCACAGGATTTTCTCTGCCTTCACTCTGCGCTGTCACGCGCACGCTAACCGCTGTGTTCAGCGCCGGGGTTAGGCGCAATTCAAAGCTGATTATCTCTCCCGGGAAAACCAAGGCACCACTGACAGCGACAAGCTCTAAAAGCGCCGGCCGCACCAGCACCTCGGCCCGGGCCGATACCGTATGCAGCAGATCATTCGGGGTCGCTGTCGCCGTAAAAATCCAGCGGCCAACAGACAATACGTCCCCCTCAAACAGCACTTCTGTATCCATTGCCCCCCGCTCCAGCGTCATATTCCTCTGCACCGGTTCAGCTCCCTCCTGGCTCGCCGTCACCGTCAGCAATATCTCGGAAGACAGCTCATGGCTCACACCGAGAGCCAGTCGGACCGGGCTCCCCAGACTTCGCTCAGCGGGACCGACGAGGCGCAGCGTGAGGGCCGGCAGCACCGTAAATTCAAGCTCCGCATCCGTGTTCACCACCTCGGTCGGGGTCGCCGTCATCGTGAACAACCACAGGCCCGGCTCTAGGGCGGCGGCATCGCCGAAAGCCACTGCACCCATACTATTGTCGGCCAGCGCCAAGGAAGCAGTCTCGGTCCGCGCTGAGTCTGCCGCCAGAGTCGCCAGCACCGCCACCGTCACAGTCGTGTGGGGCACGGCACTGGCCGTCACCGTTACCCGCACCGTGCTCTCCTCCTGCACAGCAGCCAGGGCGAGCACCGGCTCCAGCCGCACACGTCCTCCGGGCAGCACTGTCGCCACGCCGGCACTGCTCACCGTTCCGGAAAAGGCCCAGGAGCCCGGCCCCAGCTGTCCGGCGGCAAACTCTCCTGTCGCCGAGTTTGCATCCGCCGCCAAGAAAATAGTAATCATCTCTGCCGCATCCTGACCATCCAGCGGGTCGGCCAGAACCGTAATTCTGAGGTCCACCCCGGGCTCTGTCGTCCCGCTCATCACCATGATTGGCACCGGGCTTCCCGCCGGCAGCACTGGCATCCCGGGCTGCAGTTCAAGGACGATGGATCTTACGACAACCGTCCGGGTCGCGCCCCCCGCGGGGGCCAGTTCCGGGGGCTCCGCCATTGCGGAAAATGTCCATTCGCCCGGAGGCAGCCCCTGAAATTCCACAACCCGCACCAAGTTCTCGCCGTCCAGCTCCACGGATTCCTGCCGCTCTTCCCGCCCCGGCTGGCTCGCCCGCAGGGTCAGGACCACCGGCACTGCCGGCGGGGCTTCCGCACTCACCCGCACCGCTACGACACTTCCCGGCGCAACCTCTCTGTCTCCTAAACGCTCCAAGGTCAGCTGCGGCGGCCGCACAGTCGCCGACGCTGCCGCACCCCCCGACACCACGGTGCCAGTCTGTACTTCAAAGTGCCAGTCCCCCGCCCTGGATGACAGGATGTATGCCGCGCTGCCGCTCAGATCGCCGCCCTCTATCCGGATATTGACCGGGGTGCGCTCCCGGGCATCCGGGTCCATGGCAGTCAGCTGCACATCCACGAAAGCCTGAAGTGCTGCCTCCAGGGTCACGCTCAGAGTCAGTTCTCCACCGGGAAGCACTTGCATCGGTAAAGCTGTTAAAGACATGATAGTGACAGGGCTGGTCAGCACATAGACAAGACTCGGGGTGCTGCTGGTCAAGGCTGGCCCGGTCGCGACAAAACGCCATGAACCCGCCGCCAGGGTATTTGCAGGGAAGACCGCGGGGCGCTGCCCGCCGTCGGCTAGCAGGTCCACCATCACCTCCCCTGCACCTGTCCCCTGTCCGCCAAGGGGTTCGGCCCTCACCGTCACCGTCACTGTTGTGCCCGGCGGGATGTCCAGGGAAACCTGTGTTTCCAAAGGCTCCGTCATCAGGAAATTAAAGCGCGGCAGGTTCAGGGAAAGAACCGGGCTCACCACATTCGCAGTGGCGGTGCTCACCGAGTTCAGGAAACCCTCTGGGCTCACTCTGCTCACCCGAAAAGTCCAGCGTCCCGCCTCCAGCTGGCCCGCATCAAAAACCGCCTGGGCGGAATTCTGCTCCGCTTGAAACACGACTGTCACCGACGTCATCATCCCGCTGTCGGCCTGAGATGCCTCCACGGTCACCATGACATCCCTGCCCGGGGGCACATCTGCCATGATAGAAATCACCACGCGCTCTGTAGTCGGATAGCGCTCCTGCAGGGCTGCAAGGCGCAGCGGCGCAGGATCCACCTGCAAGGTCGCAGTCGCAGCCGATATATCCACAACCATCCGAGTAGATGTGGATGCCTGCACAGTGAAATTCCATTCCCCCGGGGTCAGCTCGCCGGGCTCGTACACGAGCTCGGTGGAGGTCGTATCCGGAGCCAAGGCAACCATCTTTGTCAACTCCGACAGGGAGGAGGAGGAGCGCGCCGTCACTTCTACGCTCACTTCCACGCCGAGCGGTATGGGTGTGCCCAAAAAGAGAACCACCGCCGCTGTCGCCGCCACGGTCGGCTGCCGAGGCATCAGAGTCAAGGCAAAGGTCTCCACGAAAACCTGGTCTGCGGCACCGCCCGAGGGCTGCCCCGCCGCCACGGCCGACAGGAGCCACTCCCCAGGAGACAGCCCGGAGAACTCCGCCTCGGCCTGGCCGTTCTCGTCCGCCACGGCATTTGCCCTCACGGACCCGATGAACAGATGGTTTGCACTCACCTCCAAAGACAGCCCGGGTGCGAGCAGTCCCCCCTCCGCCGTAATCCTTACTCGCACCGCAGTGCCCGCCGCCACCGAGACCGGGCCCAGTCTTTCTAAGCGAAGCGAAGCCTCCGGCACGCTCAGTGTCAGCGGAGAGGATGCCAATGCCGCCCCCGGCGGCGCTGCCGTCGCCGTCAATACCCAGATGCCCGGGGAAAGGTCGTTATCTCCTCCCCCCACTCCGAATGCCACCGTCGCCATCGTGCTGGATTGTGCCAGTGTCGTCTGCCGGGTCCGCAGAGCATCACCGCTGCCCTGTGTCGCTGTAACGATGACCTGCAGTTGGGATACCGCTGCACTCACCCGCACGACTACCGGCACATCCCGACCCACTTCCACTGGCGCCGGAGACATCTCCAAAATGAGCACCGGTAATGCGATCTGCCGCACCAAGGAAGCCGCCGCGAAATCCACCAGCGGAAACTCCATACCCAAGTCCGTGGTCAGGGAGGAAGGCTCCACACTGACCACTGCAAAACGCCAGCTGCCCGGGGTCAGCAGGTCCGCTTCAAACACCGCCTCGGCAGAAAGCGAAGCCGGCGACAGCACGACGCTCTGTGAGCTCGCCGGCACCGGCCCATCGTCCAAGGTGGCTGTCATCGTGACACGCACTTCCTGCCCCAATGCCGCGCTCGCACTCACTGCAATCACCGCATCCAGCCCCAAAGGCAGCTCCGATGGCGCCGACAGCGCAAGTGCCGCCGGCCCCACCACCACCCGCAGCCCTGTGCTAGATGCTATAGCCGCAGCTCTCGGCATCACATCCGTAATCATCAAAATCCACTGCCCCGGAGACAGCGCATTCGCGCCCCCAAACAGGACCATCACCTGCGTCTCTTCCGCTTCCAGCGCCACCACTGCCGTCGTCGTCGTCGCCTGGAGGAGCGGCGTACCCGCCCGGGTGGCCTGCACCGTAACCGCCAGCTCCGCCTGCGGGGCATGGCTGGCGGATATCCTGACCCCCAGAGTACTGCCAGCGGACACGGGCGGTGCATTCTCATCCTGCGGTAACAGTTCCAGTGCCGGCGGTAATACCGTCACCGTCGTCGTGGAAGTCACTACAGAGAGAAAATCCAGCCCCAAGTCTCGCAGCGTAAACATTTGAGTACCCGCCGACCCCTGCAGCTGATAGGGAATGCTCCCGGAGGTGGCATCCATCGGCACCGCTATCTCAAGGTCAGGGCGGGGACTGCCATCCGACACGCTCACGCCGACCCCAAGTGCTAAAGGAACAGGAGCCGGCGCGTCCAGGGAGAGGGTCAAGGTAACTGTTTCCCCCGGGGGCAGTGCGGCCGGCTCCGCCCCCAGCGTGACCGTGATGACGGTCGTCAGCACCCGCACCTGTGCCGACGAGCCGATAAAGATGCCCGTCACACCGGGAGCACTTGCCGCAAGAGTCCACAGCCCCGCCGTGTCCAGCATGTCGGCCCCGCTGAAGGCGATGACGGTGGAAGTGATAGATGCCGGCAGCCGGGCTGCGACCTGCCTGGTTATGCCATCCTCATGGGTCGCCGTCAACAGCACTTCGCTGCCCGGATCGCCATCGGACATTATCCGCACCTGCACCTCGCTGGTCATCAGATACACCGGCTGCAAAGGCATGATGCCGAGGGTCAGTGAAGCCACCGTGACCACTGCCTCCCGACCCACCTGCAGGATATCGGAGGGCTCTGCCGTCGCAGTGAAACGCCATTGCCCCGCCGCCAGTGCGCCTGCTGGGAAGCTTGCCTGGGCGAAAAGGGTTGAAGGTCCCAGCATCACCGGCACCGGGAGCACGGAAGAAGACTGGCCATCCACCCGTGTCGCGGCAACCATGATGGTCAACTCCGCGCTCGGCGCAGCGCTCGCCTCTACCGCAATCGGCACATCGGCAGCTAGCCCGTACCGGGACTCCAGGGGGCGCAGGGTCAGCAGCGGCAGCCCGGCCATCACCCCCAAGGATATATCCTCCTCTCCCCTCACGGCATGAGGCGGGGTCGCCGATACCGTCAGAAACCAACTTCCCGCCCCGGAGGCAGCAGCGAGATCTGAGAAGGGGATTTCCACCTCGGCCGCTGTCTCCTCGGCCCCCAGCAGCAGCTCTCTCATGAATGAGCTCACCTCGCCTGTCACTGTAAGCATTAGCTGCACTTCCATGCCCGGTGGTATTCCTGTCTCCAGTCGGAGCGGCAGCGGCAGACCGGCGGGAAAGGTTTCGGGCGCGGCCAGAGATAGCGTCGGCTGAGCGATGCGAACGGTTGCCCTCGTTTCATCCGCCGCTGCGTCGTCGGAGGAAACCGAAGAGATTGCGAACCGCCATCCCCCCGGACCCAGATCGCCGGGGGAGAATGCCACAGCGCCCATCGTGCTGCCCGTCGGCAACCGGGTTTGGGCAGTCTCAGTCCTGCCCGCCTGGCTGGCCGTCACTTCCACTAGCAAGTCCTCATTTAAAGGAAAATTCAGGGTTACCGGCACCGACACGGCGAGATCGGGCAGCACCCGCCGGATGCCCTCCACCCGCCACACAGTCAAAATACCGATGCCCGGACGAGCCGTCACAAACAAGAAGCTGCCTGTCGGATCGATTCCGGTGTAGCGAAGGCCTTCAACAGTATTGGCACCTCCTCTCTGGCCTGCGACAAGAACAGACCCGGCGAGTCTGCGGGAGGAGGGGTTCACTCTCCGTACAGCGATGCGATCGCTACCGCCAATTTCCGCTGTGAAAACTAGGTTGTCCCCCTGAACCGGGCTGGCTTCAAGGCCGTGGATCTCGTTATAACCGTCTCTGTCGCCTCCCCCACTGTTATCGTATTCAAACTCACGGCTTATCTGACCATCCTCGGCAATGCTCCATATCTGCAAGGCATCTCTTCCGGTCACGCCTGCAAACAGCAGGCTGCCCTCGGGATTTACCGCAACTTCCGTTACAGCGTCCAGATCACTGCCCTCGCTTTCAATAAGAGCAAGGGTGCCCTCTTCCTCAACTCGCCAGGCACTCAGTTGGTCGCCACCGCGCGCTGCGGCAAATACAAAGCGGTTGTCGGGACTGACCACAAGGTTGCGCATGCCGTTTAGAGTGTCACCAAAACCGCCGGTTCCGCCAGGGCAATCGCTTGCTTGGCAATATACCGCCAGCTGCTGCAAAGTGGCGGTGTCAGCGTTCACCCGCCAGGCACTGAGGCTGGCAGCGGCCGTCACGAACAGCCAGCGGCCGTCCCGACTCGGGGCCGCTTCCCAGGCGCCGTTAAGCCCCCGGATAACCCTATCCCCATCCTCATCCGGCTCATCCGGCAGGCCCTCTGGTCTGCTCTGGTTATTCTGATATACCACGGAAAGGGCGAGGGCGCTGGCCCCTGTATCTGCTCTCCACACACTGAGAAAACCACTGCTGCCACTTCCATCTGACGGGACGAAAAGCAGGCGGCTATCCGGGCTGAAGGATGCGAAATTGGGCACTTCCAGACCGTTTGCGCTGCCCTGGCTGTTTTGGATGACCTGGCGGTCGTTAAGGGTGCCGGCAACGGGGTCCAGGCGCCAGAAATGCAGACTTCCCGAAGCCGAAACCACGACCATGCGGCCGTCCGGGCTGACAATCACCGCTTCGGCGAAATCAAAAGAGCCGCTGGGACTGTCAGACGACTGACGGCTCCTTGAGCAGTCGTCCCTGCTCCTGCAGTAAATATCAGTCTGAATGAGGCCGAGATCTTCTCCCGCCAGCACCTGTCCCTGGGGAACCGTCCCTATGGCCAGCACTGCTGCCACTGTCAGTGTCACCGGCGAGGGCGCGATGACAAAGCCGGGCACTATCCGGGATACGCTGAAAGTCCAGAGGCCGATGCCGAGGACATCTCCTTCAAAAACCACCTCTCCCTGCTGCGATGTGCTCAGCAGTCGGAGCTCCCTTTCATGCCGATCCTCTCCCCGCTGTGCCCTAACCTCAATGCCCAAGTCGTATGCCCGCCTGAAGTTCGCCGTCAGCAGGACATGCACATCTGCCCCCACTTGTTCGGCGACAAGACCCAGAACCTGCTGCTGCACGGTGACCCACACCACCAGTTCATCGGGTACCTCCACACCCACGGTCGGAAGCACTGTGAGCATCCAAGGCCCGACCCCGAGCGCATTCGGGCCCTCAAACACCGCTGCCGCCCCGCTTTCCAGGAGGGACGGCGCGGAGCGGTTCAGCCCCACGGCAGCGGTTTTAATCAGGCCGTACTGCCTCGCCTGCACCGTCACCACCACATCCTGCGGCGGCAGCCGGTCCGGAATAATCTGCACTGAGAAAGGCGCCCCCGGGACAGGGTCCTCCTGCTCCGGCACAAGGCGCAGTATCGGCACTGGCTGTACTGTCACAGACGCCGTAACGATCCTTGCAAACACATCCGGAGTGGAGGTCGCCGCAATGGTCCACTCACCGGCGGACAGGACACCCGCTCGGAAAACCGCCTCTGCCCCGGTGGAGCTAGCTGCGATGACCGCCGGCTCGCCCTGCTCCTGTATCTCTGGCGCATCCTGCCTCTGTGCCATCGGGGTTATCGTAACTTGAGTGCCGGGCACCAGATCGGATACCGCCGAGAGGCGCACCTCCCCATTGGAGACGAAGACCGTGTCGGAGGACACCAAAAGTCTCAGCACCGGCTTGCGCACCACTGCGCTCGCCGTCGCGCCCTGCACTGCAACCACGCCGCTCTCGCTCGGCATCTCCGCCGTAAAATTCCACAATCCCTCCCCTAGCGTACCCCCGGAGAACGTCGCCTGGGATGACGGCGATTCGGTCAATTCCACCGAGCGGGTGAAGGAGCTGTCCGTCCCCTCTCTCTCTGCTCTCACTGTCACATTCACCAGTCTACGCAGCATCTGTGGCATAGCCGATACATTAATAATCACATCGCTGTCAAGTGCGTACTCCACCTCGGTCGGGGTCAGAGTCAGCATCGGCAAAATCACCTCCACGGAAGCCTGTGCTGAAGATGCGTCTAAAACGCTGTGGGGATTGAATACGGTGAAACGCCATACTCCTGGCACTGGCAGGGAAAAACTCGCACTGCCCATGTTCTGATCAGGGGCTATGGATACGATGCTCTCTGCAGTGCTGTCCAAGACAGAGTGGGTTGCAAGAATTGTCACCTGCAGGTCATCGGGCAGCCCCCGCTCCAAAGCCCAGTTAACCGAGAAATCAGTATTCAGAAATACCCGGTCTTGGTCCACAGACAGAGTGAGGGGGATTGGCTCCGCCAGCACCTCTACAGAAATCTCACCAGCCAGCGTAAATACATCCAGCTCCCCAGAAGCACTGATAGTCCAAATGCCTGCTGTCAGGATGCCCGCCCCGAAATCTGCCTGGACTGCGCTGGTATTAGGGGCCAAAGTCACCTGGGTGGTCCGCTCCGTTCCAGCCTGCACTGCGCGCACTATGATCTCTGCAGGTGCACTCGCCGCCAAGTTGGATAAAACGCGAATGCTCACCGCATCGCCAGACACAAACAGCTGCGCCTCCGCCAGCTCCAGGGTCAGCACCGCTCTTCTAACGCTTATGGTCCTCATCACCGCATCTGCCGCCACATCATCCACACTCGCGCCCGCCATGATGGTGTAGGTGCCCTCGTCCAGTCTGCCGGCAGGGAAGCGCGCCGGGACGGCAACGGGGCCACCGCGCATCAGCGTCACATCCAAAGAGTCGGAGGCGCTCCCGCTGTCTGCACTCACCGTAACCGTCACATCGCTGTCCAGCGCCCCAGTGGCCGATACCGAGATGTCCACATCGCTGTGGAGCGCAAAAATGGACGCCGCCAGTTCCAGGGTCAGCCGCGGCAGGGGCGGCCCTATGCTCACTTCAAGAGTCGTATTATCCGCTTCTGTAACCAGGGGCAGACGGGGCACCGCCGAAAAGGTCCAGGCCCCCTCGGAGATATCCCCGTCCCCGAAAGTCACGCTAAGGGATGTCTGCCCGGCCGACAGCCGCCCCTCCATCTCGGCAGTGCTACTGCCCCTTCTCCCTCGCACGGTTACCATCACATCTTCCGGCAGCGAGGCGCTCGCGATTACCTTGATCTCCAAGCTTTCTGCCACCCGCACCCGCCCCGACAGGTTTTCCAGGCGGACATCCGGACTATTAATCCGCACCGTCCCCCGCGCCGCCGACACATCTGCCGTGCTCGCCGATAAAGCGGTAAATGTCCACTCCCCCGGCCCCAGCGCACCCCCTGCAAACACCGCCTGTGCCGCAGCCTCCTGCGGATTGAAGGTCGCCAGTGCAGTTACCGCCCGGCTCCCCTGCCTGGCCTCCACCGTCACCGCAAGCGCCGCCATCGGCGCCGGGTCCGCATTCACTGTCACCCGAACCTCCTGCCCCGCCGGCACCCGGGGGATACCCTCCACCCGCCAGGCAGTGATAACTTCATTGCTGCCGCCAAAATTGCTGTCGCCAAGGCCGCTGCTGAAAACCAGCCCGCCGGCCGGACTGGCGGTCACGCCGAACGGCTGCAGCGCACTAATGGCGGGGTTGCCATCCCGGTATGTGAATGCATCCGCATTATGGTTATATCGCTCCACAAAAGATGATCCATCACCATCTTCATCAATACGAAAGAGGAACAGTGCATTATTCTCCAACCCTGCCGAAATCACCACTTCCTCCGTGGCTCCCACTGCGCCAGGGTCGCCTCCGGAGAAGATGCCATCGCCATAGGATTCAAGGGGCGTGATCGTACCCGTGGAATCCGCACGCCAGGTGGAAAGTGAATCTACGTTAGGTCCAGAGTTTTGTGAAGATACCAGCAGAAGGCCGGAGGGGCTCACAGCCACATAGCGGGGACGGCTGAGCCTTTCGTCATCTCTATGAGTCATCAGATGTGTGACAACAGTGACAGTGGAAGTGTCTTCCTCAGCATTCACTCTCCAAACACTCAGATGGCTTCTTGTACCAAATAGACTGAAGGCCGGACTTGGAAATGTCCCAATGAAGAGCAGGCTGCCATCCGGGCTCAGGGCAGCCCCCGCCGCATTGATCAGGCCCAGGCTGTTGTCGCCTGGAGTTGACTCATACACCTCCGTCTCCACCAAGGCGCCTGAAGAGTTATCCACACGCCACACGCTGAGGGCGCCTCCGTTGCCTATGTCGCTCGTAACAAACAGCAGACTGCCGTCGGCGTTTAGGTTTAGCACAACATCAAAGACCCCGGCAAGCCCTGTGATGAGGTTCCCGGCGGCATCCCGCCCTCCCGCCCTGTAGTCTGCCGTCATCGTCAGAGTGCCGGCCTCGCTATTCAGACGCCAGACGCTAAGCGCGCTATTGCTTGGCACTAAATTGTTTGGGCCTGATGCAAATACGAACCGGCCATCCGGGCTCACCGCCAAGCCGTTTCCAGACAGCGAAGGGTGCTCATACATGGGCGGGTTCGCAGGTGTGATGACAGCTCTGGCACTATCTATCTGCCAGACGTACATTCTTTGAAATGCAAGTCCAAGCAGCCACCTGCCGTCAGGGCTGACAGCGAGCCCCTCTCCAACACCTTCGCTTAGTCTATAGAGCCCTGATTGAACCAGCCGCGGTTCCCCCGGTTCCCCCGCCGGCACGCTCCCCCGCTCTGCTGCGAGGGTCAGCCGGGGGGACTGCTCTGCATTGGCAGAGCCCGCCACGAACAGCAGAGAAAGCAGGAGAAATGCTGTGCCAAGTCGTGCGCCTTTCCAAGCGCTCAGATGCCAACAGGGAAGGTTTATCATCCTCTTGCGGTGAAAATCCTGTGGTTCGGGCAGCTTTTCATGATGTTTTTATGGGCTAAATGGAAGCATTTCCGCTCCTCTGTCTACTCTGCCCTCTCAGCAGCGGCAGGTAACTCTACTCATAACATAGAGACATAGAACAGTATAAAAGCCGCTTGGATCGTCACCCCTTACTATAACAAAGTAAAGTGGAAAATCGGCAATTCTCTGTGTCAAGGGGCCAATCCCCTGCCTGCTCGGCAGACTCTGGAGCGGCCGGGGGCGGCGTCTGCCATACCCATTATAAGCAGTGAAACCCTCCAATCACGGCACTAAATGGCACAAACCATCCAGCACCAAGCCTTCTTCCGCCACCACGCTGTCCCCCTTCTCTAAACAGGGCAGGAGCATAGGCGCATCGCCGCCGGTGAGATACAAAGGCGCGTCCTTCTCTGGCAGATGATTTCGCGCCCGCTCTACTATGCCCGCCAGCATCAGAAGGGCGCCAGACCGTGCCGCCGGCCCGGTAGCACAGCCCGGCCGAGTCCCTTCCGGCACAGATGGCGCAGCCCGCACACCCGCAGTTTCGGTATCCAAGGCAGCCAGAAGGGCCTGGTAGCCGGGGCCGATATATCCCCCTAGGTGGCGGCCATCGGCGGCCACCAGATCCACAGTAAGAGCACTGCCACAGTCGGCCACAGCAAAAGCCCCTTTGCTGTGCTGCCAGGCAGCGATCATCGCCAGCCAGCGGTCTACGCCGAGCTGTGCCGGCTCGTCATAGGCGTTGCGAAGGGCGCCAAACCGAGGGGCGGTGCGCGCCACCCGGGGAGACTGCCCCCACAGGGTGCTGCTCCATTGGGCAATTTGCTGCTCCCGCTCCACTCCCCCCACATTGGCTAAACGCACCTTCTCCGGCTGAATCCCAGCAGCTTCAATCTCGGCGGCAACCGCCTCCAGGCAGGCCCCGGAATCCCAGGGCAGGGCGCCACGCCGAAGAAAAAAGTCGCCTTTTCTCTCTGCCAGGCGCCATTTCAGACGGCTGTTGCCACAGTCCATCTCCAAGATCATTTTTCCAGTCTGAGATGCAGTTCTCCCCCGCTGAAGCGCAGCATTCCCTCGGGTGTAGAGAGGCGGAACGCCCCGTTCTCGTCAATGCCCGCCGCCGTGCCGCACACTGCCGTCTCGCCGCTTTTCAGCACCACGGCCCGCCCACACATGCCGTCCCGCTTCTGCCAGCGCTCGCGCCAAGGGGCGAAGCCCGTCTTCCCGTAGCTGGCGAAAAGTGGCAGGAGCCCCTCCAGCAAAGCCGCCGAGAGAACATTGCGCGACAGGGATTTGCCCGCTGCCGTGGCCAAGTCGGTCCAATCCTGATCAATCACGGTTCCCGAAGGTATCGCACCGTTGATACCGATACCCGCTACTACCCGGCAATTGCCAGCGGGATCACCCTCCATTTCCAGCAAAATGCCCCCTAGTTTCCGCTCACGCCACAGAATGTCGTTAGGCCACTTGAGGCGCAGGCCAGGCCGGGTGAAATGCTCTAGGGTTTCTGCCACGCTGGCCCCTACTGCCAGAGCCAGGGCTTCCAAGGCAGCGGCGCCACCCTCAAAATCCCACAGGAGAGACAGGTAGATGCCCCCCCCGAAGGGACTGACCCACCTGCGCCCCAGCCGTCCTCGTCCATCGGATTGAAATTCAGCAAAACAGGCCAGCCGCCGGGTATTCTGAGACCGCTCCCAGCAGCGCGCATTGGTGGATGTCAGTACCGAATGCACTTCCAGCTCTGGCAGAAGCCGACCCAGATCAGAGGGAATGGCCTCCCGGATACGGACTGGATCCAAGAGCTCCAAGCCGCCGGGAATGCGGTAGCCCCTGCCCCGCACCGCCAAAATGGGCACGCCCCGCCCCCGCCACCCCTGCACCTGTTTCCAGACAGCGGCGCGGCTGATCCCCATCTGGCGCCCCAGCAGAGCCCCGGAGCAGAAATCTCCGCTAGCCAGCGTGTTCAGCAATGCCTTATTCACGATGATGAATGCTCTTCCGGCGGTACGGGACAGGGAATGCCAGTGCCCTGCAAGCCGCAGTAGCCGGCAGGATTCTTGGCTAAGTACTGCTGATGATAGGCCTCCGCATAATAAAAATCGGTCGCCGGCAGGATTTCTGTGGTAATAGCACCGCGAGCGTCGGCATCCAGCGATACCTGATAGCGCCTGCGGAAATCCTCCGCGCTCCGCTGCTGCTGCTCAGAAAAGACTTGGATGACGGAGCGATACTGGGTGCCCACATCATTGCCCTGACGCATCCCCTGACAGGGGTCATGTCCCTCCCAGAAGGCCTGCAGGAGGGACGAATAGGCAAGCTGCTCGGGGCCAAATACCACCAGGACCACCTCGGCATGACCGGTGAGGCCGCTGCACAGCTCTTCGTAGGAGGGGTTGGGAGTAAACCCGCCGGCATAGCCTGCCGCGGTTACGTACACCCCGGGCATCTCCCAGAAAAGACGCTCCGCTCCCCAGAAGCAGCCCATGCCAAATACCGCCCGCTCCATCCCCGGCGGAAAGGGGGGGCACATGCCATTGCCGCTGACAAAGTGCCTTTCCGGCACTGGCATCGGCTGGGAGCGGCCAAGGGGGGCCTGCTTCGGGTCCGGCATCACGATGCCCTCTGCCAGTCGTTTCAAAAATATTGCCGCCAATTCCTAAACCGGGTCAGTATATCTCAGCCGGCAATGTGATATCACAATGAGAATTATCCCTTGGAGAAATGCCTCGGACACCGGTGCACCCGCGACGATGGCTGTACAATTGCCGACCGGGCAAGCGGGTGTAGTTCAATGGCAGAACTTCAGCTTCCCATGCTGATAACAGGGGTTCGATTCCCCTCACCCGCTCCGAAGAAAGTTCTGTCCCTATTCCCGCTCCAAGAGCTGCCGGATCATGCGCAGCCGCGCATCTTGGGCCTGCCTGGGGGCAGCGGGGACAAGAAAACTGTCTCTGACACCGCTCAGTGCTCTTAGCAAAACCACGAGATCATCCACATCGCCCGTGCCATTTCCAGTTAGATCCGGCAACCTCTCCAAGGCGGGCAGATCTGCGAAGCGATAGAATGCAGGCTCGCCGAGATTGCGCGCTAAATTTATCTCTCGGTCGTCGGCACCCAGGGCATCGCAGTTGACGGGCAACAGCCGGTTCTGCCCCTGCACACACAGCTTCAGATAGCGCAGGAGAAGCGTCAAGTCATCTGCCCTCACCCCGTCGGAGGGGGGCGCGCTAAAGTCCAGGGACATGACCCGGGAGACCATGAATGCCACAGTCGCGACCTCAGGCACTGTTCTGCTGCCGCCCGCGGTGAAGGTCCAGATGCCCGGCACGGCATCCGGGATAAAGGAAAAACTGCCCATAGAGGTGTCCGCCGACACTTGGATAATGATGCTGTCTCGCGGGCTGTCGTCGGCAGCTGCAACCTCAATCGCCAAGGGCAATTCAAATCCCAGCGAATCTCCCTCATAAGATGCTGACAGAAGCAGTTTCGCCGCATCGCCTGGGAAAACCTCTTCCCCCTCCCCGAGACCGGGAACCGAAAGGCTAACGGTGATCACTCCCACTGCCACCGCCTGCTCCGCACCGTTGTCATCCACTGCTCCAGACGACGTGCTTTGGGCGACAAAGCGCCAGCGGCCCGCCCCCCCACCATCACCCAAGTCATCGGTATCTACGCTGAACGGGAGGGAGGATGTCCCGGGCGCCAGCTCCAGCGAGCGCTCCAGCACCACACTATTTTCTCTGCCTTCTCTCTGCGCTGTCACGCGCACGCTAACCGTTGTGTTCAGCGCCGGGGTTAGGCGCAATTCAAAGCTGATCATCTCTCCCGGGAGAACCAAGGCACCGCTGACAGCGACAAGCTCTAAAAGCGCCTGCCGCACCAGCACCTCGGCCCGGGCCGATGCCGTATGCAGCAGATCATTCGGGGTCGCTGTCGCCGTAAAAATCCAGCGGCCAGCAGACAATGCGTCCCCCTCAAACAGCACTTCTGTATCCATTGCCCCCCGCTCCAGCGTCACATCCCTCTGCACCGGTTCAGCTCCCTCCTGGCTCGCCGTCACCGTCAGCAATATCTCGGAAGACAGCTCATGGCTCACACCGAGAGCCAGTCGGACCGGGCTCCTCGGACTTCGCTCAGCGGGACCGACGAGGCGCAGCGTGAGGGCCGGCAGCACCGTAAATTCAAGCTCCGCATCCGTGTTCACCACCTCGGTCGGGGTCGCCGTCATCGTGAACAGCCACAGGCCCGGCTCTAGGGCGGCGGCATCGCCGAAAGTCACTGCACCCATACTATTGTCGGCCAGCGCCAGGGAAGCAGTCTCGGTCCGCGCTGAGTCTGCCGCCAGAGTCGCCAGCACCGCCACCGTCACAGTCGTGTGGGGCACGGCACTGGCCGTCACCGTTACCCGCACCGTGCTCTCCTCCTGCACAGCAGCCAGGGCGAGCACCGGCTCCAGCCGCACACGTCCTCCGGGCAGCACTGTCGCCACGCCGGCACTGCTCACCGTTCCGGAAAAGGCCCAGGAGCCCGGCCCCAGCTGTCCGGCGGCAAACTCTCCTGTCGCCAAGCTTGCATCCGCCGCCAAGAAAATAGTAATCGTCTCTGCCGCATCCTGACCATCCAGCGGGTTGGCCAGAACCGTAATTCCGAGGTCCACCCCGGGCTCTGTCGTCCCGCTCATCACCATGATTGGCACCGGGCTTCCCGCCGGCAGCACTGGCATCCCGGGCTGCAGTGCAAGGACGATGGATCTTACGACAACCGTTTGGGTCGCGCCCCCCGCGGGGGCCAGTTCCGGGGGCTCCGCCATTGCGGAAAATGTCCATTCGCCCGGGGGCAGCCCCTGAAATTCCACAACCTGCACCAAGTTCTCGCCGTCCAGCTCCACGGATTCCTGCCGCTCTTCCCGCCCCGGCTGGCTCGCCCGCAGGGTCAGGACCACCGGCACTGCCGGCGGGGCTTCCGCACTCACCTGCACCGCTACGACACTTCCCGGCGCAACCTCTCTGTCTCCTAAACGCTCCAAGGTCAGCTGCGGAAGGCGCACACTCACCGTCGGCGTCTCGGGCAGCACAAGGGATCGCAGCGACAGGCTCGTTGTAAGGGCCAGGGACCATACCCCCGGCGACAGGCCGTTGTCCCCAGCGCGAAACAGCGCTGATGTGGCGCTATCGGTGGCGGACAGCGTCGCCGCCGCCTCCCGCACGAGCTCGGTCTCTCCGACGATTCTGCTCGCAACCACCCGCACCCTCACCTCTTCTCCCGGTGCCTCATTCGCCATGATGCCGACCATTACATCGTCCCCCGGCGCCACCGGCGCCGTCGGCAGCAGCAAGGTCAGCACCGGTGGAAGCACGATAACCGTCACCGTCTCCGTTGAAAAGATGACACTCCCGGTCGCTTCGCTTCTTATGGAAAAATTCCATTCCCCGGTAAGCAGCCGCTGCGCTCCCTCAAATTCAAATACAGCTATCACCTCCGTGCTCATGGCCCCCAGCATCACCGTCAGACTTTCGTCTTCACGCCCCTGGGAACTCGCGGCTATCGTCACCGCCACCTCGCCCCCGGGTGCAGCGGTGGAGACCACCATGATCTCCACGGGGCTCCCCCAGAGCACACTCTCAGGCGCTGCCAAGCTCACTTGGGGCAGCCCCACCTCCAGCATGACCGTGTCCGGGGAAGCTGTCACCGCAGTGGAGGGGCTCACCTCGCTAATGCTCAACTCCCATGCGCCGAGACCCAGCGCATTCCCTCCCTCAAAATCTGCCCGCACTTCGGTGCTGAGGGGGGCCAGAACAACGGTTGCGGTTCGTGGTGATCCCATGGGCTCACCTGTCTGCACCGCCCGCACCGTTACCTGCACATCCAAGTATGGGGGTGCTTCGGCCATCACGAATACGCTAGACGGGAGTCCCAAAGACACCGGGGAGGGCCCTGCCCGCAGACTGAGGGACGGCGGCCGCACAGTCGCCGACGCTGTCGCACCCCCCGACACCACAGTGCCAGTCTGTACTTCAAAGTGCCAGTCCCCCGCCCTGGATGACAGGTTGTATGCCGCGCTGCCGCTCAGATCGCCGCCCTCTATCCGGATATTGACCGGGGTGCTCTCCCGGGCATCCGGGTCCATGGCAGTCAGCTGCACATCCACGAAAGCCTGAAGTGCTGCCTCCAGGGTCACGCTCAGAGTCAGTTCTCCATCGGGAAGCACTTGCGTCGGTAAAGCTGTTAAAGACGTGATAGTGACAGGGCTGGTCAGCACATAGACAGGACCCAGGGTGCTGCTGGTCAAGGCTGGCCCGGTCGCGATAAAACTCCATGAACCCGCCGCCAGGGTATTTGCAGGGAAGACCGCGAGGCTCTGCCTGCCGTCGGCTGGCAGGTCCACCATCACTTCCTCTGCACCTGTCCGTCCGTCAAGGGGTTCGGCACTCACCGTCACCGTCACTGTTGTGCCCGGCGGGATGTCCAGGGAAACCTGTGTTTCCAAAGGCTCCGTCATCAGGAAATTAAAGCGCGGCAGGTTCAGGGAAAGAACCGGGCTCACCACATTCGCAGTGGCGGTGCTCACCGAGTTCAGGAAACCCTCTGGGCTCACTCTGCTCACCCGAAAAGTCCAGCGTCCCGCCTCCAGCTGGCCCGCATCAAAAACCGCCTGGGCGGAAGTCTGCTCCGCTTGAAACACGACTGTCACCGACGTCATCATCCCGCTGTCGGCCTGAGATGCCTCCACGGTCACCATGACATCCCTGCCCGGGGGCACATCTGCCATGATAGAAATCACCACGCGCTCTGTAGTCGGATAGCGCTCCTGCAGGGCTGCAAGGCGCAGCGGCGCAGGACCCACCTGCAAGGTCGCAGTCGCAGCCGATATATTCACAACCATCCGAGTAGATGTGGATGCCTGCACAGTGAAATTCCATTCCCCCGGGGTCAGCTCGCCGGGCTCGTACACGAGCTCGGTGGAGGTCGTATCCGGAGCCAAGGCAACCATCTTTGTCAGCTCCGACAGGGAGGAGGAGGAGCGCGCCGTCACTTCTACGCTCACTTCCATGCCGAGCGGTATGGGTGTGCCCAAAAAGAGAACCACCGCCGTTGTCGCCGCCACGGTCGGCTGCCGAGGCATCAGAGTCAAGGCAAAGGTCTCCACGAAAACCTGGTCTGCGGCACCGCCCGAGGGCTGCCCCGCCGCCACGGCCGACAGGAGCCACTCCCCAGGAGACAGCCCGGGGAACTCCGCCTCGGCCTGGCCGCTCTCGTCCACCACGGCATTTGCCCTCACGGACCCGATGAACAGATGGTTTGCACTCACCTCCAAAGACAGCCCGGGTGCGAGCAGTCCCCCCTCCGCCGTAATCCTTACTCGCACCGCAGTGCCCGCCGCCACCGAGACCGGGCCCAGTCTTTCTAAGCGAAGCGAAGCCTCCGGCACGCTCAGTGTCAGCGGAGAGGATGCCAATGCCGCCCCCGGCGGCGCTGCCGTCGCCGTCAATACCCAGATGCCCGGGGAAAGGTCGTTATCTCCTCCCCCCACTCCGAATGCCACCGTCGCCATCGTGCTGGATTGTGCCAGTGTCGTCTGCCGGGTCCGCAGAGCATCACCGCTGCCCTGTGTCGCTGTAACGGTGACTTGCAGCATTTGGGGTACCGCTGCACTCACCCGCACGACTACCGGCACATCCCGACCCACTTCCACTGGTGCCGGAGACATCTCCAAAATGAGCACCGGTAATGCGATCTGCCGCACCAAGGAAGAAGCCGCCGCGAAATCCACCAGCGGAAACTCCATACCCAAGTCCGTGGTCAGGGAGGAAGGCTCCACACTGACCACTGCAAAACGCCAGCTGCCCGGAGTCAGCAGGTCCGCTTCAAACACCGCCTCGGCAGAAAGCGAAGCCGGCGGCAGCACGATGCTCTGTGAGCTCGCCGGCACCGGCCCATCGTCCAAGGTGGCTGTCATCGTGACACGCACTTCCTGCCCCAATGCCGCGCTCGCACTCACTGCAATCACCGCATCCAGCCCCAAAGGCAGCTCCGATGGCGCCGACAGCGCAAGTGCCGCCGGCCCCACCACCACCCGCAGCCCTGTGCTAGATGCTATAGCCGCAGCTCTCGGCATCACATCCGTAATCGCCAAAATCCACTGCCCCGGAGACAGCGCATTCGCGCCCCCAAACAGGACCATCACCTGCGTCTCTTCCGCTTCCAGCACCACCACTGCCGTCGCCGTCGTCGCCTGGAGGAGCGGCGTACTCGCCCGGGTGGCCTGCACCGTAACCGCCAGTTCCGTCTGCGGGGCATGGCTGGCGGATATCCTGACCCCCAGAGTACTGCCAGCGGACACGGGCGGTGCATTCTCATCCTGCGGTAACAGTTCCAGTGCCGGCGGTAATACCGTCACCGTCGTCATGGGAGTCACTACAGAGAGAAAATCCAGCCCCAAGTCTCGCAGCGTAAACATTTGAGTACCCGCCGACCCCTGCAGCTGATAGGAAATACTCCCGGAGGTCGCATCCATCGGCACCGCTATCTCAAGGTCAGGGCGGGGACTGCCATCCGACACGCTCACGCCGACCCCAAGTGCTAAAGGAACAGGAGCCGGCGCGTCCAGGGAGAGGGTCAAGGTAACTGTTTCCCCCGGGGACAGTGCGGCCGGCTCCGCCTCCAGCGTGACCATGATGACGGTCGTCAGCACCCGCACCTGTGCCGACGGGCCGATAAGGATGTCCGTCACACCGGGAGCACTTGCCGCAAGAGTCCACAGCCCCGCCGTGTCCAGCATGTCGGCCCCGCTGAAGGCGATGACGGTGGAAGTGATAGATGCCGGCAGCCGGACTGCGACCTGCCTAGTAGTTATGCCATCCTCATGGGTCGCCGTCAACAGCACTTCGCTGCCCGGATCGCCATCGGACATTATCCGCACCTGCACCTCGCTGGTCATCAGATACACCGGCTGCAAAGGCATGATGTCGAGGGTCAGTGAAGCCACCGTGACCACTGCCTCCCGACCCACCTGCAGGATATCGGAGGGCTCTGCCGTCGCAGTGAAACGCCATTGCCCCGCCGCCAGTGCGCCTGCTGGGAAGCTTGCCTGGGCGGAAAGGGTTGAAGGCCCCAGCATCACCGGCACCGGGAGCACGGAAGAAGACTGGCTATCCACCCGTGTCGCGGCAACCATGATGGTCACCTCCGTGCTCGGCGCAGCGCTCGCCTCTACCGCAATCGGCACATCGGCAGCTAGCCCGTACCGGGACCCCAGGGGGCGCAGGGTCAGCAGCGGCAGCCCGGCCATCACCCCCAAGGATATATCCTCCTCTCCCCTCACGGCATGAGGCGGGGTCGCCTCTACCGTCAGAGACCAGCTGCTCGCCCCGGAGGCAGCAGCGAGAGCTGAGAAGGGGATTTCCACCTCGGCCGCTGTCTCCTCGGCCCCCAGCAGCAGCACTCTCATGAATGAGCTCACCTCGCCTGTCACTGTAAGCATTAGCTGCACTTCCATGCCCGGTGATACTTCTGTCTCCAGTCGGAGCGGCAGCGGCAGACCGGCGGGAAAGGTTTCGGGCGCGGCCAGAGATAGCGTCGGCTGAGCGATGCGAACGGTTGCCCTCGTTTCATCCGCCGCTGCGTCGTCGGAGGAAACCGAAGAGATTGCGAACTGCCATCCCCCTGAACCCAGATCGCCGGGAGAGAATGCCACAGCGCCCGTCGTGCTGCCCGTCGGCAACCGGGTTTGGGCAGTCTCAGTCCTGCCCGCCTGGCTGGCCGTCACTTCCACTAGCAAGTCCTCATTTAAAGGAAAATTCAGGGTTACCGGCACCGACACGGCGAGATCGGGCAGCACCCGCCGGATGCCCTCCACCCGCCACACAGTCAAAATACCACCGGTGCGCGGACGAGCCGTCACAAACAAGAAGCTGCCTGTCGGATCGATTCCGGTGTAGCGAAGGTCTGTAACGGTATCGGCACCTCTCTGGCCTGCGACAAGAACAGACTCGGCGAGCCTGCGGGAGGAGGGGTTCACTCTCCGTACAGCGATGTTATTGTTATCGCCAATTTCTGCTGTGAAAACTAGGTTGTCCCCCTGAACCGGGCTGGCTTCAAGGCCGTGGATCTCGTTATAACCGTCTCTGTCGCTTCCCTCCCCATTGTCATTGTATTCAGTCTCATGGCTTATCTGGCCATCCTCGGCAATGTTCCATATTTGCAAGGCATCTCTTCCGCTCACGCCTGCAAACAGCAGGCTGCCCTCGGGATTTACCGCAACTTCCGTTACATCGTCCAGATTACTGCCCTCGCTTTCAATAAGAGCAAGGGTGCCCTCTTCCTCAACTCGCCAGGCACTCAGTTGGTCGCCACCGCGCGCTGCGGCAAATACAAAGCGGTTGTCGGGACTGACCACAAGGTTGCGCATGCCTCTTAGAGTGTCACCAAAACCGCCGGTTCCGCCAGGGCATTCGCTTGCTTGGCAATATACCGCCAGCTGCTGCAAAGTGGCGGTGTCAGCGTTCACCCGCCAGGCACTGAGGCTGGCAGCGGCCGTCACGAACAGCCAGCGGCCGTCCCGACTCGGGGCCGCTTCCCAGGCGCCGTTAAGCCCCCGGATAACTCTATCCCCATCCCCATCCTCATCCGGCTCATCCGGCAGGCCCTCTGGACTGCTCTGGTTATTCTGATATACCACGGAAAGGGCGAGGGCGCTGGCCTCTGTATCTGCTCTCCACACACTGAGAAAACCACTGCTGCCACTTCCATCTGACGGGACGAAAAGCAGGCGGCTATCCGGGCTGAAGGATGCGAAATTGGGCACTTCCAGACCGTTTGCGCTGCCCTGGCTATTTCGGATGACCTGGCGGTCGTTAAGGGTGCCGGCAACGGGGTCCAGGCGCCAGAAATGCAGACTTCTTGAAGCCGAAACCACGACCATGCGGCCGTCCGGGCTGACCACCGCCGCTTCGGCGAAATCAAAAGAGCCGCTGGGACTGTCAGACGACTGACGGCTCCTTGAGCAGTCGTCCCCGCCCCTGCAGTAAATATCAGTCTGAATGAGGCCGAGCTCTTCTCCCGCCAGCACCTGTCCCTGGGGAACCGTCCCTATGGCCAGCGCTGCTGTCACTGTCAGTGTCAGTGTCACCGGCGAGGGCGCGATGACAAAGCCGGGCACTATCCGGGATACGCTGAAAGTCCAGAGGCCGATGCCGAGGACATCTCCTTCAAAAACCACCTCTCCCTGCTGCGATGTGCTCAGCAGTCGGAGCTCTCTTTCATGCCGATCCTCTCCCCGCTGTGCCCTAACCTCAATGCCCAAATCGTATGCCCGCCTGAAGTTCGCCGTCAGCAGGACATGCACATCTGCCCCCACTTGTTCGGCGGCAAGACCCAGAACCTGCTGCTGCACGGTGACCCACACCACCAGTTCATCGGGTACCTCCACACCCACGGTCGGAAGCACTGTGAGCATCCAAGGCCCGACCCCGAGCACATTCGGGCCCTCAAACACCGCTGCCGCCCCGCTTTCCAGGAGGAACGGCGCGGAGCGGTTCAGCCCCACGGCAGCGGTTTTAATCAGGCCGTACTGCCTCGCCTGCACCGTCACCGCCACATCCTGCAGCGGCAGCCGGTCCGGAATAACATGCACTGAGAAAGGCGCCCCCGGGACAGGGTCCTCCTGCTCCGGCACAAGGCGCAGTATCGGCACTTGCTGTACTGTCACAGATGCCGTAACGATCCTTGCAAACACATCCGGAGTGGAGGAGGCCGCCGCAATGGTCCACTCACCGGCGGACAGGACACCCGCTCGGAAAACCGCCTCTGCCTCGGTGGAGTCAGCTGCGATGACCGTCGGCTCGCCCTGCTCCTGTATCTCTGGCGCATCCTGCCTCTGTGCCATCGGGGTTATCGTAACTCGAGTGCCGGGCACCAGGTCGGATACCGCCGAGAGGCGCACCTCCCCGTCGGAGACAAAGACCGTGTCGGAGGACACCAAAAATCTCAGCACCGGCTTGCGCACCACTGCGCTCGCCGTCGCGCCCTGCACTGCAACCACGCCGCTCTCGCTCGGCATCTCCGCCGTAAAATTCCACAATCCCTCCCCTAGCGTACCCCCGGAGAATACCGCCTGGGAGGACGGCGACTCGGTCAAGGACACCGAGCGGGTGAAGGAGCTGTCCGTCCCCTCTCTCTCTGCTCTCACTGCCACATCCACCGATCTATGCAGCATCTGTGGCATAGCCGATACATTAATAATCACATCGCTGTCGAGTGCGTACTCCACCTCGGTCGGGGCCAGAGTCAGCATCGGCAAAATCACCTCCACGGAAGCCTGTGCTGAAGATGCGTCTAAAACGCTGTGGGGATTGAATACGGTGAAATCCCATACTCCTGGCACTGGCAGGGAAAAACTCGCACTGCCCATGTTCTGATCAGGGGCTATGGATACGATGCTCTCTGCAGTGCTGCCCAAGACAGAGTGGGTTGCAAGAATTGTCACCTGCAGGTCATCGGGCAGCCCCCGCTCCAAAGCCAAGTTAACCGAGAACGCAGCATTCGGAAATATCCGGTCTTGGTCCACAGACAGAGTGAGGAGGATTGGCTCCGCCAGCACCTCTACAGAAATATCACCAGCCAGCGTAAATACATCCAGCTCCCCAGAAGCACTGATAGTCCAAATGCCTGCTGTCAGGATGCCCGCCCCGAAATCTGCCTGGACTGCGCTGGTATTAGAGACCAAAGTCGCCTGGGTGGTCTGCTCCGTTCCAGGCTGCCCAGCCTGCACTGCACGCACTATGATCTCTGCAGATGCACTCGCCGCCAAGTCGGATAAAACGCGAATGCTCACCGCATCGCCAGACACAAACAGCTGCGCCTCCGCCAGCTCCAAGGTCAGCTCCGCTCTTCTAACGCTTATGATCGTCATCGCATCTGCCGCCACATCATCCACACTCGCCATGCCCGCCATGATGGTGTAGGTGCCCACGTCCAGTCTGCCGGCAAGGAAGCGCGCCAAAACGGCAGCGGGGGGCGACGTCCCATCACCGCGCAGCAGCATCACCTCCAAAGAGGCGGAGGCGCTCCCGCTCCCGCTGTCTGCACTCACCGTAACCGTCACATCGCTGTCCAGCGCCCCAGTGGCCGATACCGAGATGACCACATCGCTGTGGAGCGCAAAATCTTGCGCCGCCGGGAGCAGGGTCAGCCGCGGCAGGGGCGGCCTTATGCTCACTTCAAGAGTCGTATTATCCGCTTCTGTTTCTGTAACCAGGGGCAGACGGGGCACCGCCGAAAAAGTCCAGACCCCCTCGGGGATAGTGTTGAAAGGCACGCTAAGGGATGTCTGCCCGGCCGACAGCCGCCCCATCCCCATTATTGTGGTACCGTCCCTTCTCCCTCGCACGGTTACCATCACATCTTTCGGCAGCGAGGCGCTCGCGATTACCTTGATCTCCAAGTTTTCTCCCCCCCGCACCCGCCCCGACAGGTTTTCCAGGCGGACATCCGGACTATTAATCCGCACCGTCCCCCGCGCCGCCGACACATCTGCCGTGCTCGCCGATAAAGCGGTAAATGCCCACTCCCCCGGCCCCAGCGCACCCCCTGCAAACACCGCCTGTGCCGTAGTATCCTGCGGCCCGAAGGTCACCGAAGAGGTTACCGCCCGGCTCCCCTGCCTGGCCTCCACCGTCACCGCAAGCGCCGCCATCGGCGCCGGGTCCGCATTCACTGTCACCCGAACCGTTGCCGCCGCCGGCACCCGGGGGATACCCTCCACCCGCCAGGCAGTGACAGGACCGCGAAAGCCGCCGCTGAAAACCAGTCCGCCGGCCGGACTGGCGGTCACGCCGATCGGCTGCAGCGCACTAATGTTGGGGTTACCATCCCGGTATGTGAATGCATCCGCATTATGGTTATATCGCTCCATAAAAGATGCTCCATTACCATCTTCATTGATACGAAAGAGAAACAGTGCGTTATTAAACAACCCTGCCGAAATTATCACTTCCGCCGTGGCTCCCACTGCGCCAGGGGCTGCACTGAAGTTGTCATGGGATCCAAGGGACGTGATATTACCCGTGGAATCCGCACGCCAGATGGAAAGTGGATCTATGGCAGATCCACTGATTTGTGAAGATACCAGCAGAAGGCCGGAGGGGCTCACAGCCACATAGCGGGGACGGCGGAGCCTTTGGTCATCTCTATGAGTCATCAGATGTGTGACAGTGGGAGTGCCTTCCTCAGCATTCACTCTCCAAACACTCAGACCGTCTCTTTCATCCAATATACCTCCACTCGCAAATGTCCCAACGAAGAGCAGGCTGCCATCCGGGCTCAGGGCAGCCCCCGCCGCTGCGGCCAGGCCCAGGCTGTTCTCGCCTGCAGTTGACTCATACACCTCCGTCTCCACCAAGGTGCCTGAAGAGTTATCCACACGCCACACGCTGAGGGCGCCTCGGTCGGCTGCGGCGCTCGTAACAAACAGCAGACTGCCGTCGGCGTTTGGCACAACATCAAAGACCCCGGCAATCCCTGTGATGGTGTTCTCGGCGGCATCCTGCCCTCCCTCCCTGTAGTCTGCCGTCATCGTCAGAGTGCCGGCCTCGCTATTCAGACGCCAGACGCTAAGCGCGTTTGGGCCTGATGCAAATACGAACCGGCCATTCGGGCTCACCGCCAAGCCGCCTCCAGACAGCGAAGAGTGCGGATACATGGGCGGGTCCGCAGGTGTGAGGACAGCCCCGGCACTATCTATCTGCCAGACGAACATGCTTCCACCTGAAAGTCCAAACAGCCACCTGCCGTCAGGGCTGACAGCGAGCCCCTCTCCAACACTACTGCTTAGACTATATTCCCCTGATTGAACCAGCCGGAGCGGTTCCCCCGCCGGCACGCTCCCCCGCTCTGCTGCGAGGGTCAGCCGGGGGGGCTGCTCTGCACCAGCAGAGCCCGCCAAGAGCAGCAGCCAAAGCAGCACCGCCTGAGCGAGCACTGCTCCTTTGCCCCAATGCCTAAGACCCAGCAGATTGCCCGCCATGCCAGGGACACGTAGACTGGAAAACATTATTGGGAGAAAAGCAGCCCGACAGAGGGGGGGGGGGGGAAAGCAAGAGTTGCGCAAGCTCTGCCTCCTCCAAATTCTACTGGTACTCGCATAAGCCTATACAGCAGCCTGTCACCTGTAGACATAAGAGACATGCCATTGTATAGGATTTCTGAAAATATAAACAGGGTCGGCTCCAAGAATAACAGCTTGCGCAACTTATTTTAACTGCTGCCAGGCGGTTTCGGTTCTGCGGGGTGCCGAACCAAGGGCGGGCTGCTGTTTTGTGCCCCCCGCCGAGAGGAGAGAGGGAGCTGTATTTGGCATGGGCTAATTCTGGAGAGTGGACCTTCTGGGATAGGCGGAGCGAACAAGCTTGGAGCTGGCGAGAGGATTCGAACCTCCGACCCGCTGATTACAAATCAGCTGCTCTGCCAACTGAGCTACGCCAGCACCGGGCACCATGATACCAATCAAATGACCCGCTGACCCGAAGTGAAGCTGGTTTGCGCTGCCAAAAACGGGCGAGGGGCAATTTGACAAAAAGAGCGTGTTCTCTTATACAGGTGGGCTGCTCACCCGCTTTCCACAATGGCAGCGGCGGGGCAACGAAAGCGAAGGGGCCTGATAGCCCGGACGCAATTCGCCGATTTGCTGGGCGATTAGCAGAGTTTTGCGAGCGGCAAGAAGCTAAGGGCAGCACCATGCGGGCTGTCCCTGATTACAACAAGTGATAGCGGAAAACGGGATATAACGGGATTACTGCAGCGCAGTTTCCGTATTGTTTGCCGAAAGGTAATGGCATTCCTGCTTGGTTCCAAGCGTGGAAGGCCCGCCCGGCAGCCCACTGACACATCACTCTTGCTTCCTTCTCTCGCCCTTCTGCCCGCCTCTGCATAGGCAGCGGTTCCAGGCGCGCTGACAATTGTCGCCTGACAGACAAGGCAGGAGAAATCCCGTGAAAAGATTGCTTATTAACGCCGCATTCCCAGACGAGCTGCGCATCGCTCAGGTTGAAGACAGGGGAGGCCTGCGCAACTTGGAAGTGGAAGATCTGTCCGACTCCCGGCTGCAAAACAGCCTGTACAAGGCCCGGGTAGTCGACCTCAGCACCAACTTGGAAGCTGCTTTCGTGGATTTCGGCGAGGAGCGAAACGGCTTTTTGCCGCTGAAAAATATTGCCGAAGAGTACTACAGCCATCTGCCGGAAGGCGCGCGCAGCATCCAGGATGTGCTGAACGCGGGGGACGATATCATCGTGCAAGTGAAGGTTGACAAAAGCGAGCACGAGAACAAAGGCGCTCTGCTCACCACCATTGTCAGCCTGCCCGGCAACTATCTGGTGCTGCATCCCAACGCCCCGGGAATCAGCCTGCCGCGCAATTTCAGCGGCGATGACCGCAGTGATGCGCGGGTGCTGATGGAGCGCCTGCGCCTGCCGCAGGGCATGGGCGTGATCCTTCGCTCTCAAGGGCTGCGGCAGGATGTCTCTGTACTGCAGGAGGAGCTGGACCTGCTGGCAGGACTGTGGAGCCAAGTGCAAACTGCCGCCGCTGACTGCCCGGCCCCCACCCTGCTTCTGCACGAGCCAGTCGTGCTGTTTCGCATCCTGCGTGATTACCTGGACGACCGCATAGATGAGATCATCGTAGATACGCACAAGGCACACCGCTCTGTGCTGACTTGGGTCCATAATTTCAAGCCGTCTTACGAGGATCGGGTCGTCCTGTACGAAGAGTCCCTGCCCCTGTTCACCCGCTACCAGGTGGAAGAGGATGCCCAGTGCATCTACGAAAGGCAGGCCCCCCTGGCCTCGGGGGGCTCCCTGGTCATTGACCATACCGAGGCGATGACCACCATAGATGTGAACTCCGGCTCCGCTCAGGGGCGGGACATGGAGGATACCGCCTTCCGAACCAACTTGGAGGCAGCGGATGAAATCGCGCGTCAATTGCGCCTGCGGGATATCGGCGGGCAAATTGTCATTGACTTCATTGACATGAAGTCTGAAGACAACCGCAAGCGGGTAAACAAGCGGTTTCAGGATGCCCTGCGAAGCGATCATGCGCGCCCGAATATAGGAGAAATTTCTGACTTTGGCCTGCTCTCCATGACCCGCAAGCGGATGCGTCCCTCGGTGGGAGATGCCTATACAGAGGCATGCCCCCACTGTAATGGCTGGGGCCGGCAGCGCACCGGAAAATCCTTGGCCATGTCTGTACTGCGCCGATTGGAGATGGAAGCGTCCAAACCGGGCACTGTGGAAATCGTGGCGCTGGTGTCGGTGGAGCTCAGCAACTTCCTGTTCAACGAGTACCGTCGCAGCCTGATGGCCATTGAGCGGTATTTTAATGTCAGCATGGTGGTGATCCCGAGCGTGCATATATCAGGTTCGCGCTACAAGCTGCACCGCCACAGCAAGCGCACTTCCGACACAGACCTGGGAGAGCAGGCCAAGCGCTCACATACCGATAGAGAGCTGCAAAAAAGTCTCAACAGACAGCAGCGCATGGCGCGCCCGGCGAGACGGCCAGTATTGCAGCACCCCCACGACGGGGGCATCGCCGAGGGCACTTCGCAGCGTGCTGCCAGCCCTGCCCGCCGACGCGGTTTTCTCTCCCTTTTCACTTCCGGCCGAGACCGCGGCGGGGATGCCGAAGCCGGCCCCAGGGGGAGACAGGGAGACAGGAGGAAACCGGCATCAGGCTCTCTGCTGCGTAGAATCTTTGGCCTAGGAGAAAACAAAACAGAAACGGTCGGAGAAAGCGACCGGCGCACTGACAGGGACAGGACCGCCGGCAGGAGACAACAGCGCCCCCCGAGGCAAGCTCGCGCTTCAAGGGATGGCGGCGGTCGGCAGCGAAACCGGCAGCGACAGCCTTGGGGGCGCGAGCGCAGCGGTCAGGATGCCCGGGAAGAAAATACCAGAGGAGAGCAGAGGCAGCAGAGGCAGCAAAGGCAGCGGCAACGCCAGGACAGCGGCACTGGCCGCCCACCGAGGCAGCCACGCTCTGAAAGCAGTGGCGCGCCCAGAAGAGAGGACAGGTCTCGGTCGCAGCGGCCGCCTCGGCAGCCTGCTGCGCCGAGACCGCAGCAAAGTCAGGACCAAGGTTCACCAGGACTGCGCCGCCCCCCGCAAGATGAGGCGACGAGACGGCAGAACCTGCCCCCCGCTTCTGAGGAGGGGAAAGTCAGTGATAACTTCTATCTGCGTCGCCGGGGGCACGCTCCGGAGGAGGGGAACACCGCCCCGCCACGCCCGCCGAGAGAGCGAGGGCCAACGCACCCCGAGCACCCCTCTTCCGAGCAGGAAAAGGTCAGTGATAACTTCTATCTGCGCCGCCGGGGGCGTGCTCCGGAGGAAGGGAACCCCGCCACGCCACGCCCCCCGGGAGAGCGGGGACCTATGCGCCCCGAAAGGCAGAGAGCAACCCCCGCTTCCGAGCAGGGTACCGGCCGGGTTACCCCGGGCCGCCGGATGCGCGCCCCCGACGAGGGGACATCCGCCCCGGCCCATCCCCCGGGAGGAGAGCGGGGACCTATGCGCCCCGAAAGGCAGAGAGCAACCCCCGCTTCCGAGCAGGGTACCGGCCGGGTTACCCCGGGCCGCCGGATGCGCGCCCCCGACGAGGGGACATCCGCCCCGGCCCACCCCCCGGGAGAGCGGGGGACAGCGCAGCCCAAAGACCAGCGCCCGGCAAAAAGAGCAGCCCCGGCGGCGGGGGGACGCTTCGCCAACGACCCGCGCCGGAATGCAGGACAGAGAGAAAAGCTGGAGATACAGACCGAGCAATTGCCAGAGCCCGGCAGGAGCAGCGAGGGCACTCCACCCCGGCAGCATAGCCCGGCACCGCCTGCACCCCCGGTGCAGCGGGCTCCGAATGACCCGCGCGGTTTAAAATAATATAATCCCCTCTCTCTTCGGAGGGGTGGCAGAGCGGTTGAATGCAGCGGTCTTGAAAACCGCCGAGCCCCCTGCGGGCTCCGAGAGTTCGAATCTCTCCCCCTCCGCCATATTTGCAGCAGGAGAAATACCATGGCGATTTCCAAACTTTCTGCAGATGAAATTCAGTCCCGTCTGGGGGGGCTGCCCGACTGGTCCCTTGAGGGCGAGCATCTGCACCGGCGTTTTGTCTTTCAGAACTTCGTCGCCGCTTTCGGTTTTATGAGCCAAGTCGCGCTGCTGGCAGAAAGAGCCGACCATCATCCGGAGTGGTCCAACACCTACAAGACAGTGGATATTCGCCTCAGCACTCACGAGGCAGGGGGGATCAGCCTGCGGGATTTTGAGCTGGCCGCCGCCATCAATGCAATCCTCACCCGGCAGCAGCCCTCTTAATCGTCCCTGTCTGCCCAGGACAGTTTTTACAAAGAGCGGTCTGCTCCCGACAAGCCTGCCGCCCCAGTGCCCTGGGAGCAATACCAATTCCAGTACCATTCCACAGTTCTTCCGAGCCCCTCTTCCAAGGTAACCCGGGGGCGATAGCCCAAAGCGGAAAGCTTGGAGATGTCCGGACAGCGCCTGGGGGTTCCCCCGGGACGCAGCGGACCGGGCTTGACACGAAGGTCAATCTCCAAGATTTTCCCGATCATTTCAATCAGCGCAGAGATAGGGATTTCCTCCTGGCAGCCCAAGTGATAGATCTCCCCCGGGGCACCCTCCTCACCGGCTATGCGAAAGCCCGCTGCCGCATCATCAATGCAGCAGAAAGCCCGGGTCTCCCCCCCTTCTCCCTGGATGGGAAGATCTATGGCACCGCCCTTCCTGCCTCCTGACAACTCGTAGATCTTGGCGATGACCTCCGGGATCACATGGGCAAAACCCATGTCGGGGCCATAGATATTGTGGGGACGCACGATGATGCCCTCAAGACCTCGGCGCCCGGCGAAGTGCAGGGTGAGAAGCTCCCCCGCAATCTTGCCGCCCCCGTAGCTGAACCGAGGGTTGGTCACATCCGGGATCATGAGGCGCTCGGTCTCCCGGGTGGGCACATGGGTCGGCTGATTGTAGGTCTCGCTTGTGGAAGCGAAAATCAGGCGCTTCGCCCGGGCGGCGAGGGCGGCTTCAATCACGTTGAAAGTGCCCTTGATACCGACCTCAAGCACATCGTCCGGACGCTCGTAGAAAAATCGGGTGCCGTTAATAAAGGCCAGGTGCCAGACCGTCTCGCACCCTTCGGCAGCTTCCCGGACCCGGGCAAAATCACGGACATCACCCGACACTGCGTCTAACCCCTCGCCCAGATTGGCCAGGCGCTCGGGGCGCCCCCGGGAATAATCATCAATAATCCGAACCTGCTGCCCCGCTGCCAAGAGCTCTCGGACCAGGGCAGCGCCGATAAACCCCCCGCCGCCGGTTACAAGGTGCTTAGCCGGCATGTCTTTAGTGTCCAGCCAAAGCGCCAGCGCGGTAGAAGATTTTTTTAATGCCGCCCACGTTCCAGATATCCACCACCCAGGTTTCCGGGCTGTCGGCGGCAATTTGCTCCAGCACGGCATGATAGCCGTCGTGATCCGCCAGCATGAACACGCAGCCGGCCCCTCGGCAGGCATCCTCTGCGCTCCAATTCTTCACCACCCCGTTGCCCGCATCGGGGATCGGGTCCGGCAGGTTGTGATCGCTGATGCGCAGCTCCTTCGGCAGTTCTCGCTGAAGGTGACGCACCAGCTTGGGCGCCAGGCTGTCACGAGTATCGTCGCAGTTGCGCTTGAAGGTGTAGCCCAGGATGGCGATGGTCTGATCGTGATAGGAGGCGCGCTTTTTCTGATTCTGCATCAGGAGCATCGGTGTGTACTCGTTTATTTTCCATGCGGACAGCAGCAAGTCTGGATACGGGCTCCACTCGTTGATCATGCCAAAATCCTTGCGCAGACAGCTTCCCGCAGCTAAGCCCGGCATCTCAATGGAAGCCCGGGGATATTTGTAGTTCGCCATGTGGCGAAGCTCGTGGATATCCGCTCCGAAATTCTCCGCCACCAGAAAGAACTGGTTGGCAATGGCAAAATTGATATAGCGGGCCGAATTGTTAAACAGCTTGACCAGCTCTGCGCCCACGAAATTGGTGTGCAGAATCTCCGGCGCAAGGTTTGAAAAAACCTTGGCGATCGCCTCGCGGCTGAGATCGTCCTCGGTGCCGACAATCTGGGGCAGCAGACGCAGCTCCTCATAAGCATGGCCCTCCGCAATGCGTTCGGGGCAGAAGGCCAGTGCAATATCGGCGCCGATCTTTAGGGCGGTGTTCTGCTCCAGCCATTTGCGCACATAGGTGGTGGTGCCCGGGGCCACGGTGCTGCGCAGGCAGATAAGCTGACCCGGGCGCAGATGCCCGACAATCTGGCTGAGCACCCTTCGCACCTGGCTGATATCACTTTCTATGTGGCTCATCAATGGGGTGCCCACTGTAATTACGATGGCCCGTGAATCGGCGATGACCGGGGGCTCCTCCATGACCCGAAAGGTGCGCTTGGCTATCAGCTCTTCATAGCCGGGCTCGGCAAAGGGCATTCTGCCAGCATTGATCGCCTCCCGAGTCTCTTCATGCACATCAAGGCCGACCGCCTTCAGGCCGGCATCCATGAAGCTCAGCCCCAGCGGCAGACCGACCCGCCCGGTGCCCACGATGCACACATCATATTTAAACATGGGTTTGCCCTGAAGCATGGCGCACGAAGGGGTTTTCCCGCAGCTCCTCGCCGATGGTGGTGGGAAGGCCATGACCGGTGATCACCCGGGCATCCTCGTCCAAGGTGTACAGCCTCTCCTGTATTGATTTTTCAATCTGCGTGAAACTGCCGCCCGGCAAGTCTGTGCGTCCCACCGAGCGCTGGAACAGGGTGTCCCCCGCCAATAGCAGCTTGTGGGGAGCAAACCAGAAACTCATAGAGCCAGGGGTATGCCCGGGGGTATGCAGGGCGACACCGGAGCAGCAGTGCAGGTCTTCATCGTCCTGCAGCCAGCGGTCCGGGGGCGGAAGAGAGACCTCGGGAATGCCGAACATGCGACACTGCTCCTGCACCATATCCCACAGGAAGATGTCATCTCTATGCAGAAAGATCGGCGCACCGGTGGCCTCCCGTATCTCCCCGGCGGCCAGGATATGGTCCAGATGCGCGTGGGTATGAATAATCCCCTGCAGAATCAGGTTCTCCTCTTCCAGCGTCTTTAGAATGCGCCCGGCATCGCCGCCCGGGTCCACCACCACTGCCTTGCGGCTCACCGAGTCCCCCAGAATGCTGCAATTGCACTGCAGCGGACCCACCGGGAACCAATGATGAACGAGCTTCTCCCCGCTCATGATTGCGCCGCCGACAGGGCCTGATACCGGACCTCCAGCGCCTCCTCCAACCGGCGGCGAAAATCCGGGTCGCCAGCATCGTATCCCGCCATAATCTCTTCTAGATGAAGGTTGTCCTCCCGCCCTCCCCATTCCTTGCGGTAGCTGCCGTCTTGGTAGCCGTGGCGCTGGCGAAAAAGATTGAGCACATTTTTGCCGATATAGCGGGCATACAGGCCGTCAAAATCCAGGCCGGCCGCCTGGTTCAGAGAGCAGAACAGGGGTACAGAAAAAGAGTGGCGGCGAAGCACATGCAGCGCCAAGGCTTCCGCAGCCTCCGGCACAGCGGGGGGGGATAGCGCCGCCGGGGTCAAGAAAGCAGCGGCCGCTGTCCTCCCGGCGGCATCTCGCCCCTCTTGTGCCAAGAGAGCGCTCAGCCCGAAATGCCAGATGTCCACCACCTCCAGACGCAGCTGCTCTATGTCCATCTCCTGCCGCCGCCACCATTTCCAGTCACAGTGCTCTAAAAGCTCTGCACACTCCAGCCACAAGGCGCGGTGCCAAGCGTAGCCCTGCTCCTTCCATTCCGGGTGCACTGTGGTGTTCATCTCTTCCTGCAGGTCCAGCATGACTTGCATGCGGGGAAGCAAGCCATCTCTCCCCTCTGCTTTGGCCAGCTTTGCAGAGGAGGCTCGGAGCACGCTCAGCCCTCTTCCTTCAGCACATCTTCGGTATTTAATTTAAAACCATTAAAGTCTTCAATATCAATCTGATATACCCAGGGCGCATGCAGGGTTTCAAGCTGCTCTCGCTCCGCTGCCGCCGCTGCGGTGTCCGGCAGCAATTCTTTGGCGGGAGCTGATACGGCCTCCCCGATAACCGGCACCGCCAGCACAGGCGGTGCATCCGTGTCGGCGGCAGCTTGCCCGGCATCCTCTCCGGCCGCCGGAGCAGTCCTCCCGGGGACGGCCTCCAGGCTAAAGCCAAGGCGCAGGAGGACCTGCCCTGACTCCTCTCCCGCTTGCGGCTCCTGCTGGGCCAGCTCCGCCGTGATGCCGAGACCGTTGAAGCAGACGAAGCTTGCCGTTACCGCCGCCTGCCCGGGAAACTCCGCCTCCTCGGCGGGGGAAAGCCCGGTAAAGGACAGAGATTGCAGGAGAGCGCCGTATTTGTCCAAGGCATCCTCCTCGTCCAGTTCCCGCCCGTCTGGCATATTTTCCAGCTGCAGGTGCTGCTCTTCGGGGCTCTCCCGGTACAGCCTGTAGCGCTCCGCCGGCCCGCTATCAAGGCGAACTTCGCGAATCCGCTCGTAGGGGATTTCAAGCAGGGGCTGCCGCAGCCATTCCCAGGCTTCAAAGGGAACATCCGGCAGACGGCGGTCCACCAGCCAGCTCTGGTTTTCACCGCTCTTGCGCACATACTGACCGCTGCGGGAGGCCGCTTCATCGCCGAACAGGATGTCGGCCAGCACTCTCTTTCCCGCCCCTGCGAGGCGGATCTGCAGAGCCCCTCCCTGCTCCTCGGAGGGCTCGCTAAGGCCCAGCTCTGAGTGGTACTCCGGATTGGCGGTCTTCGCCTCTTCCAACTCCATTTCAACGAGGGTGCCGAGCAGCTCCGACAGCTTGCCTAAATCCGCCGGGTAGCCCTCGTAGCCGATCACATTCCAATCCTCTCCGGCACGGTACAGGAAAATGGGCTGTTCGCCGGCGTACAGCACCTCCACTTCCTGCAGCTCGCCCGACTGCTCCTCCAGACCGGGCAGGAGCAGCTCCCCGGTCCCCAGCTGCTGCCGGCCCGCAGAGCCGCGCTCAAACACCACCGCCAGGCCCACCGCCAGCAGGGCCAGCACCAGGAGGGTCAGAAACAGGCCGCGACTCATGGCAAACGGCGGCGACGCAGGCGATAGGCCTGCAGATGGTAAATGCCCAAGAGCGCAAGCACCAGGAGGAGCGGTGCCGCCACGATATTGACAATGCCAAGGCGGGTACCCAAGCTTTCAATATCGCGGCTCAGCTGGTGGCGGACCTCGCGCAGCTCCCGACGGATGCGCAGCCGCTCGCCCTCAAAGCGTTTCTTCGCAGCACGCTTCTCTGTATTCAAAAGACGCTTGTCCTTTTTGCTGCTCTCCTGATTCAGACGCCGGAGCTCGCTCTCGGTCTGCCGAAGACGCTCCTCCAGCTCCTCGGCCCGGGAGCGGTAGCGCTCATCGGCCTCCCGGCGGATCGCGTCCACGGCGGTGAAGGGGCGGGAGTAGCGGCCCCGGCTGCGAACAGCTATCAGCGCTGGACTGCCGCCTAAATAATCCAAGGCATTGAGTACGAAATTGCCGTTGTCCGCCGCCTGCTGCAAAAAGCGATGGCCGAGCAGGTTGCCCACCTGCACCCAGTACTGATCGGTCAGCATGTCGGTATCGGCGGCCAGAATCAGGTTGATATTGTCTGCGCTTTCCAAGTGCTCCGAGGCGGCGGAAGCGGTGCTGGGAGAAGCCGGGAAAGCGCTGCTGGCAGGCCCGCTCACCAAGGCCGCCAAAATCGGCGGCTCCTCAGCTGTACTCATATAGCGGCGCAGATCCACCGAGGCAACACGGTAGTTCAGGAGGCTCCCCTGCAATAGGCCGCCGCTGGGACCGGTGCGCAGCAGGGGCTGCAGCCGGGTGACCGCGCCGTCAGACGCCTCCAGGCTGCCCGGCACCCCGACACGTATCGACTCAAGCTGCGCGGTGACCACCTCGTCGCGACTCAAGCCCTCTTCGGTGACGCTGAAATAGGCCGGATGAAGCTGGGCCGGTCCGCTGCCCACATGGACGCGCATCGCGTTGCCAGGGTCGGCGGCCACGACGGCTGCATCCATTTTCACACCCCAGGCACTGAGCATGCGCCAGAAGGGGGAGCCCGGGCCCAAAGCCGGTTCGCCGCGGCCCTGGCTGACCGCGACACCGCTGACCGGGTCGGCAAAGATCAGTGCCTTGCCTCCCTGCATCAGGTGCTGGTCTAAGACATACAGCGCGGTTTCCGGCAGCCCGGAGGGGCGTACCGCCAGCATCACGTCCACCCCTTTCGGCAAGACAGCGCTCTCGGTATCTAAGAAGCGCACCTGGAAAGACTGCCGCACTTGGCGCAGCACCACCCACTCCCCCTGCCCGCTGGCCTGGTCCACGGAGCCCTCGCTGAGATCCAGAGAGCTGAGAACGCCGACCACGGGCTTTGCCGGGTGCAGAAGTTTGTACAAAAGGCGGCTGATCTCGTACTCCAGCACCCCCTCCCGGTCGGCTTCAAAGAAGGGAATGACCTGGTGACGGTCAACGCTGTCAATAGCGGCCATGCCAAAGTAAATGGTGTCTCCGCCCACCTCCAGCGGGCGCGCCTGCAAGCCCAGCTCCGAGGCCTGCTCCTCCGCCCGGGAGAAGGGCTCCGGGTCCACCACCTGCAGCTGCAGGCGCTCGCCGCCGTAGGAGGAATACTCCCCCAAAAGCTCACGCACCTGGCGCGAGTAGCTGCGCAGGGAGGGCACATTGCGAGTCACCTTATCCGAGAAGAAAAAGTGCAGGTGCACCGGCTCTTTAATCTCGTCTATGATCTCGCGGCTGCCGTCGGAAAGGGTGTAGAGCCCCTGCTCTGTCAGGTCCAGCCGCAGCCCGCCGAAGAGCAGGTTGTTCAGGATGTTGAAGGCGATAAAAATCACCCCCAAGAGCAGATAGCCGGAGGAGGAGAAGAGGCTGTCGCGGGAAATCGTCATGGCGACTCAGTCCCCTTGGGAGCGCTCTATGGCCAGGGTGGCCGCCGCCAGCCAGACAGCCACCAAGGACAGGTAATAAAGGATGTCCCGCAGTGCAATAACGCCCTTGGAGGCCGCCTCAAAATGGGACAGGAAGCCGAGAGAGACGATGGCGTCCACAATGATCGGCGGCGCCCAGCTGCTGAATACGCCGATAAACATCTGGTGCCCGGCCAGGACAAACAGAAAGCAGATCACCGCAGTCAGTATGAAGGCGACAACCGGGTTGCGAGTGAAGGCCGACAGGCAGCAGCCGATGGCGAGAAACCCCCCCGCCATCAGCCAGCTGCCCAGGTAGGCGGCGGCGATGACGCCGTTGTCCGGCTGGCCCAGGTAGTTCACGGTCAGCCACATGGGAAAGGTCATGACAAGAGCCAGCCCGCAGAAAAACCAGGCGGCCAGGAACTTGGCGAGCACCGTGTGCCAGACCCGCACCGGCAGGGTCAGCAGGAGCTCAATGCTGCCGGTGCCGCGCTCCTCCGCCCACAGACGCATGGAGAGGGCTGGCACCAGAAAAAGGTACAGCCAGGGGTGGTAGTTGAAAAAGACCCACAGGTCCGCCTGGCCGCGCTCGTAAAAGCCGCCGAGGCGGAAGGCGAAGACGCCGCTCATGGAGAGGAAGATCAGCACAAAGACATAGGCCAGCGGCGTCGCGAAGAAAGCGCCGAACTCGCGCCGCAGGACCGCCCAGAAAACGCCGAACTCGCCCTTCATGCCATCCGCCCTCGGGTAATCTCGCGGAAGACATCGTCCAGCTGCCCCGCTTCCACATACAGGGACTTAGGCGCGATGCCCGCCTCGTGCAGACGCGCCTGCACCCGGGCCAAAATCGGCTGACCGTCCTTGGCGAGCACGGTGTAGCGGCCCTCGCCCTGCTCTTCAACTTCTGCCACCCCCTCCACTGATGCCAGGGCGCCGGGCACATCCCCGGGGGCCTCCATTTCCAAGCGGAGCGCGTTGTGCAGACGGGATTTTGTCCGCAGAGCCTCAGGGGTTTCATCCGCTACCAGGCGACCATCGGCGATGATGATCGCCCGGCTGCAGACCGCGCTCACCTCCTCCAGGATATGGGTGGAGATAACGATGATCTTGTCCTGGGACAGTTCGCCGATAAGATGGCGCACCTGATGCTTCTGGTTGGGATCCAAGCCGTCGGTGGGCTCATCCAAAATCAGGATGTCGGGATTGTGAAGAATCGCCTGGGCGAGGCCGACCCGACGTTTAAAACCTTTAGACAAATCGCCGATGCGACGGCCCAGCACCGCTCCGAGCTCCAGCCGCTCCACGGCGGAGGACACCGCTCTGGTTGCTAAAGCCCCCCGGCAACTGCGAACGGAGGCTATAAAATGAAGAAAATCCTGCACCTCCATGTCACCGTAGCAGGGGGCCCCCTCCGGCAGATAGCCCATGCAGCGCTGGGCTTCCAAGGGATGGTCAACCACGTCAAAGCCGCCGACAGAGATGCGACCGGCACTAGGGCGCAGAAAGCCGGTAACCATTTTCATGGTGGTGGATTTGCCGGCCCCATTCGGACCCAAAAAACCGAGAACCTCGCCGGTGCTGACCTCAAAGCTGAGATCATCAACGGCCAGAATATCTCCGAATCGTCTGCTTAGATGCTCAACCTGAATCACAGGCAACAAAGTTTCAGGCAAAAATTAAAACGCCGACCCTGCAAAGAAGGGCCCCAGCGGGTGCCTAGCATAGCAAATCCCAGGCACATATTCAAGCCGCCACCACCTCATCGGCCCAATCCTCCAAGGCAGAGAGCAGCTGCTGCTCCCTATCCTCCCCCAACTGCTCCTTGAGTGCGGCAATTCTTTCCAGGTATTCCTCCAGCAGCAGGGGCACCTCCCCTTCTGCCTCGGTGAGACGGCGATAACGGTACTCTTCCCACCGGGCATGCTCCTCGGGGGTCAAGGTGTCGGGAAAGTTGCGGGCGCGGTAGCGAAAAAGCATTTCTGGCAGACGCGAGTCCTGAAAGCGAAACTCGCTTCCGGCCAAATTCAAAGGGGTCGTCTCCCGCACTTTTTTGCACAGGGCCCGGTCTGCATCCTGAAAAAAGCCGCCGTACAGAAGGCGCTCCGGGTCCTTCGGCTGCTCCCGCTCCGGCCCCTCGGATAACGCCGCCGCCACCCGCTCGGCCAATCTCTTTTCTCCCTGCAGCCTTGAAATACGCTCATCGCACAGGGCCTGGTTCATGCCGATACGCTCCTCGGCAGCCTCATTATTTTTTAAAATAGACAGCGGTGCAAATACGGGACACTGGTTCAGGATGATGGTCTGCAGCCCGAGAGAGCCCCACTCTTTTCTGGCGGCGACAGCCTCCCGCAATTCGCTGTCCCCAAGACCGAGCAGCGGCTCCGGGTCGGCGTTTAGATTAAAAACGATAACCGACTGCTTCCGCTCCGGCTCCCGCACCAGCGGCAGGACCGGTGCCGTGCAACAGCGATCATTGCCGTAAAAATTGGAGACATGCAGCACCGCTTTACGGCCGATGCTGCCCTCTAGCAGCGCATCTGCATGTCTTTTGTTCCGAAGAGCCAGGGTGTAATCAAACAGACGCGCCTGCTGGCTTCGCACCAGGCGCGCCAGTCCCAGGGTCATGCGGACATCCGCCAGGGCATTATGGGCCTGGCTGACATCAATGCCGTTGGCACGGGCCAGGCGCTCCAATTTAAAGGACGGCACACCCTCCTCGTCTTCGGCCCATTCAATACCGTCGGGGCGCAGCGCCCGGCACAGCCGCATCACATTCAGCAGATCCCAGCGGGAGTTCCCGTCCTGCCACTCCCGGGCATAGGGGTCGTAGAAATTTCGGTACAGCAGGTGGCGAGTGAACTCGTCGTCAAAGCGGATGCTGTTGTAGCCGACCCCGCAGGTGCCGGGGCGGGACAGCTCTTCGTGCACACGCTTGGCAAAAGCGTGCTCCGGCAGCCCCCGCTCCTGTGCCAGCTGGGGTGTGATGCCGGTTATCAGGCAGGCCTCGGGGTCCGGCAGCACGTCGGCAGCCGGACAGCAGTAGATCTCCAAGGGCTCCTCCAGTGGGTTCAGCTCCGCATCGGTGCGCAGACCGCCGAATTGGAGGGGGCGGTCATACCAATAGGAGGTGCCAGTGGTCTCGTAGTCGTACCAATAAAAGCTCTCTGGGGCGGGCGGAGTGCTCACGGCCGCACTTCAACCGGTTCTGCCCGGGCGGCGATTTTCTCACGCCATATCGCCGGCCCGGTGGTGTGCACCGATTCGCCATTCACATCCACCGCCACTGTCACCGGCATGTCCTGCACCTTAAACTCATAGACAGCCTCCATGCCCAGCTCCGGGAAGGCCAGCACCCGGGCCTCCTGAATTGCCTTGGCCACCAGGTAGGCGGCGCCGCCGACGGCGATCAGATAGACCCGGCGATGGCGGCGGATCGCCTCTATCCCCTTAGGCCCCCGCTCGGCCTTGCCGATCATGCCGAGGAGACCGGTATGCTCCAGCATAAAGTCCGTGTACTTGTCCATGCGGGTGGCGGTGGTGGGACCCGCCGGCCCCATCACTTCGTCGCGCACCGGATCCACAGGCCCGACGTAGTAGATGAAGCGGCCTTTGAAATCCACTCCCTCCGGCAGGCCCTCACCGCTTTCAATCAGCTCCTGAATGCGGCGGTGGGCTGCATCGCGGCCAGTCAGAATGCGGCCCGAGAGAAGGAGGGTATCCCCGGGCTTCCAGGCCGATATCTCCTCGCTCTCTAAACGATCCAAATCCACTCGGCGCGCCCCCGGCCCCGCTTCCCAGGCGATGTCCGGCCACTCCCCGAGGGAGGGAGGCGTCTGCAGGGCGGGGCCGCTGCCGTTCAGAGTGAAATGGGCATGGCGGGTGGCGGCACAGTTGGGAATGAGCCCCACCGGCAGGGAGGCGGCATGGGTCGGGTAATCCAGCACCTTGACATCCAGCACCGTGGTCAGCCCCCCCAATCCCTGGGCGCCGATGCCGAGAGCGTTGACCGCATCCATCAGCTCAAGGCGCAGCTCCTCGGCGCGATTGCGGGCGCCCCGGGCACGCAGCTCGTGAATGTCAATGGGGGCCATCAGGGCTTCCTTGGCCAGCAAGAGCGCCTTCTCCGCGGTGCCGCCGATGCCGATACCGAGGATGCCGGGGGGACACCAGCCCGCCCCCATAGTCGGCAGCATTTGCTTTACCCAGTCCACGATGCTGTCGTTGGGCTCCAGCATGGCCAGACGGGCTTTATTCTCCGAGCCGCCCCCCTTGGCCGCCAAGCGCGCCTCCACTTTGTCCCCGGGGACGATCTCCACATGCACCACCGCCGGGGTATTGTCGCCAGTATTTTTTCGCTTGCCCGCCGGGTCTTCCAGGATGGATGCCCGCAGGGTGTTGTCCCGGTCTTTGTAGGCCCGGTGCACCCCCTCATCCACCATCTCCTGAATGCTGTGCTCGCTCTCCCAGCGCACCTCCATGCCGACTTTCAGGAATACCACCACGATGCCGGTATCCTGGCAGATAGGACGGCGGCCCTCGGCGCACATCCTGGAGTTGGTCAGGACCTGGGCGATGGCATCCCGAGCCGCTGGCGATTCTTCCCGCTCGTAGGCCTCGTGCATGGCCTGAATAAAGTCCAGCGGGTGATAGCAGGACATGAATTGCAGAGCATCTGCCACACTGGCGACAAAATCCTGCTCGCGAATAAGGTTCATAACGGTTCCTCTTGCAGCCCTCCGGAAGAAGGCACGGACGGACGAGAAAGATTTTCTGCCATCTCCTGCAAACGCAAAAGACGCTCATTCAACTCCGGGCGCCAGGCGTTAATGCCCTCCACCCACTCTTCGCTGGCACCCACCCGCTGCTCCAGCAGCTGCACGGTGCTCTGCAGGCTCTGCAGCAGCTCGCGGACCTTCTGCTGACCGCCCTCCAGGCGCGCCGAGCGCTCCACTCCCTCCTGCAGGGCCGTGACCTGCACGCCGATGCCGGCCACTTCGCCGCGCAGGCGCTCGGCGGTCTGCTCCAGGGACTGCAGACCTTCACGCAGCAGAGCCCGGACCCCCTCCGCACCTTCGGCGCTCTTTCGGTCCTGGCGCAGCGCATCCCATAATTTATCCACCTCCGTGTAGAGCTCCCGGATGCCGACTGCGACACTCTCGCTGGACTGGCTCAGATCCTCGTGGGTGCTGGACAGGCTGCCCTCTATGCCCAGCAGGCGCTGCTGCTGGTCCGCCACCTGCAGTGTCATGACGCGCCACTCTTCAAACAGCCACCAGCCGCCGCCACCGGCACCGAGCAGCACCAGCAGCAGCAGCAGCGCCGGCAGCAGGTACTGATCGCCGCCGGAAGATCTCTTGCCGCGAAGGGAGTTGCGTTCCTGGCTGCGGGGGACAATATTTGAAGTGTCGCGGGATTCTTCGACGCTATCACCCAGTTCCGGCATGACAGCCCCTGGCATTTCATCTGAAAGGGTGATTATAGCGGCTATCATTCAGGCTAAAGTGCCGACTGGCAGGCCTTCGCCTTGCGCCCAAACAAGGTGGATGTGCGTTATAGTAAACACCATAATTTTGCGGGAGCACGCCTCCCTCATTCGTTGTATATTTCGCTTGGAGAACCACACAATGAAAGCTTCTGACCTGATGGTGAAATGCTTGGAGAGCGAGGGGATTGAATATATTTTCGGTATCCCGGGTGAAGAGAACGCCGATTTCATAATGTCCCTGGAGAGCTCGAAAAAGATCAAATTCATCCTGACCCGCCACGAGCAGGGCGCCGCCTTTATGGCGGAGATTTACGGTCGGCTCACCGGCAACCCGGCGGGATGTCTCGGCACCCTGGGACCGGGCGCCACCAACCTGATCACCGGGGTGGCAGACAGCAACATGGACTGCGCCCCCATGCTGGTGCTCACCGGTCAGGGCGCCTCCACCCGGCTGCACAAGGAATCGCACCAGATCATGGATGTGGTGGGGATGTTCAGGCCAGTCACCAAGTGGGCCCAGACGGTGCTGCACCCGGACAACATCCCGGAGATTATCCGCAAGGCAGTGCGCCTCGCCCGCAGCGAAAAGCCCGGTGCCTGCCTAGTGGAGCTGCCGGAAGATATCGCCAAGATGGAGACCAGCTGGGAGCCCATGAGCCCCCGCCGCTACCGGCGGGCAGCGCCGGAGCAGGCGGAGGTGGAGCAGGCCGCCAAGCGCATCACCGCCGCAAAACGCCCCATCATCATCGTCGGCAATGGCTGCGTGCGGGGACAGGCCAAGGACGCACTGCGACGCTTCTGTGAGCAGACCGGCATCGGCGCGGCCAGCACCTTTATGGCCAAGGGCTGCGTAGCCATGGATTCAGAACACTGCCTCTACACGGTGGGGCTCCAGTCCCGGGACTTTATCTCCTGCGCCATTGAAGCGGCGGACCTGATCATCACGGTCGGCTTTGACATGGTGGAGTACCACCCCAGGCTGTGGAACCCAGATGGACAGAAGCCGGTGCTGCACCTGGACTTTCTGCCGGCGGAGATAGATGCCCACTACCATCCGGAGCTGGAGCTGGTGGGGGATGTGGCGAAGTCCCTCACCATGCTGTGCGAAAGCTTGGCGGGGCAAAACCTCAAATTTGACCTGAGCGGCCAGGCCGCTGCACGGCGGGAGATGACTGCCGAACTGGCGATGCACGCCGAAGATGACACCAAAGGCGCCATACGCCCTCAGAAAGCCCTGTGGGATGCCCGCCAGGTGCTGGGCCCCCATGACATCCTGCTGTCCGATGTGGGGGCGCACAAGATGTGGATCGCCCGCCACTACCATTGCTACGAGCCGAATACCTGCCTGATCCCCAACGGCTTCTGCTCAATGGGCTTTGCTCTGCCCGGGGCCATCGCAGCGGCAATGGTGTACCCGGAGCGCCGCGTCTTGGGAATCTCCGGGGATGGCGGCTTTCTGATGAACGTGCAGGAGATGGAGACCGCCAAGCGCCTGGGCTGCCGCCTGGTCATGCTGGTATGGGAAGACAAGGAGTACGGCCTCATCGCCTGGAAGCAGTCCGGGGAGTTCGGGCGGCACACGGACCTGGCTTTTGACAACCCCGACTGGCTGGGGCTGGCCGCTGCCTTCGGCTGGCACGGCCGACGGGTAGAGCGGAGCGCGGAGCTGGCGGGAGAGCTGGAGGCGGCATTCCAGGAGGAGGGGCCCTCCCTGGTGATCATCCCCATAGACTACAGCGAAAACATGAAGCTGAGCGAGCGGCTGGGGCAGATCGCCTGCCCCATCTGAGGCTGGCAGGGGCAATCGCGGTGAAACACTATGACGCCATCATCCCGGAAAGGAGTGCCCCGGGAAACGCTCGCACCGAGGTGCTCTGCCCCTGGGACCAGAAGCCCATCGCCACCGTGGAGGCATGCACGGCAGCAGATGCCGAGCAGGCGCTCGGCACAGCGGCAAGGCTGTTTGGGGAGCGGAACGGCTGGCTGGATGCGGAGGCCCGGGTGGGCATCCTGGAGCGGGCGGCTGCACTGCTGCTGGAGCGGGCGGAGGATTTCGCCCTGCAGGCCGCCGCTGAGGGCGGCAAGCCCCTCATAGACTCCCGGGCGGAGGTGGCCCGGGCAGCGGACGGACTGAAATCCTGCGCCGAGTGCATCCGCACCCACGGCGGTCGGGAAATCCCTATGGAGCTGAACGGAGCCTCCGCCCATCGGCTGGCGATGACCCGCCACGAGCCCATCGGCGTGGTCGTGGCCGTCAGCGCCTTTAACCATCCTCTCAACCTGATCATCCATCAGGCAGGGCCCGCCGTGGCCAGCGGCTGTCCGGTGATTGTCAAACCGGCTGCGGACACTCCCCTCTCCTGCCTGGCACTGGCGGAGCTATTGGCGGAAGCCGGGCTGCCCCCCGGCTGGTTTCAAGTGGTGACATCGGCGGATAACTCGGTGGCGGAAGCGCTGGTGACGGACCCTCGCACAGCCTTTTTCAGCTTTATCGGCAGCCCGGGGGTGGGCTGGATGCTGCGCTCTAAACTGGCACCGGGAACCCGCTGCGCATTGGAGCACGGCGGTGCGGCGCCGGTCATCGTCGCTGCCGATGCCGAGCTGGGGAGTGCCCTGCCTCTGCTGGCCAAGGGAGGCTACTATCACGCAGGGCAGGTCTGCGTCTCCGTGCAGCGCATTTTCGCTCACCACTCCATCGCCCGGGAGCTGGCCCAGGGGCTGACCGAACTGGCCGAGAAGATGACGGTGGGCGACCCCCGGCTGCCCGCCACAGAAGTGGGGCCGCTGATCCGCCCTAGGGAAACCGAGCGGGTGGCTAAATGGGTGGAGCAGGCCAGGGCCGGGGGCGCCGAAGTTCTGACCGGGGGCAAGCCCATCGGGGAGACCTGCTACCAGCCCACCCTGCTGTACAACCCGCCAGCACAGGCGGAGGTCAGCCAGCGGGAAATCTTTGGGCCGGTGGTGTGCGTCTATCCTTACCGGGAACTGGACACCGCCATTTCCGAGGCCAACAGTCTGCCCTTCGCTTTCCAGGCATCGGTATTCAGCCAGAGCTTAGACACGGCCCTGCACTGCTATAGACGGCTGGAAGCATCGGCGGTGATGGTCAATGATCACACCGCCTTTCGCACCGATTGGATGCCCTTCGCCGGGCTGCGGCAGTCGGGCTTGGGTGTAGGGGGGATCCCCTACACCTTTGAGGATATGCAGATTTCAAAAATGCTGGTGCTGCACTCCCCGGCCCTGTGAGTCGGTACGGCGGGCAGACTGCCCGCCTCTAAGGCAGGGCTTCAGCAGGGTTGGGTCAGAGGTACCGAACCATCTAGGATAGAACGCTGTTTCTGTCCCGTCACCCGGGCCCAAACTTGGGGGACTTTCAGCGAAGGTCGGTCAGAGGTACCGAACCACCTAGGACAGAACGCTGTTTCTGTCCCGTCACCCGGGCACAAACCTGGGGGGCTTTCAGCGAAGGCCGGTCAGAGGTACTGCACCATTGCTGCCAGCACCGCTGACAGCACGAAACCGCCGATTATCACGCCCCGCACGCTGGTGATGCAGAGGGTGCCCACCTTGCCGAAGAGGGCATTCAACTCCAGCAGGAGAATGAGGAGGATGCCCGCTCCTGAGGCTATCATCATCTCGGGGGAATGGATGGAGGATGCGCCCGGCCCGCCCAAGTGGGGGGAGGACACCATGAACAGCAGCATCGGCACTGAGAAGAGGGTGTTGTGCCTGGAGGCACAGCCGGCCCGGGCCAAGGCACCCGCCGCCTCCGGCATCGGATCTCCCCCGCCTGCGGTATGGCGGGCATTTGCAATGACGATTTTCTGCTTGGGCCAGATGACGAACCAGACATTGGCTGCCATCAGGGTGCCGAGAAGCGCTCCCATGGCGATATAGATATCCCATCCGCCCCAGAGCAGGTACATAAGCCAGGCACCGGTAAAGAAAGTCATCGCCGCTCCCCAGCGAAACCACCACAGAGCCCGGGGTGCCAGCTTTTGCAGGACATCGGACTTGGCGGAGGCCTCCGCTTCCTTGAAGTACTCGGTCTGCACGAAATTAAAGTAGTACAGCATTCCGATCCAGGCAATTCCGAACAGGATATGCAGCCACCGCCAGAATTCCAGCCATTGGTCAAATATTGCGAGAAACATATTTCTTCCCCCTCACTGTGCTTAGCGACTCTACTAATACCATGACTCCCACTGCAAATGCAAGTGCCAACAACCGGAGGGGGGACATTCTTGTCCCCCTGTCCTCCCGGAGGGATGACATTCTTATCCCCCTTTACTCTTCAAATGGCCGGGGACTAGAAAGTCTCTGCTCCGTTTTCGGGGACTGGAAAGTCCCCCCTCCTTTTTCGGGGACTGGAAAGTCCCCGCTCCTTTTTCGGGGACTGGAAAGTCCCCGCTCCGTTTCCGGGGACTGGAAAGTCCCCGCTCCTTTTCTGGGGACTGGAAAGTCCCCGCTCCTTTTCTGGGGACTAGAAAGTCCCCGCTCCTTTCATTCTTCCCCATAAAACTTTCCCCATAAAAAAAGCCCCGGTTTCCCGGGGCTTTTTCCCTCTGCTGCCGTGGCAGAGGTTTGGATAGGCTTACATCATGCCGCCCATGCCCATGTCGCCGCCCGGCATAGGCGGCGGTGCAGGCTTGTCGTCCTCCGGCAACTCGGCGACCATGGCCTCAGTGGTGATCAGAAGACTGGCCACAGAGCCCGCCGCCTGCAGGGCGGCCCGGGCTACTTTGGCCGGGTCTAATATCCCCATCTCAATCATGTCGCCAAAGTCGCGGGTGGCCGCGTTATAGCCGTAGTTCCCTTTGCCATTCTTAACCTTCTCCAAGATGACCGCCGACTCATCGCCAGAGTTGGACACGATCTGACGCAGGGGGGTATCCATGGCGCGGCGAGCGATATTAATGCCCACCGACTGGTCTTCATTGGCGCCTTTGAGTTTGCTGATGGACTGCTGGGCGCGCACCAAGGCGACACCGCCGCCGGGAACCACCCCCTCCTCCACCGCCGCACGAGTAGAGTGCAGGGCATCTTCCACCCGGGCCTTCTTCTCTTTCATCTCCACCTCGGTAGCGGCCCCGACCTTGATCACCGCAACACCGCCGGCCAGCTTGGCCATGCGCTCTTGCAGCTTCTCGCGGTCGTAGTCAGAGGAAGTCTCCTCAATCTGGGCGCGGATCTGGCTGACTCGCCCCTTGATGTCCGCCTCCTTGCCAGCACCGCCGATGATAGTGGTGGTCTCCTTGTTCATGACCACCCGCTTGGCACCGCCCAAGTGGCCCATGTTGGCGCTCTCCAAGTCCAGACCGATCTCTTCGGAGATCACCGTGCCGCCGGTGAGGATCGCGATATCCTGCAGCATGGACTTGCGACGGTCGCCGAAACCGGGGGCCTTGCAGGAAGCCACCTTGACGATGCCGCGCATGTTGTTGACCACCAGGGTAGCCAAGGCTTCGCCTTCTACATCCTCGGCGACCACGATCAAAGGCTTGCCGGCCTTCGCCACCTGCTCTAGCAGGGGGAGCATTTCGCGCACGTTAGATATCTTCTTGTCCACCATCAGGATGCAGGGTGAATCCATCTCCACCGCCATGCTGTCCTGGTTATTGATGAAGTAGGGAGAGATGTAGCCGCGGTCAAACTGCATGCCCTCTACGACATCCAGCTCGTTCTCAAGGCTGTTGCCCTCTTCCACGGTGATCACACCCTCTTTGCCCACCTTTTCCATCGCCTCGGCGATGATCTTGCCCACCTGCTCGTCGCTGTTGGCAGAGATGGTGCCCACCTGGGCGATGGCTTTGCTGTCCTCGCAGGGCTGGGCAATCTTCTGCAGCTCGTCCACCGCGGCCCGCACAGCCTTGTCAATGCCGCGCTTGAGATCCATCGGGTTCATCCCCGCCGCCACCGATTTCAGCCCTTCATTGACGATGGACTGAGCCAGCACAGTGGCAGTGGTGGTGCCGTCGCCAGCGGTCTCGGAAGCCTGGGAGGCCACCTCTTTCACCATCTGCGCACCCATATTCTCAAACTTGTCCTTGAGCTGAATTTCTTTCGCCACGGAGACGCCGTCCTTGGTTACCGTGGGTGCCCCGAAGGACTTGTCCAGCACCACATTGCGACCCCTCGGCCCCAAGGTGACCCGGACTGTATCCGCCAGCATATTGATGCCGGAGAGCATCTTCTGGCGAGCGTTTTCACCGAACTTAACTTCTTTTGCACTCATGGTTTTAACCTACTCTTTCAAAGCACTGCTGCTTGTGGAAAATACTGCGGAAGCTATTCAACAACCGCATAGATTTCATCCTCACGCATGATGAGGATTTCATCGTCGTCTAGCCGAATAGCATCGCGAGCGTATTTGCCGAAAATGACTTTGTCGCCAACCTTGACCGCCACCGGGCGGCGCTGGCCATCATTCAGGACAGCGCCGTCGCCGATGGCCAGCACTTCACCCTGGTTGAGGCCATCATCTTTGGCTGAACTCGGCAGCACTATGCCGCCGGGAGTTTTCCCCTCTTCTTCCTGCTGGCGCACCACCACACGGTCATACAATGGACGGATTTTCATCTCGTATCCCCTCTATAGCTGCTATCTGCACTGCCTGGGACCGCCCCACCGTTACGCGGCGCGGACACATTAAACAAGCACCTGAGGGCGCTGCTCGCGCCTCTCGCTGGCACCCGTTATTAGGGCAGAATAAAATTTTCCAAGGGGGGCAGCTAGTCAGCTGCCCACCTCGCAAGGAGCGTATCATAACACACTCGCCCCGCAGGTCGGCAGCGGGGCAGGCACTGGAGCACCGGAGCGGGGACTGGAGCGGGGACTGGAGCGGGGACTTTCTAGTCCCCGGAAATTGTGAAGAGTAAAGAGGGGTAAGAATATTCTCCCTTCGGGAGAAAGGGGGACAGGAATGTCCCCCCTCCCAATGTCTCCCAGAGCGGGGACTTTCTAGTCCCCGGAAACGGAGTGGGGACTTTCTAGTCCCCGAAAAAGGAGCGGGGACTTTCCAGTCCCCGGAAATTTGAAGAGTAGAGGGGGGTAAGAATATTCTCCCTTCGGGAGAAAGGGGGACAGGAATGTCCCCCCTCCCAGCCCCCTCCCAATGTCCCCCAATGGCCCCCAGTTATCATAGGCAGTTTTGGCGGATAATTAGGCGGAATAATGGAGCAGGCAACTTTCCAGTCCCCGACCATTTGTTATTTAAAAAGCAGGCAGAATTAAATGAACATAAAGGGTAAAACCATCGTCATCACCGGCAGCGCACAGGGGCTGGGGCGCGCCATGGCCCTGGCAATCGCGGCGAAGGGCGGGCGACTGGCACTGGTAGATCTGCAGCCGGAGGCTCTGCAGGAAAGTGCCGAACTGTGCCGGCAGGCGGGGGGCGAAGCCCGGGTGTACACGGCCAACATCGCACAGGAAGAAGAGGTGCAAACCCTATTCAGCGACATCCTGAAGGATTTCGGCTCGGTGAACGCCCTCATCAGCAACGCCGGCATTCTCCGGGATGCCCTGCTCCTCAAGGTGAAGAATGGCGAGATCACAAGCCGCATGAGCCTGGCCGAATGGCAGGCAGTGATTGATGTCAACCTGACAGGGGTATTCTTAGGCGGACGGGAAGCCGCCTCCTGCATGGTGCGCCAGGGCATCAAAGGGGTCATCATCAATATTTCCAGCATTTCCCGGGCCGGGAATATGGGTCAAAGCAACTACTCGGCAGCCAAGGCCGGCGTCGCTGCCCTCACCGTAACCTGGGCGAAGGAGCTGGCCCGCCACGGCATCCGGGTCGCCGGCATCGCGCCGGGGGTGATCGCCACCAATATGACCGCCGCCATGAAGCCGGAGGCACTGGAGAAGCTGACGGCAACCATCCCCTTAGGGCGTCTCGGCACCCCGGAGGAAATCGCCCATAGCGCCATCTATATTTTGGAGAACGACTATTTCAGCGGCAGGCTGGTGGAGATGGACGGGGCCTGTCGGCTGTAATACCCCGCCCTCGCGGAGGCTCCGGCGAATACCCGCCCGCCAAAAACAGTGTATGCCCCCGCAGCCGAAGGCCAGCGAAAAGAGAGGAGACAAAGAGTCTCAGAAACGCACCGCCCCCCCTGTCAAGACCAGGGCGAGGCGTCTCCGCACGGCCAGCAGCAGGGCCAGGCTCGGCAGCACCATCAGGGCGGTCAGAATAAAAAACAGCCCCCAGTCCCCTTCCAGCCCGTCCACAAGAAAGCCCGAAGAAGCCGCCAGGGTGGTGCGCCCCAGATTTCCCAGGGAAGCGAGGGCGGCGTACTGGGTGGCGGTATGCACCTTGTCGCACAGCTGGGAGAGAAAGGCCACAAAGGCCACGGTGGATACCGCCGTGGTGAACTGGTCGGAGACCACCGCCAGCGTAAACAGCCAGGGGACTGGATGCCAAGCCAGAACGGCAAAGAAAATATTGGTCCCCGCCATGGCCAATCCCCCTAGGAAAAGCCCCCGCAGAAGACCGTAGCGGGCGCTGAAAATACCCCCCAAAAGGGCAAATAAAACATAGGTCAGAGTGCCGGGAAACTTGGCATACAAGGCGATCTCGGAGCGGGAGAAGCCGATTTCCTTATAAAAGAGCAGCGACATGCGTCCGAGAAACGACTCGCCGATCTTAAATAAGAAGACGATCCCCAAAAGCGCGAGACCGATGCGCAGGCCGTACCGGTTGAGAAAAGCCAGCACCGGCCGCAAGTACAGGCCCAGCGCGGACAGGAGGATATCGCCGCCATCCTGGGGGGGCAGTCCTCGGCGGCGATCCGCCGGTTCCGGCACAAAGAGATAAAGCAGCAGCATGCCGAGGGCAATCGGCAGCATCTGAAGCAGGTAGGTCGCCTGCCAGTGACGCTCGGGGAAGATGGGCTGCAGCAGATCCACCAGGCTGAGGGCCAGAGCACCGCCGAAACCGTAGCCCCCCCACCAGCCGGCGGTGGACATGGCCGCGCCGGCGGCCATCCGCGCCGGCTCGGAGGCGGCGATTAACTCAATGCGAAGGGCGTCTATGGCGACGTCCTGAGTGGCCCCCGCCAGCGCGATGCAAAGGGCCACTATGGCGATGAAATACAGGTGATCCTGCTCTGCCGGATCCAGCAGCGACAGGAGCACCAGAAGGGCCAGGATCATCCCCTGCATGGCCAGTATCCAGCCGCGCCGGCGGCCAAAGCGCCCCTTAGCACCCGGGCCGGGAAAGGCATCCACCAGCGGCGCCCACAGCAGGTTCAGCGCGTAGGCGACAAATACCAGGCCAAAGAGACCGATGCCGCTGCGCTGAATACCCGCATCGGACAGCCAAAATGTGAGCATGGCCCCGATGAGAACCCAGGGAAAGCCGCTGAGGGCGCCGAGGAGGAAAATACGGGCCATCAGAGGCCCCCGATAGACGGAGACCGCTCGTCGCCAAGAGATGCGCTCGCTGCCTTTGTACACTCGTCTCCCTCCGGAGGCCAATGTGAAATTTTACAGCAGCCCTCGCTCCGCAAAGGAGGTGATTTTTTCCTCGCCCACCACGATGTGCTCCACCACCCGGACATCCACTAGGGCCAGCGCCTCCTGCAAGTGGCGGGTGATGCGCTCGCTGCCTTTGTACCCTCGTCTCCCTCCGGACGCCAATGTGAAATTTTACAGCAGCCCTCGCTCCGCAAAGGAGGTGATTTTCCCCTCGCCCACTATGATGTGGTCCACCACCCGGACATCCACTAGGGCCAGCGCCTCCTGCAAGTGGCGGGTGATGCGCTCGTCGGCGCGGCTTGGCTCCGGGTAGCCCGAGGGATGATTGTGGGCAAAAATCACGGCAGCCGCATTGTGCTGCAGGCATGCCTCCACCACTTGCCGGGGATAGACGCAGGCGCCGTCCAAGGAGCCTTGAAACAGCTCCCTGCACGAGATGAGGGCGTGCCGATTATCCAAGAACATGCACAGAAAAACTTCCCGGCGGCGATCCCTGAGTCGCGCCCGCAGGTAGCGATGCACCAGGCGCGGGCTATTCAGGCAAGGGCGACGGCGGATGCTGGCTAGCAGGTAGCGGCGGCTGAGCTCCAGGGCTGCCTTGGGATAAGCGCCGGAAGCAGGTCCGAAGCCCGGCAGGGCGGCGATGTCCCCCTGGTCGGCACGGAGCAGCAGCCGCAGTCCGCCGAAATGCTTGAGCAGGCTGCGGGCCCGCTCTACCTGGTTCTGCCGGCCGGCGGCGGGCAGGAACAGGGACAGGATCTCGGTATCGGACAGGCTTTCTGCCCCCCTGTGCATAAATTTCTCCAAGGGGCGATCCCCTCGGGGCCAGTTTTTAATTGCGGTCATGGCTACCTCCCTGTAACCGGTCAGATCAAGAAACTGCCGACACCTGGCGATTACCGGGCCGGGACAGTCTGCGGTACATTATCACATCATGCATAGGTTTCAAAATCGGCAAATTCTGCTGGGTATCACCGGCGGCATTGCAGCCTACAAGGCGGCGGAGCTGACCCGTGCGCTGCGGCGGGAAGGGGCGGAGGTGCAGGTGGTGATGACCCGGGCCGCTGCCGATTTCATCACGCCCCTGACCCTGCAGGCCCTGTCCGGCAAGCCGGTGCGAACGGAGCTTTTAGACACTCAGGCAGAGGCGGCCATGGGACACATTGAGCTGGCCCGCTGGGCCGATCTGGTGCTGGTGGCTCCGGCCAGCGCCGATTTCATGGCGCGGCTCGCCGCCGGGCGCTCGGACGACCTGCTGTCGGCGCTGTGCCTGGCCACTGCGGCCCCGGTGGCCCTGGCACCGGCCATGAACCAGGGCATGTGGCTGGACCCGGCCACCCAGGAAAATTGCACACTGCTAAAGAGCCGGGGCATACGCCTATTCGGGCCCGGGGAGGGGGACCAGGCATGCGGCGATACCGGGCCCGGGCGCATGCTTGAGCCGGAGGAGCTGGCGGACTGCGCAGCCTCCTGCTTTGAGAGTCGCCTGCTGGAGGGCAAGTGCGCCCTAGTGACCGCCGGCTCCACCCGGGAGGCGCTGGACCCGGTGCGCTATCTGGGCAACCGAAGCTCCGGGCGCATGGGCTTTGCGCTGGCGGCGGCGGCGGCGGATGCCGGAGCCAAGGTGATTCTCGTCTCGGGCCCCTCCGCCCTGCCGACCCCGGAGCGGGTAGAGAGGGTGGATGTGGTATCCACCGAAGATATGCACAGGGCGGTGCTGGAAAGAGCGGGGGACTGTGATCTGCTGCTGGCAGCGGCGGCAGTGGCCGACTACCGTCCGGCGGAGCGAGCCGAGCAGAAAATTGAGAAGACAGGTGAGACACTGCACCTTTCGCTGGTACAGAACCCGGACATCCTCGCCGAGGCGGCGGCCCGGCACCCCCAGCTTTTCACCGTGGGCTTTGCCGCTGAGACCGGGCCGCCGGCGGAGCGGGGGCGGCGCAAGCTTGATGCCAAGAAACTGGACCTGGTGGTGGCCAACGATGTGTCCCGCACAGATATCGGCTTTGATGTCGAGGACAACGAGGCGGTGCTGCTATGGCCCGGAGGGGAGGAAGCCCTGCCCCGGGCCTCAAAGCGGCAGCTGGCAGTCCAGATTCTGGAGCGCGTGGCAAAACGGATGGCCCAGCGCTGAGTCAGCCGCCGAGCAAATGCCAGATTCTCCGCCCTGCAGGCCGCCCCTCAGCCCTTTCCCCCTGCCCTCTCTGCCGCCGCTCCCAAGGAGTGCTCGGACAGGCAGTGAAGCAGCGGCACAGCCCTCATGAGCACCGTGCGGGAGCTGCTGGCAGCGCAGGCTGAACTGCAGAGGGTAAGCGACACACCGCGCCTAGACGCAGAGCTGCTGCTGGCCTATTGCCTAGATGCCCCCCGCAGTTATCTGTATGCCCGCCCGGAGGCAAGGGTGCCCCCGGACCCGGCGGCGCGCTTTTGCGAGCTGGTGCGGCGGCGGGGACAGGGGGAGCCGGTGGCCTACCTGCGCGGCTGCCGAGCCTTCTGGACTCTGGATCTGAAAACCGACCCCCGGGCCCTGGTGCCGAGGCCAGAGACAGAACTCCTGGTGAGCAGGGCATTGGAGCAGCTGCCGAAGAGATGCAAGGGGTGTGCGGCAGACCTCGGCACCGGAAGCGGCGCCGTCGCACTGGCCCTGGCCAAGGAGCGCCCCGCCATGAAAGTGCTGGGCACGGACATCAGTCGGGATGCGCTGGCCCTGGCAGCGGAGAACCGCCGCCGCCTTTCGTGCAGCGGACTGCACCTGGCTCAAGGGGACTGGTGCGCCCCTTTAGCCCGTGAAAGCTTCTGCCTGGTGGTGGCCAATCCTCCCTACCTGGAAGAGGATGACCCGGCGCTGAGTGCCCCGCCCCTGTGCCTGGAGCCCAGGAAGGCGCTGGCCGCCGGCAGCGATGGGCTGGCGGCCATAGCGGCGATTATTCCGGAGGCGCTGCAGCGTCTCATCCCCGGCGGCCTGCTTCTGGTGGAGCATGCGCCGACGCAGGCGCAAGCCGTAGGGCGGATGCTGGAGCAGCACGGCTACCGGCGGACCGAGACCCTGAGGGATTTGGGGGGACAGCCCAGGGTGTCGGCGGGATGGCGACCATGAAACGGGAGAGTCTGCTGCGCTACAGTCGGCAGATCATGCTGCCGGACTTCGGCGAAGAGGGGCAGAACAAGCTGCGGCAGTCCCGGGTGCTGGTGGCAGGGCTGGGGGGGCTGGGAAGTCCCGCTGCCCTGTATCTGGCCGCGGCAGGGGTCGGCTGCCTGGTGCTGGCGGACGATGACCGCACAGAGCTCGGCAACCTGCAACGGCAGATCCTCCACGGCACACCGGACTTAGGAGAGCTGAAGACCGCCTCGGCCCGGCGCCGACTGGAAGACCTCAACCCGGAGGTAGAGATTGTGACGGAGGAGCGGCGCCTGGCGGGAGCCTTTCTGGAGGAGCATGTGGCCAGGGCAGACCTGGTGCTGGATGCCAGTGATAATTTTGCCACCCGCTTTGCCATTAATCGGGCCTGCCACAGCCACCGGAAACCCCTGGTCTCCGGTGCTGCCATCCGGGCCGAAGGACAGGTGGCGGTGTTTGACCACCGGCAGGGGGGCGGTCCCTGCTACCGCTGCCTGTATGACGATGGGGTTGGAAACCACGGTCTCAACTGCGCCGAGAGCGGCGTGCTCGCACCGATAACCGGCATTATCGGCACGGTCCAGGCCCTGGAAGCGATCAAGATTCTGAGCGGCTACGGGGAGAGCCTGCACGGACGCCTGCTGGTGCTAGACGGTGCAGCCATGCGCTGGAGGGATCTCCGGCTGCCCCCAGACCCGGCCTGCCCGGTCTGCTCGCACCGACTTTGAAAAACAGCGATGAATGTGGCATTCTGCACGCAATTGACGGCATAATACCCGTATCCGTACCCAATCTATTGGTCCGACAACTCTGAGGAGACCTGCTATGAACTTGAACGTGATAGATATTTACTACTGGCTGCGCGATGCAATCACTTGGCGCTTGAGGTTCTTTAATTGGGTTCCCGCCTTGGGCCTTCGCCTGATGCTGGCGCCAGTGCTGATTGTGGCCGGACTCAATAAATTTGAGCACTTTGACAATACGGTCACCTGGTTTGGTGAAGGCCTCGGCCTGCCTGTGCCGGGGCTGCTGGCTTTTGTAGCGGCCGCCACCGAATTGGTGGGAGGGCTGCTGCTTGTAATCGGCCTGGCGGTGCGCTGGATATCCGTGCCCCTGATGTTCACCATGGTGGTCGCCGCCGCCACTGTCCACTGGGAGCACGGCTGGTTCGCCATCGCCCCCAGCAGCGCCAGCACCAGCCCCGCCCGGGCGGTTGCCGCTCTCGGCATTCCCGCCGCCGTGGAAAGCCAGAAAGGCACGGTGGAAACGCGGAATATTCTCAACAGGAACAGACAAATCCTGCAGCGGCAGGGCAACTACGAGTATCTGACTTCAAAGGGTCCCATAGTTATCCTAAACAACGGCATTGAATTCGCCGCCATCTATTTTATGATGCTGATGGTGCTCCTGCTCATCGGCAGCGGGCGCATCAGCATAGATTTCTGGCTGGACCGATGGCTGCGCTTGCCCAAATGAGCAGGCCGAGGGAGGGCGGCGGCTCCCAATTCCCCGCCCTTGGCCCTGTTATGCCTGCATAGAATTCTATGGATATACGCAAGATCAAGAAGCTAATTGAGCTCCTCAAGGAATCTGGTTTGGGGGAGATTGAAGTGCGGGAGGGGGAGGAATCGGTGCGCATCTGCCAGACCACAGCCCCGCAAACCGCTGTGCCTCCGGCAGTGCCCCCCGTCTTCGCTCCGGCAGCCGCCCCGACAGCCAAAGAGCCGACGGCAGCGGAGCCAGCCCCCAGCGGGCATGCTGTCCGCTCTCCGATGGTAGGCACTTTGTATCGGGCCCCCTCCCCCGGCGCTCCCCCTTTTGTGGATGTGGGACAGCGCATTGAGGAGGGGGATGTCATCTGCATCGTGGAGGCGATGAAGATGATGAACCACGTGGAGGCGGACCGTGCCGGCACGGTGAAGGCAATCCTGGTGGAAAACGGCCAGCCGGTGGAGTTTGACCAGCCCCTGCTGACGATTGTCTGAGGCCGAAGCGCCCTCCTCCCTTCATGCTGGAAAAAGTGGTTATCGCCAATCGCGGCGAAATTGCTCTGCGTGTTTTGCGCGCCTGTCGCGAGCTCGGCATACGAACGGTAGCGGTGCATTCCACGGCAGACCGGGATTTGAAGCATGTGCGCTTAGCGGATGAATCGGTGTGCATCGGTCCGCCGCCCCCCGGAGAGAGCTACCTGAATATCGCGGCGATCATCAGTGCCGCAGAAATTACGGATGCCACTGCTATTCATCCAGGCTACGGCTTCCTGGCGGAAAACCCGGACTTTGCGGAGATCGTGGAGAAGAACGGTTTCGTCTTCATCGGTCCGTCACCGGAGGTGATCCGCACCATGGGCGACAAAGTGGCTGCAATTCGCGCCATGCGGGAGGCGGGTGTGCCCACCGTGCCCGGCTCCGACGGCCCGCTGGGGGAAGACCAGGAGCGCACCTTGGCAACGGCCCGGGAGATCGGCTATCCGGTGATGATCAAGGCTGCCGCCGGCGGCGGCGGGCGCGGCATGCGGGTGGTGCACGGCGAGGCCGCCCTGCTGAACGCGGTGTCGCTGACCCAGGGGGAAGCCCACGCCGCCTTCGGCGACGGGCGTGTATATCTGGAAAAATTCTTGGAGAAGCCGCGCCATGTGGAGGTGCAAGTTCTCGCCGATGGCCATGGCAACGTCGTCCATCTGTGGGACCGGGACTGTTCTGTGCAGCGTCGCCACCAGAAGGTGCTGGAGGAGGCGCCGGCACCGGGTATTCCCGACAATCTGCGCCAGCAGGTGGCGGAGCTCTGTGTGGATGCCTGTCGGCGCATAGGCTATCGGAGCGCCGGCACCTTTGAATTCCTATACCAGGATGAAGTGTTCTGCTTTATTGAAATGAATACCCGGGTGCAGGTGGAGCACCCGGTCACCGAGATGGTTACCGGGGTGGACATCGTGCGCGAGCAGCTGCGCATTGCAGGAGGCGAGCCCCTCTCTTTCCGGCAGGAGGACATAGCGGTGCGGGGACACGCCATAGAGTGCCGCATCAATGCCGAGGACCCGGTCACCTTTGCCCCCTCCCCGGGACAGGTTACCCGCTACCATGCCCCCGGCGGCACTGGCATCCGGGTGGATTCCCATCTGTATACCGGCTACACGGTGCCTCCCTACTACGATTCCCTGCTGAGCAAGATCATCGGCTGCGGCGACGATCGCGACAGCGCTCTCGGACGGCTTGCCCAGGCCCTTGAAGAAACCATCGTGGACGGCATTCGCACCAACATCCCGATGCACCAGGAAATCCTGCGGGACAGCCAATTCCGGCAGGGGGGCGTATCCATCCGCTACCTGGAGAAAAAACTCGGCCAATAAGCCTGCGCACCGCTCTCCAGCTGTGCTGGGGCTGCGCTCTCATCGCGCAGCAAGGCGCAAGAGGCATGAATTTTTACAGGAGAGGGAGCTGGGCTACAATAATCCCGCGCTCGCCCTAGGTCAGGGCCGGGCTGCTCCAACAAACCGACAAAGGAGAGGACGGCATGCAAGATTATCAGCACAAAGCAACCACTGGAGTCGCCGAGGGCACTGCCCCAGGAAGCCAGTCATCCCAGACCATGCCGACGGTGCGGGCCTGTGTGGCCGAGCGGGTAGCGCGCTACCTGGAGGGACTGAATGGCCAGGAAGGGCCGGGCCGGCTGTACCGGATGATGACCGCGGAGGTAGAGCTGCCGATGCTGCGGGAGGTCCTCGCGTACACCAAGGACAACTGCTGCCAGGCGGCACGCATCCTCGGTCTCAACCGAGGCACCCTGCTGGCACGGCTGAAACGCTACGGCCTGGACCAGGAGATCCATTCACGAAGGCACCGGAGGCTGCGGGGAAGCGAAGGGCTGGTTTCACTGCAGCGTTTCCCCAGCGGAGCACGACGGGAAAACCGACACTCGGAAACCTACAATGAGCGCCACTCCTAAGAGCGGGCAGCGTTCGGTGCGGCGCGCATTGCTGAGCCTCAGCGACAAGAATGGGGCGATTGATTTCGCCCGGGCGCTGACGGCTATGGAAGTGGAAATCTTCTCCACCGGCGGCACCTGCCGCCTGCTGAGGGAGGCGGAGATTCCGTGCCGGGAGGTGTCGGACTACACGGACTTTCCAGAGATGATGGGGGGGCGCATCAAAACCCTGCACCCCAAGGTGCACGGCGGCATTCTGGGCCGGCGCGGCATTGACGATGAGGTGATGGAGACCCACGGCATTCTGCCTTTTGATCTGGTGGCGGTGAACCTCTACCCCTTTGCCGAGACCGTGGCAAAGCCGGACTGCACCCCGGCTGAGGGGGTGGAGCAGATAGATATCGGCGGACCGGCGATGCTGCGGGCCGCGGCAAAAAACCATCGGGATGTGGCGGTAGTCACAGACCCCGGGGACTACCCCGAGGTGCTGACCGCCCTCGCTGACGGCGGACTGCCGGAGGGCAAGCGGCGGCAGCTGGCAGCCAAGGCATTTGCCCATACCGCCGCGTACGATGCCGCTGTCACGGCCTGGCTCAAAAGCCAGGAGACAGGGCAGCCGGCAGCGAAGCCAAAAGAGCATCTTCCCCCTCTCCTGCACTGGCAGCTCAAAAAACAGGAGGACCTGCGCTACGGCGAAAACCCGCACCAGAAGGCCGCCCTGTACCGGGAGATGCCCCCCGGGGAGGAGCCCGGGGCGGCGAATGCACAGCAGCTGCAAGGGCGCCCCCTCTCCTACAACAACCTGCTGGATGCAGATGCCGCCCTGGAGTGTGTGAAGCTTCTTCAGGGGCCCGCCTGCGTTATCGTCAAGCATGCCAATCCCTGTGGGGCGGCGACCGGAGACAGCCTGCAAAAAGCCTACGAAGCCGCCTGGGCCACCGACCCCACCTCCGCTTTTGGCGGCATCATCGCCTGCAGCCAGGAGCTGGACCGGGCCACCGCAGAGGCCATCATGGAAAGGCAGTTCGTGGAGGTGATTATTGCGCCGGCGGTAGCGAAGGAGACCGCAAAGGCGCTGCAGCAGAAGGAGAATATCCGGGTGCTGATCACCGGGGACTGGAGCGGACGGCAGCAGGGTGCTCTGCATGCCCACCGCATCACCGGCGGTCTGCTGGTGCAGGAGCGGGACACCCGTCCCGCAAAGGAGGAGGACTGGCGAGTGGCAAGCCAGCGCACACCCGGGGCCGCGGAAGAGGCAGACCTGCGCTTCGCCTGGCATATCGCCCGCTTTGTAAAATCCAATGCGATTGTCTTTGCCAAGGGGGGACGCACCCTGGGCATCGGCGCCGGGCAGACAAGCCGCGTTCACAGCGTGCGCATCGCGGTCATGAAAGCCGCCGATGAAGGGCTGAATCTCAAGGGGGCGGCAATGGCATCGGATGCCTTCTTCCCGTTCCGGGACGGAGTGGACGCCGCCGCCGAAGCGGGAATTTCCGCCGTGATTCAGCCCGGCGGCTCCAAGCGGGACGAAGAGGTCATCGCGGCAGCGAATGAGCGGGAAATGGCGATGGTGCTTACCGGCGCACGACACTTCCGGCACTGAAAAACAGAATGGCAGAGGTGCTGATAGCAGGCGGCGGCGGGCGCGAACATGCGCTGGCCTGGAAACTGAGCAGCTCTCCCCAGGTAGAGAAAGTTTTTGTCGCCCCGGGCAACGCCGGCACCGCCGCCGAGGCGGGGGTGGAAAACCTGCCGCTGGAAGCATCCGACATTGAAAAGCTGGCAGACTTCGCCGCCGAGCGGGACCTGGCTCTCACGGTGATCGGGCCGGAAGCGCCGCTGGCAGCGGGTATTGCGAATCTCTTCTCGGCGAGACATCTGCCCTGCTTCGGACCAGGACGCAAAGCGGCGCAGCTGGAAAGCTCCAAGTCCTTCACCAAGGAGCTGCTGGAGCGCCACGCCATCCCGACGGCAGAGTACCGGACATTCACCGAGGAGAAGGCGGCCCTGGCCTACCTGCGGGAGCGAAAGATGCCTTTGGTCATCAAGGCGGACGGCCTTGCCGGCGGCAAGGGAGTGACGGTGGCCTCCAGCCCGGAAGAAGCGGAAACAGCGGTGCGGCACATGCTGAGCGGAAACGCTTTCGGCGATGCCGGCCGCAAGGTGGTGATAGAAGAATTTCTAGAGGGAGAGGAAGTCAGTTTTATTGCCATGGTGAACGGCAGCGAGCTTCTGCCCCTGGCGAGCTCCCAGGACCACAAGGCCCGGGACGATGGAGACCAGGGGCCGAATACCGGCGGCATGGGAGCCTATTCCCCCGCTCCAGCAGTGGACCCCGAGATGCATGAGAGGATCATGAAAGAGGTGATGCGACCGGCGGTGGCGGCGCTGGCCGAGGAGAATATTCCCTATACGGGCTTTCTCTACGCGGGTCTGATGATCGGCAAGGACGGCCAGCCCCGGGTGCTGGAGTTCAACTGCCGGCTGGGGGACCCGGAGACACAGCCGCTTCTGATGCGCTTGCGGTCAGACCTGTATGAACTGTGCCAGGAGGCCCTGGCGGGGCGGCTGGGCGGCTGTCGGGCGGAATGGGACACCCGGGCCGCCCTGGGAGTGGTTTTGGCCGCCGAGGGTTACCCCGGCCCCTATCGCAAAGGCGATCGGATTAGCCTGCCCGCCGAGCCCGGGCCGGCGGCAAAAATCTTTCACGCGGGAACCCGCCTCGTGAAGGAGCAGGCAGTAACCGCCGGCGGGCGGGTACTGTGCGCCACCGCCTTGGGAGACACGGTGGGCGATGCCCAAAAGACCGCCTACCAATTGTGCGGACAGATCCGGTGGGACGGAATGTTCTGCCGAAGGGATATCGGCTACCGGGCCATCGCCCGGGAACAGGGCGAATGAATACACCGCTGCCCGGGGACGAAAACGGAGAGGATGGCCGCAGCCTGTCCTGCCGGGATCGAATCATCGCCGAGCTGGACACCGCCCTTCGCACACTGGGGAACGGCCAGCGGAGCAATAGGCCCTCCCCTGCCCGGAAGCAGCCGGAGGAAACCCTCGGCCCGGCAGAGCGGCGGCAATCCATCGGTCTGATGCGGGTTAATCACGCCGGGGAAATCTGTGCCCAGGCCCTGTACCAGGGGCAGGGACTGACAGCCAGAAGCCCTCAGCTGCGCCGCATGATGGAGCAGGCTGCCGCCGAGGAGGTGGATCACCTGGCCTGGTGCAGAGAGCGCCTGCGACAGCTGGGGGCGCGCCCAAGCGTGCTAAACCCCTGCTGGTATGCCCTTTCCTTCGCTCTCGGCAGCCTGGCCGGGCTGGCCGGAGGGCGCATCAACCTGGGCTTTCTCGCCGCCACCGAGCAGCAGGTGGAAGCGCATCTCAGCGAGCACCTGGAGAAGCTGCCGGAGGCAGACGGCAAAAGCCATGCCATACTGAAACAGATGCGCCTGGAAGAGGCCGCCCACGGGGACCGGGCCCTGGCCGCCGGGGGACGGGTATTCGGAGCACCCATGCACAGGGGCATGCGTCTTCTGTCCCGAATTATGACCTTCAGCAGCTACCGCATCTGACACAGCGGCAGCGCATCCCCGAGCCCATGAGTCATCTCCACATCCCGGATGGGCTGCTGCCCGCCTGGCTTATCGCCATCACCTGGAGCGCAGCCATCCTGCTCCTGCTGCCGACCTCCCGCATCACGGCCCAGAGCGAGCGGCCCGGAGGGCCTGCGCTGGTGGCCGTAATGGTGACACTGATGCTTCTGGCCTCTTCTCTGCAGCTGTTCCTGTATCACCTGAGCCTGACAGTGCTGACCGGCATACTGCTGGGACCGACGGCGGCCTTTATCGCCGTCTTCCTGACCAACCTGATCCTCGCCCTATTCGGCCACGGCGGATTGACCGCCGCCGGGCTGAACAGCCTGCTGATGGGCCTGGAGCCGGTGCTGGGGTTTTTTCTATTCGGCGTCGGTCTGCGCCTGTGGGGACACAGTGCCCTGCGCTGGGCTGCCGCCGCCTCGGTGATGATGACCTTGCCGCTGGCAGCACTTTTAAAATTGGGCATCATCACCTTGATCAGCCATCTGCCCGGCACCCTCGGAGGCGTTGAGTTCCGCGGCCTGCATTTCGGCGGCGCCTATCTGGCAATCGCGCTGCCGGGCTGGATACTGGAGGCGGGCATCACTGCTCTCGTGCTGAGCTATGTCTATCGCCTGCGTCCCGGGCTGATTCGGACCGCCGCACCGCCAAGCTGACACAAAGATGCTGCTGCTCCTATTCCCACGGGCCCTGTCCGCCCCACCCCGACCGGTTTTCCCCGGTCTGCAGACACTTGGGATCGCAAGCCTATACCGCTGTGCCGGGGCGACACCTATGCAGGGTGCTCTCGGCCGATGTGCCGTCAAGAGGCGGCGCGCGCACATTCTGCCGCTCACCGAAACGCCCGGACCAAACCGCTGCGCGTCGCGCTCAAGACCTTGAAAATCGCCCTCGCAGACCACTTTGCATGCACGGGCAGCAGCGTGCTGCACCGCCTGTCTGCCGGTGCCAAACTGCTGTGCATGGGACTGCTGATCGCAGCGACCGTGAGTACCCGGGAGCCGCTGCTGGTGTTGGCAATCGGCATCGGGCTGCTGCTGTCCGCCTTGATTTCCGGCATTCCTTCGGGACGTCTGCTGCTGTTCGCCTTTTATCCGGCATCCTTCTTTTTTCTGCTGGGAGTGGGAACCGGTTTCAGCGGACTGGCCGCAACTACCCTTCTGCTCGGCAAGGCCCTGGTCTCCATGCTGGCAACCATTATCCTGATGTTCACCACGCCCTATCCCGCGGTGATGGCTGTAGTCGGACGCTTTCTGCCCCAGGGTCTGGGGCAGATCCTGCTGCTATGCTACCGCAGCCTGTTCATCCTGGCCGGGCTTCTGTCAGAGATACTCACCGCATTGCGCCTGCGGGGCGGGCTGCGATTGCGCCACCTGGCCGCCGGGCTGGGACTGCTGGTGGTGAGGGGCTCCGAACTGGCCGAGCAGCACTACCGGGTGATGCAGCTGCGAGGCTATGACGGTCGTGCGCTTCGCTACACCTCGCCGCCGGGATACAGACGGGACATGGATGCAATTGCCGTTGCAATCGCGGCAGCTGCATACGCCACCGCTCTCTTCCTTCGCATATTTCCCTAAGCCATCGCCGCTAGATTAATCTTTTGCCGTCAACAGCCCGTCCAAGCACAATGCCGATTTCCCCGCCATCACCAATCGCATCTGGCTGCCCATCCCTCGCTTTTTCGCCGGCTGCTGGGACGCATTACAAAATGTGCGGAGGCTGCCCGTGACAGCTCCTGCGGTAACAGTGCGCCCGTTCCGCTTTCGCCACGAGGACGGCACGGAACTGCATTTTCGCAACATGGAGATGAGCGTGCAGCGGGGCGAGAGGGTGACCCTGCTCGGCTGCAACGGCAGCGGCAAAACCACCCTGCTGGGACATCTCATCGGGCTGTATGGCACCCCGGATACAGAACATACAGAGGTGCTGGGACTGCATCCGGTGCGGGATGCCAAGCTGCTTCGCACCCGGGTCGGCTTCGTGCTGCAGAATGCCGAGCATCAGATTATCGCGCCAACGGTATACGATGACATCGCCTTCTCCCTGCGCTGTCGCGATATGCCGGAGAGAGAAGTGAAGCGGCGGGTGGAGGCGGTGATGGAGCGGCTGGGCATCGGGCAGCTGGGCAGCCGCGTTCCCCACTACCTGAGCGGCGGGCACAAGGCCAAGGTGGTGCTGGCTGGCGCACTGGCGCAGGAGCCAGAGCTGCTGGTGCTGGACGAGCCCTTCACAGGCATTGACCCCGTTTGCACCCGGGAGCTGGCAGAAACCCTGAACGAGGTCAACCGGCAGGACGGGGTGACCCTGGTGATGTCCAACCACAACATAGAGACGGTGCCCCTCTTGGCAGACACCGTCTATCTGCTGGCCACCGGGGGCAACCTGGAGGCGAAGGGGGTGCCGGCGGAGGTATTCGCCCAGGTGGAGGTGATGGCCCGCTGTCATGTGCACCCGCCGGTGCTGAACCTGCTGCAGAAGGCCCTCGCCGAGCGGGGCATCTCCTTGGATGCGCCCCTTACCGTAGAGGCGGTGGCGGATTGCCTGGCGGCGCTGAGGGGCAAGGGCGGTGAGCGGAAGGAGGGCGAGGAATGAATGAAATAAAACCATTTATCAGGGAAGATATGCGGTGCAAAATGGAAGAAGACCTTAAACCGCTTATCAGGGAAGATGTGCGGCGCGCCCTTGAGGAAGACCTCGGACCATGGGAAGACAGGAAGGACCTCAGCGCATCCATCGTGCCCGCCTCGGCCCAAGCCGAGGCAACGGTGCTGTGCCGTGAAGAAGCGGTGGTCTGCGGGCTGCCCTGGGCCGAGGAGTGCTTTCGGCAGCTGGACGAGAGCGGGAAACTCGTCTTTTCGCGATATTTTGAAGACGGCGGCACCCTGAAGCCGGGGGATCTGGTCTGCCAGGTGAAGGGATTAGCGAAGGACCTGCTAAGCGGCGAGCGCAGCGCCCTCAACTTCCTGCAGCATCTGTCCGGCATTGCCACCCAGTCCCGACGATTTGCAGAACTGGCACGGGAAGTACGCTCGGATGTAGTGCTGTTAGACACCCGCAAGACCGTCCCCGGCCTGCGTCGTGCCCAGAAATACGCGGTGCTTTGCGGCGGCTGTCACAACCACCGCATGGGACTTTATGATGCCTGGCTTATTAAAGAAAACCATATCATCGCAGCGGGCTCAATCGCCGAGGCGGTAAAAGCAGCACAGCGGCAGAAACAGCAGCAGAAAGATACGCGGCAGCTGCCGATAGAGGTGGAGGTAGAAGACCTGAAGGGCCTGCAGGAGGCTGCGGAAGCAGGTGCCAGAATTGCCCTCCTGGATAACTTCTCCCTGCATGATCTGCGCCAGGCGGTGGCAGAGATGAAAGGCAGAATTGAGCTGGAATACTCGGGCAATGTCAGCGAGGAAAACCTGCGGGATATTATCGCAGCCGGTGCAGACCGTGTGTCCATCGGGGCGCTGACCAAGCATTGCCGTGCCATTGACTTCTCCATGCGCTTTGCCTGAGAGCTGCCGGCAAATCCGCAGATGGACAAAGCAGACTGAAGGCGGCGGCTCCGTACATTCGCAGATAACAAAGACAAAGCAGAGGGTGAGGCAGCTGCTCCGGCAGATCTTGCAGACGGGGAAGATAGGGCTGCGTGGAGACAGCAGATGGCAGGATGGAGCGACAGCGGGGGCTCCCCGTCCAGACCCTCGGCACTCGGCTGCACTGCCGACCCATGCCGCTTTGTGCAAATTCAGTTAGGATAGTGGCTTGTTCCAGTCGCCCTCGCTGCTGTACCGCTGGCCCGCACAACGCTTGGAAACCACTGATGTCCGCTTCACAAAAACACATTGAAGTGCCAAAACCGATCGGCTTCAGCGGCCAGTGCCTGGTGGCCATGCCGACCATGCAGGACCCGAATTTTGAACACGCGGTTGTGCTGATGGTGGAGCACAGCGAGCGCGGGGGAGTGGGTCTGGTCCTCAATCAGGCAGGAGACACCTGCTTTGGGGATGTCTTTGAGCGCACGAATCTTCCCTGTACCGACAAGGCTCTCACCTCCCGCAAGTGCCTGGTCGGCGGTCCGGTATCCTCCGAGATGGGCTTTGTTCTGTACCGGCCTTTTGAGCAGTGGTCGGAGGGGACCGAGATACTAGATGGCATCGGCATCTGCAACTCCCTGTCCCTTCTGCGGGCCGTGGCTTCCGGGGAGGGCCCCCTGGATGTGCGGCTGGCCTTCGGCTACGCGGGCTGGGGCCAGGGCCAGCTGGAGGAGGAGGTGGCGGCAAGCGGCTGGCTTTTCTGCCCCGCGGATGAAAAAATCATTTTTGGCGTGGAGCCGGAGAAGTGCTGGAACGCCGCCTTTGAGCAATTGGGCATTGAGCCCGGCCAAATAAGTACGGACACCGGGCTGTCCTGATCTCTCCTTGCAGAACCGGCCGCTTTACTGCCGCGTCTCGGCTGCAGGCGCAGACTGCCTGGCAGCGGCTTCGCCGCCGCCCCCTTTGCAGGGTTTTCCCCCCCAGGCACTCGCTGCACCCGCCGCCGCATGTACACTGCCCGCACCCTCTGTGGTTTCCTAAGGACAGTCGCGCCATCATCGCCCGCCGCAGATTGATTGGGACCGCCGCCGCAACAGGTACAATTCCGAGTCGCCAGGCAGCATAGGGATTCTCCTCATGGGAAAACGCCTTTCAAAGATCTATACCCGCACCGGCGATGACGGCAGCACCGGTCTCGGGGACGGCTCGCGCATTCGCAAGGATGATGCCCGTACCGAGGCGATGGGAGACGTGGACGAGCTGAATGCCCAGATCGGCCTGCTGCGGGCAAGCCTTGCCGCCGGAGATGAGCTTCAATCCCTTCTTTCGGATCTTCAGCACGACCTATTTGATCTCGGCGCCGAGCTCAGCCTGCCCAAGGGAGGGGGGCGCATGGGAGCGGAGCATATCGGTGAACTGGAAAAAATTATTGACCGCTGGAATGCAGAGCTGCCGCCCCTGGACAACTTCATTCTGCCCGGGGGCAGCGAGGCGGTGGCGCGCTGTCACCTGGCGCGCACCGTATGCCGCCGAGCCGAGAGACGTGCGGTCACCTTGGATGGCGACTCCCAGGGCAGCAGCGGCATCCCCCGCCGCTACTTGAACCGGCTGTCAGATCTTTTGTTTGTGCTGGCGCGGGTTATCGGGCGTCAGGAGGGACAGCGGGAAGTGCTTTGGGAGGAGCGTCGTCGGGATCAGGGCTAGGATGCCGACGCAGGGGAAGACAGCGCAGAGAGATAGCGAGTCCAGTCAAAGGAAAGCCCAGGATCAATCTTGCGCCCCGGGGCAATGTCCGAGTGGCCGACAATGCGCTGGGGTGTCAGCGCAGGGAAATGTGTCATCAGGCAGTGCGTAATCCCGATCAGCGCCTGGTACTGAAGCTCCGTGTAGGGCAGATCCCCGGTGCCTTCCAGCTCAATGCCGATGCTGAAGGGATTGCAGTTGGTATGTCCCATAAAGGAGGATGCGCCGGCATGCCAGGCCGCCCGATTAAAGGGCACATACTGCACAGCCGCACCGCTGCGATTCAGGAAAAGATGCGAAGATACCCGCAGATCGGCCAATTCCTGAAAGCTCGCATGGGCAGCCGGGTCCAGGGTATTGGTGAAAAGGCTGTCAACATGTTCGCCGCCGAATTCCCCAGAGGGCAGACTGATGCTGTGCACCACGAGCAGACTGACCTCCGTGTCGGCAGGGCGGGCGCTGCTATTCGGTGAAGGCACCCGTCGGGCTTCTCGCAGCCAGCAACCCTCTATGGAAAAATCGGACACCCAATCGTCCTTTGGCAGCGACAGCATCGGCAATTACGTACATAATACTCTCCTCGCTATTTCAGCGGAAACGATTCATGCACAAAGACAGCAATGAAGAGAATGTTCTCAGCCTGATCAGCATTGACGATTTTGCCCGGCTGGATCTGCGGGTCGCCCGGGTAATCGCCGCCGAAGAGGTGGAGGGGGCAGATCGGCTGCTGCGACTGCGGCTGGATGTCGGCCAGACCGGTGAGCGCACAGTGCTCGCGGGCATACGGCAGCATTACAAACCGGAAGAATTGGAAGGACGCCTCCTGGTGCTGGTGGCCAACCTGGAACCCCGCAAGATGCGTTTTGGCACATCCGAGGGCATGGTGCTGGCCGCCGGAGGCGACAGCGGGGTGTGCCTCCTGTCCCCGGACGGCCCCATCGCCCCGGGCACCCAAGTGCGATGAGCTGCCCCGGCCTCACCGCCCCCCCTGCAGACTGCCATGACTAGCCCATGATCGCCGACTGAGGAGAATTGCCTATGCAAACCTTGGAAACTGTCGTTATAGAAGAAGCAGAAGAGAATGTCCTGACGATTCGCCTGAATCGTCCCGAAAAGCTAAACGCGATGAATGTGCAGCTTATGCAGGATCTGTTTGATGCTTTTCGCCTGGCAGCTGAGAACAACCGCTGCAGGGTGGTGATTGTCATCGGGAGCGGGCGCGGTTTCTGCTCCGGGCTGGATTTGGACGATGCCGGCATGATTCCCAATATTGACGGGATGACGATACCGCAGATGGCGATTCACTCGGTGCGGCATTTTTCCCGGGTGGTGCCCGCCATGCGGGCTGTGCCGCAGCCAATTATCTGCGCGGTCAATGGCCCTGCCTACGGGGGCGGCATGTGCTTGAGTCTGGGAGGCGATATCCGCATCGCCTCGGAATCTGCCACCTTCAACAGCACTGGAATTATCAACGGTCTGACCAGCACCGAGCTGGGTGCCAGCTGGATTCTTCCGCGCCTGATCGGTGCTGCCCGGGCCAATGAAATCATGCTCACCGGGCGGGTGGTGGATGCACAGGAAGCGCTTCACATCGGCCTGGTGTCCGAGGTGGCGCCGGATGGCAAAGTCCTCGAGGCCGCCCTGAAGATTGCAGAGCGCATCTGCAAGCTGAGCTCCCACGGGGTCGCCATGACCAAGCGGCTGTGCTGGTCCAATCTGGAGGTGGCGAGCCTGGAGGCCGCCATTGACTTTGAAGACCGCAACCAGCTGCTGCTCGGGATGACCACCAACTTAGACGAGGCCAAGCGCGCCCGACGTGAAAAGCGGGAGCCGGTGTATCGGGACCTGCCCCAGAACTGGCCTGAGAAGTGGTAATATCGCTTTACACTGTATTCATCACCACCGAGAGAGAGACCGATGAACGAATTGCTGGAAATTGAAAAGATCAAACGCTTGAAATACAAGTATTTCCGCGCTTTAGACACCAACAATTGGCCGCTGTTGGCCGAGTGTCTAAGCGAGGATTGCGCCGCCCGCTACGACAGCGGCAAGTACAGTTATGATAGCCGCCAGGCCATCTTGGACTTCTTAAGCGAGTTCATGGACGGACCGAAGCGCCTTACCCTGCACCAGGGGCATCACCCAGAAATAGATATCCTAAATGAAACCGATGCCACCGGCATCTGGTACCTGCAGGACCTTGTGATCAATCTGGACGACAACACTACCCTGCGGGGGGCCGGCTTTTACGATGACCGCTATGTGAAGATGGAGGGACAGTGGCTCATCAAGTACACGGGCTACGAGCGCACCTATGAGGAGATTGAGGAGCGGGACGAAAAGATTCGTGTTACCAGCAATATGTTTTCGCGCTGAGAAAAAAGAGTCCGCCCGGACTTTCCCATCATCCCCAAGGGCTCAGGGGCTGCCCAAGTGTTATATCTTTTGCCGAGATAACGAGTTTCTGCTCCCTGCCGCCCTCATCCGCCTAATTCAGATAGCGGAAGGGCATTCTCAGACAGGGAGATCACGGCTCCCTGCCGCCCTCATCCGCCTAAGCCAGACAGCGGAAGGGCATTCACAGACAGGGAGATCACAGCTCCCTGCCGCCCTTATCCGCCTAATTCAGACAGCATCTTCTCCATCATGGGAGTGACAAAGTTGCCCCCCTTCGGGTCTTCGCTGCCGCTGCAGATAGCGGTGCGGGTCAGAATTAGGCCGAAACGCCAGAGAGCGAAGAACTTGTAGTACATATAGTGGGTGGCATCCAGGCCAGTCTTATCGCTCCAAAAGCGAACCGTTTCCTCCTCGCCGGGCATTCCCTCCAGGCGGGGGATGCTCATACCGAGAGACAGGGTCTGATCCAAGAGTATCCAGTAGGACAAATCCTGCACCCGGTTGCCGAGGGTGACCATCTCCCAGTCCAGCACCGCCGCCACCTCCTGGCGGTCCGGGGTGAACATGGTGTTCCCCATGCGGCTGTCACCCCAGCACAGCCCCACGTCTTCATCCAGCGGCGGCTTGTTGTCAAGAAACCACTGGAACCCCCGCTCGTACTCCGGGTGGGGAATGCCCTCGGGGGCCCAGCGAAGATAGTGCCCCCAGTAGTGCAGCTGCTGGTCCAGCACCCGCTCGCCGCCCAGCTCTGGGTGATACAGGAAATCAAAGCCGGCTTTCTTCCAATCCACCCCGTGCACCTTGCACATGGCCTCCACTCCCTTCCACCACAGGTGCTCCCGCTCTGCCGGGGTAGCATCGTCGTAGAGCCAGCCAGCCATGTGCATGGGCGGCATATCCGACGGGACAATGCCCTCCACCTTTTCCATTACATAAAAAGGAACACCGATGACAGCCGGGTCCTCCTCCAGGCCAATCAGGAGCGGCACCGGCACCTGCTCCTGCACCCCCTCCATAGCCCGGTACTGCATGCTGAGATCGTACTTGGGGAAGACCAGCTTGCCCTGAGAGGGCTGCAGGCGCGCCACATAGGGATGCCGATGCTGACCTTCGCCGTCCTGCCATTGCATATCAAATAGGAGTGTAATGTTGGACATGCCGGAGTTTTCCGGGGTGGAAAAGTCGGTGATTTTGACCTTCTCTCTACCCTTCAGCCGGCCGGCAAACCATTTCTCCAGCCCCCGCCGGGCGGCATCCGGGTCCGCCAGCTTCGGGGTGGGACGAAGCTGGCGCATCTCGTCCACATCATCAATCCGCTGCTCTTTGTTCCAAGCACCTTCTTGTTTTTCACTCATAGTGCTGATATCCCACTGTGATCTTTTTTCAAGCAAGCAGAAATGTTATCACAGAGCAGTGCATAGGCTTGGGAAAACTGCGCATTCCGCGCCAAAATCCCACAATCGCCCGTCCATGAAAGCGGACATGCGCCCCCCATGCCGCTGCACGGCCGCTGCTCTTTTTGTCAATACTCCGCCAGCCAGCCTTTTTGCACGCCGATTCATGCCGATCACATAGCACAGCTGGTGCTAGAAAAATGCCCCCGGCAAACCAGGTCCGAGCGATTGCCGAGCAATGCTCTCCCCAGCCGCTCAATACTCCCAAGTGAGGTCTATGCCCCACAGCCGGGGCCTGGCGTAGGCATCGGACACGGTTCCCGCAATCCGAGTCTGGTCTTGGCTGGCAAGCAGATAGGGCTCATCGGTGATGTTCTTGCCCCACAGGGCAACCTGCAGCTGACCCAGTCTCACGGGGATTTCGCGCAGGGTGAGGCGGGTGTTGAGAATATCGCGACCATCCCCACGCAGGAAGTGGCGGGCCCCATAGAAATACTTGCCGCTGGAGTTCCAGTCAAAGTGTGCAACCAAGGTGCCGAAGGAAAAGGCCGGGAAGGTGTAGTCCACGCTGAAAGTGCCGGAGTGGCGGGGCGCATGCTCCAGCACGAAACGGTCCGGATCATTATCTGCATCAAAGCCGTCCTGGTCCACCTGACGAGGATAATCCCAGTCCAAGTAATTGTAATCCATGCTCAGCAGGAGGCCCACCACAGGCACCACCGACCACTCCATCTCCAGGCCGCTGATATCCACCGTGCCCTCGGCATTGAATACGATGGGGTCTGCCACGCTGGCCCGCGGGTTTTCATCATTGATGAAGGTCTGCTTGTCCTCGTATTCGCTGCTGAATAATGCAATATTCGCCGAGACGCGATCGCTCCAGAAGCGGCCTTTCAGACCAATCTCCACGGTGTCAATTGTCTCATCGCCATAGGTCACCAAAGGCCGGGAGCGGCGGGACACGCCGCCAGCCTTGTAGCCGGTGGCATAGCGCCCATACAGGCTGACATCCTCTAGCCACTGGTAGGCGAAAGCCGCGGAATAATCCACATGCTCGTCATCCACACTGCGCTTGCCGGTAGTGAGAAAGTCAATACCCCTTTCTGCGTAGTATGCCCTTTCTGCATCCGGGTCAGAATTGGTCGGGTTATAGACAAAGCGGTTCACGTTCCGCTCGTCCTCCGTGTAGCGCAGACCCAAGGTGAGCTCAAACTTGTCGCTGAAGCTCCAGGAGCCCTGGCCGAATACGGCAATAGTCTCTGCATCCGCCTTCACCATGGCAAGCACCGGGTCGCCTGTGGGATCCAGCAGCACGGGCTCACTGAGGGCAATCAAGGGCGTCCTTGCGCCATCCGGGCCCAGCCCAACACCGGGCGGCAAGCCTAGGATAATCTCTGCTAACGCAGTGGCAGAAATATCAGCGAAATTTATTGAAGTGAAGAAGTTGCCCTGCTTTTCTTCTACGTCCTCATCGTAATAATAAACTCCGGCTATGTATTGGAAATGATCGTTAAAGGCATCGCCGAAGATCTGCAGCTCCTGGGAAAACTGCTCCTGGTCTAAGCGGTCGCCGTCAATACCGCCGGTGGCAGCCAGGCCGAAAGCGCCCCCATAGTTGTTGCGAAGATGCTGGTCCAGCTCGCGGTAGGAGGTGATAGAGCGAAAATTCATATTCTCGGTAAGCTGCCAGTTAAAATGCAGGGTATGCCCCTCTATATCTACCCGGGTCGGCAGCAGGAAGGAAGGAAAGCGGGTTTCCCCCACAGCCCTGTCACGGGGGTCCTGCCGAAGATAGCGGGTGGCTACGGCATCATCAAAATAGAAAGATGCAAGGGAAGGACAGCCATTGTTGCAAGGGCCGCCAGGCGAGCCCCCCCCGTAAAAGGTAGTTCCGAGCACATAGAGTTCCAAGGCATTCCGCTCGCCCTGTGCCAGATTGAGGGGATTATTAGGCAATAAACCGAAATATGCCCCACCGATAAAGGCAGCCTGGTCCGCCGGAGGCAAATTCGCTGCCGCCCCCATGATTGCTCCAAACCTTCCGAGGGCAGGCAGCGCTACACCTCCCACATAGCCGGCAAAGCCGGCAGCATCCGTAGGCACCACATTCTGGTCCGCGCCGAAAAGATCCTCGGCGATGGCTCTTAAGGAGGTGATGCTTCTGTTCCCCCGCCCTTCCAATATCTCCGCAAGGGTCAGCTCGTTCAGCTGATGAATCTGGAAATACGGCTGGCCATTTTCCAGGTCCGTGTAATCGTAGGCATAGTCCGCACTCATGCGATCGCTTATTTCCCAGTGCAGCGCGAAGCGACCGCCCTCCTTGTCGGATTCGAAGTAGTCCGTGTCCCCCTGCCCTCCTGCTCTCGTGTTCTCCACCCAGCCGTCATGCTCGGATTCGAAGTAGGAGATGCGGGCGGAAAGGCCGCTCACCGTCGGCAGGTCAATGCGGGTGAGGCTGCGCCAGTGATCATAATCCTCGGCAGCAGTTAGAGTCTGCTTGAAGGAGAATTTGCCGGTCGGCTTCTGGGTAACCATGTTGATGGCGCCGGCGATGGAGTTGCGTCCGTACAGAGTGCCCTGGGGGCCCCGCAATACCTCTATTCTCTCCAGGTCCAGTATGTCCGCACTCAGGCCCTGAGCACGTCCCAGGTACACGCCGTCTATATAGATGCCCACCGGCAGCTCCGTGGTAATGGAGCCCGGGTCCCCCGCGCTGATGCCCCGAATGGTGGCGTACAGGGTCGCGGCACTATTGGGATAGGTATGGATTTTCAGGGCCGGCAAACCGCCGTCTGCCAAATCCCCCAGATTGCTGATCCCCCGGGCCTCCAAGGCCCCGGCCCCCAGGACGCTAATTGCCAAGGGCGCCTCCTGCAAAGTCTCCTCCCGTTTCTGGGCGGTGACGATGACTTCTTCCAATACGGTAATACGTCCCTCTCTTGGCTCTTGTGCCTCTGCTATCCCCCCAGAGGCAAGGCATAAGGCAGCAGCTAAAGAAGGAAAATACAGCTTGGCAGAGCTAGGCTGATGGATCTGGTGTGCTTTCATCGCAGGCTTCCCCCGGTTTATACCGGCTTGCAATCCCTGCACCCGCCTCAAACACCTTGCCTGCCACCCCAAGACAGCAGAGCAAGCTGCCCTTAGGCAGATGCTCGGACATCCCCCTCGCACCAAGTGGCGGAGGGGGCTCTTAGGCAAAGCTATCCTATCCCAATCCCGATGTCAAGCCCCCCGGATCGGGCAATTAGGTCGGCTCTCCCTGCCCCTCTATGCCAGGCCGCTCCCTGGATTGACAGACAAAGGGACAAAGAAAAACTCCCGCCCAGAGGACTGGACGGGAGCTCTTCCCCTGCTCTGGCGGGATACCCGCCGGGAGGATCAACGGTAGCTGTAGACGAATTCTATGCCGGCGGAGCGGGGCTCTCCGTAGACATCAGTAATGAGAGCGCCGAGGCTGGTGGTCTGGTCAATCCGATAGATGATGTACTCATCGTCGGCTATGTTCCGGCCCCACAGGGAGACCCGGACTTCTCCACGCGTGCCGGAGAAGAGGGGGATCTCGCTGAGAGTCAGGCGGCCATTCAGCACGCTGCGTTCGGAATCATCCGCTACCGGTAAACGCGGCGAATAGCTGAAATCATCGCTATAGATGTAGTCCAGCCTAGCCGTCAGGCTGCCGAAGGAGAAGGGCGGAAGGGTGTAGCTGGCACTCAGGGAGTAGCTGTGCTCGGGTGCTTGGGAAATATAGAATTCCATCGGCAACAGTGCATTGACGGGATTGCCGTCACCGTCTGTAACCACATCGCCAGCACCGTCCAACTGGGGAATCGGATGGGCAAACTGTATGGGACGATCTGCCGCACATACGCCATTGGTAGGCAGAACACGGTCGGCAGGGTCTGCCAAGCCGGTTACAGGAGCGCACCAACTCTCATATTGCACGGTCTGCTGGGTTGGATAATCCCAGTCCAGATAGTTGTAGCTGAAATCCAGCACCAGGCCCGCGATGGGAACCAGAGTGATCTCCAGCTCCACACCGTTAATGTCTATGGTGCCGGCGGCGTTCTCTGTGATGGTATCTGTCACAAAATCGGCGTTGGGGTCCTGATAAGTGGTCTGCTTGTCGTCATACTCGGAGGTGAATATCGCCAGGTTGAAGCGGCCCCGATGCTCCCAGAAATCGGTCTTAAGGCCTATTTCGGCACTCTCCAGTGTTTCATCTTCATAGATTCCAAAGGCGATGGAGCGGCGATCAATGCCTCCACTTTTGTAGCCGGTGGCCCAGCGGGCGTAAACAGTGGCATCCTCCAGCAGCATCATGTTCCCGAGGTCGTAGTCCAAGGTAATGCTGTAATCCACATTATCGCTGTCTATACTTCTAAAAAGATTCTGGTCTGTGTCGGAGAGGCGGGTGCGAAGCCCAGTGCGCTCATCGTCTGTGTAGCGTATGCCCAAGGTGAGATTCAGGCGTTCCTGAAGAGAATAGGTGAGCTGACCGAAAACCGCATAGGACTCGGCATCCACATTCACGATGGTCCCCACATCTCGGGAAGGCAGTCTAGCTCCCCCGTCCGGATTTGCCCTTGTGGGGCTCAGAAAACGGGGTGTTGAGAGGGAAACCGGCAGATCATCCGGCCCCAGCACCGCGATGCCGGTGAGACCGGCGCCCGGTATAACGGTGGGCAACAGGAGAAAGCCCAGCTGACCTCCGATGCCTCCAGCCTCGGCACCTGCCAGTTGAAACGCGGTTGCCGGGTTGCTGTAGCCGAGCCCCGCCAGCGCTGTCAATGCCCCCGGGACATCCCCCGTCCCCGCAAGGCCCAAGGCCCCGCCAAGTGCCGTTACCCGCTGGACGAGCCCCCCTAAAAGACCCTGATTGTAGACAAAACTCTCATAGGCAGCACGATTATTGCCCTGCATCTCAATGATATTCTCTTTGAAATAGTACAGGCCGGCGACATATTTCAGGCGACCGTCCAAGGCCTCGCCGAGAAACTGCAGCTCGTGGGTGGTCTGATCCTGATCAATAGGGCCGCCGGTAGGAGCATTGGTGAGGCCCGCCGCACCTGTAAGGGGCCCGCCATACGCATTGATTGTGACTTGGCTCACTTCCCGGTAAGCGCCGATGTACTTGATGCTGAAGTACTCGTTGATCTCCGACTCAAAGCTGAAGGTATGTCCCTTGGTCTCCACCGTGGTGGGGCGCACATAGCGGCCCACCGGGGTCGCGGTCAGGCGGTCATCGGTGGGCACCAGCCAGCGCTCTACCCAGGGGGAGTCAGCACCGCCATTGCCCTCTGTCTGGATGGCCTGCACGATGTCCGAAAGATCTGCACCGCCGGGAGTGGGAGACGCTGATCCGATATTCCCGGTGGCAATATTCAATGCTTGAAGCCCCGCCGGGGTCACGCCGAAGCCATTAGAGCCACCCGCTGCTGAAGACTGGAAGAAGGATTGGGTGGCCGCCGTATCGCTGTCGTCATAGGAGTAGTCAAAGACGGTGTTCCCGATCGTCCAGCGCAGTGCCAGCCGCACGCCTTCCCTGTCCTGGTAGCCGTAGTTGAAGTTGTTAGGTTCCTCTCGGGTGTTATTCACCCAGCCGTCATCCTGGGCATTTAGAAAAGACAGGCGCGCACTCACGGGCCCGATGGCGGGCACATCCAGATGGGTTACGGAGCGCCGCTCTCCCCATTTGTCCCCCCATGAGAGGGTCTGCTGAAAGCCGAATTCGCCGGAGGGCTTGCGGGCGACAAAATTCACCGCGCCGCCCACAGAGTTTCTCCCGTACAGGCTGCCCTGGGGGCCCCGCAGGATCTCCACCCGCTCCAAGTCCAGCAAATCCGTCGCCAAACCCTGGCTGCGACCCAGATATACGCCATCTAAATAGATGCCCACTGGAATCTCGGTGGTGACGGCACCGGCATCCGCCGCGCCAGTACCCCGCATTCCGATAATCAGGGTGGTGGGAGCATTCGGATAGGGCTGGGCCTTGAGGGTGGGCACCGCACCGGCGCCTAAATCCGCCAGGTTATTAAGACCCTTGGCTTCCAAGATGTCCGAACTGAGAGAGGTAACCGCCAAAGGCGTATCCTGCAGTGATTCCTCCCGCTTGCGGGCGGTCACAACCACCTCTTCCAGAGCGGTGATCCGCTCATCTTGGGCCGAGACTCCGCTTACCCCCCCAAAGACGGGTACAGCGAGGATTGCGGCGAAAATGCCGGGCAGGTTTTTGCCGGGCAGCTTTTTGCGCTCTTTGGCGCTGGGTTTGATGTTGAAGTTCATCGGTTTTCCTCCCCTTTGGGAAAATACGAAGATTCGAAAATTCAGTTTGCCAAAGGGATTTTAACCCCAGCGGGCAGTCTTAAAACTCATATACGACATCAAGGCCAGCACTGCGGAGCTCGCCGTAGATGGCCACGTCAAAGGTGCCGAAAGGAATCACAAACTCGCGGTATTCCTCGTTCCCCAAGTTGCGGCCCCAGAAGGCAATGCGCAGATTGCCCGGCGTATCTCCCAAAGGAATTTCGCTGAGGGTGAGGCGGGCATCCCACAGGGAGCGCTGAGTGTCTTCATTGGCCGGGGCATCCAGAGGAACCCCCGCGCTGATCGTAAAGCTACCCGAGTAGCTGAAGCCGACCCAGATGCTCAGCTGGCCCCAGTCTAGGGCGGGGAATTGGTATTCCCCCCAGCCGCTGGCGGTATTGTCCGGGGCGTAGGCCACCGTTGGATTCGCAGTACTGGCGGGAAACTCGTCAAACTCTGCATCCAAATAGCCATAGTTCAAACCGAAGGTCAGCCCCGTTGCCGGCACCGCCAAGATCTCAATCTCCACCCCTTGATTGGTCTGCTCCCCTGCGTTTAAGATTATGCTGGTAGCTCCGGCCAAGCTGGGGGAGAAAATAGAGGTCTGGGTATCCTCGTAGTCCGCACGGAACAGGGTGGTGTTAAGCCGCAGGCGGTCGTCAAACCACTGGGTTTTGGCACCCACCTCGTAGCTCAGAATATCCTCTTCATCAAAGGGGGTGACAAAGGTCTCCCGATTAGGCGCTCGGGTGTTGTAGCCGCCCGCGCGATAGCTGGTGGCCACCCTGCCGTACACATTGATATCCTCGTTCCACTGATAGTCCAAAGCCACATCCCAGGTAACCTTGGTCCAGTCGTCATCCGCCGGAACTACCGGAAGGACCGGTTTGCCATCGGCATCAAAGACCAGATCGTTATTTTCATCCCGCTCCTGGATCTGGCTGTACTGCAGATAGGCGGCTCTCTCATCTTCCGTGTAGCGCACGCCCACGGTCAGGTTGAGCAGATCGCTAAGGGCATATTCTCCGTGCAGGTAAATCGCGTAGGCATCGTTGTCAGAGCCATAGTTAAACACCGGAGAACCGCCGATAACAGTGGTCTGGAAACAGGCGTTGGCAAGGGTACTATCCGCTCCTGTCCGAGTAACTCTCCTAGGATCATCACCCGGAGGATTCGGGTCGCCGCACAGAGTGCCGCTGCCGAACCCTTGATAGGTGCCATCCCCGCCGCCATCCTCGTGAGTAGTAACACCCGCAAGGAACGGGAGAGCAGTGCCTGGGGTCAGGGTAAACTGCTGATTGGTCTCATCGGCCCGCTCATGGAAATAATAAAGGCCCGCCACATATTTCAGGCGATCGTCAAATAGGTTGCCGGACAATTGAAATTCCTGGCTGAATTGCTCCTGCTCGCTGCTGCGGCTAGCCCGGAAAAAGGAAACATACTGACCTGGTAACACACGAGTGACCCCGGTCAGTGGCTGTCCGCTGGCATCTAAGGGGCTGGTCTGGAGCACAGTGCCATCCCAAGCCGGCTGTGCGTTGTACAGGGGGGTGAGGCCGTCATGCTCAAAAGAGCCAAACTCGGTGCCCAAGTCACGAATGTCGCTCTCCCACTCCCGATAAGCACTGATGGATTTGAAGGTAATCCCCCAGGGAGAATCCCAAGTCAGGGTGAGGGCGTGGCCCTCCACATCAGAGGTTTCTGGCTGAGAGAAGGGAACACTGTTAGTCCCCAGCCGATCACGGCTGACAAAGCCGCTCGCCTCGGCCTCCCGATGTATGGCAAAAGTAGCAATGGGAAATCCGAAGAAATTATCCAGACGAGTGATCTGCTGCAGCTGGGAGTTGCCGACCTTCTCGGAGCGGTCAAAGAAATAGTCTACGCTCAGGCTATCCAAGGTCCAGCGCAAGCCAAACTTCCATGCCTCTGAGTCCTGATCTCCAATTTCTCTATCGGTGACAGCATCCTTGAGAATGCCGTCAAGCTCCCAGCGGGCATAGTTCAGCCGCCCCGCCAATTCCCCTCCGAAAAGGGACACGGAATCGGAATTGATCGTGGTCTGGTTGCGGGTAAAGCCCCTTTCGCCGCCGGAGAAGGAATGGCGAAAACCGAATTCACCGGTGGGCTTATTAGAGATGACATTGATGGCGCCCCCCACAGCATTCCTGCCGTACAGAGTGCCCTGGGGCCCCCGGAGCACCTCTACCCGCTCGGTATCGGCGATATCAAAGGCAGCACCGGTCAGACGACCGACATAGACACCATCCAAATACAGGCCGACGACGGAATCCACCGCCAGCTGGGTCTCTCCAGCGGCCACCCCGCGAGCGCCGAAGGCATAGTTGGAATGGCTGGCAGGCTGCTTGCGCAGGGTCATGTTGGGGGCCAGATCGGCGACATCGCCGAATTCAATGGCACCGAAGCGCTCCATGTCTTCTGCAGTGAAGGCGGATACCGCCAAGGGAGCATCCTGCAGAGATTCCTCCCTCTTCTGGGCGGTTACGATAACCTCCTCCAAAGCGGCACTGCGGCTGTCTTCCTGGGCATGCAGCCCGGGAGGAGCCGCTGTCACAGCGGCTAGGCAGAAGACGGCAAAAAACCCGAATTTGCTTTTAATGTTAGCTCTCATTTGTTTCCCCTTGTATCTGCACCCCGTGAAAGCAGCACTATGGCTGAGCGCACGGATTATTCAGAAATAGCGCCACTCCCTGCCAAAGAGACAGTGATGTGGCACCAATGGCAAGAGTATACACCTAAAGCCAAGAAAGATGTCAATAGCCGCAGTGGCTATATCTTCGCCTTCTCAGCAGATACCTACTCGTCCCCCCTGCCCCCTTATTAAAGGAAGCAGGTATTGGCCGGCATTCTGGCACAGCTCTGGGGACATGTCAATAGCCCCGCCGCTGGGAGAGCCCCAGCCCCCACAGGACATCTGTGGAGCAAGTGGCCAGACACAGATAACGGGCAGCAAAAAGAGCCGGCAAATCTATTCGGCGTGGTATCATCCCATCGGCATGGAAGCTCCAGCTTTGGGGAAGTCCTCGGCCCGCCCAGCCAAGGAGCCCCGCCCTCGCCCGGCCAAAATATTTTCGCCATCGGCAGAGCAAAGAGCAAATGCCCGCCTTTAACCTTTAACTACAACCGCAGGCCGTGCCCAGCATGCTCTCATCCCTCGGCAGCCCATGTCTGCCGGATCTCAGCCCTCACCCCGCTGTCGGCTGCAGGCGTCCGGGGAGGGCAGAGACCTTCCGTTCTCAGTGCACTACTCGGCGAGATGCGGGGGAGTTCTGCACCCAAGCCGTCCCAAATGCCTTCTGATAAGAATCTGTTTATCGGCCTGATGTCAGGCACCAGCTTAGACGGCATAGATGCCGTGCTGGCTGCCTTTGACAAGGACTTGCCGGAAGTGCTGGGGGCTCTCTACCGCCCCTTGGATGCGGGGCTGCAGGGAGAGCTTCTGTCCCTGTGCAGTTCGGGAAATGACGAGATTGAGCGCCTGGGACGGGCGGAGCAGCGGCTGACCGAGGCCATGGCGCTGGCTGTGCAGAGGCTGCTGTCTGAGACGGGCCGGGAAGGGGCGGCGGTCCGGGCGATCGGCTGCCACGGCCAGACGGTGCGCCATCGCCCGGAGGCAACGCCGCCTTTTACGGTGCAGCTGTGCAACCCCAGCCTGCTGGCGGAGCGCACCGGCATCACGACAATCGCCGATTTCCGGCGGCGGGACTTGGCGGCGGGGGGACAGGGAGCGCCGCTGGCACCCGCCTTTCACCGGGCCGCCTTCGCTGTCCCCGGGCAGACCCGGCTGGTGCTCAATATCGGCGGCATCGCCAATCTCACCGTAATCGGCAGCAGCGGAAGTGCCGCCGGCTTTGATACCGGCCCCGGCAACCTGCTCTTAGATGCCTGGTGCCTAAAGCACTGGGACACACCCTTTGACCGGGACGGAGAGCGGGCAGGAGCGGGACAGGTGCTGCCGGCACTCCTGGAAAGACTGATGGCGCACCCCTTCCTGGCCCTGCCGCCCCCCAAGAGCACCGGGCGGGAGGACTTCACCCTGCCCTGGCTGCAGAGCTGCCTGGGAGAGAAAGAGCGAGCCGCCCCCGAGGATGTGCAGGCCAGCGCAGCGGAGTTCACGGCCCGCAGCATCGCCGAGGCAGCCCTCGCCCATGGCAATGGAGCGGAAGAAGTCTTTGTCTGCGGCGGCGGCGCCTGCAACCCCGACCTGATGGCCCGCCTCAGGAGGCTCTTGCCAGACTGCAGGATCGCAAGCACAGATGTCCTCGGCATCCCCCCCCGGCAGGTGGAGGCAGCGGCCTTTGCCTGGCTCGCCTGGCAGACATTGGAAGGCCGAGCAGGAAATCTTCCCGCCGTGACCGGTGCCGCCGGAGAGCGGCTTTTGGGAGGAATCTATCCGGCCTGAGAAAGCAAGGCCGAGTGTCAGTCCATAGAGAAGGAAGAGCCGCAGCCGCAGGTATTGGTGGCATTGGGGTTGTTGACTACAAAACGGGAGCCCTGCAAGCCCTCCTCGTAATCCACTTCAGCGCCCGCCAAATAGGGATAGCTCATCGCATCCACCAGGAGGGCAACATCACCGCATTTCACCATCGTGTCGTCCTCCGACACCACCTCGTCAAAGGTAAAGCCGTACTGAAACCCGGAGCAGCCGCCGCCGGTAATAAATACCCTCAGCTTCAGCTCCCGGTTGCCCTCTTCTTCCAGCAGATAATTGGCGCGCGCCGCAGCCCTCTCTGTGAAAGCCACGGAGGATGCGCTGATTTGCGGGGAAGTGTCTGTCATTTTCCGTTTTGCCTGGCAACGACTATGCCCGGAGAAAGCCAAGTTATGGCCGCACCCCCGAGGAAAGAGCATTCTATCCTACAAAGCGACATTTGCCGACATGAAGAAAGGCGGCAGGCAGCGACAGCGGGGCCAGACCCGGGTGTGCCCCAAGAGAGCTTGACATTCTTCGGACGGCGGAACAGAGATCTTCCTCAGTGTCTGCCATCGGATAGGTCAGCGGAGCAGCAGCGTGCCGCTCGCGTTATCAATCATCCAAATTTAGATCGGCAATGCCGGCTTCGAGCAGCATAGTGGCAAACTTCAAGCCATTGATTAACTCGATATTGTTTTCCCTTGCGTCTTTGATGGCTTCTTCCGAGTATTCCTCGGCGGATGAAATCACCCAGCCGATCTGTGCACCGGTTTCATCCTGCGATTCTTGTTTTTGGCCGATGATGTAGGCGATGTACTCTGTATACCATTTGATCAGGAGCTCGAATTTTTTTGGATTGAGGTCATTTCAAATACGGTCGAGCATTTCCTGTGCCGTTGCTCGCTTGACACTGCATTCAAGCCTGTTGATTTTCCGCGTGACCCATCGTGGCGCTATCATGCTCTTGGCTAGGCTGGCATCAGCATACTTGCTGCGTTCCATGTTGACAGCAATTGGCTCCACCTCTCGGAAAAACCCCAAATCGGTATTGACATTATCACCCTTGTCACCCTTGCATAAACGCCCATTATCATTTACCCAAAGACGCTCGCCATCTTCGCTTTTTGGCGGCAGGCGGCGGGCTGCATCCAGTTCGGCCGGAATCAGTGGCCGGTCGGTCAATAGTTGGTACACCGAAAACAATCTGCCCTTGAGTGGGACGACTACCCAGTCGCCTTTCTTCATGCCGCAAATAAAATGCTCCAAGGAGTTATACTGCCACTTTAGCCATAATGATTTATCAAAGCCTGATTTATTTTTAAAATACTCTTTAAATGCCTGCCGCGCATCTTTCTCGTTATTGGCATCAGACACGACTTTGACTAATGCTGCATCGGCAGATCCCGAAAAGCCGATTGATAGAATATTATTCTCAATCAGCGGATACGAGATCGATTCATCTCGTTTTATATAATGGTGCCAAAATTTCATAAGCTATCTCGTAGTTGCCAAGTGTAGCCTAGAGTATCCCGCTATACTTCCACACGGGTTTGATAGTTCCTCCATTATACCTGCTCTCTGAGGCTTAAATGATGAAAGAAGAAACAAAGGCTGACCAGCAAGCAAAAGATTCCCTCCGTGAATTAGTCCAACACGTTTTTGATCACATAAATGATCCTAAAAACATATCCTATGAAGAGTTAGCTGGGCGTATTGGGAGAAAGAATAAACATGGTCAGCCTCATGCTCATGGCATAGGCAATGTGCTTGCAAAAATGGGGCATCTTGTTGAACGCATTAGTGGAAAATGGAGCGGGTGGAATGAAAAGATCCCCGACATACAAAGTTTAGTTGTTAAAAAAGGTACGGACTTGCCACTTGATGGCATTGAAGAGTTTTGGCCGGATTATCCTACACTCAATAAAAAAGAGAAACGGAATCAGGTGCAGGCGGAATATAAAAGGATTAAAGAGTTTGGGAGCCGTTGGAACCACGTACTTGCCGCTTTAGATATTCCTCCTATTGAAGAAAGTGACAATCAGGGAGTTATCCCGTCTAAAATTGGTGGGGGAGGGGAATCACCGGAACATAAGGCGTTAAAAATATATGTTCGTGATAATCCTGATCTGATCATTAAAGGTGTTGCGCCTGAACCAGAACCAGTTGTAGAGTACCCCTTTCCTTCTTGTGACAGAGTAGACGTTCTTTTTAAGTACTCAGACCAATGGATTGCTGTAGAAGTGAAATCTAGAATTTCAGATAGTATTGATTGTGAACGAGGCATATATCAATGCGTTAAGTATCGCGCCCTCCTTGAAGCAATGAAGAAAGATAGTGAGTATGATGTGCCTGAAAAGATACAGGTTGTTTTGCTGTTGGAGAATCACCTGCCAAAAAAACTTAAGCCCAAAGCAGAGCGTTTGAATATCAAAGTAATTGAAGGCATTAAAGTTCCAAAGGAAAAGTCGGGGAAGTAAAGAGGCACCGCATCTCAAAAGTTCATATAGAATTTTCCGGGTTCAGGAAATTCAAGGAGATATTATTCCTTAACTGGACTGTCACATCTATTGAACCACTTCAGTTGTCCCTCGCCGGGCTGATGGCAGCTTACACGCTATTCGGGCTGTGGCTGCTGTCTACGCTGGCCACCGGATAGGTCAGCGGAGCAGCAGCGTACCGCTCGCGCTATCAATCACCCAATATCTAGATTGGCAATGCCGGCTTCGAGCAGCATAGTGGCAAACTTCAAGCCATTGATTAGCTCGATATTGTTTCCCCTTGCGTTTTTGATGGCTTCTTCCGAGTATTTGTCGGCGGATGAAATCACCCAGCCGATCTGTGTACCGGTTTCATCCTGCGCTTCTTGTTTTTGGCTGATGTAGGCGATGTACTCTGTTATTTGTTCAACCGCCCACCCATCGGCTTCACCTTCATAATGTTTGGCCTGCACATAGATCGTGGTTCTGAGTGGCTTGAAGTGGGCCACTATATCCGCATCGCCGGATTTACCCGATTCATTCTTGGCCGGGATGTAAGCATTAGTTGCACCGATGCGCTCAAAATACCATTTGATCAGGTGCTCGAATTTATCCGGATTGAGATCAGTGCGAATACTTTTGAGCACTCTCTGCGCCGAGTCGCTGATTATATCCTCGTATAGATTGATTGGGCTGTTATTTTTCTTACCGTTGATTGCTCGTTCGATACTATCGCAAAGATCTTTGATTTCCAGCGTAGTCTGTCGCGCTTTCATGCGCGAGGTCAGTCTGGCATCAGCATACTTGCTGCGTTCCATGTTGACAGCAATCGGCTCCACCTCTCGGAAAAATCCCAAATCAATAATATTGGCATTGTCACCCTCGCATAAATGTCCATCATCATTTATACGAATAGGCTTGCCATCTCCGCCTATTTTCCGCAGGAGGTCTGCATCTAATTCAGCCGGAATCAGCGGCTGGTCGGTCAATAGTTTGTACACTGAAAACAAGCCGCCCTGGAGTGGGACGACTACCCAGTCGTCTTTCCTCATGCTGTAAATAAAATGCCACAAGTGGTTATACCGTCCTAATGATTTATCAAAGTCTGGGTTATTTTTAAAAGCCTCTTCATATGCCTGCCACGCACCCTTGTTGGCATTAGACACGGCTTTGACAAATTCTGCGTTGGCAAATGCCGAAAAGCCGATTGATAGAATATTATTCTTAATCAGCGGATACGAGATCGATTTATGATGTGTTATACGGTGTTGCCAAATATTCATAAGCTATCTCGTAGTTGCCAAGTGTAGTCTAGAGTATCCCGCTGCGCTTCCACACGGGCTTGATAGTGCCTCCATTCTATCTTCTATCTGCTCTTTCTTCAAACTCGCAAAAACTCTCTGCCACCGCATTGTCCCAGCAGTCGCCCTTGCGGCTCATGCTGCCAACCAGGCTTGGCGCGCACCGTGGCCCTCTCTGTGAAAGCCACGGAGGGTGCGCTGATTTGCAGGGAAGTTTCTGCCATTTTCCGTTTTGCCTGGCAACGGCTATGCCCGGAGAAAGCCAAGTTATGGCCGCACCTCCAAGAGGGCTTGGTTCTTGATCATCTGGTCTTTCAGACCGTTGCGATCAATCATCAGGAGGACGGTCAGCTTGTCCGCTGCGGGCGCGCGAAACAGCTGCCCCACCGTCTTGATCATGGTGAAAGTCTTACCGCTGCCTAGGTGTGCCAGACGAGGCTGCAGGTGCGCCCGGGATCAAGGGCGCAGCTGACGGTCGCCCCCACCGCGCCGGTTTGGTGCTGGCGCAGGGTTATTTGTTCAGCTCCTCATCTCTCTCGGCAAAGACGATGTGGCCCTTCAGGAAGGCGAGCACCTGCGGGGTGGAGCAGAGAACCATCACGAACTACCTGTAAATCTCCTCCAAGCGATGGGTGAGTTGCCGTGCCTTTGGCCAGCCTGCTTCAACGAACAAGTCTAGAACCCTTAGTAGCTCGACGAAACAATCGGATTCCTTGCCGTCTGTGCTCTGAAAAATGTCGCGGTGGTCAGCAAGTGCCCGCTGAATAAGCTCCACCACTTCCTCCATGGCTAGTGATTCATACTGATATCCATCTTCGGAACTCGAAGTGATGGTGCTTGCGGCGGTCAGGAAGATTTCACGCGGCGAGCACGGGAGTAAATGGTGGAGGGTTTCGACCACTCGATGGACGATGTGAAGTGCAAGCTCCTCAGCCAATGCTTGGAAAAGGTCGGCGGATTCAGTCCAAAACCGCTGCTGCTGCGGTTTGGTCAGGTGGGCTTCTTCCTTGTTTTGCTTGTCTGCAAAAGTGCCGCTGGCGAAATAGAGTTGCATCGCAATGCCATCCACCAATTGCAAGGTTCGATCGATGGCCTCCTCAGTGCTTTCTACCTTATCGGAATGACCAGCAGCACGAAGTGATCGCCAACATTCTCTGTGTTGCTGGAGCTTTGCCTGCGCTGCGGGCAGCAGCTTTCCAAAGAATCCCCAGGTGCGTTTCCGAGCAGTCTCTTCGACATCCACAATCTGCACGGCATCGCCGGCAGTTAGCCAGGAGCGACAGGAGTCCAGTTGAGCGCGGAGTGCCTGGCTGGCATGTTGCTGGTCACATTCGGCGATGAGGCCATCAATGTAGGACTCGCTCTCTGCGTCACCTGTTCGCAGGAAGTGGAACAAGTGTGCATGAGCCAACGACTTGTGAATATGGTGTTCCTCAGGCGCGCTTCGCCTGGCGCGCTTGGCGATTCGAGTTAGCCGCGGCTTCACTTCATCTGCGGACTGAACCCACAAGCCGTTGAGTGACAGCAGGACTTCATTTAGAACAAAGAAACTCTGCTCATAGCAAATAAAGCAGTCTATGAGCTGCCACATGATGTCCGGTGCTAACTTCTCCAACACCACAAGCTGACGGCCCAATTCGAATCGCACAGGATGTGACTTATCCCTGCACAGCCTTAGCAGAGCGGCGGTGATCGCCGGGTCAGACTTCCCGAAACTTTTGACAAAGAATAGTAGCCCTCTAGCAGCATCGACACGCGGTGCAGGCCAGCTGTAACTCAGCCAGCGACCTTCCTTGGCATCTTCGTTTTCAGACGGCTTGGGTAACGGATCACTGGAAGCTTTCAGTAAAATGCGGCGCACCGTTTCCCATCGTTCATTCGTTGCAGGCCAATCCGCATGGCGAACAATACTTTCGCACGCGCTGACGAGGTGTCCCCACAGCTCACCAGTCATTTCGTGGTGCTCTGGGCGATACTGGCGCACTGCGCGTTCACACTGCCCCACGACCGGCCAATGCTGCTCAATTGTGCCCACGGTAACTTTGCCGCCGTCCCGCTCAAGGAGAGGATTGAGCTCCTCTCGCAGCCGAAAAAGCTCCGCGTTCACCGGGTCTTTCAAACTAACGCCGCGCTGCTCTAGCAATTCCTCGTCGGAAGGCTTATGCCAGGTGGTACGGATGCCCTCAGGTTCACTATTCACCGGGAGGGGCCTTTGCTCCGCGCGCTGCAATTGCAACGCCCGGACGACGGACGAGACGATGTCGGCTTCATCCAATGCGCCAAGCAGCTTGTTCTGAGCATCCTCCAGCCAACTCGGCATCGGTTCGCGGGGTTCGTCTTGGAGGAATCGGGCAGTTTGAGGCAGATCGAGAATTAACTTTTCCAGTCGTTCGCGCAGCGAAGCATCACCAGCCTTGTGTAGCGCGGCGAAAAGCAATGTCCCTCCGTAGCAATAGTCGGGGTGGGTCAGGAAGAGTGACTCTGCCAGCACCGGCTCAAGCTCCCGGCCAAGCGTAGCTGGATGATTCGCCCCCGCCTTCAAGAAAGCTCCCCACATTAGCGATGTGCGATTTCGAGCGGCGAAATGGTCGAGCGCGGTGCACAATCGCTCAGCATCATCAGCGGCGGCCCATTCATCGAGCAGCGTCTCAAATTGCGAAAGGATGCGGTACTCGTTGTGCTCGTTGTGCTCGTAGTCCCGGTCCCCGATAGACTCGTAGTCCTCGACGAGTTCACATTTGATCCTGCGAAAGCGAATCGTCGCCACGACACTCTCGCCCGATTCACGCGGCTCGCCGTGACGTCGCACGGCTGCATTCAATGCAATGCATGCGAGATCCGTCATCAAGCCAGCGTTCGTACCGCTCCTGCTTTGGTAATACTCTGCTAGGGAATAATGGATACTTTTCCATTTATCGCTGCTCTGCATCCGCATCCGCATGATGGCACCCCCAAAGTTTTCCCATTCACCCGAAGTTGGCTCCGTCGAAAAAGCCGCGTCGAAAAGGCTCAAAACCACGGCGTCGCCTTTGCTGCCGAGATGCTCGAGCTGGTGAGAAAAATCGAAAAGGTCACTGTGCGGGAAATGGGCCAGCCGTTGAGGAGTGAGGAGCGAACATAGCGCAGCCTCGCTCTCGGGAATCGCGACCTTGAGCGTCCTGCAAACCGACTCAATCGCAGTACGCGCCGCGTATCGCAAGCCCTTCGAAACATCCTTCGCGACATGATGCGCCAGCACTCCCCGCGCAGCCGAGTTGAGATCGCGCAACTGGGCTGTGTCGAAGCTGCCGCTGACCCCATTGAGCCGTGCGAGGATCTGGACGAGGGGTATTTCCAGCGAAGGACGGCCTGGGAGGAGTGCGGACAACTTCACGGCAAAGACGCACCACGCACCAGCACCAGCGCAAATCGCCGCGTCATCTGCATCCTGCAACCCAGAAGTCATGTGCCGGAGAGCTTTCTCCGCAGGCGAATCTTCGCTCATCGATTGCTGAACCTCTGCAAAGAGCGGGTTCAAATCAGTGAGTGTATCCACCCGTCTTGCTGCTAGTATCGGCGCGAGAATCCGGGTGATTCCGTACAACTCCACGATGCTTTCCATTTTCAGCGCACTTGTCCAAAAACCCTCGCGGGTATCCTGCCCGTCCCAAAGTTCCTCCAAAGCGAACAGAAAGCTCTGGCGATAGAAAATGGGCAACAGCGGTTCACTTACTGCAAACTTGGCGAATCGCTCAGACACAGAAGGAATCAGCAAACGTGCGATAGCGTAGTCGTGAAGCAGGTGATGGGAGAACCGCAGTTCGTCTTCGCCAGCCGGGCTGCCGTGTCGGAGAATGGGAGATTGGAGAATGCCGCGGCTGCGAAGCTCGTCAGTGGCATCAATCTCCGATGCACCAAATGCAACCTCCTGCGTCGAGAGTGCCATGCTTCGAAGCTCCGTCATTCCGCTGCAAATGGCTTTAAGCGCGACTTTTCGGTGACCCGCACCGGCACCATCCGTCACCCGCGCTTTCCAGAATCTCCGCAACAGAATCGCCGGGCTGCTCCAGTCGGCGAGCCGAGTAGGCGAAACGCCATCTTTCAACAGCTCCGCGGCGAGTCGGAGGAAAAATGGGGAGCGATAAATGCCATCAGCGCGGGGATTCTTGCGGGCACTATCTATGAACGGGCTGATTTCCACAGCCTTTTCCGCAAGTTCATCAAGCTTAGTTTCCGCCAAACCCGTCACATGAAAATGCGAGATGCCGGAGAACTCGCCCGAACAGTATCCGGCGACTCCATCGCCGGGGAATGCTTCGCGCAACTCGCGTCCATGCTTCAGGTCGAACTCACGCACGCTAGCAACCACCGTCCATCCTGAAGTTCCCTGCTGCACGTTTTGGAGCAGGCGGCGCAACAGCCCTTGGGTCTCCCCATCGCGCACTGCATCCAGCGCGTCCATAATGAGCATACCTTTTGCGCCGTCGGGCCAGTGGGCTAGCACATCATCCAGCGCGTGAACAAGCCCTGGCAAATTTGCCGAACCTTTCCAGTCACGCTCAAAAACTTCCTCGGCCAGCAGCAACACGACGGGGGTGCCTTCTTTACTTAGCTCTTGGGCCAAAGGGTGAATCAGCCCGCTTTTACCACAACCCGGGTCGCCGGTGACGAGGAGATGTCCTCTCTTCGCTGCCGCAGTCATCGCCGCCAGTTCTTCCTTGCGAGAGATATGAATATCGCCCTTCGCAAACCGTAGCAATGTGTGGTCTTTAAGACGGTCGAGATTGCAAGCCGTCAGGCGGCGCAGGAATTTGACATCGTTTGCAAAGCCATGCGTAGGTTTCAGCTTCAGGCCCCCGGACACGAGCATCTCGCAGAGCGAGGCAGGGGTTGTTCGCAGCCCCAGCTGGTTGGCTTGGTTAAAGTGACGTTCTAGCTCTTTCCATATTTGGTGCGAATCGTCTGGATTTTCCGCCAATGATCTGCGAATTGTTTCCTCCGCAGCTTGTTCATGATGAAGGTCGACACCGAAATCAAAAACCGCTACGTGAATCATTCGCATGAATTCGCTTAGCTCTGCCTCCTCCGGCACTTTGTTAATGGCCGATTTCCAATTACTCTTCGTCTTCTCAAGCAGAATCTTGATCGCCTTCTTTTCTTTGGGCGGACGGCGTTGAAGGAAGCCTGTCAAGCTCTCGCTGGCATCTTCGCGAAAAGTATCCAATGCTGTGCGTAAGACTTGAGTCATGTTAGCGCCAGCAGACGAGGGCACCGCCCACATAAGCCGACTCTCTGGTCGTTGTTCAGGTGTAAGCTGATGGAACTGTCGCACAAAAGAACCAATAACTTCGGAGAAGGCAGGGCTCTTTGCCGTGATGGCAATCCTCTTTGCCCGATATTTTGCTGAAATGAAGACTTTGGGTTGAATCTCCCCGAGCAAAGTAACCACAACATCGTCCACCGGCTCTGCGTCCTGCATGGTGATTGCAGCAATATCTCCGCCATTGATGCCGTTCCAAACTACGCAGCTATTCCCTGCGAGCATTCCCACCGCGATGCTAGCAGCCACTTGAGCCTCATAACCGACGCCAGTAGCAGTTGCACGACCGCCAAAATTATTAGCTCGCTTTTGGACAGATTTCTGATTGGGCTCTTTCTTTTTCACAATGCACTAGGCCTCAAGATTACGCTGAGCCCGTCGCATTGAGGCCAGCGTGCATGTGCTAGGCCCAACCCCAGTCGCCGGAGAATTTGCCGGAGAATCCGGCTCCGGCGGGAAATGCGGGCGGGGCTGGCTCGTCCTCAACGCCCGAACACTACCACCACCAGAACAGGATGAACGCGCCAAGCAAAATGTCGGCGCTCACACATATCGGCATATACCATTGCGCAATAGGCTCATGAAGCGCCTTGGGATGATCAATCACCACATCCCATGCCGCATGCGCAAAGCAGGCCGCCGCGAACCACAGCGGATTGATCCATCCCCCCGCAAGCGCCAGGCCCGCGAACATCGCCGCCACGGTAATATTCATAACCATGCTTTTGACGCTGGTGGACGACAGCGCCACGCCAAAATACACGCCGCCAAATATGCCGACCACAGCAATCAGCACAACTTCGGCATCCGCTTTTGGCAACACCGCAAGCCACCAGGCGACCAGAGCGCCCACTATGGCGCCACCAATGGTCACAGGCCAGAAATGTTTCCGATACATCTTGTCACCCTCCCAATGCGCTTCCCGACAGACAAGCGCAATCAGCTCTCTTAAAAAGACATGGCGATCTCTATACGCCATCTATCCGAATAGTACCACAGGAGCTACCGTTAGATAACACGAATGAACAATGCCAGATTGCCTCGGCGACCGAAACAGCGCGCCCTGCCAAAGCAAAAGAGTCTAGGAAATTAAAATGCAATTTTAGGGAATTATGTAGTTAACTTGACAAGCCATCAATCCGAAACCTCTTTAATCCTCGGATTATCTTGCCTGTCCACCCGCATTACAAACTTCCTCTCCAAATCCTCTTTCGTATGCTTCGGGGTCTTGCGCTTCGGCAACTTGCCTGCGTTGAGCAATGCTTTTGCCGCGCGACCTATATCTTTCTGTTTTATAACTGGAGCATCTCCTTAATGGTTTTCTTGTGCCTTTAAGTTACTAAAGCACCATACTCATTTGAATATTCGGCAATTTTCTTCTGACCTTTCCAAAAACTTTCTACAATGTCCTTCATGTCTTTCTTTATTTGTGTCCTTTTCGTTGGGTTGGTCTCAACAGGGAGATAAAGTTCTTCCCATCTCTGCCCAATGTTTGGCAACGTAGTATCCATAAAAATCTTATTATACATCTGCTTTTGTGTTAGCGGATGAGACAGAAGATACAACAAGTAAAATGGGTCAATACCATATTCATTGCGTTGCTTCAATACTCTAAAGACTTTAATTTCCCGTGTGAGCAAAGCTTTTGTGTCAAATTTTGAAATTATGGCAACGCTTCCAATCCTGTAGCTTCCCCTTCTTACAAAAAGAACATCATTTCCCTCCAAGTCAACCCCATTTTGACCTTTTATATCCTTATAAACAGATTGAGAAACCAGAGAAGTCGGGTTTCGGTAAATGCTCCAATTCACAATATCAGCAACGCGAATATATGGAATGTCGCCCCTTCCCTTTTCTCTTGCTTCCGGTGAACCGTGACCGTCATAATCAGCAATAATATCTTCGGCAACCAAATCACTGAATTGCACAAATCTTATGCCTTTTTTCTCTGCTTTCATGCGTAGTGTGTCAATGCGTTTCTTCCAGTAATAGCGGGGCACGTACACATCGTTTTTGATTTGATCTGCAGCAATAACAAACACATTCTTATTACCTCTCGCCTCTGGTTCTTTCAGTTCCTCACGGATGACTTCCGTATCATCCCATATCTCATCTGTAAATTGCTTTGTGCTTTCGTCATAGCGAAAAATTGGTTTTCCGTGGTGATTATGTCCTATTTCTTCTGCAATTCCCATGATTATTTTGCCCTGTTGAGATCTCCCCTTCTCCAATACAAGCAGTATGCATTTTGCATTGTTGTATGGACGGAAAGCGTTGTGAGCCAAATCCACAATGGCAATGATATTATTGCCTCTTCTTATGTAATCCAAGACATACCTCGGCTGCGGCGCATGAAAATATGTTTCGGGCAGAACAATGGCAAGTTTACCGCCATCCTTGAGTAACTGAAGACATCGTTCGACAAATAATACTTGTGGTTCTGTCTCGCGGACCTGGTCAGTCTTTTTGTATTGATTATCTTTTAACTCCCATTTGTATCCAAGCTCAAAGTTTTTTGATTCGCTTTTCCCCACCTTGATTTTGCTTCCAAAGGGAGGGTTGGTCAACACAATGTCAACCTTCTTGAAATTGTTGTCTTTGTCCAACAAAAGCTGCTTTACTTGTGGGCTGAAGTCTTCTGTTTTGCATAGTGTGTTCTCTTGAACTATACCCCCGCGACCATCTCCAACAATTGCCATATATGCCTTTGATATTTTTACAAGGTCAAGCTCCTTGTCAATTCCGAAAAATGTTCTTTGCGCTAATTCCCGTTTTTCCCTTTCTAGTCTGTCTCTGCCCATTCCCTTCCATTTCCTAATTTTCCCCATCTCCCTCCACACATGCTCCAACGTATAAATGAGAAAACCTCCACTTCCGCAAGCAGGGTCAATAATTGTATCGCCAGGTTGTGGGTTGACAATTTGAACAGCAGTTTTAACTACTTCTCTCGGAGTAAAAAACTCCCCCTTTTCTCCAACTAACTTACTTTCAGCAAATACCTCAAAAGCATCACCAACCGCATCCTTATCAGTATTAAGAAGAGAATATCTTTCCAATTCTCCAACCACATAAACAACAGATTTTGCATCTAGTGATATTTCCTCTTTGTCTTCAAAAACGCCATCCTTTACCAAAGTCTCTTTCACATCTCTGAAAATACCTTTAATCCTTTCTTTCACTTCCTCTGGGTCTTCATTAAAACCGGCACGAAACTTCGGTTGAGATTTCACATCGTATGTTTCATCCCATATCTTGCAGAAAATCAACCGTATCATCTCATTGCCTAATTTCTCACGGCGGCTGATATTTGTGTTTGCATAGAGTGTGTTCAATATACGCCGAAAATTCAGAGTGAGGTTGCTTGCCGGTATCAGGCTGTCTCTGGATATACGACCTATATCTTCAAAACCTTCACCTCTTTGGGGGATTTGGTAGATAAAATTCTCTTTGACTTCACCTGTTTCAGAGTCGTGGTAAAGGTATGAGATTTCCGTGCCATTTGTCCACACTCCCCACTGTGCAGAAGAAGCGGACATATAACTCATTAGTTGTTTCACACCATCTTTGCGCCCTTTGCGTTTAGTTTCCACAATACCAAGTATGTCCGCGTGTTGGTCCCGTTTGGTTGCGCCTGTTGTTTTATAGATAACAATATCTGCACGTTCGGATTTGTTTTTCGGAGAGTTTTTCCCACCTCTTTGGATTCTAACTTCAATATCTAATTGCTTTTTTCTGTAACTATAATCTTCAACCAAAATCCGTTCATATTCCTGTCTGACTTTCTCTTCCGGCTTGCTTGTGTCAACTGGCTTGCCTGTGGCAAAGTCAAAAATGCGGTTATTGCTCATCTGGTCAATTCCCCATAAGTGATCGTCTTGCCGGACATTCTGCTGAACAAAGTATCCAGTCGGTCTTGTGTACCCACATCACAATTCCCTTCGTTCAGGCGAAATGCAAACTCGTTAACATATTGCTGACAATGCTTCCTGCTCCAATTATGATAAACGCCGTTATAGCCACGCTTTAATGCCGCCCATACGCTCTCAATCCCGTTGGTGTACGCCATTCTGTTCACATACTCCTTGGCAGAATGCTTTACCGATTTGTGCTGGGAGAGCATGCCGTCCAAACCACAATAGCCTCTATGATTATCAGTATATAACTGCGGCCCCACACTTATGTTCTTGTGTACTGCTATTTGTAGGGTCTGTTGGTCAGTGTTTGATATTGGCATTGCCTTTACTTTGCCTCCACGCTGACGCATACCCAGTATAGCCGTTTTCCCAACTGCTCCGTGACCCGCTTTTATCTGCTTGCTTCTATGCTTGTTCTTTTCCTTGCTGCCAATATAAGTTTCGTCTATCTCTATATCACTGCTCAACGCTTCCAAGTCATCACCACAAACCAACTGCAACCTATGCAACATATACCAAGCCGTCCGTTGCTGAACACCTAGCTCCTTACTTAACTGCAACGATGATATGTCCTTGCGTGAAGTCATTAATGTATATGACGCATATATCCATTTACGCACATCTACCTTGTTGCACTCTAATGGCGTGTTGGTAAATGCGTTGAAATAGCCACGACAACTTCCACACCAGTAATCACCGATTTTCTTTTGTGCAGTTGTCTTGTCATCACAGCCGCATTTAACACAGACCGGCTTATCTCCCCAGCGCAAATGTTCAAAGTATCTGACTGCTACCTCGTTTATCTGGCAGCGTTCCATAATCTGATACAGGCTCAATGTCTTTGCTTTTATTTTGTCAAGTTTCGTATTTATATAGCTGAGGTGTCATCCTGCATCTGTCAAGTTAACTACATAATCCCCTTTCTTTTGGGGTGATTATCCGATTCCCAACTTCTCAAAGAACGCTTTGTGACGGCGTTTGACATCAATGACAACCTTGTCGAAATGTAAAATTTCGGTGTGCGCGTTCAGCATACGATTATATTTGTAGTAGCCAAGCTCCCCCTTTAGCCTCGCGTAGCTCCCATCGTTTTCCGCATAAATGTCGATAGCTGGAGTGATATCGCAAATGGCGTAGCAATAATAACGGGTCGTCTCCCCGACATTCAGATCGCGTCCGCTTGGGAGCCGGACCTTCTTATTCTCCTTGATCTCCCGAAGGTAGCGGTAGAGCTGGCGTGTTGGATCCTCATCGAAGTTGGTTCGCTGTGGCTTCTTGAACTCAAGGATTGAGACAGCCCGCGCAACTTTGTCCTCATCGACCTCAGAAAATACAACGATGTCGGGACGTTCGGCACTATCAGAATGTGTCGTTTGATGCAATGACTTGTCGGAGGCCGCAAAGGCGTGAAAGGTTAGACGCTCGTCAATGATCCAGAGGTTGTGGTCCTCAAACGCGAGCTGATCGGTCGTGGCTTTTCTCGGAAATATCAGGTCGTGAATGATGTCCTCATTGGGAAACTTGCCGTCCGCATTCAGTTCTAACTTCTTCTCCAAGAGGTCAATCATGCGCTTCCGGTCGCAAAGGTAATTCACGAGATTATCCTTCTGGAACACGGTTATTTGGGCCTTCAAATCTTGGTAAGCTTTTTCGACTTCAGCGATGCTTTTCGCCTGAGTCTTCAGAAGTTTGTTACTTTTATTTCGGATTTCGAACTCGGCCCGGCCCTTATGCCGATAAAGCACCTCGTTGATCTTTTCAGGGGTGCTGTTTGGTTCGATCTCATCGAACACTTCTGGGCAATAATGAGGCACTGAGCGAAGAGCCGGATTCTCATTTGCAACGTAATTTTCAACGATTTTCTCCTTTTGCTCTCTCGCTTTCTCTAAGAATTTTTGCAGGAAGATCTTTGCTGCTCCAGCAACCGCGCCTTCGATTTGCTTCATAGACACGATGCCCTCCTCCGTGAGCAATGAAGCGTCTTCCGGAATATCAAAATCAAGATAGTAATTATCAACGTGAAGGTCAAGGTAGACTGACGTCACATAGAGTGCATACGTGAACTTGCGGCCAGCATCATCGAACTGAGTGCTGGTTCCCAGCGACTTCGCAAGACTGAGGGTTTTCACGTCCCGATGATTAGCACACAGGACGACATTGTGCATCTTCTCGTGCGTCGAGTAGAGCTTGATATGGACAAGGGAGAACTTATGCCCTTTGAACTGCACGGTTTCTGGCGTGATATTTTTCTTGATGTCTTGGTCGAAAATTTGATTGAGCACAACTATCCCGTCCTTATCGAGCACGGTAACATGCGGGGCATTACCGGATATAAAGTAAGAAAGGCAGTGCTCCATAATTCGCTGAGCAATCTTGCCGGTCGTCTTGTATGCGCTCTGGAGCCCCTGGTATTCCTTCTTGAACCCCTGCAAGCGGACAACTGTTCGCACTTCATCCGTCGTTTCAGCGTGTTGGCTTTCTTGAATCCCGTCTTTCGTCGTGAAGGCAAACTTGCGTTTCATCCGCTTCCCCTCCGCCGAATAGACGCTTTCAATTTCGACGGACTCAAACGCCTTAAGCCAAAGAAAGCGCCCTACGCCTTTCCCGCCAAGTGCTTGCTTGTGGATGGAATCCGAGGTTTCAAAGGAATCGTAGTTCGCCTTGTTGAAGCCAATTCCATTGTCGGTGATAACAAATTCAGTGATTCTCGGTTCGCCCATGTTACCTAGTATCCCTTGCGCTTCACGCACCACACGGACTTTAATTTTGCCGCTTGAGAGGTTTTTCCGTTCCTCAATTGCCTGAATGGAATTAACCACAGCTTCAAAGACCGGCAGCAGCGCCTCGCTTTTGAAATGAGATAGGTTCCGGACCTTCCCTTCAAGGTTGGTTTTTAGATATTTCATGGTCAATTGAGTCTGAAGGTCTGAGTGTTGTAGAAGATGTTTTCGGGCAGGTAGAGGACGCTTTCAATGAGATCGTGGCCAACGAACCACTGGCGGGCGGTTTCCCCCTTGCTGGCACCAACATTGCCCGAGCCGCAGGCGGGTCTAGTCAATGTAAGAAGGGTGCGGAAGATATCTTATCAGGCTCTCAAGGAGCGATGCCGGCACTGCTGAGACCTTCGGTTTCCTTTTGTCCGAACATTAGGTTCATGTTCTGTATTGCCTGCCCTGCTGCGCCCTTGACCAGGTTGTCTATGGCCGAGAGCACCACCGCTGTATTCCTGCCCTGGGGCCTTTCTGCTGCCAGGCGGCACAGGTTGCCTCCCCGCAGGTGGCCGGTGCGGGGATAGCTGCCGGCGGGCAGCACCTCTACAAAAGGCTCCTCCAGGTAGCGGGCCTCCAGTATGCCCTGCAGGTCCGGCTCACCCCGGATGGGGGCCAGCAGGGTGGCGTGGAGACCTCGGCTCATGGGTGCCAGGTGGGGCACAAAGCTGAGGGCCGCCTCAGCATCCGCCTGCTGCAGCATCTGCTCTATTTCCGGCAGGTGCCGATGTCCCGCCACTGCGTAGGCGTTGACATTCTCCCCGGCCTCGGTCAGCAGGTAGCTGGCCTCCACCCGGCGGCCGGCACCGCTCTGACCGGAGATGGCAACGGCCGAGAGCGCCCCCGCCTCCACGGCCCCCGCCTCTAAGAGGGGCAGCAGCCCCAAAAGAATAGCGGTGGGATAGCATCCCGGGCTGGCCACCAGGCGGGCGCCGGCAATTTCCTTCCGCCGGTATTCCGTGAGGCCGTACACCGCCTCTGCCAGCCGCTCGGGACAGGCGTGGGCAGAGCCGTACCATTGCTCCCACAGCGCTGCATCCCGGAGCCGAAAATCCGGCGACAGATCTATTACCTTGACACCGGCTTCAAGCAGCGGGGGCGCCATCACCATCGCCACTTTGGGCGGGGTCGCAAAAAACACCGCATCGGCCCCGCTGGCAGCGGCCTCTTCCGGGGTGCTGAAGACCAGCTCCGAGGCGCCCTGCAGCTGGGGCAGGACCCGGGCCACCGGCTGCCCGGCCTGCTGCCGAGCGCTCACTGCGACCACCTGCACCCCGGGGTGGCCGGCCAGCAGACGCAAAAGCTCGGCCCCGGTGTAGCCGCCGCCGCCGATAATCGCAGCCTTGATATTCAATTGAGCCATAGCAGAAACCGCCGTCATCGGCAGACACAAAGTAAAACGGCGCATATAATAGCCCCGCCACGCCTCCGATGGGATTCTTCCCCCCGCCTCCATGCTCTGGATCAAGGCTTTTCACCTATTTTTTGCCATCTGCTGGTTCGCTGTGCTGTTCTATCTGCCGCGCATTCTGGTGAACCTGGCCGAGACGCAGGAGAGGGCCGTGCAGGAGCATCTGCAGGGCATGGCCCTTCGGCTGTACCGCTTCGGCTCAATCCTGATGGGCCTCGCCCTGGTATTCGGCATCTGGCTTCTGGCCCGGCTGCCCGGCACTCTGCAGGAGGGCTGGATGCACGCCAAAATCCTGCTCGTGGTGCTCCTGGTCGGCTACCACCACCTGTGCCGGCGCTATCTCCGGCAGCTGGAGGCGGGAGCGGGGCGCAGTCCTGTGTTTTATCGCTGGTTCAATGAAATACCTGCCTTCTTCCTGCTCGCCATCCTCCTCCTGGCAGTGCTCCGCCCCTTCTGATGCGGCACTTTGGGGAGACCGGCGGCGTCGCATGGCAGAAATCTGCCCGCACCCCTCGGACCGGCGGGAGGCCGGCAGCCACTGCCAGGCGGCCCGGACGGCGACCATCGCCCCCACCCCGCTGAATAGACCGATGAAAGGCGGACACAAGCAGGGCCGTGGCCGAGATGCCCTGTTCCAAGAGGCGGCAAAATGGATTCCCGGGGGGGTAAATTCCCCAGTGCGGGCCTTCGGCGCCGTAGGGGGCACTCCCCCCTTCATGGACCGGGGAGAAGGCCCCTTCCTGCACGACACAGAGGGCAATCGCTACATAGACTATGTCCTGGCCTGGGGGCCTCTCGTTCTCGGCCACGCCCATCCGGCCGTCTCTGCAGCGGTGGAGCAGCGTCTTTCCAAAGGCCTTGCCTTCGGTGCGCCGACCGAGGCGGAAACCGAGCTGGCCGCCCTGCTCTGTTCCCGGGTGCCCTCTTTAGAGCAGGTGCGGCTGGTGAACTCCGGCACCGAGGCCGCCATGAGCGCGGTGCGTCTCGCCCGGGGCTGCACGGGCCGGGACAGGATTTTGAAATTTGCAGGGCACTACCACGGCCATTCAGACGGCCTGCTGGCGGAAGCGGGCTCCGGCCTCTTAGAGGGCGGCAGGCCCGGCTCCCCCGGTGTGCCCGCCGCTTTCACCGCCCACACCCTGGTGGCGGAGTTCAACGATGAGGCGGGGGTGCGAGAGATTTTCCGACGGCTGGGGGGTGAAATCGCCTGTGTCCTCCTGGAGCCGGTGGCGGGGAATATGGGCTGCGTGCTGCCGAGACCAGGCTTTCTTGATCTGCTGCGCGCTCTGTGCGACGAGCACGGGGCGCTGCTGGTCTTTGATGAGGTGATGAGCGGCTTCCGGGTCGGTCCGGGAGGAGCCCAGCAGCACTTCGGGGTGCTGCCGGACCTCAGCGTGCTGGGCAAGATTATCGGCGGCGGCCTGCCGGCGGGAGCCTTCGGCGGACGGCGGGAGCTGATGGAGCAGCTGGCCCCCGCCGGGGCGGTCTATCAGGCGGGCACCCTCTCCGGCAACCCGCTGGCGGTGGGGGCGGGTCTCGCCGCCCTTGCGCAGCTGGCAGCGCCGGATTTTTACAGCCGGCTTGAAAAGATGACGGCACAGCTGGCGAGGGGGCTGGCGGAGCGGGCCGAGAGTGCTGGGATCTCTCTGCTAACCCCCCATATCGGCGGCATGTTCAGCCTGTTTTTCACCGATCAGAAGGAGGTGCGGAACCTGCGCCAGGCCCGATCCTGCGACCGGGATGCCTACTGCCGCTTTTTCCGAGTCATGCTGGAAGAGGGAATTTATTTTGCGCCCTCCCCCTACGAGTCCGCCTTCCTGTCCTCCGCCCACACGGAGGCGGAAATCGCCCGCACCCTGGAAGCGGCGGTGCGGGCTTTTGCCAGCCTGAAGGCAGCGGCATGAACCGTTTTCCCGGCGCCTATCCACGCACCCGGATGCGCCGCCTGCGGGCCCGGACCTTTTCTCGACGGCTGGTGCAGGAGGCGCGCCTGGGAGCACAGGACCTGGTCTGGCCCCTGTTCGTCACCGAGGGAAATGGACAGCGGGAGCCGGTGCCGTCTATGCCCGGGGTGGAGCGGCTCAGCATTGACCAGCTGCTGCAAGATGCCCGGGAAGCCGAGACTCTCGGCATCCCTGCCGTATGCCTGTTTCCCGTCATTGAGGCGGAGAAAAAAAGCCAGGGCGGCGAGGAGGCCTGGAACCCGGACGGCCTGGTGCAGCGGGCTGTGAAAACCCTCAAGGATGCCCTGCCGGAGCTGGGAGTGATCACCGATGTGGCCCTGGATCCCTACACCGGCCACGGTCAGGACGGGGTGCAGGACAGCGCCGGCTACATAGATAACGACCGCACCGTCGCCGCCCTGGTGCAGCAGACCCTGTCCCATGCCAGGGCGGGAGCGGATGCGGTGGCCCCCTCGGACATGATGGACGGGCGCATCGGCGTCATCCGGGATGCCCTTGAGGGGGAGAGTTTTCACCGCACAATCATCATCGCCTACTCGGCGAAGTACGCCTCCGCCTACTACGGCCCCTTTCGGGAGGCGGTGGGCTCGGCGGCGGCGCTGGGAAGCGGTGACAAAAAGAGCTACCAGCTAGACCCGGGCAACGGGGAGGAAGCCCTGCGAGAGTGCGCCCTGGACCTGCAGGAGGGCGCGGATATCCTGATGATCAAGCCGGCCCTGCCCTGCTTAGACGTGGTGCGCCGGGTGAAGGATGCCCTGGGTGCGCCGACCTTCGCCTACCAGGTAAGCGGAGAATACGCCATGCATGTCGCCGCCGCCATGGCGGGCCAGCTGCCCCGGGAGGCAGTGGTTCTGGAGTCCCTGCTCTGCTGCAAGCGGGCCGGAGCGGATGCCGTCTTCAGCTACTTCGCCCGGGAAGCCGCCCGGCTGCTGGCGGACTAGTGCCGGGCGCCCTGCAGGATCCCCTTTTCATTCCGGCAATCCGGCCCGGCTGTCCCTGCAGCGGGCAGAGGACTGCCGGTCCGCCGGTCAAACTGCCCGGCCTGTGCCCATCAGCCGATGGAAAATAGCTTTGTCGCCACGCTGCAGAAAGACATCCCGCCTTGAAATCCGCTCCTTCGTTCCATTTCCTGGACTGCTCCTTTGCGCCAGAGACCGCCACGGCACAGCTTCGCTACAGCGCCGGGGAAACGGTGTTTGAAGAGCGGCTCGTTTTCCCGCCGCCGCCCTCTCCCCTGGAGAGCGCGCGCTTGAATGCGGTGGAGCACTGCCTGCAATTCCTGCACCTGGCCGCCGGGGTCAGCTATTACAAGGCACTGTTTCCGGAGCAGATAAAAATGCAAGGCCAGCCCCTGTCCCAAGGTGCGGCGGACTTCTTCGGAGATTTTTACCGCAAGGGGCTGGCGGAGTTCGCCTACCGCAACCGCCTCAGCCTAAAGGGACGGGTCTCGTTTCCAGCGGGGAGGGCAAAGCGCACTCCCCCGCCCTGCCCGCCCCTGCCCCGGCGCACCCTGGTGCCCTGCGGCGGCGGCCAGGGCTCTATCGTCACCCTGGAAGGGCTAAAGCAGATCGGCGAGCCGATCAGCGCGGTCAGCGTAAACTGCCATCCGGCAGCACGGCGGGCGGCAGAGACAGCGGGGGTGCCGCTCCTCTGCATAGAGCGGCGCCTGTCCCCCGAGCTGATGCGCCTGAACCAGGAAGGCGCCTGGAACGGCCATGTGCCGGTGACCGGCATCCTGAGCTTTGCCTTTGCACTGCTCGCCCTGCTGCACGGCTTTGACACCATCGTCATGTCCAATGAGAAATCTGCAAACGAGGGCAACCTGCAGCTGCCCGAGGGAGAGGTAAACCATCAGTGGAGCAAGTCCCGGGAATTTGAAGCGGCCTTCCAGCGCATGCTGCAGGCGGAGATCTGCCCGGGACTCCGCTATTTTTCTCTGCTGCGCCCCTGCTACGAGCTGCAGGTGGCCCGGTTTTTTGCCGCCCCGCTGTTTGCCCCCTACCGTAAAATCTTTCTCAGCTGCAACCGGGCTTTCCGGCAGGATGCAGCGCCGGATGCCTCCTGGTGCGGCGACTGCGACAAGTGCAGGTTCATGTTTCTCATCCTGGCCGCCTTCCTGCCCCGGGCTGAGACGGAGGCCATTTTCGGGAACAGCCTGCTCCGTCCAGAGCAGCGGGCGGGCTTTGAGGCCCTGCTGGGGCTGGCGGGGGACAAGCCCTTTGACTGCGTGGGCACCTGGGCGGAGAGCCAGGCCGCCCTGGTCCGGCTGGCGGCACACGAAGACTGGCGGGAGGAGCCCCTGATCAAGGAGCTCTCTGCAAGAATAGAGGCGCCCAGAACCAGCTGCCTTGAGATGGAAAACTTGGAGCAGCTGCCGCCCCCCTACCCGGAGGCGCTCCGTGCGCTTGCGCGAGCTGCCCCCTGAGGGACTGGTGCTCTGGGGCATCGGGCGGGAGGGACGCTCGGTGCTGAAGTGTCTGCGACGGCTGCCAGGGGAGAAAAGCGACCCCCTGATCCTCACCGATGCGCCGCTGCCCGCCGCCGAGCAGGCCGAACTGCAGAGGGCCTGGGGGAAAGCTCTTCGTTTTGCTGCCGGCGGGGATACGGCACAAGCACTGGCGAGCGCCAAGGCGGTGCTCAAGTCCCCGGGGATTTCCCTGTACCGCCCGGAACTGAAAGCGGCCCGTCAGCGCAATCCCGCCCTGCAGCTCTGCTCCGCCACCCGCCTGTGGTTCGCCGAGCCCGGCGCCGCCGCCCGGACGGTGGCCGTGACCGGCAGCAAGGGCAAGAGCACCACCGCCGCCCTGATCCATCACAGCCTCAGGGCGAGCGGGGAAGAGGCGATGCTGGGGGGCAATATCGGCGTGCCCGCCACAGAGCTGCTCACGGATGAGGGCAGCCTGCCAAAGGGAGACTGGACGGCCGTGCTGGAGCTGTCCAGCTACCAGCTGGCAGATCTCAGGGCACAGCCCCGGGTCGGTGTGCTCACCAACCTGTTTGCAGGCCATGTCAAATGGCACGGCAGTGCAGAAAACTACTGTCGGGACAAACTGCGGCTGCTGCGAGGGGAAGAAGGGGCAAAGACGGCGGTGCTGAACCGGGAGGATGCCGGCACCCGGCGCCTATTGGCAGAGCGGAGAGCTGAAACCCGCTGGTATCCCGATGAACAGGCTTTTCATCTCCGGGGGCGGGAGCTGTGGCGGGGAGAGGAATGCTGGGGAATGCCAACGGCAGAATCTCTGCAGGGCCGCCACAGTCTGCTCAACATCTGCGCTGCCCTTACCGTCTTGGAAATTCTGGAAGCGGACTCCCGGGCCGCATTTGCATCTTTCGCCTCCTTCCGGGGGCTGCCCCACCGCCAGGAAATCCTGGGAGAGCGGGGGGGGCTTCGCTATGTGAATGACAGCATCGCCACCATCCCGGAAGCAGCAATGGCGGCGGTGCGACGCTTCGGGGAGGAACCGGGGAAGGCTCTTACGGTTCTCATCGGCGGAGAGGAGAGCGGACAGCACTGGGAAGCACTCGCCCGGACCCTGCTGGAACTGCCGAACTGCACGGTGATCGCAATGCCGGACAGCGGCGGGGGACTGCTGGAGGAGCTGCAAAAACTTCCGGGGGGCGGCCCGAGAGCAGAGCGGGCGGAAAATCTTACAGAAGCACTTGCGCTGGCGAAAGAATTAACGCCCCCGGGCGGCACGGTGCTACTGTCTCCGGCAGCTCCCAGCTACGGACAGTTCAGGGATTTTAAAGAGAGGGGGAGGCGGTTTCAGGAACTGGCAGGCTTCACTGCTCGCCAATGAAGCACCTTTCAAAGAGCAGATCCAGTGTTTTCTGATCAAGGCCCGCGTGTGTGGCCTGCACATTGCTGTCCAGAAAACTTTGGCCTGCTGGACCGGTGGCCTTTAGCTTGTCGCCGCGGCCAGTCTTTCTCTGCTCCACAATTTCCGCTTCAATGAGCGGTTCCACCAGGAACCTGTTATTGATCACAGTGGCAGGGTCAATTTCAACGCGCTGCCGAGACTCGGCTGCGCAGGACACGCTAAAGGTGCTGACCTCGTTGCCACTGATCACGTCCAGCCCGATGGAGCCAGACTGTCTCTGGGTAGTCGTGCATCCAGCGGCGACTAGAACAATCGCCGCGAGGGATGCAAAGACGGAAACTTTGGAAAACATGCTTATTCCCCCCTGTAACTATCGGTATTCTTGCCCAAGAGCAGAAACAATCAAACGGCCGCTCTCATCATGAGCCCATTTTATACCAAGATCGGGAAAGAGGGGCAAGAGGAAATTATAATATGTTATCGGCTGAAGCTCTGTCACCGCCCTCCCTTAGTCGGCAAAGTGCCTTGGAGAGCACTGGCCTTCCCCCTTTTTATTCGCTAATTAATCGCTTGCATACCCAATGGACAGTCTATTTGAATTCCTAACCCAGCAGTGGATGCTGGCGGGCGCACTTCTGGTGCTGCTCGCCCTCCTTTTCCGGCACGAGAACCGCAAGGCGGGGCCTTCTATCAGCACCTCCCAGCTGACCACTCTGGTCAATCGGGAGAAGGCGCTGGTGCTGGATGTGCGCCCGGAGAAGGAGTTCAAAAGCGGGCATATCACGGGTGCGCTGAACATGCCCCACACAGCGCTGGAGGGCCGTCTCAAAGAACTGGAGAAGCATCGGGAGCGCCCGCTGGTCGTGGTATGCGCCGTCGGTCAGCATTCGGGAACAGCGGGGCGCAGGCTGCAGGGAGCGGGTTTTCTTCGCATCTCGCGCCTGCGGGGCGGCATTGCCGAGTGGCGCCATCAGCACCTCCCCCTGGTAAGCAGCTGATGCGCACCCTCTTGGCGGTGCTCGCCCTGGGCCTGCTGCCCCTGGCGGGGGCTGCACCCCAGGCGCCATCCTTTCTGCAAAGCACCTTCAAAGAGCGAGAACCGTCTCTGCTGCCGGCGGCGGAAGCCTTCGCCGGCAGTGTCCGGATGACCGGGGAAGAAAACCTGCGGGTGGAGTTCACCATCGCCCCGGGCTACTACCTGTATCGTGACAAACTGGCCTTTGCACCGGATTCAGCGGTGCTGGCGCTGGGGGTGCCCGTCCTGCCGGAAGGGGAGACGATTGAAGACGAGTTCTTCGGCAAAAGCGTGATCTACCGGGAGCGCCTCGCCCTGGATATCCCCCTCGCCCGCAGCGGAGCGCTGGGTGCCCCTTTCATGCTGCGGGTAATCTCTCAGGGCTGCTCGGAAAACCCCGCCGTCTGCTATCCCCCCCTGGTGCAGAACCTGCAGGTGGCGCTCATCGGCACAGATTCTGCACCAAGGGTCACCGAAGCCCCCGTCGCCGGGAATAGCGCTGCCCCGGTTGGAAAGACGGCGGGGCTGATGGCGCGCCTGGGACAGGGCAGCCGCCCGCTGGTGCTGCTGACCTTCCTGGGGCTCGGCATCCTGCTGGCCTTCACGCCCTGCGTGCTGCCGCTGCTGCCGGTGCTGGCGGGCATCATCGCCGGTCCCGGCGGCAGCCCTCTTCGCCGCGCCTTCCCCCTGTCTCTGGTCTATGTGCTGGCGATGGCCACCACCTACGCCCTGGCGGGAGCGGCAGCCGGAAGCAGCGGCACCGCCCTGCAGAGCGTGATACAGCAGAACCCCTGGGTGCTGTCCCTCACGGTCCTCCTGCTGGTGCTTCTGGCCCTGTCCATGTTCGGCTTCTACCGCCTGCAATTGCCCGCCGCCGTCAGCAGCCGCCTGGACAGTTTCTCCCGGCAGCAGGGGGGCGGCCTGGGGGGAAGTGCGCTGATGGGAGTGCTGTCGGCGCTGGTTCTCAGCCCCTGCGTGAGCCCGCCCCTAGTGGCTGCCCTCGGCTACATCGCCGGCACCGGCGATGCCTGGCTCGGGGGGGCGGCGCTATTTGCCCTCGGGCTGGGAATGGGCCTGCCCCTCCTGGCATTCGCACTCACAGCAGGGCGCCTGCTGCCGAAAGCAGGCATCTGGATGCAGCATATCCGCACTTTCCTCGGCATCCTGCTGCTGGCGCTTGCTGTCTGGTTTGCCCAGCGTCTCCTGCCGCCCCCCGCCGGTCTGGCATTGCTCGGCCTGCTTCTGCTGGCCCACGGGCTGTGGCTGTGGCAGGTCTCTGCCCCGGCGAGGAAATGGCAGCCCCTCTTTCGCAGCCTGGCCCTGGCCTCGGGACTGTGGGGCGCCCTGCTGCTCGGCGGAGCAGCCACGGGCGGGGGCACCCTTTTCAAGCCTCTGGGGGGCTCGGTCCCGGAGGCCTTGGCGGAGCAGACCCACTTTAAAGGGGTGAAGGGCTCCAAGGGGCTGGAGCAGGCGCTGGCAGCGGCGGCAGGTCGCCCGGCAATGCTGGACATCTACGCCGACTGGTGCATCTCCTGTCGGGAGATGGAAGCGCTGACCTTTCCCGCACCCGAGGTGCGAGCCGCTCTGGGAGATGCCCTCCTGCTGCGGGCAGATGTCACCGAAGTGGATACCGAGGACCGGGCGCTGCTGCGCCTCTTCGGCCTGTTTGGCGCACCCGCGGTGCTTTTCTTTGACCGGCGGGGGGTGGAAATTCAGTCCGCCCGGGTAATCGGCTACCTGCCTGCACCGGCCTTTGCCAAGAGAGTGGAAAAGGTTTTTGAATAGGAGAGCGGGATTGAACCCAGACCCCAATTGCCCCGCCCCTAAGAGGAGAGGGGCAGAGGTTTTTGAATGGGAGAGCGGGGTTGAACCGAGACCCCAATTGCGCCGCCCCTAAGAGGAGGGGGCAGATGTTTTTGAATGGGAGAGCAGAAATATAAGGCCGGCTGGAGGGCGTTTCGCGACAGAAGGGGCGCAGCTTAGTTCGGGCTGCCTAGCGAATCTTCAGCCACCGCATCAGAAACGGGTTTGTGGGGGCCTGCACCAGCAGGGTGAATAGGACCACGCCGAAGCCGATAGACTGAATGGTCCACCAGTAGGGCAGATCATGGGGCAGGGAGAGGGCCAGCGCGATGGTGACCACGCCCCGCAGGCCGCTCCATACCATGACCGGCTGATAGACCCGCTGCACCGGGCTCCGAAACAGGGTGCCCGCCAGCCAGCAGCTCAAATAAACCGCCGCGACGCGCCCGACGAAAGCCGCGACGATGGCGATCAGCATGGCCAGCCAGCGCTCGGTGAACATGCCCACGGTGATCACCAGCCCCATGATGACAAAGACCGCGACATTGAACAGATAGCTAAGGGACAGCCAGAAGGCATGCAGCTGCTCGCGCAGGCTCTCGCTGCGCCGGCGCTGATGCTCGCTGCTGACGAAAAGCCCCGCCACCAGCACCGCCATCACCCCGGACACATGGAGGAAATGCTCCGCTATGTAAAACCCCCCATAGGCGGTGAGAATGGTGATAAAGACGGAGGGGGCCGCCGGGGTCTCGGCTCCTAGCAGGCGGTCCGAGTAAATGGCTGCCGCCCCCACGGCACCGCCCACCAGGATGCCGCCGAAGAAGCTGCGCAGAAACTCCCCGAAGACGGAAGATGCGGAGACCTCGCCGCCCCCCGCCAAGGCCAGGGAGAGAAGGATGGAGAAGGCGACAATGGCGGTGGCATCGTTAAACAGGCTCTCCCCCTCCACCAGCACCCCCAGAGGGCGGGGAGCGCCCAGCTCTTTAATCTGACTCACCACCGCCACCGGGTCGGTGGCGGCCAAGAGGGCGCCGGTGAGCAGGGCGGCGATGAAGGGAAAGCCCGGATGATTGATGCCGTACCAAACCGCTATGCCGGTGACCACCATGGAGATCAGCAGCCCCAGGGTGGCCATCAGCAGAATCGGCACGAGGGACCGCAGGAGCTCTCTGTGGGGCAGGGAATAGGCAGCCTCAAAAATCAGGATGGGCAGCAGCACATAAAAAACCAGCTCCTGAAAATTATGGGCGCGAATACCGGTGTCAAAACCGAATGTATCCACCGCCAAGCCGAGCAGAAAGCCGGCGCCGACGAGCCACACGGACAGGGGCAGAAAGCGCAGAAAGCGGGCCAGAAAAATGGCGGGCAGCCCGACAGCGGCGAAGGAGAGAATAACGGCGATGATTTCCGGAATGTTCAAGGCGATGGTCCTCCGGTCTATATTTTAAAAACAGCCCGAGCGCCGAGGGTGCTCAAGGGAAGTTCTGAGGGATAGCAAGCCGCCCTCAGCCAGCCCGGGCAGCGTATTCCGACCGGGGGGGCACTTCCGGGAACAGCTCCTCTAAAGAGGTGGACTGGCCGTTCTCCACTACGATGTGAACATGCCTGCGGGTCAGCTGGCGCGGCTCCGTCACACCGCAGGAATGGGCGATGACACCCACCTCGTAGACCATGTTGCGGGCGTATTGGGCCACCCGCTCCGCCTTGTGCATAGGGTCCAGTCCCCGCTGCAGGCGCGGGTTGTGGGTGGTGATGCCTGTGGGGCAGGTGTTGCGGTTGCACTGCAGGGCCTGGATGCAGCCGAGGGAGAACATGAAACCTCGGGCCGAATTGACAAAATCAGCCCCCATGCACAGGGCCCAGGCGACACCGTTGGGATTGACCAGCTTGCCGGAGCAGATCACCCGCACCCGATCTCTCAGGCCGTACTCGGAAAGCTTGTCCACCACCAGAGGCAGGCTGCGCTTCAGGGGCAGACCCACATAGTCCATCAAGCTCTGGGGGGCGGCACCGGTGCCGCCGTCTGCGCTGTCTATGGTGATGAAGTCCGGGGCCGATGCCAGACCCCGCTGGTGTATCGCCTCCAGCAGATCGTCCAGCCAGGTGTAGCCGCCGATAACCGCCTTGAAGCCGACCGGCTTGCCGGTGACATCCCTCACCTGGGCGATCATGTCCAGCAGATCGTTCACGTTCTTGATTTCCCGGTGGCCATTCGGGCTGATGGAATCACGGCCGGCCGGAATGCCGCGGATCTCGGCAATCTCCGGGGTAACCTTGCCCCCGGGCAGGATGCCGCCCTTGCCGGGCTTGGCTCCCTGGCTCATCTTGAGCTCAAACATGCGCACCTGCTCGTGGGCGGCGATCTCCCGCAATTTCTTATCATTCAACTTGCCGTCCGGAGAGCGGACCCCATACTTCGCCGTGCCGATTTGGAAGACGACGTCGCAGCCGCCCTCCAGGTGGTAGGGGGAGAGCCCCCCTTCGCCGGTATTCATCCAGATGCCGGCCTTCTTCGCCCCGTTGGACAGGGCGCGCACCGCCGGCACGGAAATAGCGCCGAAACTCATGGCGGAGACATTAAAAAGAGAATTAGTGGTGTAGGGCTTAGCACTGCCCGCCCCGATGACCACCTCGCTGGGGGGCACGGTGTCTTCGCTCAGGGTGGGAAACAGGCAATTGAGGAAAAGCACCTCGCCGCTGGGAGTGAGATTGCGGGTGCTGCCGAAGGCGACTGTGCTGTCTATATTCTTCGCCGCCCGGTAAATCCAGGAGCGCTCGGCCCGGTTAAAGGGCATCTCCTCCCGATCCATGGCAAAAAAGTACTGGCGAAAAAATTCCCCCATATGCTCAAAAATGTAACGAAAGCGCCCGATAATCGGGTAATTGCGCCGAATCGCCTGCTTGGTTTGAGTGACATCAGAGATGAACATCCAGGCCAGAACCAAAAGAGCCACCCCGATCATCGTAACGAAAAGAGCAGCACTGAAGTCAATAAATCGTATGGCAAAGCTGTCTAACATGGCGATACTCTCAATGTGAGTGCAAGTTTGGCGATTATTATAGTGGATACTCCTCCGCCCTTCTACGGCTGGTGCTACAATCCACCGCCCGAGCCCTTTGGGCAATTAGAAGAGTACTTTTATGAAACGCTTTGAAGGCAAAACAGCATTGGTGACGGGTGCAGGCGGCGGCATCGGCGGCGCGACCGCTCAGCGGCTGGCGGCGGAAGGGGCTGCCGTGTGGTGCACCGATGTGGATGAAAAAGGCTTGGAAAACACGGTGAAAATCATTAGCGATGCGGGGGGGACTGCCCGCGCTGACCGCTGTGATGTCAGCGATGCGGCGGATGCCAAGCGCTGTGTCACCGACTGCGTGAAACAGCATGGCGGGCTGGATGTGCTATGCCATTTGGCGGGCATTCTGCTCTTTGACCACGCCGCCGAGATGCCCCTTGAAAGATGGCAGAAGATCATAGGTGTAAACCTGACCGGCACCTTCCTAATGTGCCAGGCCGCCCTGCCCCACTTAGAGAAAAGCAAAGGGTGCATTGTCAATGCCGCCTCCAGCTCCTCGCTCTCCGGCCTCGCCTACGGCACCGCCTACAGCGCCTCCAAGGGGGGAGTGCTGGCCTATACCCGCAGCATTGCGATTGAGTACGTCAAGCGGGGGGTGCGCGCCAACTGCGTGTGCCCGGCGGGAATCCGCACGGAGATGACCAAACAGCCCCTGCCGGAGGGAGCAGACGCGACGCTCTTGGGGCGTCACGAATCCATGGCCGGCTGGGGCGATCCGGCGGATGTGGCAACGGTCATTGCCACCCTCGCCTCTGAGGATGCCGCCCGGGTCAACGGCGAGGATGTGCGAGTGGACGGAGGCGCCCTCTCCTAGAGAGCACCGATGGACATGCCTTACCGCCGCTTAGGCGGCTCCGGACTGAAGATCAGCGCCCTCTCCTTCGGGTCATGGGTGACCTTCAACCGACAGCTGGATTCGCGGGGAGCCCAGGACTGCCTCTCCCTGGCCTACGATGCCGGGGTCAACTTCTTTGACAACGCGGAGATCTACGAGCAGGGAGAGGCGGAGAAGGTCATGGGGGCCGCCCTCAGAAAATTGGACTGGCCCCGGGACTCCTTTCTGGTCTCCAGCAAGGCTTTTTTCGGCCGCAGCTACCGGCCGCTCCCCACCCAGCGAGGACTGAACCGCAAGCACCTGCGGGATGCCTGCGACCAGGCGCTGCGGCGTCTGCAGGTGGACTACCTGGACCTTTTCTTCTGCCATCGGTCGGACCCGGAGACCCCGGTTGAGGAGACGGTGGGCATCATGCACGACCTGATAAGCCAAGGCAAAGTGCTGTACTGGGGCACATCCGAGTGGAACGCAGAAGATCTCGTCAAAGCCTTTCGGGTCGCTGAAAAGCACCACCTGCACCCGCCGACAATGGAGCAGCCCCAGTACAACCTGTTGCATCGCGGCCGAATGGAAAAGGAATACAGCTCCCTGTTTCGCAAGCACGGACTCGGCGCCACCACCTGGTCCCCCCTGCACTCGGGGCTGCTCACCGGCAAGTATGCAGAGGGCATCCCCGAGGGCGCCCGGGCCTCCCTGCCGGGCTACGAGTGGCTGAAGGAGCGTTTTACCAGCGAGCAGGGCCAGCGACAAATTCAGGCCGTGCAAGAGCTCGGGAAAATCGCTGCGGAGATCGGCACCACCCTGAGCCGCATGGCCATCGCCTGGTGCCTGCAGAATCAGGATGTAAGCACCGTCATCCTGGGGGCTTCCCGGCTAGAGCAGCTAGAGGACAACCTGCAGGCCCTAGAGGCCATTCCGCTCATGAAGAAGAGCGTCATGGAGCAGATTGAAGCCCTCACCGCCGACCTGGCGGATTAGCCTCATCGGTCTTTGGCGGCCGGCAGGGAAGCTATTCCACCCGTATCCGGTATTCTCGCTCCTCCTTGTCCCGCTGGGAGAGGAGGAGGACCTCATCGCCGGGGGCAATCTGTTCCAGCAGCAGGAACAGGTCGTCCTCGTTGGCCACCGGCTGGCCATTCAGCGCCAGGATGACATCGCCAATTTTGATCACCCCCCGCCGATCCTTGCTGATACCCCGCATGCCGCTCCTGGCCGCTGGCAGCCCCTCAAGCACCTGGATCACCACCACCCCCCGACGCACCCCGACATAGCGGCTCCAGCTGTCGCTGGCAACCTGTATGCCGAGGCGGGCCCGGCGCACACGCCCGTATTCAATCAGCTGGGGCACAACCCGGGTCACGGTATTGACCGGAATAGCAAAGCCGATGCCGGCACTGGCCCCGCTGGGGCTGAAAAGCACAGTATTGACGCCCACTAGGCGTCCGCTGGAATCCAAGAGGGGGCCCCCGGAATTGCCCGGGTTAATCGCCGCATCGGTCTGGATTACGTTGCGCATTTTGAGCCCGGCAGGACCGGCGATCTCCCGACCCAGAGCACTCACTACCCCGACGCTGAGAGAAGCGTCAAAGCCGAAGGGATTGCCAATGGCGAGCACCTTGCGCCCCACCTGTAAATCGGCGGAGTCCCCCACAGGCAGCGGGCGGGTTTCAATCCCCTCCGGATTGATGCGCAGCACCGCCAGATCGTATTCCGGGGCAGTGCCGGCCAGAGTCGCCTCCCGCTGGCTGCCGTCGTGCAGGGAGACCATCAGCTGGTGGGCTCCGTGGACGACATGGTAGTTGGTGACCACGTGCCCCTCCCTGTCCCACAGGAAGCCCGCCCCTTCCCCCTTCGGCACCTCGTATACCTCGTATACCTGGGGGCTGAACAGGCGGCCGCGCAGCTCACTGCTGGTGATGTAGACCACCGCCGGGCTGGAGCGGCGGAAAATCTCCACCGTACTGCTCTCATCGTCGCCAAAGAGCAGCGCCGACGGTGAGGCGGCGGCCCCTCTCGGCGGCGGAAGCAAGGAGCGATCTGCCGACGGCAGAATGGGCAGGGCAGCCGGCACAGGCTCTGCCGGCAGAGAAGCATGGGGAATGGGCAGGCGAAAAATGCCTGCGCGCTCAAGAGACAATGCAAACAGCGCTCCCAGGCCTGCCGCTACTGCAACCAGCAGGGTCAGGGCCAGGGTAAGAAGCGCTGTGCGAGCGGGCTTCTGCATCGCAGAGCCAGCGGAAAGAGGCAGACTCAGCGGGGATCCAGCACCAGCAGCGGGATGTGGCGACCGGCCATGCCGGCCCGCTCCCGGTATTCGGCAAAATCCGGATAAACCTCGTACAGCTTGGGCCATAGGGCATCCTCTTCCGTGGAGTTCGCCTGCCGCACCTGCATGGAGCGGCGGAGCGAGCCCTCCTGAACCTCCACCTCCGGACTCGCCATCATGTTGTGATACCAGACAGGATGGCGGGACATGCCCCCTAGGGAGGCGGCGATGATCACCTGCTCGCCGTTGCGGGCATATACCAGCGGCACGGTGCGCCGCCGCCCGGAACGGCGGCCTTTCATGGTGAACAGCGCCACCGGTCCGCCGTTGAAAGTCGCCCACAGACGACCGCCGGTCAGCCGATATACCGGCACCTGCATGCGGGCAAGCAGCCGAATAAAGCCCTTGCCAAAACGCTCCTGCCCCTCTGTGAAGAGCTTTACTTCTCTTTCTGCCATAACTCTCTGCTTCCCCGTGCCGATGCAAATGTCATACTATAATCCACCGATGAGATACTGGCATTATTTTAATTCAGTGTAACTTTGGTTCAGCCGAGAGCGTAGGGCAGCGAGGTAGATTTTTATGGCATTTCACGGCAAAACAGCAATTGTTACCGGCGGCGCCAGCGGTATGGGGCGCCTTTCCTCTCTGCGTCTGGCCGCCGGCGGGGCCAAAGTAGCGGTGCTGGATATGAGCGAAGAGAATATGGCCAAGGTGGCGGCGGAATCCGCCAATATCCGCACCTATCGCTGCGATGTCTCCAGCCGAGAGCAGGTGGAGGAGACGGTGGCAAAGGTAACTGCCGAGCTCGGCGCCCCGGAGCGGCTGACCCATGCGGCGGCCATCATGCCGACAGAGCTGCTGCCGAAAATGCCGGCGCAGGACATCATCCGCATTATGGAGATCAATTACTGTGGCACGGTGTACATGGTCAAGGCGGTGCTGCCCGCCATGACAGAGCGAGGGAGCGGCGACATCATCCTGTTCGGCTCAATCGCCGGTCACGTGCTATGCCCGCATATGGGCGCTTATTCTGCGAGCAAGGCGGCGGTGAATATTTTCGGCGAGCAGCTGCTGCGGGAGAGCGAAGGCAGCGGGGTGCGCATCCTGCTGGTGCAGCCGCCGGCGGTGGATACCCCCCTCATAGACCAGGCCCTGAATTCCTCCAACCCGGCGCCGCTCCGCGCAGGGAAGGAGCAGGGGCGCTTCGCCAAGCCGGAATTTATCGTGGATGAAATTGAAAAGGGCATTGAAAAGGGCAGCGGCATCCTGCGCCCAGGCTTCAGTGCCAAGTGGCTGGACTGGATGCGGCGTCTGATGCCGGACCTGCAGTGGAAGATGGTGCTGGCCTCAATGAAAAGTGCAGAGAAAAACTAGTCCCGCTCTTTAATTTCCGGCCCGGCAGCAGGGCCAAGGATTCTCGGGCCGCCTGGGAGGGCAGTTTCCCCCTTCCTATTCCAGCATCTCCCGCAGCTTTTTTTTGGCAATCTTCTCCAAGGTGGAGCGTGGAAACTCCTCTAGAAAACGCACCTCCCTCGGCACTTTGAAGTCTGCCAAGCTGGTCCGGCAGTGCTCCAGCACCTTCTCGGCGAGGGCTTCTTCGGGTCCGGCATCGGCGGCCCGGATGGCAAACAGCACCGGCACCTCGTCTAGCATGTCGTCCGGCTTTGCCACCACCGCCACCTCCTCCAAGCCGCCGGCGGCCATACACACCTGCTCCACCTGCTGGGCGGAGACATTCTCGCCGCCCACCTTGAGAACATCCTTGTCCCGGTCGGCAAAAAACAGGTGGCCGTCCTCTCCCACCGAGATGGTGTCGCCGGTATCAAACCAGCCGTTTTCGTCAAAGCTCTTGGCATTTGCCTCGGGGTTGTCGGCATATTCCAAGAACAGCTGCACACCCCGGATGCCGCGCACGAATAGGCTGCCGATCTGTCCCTCCTCGCAGAATGCGCCGCTCTCCTGGTCCACCACGGCGAACTGGTAGCCCGGCGTCGGTTTTCCGATGGTCATGCGGGGGGAGTATTGATGGAGGTCGCTGCGAGTGGCATGGGTGACCGTCTCGGTCATGCCCCAGCAGGCGAAGGTGCGGACTTTAAACCACTCCTCCAGCTCCGGCAGGATGACGCCGGTGATCCAGCTTTTATAGTGGTGCTTCGGCACCTCCTGGCTGCCGATGGCCTTGAAGCAGAAGGGGATCATGGAGGCCCGGGTGCAGCGATACTTGAGAGAGAGCTCCCAGAACCGGGAGGCGGAGAACTTTGGCATCAGCACCACTGTGCCGCCGGCCCACAGGGTGTTCCAGATGCACCAGGACTGGGCGTTGACATGAAAGAAGGGCAGAAAAGTCAGGTAGACATCGTCGCCCCCCATGCGCAGGTTGCCACTGGCCGCAGCGCCGCCCCAAAGGCCGTTTGCGTGGGTGTGGATCACGGCCTTGGGCCTGGCAGTGGTGCCGGAGGTGAATTGAATCCCCACCGGCAGCATGGGCTCCGGCACCCGCTCCGAGGCTTCGCCATGAGTGCTCAAGACAGCAAAAGATTCCAAGCCGTGCTCCGCCTCGCTTCTCTGGGGCTCCTCTCCGGAGTTGTCCGCCGTCACCAAAATCCAGCGGAGATTGCCGGCGCTCTGCTGCACGGCGGCGGCGTAGCGGGGCTGGGTCACTGCGCCCACTGCCTTGGAATGCTCGGCGAAATAGCGGATTTCACCCTCCGCCGAGCGGGTGTTGGTGGTCACCGCCACCGCCCCGATCCAGGCGCAGGCATACCAGGCAAAGACCGCTTCGGGGCAGTTGTCGCAGTGGATCAGCACACGCTCCTGCTTTTTGATCCCGCGGTGAAGAAGACCCGCTGCAACACAGCGCACCTCCGCTGCAAACTCCGAGTAGCTCCAGGTGCGGGTCCGGCCATCCCGGGGCTCCCAGACCAGGCAGGGATGCTCCGGGGTCTTCCCCGCCCAGTGGCGGAGAAGCCAGGGCAGATCCTGGCCCGGGAAAGAAAAGCGAGCCGCTGCCTCTTGGGTGTTGATCGCCTGCATGGGCAGAAGAGGACGGATTTTCGCGATCCTTAAACCCTGCGCTCCCGCCCCTCCCAATAGGGGTCGCGCAGGCGACGCTTGTAGAGCTTGCCATTCGGATCTCTAGGCAGCTCCGCCATGTAGTCTATGGAGCGGGGCAGCTTCATCTTCGCCAGGCGCTCGGTGCAGAAGGACAGGATCTCTTCACTCAGACTCGCGCTGCCGCTCCCGCCGTCCTCCAGCTGCACCACCGCCTTGATCTCCTCCCCCCAGTCATCATGGGGAATGCCGAACACCGCCACATCGACGACCCGGGGATGCTGGATCAGCACATTCTCTATCTCTGCGGGATAGATATTTGCACCGCCGGAGATGATCATGTCAATCTTGCGATCACAGAGAAACAGGTAGCCCTCCTCGTTCAGGTAGCCGATATCGCCGACGGTGAAAAAATTGCCGCGCCGGTTCTTGCGGGTTTTTTCCTTATCATCCTTGTACTCAAAACTGGCGGCGGGGCTCAGCTTCATGTACACGATGCCCTGCTCTCCGACAGGCACTTCGCCCCCATCGTCATCTAAGATCTTGACTTCCGCTTCGGGCCAGGGCCGGCCGACAGTGCCCGGGTGGCGCAGCCACTCCTCGGGTCTGACCAGAGTCCCGCCTCCCTCGGTAGCGCCGTAGTACTCGTAGATGACCGGCCCCCACCATTCCAGCATTGCCCGCTTCACCTCCGGAGGACAGGGGGCGGCGGCGTGGATCATATGGCGAAGAGAGGACAGGTCATGGCGGTTGCGCTCCTCCTCCGGCAGCATCAGCAGGCGCCGGAACTGTGTCGGCACCATGTGGCTGTGGGTCACCCGGTGACGCTCACACAGCTGCAGCATCTCTGCAGCATCCCACTTGGCCATGATCACCACCGTATGCCCCATCTGCAGGGAAGAATTGGCCCAGACCAGCACCGCGGTGTGATACAGGGGTGAGCCGACCAAGTGGACCCCACCCCCCTCCGGCGTGATGCCGAAGATGCGCAGGGTGAAGGTGAACAGATCGCCGGCGGTATCCGGATCCAAGCCGGTGAGGGGGCGTTTTACACCCTTCGGCCGCCCGGTGGTGCCGGAGGTGTAGTTCATGACCGTGCCGGCGGTGCGTTCCTCTGGCAGGGCATCCGACTGCCCCTCCAAGATCTCCCTGTAGGGACGGATGCCGGGCACCGTTCCCAGGGAGAAGGCGGCGTCAGCGGGAAAGCCCGCTTCCTGAATGGCACTGGCGGCGACCTCCGCCACCTGCTCGTGGCAGAGAAAGACCTTCGCCGCGCTGTCCTCCAGGATGTAGGCGACCTCCGGCCCCGCCAGGTGCCAGTTGATGGGCACCAGGTAGAAGCCGCTCTGCCCCACCGCCAAGTTGAGGGCCAGGAATTCACCGCAGTTGGGCAGCATGGCCGCCACGACATCTCCCTTTTTCATGCCCAGCGCCCGCAGACCGCGGGCGATCCGATTGCTCTCAGCCAGCAACTCGCCGCGACTCCATTCGCGCCCATCCGGGGATACCATGGCCAAGGCCTCAGGTTTTTTTGCAGCTAGATTCCAGAAACCGACTTCAGGCATGATTATGACCCTCTAAAAACAGGAGGCATCCCCAATATGAAAGGGAAGCGGCATGAGCGCATATACTACACTGCTTGCATGTATTCTCCGTGCTCTGTCGGACGATGCGCCGACTAAAAGCAGGTGCTCTTCGGCGGCGGCGGTTTTTTAACATGCGCGGGCCTTCCCGCCCGCGCCAGCTCCCGGCGCACCCGCCCCGGCTATCCCGTCGCCGAGGGACTTGGGCTTCCCGGGATGCAGCTTCAGCGGCACTTCCGGTCGGCGGAGGGCGCTGAGGAGGAGGCAGCAGCAGACTCGCCGCACCGCCCAGCAAGATATGTACACAAAGCAATCCCCCAAAGAATCTTCCGACCGAGACATTCTGAGCGTCAGCCAGGTCAATCGTCTGACCCATCATCTCCTGGAGGAGCACTTTGGCCTGGTCTGGGTGGAGGGTGAAATATCCGAGTTTTTCTCTGCCGCCTCTGGACACTGGTACTTTTCTCTGAAGGATAAAGAGGCCCAGCTCAGCTGCGCCATGTTCCGGGGCGACAACCGCCTCCTGCAGGCCGAGCCGGAGCAGGGCGACCGGGTGCTGCTGTCCGGTCGTCTCAGCCTGTACGAGCCCCGGGGCCGGTTTCAGATGATCGCCTCCCACATGGAAAGTGCCGGCCTCGGCGATTTACAGCGCGCCTTTGAGACACTGAAACAATCCCTCGCCGCCGAGGGACTGTTTGCTCCCTCGCGAAAACGGCCGGTGCCGGAGTGGCCTCGGCACATCGCCCTGATCACCTCCCCGGAAGGAGCTGCCATCCAGGATGTGCTGAGTGTGCTGAAGCGCCGCTGCCCCGCCACTGCGGTGACCCTGGTGCCAACCCCGGTGCAGGGACGGGAGGCGGTGCCGGGTATCCTGGCTGCCCTGGAACTGGCCGGACGCGCCGCCCCCTGCCTCACACCCCCTCTGGATGTCATCCTGCTGACCCGGGGCGGAGGCTCCCTGGAAGATCTGCAGGCTTTCAACGACGAGCAGGTGGTGCGGGCGGTGGCCGCCAGTCCCCTGCCGCTGGTATGCGCCGTCGGCCACGAGATTGACTTCAGCCTGGCAGACATGGCGGCGGACCTGCGCGCCCCCACCCCCTCGGCAGCCGCAGAGCAGCTGAGCCCGGAGCGGGAGCTGCTGCTAGAAGATCTGGCGGGGAGAGCCGAGCTGCTGAAAGAGCGGGTTGCGAAGCTCCTCCGGGGGGAGCGGGAGCGCGCGGAGTGGCTCAGAAAACGCCTGCGCCACCCGAAAGAGCGCCTGCAGCAGATGGGGCAGCGCACAGACGAGCTGCAGCTGCAGCTGGTGCGGGGACAGCGGCGTCATCTGTTTCAGCTGAGGCAGCAGCCGGAGAATGCCTGCCGAACACTGTTGGGCATAGCGCAGCACAGCCTGCAGGAAAAAAAGTTGCGGTTTCGCAGTGCCGCTGCCCAGCTGGACCTGGTGAGCCCTCTGGCGATCCTGCGCCGGGGCTACGCGGTGGTGACGGACGAATTGAAGCGGATAGTGCACAGCGCCGCCGCAGTGGAAAAGGGCAGCCGGGTAAAGGCCCAGCTCGGCAGCGGCAGCCTGCTGTGCCGAGTGGAGGAGTGCATCCCTGAGAAGGAGTAGCTCTCTGTCGGCAGGGGGATTTCAGTCTCGCTCCGAGCGCAGCAGGGGGAAGGCGATGACCTCCCGGATGGAGGGCGCACCGGACAGGAGCATCACCAGGCGGTCTATGCCGATTCCCGCACCGGCCGCCGGCGGCATGCCGTGCTCCAGCGCCTCAATGAAATCCTGGTCCTGGCGCATGGCCTCTTCATCCCCCCCCGCCCGCTCCTTCGCCTGGGCTTGAAAACGTCGCAGCTGCTCCTCTGGGTCGTTCAACTCGGAAAAGCCGTTGGCCACCTCAAGGCCGCCGATGAACAGCTCAAAGCGCTCGGCGGTGTCAGGGTCGTCGTCTCTGGCCCGGGCCAGGGGCGAGACCGAAGTGGGATAGTGCTGTATGAAAGTGGGCTGAAAGAGATTCGGCTCCACGGTTTTTTCAAAAATCTTAAGCTGCAGGCGGGGAACGGTATCGCTCTCTTCAGCCCGGATGCCCTGCTCCTTGGCAACTTGGCGCAGCAGGGCTTCGTCCGTTAATCGCCCCGCCAAGGAGGGATTGTGCTCCTCCAGGGCGGTGGCCATATCTACGCGGGCAAAGGGGACGCTAAAATCCAGTGTCTTCGTCTCTTTCCCACCTGGGGCGTCTTCCTTCTCGCTGTACTTCCAGTCGCAGCGGAGGGTGCCTGTCTCCTCCGGCAGTTTTTCTGCAATATCGCCCAGCATGTTTTCTATCAGTTCCATAAAGTCCTTGTAGCCGGCATAGGCCTGATAAAACTCCAGCATAGTGAACTCTGGGTTGTGACGGCTGGAGACCCCCTCGTTGCGAAAGCAGCGGCCCAGTTCAAAGACCCGCTCAAAGCCCCCCACCAAGAACCGCTTCAGATACAGCTCCGGTGCGATGCGCAGATACATATCCAGATTCAGAGCATTGTGGCGGGTGCGAAAGGGCAGTGCCGCCGCACCGCCGGGAATGGAATGCAGCATCGGGGTCTCCACCTCGGTGAAACCCCTGGCGAGCAGTGTGCTGCGAAGCGCTCCCAGCACCGCTCCGCGCAGCCGCGCCACCCCTCGCGCAGTCCCACTCGTGAGCCAGTCCAGATAACGCTGCCGGTAGCGAAGCTCTTCGTCCTGCAGGCCGTGATATTTTTCCGGCAGGGGGCGCAGCCCCTTGACCAGCAGCACCGGCGGCTGGAGCTCCGAGCGGATCGCAAGGTACAGATCGCCCTTCCGGGAACGCCGCATTACCCCCCGGATGCCGACGATATCTCCCAAATCCCAGCCGTCCACCTGCGCTTCGATCTCCGGTGTCAGAACGCCCCGCTCCAAGTAGGCCTGCAAATCCGCCCCGTCGCTGTGCAGCACCAGGAAGTTGCCCCGGCGAGCGGTAATGCGGCCAGCGACCGAGACGCTGTATTCATTCCCCTCCTGGCCCTCTAGATCATCCCGTTTATGGTCTGCGAAGTCACGGAGCACTTCGGCAATCCTGCGCTCCGGGCGAAAATCATTCGGGAAGGCAGGAATACCGCCCTGGCGCAGCTGTTCCAGCTTCTTTCGCCGCTCTTGGAGGATGGCGCGACCGCCGCCAAGATTTTTTTCCGCGCCCATCTCACAGCCCCTCTTTAAGGCTGGCCTCTATGAAGCGGTCAATGTCCCCGTCCAGCACCGCCTGGCAGTTGCCGGTCTCCACCCGGGTGCGCAAATCCTTGATCCGGGAGTCATCCAGCACATAGGAGCGGATCTGGCTGCCCCAGCCGATGTCCGACTTGCTCTTCTCCAGAGCGGCCCGCTCGGCATCCCGTGCACGCAGCTCCAGCTCGTACAGGCGGGCACGCAGCTGGCGCATAGCATTGTCCCGATTCTGATGCTGGGAGCGCTGGTTCTGACACTGCACTACCAGACCGCTGGGGAGGTGGGTTACGCGCACCGCGGAATCGGTCTTGTTCACATGCTGGCCGCCGGCACCGCTGGCGCGGTAGGTATCCACCCGAAGATCCCCGGGATTGATTTCAATCTCTATGTTGTCCTCTAACTCTGGCGAGATAAACACTGCGGCAAAGGAGGTGTGGCGGCGATGGCCGGAATCAAAAGGGGATTTGCGCACCAGCCGGTGCACACCTGTCTCGGTGCGCAGCCAGCCATAGGCGTATTCGCCGATAACCCGCACGCTGGCGCTCTTGACCCCCGCCACTTCCCCGGCGGATGCTTCCAGCATCTCGGTGTCAAAGCCGCGCCGCTCGCACCAGCGCAGGTACATGCGCAGCAGCATCTCGGCCCAGTCCTGGGCCTCGGTGCCGCCGGAGCCGGCGTTGATATCCAAAAAAGCGCCGGCGGAATCCTCTTTTCGGCGAAACATGCGCCGGAACTCCAGGGCTTCCAAGTCCTCCCGCAATGTCGTGAGGTCCGCTTCAATCCCCTCCAAGGCATCGGTGTCCTCCGCCTCCTCGGCCAGTTCCAGGAACTCCCCGGCATCCGAGATCTCGCGGCTCAGCCGGTCCACGGTGCTGAGAACTGATTCAAGGGAGGCGCGCTCACGGCCCAAGTCCCTGGAGCGCTCGGCATCCGACCACAGCTCCGGCTTGCCCAGCTCCTCATTCAAAGCATCCAGTCGCTCGCGCTTGGCAGCACAGTCAAAGATACCCCCTAAGCGCTTCAAGGCGCTGGCTGAGGTCAGCGGCAGACTGGCGCAGAAGGTTGCTCTCGATCATGACAGGGGCAATTGTACATGTGCGCCCATGTGCGCCCAGGCAAAGCGCCGCCTTCGCCGACTATACAATATCAATCCCTTTTGAAAAACAATCTGCCTATGAACAAGATCGGTATGTGCATGCCCTACCATGTGCCCGGCTATCGCTACGACCGGAAGCATTTTCTCGGCTGGTGCCGGCGCTTGGACGAAGGCCCCTTTTCCAGCGTTTCCTGCGGCGAGCGGATCTGCGGCCATTCCTACGAGATGCGCTCGCTGATGGCCGCCGCCGCCGCGGTTACCGAGCGCATACGCCTGGTGCCCACACTGTACGTGCTGCCGATGCACGATGCGGCATGGGCGGCAAAGGAAATCGCCACTATGGATATGCTGTCGGAAGGACGCATCACCCTGACCGTGGGGGTGGGCGGACGAGAGAAGGACTACCGGGCGGTGAATGCCTCCTTCGCCCGCCGCCATCAGCGGATGGACGAGCAGGTGGCGCTGATGCGCCGCATCTGGAAGGGGGAATCCCCGGTCCCGGGGCTGCCGGAAATAGGACCGCCGCCAGTGCAGGAGGGCGGCCCGCCAATTCTCATCGGCGCCATGGGACCGAAAAGCATGCGACGGGGCGCCGAATGGGCGGACGGCCTGTACGCTTTCTCCCTAGACGGCAAAAAGGAGGAGATCCAGACCATGCTGCAGATGGCCGACGATGCGTGGCAGGCGGCGGGGCGGCAGGAGCGACCCTTTCGGGTCGGCGGCTTCTGGTTCTCGCTGGCCCCGGATGCAAAGAAAAAACTGCACCACTATGTCGCCGATTACATGGAGATGTCCATCGGTGAAAAGGCGGCCCGCCAAGTGGCCGCCGGCATGACCCGCCACACGCCCGAAGCGGTGCTGCAGGGCATTAAGTCCTTGGAGGAGCTGGACTGCGACGAGATCTACCTGGTGCCTGCCACCGCCGAATACGCGGAGATTGAAGAGGTGGAAAAACTGCTGGCAAACCGCTAGCGACAGGGCCGTCCTGCCCAGGCCAAGGGACGGGAAACGCTGCTCGGCACAGGCTCAGGCCGGATCTGCAGCTGGACTGCGACGAGATCTACCTGGTGCCTGCCACCGCCGAATACGCGGAGATTGAAGAGGTGGAAAAACTGCTTTCAAACCGCTAGCGACAGGGCCGTCCTGCCCGGGCCAAGGGACGGGAAACGCCGCTCGGCACAGGCTCAGGCCGGCTCTGCACAGGAAAGCATCAGGCGCAGGCGCTCTCGCCCCTGCCAAAAGGACAGCTCCAGACGGTAGGCCGCTTTCAGGCGCTTCGGCTCCTGCTCCTCCCAGGCATCGGTCTCGGGGTTAAACCACACCGCCTCCAGTTCCGGGCCGCCCTCGGGCTGCAGGCGAAACCGCAGGTGCCCCCGGCCCATTTCCCGCTGCTCCAGAACCTGAAACTCGCCGTCAAACATGGGCTCGGGAAAGCCCTGCCCCCAGGGGGCTGCCTCCCTAAGCATACGGGCTGTATCCACACAGAAGTCCTTCGGTGCGAGCTCGCCGTCGCTCCACACCACGGTCTTTAAGTCCTCCGGCTTGAGCAGGCAGCGCACCTCTTCATCAAAGGCTTCGGACAGCTCCTCAAAGCGCCCGGCAGGGGAAGAGAACCCCGCCGCCATCGCATGGCCGCCAAAGCGGGTCAGCAGGCCGGGGCAGCGCACGTCTATCCGGGCCAGCACATCGCGCAGGTTCAGCCCGGGCACTGAGCGCCCGGAGCCCCTGATCTCCCCGTCCCCGGCAGCGGTGCAGATCAGGGTGGGACGCCCCCACCGCTCCCGCAGCCGGGCGGCGAGTATGCCTGCCACCCCCTGGTGCCATTTGTCCCCGTACAGACACAAGCCCATCGGCATATCCTTCTCTGTTTCTGCCAGCTTGGCCTCCGCGTCTTCAAGCATCTCGCTGCCGATGAGGCGGCGCTCCCGATTAATCGCCTCTAGCGCCTGCACGAAATCCCGGGCCGGACCCGGCTCGCCGGCACACAGACAGGCGATGCCCATGGTGATGTCATCTAAGCGTCCGGCGGCGTTGATGCGGGGAGCTACGCGAAAAGCCAGATCTACCGAGGTAGCCTGCTTCGGATCCTGTCCCGCCGCCTGCAAAAGCGCAATAATCCCAGGCCGGGCACGACCGGCGCGAATGCGGCGGAGCCCCTGGTGCACCAGGATCCGGTTGCAGTGGTCTAAGGGAACCAGATCGGCGATGGTCCCCAAGGCCACCAGGTCCAGGTAATCGGCCATGCGGGGCTCTTTCCGCCCCTCCTCGGCAAACCAGCCCTGCTCCCGCAGATGGCTGCACAGGGCGACGAGCAGATAAAAGAGCACCCCTACACCGGCTAAGTGCTTGGCCGGGGAAGGACAGCCCGGCTGCAGGGGATTGACAATTGCCGAGGCCGGGGGCAGCTCCTCGCCGGGCAGATGGTGGTCCGTGATAATCACTGCCATGCCGAGATCCCGGGCAGCAGACACCCCTTCCAAGGCGTTGATGCCGTTGTCCACCGTGACCAGGAGATCCGGGGGCGGCTTCCTGCGGGCGGCCCTCTGCACCAGCTCCGGGCGCAGTCCATAGCCGTCCCGAAACCGGTCCGGCACCAGGAAGCCCACCTGCCCCCGCTCAAAACCCATCGCCTGCAGGGCCAGCATGCCGAGGGCGCAGCCGGTGGCGCCATCGGCATCGTAGTCCCCCACCAGAAGCAGGTGTCGCCCACCGGTCAGATTGTCGGCGAGGATCTCCACCGCCCGGGGCAGATCCTTGAGAGCAGGGGGCGGCAGGAGGGATAGGTCCAGCTGCTGCTCCCGGGCATCAGCGGCACCCCGGCTGCGATAAATCCGACTGAGCAGTGCGGGCAGGTCTCCGACTGGCCCGGCATCCTCAACGCTGCGCCGGCGAATGACAGGAGCTGGAGCAAGCCGCATTGCCGGGGATGGGTCGGCCTACGCGCCGGCCAAAGCGGAGGCGATAAAATCCCGGACGGCGGCCCCCTGCGCCGGCAGCCTGGTGCAGCGCTCCTCCCGCTTGTACAGTTCGGCGATGGCCGGGGGCTCTGTCGGACTCTCTCCGACAGCGCGCCGAATGGCGTCGGGAAACTTGGCGGGATGAGCGGTGGCTAAGCTGACCAATGGAATCTCCCGCCCTCCGGGGAGCTGCTGCCGACAGCGGCGACCGGCGGTGAGAGCGACCGCCGCATGGGGGTCTAGCAGGCAGCCGACCGAGCGGTGAAGCTCCTCAATGGTGCGACAGGTCTCCTCGTCATCCACCGAAGTGCTGATGAAGATCTCCCGGGCCCGAGCCAGGGCTTCATCGGACACCGAGATGCTGCCCTGCTTCTGGAAGCTCTCCATGAGGGCAGCGGTCTCTGTCCCGTCCCGCCCGCAGAGATCAAACAGCAGCCGCTCAAAGTTGCTGGCGACGGTAATATCCATGCTGGGGGAGAGGGTCTTCTCTACAGGACGCCTGAGATAGGCATTTTCATGAAAAAAGCGGTGCAGAATATCGTTGCGGTTGGTGGCCACCACCAGGCGCGCGATGGGCAGGCCGATACTGCGCGCTAAGTAGCCCGCATACGCATTGCCAAAGTTGCCGGTGGGCACCGCGTACAGCACCCCCTGGGGCGGCAGGCCAAGGCGCAGCCAAGAGGAAAAATAGTAAATCGTCTGCGCCATGATCCGCGCCCAGTTAATGGAATTGACCGCCGCCAGCCGCCAGCCCGGCGGCAGAAAAGAAGGCTCGGCAAAACACGCCTTCACAATGGCCTGGCAGTCGTCAAAGCTGCCGTCAAGGGCGATGTTATAGATCCCCTCCCCCTCGGCAGCGGTCATCTGCCGCCGCTGCACCTCGGAGATACGCCCCTGGGGATGGAGAATGACGACCCGGACATCGGCGGAGTGTCGGCAGCCGGCGATGGCGGCGGAGCCGGTATCGCCGGAGGTGGCGCCGAGAACGACGGCCCGCTCGCCACGCCGGGACAGGGCGCTTCCCAGCAGGCGGCCCAGAAGCTGCAGGGCATAATCCTTGAAAGACAGGGTCGGGCCGTGAAACAGCTCAAGGAGCCACTCCCCCTCCTCCAGGGGGCGGAGGAGAGCAACCTCCGGGTCATCAAAATCCTGCCAAGCTGCCTCGGTCACCCCCTGCAGATCTTCTCGCGCAATCGCATCGCCTGTGAAATGCTGAAGTATTTCAAAGGCCAGCTCCGGGTAGGACAAGTCGCGCCAGGCGGCGATCTGTGCCGGTGAAAAGTGCGGCAGCTCCTCCGGCAGATAAAGCCCTCCGTCCGGGGCCATGCCCTCTAAGAGAACCTGCTCAAAATCCCTGGGCGGCAGCGCGCCCCGGGTGCTGATATAGCGCATCAGTTTGCCGTGCCGCCGAAATCCTCTACCCGCAGGTGCACCACCTCCCCGCGCACATCCTCCCGACGGGACAGCTCCTTCAGCACCTCCTGAAGCACGGCCTCTGATACCGGACTGGTGAGCAGCACCAGGGGCACCCAGTCATCCCGCTCGGCATCCGGGCGCTGTATCACCTCCGCCAAGCCGATTCCCGCTCTGCTCAGAACGCCGGTGAGTGCAGAGAGCACGCCGGGCCGGTCCGCCGCCGCCAGGCGCAGGTAGCGGGGACAGCAAATCTTATCCGCCGAGGCGAGAACCGCCCCTGCGGCATTTCCCAGGGCAAAGACAGGGGCAGTGCCCGCCGCCAAATCGGCCAAATCGGCGAGCACAGCGGAGGCGGTCGCATCCCCCCCGGCCCCGGGTCCGCAGAACACGATATCCCCCACTAGATCTCCCTGCAGGATAATTCCGTTCATGGGGCCCCGCACCCCGGCCAAGACATGCTCTTCCCGCACCAGGGCTGGATGCACCCGCAGCAGAATGCCGGTCTTGGAAAAATCGGCAATCGCCAGCGGCCGAATGCGATAACCCAGCTGGGCGGCATAGGCGATGTCCCGGGCCTCCACCTGCTCCACCCCTTCTTTGCAGATGGCGGCCTGCCGAAAATGAAGGGGCAGACCCCAGGCGATGGCCGCCAGGATGAGCAGCTTGTGGGCGGCATCGGTGCCGTCCAAGTCCAGGGCTGGGTCCGCCTCGGCATAGCCCTGCTGCTGGGCCTCTGCCAAGATTTCTTTAAAACCGCGCCCCTCGTCCATGCTGCTCAAGACATAGTTGCTGGTGCCATTGACAATGCCAACTATGCGCCGAATGCGGTTGGCAGCGAGGAGGCTTTGCAGCCCCTTGATAATGGGAATGCCGCCGGCCACCGCCGCCTCAAAGGAGACGGTTACCTGCGCCTCGGCGGCCGTTTTAAAAATTTCCGTGCCGTGCTCGGCCAACAGCGCCTTGTTGGCGGTGACAACATGCTTGCCGGAGCGGAGGGCAGCCAGCACCAGCTCCCGCGCCGTATCGCAGCCCCCGATAAGCTCCACCAGCACCTGCACCTCGGGATCTTCAGCCACCGCCATGACATCACGGCTGACCCGAAAAGGGGAGAGATCCAGATCCGGCCGCTCCCTGCGGCTGCCGATATGCTGCAGGCACAGAGAAAGGTCGGCGGGACCGATGCCGCCGCCCTCTCCCGTCAGACGCCGAAAGAGGGCCCCGCCCACTGTGCCCAGCCCGCAGAGGCCGATCTTCACGGGCTCGGAGGGATCAGAATCCACGGATGCGGGGGCACTGACAGCAAAAACTCAGCTTATAGGCCCAGGGCCCGGACCAGCTCAGCCGGCGGTCGGTAGCCGGGGAGCATATGGCCGCTCTCGGTCACCATGGAGGGGGTGCCGGTCACTCCCATCTTCAGGCCGAGCTGGTAATGAGCCGTCACCGGGTTATTGGCACACGTTTTGATCGGGACCTGCTGCCCGCTTTTCAGTTTTGTCAGGGCGGCGGCGGGATCCTCGGCACACCAGGCGGTAACCATTCTCTGCATGGCGGGATTGCTGAGATCGGTTCCTGCACGGGGAAAGGCCAGGTAGTTCACCGTGATGCCAAGCCGATTGATCTCCTCTATCTCCTGGTGAAAACGCCGGCAGTAGCCGCAGTCCACATCGGTAAATACCCATACAGAGGCACGGGACGCCGTCTTTTTCGGTGCGAAGCGAATGACCTCCCCGGGGAGAATAGAGGCCAGCTGCTCCTGGCGCATGACAGCACGCCGCTCTTCGGACAGGTTGCGAATGCTGCCGGCAGACAGTTCATACAGATCCCCCACGATCATCCGGCGAGCGTTCTTCGTCACATGCAGGACAGTGCCGTCCGCAGTGAGCACCTCGTACAAGCCTGGCAGAGCGCCGGGGCCGAGCACACGGAACTCCAGCCCCGGCATCGCGGCTTTCAGACTCTTTTTTACAGCGGCGACACTGGCAGGATCTGCCGCTGCCGTGCTTCCCAAGACCAGCAGAACTGCGGCCAGGACATATCTCAAGTAATTGCCATGCATGCTTTTTTCTCCTGCAAAAGGCCGCCAACTGGCGGCAGCGGCGAAGGATAAGTGTAAACCACGCCCCGCACCCCTATCCCCTGGGATGGTGCTGCTCGTGCAGCCGCTGCAGCCGCTGCCGGGCGACATGGGTGTAAATCTGTGTAGTGGAAAGGCTGCTGTGCCCCAGCAGCAGCTGCACCACCCGCAGATCTGCACCGTGATTGACCAAATGCGTGGCAAAGGCGTGACGCAGCACATGGGGCGACAGGGGCTTCTGGATACCCGCCTTCTGGGCGTAGCGGCAGAGGCGATACCAGAATGCCTGCCGGGTGAGGTGCGCGCCGCCGCGCCCGGGAAACAGAGCCTCCGTCAGCCGCCCCTTAAGCAGTGCAGGCCGGGCTTCGTCCAAGTAGCGCTGCAGCCAGTCCAAGGACTCCTCCCCCATCGGCACCAGCCGCTCACGCCCGCCCTTGCCGATAATGCGCACCACCCCCTGGCTCCGGCTCACCTGGGATAGGGAGAGACCCACCAGCTCGCTGACACGGAGACCGCAGCCGTAGAGGATTTCCAGCATAGCGCGATCCCTAAGACCCCGAGGATTGCGGCAGTCCGGAGTCGCTAACAGCGCTTCCACTTCATCCTCCCTCAGGGTTTTCGGCAGACTGCGCCCGTGCCGGGGGCCGACGATTTGCAGCGTCGGGTCCTCCGGGATCTGCTTCTCCCGCAGGAGATAACGGTAAAAATTGCGAAGAGAGGACAGTGCCCGGGCCGCCGAGCGGGGAGACATCCCGCCGGCCTGCCGCCGGCCCAGATAGTCCATCACGCTGCTGCGATCCGCCTGCTCTAAGGACAGAGTGCGCTCTTTTAAGAAACCGGCAAAAGCGAGCAGGTCCTGGCGGTAGGCGGCGAGGGTGCTGTCGCTGAGACCGCGCTCTCGCCACAGGCAGCTGAGAAAATTTTCCACCGCGGGAATTTCCTTTACCACGGACCCGGGGGCCGGGTCAGGGGAGCGGTGCGAGATCATCCGGCACAATCGTCCGGCAACACGGGTCTCAGTCCAGACGCTCTCGGATGCGGGCAGAGCGGCCGCTGCGGCCGCGCAGGTAGTAGATCTTCGCCTGGCGGACGCGACCTCTGCGCCGCACTTCAATGCTGTCAATCAGGGGACTGTGGGTCTGAAAGCTGCGCTCCACGCCTATGCCCTGGGAGATTTTGCGCAGGGTGAAAGAAGAATTGAGGCCGCGATTGCGAATGGCAATCACCACCCCCTCAAAAGACTGCAGGCGCTTGCGGCCGCCCTCCCGGACTCGCACATTAACCAAGAGGGTGTCACCGGGGCGGAACTCGGTCCGCTCCTGCAAGCTTTCCCGCTCTAATTCTTCAATAATATTTTTTCCGCTCATAACAGTTCTCCTCTCGCAATATGCTCTCTATTCACAGGGACGGAAGCGGTGCTGGATTCGTCCATGTATTCCTGCAGCAGCCGGTGCTCCTCAGGGTCTAGATGCAGACTCTTCAAGAGATCCGGCCGACGCTCCCAAGTGCGCCCCAAGGCCTGCTTACAGCGCCAGCGATGGATTGCCCGATGATCACCGCTCAACAGGACTTCCGGCACCTTCTGCCCCTTGTACACCCGGGGGCGAGTGTAGTGGGGCCAGTCCAGAAGTCCCGCGGAAAAAGAATCCTGCGCTGCAGATTCCTCGTTGCCAAGCACGCCGGGCAGCAGCCGGGCAACTGCATCTATCAGTGCCATAGCCGCCAGCTCGCCGCCGCTCAGAACAAAATCCCCGATGGATATCTCCTCGTCGGTCTCTGTTTCCACCAGCCGCCGATCCACCCCCTCGTAGCGTCCCGCTATAAGTATAAGCCCTCGGGCCTTTGAGAGGGAAACCACGTCTGTCTGCGTCAGTCGCCGCCCCTGAGGGGAGAGATGGAGGACACGGATATTGTCGCCTAGCTCTGCCCGGGCAGCGGCCAGGGCATCCGCCAGCGGGGGCGCCATCATCACCATGCCAGGGCCGCCGCCGTAGGGCCGGGCATCCACTGTGCGATGCCGGTCCCGGGTAAAATCACGGGGATTCCAGCAGGAGAGGACCATATGCTTCTGCTTCAGGGCCCGGCTGACGACACCGTACTCCGTCAGTGCCCGAAACATCTCCGGGAATAGGGTGAGTACGCCAAAATTCATCGCCCGACTCCTCAGGACTCCAAATTCCAGTCAACCTGTATTCGGCCCTCTGCCCGCTCTACTTTGAGCACCGTATCTCCGAAGAGCCATGGAATAAGACGCCGGTGCTCATCGCAGCTGTCGGCAGAGGGTGCCACCACCAGGACATCGTTGGCGCCGGTCTCCGCCATGTGATCCACCCGGCCGAGCAGCAGAGGTTTGCCACCGGCTTGGTTCCAGACTTCCAAGCCCGTCAGCTGGTGCCAGTAGAACTCGTCCTCCAGCAGTGCTGGCAGCTGCTCCTCGGGCACCGCCACATCGGTGCCTAAGTATTTCTCTGCTTCGTCCCGATCATCACAGCCCTTCACGTGCACCACCAGCCCTTGCCCCCGGCGACGGCCCTGGTCTATGCGCAGGGACTGCCACCCATCGCCGTGCCCGCGATAAAGAAACTCTTCGTAGTTCAGAAAATTCTCAGGCGGATCTGTCCAAGACCAGACCTTGAGCCAGCCCCGAATACCGAATACGCCGGTGAAACGGCCCAGCGGCACCCGCTTTTGCGCTTCGGTTTCGGTGTTCATGCCCGGCTTGTGCCCCAGTGCTGAGCAGCAGGAACCGCCTGCTAGGAAGAAGAACTCTTTTTGTCTTCTCCCTGCTGCTCTGTGCTCTCGCTGTCAACAGAGGAAGATTCCTGTGATGCGGCGGCGGTTGCCTTCTCCTCTTTTTTTGCCTCGGTGTCTTCAGAACCGGCGGCGCTCTTCTCTGCCTTTTCTGCATCAGCTCCTTCGGCGCTGGCAGCACTCTTCTCTGCCTTTTCTGCACCAGCTCCTTCGGCGCTGGCAGTGCTCTTCTGCACTTTTCCTGCTCCAGCTCCTTCGGCGCTGGCAGCGCTCTTCTGCACTTTTTCTGCTCCAGCTCCTTCGGCGCTGGCAGTGCTCTTCTGCACTTTTTCTGCTCCAGTTCCTTCGGCGCTGGCAGTGCTCTTCTGCACTTTTTCTGCTCCAGTTTCTTCGGCGCTGGCAGTGCTCTTCTGCGCTTTTTCTGCTCCAGTTTCTTCGGCACTGGCAGTGCTCTTCTGCACTTTTTCTGCTCCAGCTCCTTCGGCGCTGGCAGTGCTCTTCTGCACTTTTTCTGCTCCAGCTCCTTCGGCGCTGGCAGTGCTCTTCTCTGCCTTTTCTGCTCCAGCTCCTTCGGCGCTGGCAGTGCTCTTCTGCACTTTTTCTGCTCCAGTTTCTTCAGAGTCGGCAGCAGGCTCTGCTGCTGCTTCCGCTTTTCCTGTTTTTTCTTCCTGGGATGATTCGGCGGCGAGGGCCTGAGCCTTTCTGCGAATATGACGCTCCTTGCGATACGCCTCCAGTTTCCCCCGCTCCTCCCCGCTCATTTTCGCTTCCTTGAAAAGACTGGATACACGCTCGGAAAGATGAGCGCCTTGGCCCATCCAGTATTCCACGCGCTCAATATCCACTTCAAGGCGCTGCTGCTGCCCCCGGGCCACCGGGTTAAAAAACCCCACCCGCTCAATGAAGCGCCCGCCCCTGGCACGGCGGCTATCCGCCACAGTAAGGCGATAAAAAGGAGCTTTCTTGGCACCGGCGCGGGCCAATCGGATAACAACCATCTTTAGTTTCGAGTCTGCCCTGCAGGCAGTGCAATTTAAAGGGACACATATTTTACGACAAAATGACTGGCAATGGGAGTCTTGGCAAAAGACACATGCTGCCCTCCTAGCCCACAGAAGCCATCCCTGGAGAGAGCCCTGCTCTGCTATCGGTGATAGACTGGGCGCAATTAGCCTTCAACCGAAGTGCCGAGTGCCCGCTCCTCCTGCTGCAGATCAAATCCTCCACCCTCGATGGATTGTCCCGGTAACCCCTGGGGACGCGGTGCTGGAAGAGCACTGCCTAGCCATTGCCGGCGAAAAAATTCTGGAGATCCTGCCGGCAGCAGAAGCCCGGCAGCGCCACCCGGAGGCAGTGCTGACGGAGCTGTCGCGCCACCTGCTGATACCGGGCCTGGTGGATACACACAGTCACGCCACCCTGCACTTAGCGCGCGCCGTTAGCAGGCAAGAGCCGCCGCTGCGCACCGCTCCCGGGGCTGCTCCATGGCTGGAGTCCGACTTCGCAGAAGATGCCGCTGCTCTCGCCATGGCGGCCATGCTGCGGGCAGGGAGCACCTGCTGCGGAGATATGGGTCCTTTCCCCGAGGCCACAGCACGCTCTGCCAAACAGGCCGGATTGCGGGCGCGAATTTTTTTACCCCTCACCGAGGAGCAAACTCCTTGGGCGCAAAACGGGGAGGACTGTCTGCAGAAGGGGCTTCAGCTGCGGGACGAGCAGCTGGATAACCCACTGCTGCATTTCGGTTTTGGCCTGCCCGCTCCTGAGAGTCTGTCCCGGAATCTTCTGCAGCGTATCGGGGTAATCAATGCCGAGCTGAACGAGCCTGTGCAGGCGGTCATGAAAAGAGAGGGGGCAGCGGCTTTCCTGCAGGAGCTGCACCGGCTGGATTTAAATTCACCCCTCCTGCAATGTGTGCACCTGCCGGAGATGACGGACAAAGAGCTATACCTGCTAGCGGAAAGCGGCTGCCATGTGATCTGCTGCCCGCGCTCGGACGAAGAGCGGGGGCAGCCCTCCTGGCCTCTGCCCCGGCTGTTGGAGCAGGGCATCAATGTCGCCCTCGGATCCGATGGTCTGCAAAGTCAGAACGCCCCGGAAATTCTGGGAGAGATGCGTGCAGCGGCACTCACCGCCGGCCCGAAGAGCCCTCTCTCCCCACACCGAATCCTAGAGATGGCCACCTTGGGCGGCGCGAAAGCGCTGGGCCTCGGAGATGAGATCGGCTGCCTAGAGCCCGGCAGACAGGCGGATATGGTGGCAGTGGACCTCGGCCGGCCCGGCACCTGGCCGGTATACGAGCCGCTGGCACAGCTGGTGTATGCCGCCTCGCCGGAGCAGGTCAGCCATGTATGGGTGGCGGGACGCCCTCTGCTGGAGGCCGGCCGTCTCACACAGACGGACCCCGACATGCTGATGGCGCGGTGCGAGCAGCGACAGCACGATAGCAGGGGAGCAGTACAGTGAATACTGGCAGCGACAGCAGTGAAATAGAGAAATTTGAAAGCCTGGCGGAGCGCTGGTGGGACCCCGAGGGGGAATTCCGGGTACTGCACCAGATGAATCCTCTAAGAGCTAATTACATAGACGAGCGCTCGCCAGTCGCCAATCGCCGGGTGCTGGACATCGGCTGCGGCGGCGGCCTCCTGTGCGAAGCCCTGGAGACCCGGGGCGCAGAGGTCACCGGCATTGATGTCGGCGAGCGCACTCTGCAGGTCGCCGAGCTGCACCGGGACCAGAGCGGGAGCCAAGTGGAATACCGGCGCGTGGAGGCGGAGACGCTGGCAGCGGAGCGCCCCGGCCATTATGACATCGTGTGCTGCTTAGAACTCTTGGAGCATGTCTCGCACCCCGCCGCCCTAGTGCGCAGCGCAGCGGCCCTGACGAAGCCCGGGGGCAATCTTTACTTCTCTACCATCAACCGCAATCCCCGCTCCTGGCTGCTCGCGATTGTCGGTGCCGAGTATCTTCTCAGCCTGCTGCCCAAGGGCACCCACGACTACAGGAAATTTATCCGCCCCCGGGAATTGGCCGCCTGGCTGCGCCGGGCGGAGTTGCAGCTCCAAGAGATCAGCGGCCTGTTCTACAACCCGCTGACAGGCAGCTTTCGCCTAGTGCAAGACCCGGGGGTCAACTACATGCTTCATGCTCGCAAGGGCGAGCTCCAAGACGGCTAGAGCACCCTCCTCTGCTATGCCGCTGCAAGCTCTTCTCTTTGACTTGGACGGCACCCTGCTGGACACAGCTGCAGAATTTGAAAAGGCGGTGCAGGGTCTTGCTGCCGGTCGGAACCGTCCGGTGCCGCCTTCGGATGCGATCCGCGCCCGGGTATCAGACGGTGCCCGTGCCCTGGTGCAGCTGGCACTGGGCCTGCAGGAGCAGGAGCCTGGATTTGAAGAGGCAAGAGAGGAGCTGCTGAGACTGTACGGCGATGAACTCGGCAGGCACAGTGCTCCATTTCCCGGCATCCCTGCGCTGCTGGAAGAACTGAAAAAACAGGGCCTGGCCTGGGGGGTGGTCACCAACAAGCCGGTGCGCTTTGCCGAGCCCCTGCTCACCCGGATGAAACTGGCGCCTCGGGTGCTGCGCTGTCCGGAACACGTAAAACAGAGCAAGCCCAGCCCAGAGGCACTGCAGAGCGCCTGCAGAGAGCTCCGCTGCGCCCCTCAGCAAGCTCTCTACATCGGCGATCACCGGCGCGATATCCAAGCCGGACGCAGCGCAGGTGCGATGACAGCGGTCGCCCTGTGGGGCTATCTCGGCCCGGAAGAAACACCGGCGGACTGGGGCGCCGACTATCAGGTAGAAAGTCCTAGGATGCTGACCGAACTGGTCTGCAAATTAATTTCATCTGCTCCCTGATACGCTTCTCTACGAGATCAAAATCTGGAGCCGCAACATTGACAGGCAGAGTATTGTAGTAATCAACCTGCCTTTCCCCAGACAGGATCTGGGAATGCAGATGCGGACGGCACAGCAAAAGAAAAAGCGGAGGGGGAGCCTCGTGTGCCCGATACGTGAGGAGCAGGCTGCGGGAGGTCGTACCGACTGCATTGGCTACGACAATGTCAGCCCGCATAAGCCCATCCACCAAGTGACGCAGGTTTTCACCGCTCTCCCCGATATAAGTGCGCGATATCTCGGAAAATCTGCTGAATTGTTTTTCCTCATAGGTGCTCTCCATTCTCTTTAAATCGTTCAGCTGGGTTTCTGACAGGCAGGGTGACATACGCTGGCATAAGTAAATCTCACCGAAAGTGCGACGATAGCCGTCCGATGCCGTAATGATGGACAGCTGATCGTGCCCTGCGCGCGTCACCAGCCCTTTGAGAAAAGAAAAAATCTCAGATATATCGCTAAAAGAAAAGTTTTCACGCGACAGGTCATCAAGCCGATCTGCCAGTACGATTTTAGGATGAGGAGCGATAAACCTCCCCGAGGCGGTGCGAATTACACCGAATTCGCTGCACCGCACATGCACAAGAATTTTTAGTTTCCCGCTTGCAAAGCCAGACGGCCACGGAGAGTGCAGCCTGGCTTTATCGTATCCATGCCGCAAGCGGCGAGACATCTCTCTTCTCCCATTCCTAAGCAAAGGAGTGAGAAGGCCTCCCCATCCTGTACGCCGAGATACAGCGGGCTTGCGCCACAGACCCTTGCGATGCAGGAACATCGAGAGACGTTTCATGAAATCTCTAAAAAATCGCTCTGCCCCGAACAGCTCCTTTGCCCACCAGGAATCCTGATCCAGCAATACTAGGATTTTATTATCCTTCCCCCCCCCCCCCTCTCTGCTCCCCAAAGCACACTCCCTGTACAGTCTGCCCCATTGCCAAGGGAGGAATAGCCCGAGCCTCTTGATACGCCGTCGCCGCCGCACCTGATACGCCAGCCAGTTCTGCACATCTTCCAATGAATGAACCTCTATACCCAAGTCGTGCTGGTCTATGGGGACCCTGATCCTCTGCGCAGAGGGTATGCCTGCATCACAAGGACTGCATTCTGTCCACAAACGGTTAAAACCGAGAAAGTCAAAAATATTGCCAGACCTGGTCGCATGGAGCGACCGATGAATATAGATCCAGTCCATTGATCTGCCTAGATAATACAGTCTGCTCCAAGCTTGGGTCCGATCTGCAAGTCCGGCCACCCCCGCACTCGCATTAATAGAAAAATAAATTTCGGTCATTGGTCAGTGTCAGTGAATTGACTTCATCTGCTCCCTGATACGCTTCTCTACGAGATCAAAATCTGGATCCGCAACATTGACGTGCAGAAAATTATGATTAATCTTCCTTCCCTCAGACAGGATCTGGGAATGCAGATGCGGACGGCACAGCAAAAGAAAAAGCGGAGGGGGAGCCTCGTGTGCCCGATATAAGTGAAGCAGGCTGCGGGAGGTCGTACCGACTGCATTGGCTACGACAATGTCAGCCCGCATAAGCCCATCCACCAAGTGACGCAGGTTTTCACCGCTCTCCCCGATATAAGTGCGCGATATCTCGGAAAATCTGCTGAATTGTTTTTCCTCATAGGTGCTCTCCATTCTCTTTAAATCGTTCAGCTGGGTTTCTGACAGGCAGGGTGACATACGCTGGCGTAAGTAAATCCCACCGAAAGTGCGACGATAGCCGTCCGATGCCGTAATGATGGACAGCTGATCGTGCCCTGCGCGCGTCACCAGCCCTTTGAGAAAAGAAAAAATCTCAGATATATCGCTAAAAGAAAACCTTTCACGCGGCAGGTCATCAAGCCGATCTGCCAGTACGATTTTAGGGGCAAGAGCGATAAACCTCCCCGAGGCAGTGCGAATTACACCGAGATCGCCGCACCGCACATGCACAAGAATTTTTAGTTTCCCGCTTGCAAAGCCAGACGGCCACGGAGAGTGCAGCCTGGCTTTATCGTATCCATGCCGCAAGCGGCGAGACCTCTCTCTTCTCCCATTCATAAGCAGAGGAAAGAGAAAGCTTTCCCATTCTGTACGCCGAGATACAGCGGGCTTGCGCCACAGACCCTTGCGATGCAGGAACATCGAGAGACGTTTTATGAAATCCCTAAAAAATCGCTCTGCCCCGAACAGCTCCTTGATCCACCAGGATTCCTGATCCAGCAATACTAGGATTTTATTATCCTTCCCCTCCCTCTCCTCTCTGCTCCCCAAAGCACACTCCCTGTACAGTCTGCCCCATTGCCAAGGGAGGAATAGCCCGAGCCTCTTGATACGCCGTCGCCGCTGCACCTGATACGCCAGCCAGTTCTGCACATCTTCCAATGAATGAACCTCTATACCCAAGTCGTGCGGGTTTACAGGGACCCTGATCCTCTGCGCAGAGGGTATGCCTGCATCACAAGGATTGCATTCTGTCCACAAACGGTTAAAACCGAGAAAGTCAAAAATATTGTTATCCGGGTCAGACCTGGCCGCATGGAGCGACCGATGAATATAGATCCAGTCCACTGATCTGCCTAGATGATACAGTCTGCTCCAAGCTTGGATCCGATCTACAAGTCCGGCCCCCCTAATCATATTTATAGAAAAATAAATTTTGGTCATTGGTCAAAGCTTTGTCAGAGCAGTCACCTCAGCCCCGGTCAGCTCCCGCCACTGGCCGCGCCGCAGCGAAGCGGGCAGGAACAGGCTGCCGAAGCGCACTCGTTTCAGGCGGCTCACCTGCAAGCCTTGCGACTCCCACAGCCGCCTCACCTCCCGGTTGCGCCCCTCCATCAGGACGACATGGAACCAGCTGTTGGACCTGCCCTCGCCACCGGGGCGAATCCTGCTAAAGCGAGCAATGCCATCCTCCAAGGGTACACCTGTACGAAGACGCTTCAGCGTCTCTTCGTCTACCAAACCCCGCACCCGCACGACATACTCTCGCTCAATATCCGAGGAGGGGTGCATCAGCGCATGGGCCAGAGCGCCGTCGTCGGTGAACAAAAGCAAACCGCTGCTATTAATGTCCAGACGACCGACGACAATCCAGCGGCCCACCGTCGTCGGCAGCCGATCAAATACGGTAGGACGAGCATATGCGTCGCTGCGTGTACAGATTTCCCCGCACTCCTTGTGGTAGAGAAGCACCCGGGGCCGAGACGCCCGAGGCAGACTGAGCCGCTTGCTGTCCAAGCGGATCTCATCTCGCGGCACCACCCGAGCACCGAGTATCGCTACCTGGCCATTGATCCGCAGTCGGCCAGCAGCGATCCATTCTTCCGCCAGACGGCGGGAGCAGCGGCCTGTTCGTGCCAGCACCTTTTGCAGGCGCTCTCCTTTAGGACGTTGGCGTTCTCGCATCCTTTTCTGAGCCATCTTCCGAACCATCCTCTGCCATGACTATCTCTTTTGTCTCCTCCGTCGCAGAATCTGCTGCCGCATCGGCTGCCGCCTTCTCCTGCTCCACTTCCTGTGCTTCCAAGTCCAGAACGCTAGGCTCCGCACTCAAGTCGCGGATTTCCGCCAGCGACGGCAGTTCCTCCAGCTTCTTCAAGTTAAAGTAATCCAGAAACTGGCGCGTGGTGGCATACAGGGCCGGGCGCCCCGGCACATCCTTGTAACCCACCACTCGAATCCATTCCCGCTCCTGAAGCGTTTTTATGATGTTCTGACTCAAGCTGACACCGCGCACTTTTTCAATGTCGCCCCGGGTAACCGGCTGCCGGTAGGCAATGAGGGCCAAGGTTTCCAAAAGTGCGCGGGAGTAGCGCGGCGGGCGCTCCTCCCACAGGCGGGCCACCCAGTCGCTGTACTTGTCGCGCACGTGGATGCGGTAACCGGTGGCCACCTCCCGCAGCTCATAGGCCCGCCCCTCGCATTCCATGTCCAGGACATCCAGTGCCTTGCGCAGAGCCTGCTCATCCGGACAGTCCGCCTGGTCAAAAAGCTTGGCCATGTGCGCCAAGTTCAGGGGACGGCCTGCGGCGAGAAGGGCGCCCTCCAGAATGCGGACCAGCTGAGCCTGATCAGGCACGTTCCGCCTCCGTCGTCGCCCGCACATGGATGAGGGCAAAGGGCTTAGCTTGGACGATTTCCGCCAGCTGCTCTTTAACTAATTCCATCAGTGCGATGAAAGTCACGACGATACCCAGCCGGCCTTCATTGACCACGAACAGCTGGTTGAAAGGTATGAAATCTTCACCGCCAATTTTTGCCAGAATGCGCGACATGCAATCGCGCACCGGCAGCACCTCCCAAGCCACATGATGGGACTGCATGATCTCCTCCCGACGTGCCAGTTCACCCATTGCCAGCAGCAGCTCTCTGAAATCCACGGTCGGCATCGGCTGTGAGCGACGCAGGGGCGGAGGCCATGCGGAGGCCTGGTAGAAATTCCGCTCCAAGCGCTCCAGAGCTTCTAACTTTTCTGCTGCGTCCTTGATCTGCTCGTATTCCTGCAGACGGCGGATCAGATCGGCCCGCGGGTCGCCCTCCTCTTCGTCTTCGTCGCCGACGGGCACGGGCAGCAGCATCCTGGACTTGATTTCCGTCAGGGTGGCCGCCATCAGCAAGTACTCTGCCGCCAGCTCAATATGCATGACACCGAGAAGATCAATGTAGCGGATGTATTGGTTGATGATATCCACCACATTGACGTCCAGGACATCCAAGTTCTGGCGGTGAATCAGATAGAGAAGCAGGTCCAGAGGACCTTCAAAGGCATCCAGAAAGATGCGCAGAGCATCTGGCGGAATATACAAATCCTGCGGCGGCTGGGTGAGGGGCTCGCCGTACACGATGGCAAAAGGAAATTCTCCCTGCTTGGGATGAGGCCAGCTGGGGGGGGCAGCGGCCTGGGATGCGACTTGATTCATGGTATTTTGCTGCTTTTAGCAGTTTAAGCTTATATAATAGCCTTTCCCCCTTCCAAACGATAGCATGAGAAATAGACCGATGACCCTATCCCGCTCTTTCGCCCTCCTATGCATGGCAATCCTGACCGTATCCGGCTGCGAGCAACGCTCAGAAAATGACCGGACTGAGTACAAAGATTCCGCTGGAAACCCCCGGGTGCAGCTGGAAACCAGTCTTGGCGACATCACCTTGGAGCTCTATGAGGACAAGGCCCCCCTTACGACTGCCAACTTTCTCGCTTATGTGCAGGAGAGTTTTTATGACGGCACACAGTTTCATCGCGTGATTCCAGACTTCGTCATTCAAGGAGGCGGTTTTACCGAAAAGATGGAGCAGAAATCCACCCGGGTGCCAATCCACAATGAATCCGATAACGGCCTGCCCAATCGGCACGGCTCCATCTCCATGGCCCGCACAGCAGATCCCCACAGTGCCACCTCGCAGTTTTTCATTAGCTTAAAAGACAACGACAACTTGAACCCCCAGGGAGGGCGGCCCGGCTATGCGGTGTTCGGGCAGGTGGTGGCGGGCATGTCAGTGGTGGATGAAATCGCCCGCCAGCCCACCGGCAATTTCCAAGCCTTCCAGGATGTGCCGAAGAAACCGATTCTCATTCGCCGCGCAACGGTGCTGCCCTCGGCAGACAAATAGTCCCAGGGCAGCGGCACACCCGCATCTGCCCTCTCGGATACATCCGCTGCATCCCGCAAAAAGTGCTCTCGGGCACTGCCCCTCTCGGTCATGGTGAGACTCAGCGTCAACCTGAACAAGGTCGCCCTGATTCGCAATTCCCGAGACGGCAACTGTCCGGATCTTCTGGAGCACGCACGCATCTGCATCGGGGCCGGTGCCCATGGCATCACGGTGCACCCGCGCCCGGACCAGCGCCATATACGGGCTAGTGACACCTTGGCACTTCGCGAAATCCCGCACGCGGAGCTCAACATAGAGGGCAATCCCTTTGAGAAAGCACGCCGGAGCGAGCGGACTGATGTCGGAGACTATCCCGGATTCCTGCCCCTAGTGCGGGAGCTCTGCCCCAGCCAGTGCACACTGGTGCCGGATGCAAGCGGACAGCTGACCTCGGACCACGGTTTTGACCTCAGGGCCCAAGGGGATGCGCTGGCACCGATCGTGGCGGAGCTCAAGGCGGCGCAGATAAGGGTCAGTCTGTTCATGGAACCGGTGCCGGAGCAGATGGCCGCCGCCGCCGCCCTCGGCGCCGAGCGGGTGGAGCTTTACACGGGCCCCTACGCCGCCGCCCGGGTCCGGGGGAGTCCTTTGGCACAAGCCCTCAGACCCTACTCAGAATGCGCCGAAGCCGCCCGGCAGGCGGGGCTGGGTCTCAATGCCGGCCACGACCTGAATCTGAAAAACCTGGCGGATTTTGCCGGGGCGATCCCAAACCTGCTGGAGGTATCCATCGGGCATGCGCTGGTATCGGATGCACTGCAGATGGGCATGGCACAGGCGGTGGCCGCCTACCTGGCCTGCCTGGAGCAGCAGTCGGCACGGTCTTGACACCCGCGACAGGAAGAAGAAATGGTGGAGCCAGGCGGGATCGAACCGCCGACCTCAACACTGCCAGTGTTGCGCTCTCCCAGCTGAGCTATGGCCCCGGTCAGCGATTATTGTACAGGAAGCATTTTTCTTTTCTTTTCCAAGTTTTTCAACGCTTTTTTTGACAATCCCCCCATTGCTGCGAGCCCTTCCCGAAGGCGGGCCGCGCCGAGGTCGGGACCCAGCAGTTCCAGAGCAGCCGCCACCGAAAACGAGGCCGCACTGCCGGTGGCTGCGACAAACACGGGGGCGAGGAAATCCCTGAGCGGAATCTCCAAGGCATCGGCGATGCGCTGCAGACAGGCGAGGATCTCGTCGTGATGCCATGCCCCGCGGATCGCCTCCAGCTCCCACATGCACAGCTGCAGCACCTCCCGCTGCTCTGCCAGAGGCAGCCGGCAGACTGCAAAATCTTCTTCGCCGAGGTGCAGGCTGCCGGTGAGCAGAAAGCCAGCCAAAGGCTGCAGGTCGCCGAAAGTATCTATGCGCTTTTGCACATGGGGCAGCGCACCCTGCAGAAAACCGGGGCCGAAAGCCCAGTCTTCAAGCCTCTGCTCCAGCTCGCCGCCCTCCAAGCTGCGTATCCACTCGCCATTCAGCCGCCGCAACTTGACCGGATCAAAAGCGGGCCCGCCCAGGGATACGCGCCGGATGTCAAAATCTTTAATCATCTCATTCAGGGTGAATCGCTCCCGGCCGTCCGGCATGGACCAGCCCATCAGACCAAGGTAGTTCAGCAGCGCTTCGGGCAGGTAGCCGGTGCGCCGGTAATAGAGAATGCCGGTGGGACTGCGGCGCTTGCTGAGCTTGCTGCGGTCGGGATTGCGCAGCAGGGGGAGATGGCAGAACACCGGCAGCTGCCAGCCGAATGCCCGGTACAGGAGAAGATGCTTCGGGGTTGAGTTGATCCACTCCTCTCCCCGGATCACATGGCTGATCTCCATCAGATGATCGTCCACCACATTGGCTAAGTGATAGGTAGGCCGGCCGTCTGCCTTCAGCAAGATCTGCATGTCCACCTGGGACCACTCTATGGACACCTCCCCGCGCAGAAGATCTTCCAGCACACAGGACCCTTCCTCCGGCACCTTCAGGCGGATCACGTGGGGGTCTCCCTGGGCGAGACGGCGCTTGACCTCGGCCTCAGGTATCTGCAGCCCGCGACCGTCATAGCGGGCGGTCTCTCCCCGGGCCAGCTGCTCCCTGCGCATCTGCGCCAATTCCTCCGGGGTGGCAAAACAGTAAAAAGCGTGGCCCTCGGCCACCAGCCGCTCTGCGTGCTCCCGATACAGCGCGGTGCGCTCGCTCTGCCGGTAGGGGCCGAAATCTCCCCCTCGGTCCGGCCCCTCGTCCCATTCCAAGCCGAGCCAAGAGAGGGCCTCCAGAATTTCCCGCTCCGAATCGGCATCAGAGCGCTCCCGATCCGTGTCTTCAATGCGCAGGAGAAAACGCCCGCCGCTATGTCGGGCAAAACATAGGTTAAACAGAGCGATATAGGCAGTGCCTATATGGGGAGCGCCGGTGGGAGAGGGGGCGATGCGGGTGCGAACTGTCATAGGACTAAAAAATAAAGGAAACAGCGAATTATAGGCATGCCGCTATGATAAAAATATGAATGCCATGTCGCCAGAAATATCTAGGCACCGCCTCTGTGTGGCCCCCATGATGAAATGCACCGATCGCCACTGTCGGTATTTCATGCGTCTGCTGACCAAACGGGCCCGGCTGTACACGGAGATGATCACCGCCACTGCGGTTGTCAGGGGGCGACATGAGCGGCTCCTCGCCTACCATCCCGCCGAGCATCCCCTGGCCCTTCAATTGGGTGGCGCCGACCCGGAAACCCTGCGCCAGGCGGCCATCATTGCCGCCGAATGGGGCTATGACGAGCTCAACCTGAACATCGGCTGTCCGAGCCGCCGGGTGGGAGCAGGAGGCTTCGGGGCCCGGCTGATGACGGAGCCGGAGCGGGCCGCCGACTGCATCGCCGCCCTGGGGGAGGCGGGGCTGCCGGTCTCGGCAAAATGCCGCACCGGTGTAGACGAGCAGGAAGCCTACGAGAGCCTCGGCGATTTTATCTGCCATCTCGCCAAGGCCGGCTGCAAGACCGTGATCGTGCACGCCCGCAAGGCGTGGCTGAGCGGCCTCAGTCCCCGACAGAACCGCCAGATCCCTCCCTTGCGCTACGATTGGGTGTACCGCCTGAAGGAAGATTTTCCCGAGCTGCAAATCGTGCTGAACGGCGGGATCAATCGGCTAAAAGACTGCGAGGAGCACCTCAAGCGAGTAGACGGGGTTATGCTGGGACGGGAGATCTACCGCAACCCGGCCCTGCTGGCAGAGGTGGACAGCCGCCTGTTCGGCGAGCCGCCAGCAGCCTTGAACCGGCTGTCGGTGCTGGAGAAATTTTTGTCCTACGTGAATGCCCGCCGACAGGAGGGCGTGCCCCCCTGGGCGGCGATACGCCATGTTCTGGGTCTTTTTCACAATATTCCCGGCGGTCGCCTATACCGGCGCACACTGGCCGAAACAGCAAGGCAGCCGGGATTATCCGCCGCCGCTCTGCTGCACAGCGCAGAGGCGGCGATGCTAAGACACTAGAGGGGGCCTCCTGGCTGCGAGCACCGGTGCGCCCCCGACATCGGGGATGGTGATATTCAGAAACTGAAGGGATCCTCCAAGATGTCTTCACCTTCACCACTGGGCTTATCTGCCGTTTCTTCTGAGCGGCTTTGAATGTACAGCTCCCGCACCGAGATGTAGCGATCCCCACTGGACAGGAAAGGCTCCAAATCCAAGAGCTTGGCGCGCTGGTCTATGGTTTCTACAATATAGAAAGGCAGGCGCAGAGACGTTTCCGGAAGGTAAGGGAGCGGGCTCGCGAGTATATCCAAGGCGCTCCCCGCCAAGTCGCGCAGGCTCTGGCCCGCCATGAAAGGCGCCACTAGATAAGGTCCCTCTTTCACCCCCCAGTGCTTCAGGGTCAAGCCAAAACCGCCGGCGCACTTCTCAATCCCCATCTCTGCTCCCAGATCAAGCAAGCCGCCGATGCCGAAGGTGCTGTTGATGAAAAAACGGGTGCTGTGGGAAAGGGCTTCCCGGGGCTGTCCCCGCAGGATGCCCCCCAGGGTGCAGCGAAGCTCCTGCAAGTTTCCAAAGAAGTTGCTGACTCCATAGCGCACCGAGGTCGGCAGGCTGGCACGATAAGCCCTGGCGAAGGGCAGTGCCAATGAGTGGTCCAAGGCATCATTGAATTTGAAAATTGGGCGATTTACCCTTTCTATGGGATCCCTGATATCTGCACCCAGAACCGTGGAGGAGGATGCGCCTATTGCCAAGATACAGAGAAACAGAAGGCAGCAAAAAAGTGCCCGGCGGTGCTGCCATCCGTAGCCAGACGCGATGTCATCCCCCCTGTATTTAAGGGCAGTCACGGCATACGAACCCCTAGGACGATGTCTTTTGCACGCAATTTTTCCAAGGTGCTCTCGCCGCCCTGCCGCACCGCTTCCCGCCGCTCTTCCCCTAATTCAGCAGCGATGGAATCCAGGGCTGCAAGGCCAGTGGTCGCTCCATCCAGAAGCTCCAGCAGGCGAGCGGTCACCGGGTTGCTCTCTAAATACTGCAGGCGATCCTGCCGGTCCCGGCAGAGCACCAGAAAAGTGGGCTCGGCGGGGGCCTCCCAGGGACAGTCACCGGCCGCCACCCGATGCACCGGGAAACGATAGCGAAAAGAGCAGGCCAGAGGAGACACCACCGGGCAGCCCGGCAGCAGGTCACCCTCGGCATCAATGCCTTCCTGTGGAATCTCTGTCTCGGCGATCTCCAGTTCAAGGCCCATCCGCTCGTAGTGGGCCAGTTCCAGCAGGAAGGGCGGGTCGGCGGGGAGCAGCTCATGCTCCTGTTCCAAGTAGGCCAGGAATTCGCGGCCGATCTCGTGGAAGTACGGGGTATGACAGGCGTGCCGGCGCAGGAAATCTCGGGCCATGTTATGCCAGTCTTCCTCCCCGTAGCAGCCGCAGAGGAGCGGGAAGCCCCGGCTCAGAAACCCCTCCAGGTTGCTGTAGAAAAGGTCGCGGTAAACCTCCAGGCGCCGCCGCTCCACACCTTGGGGGCCCGGGCAGACGACGGGGTCCCGGATCCAAGAGCTGAGATCTGTCTGCACTTGTCGGAAATCGGCGGGAGACACCGTGTTTTCAGGAGACATCTGCCTTCTGCTCCACATCAGTCTGCAAGTGCCGGATATGATCCACTTCCGCCAGCAGCTCTTCCAGCGGCGGAAAATTGAAATCTCTCTCCAGCAGGGTCGGACGAATGCCGAATAGGCGATAGCATTCCGCCAAGAGATCCCACACCGGCTCCTCCACCTGGTCGCCGTGGGTATCAATACGCAGGTCCTCTGCTTCCACATAGTGTCCCGCCACATGGAGATAGGCGATGCGCTCACCGGGCATGGCACGCAAAAATGCCAGCGGGTCATAGCCGTGGTTGATGGCATTCACTTGAATGTTATTGATGTCCAGCAGGAGATCGCAGTCTGCTTCTTCCAGTACCGCCAGCAGAAAATCCTGCTCGGCCAGCTGTCGGCCAGGAGCCGCATAGTAGGAGGCATTCTCCACGGCAATGCGACAGCCCAGGGCATCCTGCACCTGACGAATGCGAGTCGCCGCATGCCGCACCGCCTCTTCGGTGAAGGGAATCGGCATCAGGTCATACAGATGCCCGTGGTCGCCGCAGGCGGTGAGATGCTCGGAATAAAAGGGGCAGCGGTGCCGCTGCATGAAGTCGCCGACATTGCGGACCAAGTCCATGTCCAAGGGGGCGGTGCCGCCGAGATTGAGGGAAAGGCCGTGCAGAATAATCGGGCACTGCTCTGCCAGTGCAGAGAAACGTCGGGCCGAGGCGCCCCCGTAGCGAATCCAGTTTTCCGGGGCAACCTCCATAAAATCCACACGTCCCTGCCAAGAATCTGCCAAGGAATAGAGAAGCGGGCGCCGAAGGCCCAACCCGCATCTCCCGTCAAAAGGGGGCCGAGGCCCGCGAATATCTTTCATATCGGGGCGCAGAAAAGAAGCTTGCCCCCCAAGGGGAGCAGGCCATAGTTTAGAAAAAGAGACAGCACCGTGCCCCGAGGGGCACGGCACATGCCTCAGTGCGCTGCTAGCTTATTTGTTGCCGCCGCATTTGCCTTCGCCACAGCTGCCTTCTTTCTTGCTCTTGCTGTCGCCGCATTTGCCTTCACCGCAACTGCCTTCCTTCTTGCTCTTGCCTTCACCGCATTTGCCTTCACCGCAACTGCCTTCGCTCTTGCGGCCCATTTCACCGACCTGCTCATAGCTGGACAGTTCATTGGCAACAAAGGGATTAACAGCGCCAGCAGAAGCCACAGGGGTGATAGCTGAAGCTAAGAAAGCGGTGCCAAGTGCAACCGCCAAGGGTTTTTTTGTGGACTTGATCATTATTACCTCCTTAAGGTAAGTCATTGCCAATCTTCATCGCCCGCATCTCTGCCCCGCACAAAAACGGTGCAGATCTGTCAAGGCACGGGCGAGTATGGCACAAAAAGCCATTCTTGCCTAGCCTTAGGACACAGGGCATTCTGAAAAGTTCCCACCAGCAGCAAGGCCACCGTCCGCTGCTTATTTGGCACTGCCGCACTTGCCCTCGCCGCAGCCCCCTTCATCGGCAGCAGCAGCCTTGCTGCCGCCGCACTTGCCTTCGCCGCAGCCGCCCTCATCGGCAGCGGCAGCCTTGCTGCCGCCGCACTTGCCTTCGCCGCAGCCCCCTTCATCGGCAGCGGCAGCCTTGCTGCCGCCGCACTTGCCTTCGCCGCAGCCCCCTTCATCGGCAGCGGCAGCCTTGCTGCCGCCGCACTTGCCCTCGCCGCAGCCGCCCTCATCGGCAGCGGCAGCCTTGCTGCCGCCGCACTTGCCTTCGCCGCAGCCCCCTTCGCCGTCGTGCTTCGCCTGTCCAACCCGCTCATACACGGGGAACAGATCTTTGGCGACAAAGGGATTGGTGACTTCGGCAGAAGCGAGGGGCACCATGCCAGAAGCTAGGAAAACAGTGCCCAAAGCAGCTGCTAAAGGGGTTTTTACAGATTTGATCATGGTGGCCGCCCGCTATCATCCTCTTGCTCGCATCCCAGCCTCGCCCTAAGGCGCACATTCCAGTGGCGAGTAGTATGCCATAGCTCACCACCCCGGACTATACCCGAAATGAGTGCGCCAGGAACGCCGGCAGACCGCTCATGACAGGGGCAGGACAGTGCCTTTGAAGAACGGCTAGCAGGAAGACGCCGGGTCAGCAAAGACCGTTATAATGGAGTGCTTTGCCACAGGCGCAAAGACCTCATCTACAGCACTGGAAATGACCAACTATTTCAACGCACTGCCCTCGCGAAGACAGCTCGCCCAGCTGGGCCGCTGTCGCCTGATGGCAGAGACGGAATTCAGGGATGGAGTCAAAAAGCTGGAAAAAAAGAAAATCGTCATCATCGGCTGCGGGGCACAGGGACTGCACCAGGGCCTGTGTCTCAAGGATAGCGGTCTGGATGTGGCCTACGCCCTGCGCAAGGAAGCCATCGCAGAAAAGCGGCAGTCTTGGAAGAACGCCACGGAAAACGGTTTCAGTGCCGACACCTGTGAAAAGCTGGTGCCGGAGGCGGACCTAGTGCTGAATCTCACCCCGGACAAGCAGCATGCCCAAGTCCTGAAGCAGGCCGTCCCGCTGATGAAAAAAAAGGCCTGCCTGTCCTATTCCCACGGCTTCAACATCGTGGAGCAGGGGCAGCGCATCCGGGACGACCTGACAGTGATCATGGTGGCACCCAAGTGCCCGGGCACCGAGGTGCGACAGGAATACCTGCGCGGCTTCGGCGTGCCTTCCCTGGTAGCGGTGCACGAGGAGAACGACCCCCGGGGCGAGGGACTTGATATCGCCCGGGCCTACGCAGCGGGCATCGGCTCCCATCGCGCTGGGGTGCTGGAATCCTCCTTTGTCGCGGAGGTGAAATCGGACCTGATGGGAGAGCAGGTCATCCTGTGCGGGCTGCAGCAGGCCGCCTCCCTGCTGTGCTTCAACCGGATGCAGGAAAATGGCGTAGACCCGGCCTTCGCCGCTGGCCTGGTGCAGAGGGGCTGGGAAACCATCACGGAAGCCCTCAAGCACGGCGGTATCAGCCACATGATGGATCGGCTGTCAAACCCGGCCAAGATCCGCGCTTTTCATCTGGCCGAGGAGTTGAAATCCATTATGCAGCCCCTGTTTGAGAAGCACATGGACGACGTGATGTCCGGAGCCTTTTCTGCCGAGATGATGCAGGACTGGGAAAACGGCGATACCCGGCTGCTGGCTTGGCGAAAGGAGATTGCCGAGACCCCTTTTGAACAGGTGCCCGCCGAGTTGCCGGAAATCTCGGAGCAGGATTATTTTGACAAGGCGCCGCTGATGCTCGCCTTCATCAGGGCCGGCGCGGAAATGGCCTTTGAAATCATGACGGCCACCGGCATGAAGCCCGCCTCCGCCTACTACGAGTCCCTGCACGAAGTGCCCCTGATTGCAAACCTTATTGCCCGTCGCCGGCTGCACGAGATGAACCTGATAATTTCTGACACCGCCGAGTATGGCTCTCACCTCTTTACCGAGGCGTGCATGCCGCTGCTCGCCGACTTTATGAAGGACTTGGATACCGATGTCATCGGCAAAGGCCAAAGCAGCGGCAGCACACAGGTGGACAACAGCGAGCTGATCGCTGTCAACCGGGCGCTTCGCGAGCATCCGGCGGAAATCATTGGGCATGAATTGCGCAGTCGCATGACGGCGATGAAACAACTGAACTGAGAAACGGCATGGGTTATCCGAAAAAACACCGCGGACGAAGAAAAATCGGCTCTACCAAGCGCCGCAATCGCAAACGCAACAAGAAGAAGTAGGCACGCCGCCGCCCTTTGACCGCGAATGTACAATGCCCTTGCGGTCTCGGCGGAATGGCATGCCGGGACTGCACCGCTTCCTTTCCCGGCGGGTGCTGCCTCAGCAATCCGCTGGAAACTGAGCTTTCTCTATTGCTGAGTGCTTGGCAATACTCCCCCGCCCGCTAAAGAACGCATCATGAAATCACCCTTAGGGCGCCCCGGAGCCTTTGACATGCTGCCCGCCGAGCCCGGGCAGAAGGCAGAGAAGATTCGGGACTTCATCTACATGTCCCGGGGCAACTCCAATAGCTACCTGGTGCTCACCGGGGAAGGAAAGATGGTCATCAACACCGGCATGGGCTACGAGGCCCGTCTGCACAAGGCCCTGTTTGACGACATCAGCGGGGCACCGCTCAGCCATATCCTCCTCACCCAGGGACACGTGGACCACGTGGGCGGTGTCGCCCATTTCCGGGAACCGGGCACCCAGGTCATCGCCCAGGCCAATAACCCCGCCTGCCAGCGGGACGACAAGCGCATCGCGGGCATTCGCTTGACGCGAGGCTCCGTGTTTTTCCAGCAGGCCATTGAGCGGGCTATACAGATGGCGGCGGACAACCCGTCGGATTTGGTGCAGGATCGGCCGCGCCCGGATCTTCTGTTCAGCGAACAGCACAGCTTGGAGGAAGGAGGGCTCCGCTTTGAGCTGCACGCAGCCCCCGGCGGCGAGACCATTGATTCCATGTTCGTGTGGCTGCCCCAGCACGGCATTCTCTTCTCCGGCAACATGCTGGGACCGCTCTTTCCCCACTTCCCCAACTTTTACACGCTGCGCGGCGACAAGTACCGGGCGCCGGAGCCCTATCTGGAATTGGTGGAGCAGCTCCTGGATTTAAAGCCGGAGCTCTTGATAACCGGCCACTTTGAACCGATTGAGGGCCAGGCACTTATCCAAAGAGAGCTCAAACGCCTGCGGGATGCGGTGGAATACATACACAGCGAGACCCTGAAAGGCATTAATCGGGGACGCGATGTCTTTGACCTGATGCGCGAGATTCGTCTGCCGCCGGAACTGGATGTGGGGGAGGGATACGGCAAGGTGTCCTGGGGAGTGCGCGCCTTTTACGAGCAGTACCTCGGCTGGTTTAGGATGCGCTCCACCACCGAGCTGTACCCGGAGCCGCCGGAGTCCGTGTACGGCGACTTAGCCGAGCTCGCCGGGGGTGCCGACCCGCTGCTTTCGCGGGCCCGAAAACACTTGCAAAAGGGGCGGCCGCTGCACGCAATTCATCTGGCAGAAATCGCCCGGGCCGCACCGACGGGCGCGACACCGGCGCTGCAAGTGCTGTTAGAAGCCCATCAGCTGCTGCTGCAAGAGAGCGAGGGAGAGAACTTCTGGGAGATCTCCTGGCTGCGCCGACAGGTGGCAGAACTGCAGGGAGCGCTGAAGGAAGCAGAGAGCTGAAAAAGATTAATCGTCCCCGGACTTCTCTCTGCCCCGGGTGATGCCGAGGGTGCCGCTGCGGACCACCTCCAGGACATTCTCTGCCCCCACCGCTTTTAGGAAGGCATCCAGCTTGGGGCCGTCCCCGGCCACCTGCACCACATAGACCTGGCTGTCCACGTGGATGACCTGGGCGCGAAAAATATCTGACAGACGCTTGATCTCCTCACGCAGGAGATCCCGGGCATGCAGCTTAACCAGCATTAACTCCCGCTCAATGGATCTCTCCTGGGGCAGATCCTGCACCCGCACCACATCCACGATGCGATTCAAGTGCCGGGTGATCTGCTCAATGGTGCGAACGTCACCGATGGTCGTCAGGGTGAGCCGGGACAGGGTTGCATCCTCAGTGGGGGCGACACTGAGGCTCTCTATGTTGTAGCCGCGCTGGGAAAAGAGTCCCACCACTCTGGACAGGGCGCCGGGCTCGTTTTCCATCCATACGGAGATTACATGGCGCATCAGGTGCGCTCCGTCTTGCTGAGCCACATGTCCTGCATAGAGCCGTTGGGCGCAACGAACATGGGATAAACATGCTCGTCGGGATCTACCATCACATCCATGAACACCAGCTTGTCCTTTTTGGCAAAGCACTCCCGCATGGCCGGCTCCAGCTCCTCGGGACGCTCCACGCGCATTCCCTCGTGGCCGTACGCCTGTGCCAGGCGCACAAAATCCGGCAGGCAGTCCGCGTAGGTGCTGTGGGAATAGCGACCGCCGTACTGCATGTCCTGCCACTGCTTGACCATTCCGAGGGCCTGGTTATTGAGGTTGATGATCTTGATCGGCAGACCGTACTGCAGGCAGGTGGACATCTCCTGCAGCATCATCTGTATGCTGCCCTCCCCGGTCACGCAGGCCACCTCGGCATCTGGAATCCCGAAGCGCACCCCCATGGCGGCGGGAAAACCGAAGCCCATGGTGCCGAGACCGCCGGAGTTAATCCACTGGCGGGGTTTGTCAAAGCGATAGTACTGGGCGGCAAACATTTGGTGCTGACCCACATCCGAAGTGATCCAGGCATCACCGCCAGTCACCTCGTACAGCACCTCAATGACCCGCTGGGGCATGATGACGCCATCCCGTTCCGAGTAGCGGCGCCCGTAGAGAAGGCCGTGCTCCTGACGCCAGCGCTCAATTTGCTGCCACCAGAGGGCCAGGTCCACAGGCGGCGCACCGGGAAAACGCTTCTGAACAGCCGCTAGCAGCGCATCAAGGGTGCGGTCCGCCGCCCCGAGGATCGGCACATCGGCCCGGATGATTTTGTCTATTGAGACCGCATCCACATCCACATGGATGACTTTTGCCTCAGGACAGAATTTTTCCGGCGTGTTGGTTATCCGGTCATCAAAACGCGCCCCCACCGCCAGCAGCACATCGCAGTGATGCATGGCCATGTTGGCCTCGTAGTGCCCGTGCATGCCGAGCATGCCGAGAAACTGCCGATCCGTGCCCGGGTAGGCACCGAGCCCCATCAAGGTGCTGGTGACCGGATAGTTAAGCTGCCGGGCCAGGGCGATCAGCTGTGGCGCCGCGTTGCCCTGCACCACACCGCCGCCGCTGTAGAGCACGGGACGTTTTGCCTGGCACAGCAGTTCGGCCGCCTTTTCAATGAGTGCTCCGTCCGGGGCCTTGGGCTCCTGGAAAGAGCGCATGAATACGCTCTTCGGATACTCGTAGGGAAAACGATCTGCGGGGCTGGTTATATTCTTCGGCACGTCAATGACCACCGGTCCCGGACGGCCGACAGTGGCGATATGAAAAGCCTTCTTGATGATGATCGGGATCTCTGCCGCGTCCTGCACCAGAAAGCTGTGTTTGACCACCGGGCGCGACACCCCCACCATGTCTGTCTCCTGGAAGGAATCCGTGCCGATCAAATGCTGCGCCACCTGCCCCGAAATCACGATGATCGGGATCGAATCCATGTAGGCTGTGGCAATGCCGGTGAGGGTGTTGGTCGCCCCCGGGCCGGAGGTTACCAATGCAACACCCGGCCGCCCGGTGGCCCGGGCGTAGCCGTCGGCGGCGTGGGCCGCCGCCTGTTCATGGCGGACCAGAATATGCTGCACCGCTTCCTGGCGGAACAGAGCATCGTAAATATGAAGCGCTGCGCCCCCGGGATAGCCAAAAATTAAATCGACGCCTTCATCCCGCAGGGCTCGCACAAGCATCTCGCCACCGGATAGCATCTCCACGGCGTCGCACCTGCATGTTGCAATGGGAAGGCAGATTATAGCGCAACCAAAGCCGGGGGCAGCGGCCTCAGCGGTAGCGCGAAACACCTCCCCGGCGGTCACCGGCGGACAGCAGCACCTGCCACAGGTTGTTGCGGCGGACTCGGAAGGCTGCCGCGCAGACTAGAAGGTAGTACTCCCACATGCGGCGAAAATGCTCCCCGTAGCGGGGGGCCAGTTCAGGCCAGGCAGCGAGAAAATTCCGGTGCCAGATCATCAATGTGCGATCGTAGTCGGGTCCGAAGTTATGCCAGTCCTCCAGCACAAAACAGCCCTCAAACGCGGTCGTCAGCTGCCGGGCAGAGGGCAGCATGCTATTGGGAAAAATATAGCGGCTGATCCAGGGGTCAGCGCTGTGCACCGAGCGGCTGCCGCCGATGGTGTGCAGCAGAAAAAGCCCCCCCGGCTTGAGGCAGCGCTTTACGACATCCATGTACAGCCGGTAGTTGCGAAAACCTACGTGCTCAAACATGCCGATGGAATAAACCGCATCGTAGCAATCCTTAATGGTGCGGTAATCCTGCAGAGAAAACTCCACATCCAGTCCGGCCCAAGTCTTGCGGGCGTACTCCAGCTGGTGCTTGGAAACCGTGATGCCGGTAACGCTGACCCCGTAGCGCTCGGCGTACCAGGCGGCGGCACCGCCCCAGCCGCAACCGATGTCCAGCACCTTCATGCCGGGTTTTAAAGACAGCTTGCGGGCGATTAAATCCAGCTTCTCCTCCTGTGCCCGATCCAAATCTAAAGCGCCGCTGCCCCACCAGGCACAGCTGTAGAGCATGCGCTGATCCAGCATCGCCCGGTACAGGTCGTCGCCGATGTCGTAGTGGCGCTGTCCCACCTGGAAAGCCCGAGAAGCTTTCTGCATGTTAAAGAAGAGAGCAGATATCTTGCCGGGCAAGCGCGACCAGGCACTGACCCGCCCGCCGATGCTGGCGTTGAACAGGCGCTCATACATCTGGTCCAAGGCGACGCAGTCAAACCACCTGTCCATCCAAGCTTCGCCGACACCGAGACTGCCCCGCAGGACCGCGTGCCGGAATAGGCGCGGGTCGTTTATCTGTATATCCCAAGGACGATCGCCGCCGATAGCGATATCGGCCTGCTCCAGCCAGCTGCGCACCAAGTGCTCCGCTGCTCCCATATCTCTCAATCTCCCCCCGCTGTGCTGAGACTCCCTGAAAAAACCAGCTGCCCATCCTTGGCATCAACCCGCATAGTGTCACCAGGAGTCGCTTTGCCGGACAGGATATGCCGGGCCAAGGGGTTTTCCAGTTCGCGCTGAATTACCCGCCGCAAGGGACGAGCACCGTAGGCTATATCATAGCCCTGATCCACCAGCCAGCCCATCGCCGCTTCACTGATCTCCAGCGCCAAATCCTGCTCCTGCATGCGCTCTCGCAGTCCTTGCAGCTGAATCCGGACAATGCTGTCCATGTGTGCCCGCTCCAGAGGATGAAAGACCACGGTCTCGTCTATGCGGTTTAGGAACTCGGGGCGAAAATGCTGCTGCACCACCTCCAGCACCGCCTTCTGCATCTCGGCGTACGCCGACTTCCCGGCCCGCTCCCGAATCAGGTCCGAGCCCAGATTGGAAGTCATCACCACCACGGTATTGCAAAAATCCACGGTGCGGCCGTGGCCGTCGGTAAGGCGACCGTCCTCCAGAACTTGCAGGAGAATGTTGAACACATCGGGATGCGCCTTCTCCACCTCGTCTAAGAGCAGCACCGCATAGGGACGGCGACGCACCGCCTCGGTCAGATAGCCCCCTTCCTCGTAGCCCACGTAGCCCGGGGGCGCACCGATCAGGCGCGACACGGCGTGCCGCTCCATAAACTCCGACATGTCAATGCGCACCGTTGCCTCTTCGCTGTCAAAGAGGAAGGCGGCCAGCGCCCGGCACAGCTCGGTCTTGCCGACACCGGTGGGGCCGAGAAACAGAAAGGAGCCGTTGGGACGGCGGGCATCTGCCAGCCCGGCCCGGGCCCGGCGCACCGCATCAGCCACGGCGGATACCGCCTCGTCCTGCCCCACCACCCGCCGGTGCAGGGCCTCCTCCATGTGCAGCAATTTTTCCCGCTCTCCCTGCAGCATCCGCTCCACCGGCACGCCGGTCCAGCGGGAGACCACCTCCGCGATTTCCTCCTCCGTGACCTGGCTGCGCAGGAGATCCCCCTCGGCGACAGTCCTCTTCTCCGCCTCCTGCAGCCTCTGCTCCAGCCCCGGGATTACGCCATGCTGCAGCTCCGCCACACGCCCAAGGTCCGCGCTGCGCTGGGTGCTCTCCAGATCGCTGCGCGCCTGTTCCAAGTCTTCTTTCAGCTGCTGTGCGCCCCGCAGATGCTCCTTCTCCCCCTCCCACATTTTCTCCAGATCACGGTATTCCTTTTCCGCACTGCTGATCTCCTGCTCCAGCTCCTGCAGCCGGGCGCGGGAGGCCGGGTCCTCATCGCGCCTTATCGCCTCCCGCTCAATTTTCAGCTGGATCAGGCGGCGCTCCAGCCGGTCCAAGGGCTCCGGTTTGGAATCGATCTCCATGCGGATGCGACTGGCCGCCTCATCCACTAAATCAATGGCCTTGTCCGGGAGCTTGCGGTCGGCGATGTAGCGGCGTGACAGCCGCACCGCGGCGATGATCGCGGGGTCGGTAATGTTTACACCGTGATGCACTTCGTAGCGCTCCCGCAGTCCCCTCAGAATGGCCACCGCCTCCTCTTCGCCGGGCTCCTCCACCAAAACTTTCTGGAAACGGCGCTCCAAGGCAGCATCTTTCTCAATGTATTCCCGATACTCGTTCAGGGTCGTGGCACCCACGCAATGCAGCTCCCCCCGGGCCAGGGCCGGCTTGAGCATATTGCCCGCATCCATGGAGCCCTCGCTGCGGCCAGCGCCCACCACGTTGTGCAGCTCATCAATAAACAGGATCACCTGATCCCTCTCCCGCTTCAGCTCCTTCAGCACTCCCTGCAGCCGCTCTTCAAACTCGCCCCGGTACTTGGCACCAGCCAAAAGCCCCCCCAGATCCAAGGCCAGCACACGCCGCCCCCGCAGCCGGGCCGACACCTCGCCATTGACAATGCGCTGCGCCAAGCCCTCCACGATGGCGGTCTTGCCGACACCGGGCTCGCCGATAAGAACCGGGTTGTTTTTGGTGCGGCGCTGCAAGACCTGCACGGTGCGGCGGATTTCATCATCCCGCCCGATCACCGGATCCAGCTCCCCCGCCTCGGCCCGGGCAGTGAGATCCATCGTGTATTTCTCCAGAGCGCGGCGGTTCTCTTCCGCCCCCGGCTCCTCTACCTGCTCGCCGCCCCGGGCCCGCTCTGCCGCCGCCGCCAGCGCATCCTTGTCAGCACCGCACTCCTTTAGCAGGCGAGCTGCATCGCCGTCGGTTTCCAAGGCCGCAAGGAGCAGCTGCTCACTGGCGATGCAGCGGTCGCCAACCTTCTCCGCACGCTTATCCGCCTGCTGAAAAATCCGGCTCAAGCCGCTGGACGGGCGCACTTCAGCAACGGCACTGCCAAGACGCGGCGACTCGTCCAGTGCATTCTCCAGCCGTCGACGCAGCTGGGAGGTGTCGGCACCGGACTCCCGCAGGAGTTGGGCGGTGCTGCCCTCCCCTTCTAAGAGCACCCGCAGAAGATGGGCAAACTCCACCGAAGCGTGATCCCGCCGCAGCGCGAGACCACGGGCCTCTTCCACAGCTTTCTGCAGGGCATAGGTTAGCGGTTTCATAAATACAGGCCTCAAAGGCGTTTCATCACGCCCCCCGTGTTTGCAGATATAAGACTGCCAGAAACCGAATCAAGGCAAAGGAATAGGCCCCCGGTCTGCAGGGAATCTTCATTCGGCGGCGCTGTGCAAGCGCACAGGCTAAATCACTGAAGCCAAATCAGCGCTGCCATACGCCCGGTCAGGCCATCGCGCCGACAGGAGAAAAAACGCGCATCGGAAAAAGTGCAGAAATGGCCGCCGTAAATTGCGCTTACCCCGAGCGCCCGCAGCCGGCGGCGTGCCACGGCGACCAGATCCATGTGCCAGTGATCCGGGGCAACAGGTGTAAAACAGGCATCCTCTCCAAGGGCAGTGCTGTCCTCAATGTCGGGGAAAGTGTCGCGCACCTTCTTGTCCACCTCGTAACAGGGGCCGCTGATAGCCGGTCCCAGCCAGGCGAGCAATTCGGTGGGAGGGGCTGGCAGGACGGCTACCGCCGCCTCCAGAACACCTGCCCCCAGCCCACGCCAGCCAGCGTGGGCGGCGGCAATCAGGGTGCCGGCCCGATCGCATAGGAGCACCGGCAGGCAATCGGCCCCCAGCACCGCGCAGGGCTGGCCCCGGACCCGGGTATGCAGGATATCCCCCCTCGGCGGAACAGCCCGGAAATTCTCCACAGATACCGCCGTGACGCCGTGCTCCTGGCGAAGGTATTGCACGGGACGGGGGAGGCCGGTCAGATCCTGCACGCGCCTGCGGTTCTCCGCCACCGCTGCCGCATCATCCCCCAACGCCTCTCCCAGGTTCATTGCGGCAAAGGGAGGGACGCTCACGCCGCCCGCCCGGGTGGTTACCAGGGCCCGCACCTGGGGCGGGGCGGGCCAGCGGGGCCGCAACACAGCACCCTCCCCCTCTCCATGCTCCGGCACATCATTCATAGCAAAAACAAAATCCGGCATCAGCCTTCAGAACTCCCAGGGGTGGCCATCCTCCGGGTGTGCCGGGCCGAGGCATTCCTGGCGGTGAAAAGCATGAAGACATCCCTTCAGGCACTAGCCGCAGACCGCCCGACGAGCAGAGCCGTCCACAGCCACGGGATGCCAAGGCTAGGCATTCTCCTCTGCATCCCTTTGCAGGGCATCTAACAGCTGCTGCATATCGGCGGGAAGAGGGCTCTGCCACTCCGAAGGGCGGCCATCCTCCGGGTGTGCCAGGCCGAGGGTCCGAGCGTGCAATGCCTGGCGGCGAAAAGCGCGCAAACATTCCTTCAGACCCTCACCGGCCCCGGGGGGCAGGCGCATGCGCCCGCCGTAGGGGGCATCACCGATCAAGGGATGCCCCAAGTGGGCCATGTGCACCCGCACCTGGTGGGTGCGACCGGTTTCAAGGATAGCGCGGAGGTGGGTATGCGCCCGAAAACGACAGAGAACCCGGCAGCGGGTCCGGGCCTCTCGCCCCCCCGAGCGCACCGCCATCCGGGTGCGCCGGACAGGATCACGCCCGATGGGGGCATCTACGGTGCAGCCGCCAGTCATCACGCCATTTACAACCGCATCGTATTCGCGCCGCACCTGCCGCTCCTGCAGCTGGCGCACCAGAGAAGTATGGGCGGTCAGACTGCGGGCCACGACCAAGAGACCGCTGGTATTCTGGTCAAGGCGATGCACGATACCCGCCCGGGGCACTTCCCTAAGCTCCGGGTAGCGGTGCAGGAGCGCATTAGCCAGGGTATTCTCCCGGTGCCCCGGCGCCGGGTGCACCACCATGCCAGCCGCCTTGTCCACCACCACTAGGAATTCGTCCTCATAAACCGTGCGAAAAGGTATCGGCTCCGGCTGCCAGCTGCCCTCCTCTTTGGCTTCTGCACACAGGCAGATGCGCGTCCCCGCCGAAAGGGTATCCCGAGAGAGACGGGCCGATCCGTCGGCGGTCAGGGCACCGATCTCAATCCAATGCTGCAGGCGGGTGCGCGAAAATTCTGGGAATAGCCCCGCCGCAGCTCGGTCAAAACGCCAATTCGCCATCTCCGGCGGCAGAAGCGCTTCTCGGAATATATTCAGTCCCATCGGAAAATCTGGTAGATTGTGCCCTATGATGATTACTTCGGCGCGGGTTTTTGCATACACGGCAATTATATGCACCGCTTTCTTTGTCGGCGGCTGCTCCAGCCTGGGCCAGGACGAGAGCAGGGAAGCCCCCCCCCAGAACGAACTGTACCGGGAAGCCCGCCGCCAGCTGGATGCTGGACGCTTTGATATCGCCATAGAAATACTGGAGCAGCTGGAAGCCACCTATCCTTTCGGTGCCTACGCAGAGCAGGGCCAGCTGGAGAAAGTCTACGCCCTCTACCGTATGTCCCGCTACGAGGAGGCGGTGGAGACAGCCGAGCACTTTATCCTCCTGCACCCCCGTCACCCGCAGATTGACTACGTCCTTTATCTGCAGGGGCTGTCCCTGGGCTCTGTGCGCCGAGGGCTTATCCGACGCTACCTGCCCATCACGGTGAGCGCTCGGGATTTGAGCAGCGCAAGCGAAGCCTTCGTCAAATTCAGCGAAATCCTGGAAAGGCACCCGGACAGCCTCTATGCCGCCGATGCCAAGGCGCACATGCTTTACCTGCGCAATCTCCTCGCCCACCATGAAGTGGTGGTCGCCAACCACTATCTGCGCTACGACTCCTGGCTGGCTGCCGCCAACCGGGGACGCTATGTGGTGGAGCATTTCCCCGGTGCCCCGGTCATACCCGATGCACTGGCCATCATGGTGTATTCATGGGAGCAGGCGGGGCTGGAAGACCTGGCCGAAGATGCCCTTGAAGTGCTGTCCATCAACTATCCCGACCATCCCTCCCTGGATGAAGAGGGCAATTTCCTCGGGCCAGAGCAAACCCAGCGGGGAAATATGCTGCGGCAGATCTACCGCCTAGGAGCAAATGTTTTCACAGATCCACCGCCCCACTTTGACACCAGCGGCCCCTGATCCTCCGGAGAAACCCATGAAAGACGAGATTGTCAGCAGCGAGCGAGCGAGCGGCATCGGTCGTCGGGATTTCGTCGCCCACACCGGCCTTCTCGGCAGCCTTCTGGCAGTGGCGGGCTGCGCCCCAGTGGGCGCTCGACAGCCGATAGGCGCGGCACCTGCAGCAGCGGCACCGGAGACCGGCCTGCCCTCCCTCCTGCCCTCGGGAGCAGGCTCGGAAAGCCAGCGGGCAATAGAAACCCTCACCTCTGTGATGCGGGAAATTTCAGCCCGCTACGTGGTGCCAGAGCGCGGCTTTACCGAAGCCTCAGACATCGTGGAAGGGCAGCGCTTTATGATGCACCTGCTGAGTGCGGCCATTGACTTTTATCTGGAGGGAGACCCTGCGCGACCCTGGTTCGTATCCATGGTGTCTCCCATTCGCAAGTACTTGGGCGACAATCCGGATGCCCGCTACTTTTTCACACCGCTCTACGGCGATCGCTACTATCGCATCACCGGACGCCGCAAGGGCAGGGAATACATCAGCTACACGGTGCACGGCGGCGGCCACGACGGCAACTGGAATGCACCGGGCATCTCGCACATCAATCATCGGGAAATTTATGCTGAGCCGAGCGGTCTCTACGAAATTCTGGTCGGCCCCCAGCAGCCCGCCGATTTCAGCGGCAACTTTCTCAGCACCGGGCCAGGAGCCGCCTACATCGTATGCCGGCACTACTATGAGAACGAGAGAAGCGCAGCAGCAGACCCGATGGTGCAGCCGGAGCTGCAGATTGAAGCCACCGAACCCCCCGGCCCGCCGCCAATTGCAACGGATGCGGAGATCGCCAGACGACTGCAGGCAGTAGCAAATTTCCTGCAGGTCTCAACCTTGAAGATGCCCCCTCCGACCCCCGAGACCGTCCCGGCCTGGTGGTCGCTGGTGCCGAACCAGATGGGGAAGACCATGCATTTCGGCTCGGACCAGGGGGACATCGGCCTCGGTGCCATTGACAACACCTATGTGGCAGGCCCTTATCTGCTCAAGCCGGGACAAGCGCTCCTCATGGAAGGGCGCATGCCCACCTGTTTTTTTGCCAATACCGTATTGTGGAACCGCTTTTTGCAGACCGATGACTTCCGCTATCGGCAGGTGTCCCTGAACCGCCGACAAATGCGCTTAGGGTCCGACGGAAGCTATCGCATCGCAGTCGCCCCTCAAAAACCCAGGGGGGCAGTGGACTGGCTGGACACCAACGGACGCCTGAGCGGCATTATCCAGTGGCGTTTTCTTCTCGCCGAGGGGCAGGTGGAGCGGCCGCGCACACGGCTGGTCCCGATTGAGGAGGCGGGAGGCTAAGCCCTGCCGGGCATCAGAATTTTTCTGGCCAAGCGGAGGTAATGGGATAGCGCCGGTCGCGACCAAAACCCCGCCGACTGATACGTATGCCGATGGGCGCCTGACGGCGCTTGTGCTCACTGCGGTCCACTAGGCCCGCTGTCTTTCGCACATCCTCTTCCTCAAAGCCGGCCGCGATAATCTCAGCAGGCTCCCTATCCCTCTCTATGTACATCTCCAAAATCGGGTCCAGCACCTCGTAGGACGGCAGATTGTCATCGTCCTGCTGTCCCGGACGAAGCTCCGCCGAGGGGGGCCGGGTGAGCACCCGCTCCGGAATGTCCGGTGAAATCCCGTTGCGGTAGCGGGCGAGATCGTAGACCAGCGTTTTCGGCACATCCTTCAGCACATCAAAGCCCCCCGCCATATCGCCGTACAGGGTGGCGTAGCCCACTGCCATCTCGCTCTTGTTGCCAGTGGTGAGCACCAGGGCGCCGCTGCTGTTGGAGAGGGCCATCAGCAGCACGCCCCGGCAGCGGGCCTGTAGATTTTCAAAGGTTTCCGACGGACTGTCCGGGGAAAGCAGCGGTTTCAGCTCCTGACAGAAGGCATCGTACAGGGGTTGTATGGACACAGTGTGAAAGCGCACCCCGAGGGCCCGGGCCTCAGCCGCGGCATCCTCCACGCTCATAGAGGCGGTGTGCGAGGACGGCATCATCACTGCCTGCACCCGCTCCGCTCCCAAGGCATCGGTGGCAACAGCCAGACTGAGGGCGGAATCGATGCCGCCGGAGAGGCCGATAATCGCGCCGGGAAAGCTATTCTTATCCAAGTAGTCCCGCACCCCTAAGAGCAGGGTCTCGTACACGGATGCGATATCGGACAGGGGCGGCGTGATCTCCCCGGGCACAATTTCCACATCGCCGACAGCGGTGCTGCGGATGTCCAAGGGGTAGATTCCCTGCCGAAAGCAGGGTGCTGCAAAACAGGACTCTCCCCGAGCATCCATCGCCATGGAGCCGCCATCAAAGACTAGCTCATCCTGTCCCCCCAGCAGGTTCACATAAACTATCGGCAGGCCGCTCTCCCGGACCCGTTCTGCCAGCAGTGCCCGGCGCTCCTCCTGCTTGCCTCGGTGGAAGGGCGATGCATTCAGGTTGAGCAGCAACTTCGCTCCCGCCTCGGCTGCCAAACGGGCAGGCGCCGGCTCCCAGAGATCTTCGCAGATGCTAAGACCGATCGGCAGGCCCGCGATCTCAACCACGGTCGCTCCCTGGCCGGCAGTGAAATAACGCTTCTCATCAAAGACCTGGTAGTTGGGCAGGCACTGCTTGGCATATTCTGCGACGATCTTGCCTCCCCGGACCAGACCGGCGGCATTCACCAGTCCCTCCTGTCGGCGACGTGGGTAGCCTAGGATTACTTGGGGCTTCTCCGCACCCAAGCCTTGGCACAGTTCGCCGAGGGCGGCCTCCACCCGCTCCAAGAAGCCCGGTCGCAGGAGCAGGTCCTCGGGAGGGTAGCCAGTCAGCACCAGCTCCGGGAATACCACCAAGTCGGCCGCATGCTCACGCTGAGCACGGTGCACCGTCTCCAGCACCATACGAAGATTGCCAGCAATATCCCCCACTAGGGGATTGACCTGAGCCAGCGCCATTCTAAATTCAGCCATATCAGTTCTCTGGCAATCGTGCCAGCGTTCGGCGAATGATATTCAGATAAATCATAGTTGGCTCTATGTCCTGCAATAGCAAGCCCTGGGCCTGACCGGTCAGCCATCTCTGCAGCAGGAGCAGATCCTCCCGGCCACCCTCACCGTCTTTGCTTAAATCCGGCACCACCAGATGCTGGGGTCTAGAGTACTTTTGTGGAATGTTTATCATAATCCGTTAGAGAATGGCTTAGCAAGGAGCTAGGAACAATGGACAAGGGAGGTTATACGCTACTAGAAATGGTTATAGCATTGGCTATCGTCTCGGTTCTCAGTGCTGCAGCCACTGCTGCGCTGGCGGGACGCATAGCACTGGCCCGGGCTGAGGCAGATGAAAACCGCCTGTACCGTACCCTGGCCTTTGCCCGCCAGAGCGCAATACTGTACGGTATTCCAGTGCTTTTTTGCAGTCTGGCAGAGGATGGCAGCTGCGTAACCAAGGGCGGACGTGAGGCAGCGGTGCTGGCTGCTGGACCGAAGGATGGACAGGAAATCCTTCTGCTGCGAGCCAAGCTGGCCGATACCAAGGCCTGGCTGGAATACAGGGGTGCCTTCGGCAGAGAGCAGCTGCGCTTTGCTCCGGACGGGACGGCTGCCGAAGCCGGCAGCTGGATCTACTGCCCGGGCAACGGTCGCGCCTCCCTGCGCCGCCGGGTAGTGGTGAACCAAACTGGACGCATCTACCCGGCCGGGGATAGAGACGACAATGGACAAAGAGACGGCACCGAAGGAAAAGGCACCTGTCGCCCTATCCTGCAATGACCCGCTTCTGGGATTCACTCCTCGCAGAGGGTGCCAGAGGGCCGCATCGCCAAGCGCCGCCTTATTGAGAGCGTGGCGGTTGCCTGCCTGCTCATGCCAGCATTGACGGTGCCGCTCGTGCCGACCGCCGTTTACACATCAACACAGGAAATACAAGCCACAAGTGCCGGCAATTACCAGCTACCAGCAGCCGGAGATCTCTCGCCCCTCTTCATCCAAGGAATTTCGGGCACCACTTTGGTCTAGGTATAAAAGCGCACAGCCCCGGTCACGGTTCTGCCTCCCCCGGGGCCGGGCGCTCAGCACATAGCAGAGGAAAACGCCTCCTTCAGCAGCGCAATTGCCCGGACCTTCGTTCAAGCGAATTTCGTAGTGCCCCCTAGGCGAAAGCAATACGCCATCCCGTCCTCTCAGGTCGTTCAAGTCCCCAGCATAGCCGCGATGGTGAAGAAACCATTCCTCCTGCCTGAGAGCGGCCTGGCTCAGCCCGATGCGGGCATCGGTGCGGCGACTTCGCAGGAGCTGCTCCTGATAAATAGGAAAACCAGCTGCCGCTAAGATGCCTAGGATAAGCAGCACCACCAAGATCTCTAACAGACTGAATCCCTTGAGATATTTCATGGCAACAGGTATCTGAAGGCGTGGCGCCCCCGAGGTGACCACAGAGATTGAAGACCCAGCCGGATATTCCCGAGGGCGGCCAGTACGGTAACCCGGTACAGGGGCAAAGATACCGACGACAGGCCGGGGGCTGGCGGCAAAAAACAACGGAATTCAACAATGCTCTGCAGCGCGGGCAATGCGCCGGAGGACGGGGCGGCAGGCCAGGCGGCACTTTCCTGCCAAGGGAGCGGCCAGGCAGGATTCAGGCGGCAATCCTCGGCAGCCCTCAGGCCTGGATTTTCCTCTAAAAAAAGCGGGGCGTCTCCGCAGGCCGACCCGGCGAAATCCTCCGGCGAACAGGGTGCCCCCGGGGGGGCCGCCACCGCCAGTGCCCGCTCCTCAGCATCCAGCCTTTGTGCTGCGAACTGCATGAATTCCCACCTCTCCTGCTCTGCCAGGGCCAGACGGATCTGGTGGCGCACCTCCTCCAAGTCCCCCAGTGCCAAGAGGGTGAGCAGGAGCAGAAGAGCCATGGCGGTAACCAGGACGGCACCACTCTGCTGAAAGGGAGAAGTGCCGGACATCAGCGGCCGCCGTTGGACAGAAATACAAAAAAGCGCAGGCGGCGGCGCAGGAATTTATCCGAGCCACTCTGTAGAGATGCCACGGGCCGCCGAGAGCGCAGCAAGAGATCCACTTCCAACCCCCGCACCCGGCTCCAAGCGCTTATCTCGGCTGCATTCTGATAGCGGTCGGGAATGCCGAAGGCATCGTCATCCGTGTCTACGGCGTAGCGGAGCTGCATGCTCTCCACCCCTTGCAGCACCTCCTCGGAGCGGGTGGCCAGCCCCCCCTGACGGCGCACCAGACGCTCCCGAAACAAGGCGGGCATGCCGGTGGCAGCAGAGCTTCCTATGTAGTACGCCACCGCCCGATAGGGCAGAATTGCTGACCCCGGTGCAAATGTCCCCCAGGGAAGCGGCGGACTGCAGTCGTCGCAGTTGCCCGGCCGCACAGTTGCCGATGCCTCGTAGTCCAGCCGCTGGTGCCCGGTGCCGGTGAGCTGAAATAAAACGGATGCCCGGCAGCCGGCATCTGCCAGCAGCAGGATTTCCCCTTCTTCCAAGGAGGCCGCCCCGGCCAAGAGCAGCTGCGGCGTGCTGTGGCCGGCCAGGAGCGCCTCCCGCTCCGCCAGACCACGTCGCAGGAGCACAGCATCGGTGCCTGGCAGGGCATCCTCCGCAAAGGAGGCGGGCCAGTCCTGCTCTCCCTGTTCGTAGCCGATAAGCGGTGCCGCACCGAATAGCCAAGCATAGCCCGGGGTCGCCGCCACCATGTTCTCAAAGGGCGCATCCAAGCCCCGGCAGGGGCCATAGCCCGCCTGCGCCAGCTCCCGCACCAGGAGTGCGCGGGCAAAGCGGGCATTGCCCTGCAAAAAAGCATCCTCCCGCAATAGCCAGGAGGTGCGAAGAGCAACCCCCGCCGCCTGCAAAAGACCCGCCGCCAGAAGAGCACTGAGAGCGAGAGCGATTAACAGTTCCGACAGACTGAAACCGGCGGCACGATGTATTTTCCGGCAGGCGGGAAGCAGAGAGAATGCCCGCAAAGCGGCAAGCGTCCGGGGGCGGCAGAAAACCCGCGCAGATAGCGCCCCTCCCGACTGAGCAGAGGATCTTTGCGAGGAGGGGCAGAGACCGGTCATTGCCCGGTCTCTGCTCCCGCCCAGTCGCCGCCGGGCAGGCGGTAACGCAGCCGCACCAAACAGGCATCCCCCGACGGATTCACCTCCCCTGTTGCAAGGGGCAGCTGCAGGCGCAGGCGGTCGTGCCAGCGGGCAATGTCCGCGGCTGCCCACGCAGAGGGCGAACAGGGAGAAGATCTGCAGTCCGGCGCCGGGGGCGGAGCAGAGCCCTCGGCCAGGCGGTATGCAGCACCGGGGTTGGCCCGGCAGCGGGCCGCCAAGTCCTCTGTCAGCCACAGGGCATCGCTGGCGAGCCCGGCCGCCTGCTGCTGCAAAAGCATCTCCCTCTGAAGTGCGGCAAGGCCGAGCAGGCCGGCATCCAGAACCAAGAAAGCCACCAAAATTTCAAGGAGGGTGAAGCCCCGGGAAAGGTCGCTTCCCAAGACGGCTTTTTTAAAGAACGATGCAAATGAGGACATTCCCTGTCAGTGCGCTCTCCCTCTGCACGGCAAGCCTGCTCCCGAGACAGCCCGAGAGAGGACGGCTGTCATCCTAGCATATCTGCCCCACTGCCTGCTATGACCGCCCCCTTAGGCTGCCTCGGAGCGGGCGGGCACTCATTCTGCCGCCGGCCGCAGACCGCACTTGCGCGCTAGACCTTTGGCAGCAGTTTCTGCACACGCTCCGTCGCATCCACATACTCGCTGAGAAGCCGAAAAATCACCTCGCGGCAGCTCTCCACCTGCTGGATCTGCCCCACCGCCTGTCCCACCGGGTTAAAGGCTACCTCCTGGGCCCCCGGCACACCCGCATACGCCTTGGTGCGCCGCATGGCATCGGAGGTAACCAGCCCCTGCAGAGGCATCCCCAAGGGCTCCGGGGTATCCTCCCGGGCCCAGGCATCGGTCCAGCTGTTGCGCAGCACCCGGCAGGGCTTGCCGGTCCAGGAGCGGGAGCGCACCGTGTCTTCGCTGCTGGCCCGAAAATAAGATTCTTTTTCAGCCGGCTCCGCCTGGGCCTCCTGGACCGAGAGCCAGAGGGAGCCGGTCCACACACCGGCGGCGCCGACGGCGAGGGCAGCCGCCATTTGGGAGCCGGTTACCACCCCGCCAGCCGCCAGCACCGGCAGCGGTGCCACCGCATCTACAATCTGGGGCCAAAGCACCACACTGCCCACCTCGCCGGTATGACCGCCCCCCTCTGCCCCCTGGGCGATGATGATGTCCACCCCTGCATCCCGATGGCGCTCGGCCTGGCGAACCCGCCCGCAGAGGGCCGCCACCAGGCGTCCGCTGTCGTGAATCTCAGTGATGACATCCTCGGGGGGAGTGCCAAGGGCATTGGCCACCATCACCACCCGCTCTCGCTTCAGCGCCTCCTTCACCATCGGCCGACCGGTGGGGCCGGTCCAGCCCATCAGGCGGATCTCGTCCTTCTCCGGCCACTCGGGCACGCTGTGCCCGGAAAGCAGCTTATCGGCAAATTCCCGGTGCGCCGCCGGCACCATGGCCTTCAGCTGCCGCTCCAGCTCCTCCGGGTCCGTCTCCCCGGCCCCTTCGTATTTCTGGGGGATAACCACATCCACCCCATAGGGCTTATCGCCGATGCGAGCGTCAATCCAGTCCAGCTCCTCCCTAAGACGCTCCAAGGAGAAGCCCACGGCACCGAGCACACCGAGGCCCCCCGCCTTGCTGACCTCCACCACTACATCGCGACAGTGCGTGAAGGCAAAGATCGGGTATTCAATGCCGAGTTTTTCACAGAGCGGAGTGTGCATAGCAAAATTCCCATTCGAGTCTGCAACCGAGTCTGTCATAATAAACCCTTTGCCCTTCGCATTTCACCCCTTTGCTGCTTTGTGGAATGAAATTTTCTCGTCGTCGCCTTATCGCCGGGCAAAGCTGGACCGCCCGCTCCACGCGGGCCTTGCCGGACACCCTCTCCCCCGCTTTTCAGCGCGCCCCGGATGAGATAGGGAGGGCAGCCCTTGAGCGAAAGCAGCGCTGAAAACACCCTGAAACTGGCCGGGAAGGCGGTGCTCGTAACCGGCGGCGGGCGCGGCATCGGGCGCGGCATCAGCGAGTGTTTTCTAAAGGCTGGGGCCAATGTGCTGATCTGCGGGCGCACGGAGCCCGAGAGTCTGCCGGAGCATAACGGGCGGCGAGCGCTATTCATCCCCGCCGATGTGCGGGAACCGGACCAGGCCGATGCCTGTGTGCAGGCTGCGCTAGAGCATTTCGGCCAGCTGGACACGCTGGTAAACAACGCCGGCGGCAGCCCGGCTGCGGAAGCCGCCACCGCATCGCCCCGCTTTTCCGAAGCCATTGTCCGTCTCAACCTGCTGGCCCCCCTGCACTGCAGCCAGTCTGCCAACCGGGTCATGCAGGGGCAGGAGGAGGGAGGCTCCATCATCAATATCGCCAGTGTCAGCGCAATCCGCCCCTCTCCGAGCACGGCTGTCTACGGCGCAGCCAAGGCGGGGCTGGTCAGCCTAGGCAGCTCCCTGGCGGCGGAATGGGGCCCCAAGGTGCGGGTGAACTCCATCATCGCCGGGCTCATCCGCACCGAGCAGGTCAACCTGCACTACGGTGACGAGAAGAGCATCCGGGCCATCAGCGACAATCTTCCCCTAGGACGAATGGGGCTGCCGGAAGATATCGGCGGCGCCTGCCTGTTCCTGGCCTCCCCGCTGGCCGCCTTTGTCACCGGGGCGGCACTGCCGGTGCATGGCGGCGGCGAGATCCCCCCTTATCTTCGGGGCAGCAGGGTGCAGCCGCATGAAAAAGGCTAGGCCATCAGCCGGCAGATGCAGCCAAAGGCCGGGATCAGCGTGAGAACCCTTGTCGCGACAATGCTTCTGAGTGTAATCTGCCCGCCTTCCCCCTCGCCGCCTTGGACGGCATTTCCATGGATCTCCTAGTACAAAAATACGGCGGCACCTCCCTCGGCGATCCGGAGCGGATAAGCCGAGTGGCTGAGCGCATCGCCGCTGGCATGCAGAGGGGAAAGCGCCTGGCTATCGTGGTATCCGCCATGGCCGGGGAAACAGACCGGATGATGGCGCTGGCCGAGGCGGTCAGCCGTCGCCCGGCACCCCGGGAGCTGGACGCCCTGCTCGCGAGCGGTGAGCAGGTCAGTGCGGCGCTCCTGTGCATGGCGCTGGAGCAGCAGGGCCTGAGGGCACACTCCTACAATGGCATACAACTGCCGATCCGAACGGAGGGCACCCATACCCGGGCTCGGATCTGCCATGTGGGCACGGCTGCGATTGCCAGAGATTTGGAAGCCGGAAGTGTCCCGGTCGTAACCGGCTTTCAGGGGGTGAATGAAGATGGCAGCATTACGACCTTGGGGCGTGGCGGCTCAGATACCACCGCCGTGGTGCTGGCCGCAGCACTGGGGGCGGCAGAATGCCAGATATACACAGACGTGAAAGGAGTTTATACTGCAGACCCGCGCATTGTGGAAACGGCCCGATGTCTGCGAAGCATCACCTTTGAGGAGATGCTGGAACTGGCGGGTCAGGGCTCCAAGGTTTTGCATGTGCAGGCAGTGGAACAGGCCGGCCGGTGCCGGATGCCGCTAAGGGTGCTCTCTAGCTGGAGCTCGGAAGACGATGAGGGGACTTTAATAGGGTACGGAGATACGATGAACGGCAAGGAGACACCTTTGATATCAGGTATCGCGTATAACCGCGACGAAGCGCAGCTGACTGTGCGCAATGTGCCGGATGTGCCTGGCGTGGCGGCACGGATTTTGGGTGCTGTAGCGGAGTGCGGCATAGAAGTGGATGTGATTATTCAAAATACTGCTGGAAACAGGGGGACCGACCTGAGCTTTACCTTGAATCGCAGGGATCTTTCCCAGGCGGAGATAGAGACTAGGAAGAGCGCCGAAGCGGTCGGTGCCGGCGATGTAGTAACCGATGACAAGATCGCCAAGGTATCCCTGGTTGGAATCGGCATGCGCTCCCACGCCGGTGTCGCCAGCTGCATGTTTACCGCGCTGGCGGAAGCCGGCATCAACATTCGCATGATCAGCACTTCTGAGATTAAAATCGCTGTGCTGATTGAGGAAAAATTCTTGGAACAGGCTGTGCGCTCACTGCACACAGCTTTTCATCTGGAAGAGGCCGTGGACATTGTGGAAGCAGCCGCCAGCAGCTAATCAACCAAATAGAGGGGCAGTATCATGCTGATATTGACACGCCGAATAGGCGAAACCGTAATGATCGGAGACGAGGTAACCGTAGAAGTGCTGAGTATCCGTGGCAATCAAGTACGCTTGGGTATCAATGCGCCGCGGGAAATTCCGGTACACCGGGAGGAAATCTACCGGCGGATTCGCGGCGAGCCGATGCCGTCTGGCCAACGCACCGAAGAAGACCGCGGACGTCCGCAGTACGGTGCACGTCCGGAGAGGGGTGCACGCGACGGCTACAACCGGGGACCCTCCCGCGGGCAGGACCGCAGACAGGAGCACCGGGAGCCCGGCAACGAGCAGCCGTATTACAAAGAATCCAATTCGCAGCCCGGCAACGAGCAGCCGTATTACGAAGAATCCAGTCCGCAGCCCGGCAACGAGCAGCCGTATTACAAAGAATCCAGTCCGCAGCCCGGCAGCGATTCTGAGGACTATGATTCGCATGGCAAGAGCAGGCGCCACGAGCCGACGGGACCGAAGGGAGAAGACCCGCAGGAAGACCCGCAGGAGAGCTACCGCCAGCCGGGCAACGAGTAGTTGCCCCCCGTCCGCAGGCGGGCCCGGCCGTGACAATCGTGTCAGGCCGGGGACTCTTTATTTTGGTGCCCGTCTACGGGCGGAGCACCGCTTTTTTTGCGGAGAGGTGGCCGAGCGGCTGAAGGCGCTCCCCTGCTAAGGGAGTAAGGGTTAACACCCTTCGAGGGTTCGAATCCCTCCTTCTCCGCCATACTTTTTCGTCATAAGGCGCGCTGTGCCCAATGCGCGTCTTGCCCTCCCCTCTATTTAGAAAAGAGGGCGCAGGATAACGGTCGTAATAGCAGCTTTGGCCTCTGGATTGATCGGCGCTTTCCTGTACGCTGTCTATCCGCTATGGTTTGGGCGGACGGTCTTATAATAGGAAGCTTGCCTATATGGTGAGATTTTTCCACCGGAAGCACCCCGTCGCGGCAAAATTGAATTGAAAAGCAGCTGTTATTTTGCGCCCGTAGCTCAGCTGGATAGAGCACCAGGCTACGAACTTGGGGGTCGGGGGTTCGAATCCCTCCGGGCGCGCCATCTTGCCTGAAATGGATACCGCACTTCTGTACCAAACCCTGGACCTCATGTTGTACGGCATGGGCACCGTGTTTCTATTCCTCACGCTGCTGGTAGCGGCTACGGTCCTGATGTCATGGATTGCCAAGCGCATCGCCCCGCCAGAGGTGCAGGAAACAGCCCCCCCTGCAGAAGACAATACCCTCCGGCAAGCCGCGACAGCAGCGGCGACGGCACATCATCGCCGAAACCGCTAAGCGCCATGACAGAAGAGAACAGCAACCGTCCCCTCGGCATTACCGAGGTCGTGCTGCGGGATGCGCACCAGTCCCTGCTGGCGACCCGCATGCGCCTGGAGGACATGCTGCCGGCGGCGGAAAAATTGGATCAGGTGGGCTACTGGTCCATGGAATCCTGGGGCGGCGCCACCTTTGATGCCTGCATACGCTATCTGGGGGAGGACCCCTGGGTGCGCATACGGGAGCTGAAGCGCGCCATGCCCAACACCCCCCAGCAGATGCTGCTGAGGGGGCAGAACCTGCTCGGCTATCGCCACTACGCAGACGATGTGGTGCGGAAATTTGTGGAGCAGGCCGCCGCCAGCGGTGTGGATGTGTTTCGCATCTTTGATGCGATGAACGACCCGCGCAACTTGGAGACCGCACTTCGGGCGGCGGTGGACAGCGGCAGCCATGCCCAGGGGACCATCGCCTACACCCTGAGCCCCCTGCATACGCTAGAGAGCTGGACAGACCTCGCCCGACGCATTGAGGACATGGGAGCCCACTCTCTGGCGATCAAGGACATGGCGGGACTGCTCACCCCCTATGCGGCCTACGAACTGGTCCAGGCCCTGAAAAAAGCCCTGAATATTCCCATTCATATGCAGTCCCATGCCACCACCGGCATGTCCACCACCACCATTCTGAAAGCGGTGGAAGCCGGGATTGACAATGTGGATACCGCCATCTCCTCCATGAGCATGACCTACGGGCACTCTCCCACCGAGAGCGTGGTATCCATTCTGCAAGGGACCGAGAGGGATACCGGCCTCAACCTGCGTCTGCTGGAGGAGGTCGCCGCCCATTTTCGCAAAGTGCGTCTGCGCTACGCCCAATTTGAAGGCCAGATGCGCGGCGTGGACTCGCGCATCCTGGTGGCGCAGGTGCCCGGGGGCATGCTGACCAACATGGAGAACCAGCTCAAGGAGCAGGGCGCGCTTGAAAAGATGGACGCAGTGCTAGAGGAAATCCCCCGGGTGCGGGAAGAACTCGGGTTCATCCCGCTGGTAACCCCCACCTCCCAGATTGTCGGCACCCAGGCGGTGCTGAATGTTCTGGCTGACGAGCGCTACAAGAATATTTCCCGGGAGACGGCGGCGATTCTGCGGGGTGAATACGGGGCGACGCCGGCGCCGGTGGACAAGGCCCTCCAGGCGAGGGTGCTGGAGGGACGGGAGCCGGTGCAATGCCGGCCAGCGGATCTTCTGGAGCCGGAGATGAACCGGCTTCGGGAAGAATTGCTGGAAAAAGCCAAAGCAGAAGGGCTCAGCCTGTCCGAAGAAGAAGAGGACGATGTGCTGAGTTACGCCCTCTTCCCCCAGGTGGCCCTGAAATTTTTCCGCCACCGGGGCGACCCCACCGCCTTTGAGCCGCCGCCGGAGCAGAAAGGAGAATCCGCTGCCGCCCTGCCCTCCTCCACTTCGGATCGCGGCGGGCGTTACATCGTGACGGTGGAGGGGCGCAAATTTGAAGTGGAGGTGTCCGGCGCAGGGGAGGCGGGCAGCGAGACGGCCGCCGCACCGAGGGCAAAAACGGAGGCGGGAGCAGGGGGGCAGCCCATACCCTCGCCCTTAGCGGGCAATATTTTCCGCGTGGTGGCAGAGGCGGGAGCCCGGGTGAATGAGGGGGATGTGCTGGTGGTGCTGGAGGCGATGAAAATGGAAACCGAGGTGCGCTCGCCCTTGGCAGGGACTGTGCAGCGGATGCTCGTAAGCGAGGGGCAGGCGGTGAAAAGCGGCGAAACACTGGCAGAAATCAATCCGTGAACGCACTGGCCGAGCTGTTCGGCATCTCCGGCATCGCCCAGCTCGGAGTCGGACAGGCGACGATGATCGCCATCGGCCTGCTGCTGCTCTTCCTCGCCATTCGCCGAGGCTTTGAGCCTCTTCTTCTGGTGCCTATCGGCTTCGGCGCCATTCTGGTCAATATTCCGGGGGCAGAACTGGGGGCGGCGCCCGTCTACGGCAGCGACGGAAAGCTGCTGGTCTCGGGGGGGCTCATGTACTACATCTACCAGGCCGGCATCGCTACCGGTGTCTTTCCGCTGGTGATCTTTATGGGGGTAGGCGCACTGACTGATTTCGGCCCCCTGCTCTCCAACCCGCGCACCCTGTTCTTGGGTGCCGCCGCCCAATTCGGCATCTTCGCCACCGTTATCGGGGCCGCCGCCCTGGGGGGCACGCCCCTGTTTGATTTCAGCCTGCAGGATGCAGCGGCCATCGGCATCATCGGCGGCGCGGACGGCCCCACCGCCATCTTTGTGGCCAGCCGGCTGTCCCCGGACCTGTTGGGGGCCATCGCGGTGGCAGCCTATTCCTACATGGCCCTGGTGCCCCTCATCCAGCCTCCCATCATGCGAGCTCTGACCAGCGAGGCGGAGCGGAAGATAGAGATGGTGCAGCTGCGCCCGGTCGGCAAGCTGGAGAAAATCCTGTTCCCGCTGGTGCTGCTCCTGCTGGTCGCGCTTCTGCTGCCCGCCGCAGCCCCGCTGCTCGGCATGTTCTGCTTCGGCAACCTGATGCGGGAATGCGGCGTGGTGGAGCGTCTGAGCGAGACTGCTCAGGGGGCGCTGATCAATACCACCACTATATTCCTGGGACTGGGGGTCGGAGCACGGATGAGTGCGGAGCATTTTTTGAACTTGGAGACCCTGGCAATTCTGACTCTTGGCATCGGGGCCTTCTGCATCGGCACCGCCGCCGGTGTGCTGATGGCCAAGCTGATGAACCGCCTGGGGAACACGCCCATCAATCCCCTAATCGGCTCCGCCGGAGTCTCGGCAGTGCCGATGGCGGCGCGGGTCTCAAACCGGGTCGGGCTGGAAGCCAACCCCCATAATTTTCTGCTGATGCACGCCATGGGACCGAATGTGGCGGGGGTTATCGGCTCAGCGGTGGCCGCCGGGGTGATGCTGCACTTAGCGAGCTAGCGAGGGAAGAATAGTTTCAACGGACCCGGGGTTGCACTTATAAGCTGAATTCACAATTCATTTTCTGAGATATCTTTCAGCCTTGTTTATTCCGTCTGCTCATTATCGTTTTCCGTATTATTATTTTTCTTGTTATCTTTCCAGATAATAACGAAGTTTTCATTCCCCTTTCTTGAGCTGTTTATTTTTACTTCTTTTACACGGTCCTTTACTCCTTCTACACTCCAGCGCTCGAGGGCAAAGTTAATCATTCCCTCCTCTCGCTTGTCGAGGAATTTCATGTACAGTCCGCGCCAGTAATTCTTTGTTTCGTATTTTCTCTCCTCATCCCATTTTTCTTTGGAGGATTTAAATATCTTAGGTAGCTCATGTGTCATCTTGGTTTCGGCTCTAACCTTACGTTTGAAGTACCCTTCATTTATCTTTTCTTCCACCCTATCGTTGCCGACACTCCGATTCACTCCTGGTGCTAGAAGAAGGAAATTACCCAAACGTCTCTTATTAATATTTTGAGCATCTCTGTCGTCAATATCTTTCTCTCCAGTTGCCCAAATGTGCTCAATCTCCGAGAAAGAGTTGGGATACTTTTCATCTTTTGGCTTCAAGGCAGATTTCACGTCAAAAAATCGCCCATTGTCTCCCCACAGTTTTTCCTCATAGTTCGCGAGGAAAAACTTGAGTCCTCTCCATCCATAATAGTCTCCTGCCTCGTCTTCATCTAATGTCAGATGTTTCACAAAAGTGTAGTCACCGGCATTATTATCTATGAATGAAATCAAACTCGTCTTTAATTCACTTTGTAATTTGCTTTGGTCTTTTTTTTCGTTATAAAAGTTATATGCCAAACGAAAAAGCTCCCCTTGTCCACTATCAGCCCGCCCGGAAATCCAAGTATTGTAATACCGAAAATTGAGTTTTTCTAAAATATCAATGATTTCTTCTTTGTCCTTATCATTGTCCGATTTGATGTCTACGGCAATAACAAGAGGCATGATGGATATATAGGCTGGATGAAGTGATATTAATTCCAGTTTTTTCTCGACTTCGCTTTCTTTTTCTTGATTCCGTTGAAACATTTTTTTATATGTATCTGCAGCTTTTGCAAGAAATTCTACAAACTCCTGAAGCACCTCCCAGTGATTGCCGTCATCCGGCGGGTATTTCTTTTTTAATTCGTCATAGACATCGTGACTCTTCTTCTTGCTGGAATCGGCAAACACCAGCCAACATACACGTAAGAAACTATCTTCGTCCCAATTAAAAGTCATATTAGCATCGCTAAGACATCTCAGGATTTCAGGCCATTTATCACGTATTGTCGTCTTGAGACTGCCGCCATCGCGCTCAGAAAAATTGCGCTCAGAAAAATAAATAAGATAGTTCTTGACTTTTTCTAAATTACTCAGAGGTTTGCCGCGGTTGTTTATAACTTCAAACATAAGGCCTGTCTCACTGCTTTTCTCAGGCGCATACACTAGGAAGCCTAGATTTTCAGTGACCACTTTGTATAGGGTCTCTATGCACGCTGCATCTTTTCCTTTCAGGAATTCTTTAAACTGTTTTTCAGCATCTGTCAGATTCAGATCATACTTCGTTTTTTCTTCGCCAGTGATAACTGTATTATTAATCAAACTTCGGAATAAGCCGCTTTGCATGCGATTTAATTCAAGTCTGTACTCTGGATCTCCACTATCAGCTCCGCTTACAATATAACGGCTCTTTATTATTTCTAAGTTCTCACCACCGATAGCTTTAATTTCAAGTTCTTTGGATTTTCTAATAATAGCTAGCATTAAGAGAATAAGAGTGGTCAGACGCTGTTGCCCGTCAACAATCTCAAATACGTCTGGATTCTCTTTACTCTGGCTAAGCACAATGGTCCCAGCGAAGTGTGTGTGACTTGATTTTTGTGCCTGCTCTATGTCGGCTATAAGATCCTTACGGTGTCCTTCTTCCCAAGAGTAACTTCTCTGATAATCAGGGACAACGAGTTTTCCCTTTCCAGAATCGAAAATTTTACTGAATGTTAAAAGTTCATGATGAGTGGTACTCATATCATCTGCCTCACGATAGACTAAAAGCTTGATTGGTAAAACCAAATCGGCAAAACCAATTCATAGCTGTAATTAAATCTGAATAGGCCATGCGGAACCAGCCGAAAGGCAGCGGCATGGGATAACGCTTGAGTGGGTTTGAAAAGGTTTGTAACTGTTGTTTCGCCAGAAAAAATGGGTCCAGCCTACCCGCCGGCAGACGGCATGATCGCGGGAATGTCGGTAGCCGCCAGCCATGTTTTAGAACATCAGCGTGGCATCCACGGCCTAGTTGATGAAGCCTAGTTGATGAAGGGGCCGGGGAGCATAGGAAGGATGACCGCTCTTCTCCCCCCCCCCCCCCACATCAAGAAGTATTGATTGGCGGTGGATTCAACCCCGATAAGTGGTGCTATGCCGGATAATGCTTGACTTGGCGTTTTCATGTCAAGACATTTTCGCGATCGGTTAGTGCTGGCGCGCGCCTACATCGCCCGCGGATCAAAGTTCACATAGAACTGGGTGTACCACTTGCGGAACTTCGCAATCGGCCCGTCTCCGTCGCACAGGATGGGAAGAGGACGATAGATCTTGTGCTCCCAGACAATCTTATCCTCCTCCAGCTGCCGGCAGATGTCCCGGATGATGGCCTTGCCGACACCGCTATTGGTGTCGTTATTCTTCTGAATGAATGCAAAGCGCACCTCCACCGAGTAGCGGTCAATGGGAGATGTAAGACCCATTAGAAAGGTCTCGCAGATGCCAGTGAAGCGTGTGTTGCCCTGGCCGGGACCGTTGGAGTAGGTGCGAATTCCGCCATCCACCGAGCCTCGGGGGGTTTCCATTTTGGCCTCCTGCATGCCTTGGGCCGTATGACCTTCATAGTTGATAGTCCACTTGGGCATGGTGGCCGTGCGGTGCACATAGCGGAAATGGGCCGGGTCAGCGGCGTTTTCCGCCATCTCCTGCATGTGGGTCTGAATCACCCAGTGAAAGCGCTGCAGTTCGCCCCACTCGCTGCTGTTGGCCTCTTCAAATTCCAGTATTTCCCACGCAGGAGGGGCATCCTCCGGGTGGTACCACACACTGATGGCCTGGTTCATCTCCCGCACGGGCCAGGACTTGAGACACTGCTTGCCCTCCACCTTGGGGGGCACACGAGAAGCGTAGGGAATTTCTACGCACTCGCCCTTGCTGTTGAAGCGCCAGGCGTGGAAAGGACAGACGATGGTTTCGCCCTCAATGCGCCCGCCGATGCCGGTCTCCTCGTGTATGCCATGCCCCAGGTGCGCACCCAGATGCGGACAGTAGGCATCCAGCACCACCGCCTTGCCGCTCTCGGTGCGAAACAGCACCAAGTCTTTGCCGAAATAGCGCAGCGGCTTGGATTCGCCGACTTTCAGCTCGTCTGAATAGGCCACACAGAACCAGCCGAAAGGCAGCGGCATGGGATAACGCTCTATCTGGGTGGGTTTGAAAGGGTTTGTAACTGCGTCCACGGCATTGCCTCCGGTAGTACCTGTTCACGAAAGGGGGGCACCCCCATTACGAAGTTCTAATATTAACCCTTAATGAGCGCCTCTGCAATAGGCAGATTAGCCGCTGGAATATCCAGCCCGGCCAGTTCCCCCGGGAGCACCCAGCGGAGATCCCGAGAGGTGCCGCCGCCGGGCTCCCCGCTAAAACGCTCCACCCGCCACACCAGAAGTTCCACCGCCCGTTCCGGGTAGCGGTGACGAAGCCGCATCCAGTGGGAAGCCTGCTCCACCACCAGGCCTGTCTCTTCAAGCAATTCCCGCTCCAATGCCTGCCGAGAGGTCTCCCCGGACTTCAGCTTGCCCCCCGGAAACTCCCACAAGTTTCCCAGATGAGCATCCGCCGGACGACGGGCCACCAGCGCCCGACCATCCCGAAGCACCACGCCTACGGCGATTTTGAGGTAATCCGTTGTCATTCTGCACGCTTCTCAGTGACCCAGCGCCGAAGCAGGCCCAAGCCGGCACACCGCACCCAGCTTACCGCCCGCACCCCAGCGAATATCTTTTTGCTCATTGCATTAAGTAAATCGTAAGCCAGCAAATACTGCAAAAAGCACTCAATTGGCCAAAAATTTGGCCGCCCAAAACCCTCGCGAACCGGACATTTCGGTCAGGCGAGCACCCTTTCCAGCTGTGTTTCCATTCGATCCGGCAGCAGATGCTCCAGCAGGAAGTATTCCCCTGCCAATGTGCCTTGGACGGACAGGCGGCTCAGCTGCCGTCAGCCGCCAGCTGCAGGTATTTCCTGTGCAGCTGCTCTACCTGTGCGGGAAGCTGCTTGGGGTCTTTGCTGTTGTCAATCACATCGTCGGCCTGCTTGAGGCGCTCGCTGCGCTTTGACTGGGCATTGATGATGTTCTGCACCTGCTGCCGGCTCCCCCCATCCCGCCCCGCAGTGCGGGCGATCTGCAGCTCTTCCGGCACATCCACCACCAGGATGCGGTCCGTCAGTTTTCGCTGCGCTGTCTCCAGCAGAAGCGGCGAGACGAGTATGGCGTACTCCCCCTCGGCGGCAGCCAGCTGCCTTTGCACTTCCTCTTGAATGCGGGGGTGGGTGATGGCCTCCAGCCGCTGCCGCTCCCGAGGGTCTGCAAATACCCGCCGACGCATCGCCGCCCGGTCCAGGCTGCCGTCCGGCAGCAGTGCCTGGGGACCGAAAAACTGCGCTATTTCATGCAGTGCCGGGCTGCCGGGCTGCACCACGATGCGGGCGGCCTGATCGGCATCCACCACCGGCACCCCGAGCTCGGCAAAGAGATCAGCCACGGTGCTCTTGCCGCTGCCGATGCCGCCGGTAAGGCCTACTGCATACATATTCAGCAGGCGAGAAAGAGCGGGGTGAATGCGCAGATTTCCCGCCCCCAGAGAAGCATGAGCACGCCGGCCAAGGCTAGGTAGGGGCCAAAGGGCATCGGCTCCCGACGCTTGCGCCGTCTTGCCAGGATCATCGTGCCGCCGACCAGTACGCCCCCCAGACTCGCGATCAGAATGATGGCCGGCAGGAACTGCCAGCCGAGCCAGGCGCCGAGGGCGGCCAGCAGTTTGCAGTCCCCATAGCCCATGCCCTCCCTGCCGGTGACGAGCAGAAACAGGCGGGCACAGAGCCACAGCGTCAGGTAGCCCGCCGCCGCGCCCCAGATAGCGGATGCGAGGGGTGCAAAGAGGGCCGTCGTGTTGATGAGCAGACCCGCCCACAGGAGCCCGAGGCTCAGCACATCCGGAAGCAGCTGGCGCTCCCAGTCTATAAAACTCATCGCCAGGAGCAGCCAGCAGAACAGCATTGCCGCCAGCAGGGGGAGGCCGACGCCGAGGCACAGAGCGCAGAGGCCGAACAGAAGGGCAGAGAGGAGAGCGGACAGGAGGTCGCGATGGGGAATGCGGGCGACGGGAAACGCCGACTGCTCCGGCAGCCCTTCCTCCTTCCAAGCACGCTCCATGGCCAGGGGCAGACGGCGGATAAGAATGCCGAGGGGATAGCTGAGCAAGAGGCCCAGCAAGGCGGCGATAAGAGCCTGCAGGAACGGGCTGCTCAGCCCGAAAATTTCACCAGTCGGCACAGCGGCGGCTCCAGATTTCTGTGGGCAGCGGACACTCGGCAGGTCGGTGAAAGGGTCGGCAGGAGCACCTCAAGCGCGATCTCTGATGGCAGGTATGCACGCATTTATCCATCGGCCCGCTGGCTGTAAAGGCCCTCAGTTTATCGCAGCCGGACGGCGCACAGGCAGATGGAATCCCCAGTCAGTGCGCTCAGCTGCGGTAGTCGGCGTTGATGCGGACATATTCCTCGGAGAGGTCGGTGCTCCATATAGTCGCCTCCTCTGTCCCGGCACCGAGCCGGATATGAATGCTGCATTCTGCTCCCTGCATGGCGGTCTGCCCCTGCTCTTCCCGGTAGTCATCGGCGCGGGCGCCGTTGCGCACGATGCATACATCCCCTATATAAATTTCCGTCTGCCGCCAGTCCAAATCTTCCACCGGGGCACAGCCCGCCGCCGCTAAAATCCGCCCCCAGTTGGGGTCGCCGGCATAGACGGCGGTCTTGACCAGCAGCGACTCCGCCACGCTTCGGGCAATCGCCCGGCAGGCCGTCTCGCTGCCCGCCCCCGTCACCCGCACCGTCAGCAGGCGGGTGGCTCCCTCCCCGTCCCGCACGATCTGCAGCGCCAAGTCCCGGCACAGCGAAAGCACCGCTGCCGACAGGATTCCCGCTTCCTTTGAGCCCTTCTCCACCTGCACGGCGGCAGCGCCGGTGGCCGCAAGCAGGCAGGCATCATTGGTGGAGGTATCCCCATCCACGGTGATGCAGTTAAAGCTGCCCGCCACAGCTGTGTTCAGCATCTCCGCCAAGAGATCGGGAGAGACGGCGGCATCGGTGGCGACAAAAGCCAGCATGGTGGCCATGTCGGGGCGGATCATTCCGGCACCCTTGGCAAAGCCGCTCAGGGTGACCGGCACGCCGCCAATCTGCAGGGTGTGAAAAGCAGTCTTCGGGCGGGTATCGGTGGTCATGACGGCCCGGGCCGCCGCCTGCCAGCCCTTTTCCTCCAAGGGATCCAGCGCAGAGGGCAGGGCTGCCAGCAGGCGCTCCATCGGCAGCCTTTCACCGATTACGCCGGTGGAAAAGGGCAGCACCCTCTCTGCCGATACCCCTGTGGCCTCCGCCAAGGCCTGGCAGCAGCGGTATGCGTCCTCCAGGCCTTGCTCGCCCAGGCCTGCATTGGCATTGCCGCTGTTGAAGAGCAGGTAGCGGGGGGATGTATTCAAAGACAGGTGGCGGCGGGCCACCTGCACCGGCGCCGCCGCCCAGGCGTTGCGGGTGAACACCGCGGCCGCTGCAGAGCCCGGGGCGAGCTCCACCACCGCCACATCCTCCCGGTCCGGGTAGCGTATTCCGGCGGCGGCGGTGCCGAGCCGGATACCGCGTACCGGGGGAACACCCTGCTCAGCGGCCATGGCAGTGCTTGTACTTGCGCCCGGAGCCGCAGGAACAGGGCTGGTTACGCCCTACCTTGGCAGCGCCCCCCGCCCCCTGCTGGCGAGGGGAGGAAACAGCTTTCCGCCCGGCTGGCTTCCCCGCCCCGGCGGGTGCCGATGAGCCGCCCCCTGCCACCCGAGCCCCTGCTTCTTCCCGATGCATCTCCAGCCGCCGGTCCCGCTCCCGCCGGCTCTCCTCCGCCTGACGAATCTCATCTGCCTGGCGCACCTCAATATGCATAAGAAAGCGCACCGCTTCGCGCTTGATGTTCTGCAGCATCTCCTGGAACAGCACAAATGCTTCGCGCTTGTACTCCTGCTTGGGATTGCGCTGGGCGTAGGCGCGCAGGTGAATGCCCTGGCGCATGTGGCCCATGGCCGACAGGTGCTGCTTCCAGAAGGTGTCTAAGACTTGCAGCACCACGTATTTCTCAAGACGCGATGCCTCCTCCCCCAGCACCTCCACTTTTGCGCTCCAGGCTGTCTCAAGGGTCTCGCCGAGCCGCCGCCTCAGCGACTCTTCGTACAGGCTTTCATCCTCCTCCAGCCATTTCGCCACCGGCACTTCCAGACCCAGCTCGGCCCGCAGGGCGCTCTCCAGGCCCGGCACCTCCCATTCCTCGTGCAGGCTCTCGGGGCGCACGTAGAGCCGCAGCAGATCGTCTAAGACCTCGGTGCGCATCGCCGCCAAGGCCTCCCCCAGACTCTCGGTCTGCAGAATTTCAATGCGCTGCCCATAGACCACCTTGCGCTGCACATCGGCGATGTCATCGTATTCCAGGAGCTGCTTGCGGATTTCAAAGTTGCGAGATTCCACGCGGCGCTGAGCTTTCTCAATGGCGCGGGTCACCATGCGGTGCTCTATGGCATCACCGCGCTCAAGGCCGAGGTTCTGCATGAATTGCTTGACCCGGTCGCTGAGAAAGATGCGCATCAGGTCGTCCTCCATGGACAGGTAAAAGCGGGACAGGCCGGGGTCTCCCTGTCGGCCGGAGCGCCCTCGCAGCTGGTTGTCTATGCGGCGGGACTCGTGACGCTCGGTGCCGAGCACCTGCAGACCGCCTGCATCCACCACCTGCTTGTGGCGCATCTGCCAGGCGGTGCGCAGGGGCTCCTCCGCCGCTGCATCCGGCAGGTCGGCGGCGGTAATTTCCGCCTCCACATTGCCGCCGAGAACAATGTCCGTGCCGCGACCGGCCATGTTGGTGGCGATAGTCACCGCGCCCGGTCGGCCGGCCTGAGTGATGATTTCTGCCTCCCGCTGATGCTGCTTGGCGTTGAGCACCTGGTGAGGTATGTCTGAGCGGCGCAGCAGCTCGGAGATAATCTCCGATGATTCGATGGAGGCGGTGCCCACCAGCACCGGCGCCTCGCGCTCCCGGTACTCGCGGATGTCCTGCACCAGCGCATCAAATTTCTCTTCCCGGCTGAGATAGACCAAATCGTTCAAGTCCTTGCGATGCACCGGCTGGTTGGTGGGGATGACCACCACGTCCAAGCCGTAGATCTGATTAAACTCGGCCGCCTCGGTGTCGGCGGTGCCGGTCATGCCCGCCAGCTTTTCATACAGGCGGAAAAAATTCTGAAAAGTGGTGGAGGCCAAAGTCTGGCTCTCGCTCTGAATGGGCAGGTTCTCCTTCGCCTCCAGCGCCTGATGCAGGCCCTCCGACAGGCGACGTCCCTGCATGGTGCGCCCGGTGTGCTCGTCAATCAGCACAATCTCCTTTTCCCGGATGATGTACTCCACATCCCGCTGGTAGAGCACATGCGCGCGCAGCGCAGAGTGCACATGGTGCAGAAGACCCAGGTTGACCGGCGAATACAGGCTGTCGCCGGCCGGCAGAAGGCCGACCTTTATCAGCTGCTGCTCAATGTGCGCATGGCCCTCCTCCGTCAGTTCCACCTGGCGCTGCTTTTCATCTATGCTGTAGTTCTCTGGGATGTCCCCGGGGGAGGCAAGCAGCCCGGGGACCAGCCGGTTAATACGCCGGTACAGTTCCGAGCTGTCTTCGGCGGCGCCGGAGATGATCAGCGGGGTGCGCGCCTCGTCAATCAGAATTGAATCCACCTCATCCACGATGGCGTAGTGCAGGTCGCGCTGCACCCGGTCCTCAAGGCTGAACGTCATGTTGTCGCGCAGATAGTCAAAGCCAAATTCGTTGTTGGTGCCGTAGGTGATATCGGCGGCATAGGCGGCGCGGCGCGCCTCCTGGTCCTGCCCGGGCAGCACCGTGCCGACCTCCATGCCGAGAAAGCGATACACCGGCTCCATCCAGTCTGCATCCCGTTGTGCCAGGTAATCGTTAACCGTTATCAGGTGCACACCCTGACCGCTGAGGGCATTGAGATAAATGGGCAGGGTGGCGGCCAGGGTTTTCCCCTCGCCGGTCGCCATCTCGGCAATATTGCCCTCGTGCAGTGCCATCCCGCCGATAAGCTGCACATCAAAGGGGCGCATGCCGACGGTGCGGCGGGCGGCCTCCCGCACGACAGCGAAGCCCTCGGGCAGCAGTGCATCTACCTCCTCTCCCGCCGCCAGGCGCGAGCGAAATTCAGCGGTTTTTGCCCTCAGTTCGGCATCGGATAAAGCTTGCAGAGCGGGCTCCATCCCGTTGATGCGGGCCACAGCGCGCCGATGGCGGCGCAGGGTGCGCTCGTTGCGACTGCCGAAAAAACGCCGGAGCATGACCGATGCCCTCAGGCTGACCCCTGTCCCTTAGTATTCTCCCAGTCGCAGCCGCCGCCGCCGCATAAGCGCATGTGATTCAGCTGCTGTAGGTTGCGGCTGCAGAATGGTTGTAGTGGATGGGAACATCCTGCGGGTTGTCAAAAGTAACCTTCTCCCAGGCATCCTTCTGGCTGATCAGCGCACGCAGGAGGGCGTTGTTCAGCTTGTGGCCGGATTTATGCGCGCTGAACCCGCCGATCAGACCGCCGCCGAGAAGGTACAGATCGCCGATGGCATCCAAGATTTTGTGCTTTACAAATTCGTCGCTGGCGCGCAGGCCCTCGGGATTGCGGATGAGGCCTTCATCCACCACCACCGCATTGTCCAAGCTGCCCCCCTGCGCCAGACCCTGGGAGCGCAGGTACTCAATGTCGGGGCCGAAGCCAAAAGTGCGGGACCGGCACACACTGTGCACAAAGGAAGTGGTGGAAAAATCCACCCGGGCTTCCAGCTTGGAATCAAAGGGGAACTTATCACCAAAATCTATGGAAAAACGGATATGAAAGCCGTCATAGGGGAAGAAAGCCGCTTTCTTGTCACCATCGGAGACCGCCACCTCCTTGCGGATGCGGATGTACTGCTTCGGCGCATCCTGCTGGCGCAGACCGGCAGATGCCAGGAGAGTGACAAAAGAGGCGGCACTGCCGTCCATGATCGGCACCTCCACGTTATCCACATCTATGCGGGCGTTATCTACGCCAAAGCCCGCAAAGGCCGCTAGCAGGTGCTCCACCGTGGATACCTCGAAGCCACCCCTTTTCAAGGTGGTGCAGAGCTGGGTGCTGCTGACATAAGAGGCCCGGGCGGGTATGTCCACCGGCGGATCCACATCTATGCGACGGAAGACAATGCCGGTGTCCGGGGGCGCGGGGTGCAGGGTCATGCGCATCTTCTTATCTTTGTGCAGCCCTCGTCCTTCCACTCCGATCGGGTAGTTCAGCGTAGTCTGATAAATCATGTTTCCTTCTCTTGCAGCACTCTGTCTTCTATATTCCAGCTTTCCTTTTTGCCAATCCTAGCAGAAAAGCAGCGGTTCGGAGAAAACAGCGCTTGCCTGTCTTGCCGATTTTCATAATTTGACCGCAAAAGCCGCTGCCTGTCCCCCGGCACTTCAGTCCGCCTGCCGGCGCAGGAAAGTCGGCGTATCAAGGTCCTCGTATTCAGAATCGCGCGGCAGCGGCTTTGCGGATGGCTGCCGAGCGGCGGCCTGGTCGTCTTCGCTGGCGGCGGCGATGGTCAGCTGTCGGGGGACCGGACGGCTGAGACCCGCTGCCACCACGGTCACCCGCACCTCGTCATCCTCCATGCTGTCGTCAATCACGAGGCCGCAGATGACTTTGGCATCCTGGGAAGCGATCTCGGCCACGCGATCCTGAATGGTGCCGTACTTGCCCACTTCAAAGCCGCTGCCGACTGTGATATTGGTCAGCACTCCCCGGGCCTGCCCCAGGCCTTCGTTGTCCAGGAGCGGACTGTGAATGGCGGCATCCACGGCGGCATCGGCACTCCCCGCCCCCGTAGCAAAGCCGGAGCCCATGATCGTGGTGCCGGCAGATTCCATGGTCGCCCGCACATCGGCGAAATCCACATTGATATAGCCTTTGACCGTGACCAGTTCGGCAATGCCGCGCACCGCGCCGTACAGCACTTCGTTGGCCTGGGCAAAGGCATCCCGGATTGAGAGACCATCGCCGGCCAGCTGCCGCAGCCGCTCGTTGGCGATGACGATGAGGGAATCGACATGCTCGCCTAAAGCCACAATGCCCTGGTCTGCCGCCTTTTGCCGGCCCTGCCCCTCAAATTCAAAGGGGCGGGTGATCACCGCCACCGAGAGAATCCCCAGCTCCCTGGCCACCTCGGCCACCACCGGTGCACCGCCGGTGCCGGTGCCGCCCCCCATGCCGGCCGCGATGAACACCATGTGCGCATCCTTCAGCTCCTCCAGGATCTGCTCGCGGCTTTCCAAGGTGGCCTCTCGCCCCCGCTCCGGGTCGGCGCCGGCACCGAGCCCGCTGGTGATGTTTTCGCCCAGCTGCAGGGTTCTGGCTCGGGATTTTTCCAGCACCTGCAGGTCGGTGTTTGCACACACGAACTCCACGCCTTTAACGCCTTGTTCAAGCATATAGTCAACGGCGTTACAGCCGCCGCCGCCGATGCCGAACACCTTGATGAGTGCAGGACTGCTGCTATCTTCTAATTCAAACATTGTTCTTTACCTCGCTTGTACACAGGCGGCCGAGGCCGCTTTAAATACTTTGGGTGAATTTCCCCCATAACTTGGTCAGGAAATTACGATAGGGTCTGCCAACCTCGTCGTTGCGATGTCGCAGCCCGTAATGCAGAAGACCGATGCCGGTGGCGTAGATGGGATTGGCCAGCATGTCTTCAAAGCCTTTAACCTGCTGAGGCACGCCGCGGCGCACCTGCATGTGAAAAATTTCTTCGGCCAGCTCTACGGCGCCGGGCACCAGGGAGCTGCCGCCGCTTAGCACAATGCCGGCTGCCAAGTGATCGGTGCAGCGGGCCTCCTCCAAGGTCTTGCGCACGATGTCGAACAGCTCTTCGTAGCGGGGCTGGATGACCTCGGCCAAGGCTTGGCGCAGCATGCGGCGGGAAGCTCGCTCACCGACACCGGGCACCTCTATTTCCTCCTGCGCATCCACCAGGCTGGCCAGGGCTGTGCCGTGCTTAATCTTCAGCTCCTCGGCGCTTCGAGTCGGGGTGCGCAGCGTAATGGCGATATCCTTGGTCACATGATCCCCGGCGACGGGGATGACCCAGGTCCCCTGGATGGCACCCTCGTAGAAAACCGCGATATCGGTGGTGCCGCCGCCGATATCCACCAGGCACACGCCTAGCTCCTGCTCGTCTTCGCTCAGCACCGAGCAGCTGGAGGCCAGCTGCTCCAGGATGACCTGCTCGGCGACCAAGTCGCAGCGGGCCAGGCAGTTGCGGATGTTCTGCAGAGCACTGATGGAGCAGGCAACAAGGTGCACCATCACTTCAAGGCGCACCCCGGACATGCCCTCCGGAGTCTTGATGCCGCTCATGCCGTCCACCGTGAAGTCCCGCGGGATGGCATGCAGCAGCTGGTTGTCTCCGTCAAAGCGATACTGCTTGGCGGTCTCCAGCGCCCGCCTCATGTCCTCTCCGGTAATTTCCCGTCGGGTGCCCGACACCAGCCCCTGGGAGCTCATACTGGACACATGGCTGCCGGAAATCCCAGCAAACACGGTGCGGATCAGGCAGTCCGCCATCGTCTCCGCCTCAGAGACCGCCTTTTCAATGCAATCGGAAAGCTTGCCGATATCCACCACCATGCCCCTCTCCATGCCCCGGGAGGGGGCCGTGCCGACACCCACTATTTCAATGGATTCCGGCGCTGTCACCTCGCCGACGATAACCGCCACCTTAGAGGTGCCGATATCCAGCGCGACGATCATCTCTCTATCTGCTTTCTTGCTCATAGGTGCCACCCTTGGGAGCCCGCAATGGCCCCGCACGACAAAGGCGCCGACTGCTGCCAGGCGGCGGCCAAACCATTGGAATAACGAAGATCGGCCCGGGCCAGCGGTGTGTCGCGGGAGGCGGCCAGCACCGGGTACGCCCGTGCAAAACGTTCCAGAGCCGGACGCCAGTCGCCCTGACCGGCGATGATCTGCCCGCCGCAGGCCAGGCGCAGATGCCAGCAGCAGCCCGGTTCCAGCCTGAGCCCCCGAAGGGTCAGTCCGATGCCGTCTAGCAGCGGGACCATCTGCCAGTAGTGCTCCAGAGTCTCGGCAGCGGTGCCCGGCGGTCCCGCCAGTTCGGGCAGGGAAGTGCCGTCCCTTTCCAAGGCAGGAAACAGCCTTCCCTTCGGATCCAGGTAGTCGGTTCCCGTCCAGCGCGCTGCCGGACGATGCTCCCAGACACGCACTGTCAGACCGGGCGGCCAAGTGCGCAGCACCCGGGCCCGAGCCACCCAGGGCATATTCTCCAGGTCGGTCCGAATGCCCTGCAGGCTGATGGCAAAAAAGCTCTGCGGCAAGTGAGGGGCCAAGCTCTGTCGTATCTGCTCCGGGTCAAGGAGCCGAAAATCCCCTTCAATCCGAACCGCCGCCGCCGCAATCGGCAGCGGAGACCAGGTGAGAGCAGTCAGGATTGCAGCGGCGAGCACCGTCAAGGCCAGGGCGGGCACGCCGAGACGGCGCAGCAAACTGCGCCTCTCCCGAGGCCGGCGGCGGCTGTTGCCCCGGGCGCGTCCTCTATTCACTGGCCGCTCTCCCAGGCAGTACCCAGCACCGCGAGAACCAGCTCCTGGAAATTGATGCCGGCCGCCTGCGCCGCCTTCGGCAGCAGGCTGTGCCCGGTGAGGCCAGGAATGGTGTTCACCTCCAGAAGGTGGCAGTTGCCGTCCCGGTCCCGCATCAGGTCCACCCGGCCCCAGCCCCGGCAGCCGAGATCGCGAAAAGCGCGAAGTGCCAGCGCCTGCATCTTCTGCTCCTCTTCCGGATCCAGACCGGCGGGACACTGGTAGCGGGTGGTGTCGCTCTGATACTTGGCTTCGTAGTCGTAAAAGGGACGCTCCGTCTCCACCCGAATGACCGGCAGAGAATGCTCGCCGAGAATGCCCACCGAGCAGTCGGTCCCTTCAATCCACTGCTCCGCCAGCACCTCGCTGTCGTACTCCCGGGCCGCATGAAAAGCTTCTTCAAGGGCATCCGCATCCTCGGCCCGGCTCATCCCAAGACTGGAGCCGCCCCGGACCGGCTTGACGATGATCTGCCCGAGGCGGTCTGACACCGCCTCCCAGTCGCTGTCCGGCGTGAGGGGAATAAAAGGTGGGGTCGGCAGGCCCATGCCCTGCCATGCCCACTTGCTTCTCAGCTTGTCCCCGGCCAAGGCCGAGGCCGCAATGCCGCTGCCGGTGTAGGGGAGGCCGAGCAGCTCCAGTGCGCCCTGCACGGTGCCGTCCTCGCCGCCGGGACCGTGCAGAACAATGAAGGCGCAGGCATGCTCCTCGGGGCTGAGGCAGGTGGACAGGGACTTCTCGGCCGGGTCCAGGGGAGCCGCCGCGACACCGCTTTCCCGCAGCGCTGCCAGCACCGCCTGCCCCGATTGCAGGGAGATATCCCGCTCGGCAGAGGAGCCGCCCAGGAGCACGGCAACCGTCCCGTCCTGAGATAGGCTCATTGCGTCTCCCCCTCCCCCGGCGCCGTCAAGCGCCGGGCTATCGCTCCCACCACGTTCCCGATGTCGCCTGCCCCTTGGCTCAAAACCACATCTCCCGAGCGGACCAGGGAGGCCACCATCTCCGGCACTGCATCAGACTCCGGCGCATATACCGGCTCGCAGTTGCGCTGTCGCAGGCTGCGGCAGAGACTACGGCCATCGGCACCGGTGATGGGCGGCTCACCGGCCGCGTAGACTTCCAGCAGAATCAGCTTGTCGGCATCTTTCAGCACCTCAACGAAATCCTCGTACAGGTCGCGGGTGCGGGTATAGCGGTGCGGCTGAAATACCATCAGCAGACGACGCCCGGGCCAGGTCTCTCTGATGGTTCGCATCGTGGCCGCCACCTCTGTCGGGTGATGGCCGTAGTCATCTACCAAGGTGATGTTCTCCGAGCTGGTGGGAAAAGGTCCGTACAGCTGAAAGCGGCGAGCCACCCCTGCAAACTCTCCGAGAGCCCGGCACACCGCCTCATCCTCCACCTGCTCCTCCGCCGCCACCGCCACCGCCGCTGCCGCGTTGCAGGCATTGTGGCGACCGGGCATGGCCAGCTGCACCTCCAGCGGCTCCTGCTCGGGACGGCAGACGGTGAAAGTGCTGTGGAGCTGCTTCTGGCGAAAATCCCGGATGCAGAAATCGGCATCCGGCGAGTAGCCGTATGTGAAAAGAGGGCGGCTCACCCGGGGCAGCAGCTCGCGCAGAACCGGGTCGTCAATACACAGCAGGGCGCGACCGTAAAAGGGCAGGTTGTGCAGAAAATCCAAGTAGGCGGTGCACAGGCGCTCAAAGTCTCCCCCGTAGTTTTCCAAGTGGTCTTTTTCCAAGTTGGTCACCACCGATACCATCGGCTGCAGGTGCAGAAAAGAGGCATCGCTCTCATCCGCCTCCGCCACCAGGTAGCGGCTGGCGCCGAGGCGCGCATTGGCATTGATCCCGTTCACCCGCCCGCCCACCACAAAGGTGGGGTCCAGCCCGGCCGCCCCCAGCACGGAGGCAATAAGACTGGTGGTGGTGGTTTTGCCGTGGGTGCCCGCCACTGCGATGCCGTGGCGAAAACGCATGATTTCCGCCAGCATCTCCGCCCGGGGGACCACCGGTATGCGGAAATTTCGTGCATATTCCAGCTCCACATTGTCGGCATCCACGGCACTGGAGCTGACCACTACGTCCGCTCCCTCTGCCCGGAGGGCATCGTGACCGATCGCCACTTCCGCTCCCAGGCTGCGCAGGCGCTGCACAGCTGCTCCTTCCTGCACATCGGAACCGGACACCTGGTACCCCTGATTCAGAAGCACTTCGGCAATGCCGCACATGCCGGAGCCGCCGATGCCGACGAAGTGCACCCGCTGCACCCGCCGCATCTCCGGGATCGCGACGAAGGGCGCCGACAGACCGTTCTCAGGCCGCATTCTGCTCATGGATAACCCGCTCGCATTCGTCCGCCACCCGGGCCGCCGCCCCCGGCATCGCCCCCTGCCGGGCCGCCGCCGCCATCTTCACAAGGCGGGGACGATCGCCGCACAGCTCCTCTAAGAGCCCCACGAGCCCCCCCGCTGCCAGCCCCGACTCCGGCAGAAGAAGGGCCGCACCCGCCGCCTCAGCGCGCCGGGCATTTATCTCCTGGTGATTGTCTGCAGCACCAGGAAGAGGCACCAGCACTGCCCCCAGCCCGGCTGCTGCCAGCTCCGCTAAAGTCAGAGCACCGGCCCGGCAGACCGCCAGGTCAGCCCAGGCGTAACTCTCGGCCATGTCTTTGATGAAGGCCCGCACCTCGGCGCTCACGCCCGCTTTCCGATAGGCATCTGCCACCTCTTCCCGATACCCCCGTCCCGCCTGGTGGAGGATCTCCGGGCGCGCGGCGACGGACAGAGCGGCGATGGCCGAAGGCAGATTCCGGTTGAGAGCCCGAGCCCCCTGGCTGCCCCCCAGCACCAGCAGGCGAAGAGCTCCCGTGCGAGGGGTTAGCCGCTCGCCCGGGGGCGGCAGCCGACAGATATCTTCACGCACCGGGTTGCCGGTGAAACAAGTGCGAAGAGCGGGGAAAGCTCCTGGAATGCCCTCCATCACTGAGACCGCAAAACGCGCGAGAACGCGGTTGGTAAGGCCGGGAACCGCGTTCTGTTCGTGCACTAGCAGGGGACGGCGAAGGAGACTCGCGGCGATTCCCCCGGGGCCTGCCGGGTAGCCGCCCAGGCCGAGAACACAGGAGGGACGCACGCGCCAGAGCACCCGCAGCGCCTGCCACAAAGCCTGCAGCAGCATCGGGACTGCAACTGCCCAGCTCCAGCGCCGACCGCGCAGGCTGCTCACCGCCACCGGGCTGAAATTGATGCCGGCAGCGGCGGCCTGCTCCCCCTCCGGTCCCAGGCGGCTGCCCAGCCAGTGCACCCGGTAGCCCCGGCGATGCAGCTCCCCGGCCACGGCCAGGGCCGGAAAAATATGCCCGCCGGTGCCGCCGGCGGCGATCAGAACCGTGCCGAGGGCGTTCATGCCGCCTGCCTCCAGCTGCGCCGATTGACCCGCAAATCCCGACAGCAGTGCTCGTAGTCGGTGCGCAGAACCAGCGCTGTCAGCATGCAGCACACCACGAGGCTGCTGCCGCCGTAGCTGACGAAAGGCAGTGTCAGCCCCTTGGTGGGCAAGAGACCGGAGGCCATGCCCATATTGATAAATGCCTGCATGGCGAACAGGGTCGCCGCCCCGTAAGCTGCGTAGGCGGAAAACAGCTCGCCGGCCTGCTCGGCGCGGCGGCCGATGGCCAGCATGCGAGACAGCAAGAGAGTGAACAGTCCGACCAGCAGCAGCACTCCGGTCAGCCCCATCTCCTCGGCGAAGATGGCAAATACAAAATCGGTGTGGGCCTCGGGGAGATAAAAATGCTTCTGCACGCTGTTGCCAAGGCCGACCCCGAACCATTCCCCCCGGCCGAAGGCGATCAGGGACTGGCTTAGCTGGTAGCCGCTGTCGTAGGGGTCCGCCCAGGGGTCCTTGAAGGCGATGAGACGCTCCAGCCGGTAGGGGGAGGCTGTCGCCAGCCAAGCGCAGGCGGCAAGAAACGCCAGACAGGAGCCGACAAAAGGCAGCAAGTGCGCCCCGCCGAGAAACAGCATGGCAAAGGCAGTGAAGAGCAGCACCGCAGCGGCCCCCAGGTCCGGCTCCCCGAGGAGCATCAGCAGCAGGAAAGCCAGCACCAGAGCGAGGCCGAACAGAGCCCAGATGTCCCGGCGCACCGCCGCTCCCCGGCGCACGAGGAAGCCCGCGAGATACACGATAAAGGCAAACTTAAGCAGCTCCGAAGGCTGCATATTGAAGGGGCCGAGGTTAAGCCAGCGGCGGCTGCCATTCACCTCTCGGCCGATGCCCGGCACCAGCACCAGCGCCAGCAGCACACAGCTGGCCAGAAGGACAACACCTCCCCAGCGCTGCCAGAATTGCATCGGCAATAGAAACACTGCATAGGCTGCCAGCATGGCCGCCACCAGGTAGATGGCATGCCGCAGCATGAAAAACCAGGGGCTGCCGTAGACCTCGTCGGCATATTCAATGGAGGCGGAGGCCACCATTACCAGCCCCAGCAGCATGAGGGCGATGGCGCCGCATACGAGCAGCCCGTCCATATGGCGCAATGCCGCCCTGTGCAGCGCCTGTCTGGGGTCTTGTCGCATGGCTGTCTGTGCCCGTTTTATCAGCGCAGCTTCAGGGTGGCAAGCCCCAGCAGCACCAGAAGCACCGTGATAATCCAAAAGCGCACGATGACCCGGGGCTCAGGCCAGCCCTTCAGCTCAAAGTGGTGATGAATGGGGGCCATCATGAACATGCGCCGCCCGGTGAGCTTGTAGGAGCCCACCTGAAGGATGACGGAAACCGTCTCCAGCACGAACACCCCTCCCATGATGGCAAATACAATTTCGTGGCGGGCGATCACCGCGACGGTCCCGAGGGCAGCGCCTAGGGACAGGGCGCCCACGTCGCCCATAAAAATCTGCGCCGGGTAGGTGTTGAACCAAAGGAAGCCAAGGCCAGCGCCGCCGAGGGCGGCGCAAAACACCGCCAGTTCTCCGCTGCCGGCAATATAGGGAATGTAGAGGTACTCGGCAAAACCGACATGCCCTGCCAGATAGGCGATGATGCCGAGGGCGGCGCCCACCATGACTACGGGCAGGATGGCGAGGCCGTCCAGGCCATCCGTCAGATTGACCGCGTTGCTGCTGCCGACGATGACCAGCCAGGCGAAAGGGATGAAAATCCAGCCCAGGTTGATAGTCACATCTTTGAAGAAGGGGATTATCAGCTGCGTCTCCGCCGGACTGGTCGCACTCATATAAAGGGCGAGCACTCCGATCATGCCAATGACGGACTGTCCCAAAAACTTGACCCGCACCGAGAGACCGCGTCCGTCCCGCTGCAGCACCTTGATGTAGTCGTCAATCCAGCCGAGGGTGCCGAAGGCGATGGTCACCCCGAGGACGATCCACAGGTAGCGGCTGTCTAAGCGCCCCCACAGCAGGGTGCTGACCACGATGGCCATCAGGATCAGCACGCCGCCCATGGTCGGTGTGCCCATCTTGCTGAAATGGGTGCGGGGCACCTCTTCCCGGATCGCCTGCCCGAGGCGGCGCTCTCTGAAGCGCTGGATCAGGTAGGGGCCGAGCACAAGGGCGATGATAAAAGCGGTGAAGGCGCTCAGAATGGCGCGCAGTGTCAGATAGCTAAAGACACTGAAATACCGAATGTACTCAGCGAGCTGCTCTGCAATCCAAACAAGCATGACGACTCCTCCCCGGTTACATTTCCGCCAGGACTGCGGCCACCTGCTCCATGCCGGCGGCGCGTGAACCCTTGACTAGGATGGCATCAAAACCTGCGGCGCATTCCTCCAGCCCGGCCAGAAGCGCCTGCCGGTCGGGAAAGTGCCGCCCCTTGCTGCCGAAAGCGGCGACGGCGGCGGCGGTCAGCGGGCCGCAGCCCACCAGGGCATCAATGCCCGCAGCCCGGGTCATGCGACCGGCCTCCCGGTGATATTCCTCGGCCTCTTCGCCCAGCTCTGCCATCTCTCCCAGGATGAGCAGGCGGCGGCCCGGATAGTCGGCCAGCACCTTGAGGGCGGCCTGCACCGTCTTCGGACTCGCATTGTAGCTATCGTCAATCACCGCGGGGGAGGCGCGGCGCAGCACCTGCAGGCGGCCGGTGCGGGGCTGCTGCTGCTCTAAGCCTCGGCGAATGCTGTCCAAGCCCGCGCCAAGCGCTAAGGCCACCGCCGCTGCCGCCGCCGCGTTGAGGGCATTGTGGGTGCCCTTGAGGCCAAGCTGCACCGGCGTATTCCCCAAGGGGGTGCAGAGGCGAAAGTGAAGCCCGGTCTCTTTGGAAGTCATCGCCTCCGGGCGGCAGTCCGCCTCCGAGGCAAAGCCGAAGTGCAGTATGCGGCGCCCGCCGGCCCGGGCTCTCCAGGCCGCCGCCGCCGGGTCGTCTGCATTGAGCACGACCGCACCCTCCTCGGAAACGGAATCCAAGATCTCCCCCTTGCCCTGCACCACACCCTCCAGGTCTCCAAAGCCTTCTAAATGGGCCGGCATGGCGTTGGTAATCAGGGCTGCATCCGGGCGCACCCAGTTTGCCAGGCGGGCGATATCCCCCGGGCGCGCCGCACCCATCTCCACCACCGCGGCACGATGCTCCGGTGCCAGGGACAGGAGGGTCAGGGGCACCCCCACCTCGTTGTTGAAGTTCTGCTCCGTGGCGAGAACCGCCCCCTGCTGCCCGAGAATGGCGGCGGTCAGATCCTTGCAGGTGGTTTTGCCGGCACTGCCGGTAATTCCCACCACCGGGCCCTGAAAGCGCTGGCGGTTGAGGGCGGCCAGCCGACCGAGAGCTTCTGAGGTATCCGCCACTTGAAGGCAGGCCAGCCCGGCGGAAGAAGGCCGGGACACCAGGGCTCCGGCGGCGCCACTTTGGGCAGCCTGGTCCAAGAAATCATGGCCGTCAAAGGAGGTTCCCGGAAGGGCTATGAAGAGCTGGTCCGGTGCCAGGCGGCGGCTGTCGGCGCTGATACCGGTGAAGAGGGCATCACCGCCGAGCAGGACCCCCTCCAGAGCCGTCGCCACCTCGGAGAGACGCATGGCTCCCATCATTCTTCCCCCTCCAGGCGCCGCAGGGCGAGCCGAGCTGTCGCCGCATCGTCAAAGGGCAGCTGCCGGACTCCCATATCCTGCACCGTCTCGTGCCCTTTGCCGGCAATCAGTATCCAATCCTGTGCCGCCGCTTCCCCGAGGGCCAGCGCGATCGCCGCGGCCCGGTCCGGCTCCACCCGAGCTGCCTCCGGGGCCGACAGGCCGGCTCGGATCTCTGCCAAGATCGTCCCGGGATCTTCGCTTCGCGGGTTGTCGCTGGTCAGGACGATGCAATCCGCCAAACCCTCGGCGACAGAGCCCATCAGCGGGCGCTTGCCGGCATCCCGCTCGCCGCCACAGCCAAATACGCACCACAGCCGACCCTGGCACAGAGGGCGCAGGGCTCTTAGGGCTTGCTCCAGGGCTTGGGGCGTATGGGCATAGTCGACCAGCACCTGGAGTCCCAGCTGGTTCGGCACCGGCTGCAGGCGGCCCGGGGGGGCAGACACGGCGGCCAGCGCCGCCAGCACCTCCGGCAGGGGGTGCCCCTCTGCACCGAGTGCCGCCGTCGCCGCCAGCAGGTTGTACAAATTAAAAGAGCCGAGAAGGGGGCTGCAGAGCTCGCCCTGCCCCCAGGGCGTCTCCACCCGGGCCGCGATGCCCTCTCGGTCAAAACGGGGAGGGAGGGCGCGCACCGCCGCATCTTCCCCGAGGCCATAGGTCACGATTTCAATCTGCCCGGCCCGGGCGGCAGCCAAATCCCGGCCGAAGGCATCATCCGCATTCAGCACCGCCCTTGAGAGGTCGGGAAAGGAGAACAGCCGCGCCTTGGCTTCCCGATAGGCAGACAGGCAGAGGTGGTAATCCAAGTGGTCGCGCCCCAGGCAGGTGAGGACCGCCGTATCCAGCCGCAGCCCCGCTCCCCGGCCCTGATGGAGGGCATGGGAGGACATTTCCAAAGCGACCGCCTCTGCCCCCTGCTCTCGCAGACAGGCCAGCAGGCGATGGAGCTCCGGCGTATCCGGGGTGGTGTGGCGGGTTTTCGCCAGCTCTCTATCCCCGAGACGGCAACCGAGACTGCCGAGACTGCCGCAGCTCTGCCCGAGAAGGCTGAGAGCAGAGGAATAAATATGGCAGAAGCTGCTCTTGCCGTCTGTGCCGGTGACACCGGTCAAGTGGAGCGCCGCCGAAGGCGCACCGTGGAAGACATCGGCAATTTGGCCCAGCCTGTCCCGCAGACCGGGCACGGCCAAGATGGTTGCCGCCTGCTCCTGTCCGGCGGCAAAAGGGCTCTGTGCCAACACCGCGGCGGCACCTCTTGCCAAGGCTTCTGCAATGAAGTCCCGGCCATCCCGAGCAGTGCCCGGGCAGGCCAGGAAGAGATCTCCGGGCTGCACTTGGCGGCTGTCCAAGGCGAGGCCAGCGACTCGCACTTCCGGCAGATCTGTCGCCTCGGGAAGCAGCTCTGAAAGAAGCCGTTCTTCCGGGATTTTGCGGGCCGGCATTGCCATCACCCCTTCTCTGCCAGGCGCATCAGCTCTGCAAAGAGCTGCAGGCCATCCGGCGGCACATCCAGGACCCGCAAGCTGAGCTCCGCAATGCGGGAGAATACCGGAGCCGCTGCTGCTCCCCCCGAATAGTTGATGCTCCGGGGCTCGTCAATGACCACCACCACCACGATCCTGGGTCGGCTAGCGGGGGCAATTCCGGCGAACAGCGCCAAGTAGCGATCCCTGTCGTAGCTCCCCTCCCGGCCCAGCTTGTGGGTGGTGCCGGTCTTGCCGGCCACCCGATAACCCCGCACCTGGGCCCGGGCGCCCGTGCCGCCCGGAGCGGTGGCACCCTCCAGCATTTTCATCATTGCGGCGGCCACAGCAGCATCTAGCACCTGCGGGGCGGCGGCGGGGGCTTCCTCTGCCCGGCGCAGCGTCAGGGGTCGCAGCAGACCGCCGCTGCCGAAGACGGCATAGGCCCGGGCCAGGTGCAGGGCAGAGCAGGACAGGCCGTAGCCGAAGGCGAGGGTGGCCCGGTCCAAGTCCTGTCGGGAGACATCCAGGGGCAGATGACCTGGGTTCTCCCCGGGAAAGCCGAGCCCAATGGGTGCGCCGAAGCCGGTCCGGCGCAGCATGTCCATCAGGGCGTCCGGCGGCAGATTCAGGGCGACCTGGGCGATGCCCACCTGGCTGGAGCGAGCGATGATGCCGTCTAGGCCAAGGGGGCCGTAGTTGGCGGGATCCTCCAGCAGCTTGCCCTCTACCTCCATGTAGCCCGGGCTGGTGTCCACGATTGTGCCGGGCTCGTAGGCGCCGGAGCTGAGAGCGGCGGCGGCAGTAAAGGGTTTGATGGTGGAGCCGGGCTCAAAAAGATCGGTCACCGCCCGGTTGCGCTGATGGGCGGGATTCAGCCGGCTGCGCTCGTTGGGGTTGTGAGATGGCTGGTTGACCATGGCGAGGATCTCACCGGTAGACAGATCAAGAACTACCGCAGAGCCGCCCTTGGCGCCGTTGTTCAGCACAGCGCGCTTCAGTTCCCGGTAGGCGAAATACTGGATGCGCAAATCTATGCTGAGAGCCAAATCCGCCCCCGGGCGGGCCGGTTTCAGCCGCTTGATCTCCTTGATGACCTCTCCGTGGCGATCCTGCAGCACCTGACGACTGCCCGGGCTTCCCTGCAGCCACTTGTCGTAGGCCAGCTCCAGCCCCTCCTGTCCCTCATCATCCACGTCTGTGAGCCCCACCAGGCTGGCGGCCACCTCCCCGGTGGGATAAAAGCGCTGGTATTCATCCCGCCCCCGCACGCCGGGCACATCCAGCGCCAAGATGGACTGCGCGGTATCGGGGGTCAGGTGCCGACGCAGGTACATGAATTGACGCCCCCGATGGTGCAGGATGCGCCCCTCCAGCTCTTCGGCGGAGATCTCCAGAGCCGCCGCCAGCTGAGGCCATCGCTCCGGCGCCGCCGCCAGCTTCTCCGGCAGGGCCCACAGGGAGATGACCGGAATGCTGACCGCCAGCGGCGAGCCGTGACGATCGGTAATCAGACCCCGGTGCACCTGCACGGGACGCTCTCGGATTGAGCGCTCGTCGCCAGCCTGCTGCAAAAAGCGAAACCCCCTCTCCTCGGATTCCAGCACTTGCAGACCGACAATATTCCAGACTAGGAGCAGCGGCAGGGCCGCCAGCAGGACTGCCGCCGTCCAAAAGCGCCATGGAATAGGACGGGACTTCGCCTGTCTCTTTTTACGCGCGGTCAAAACTCTCTCCTCTAAAGTGGCAGACGCATCATCAGAATGTCCCGGTCTTTGGGGATTCTCATACCCAGTTCGTCCCGGGCGACCTGCTCTATGCGGGCGTGGTCCTGCCAAGTCCCCTCCTCCAAGAGGAGGCGTTTCCAATCCACTTCCAGCCCCCGGGCTTCGCTCCGATGCTCCTGCAGCTCCCGGAACAGGCGATGGCTATCGTAGGCAGAAATTACCACCGCCAGCGCACTGAGGGTCGTGAAGGCGACAGAGAGACCGAGGGCAAGGTGGTGCCTGCCGTTCCGCTGCCGACCGGGGTCAAGAAACTTTTTCTTCATCCGCCCGGTTCAGGCCGCCCTTTCCGCCACCCGAAGCACGGCGCTGCGCGCCCGCCGGTTGGCGGCCAATTCCGGCGCGCCTGACCGCTGCCTGCGACCGACGGGCAAGAGACGGGGGCGGGGGCGGCGATCCTCCGGCAGAGGCAGCCCCGAAGGCAGCGGCTCGCGCCCGGATTCCCTGCGGATAAAGTGCTTCACCAGGCGGTCCTCCAAGGAATGAAAACTGATGACCGCCAGACGCCCCCCCGGGGCCAGCAGCCCGGGCACCTGCTCCAGAGCCTGCTTGAGCTCTTCCAGCTCCCGGTTGACATGAATGCGCAGGGCCTGGAAAGTCTTGGTGGCCGGGTGCTTCTTCCCGCTATGCCTGGGAACCGCCGCTGCAACCAAGGCAGCCAGCTGTCCGGTGCTGGTGAGCACACCCTGTTTGCGGGCGGACACCAGGGCTCTGGCGATGCGGCGCGTGTAACGCTCCTCGCCGTATTCTCGGAGCACCCGGGCAATGTCCTCCTCGCTGGCCCGAGCCAGGAAGTCCGCTGCGCTCGCCCCGCAGCTCGGGTTCATGCGCATGTCCAAGGGGCCGTCCCGCATAAAACTAAAGCCCCGAGAGGCATCCTCCAGCTGCAGGGAGGAAAGCCCGAGGTCCAGCAGCAGGCCGTCCAGCCGCCCTTGGACCCCCTGCTCCCGGGCAAAGATTTTCATCTCGGAAAAGGGCCTGCATTCCAGCACGAGACGCTTGTCCTTCGCCAGTCCGGAAGCGGCGGCAACTGCAGCCGGGTCCTGGTCCAAGGCCAGGAGACGGCCGTTTGGACCGAGCCGCTCCAGTATGGCGACAGCGTGACCGCCACCGCCAAAGGTGGCATCCAAGTAAGTGCCCGCAGGGCGGACTGCCAGGGCGGCAACCGCTTCCCCCAGCAGTACACTGCGGTGATGAACAGGAACATCGTCGCTCACAGGCTCACAGACGCAAATCCCGCATGATCTCGGGAATCAGATCCACTTTCCGTTTCATCTGTCTATCCCAGACCTTGGCATCCCAGACCTCCAGGCATTCTCCCATGCCCACCACGGCGACCTTTTCGCTCTCCTTCAGCCCAGCGTATCCCCGCAGCGCCGGGGAGAGCAGTATGCGGCCATTGGCATCCAGGCTCAGCTCTTGGGCATTGCCGAGAATCTTGCGCTGCAGCTGCTGCACGCTGGGCTCAGTATTCGGTATTTCCCGCAGGTGCTCTGCCAAGTGATTCCACACCGGACCGGGACGGAGAACCAGGCACGGCTCCCGATGGTGGACGGTGCCCACCAGATTGCCCTCTCCGAAAACCTGAAGCACCTCCCGATGCCGGGCGGGCACGGCAACCCGACTCTTGGCATCCACGCTGCTGTAATAGGTACCCTGTAACACTGGGAATTACCTCTTCCACCCCCATAAAAGCACTTTCAGACACTTTTACCCACTTCTAAGGCGTGGAATATAACAGGGCACAAGGAATTGTCAAGTAGATAGCTCTTAGAAATTGAGAGACTCTGCCCCTCCCCCCACCTGCCGGTGGCAGAGAGCATGGAGGGCAGAACCGCCCGGCCAAGGTGGGCGGGCGGAGAAGCAGCACTAAAAACGGCCGTTTAAAAATATGAATGGTGCCGAAGGCCGGACTTGAACCGGCACGGCCTGAGGCCACTACCCCCTCAAGATAGCGTGTCTACCAAATTCCACCACTTCGGCATAAGGGAAAGGATTCACTCCGGCGGCTCTGGGAAGTCTCCTGTCGCTGGCGGTTCTGGGAAATCATTCTCCGGCAGCAGGGCCGAAGGGCTGTCTTCCTCTGTCGCCGACTGTGCCGGCTGGCTGAAACCAGCGGGCAAGTCCACCCGCAGAGCCCGCTCCGATTCTTGGCGGGCAAAAAAGGCGAGGGACAAGCTGGTGGCAAAGAAGAGCCCTGCCAGCAGCGCTGTGCTCCGGCTCAGTACATTCCCGCCCCCCGAACTGCCGAAAAAAGTATTGGAAGATCCGCTGCCGAAGGCGGCACCGACATCTGAGCCCCGCCCCTGCTGCAGGAGCACCAAGGCGACGATTACCACGGCGAGGAGCCCGTGAGTGACAAGAACTATTGTTTCCATGTGCTTATTTTAGCCGCATCAGCGAGCAGCGGGAACGGTTCCGCCTTGAGGGAAGGCATTGCAGATGGCGAGAAAAGATTCTGCCTGCAAAGACGCGCCCCCCACCAGCACCCCGTCAATTTCCGCTTCAGAGGCTAAAGCGGCTGCATTTCCCGGGGTGACACTGCCCCCGTAGAGTATGCGCGGGCTGGATTCTCCTCCGGCATGGCTTCGCCACAGAAGACGCAGGTGGGCATGCACCAGGGCTGCCTCTGCCGGCTCGGCCGTAAGACCGGTGCCGATGGCCCAGACCGGCTCATAGGCGAGCACTGCCCCAGAGAGGGTGCGCTCGCCGAGACTTTGCAGTACAGCCTGCAGCTGCCGCTCCACCACGGCGAGGGTCTGTCCGGCCTCCCGCTCCGCCCGGCTTTCACCGAGGCAGAGAATCGGCTGCAAGCCGGCATCCAGGGCGCGACAAAACTGGCTGGCGACGGATGCGTCATCCTCTCCCCAGAGACGGCGGCGCTCCGAGTGGCCGGTCAGGACATAGCGGCAGCCGCATTCCGCCAGCATGTCCCCAGACACCTCCCCGGTATAGGCCCCTTCCGCCTCTGCAGCCAAGGTCTGCCCCCCCCAGGCAAAGGAGGGAGTAAGGGCCTCTACATGGGGCAGCAGCACAAAGGGGGGCAGGAGAATGATCTCAACCCCCTCCGGCCGAGCAGCGGCGAGGGCGGCGGCCCAGCTCTTCAGGCGAGGACGGTCGCCATGCATCTTCCAGTTGGCTGCAATCAAGGGAGCTTGCATTTACCCTCTCGTCTGCCTTGGGGAGTAGCGCACTTCAAGCCAGCACCTGCCTGACTACATCCGCCAGGCCGGTGACCAGCTCCTGTACCAGCTTGCCGTCCTCTCCCTCCACGGTGACCCGAACCACCGGCTCGGTGCCGGAGGGCCGGAGCACCACCCGCCCCCGGCTGCCGAGACGGGTTCTCACCTTTTCCACCGCACCGGCAACGCGCTCATCTTCCAGCAGAATGCCGGGACTCCGGGTTGATACATTGACCGTGGTCTGGGCAAAACGCTTCATGCCCTCAATCAGGGCATCCAAGTTTTTACCGCTGACCGCCAGCACCTCCATGACACGCAGGGCAGTGGCAATGCCGTCCCCGGTGGTAGAAATGTCCTTGCAGATGATATGCCCGGAGGGCTCCCCCCCTAAAGGCCAGTTGCGCTCATCCATCTCCCGCTTGACATGACGGTCTCCCACATGGGTGCGGGCAAATGGAATTTTCAGCAGCTGCAAAGCCCGCTCCAGGCCCATGTTGCTCATCTCGGTGCCGACCACGCCAGCGCAGTCGCCCTTCCTCTGCAGCATGTCGGAGGCGAGGATGTACAGCAGCTGGTCGCCGTCCACAATGTGCCCATGACAGTCGGCAAACAGCACCCGGTCGCCGTCACCGTCAAAGGTGATGCCGAGGTCCGCCTTGTTCTCCAGCACTGCCCGGCGGATGGTTTCCGGCTCTGTGGTGCCGCATTTATGGTTGATATTGAGACCGTCCGGTTCAATGCCCAAGGCAATGACCTCCGCGCCGAGTTCGGAAAAAACTTGAGGTGCCACATGGTAGGCGGCACCGTTTGCGCAATCCAGCACGATGCGCCGGCCCGCAAAATTTGTTTTGCCCGCCAGTACGCTTTTGCAGTACTCAATGTACCTGCCGCTGGCATCATTGATACGCCGGGCCCGGCCGAGACGGCTGGCCTTCACCGTGTCTACGCGCTGCTCTCCCCGCTCCATCTGTGCGAGTATTTTCTCCATCTCAAGCACTTCTGCCTCGGGCAGCTTGCGTCCCTCGGCATCAAAGATCTTGATGCCGTTATCGTGGTAGAGATTGTGGGAAGCGCTGATCACCATGCCGGCGGAAGCATGCAGGGTGTGGGTCAGCCAGGCGACCCCCGGGGTGGTCATGGGACCTAACAGCAGCACATCCGCACCGGCGGCAATCAGGCCGGATTGCAGTGCCGTTTCAAGCATGTAGCCGGAAATGCGGGTGTCTTTGCCAATAACCACCTGGTGGCGCACCTCCCCCTGGCGAGCAGCCAGAAGGCGGCCTAGCACCCAGCCCAGCCGCACAAAGAAATCCGGCGTGATCTGCCCTTCGCCAACCCGCCCGCGCAGCCCGTCCGTGCCGAATAGTCTTGCAGCCATATCTTATGCGCCCCTGCACTCGGCTGCTTTAAATCCTCGGCAATGCCCGGGGGCAACGCAAAGGGACAGGGATTCGTTTATCGGCATTTGCTTGACCAGAAACCCGGAAGGAATCCGCCATTTTACCCAAGCCTGATGTATTCAAGGCTCGTGCGGCTTCGGTTGGCCCTTCAGCTAAAGACATTCTTCTTGCTTCCCTCGGCAATCCAAGCGCGTCCGAAAGTCATCCCTCGGCGGCAGGGGAGTCGGCCTCGCCGGATGCCGACAGGCAGGCCCAGGCCATCGCCAGGGCATCTGCCGTCTCCCGCACATCGTGGGAGCGAACGATGGATGCTCCTCCGACAAGGGCGAGAACAGCGAGGGCGAGACCGCCCGCCAAGCGCCCATGAATATCCCGACCGAGAACTCGGCCGATGGTGGCTTTGCGGGAAAAGCCTACCAGCACCGGAAGGCCAATGGCACTAATTAAGTCCAGCCCCTTCAGCAGGGTCAGGTTGTGGGTATCCCTTTTGCCGAAGCCAAAACCCGGGTCCAGCAGAATACGCTCCCGAGGAATGCCGGCCGCAACACAGGCCGAGACGCGCTCGGCGAGAAACTCCCGCACTTCCTGCACCACATCTGTGTAATGGGGGGCCTCCTGCATGGTGGCAGGCTCGCCCCGCGCATGCATAAGGCACACCGGCAATTCGGCAGCCAGGGCCGCCTCTAAGGCACCGGGGCGGCGCAGTGCGCGCACATCGTTGATCAGGCCTGCCCCCTGCCGAGCGGCCTCCCGCATCAGGGGCGGCGAGCTGGTGTCCACCGAAATGACAATCGGCATCTCTCGGCGCAGGGCCTCTACCACCGGCAGCACCCGGTCCATCTCTTCCTGCTCTTTGGGCGGTGTCGCGCCGGGGCGGGTGGACTCACCCCCCACATCCAAAATCGCCGCGCCCTCCTCCGCCATGCGACGAGCCAGAGCCAAGGCGGCGGGCACATCGGGACCGCCGTCCGCCCACAGCTGACCGCCATCAGAAAAAGAATCGGGAGTGATGTTGAGCACGCCCATCACTTTGGGGGAAGACAGGTCCAGCCCGCACCGCTCGCCAAATTGTTTCATTTGGAAATCCATCACCGCCATTAATCTGCCCGGCAAAAGCCTGCTGCCCGGCCTTTATGTACCCCGTTCGGCATGCCTGGCCGTCAGCGGGCATTCCCTGGCCGCAGGTTCAGGCCGAAGCGCACGCAGCGCAGACTGCACAAGCCGCAGGACAAAGGCCAAGACAGCGGATTCCCCATGGGGGGCCGCCGCTAAAGGATCAAGACCGAGACCGAACACAAGGACACACCCGCAAGAAACGGGGCAATGGTGCGCCGCTGTCGCGGCAGAGGGGCATGTCCCTAGCGCTATCCCACCGGGTCGCCGAGGGGAATGGGCCCTTCGCCTTCTTCCCGGTCATTGGCGGCGGTGGCCCCGTCGCCCTCGTCGGCAGGCTCATCGGAGGCCGATTCGGAGGCCGATTCGTCCGGGTCCTTCGGCGGGCGGGGGCTGCGCCCCTCCATGACATCATCAATCTGCTCTGAGCCGAGGGTCTCGTAGCGAATCAGGGCCGTCGCCATGGCATGCAGGATATTCAAATTCTTCTTCAGCAGGCTGCGCGCGGTTTCATGGCATTCGTCAATGATGCGGCGCACCTCCTCGTCAATGGCGCGGGCGGTATCCGGAGAAATGCGCCTAGGGGAACCGGTGGCGGCGATGCGCCCCAAGAAAACATCATCCTCGCTCTCATCGTAGAGCAGCGGCCCCATAGAGGTTGACAGCCCCCACCGGGTCACCATGTTGCGCACCAGCTCGGTCGCCTGGCGGATATCATTCGCTGCCCCGGTGGTGACGCCGTCCGGCCCTTGGATAATCTCCTCCGCGACCCGGCCGCCGAACAAACTGCACACCTTGCTGATAATGGTGCGGCGGTTGTGGCTGTAGCGATCCTCCTCCGGCAGGAACATGGTGACCCCGAGAGCCCGCCCGTGGGGAATGATGCTGACCTTGTACACCGGGTCGTGCTCCGGCATCAGCCGGCCCACGATCGCATGCCCCGCTTCGTGGTAGGCGGTGTTGCGCTTCTCCTTGTCGGACATCACCATTGATCTGCGCTCGGTGCCCATCATGATCTTGTCCTTGGCCTGCTCAAACTGGGCCATCTGTACCTTCTTCAGGCCGGCGCGAGCGGCCAAAAGCGCCGCCTCGTTGGCCAGGTTGGCGAGATCGGCGCCGGAAAAGCCCGGAGTGCCTCGGGCGATCAGCTGGGTATCCACATCCTCTGCCAGCGGCAGTTTGCGTACATGCACTTTGAGAATTTCAGAGCGTCCCCGGATATCCGGCAGGTTGACCACCACTTGGCGATCAAAGCGACCAGGACGAAGGAGTGCCGGGTCCAGCACATCGGGGCGGTTGGTGGCGGCGATTAAGATGACGCCCTCCTGATCCTCAAAGCCGTCCATCTCCACCAGCAGCTGGTTGAGGGTCTGCTCACGCTCATCGTTGCCGCCCCCGAAGCCGGCGCCCCGGTGACGACCCACCGCGTCAATCTCATCAATAAAGACGATGCAGGGCGAGCGCTTGCGGGCCTGCTCAAACATATCCCGCACTCGGGAAGCGCCGACACCGACGAACATCTCCACGAAATCGGAGCCGGAGATGCTGAAAAAAGGCACCCGAGCTTCGCCGGCGATGGCCTTGGCCAGCAAGGTCTTGCCGGTGCCCGGCGCACCCACCATCAGCACACCGCGGGGAATGCGTCCACCGAGCTGCTTAAATTTTTCCGGGTCGCGCAGGAATTCCACCAGCTCCTGCACATCCTCTTTCGCCTCTTCCACACCGGCGACATCCGCAAAGGTGATGTCGCTCTCATCCGCAGTCCGCAGGCGCGCCCGGTTGCGCCCGAAGCTCAGGGGACCGTCGCGACCGCTCATGCGGGATTGCAGCTGGCGGGACATGAAGGCGAAAGCCCCGATAATCAGCAGGATGGGAAATGCGGCGACCAAGAGCTGCACCCACAGGTTCTGCCCCTGGTCGCGGCGACCTTCCACGACCACGTCGTGGTTCAGGAGATCGGCCATCAGGCCGCTGTCCTGAGCATCCGGCCTTATCGACACAAAGTGGGTATCGTCAATTCGCTCGCCTTCAATCTCCTGTCCCTGGATTACCACCCGGCGCACCAGGCCGTTTTGCACCTCGTCAACGAATTCCGAGTAGGTGAGACCTTCTTGTGGGGCAGGCGACTGAAAACTCTGCATCACCGACAGCAGAATGGCGGCGACGACTCCCCAGAGGACTAAGTTTCTCAGCATGGCAACATTCACAGCGTTGGCACACCTCCCGGGCACTGCATACCGCCTGAAAACACAAGTATAGCCCCTTGTGCTACAGCCGAAAGCGAAACGCATCGACCGTCACCGGGATATGGAGAGTGGCGGCGGAAACTCAAGGGGGGCTAGAAGGCGGCGGCATCCATGGTCATCAGGGGCTCGCTGCCCCCGCGGATGGATGCGGCCAAGGCGACGGTCCGGGGCAGCAGGCGGGACATGAAGAAATCGGCTGTCTGCAGCTTGGCACGGCAGAAGGCGGGGCTATCCCCTCGCGTCTGTTCAAGGGCGGCGCGGGCCATGCGGGCCCACATGTAGGCATAGGCGGTATAGCCCAGCAGCTCCAGGTACTCCACCGAAGCAGCCCCCGCTGCATCGGGGTCATTGCCGGTGTGAGCGAGAACCCAGGCAGTGGTATCCTGCAAGAGGGTAAGGGTCTCCTCTAGCGGCGCGGCGTAGGGGCGCATCTCTTCCCCTCTGCCTTCCGCATCCAGGAAGGCGCGGATCTCCTGCAGAAAAATATCCAGAAGGCGGCCGCCGCTGCCGGCCACCTTGCGTCTCATGAGATCCAGCGCCTGGATGCCGTTGGCGCCCTCGTAGATCTGGGTGATGCGGACATCTCGCACACGCTGCTCCAAGCCCCATTCCCGGATATAACCGTGTCCGCCGAGCACCTGCTGGGCGAGCACACAGCCTTCAAAACCCCGGTCTGTCAGGAAAGCCTTGGCTACCGGGGTGAGCAGCGCAACAAGGGATTCGGCATCTTCCCGGGCCTGGCCGGAGGCGCGCTTGGACAAGTCCAGCTGCATGCCCACATAAACGGCAAAGGCCCTGCCCCCTTCAATAAACGCCTTCTGCGTGAGCAGCATGCGCCGCACATCGGGGTGCACGATGATGGGGTCCGCCTCCCTGCTGCTGTCAACAGGACCGGTGGCAGCACGGCCCTGGATGCGGTCTAAGGCGTAGTCACGGGCTTTCTGGTAGGCCCCGGCGCTGCACGACAGACCCTGCAGCCCCACGAACAGGCGCTCCTGGTTCATCATGGTGAACATCGCCGCCAGCCCCTTGTGGGGTTCGCCGACGATAAATCCGGCAGCATCTTCAAACTGCATCACACAGGTGGAAGAGGCATGAATACCCATCTTGTCCTCCACCGACAGGCAGTGAACGCCATTGCGCTCACCGAGGGCACCCTCTTCGCCGTACAGAAACTTGGACACCAGGAACAGGGAAATCCCCCTGGAGCCGGACGGGGCATCTGGCAGCTTGGCCAGCACTAGGTAGAGTATGTTCTCCGACAGATCGTGCTCCCCGGCGGTGGTGAAAATCTTGGTGCCGCTGAGGCGGTAACCGCCGGCGCCGTCCTCTTGAGCGCGGGTGCGGATAATGCCGAGATCGGTGCCGGCATGGGCCTCTGTCAGGCACATGCAGCCGGACCAGGTGCCCGAGTAGAGTTTTGGCAGGCAGAGAGCTTTCAGACTTTCATCGGCGTGGGCATGGATGGCGTGCGCCGCGCCAACAGTGAGGCCGGTATAAAGGCTGAAAGAGGTGTTGGCGGCACTGAACATCTCGTTGGCCAGCACGTCCAGCATGTGGGGAGCGCCCTGACCGCCATAGTCCGGACTGCCGAGAAAGCCGAGCCAGCCGTTCTGGCTGATTGTCCGGTAGGCATCCACAAACCCCCGTGGAGTGCGGACCTCGCCATCCTGCAGGGTGACACCCTCGGCATCGCCGCTGCGGTTGAGGGGCGCCAGCACCTCGGCGGAAATTTTTGCAACTTCTCCCAGCACAGCGTTTGCCAGATCTTCGCTCCAATCACCGCAGCCGGGCAGCTCCGCCCACAGCTGGGATGCCCTGAATACACGGTGCAGCACGAACTTTGCATCGTCTAAGGGCGCTCGGTATTCGTTCATAATGTCGCTACGATATCAATGGAATGAAGTGCAGCTGGAGACAGCCTGCAGGCAGCAGACGCATTTTAGCCGTTTTAACTTCCCGCAGTGCTACTATTGCAGCTTTCCAAGCTGCCTGTTTTTGTTAAATCCTCTGAAAAGAAAATTGCCATGAATGAAAAAAATCCTGTACAAAGTACCCGCGTCGTCCTGCAGCAGCGCCCTCAGGGGGTGCCGAAGGAGGAGGACTTTACTCTGAACACTGTTTCGCTAGCACCCCTCAAAGAGGGTGAAATTCTGGGCGAAACCCTTTACCTGTCCCTAGACCCATACATGCGCAGCCGACTGGGGGGACGCCACCTGAGCGGGAAGGACGATCTTGGCGAATGCATATCCGGGGAAGCGGTCAGCCGGGTGCTGGAAAGCCGACACCCGAAGTTCTCGCCGGGGCAGATACTTCTCATGCACAGCGGCTGGCAGAGCCACTTCGTCTCGGACGGCCAGGGGGCACAGCTCATTGAGCCGGGCACATTCTCCCCCTCCCTGTTTGTCGGTGTGCTGGGCATGCCCGGTCTCACCGCCTACGCAGGGGTTACCCGGCTGGCAGAGCCCAAGAAGGGAGATACCCTGGTGGTGTCGGCGGCCTCGGGCCCGGTAGGAGCCACCGTGGGCCAGGTGGGCAAGATTCTCGGCTGCCGCGCGGTCGGGATTGCCGGCTCGGAGGAAAAATGCCGCTGGACGGTTGAAGAGGCCGGCTTTGATGCCTGCATCAACTACAAAAAAGAAGACGTGCGGGAGATGCTGGCCAAGCATTGTCCGGAGGGCATCAACATTTACTTTGACAACGTGGGAGGCGATATCCTCCAAGCCGCGATGGAGCAGATGGCGATGGGTGCCCGAGCCGTGATGTGCGGACTCATCGCCCAGTACAACAGCGACGAAATCCCGCCGGGGCCAAATCCGGGGCTGATCATCCGGGCGCGGGCCACCGTGCGCGGCCTTGTGGTCTACGACCACGAGGACCTGCGCGAGCAGTTTTTAAAGGAATGCCAGCGGTGGATTGAGAGCGGACAGCTCCGCTACCGGGAAGATATTACGGAGGGCTTAGAGCAGGCGCCGAGGGCTTTCGTGCAGCTGATGGAGGGGCGCAACTTCGGCAAGGTTATCGTTAAGGTCGCGGGATAGAACTGCCTGCCGGCATACTGCCCCGGATCTTAGGCAGATGCTCTACGAGTTCAATTAACTCGCCGGCAGCACCGCGGAGGGTCGCCCGGCGCCGACCCTGATAGGGGAAAGACTGCGCCGCTTGCGGCTGGGACAGCAGGGGCAGGCCGGTCTTGGGAATGCGTTCCACCAAGAAGCTCACCATGGCTACGCCGCCCCGGGGCAGCCCCCTCTTGGGCACCGGACGGGCAGCAGCGGGATAGCGGTCCAGCTCCAGCAGAAATGGCCCCGGCAGCTGCACCATGCTAAGTTCGTGCAGGGTCTCCGACGGCAGGTTATAAGCGCGGGACAGCACGCCGATGCGATAGGGCAGAGGCCCCTGCACTGGCAGCTGCATCGGGCCGGAATAAAAACTGCGCATCGCATCCATGTCGCGTCCGCCGAGGACCATGATGAAGGGATGGTCCACCGGGGTTGCAGCGGTGCGCACATTGAAGATTGAGGCGGCGGGATCCAGTATGCGGGTGAGGTAAAGCATCTCTCCGGAGGGGCCGAGCACCTGCATGGCCCGGACATTTTTCTTTGCGCTCAGAAACGCTGGAGGGCCGACGATCTCAAAGGGTGAATCCTGCAGCCGCTTCGCCAAGCGGTCCGGGTCCTGCACCAAGATCTCCACCGCATTCCAGCCCTCTTGGCGCATGGGGCGGTAGCGGCGGGCTCTCTTGCTTTTCAGTATGCGCAGGTAAACCTCGGTGTCGCTCTCGGGCTGCATGACGATATAGGGCGCTCCCTTCCAGCGGCGGGCGCCCCAGCCAGCAGCGGTGGCCGCATCCAAGGTGCCGCGCTCCACCGTGCGGTAGCCGAGGAAATCCTGATAAGCACTCTCCGAAAGCCCTAGGTTGAAGCTGAACAGGGTTACAATAAAAATACTTTTAAGCATGCCGCTACAGGATCAAAAATAGATAGTTATCTCTGGCTGAAATTTCTCCACCTGCTTCTATTCGCATACTGGCTGGGAGGAGATCTGGGGGTATTTTATGCCAGCCGCGCCGTAGTCAGCAGCGAGCTTTCTCCAGATACGCGGCGGACGGCAGCGCGGATCATGCTCGGTATTGACCAGGCGCCGAGAATCTGTCTCGTGCTGATGCTGCCCGCCGGGCTGCACCTGGCCAGCATCCTGGGGCTGCTGCCTCTGCCAGGCTTCGGCATTGCACTGCTGTGGGCAGCTGGCCTCGCTTGGCTCGCACTGGTGCTATTCCTGCACATCGGCAAGAGCGCTCGGGCAAAAATGTTCTTCGGACAGCTGGATTTGGGCCTGCGGATTGCGGTCATTATCGCCACCGCCGCCCTGGCATTCTGCAGCCTGATGGGAATCGGCCCCCTGCGAGCGGACTGGCTGGCCTGGAAGCTGCTGATATTTGCGGCGATTGTCCTGTGCGGGATCATGGTCCGCTTGCAGCTGCGGCCTTTTGGTCCGGCCCTAGCCCGCTTGTCCCAGGAGGAAGAAGCGATGGACTCGGTGCTGCGACGCTCCATCGGGCGCTGCCGACCCTTTGTCTTCGCGATCTGGGGAGGGCTGTTCCTGAACGCAGCTTTGGGACTGCACCTTTTAAATCCGTAGTCGCATATTTCACCGAAAAACCCGGCGCGTTCCCCCACGCCACCCAACACGCGAGATGTAATCTATGCAAATGACACACCAGAGTATTCGCGGCACAATTCGCTATACCAGCAACAAGCCGGAGCAGAGAGGCCGCGAGCGGGGCCGAGAATATTTTACCCTCACACGCCAGGGAAACGGCGCGCGGGTCCTGCACGCCCATTGCGAAATTGATGACGAGCCAGATGTCCTGCGGGATGTGCTTTTGTGCATGGATAGCAACTGGCAGCCTCGTGAATGTATCGTGCGGCTGAGCGTGGGAGGATGCCGCAAGGGCATGGGTTTTCTGCGCTTCACCGATGACAGCGCAGAATGCCGCACTTTTAATGAGCAGGATAAATGTATAACGCAGCAGCTTTCACTGCCAGAACCGCTCCGCTGGCTAGGAGCGCACCCCCTGTGCGGCGATGCCCTGTGCCTCATGCTTTATGACAGACGCCGAGGGCCAGGCCGAGACTTTTTCCAGAACCTGATGCTGACTTCGCCGGATCACCGGGGGGCTTCCGGTCCGGAGCTGTTCCCCCTCGGTCTCGGCATTGAATACCTGGGAGAAGAAGAAGTAACCGTGGGTGCGGGCCGCTTTGACGCACTGCATTTCCGCTTCGTGGAAACCGCAGGCCAGCTGCCGGAAGAACACCCTCCCTACGATATCTGGTGCACCGCCGACGACGAGTACCTTTTCCTCAAGGGCGAAGTGGGGGGCTATATGCAGACCGCCTACGAATTAACCGAGATACAAGGACGATAAGAAGACTGCGATGAATCCTTTCTAAACAATAAATGAGATAATTGTCGAGGCCCAGACGCTGCATATGCAACGCCCAGTTCCACGCCAGCAACCGGTAGTTATAGGTGGTCATGGCGACCACTGTGAAGTCTTCTGTTTTTATGGGAAGAAGACGGGCAGGAATCCTGCCCATGCCCTAGGCAAAGGTTTTTATTTTAATTGCATTACTGGGTGCCGTTTTACAACTCCCAGCCAAACTCTATCCCATAGGCAGCGGCAGCGGCATCATGGATGAAAGAGCCCCCGAATTCCGGCGCGGGAATCACTTCCTCTAGGTAATCTTCGTCGGTAATATTGCGTCCCCAGAGCGCTACACTCCAGGGGCCGCTGCGAAAAGTAAGGCGAGCATTGAGCGTGCTGTAGGCATCGCGCTCGGCACTGCTGAAGTCGCCTCGCCCAAAGCCAAAGGCAGTGAACTGATTGTCCAAGATGTCATCCTGCACGGTGCCAAACCAGGTATCCCCCACATACGACCAGTCAATACGGCCAGTGGTCTCCACATCTGCAAACAAGGGCACTGTGAATACGAAGCCCGCATTGTAGGTGGCCTCCGGTGCAAAGGGGACCTCGTTGCCCTCTGTGTAAGGGCGAGTATTGTTGTCCTCAATTTCGCCGTCTAGGAGAGAGACCGCAGCGTAGACAGAAAGATAGTCATCCACCAGGAAGGTGACATCCAGCTCAAGCCCCTGAATGGAGACCTCATCAATATTGGTCACCGTGCGCAACAGACCGAAGGGACCGACAAAGAAGTTAAAGAACTGCATATCTTCCACATCCGTGCGATAGATCGCGCCGTTTATAGCCCAGCGCCCACCCTGCAGACGGGATTTGAAGCCCACCTCAACAGACTCTGAAACCTCTTTCTCGTAGTCATCGCTAACCCCGAACACCTGCAAGTCAAATAGCTCTTGGGTGAAGGGATTGGTCAGACCGCGATAAAACGCCTCAATGGTGGCCATGGTGCCCTGGGAGTTGAAACCGCCGCTGCGAAAGCCAATGCCGTAACTGCCGTACAGGGAAAGGGCCTCGGAATACTGCCAAGTGAGACTTACCTTGGGCTGAAACTGGCTGAAGTCTTCGTCCCGGGCCGGGATGGATGTGAGGTTGGGATCCCGGTTGTAGGCGGGATTGATATAGTCAGGAACATCCTCGGTGCTTCTCGAGGAGAGCACTCTGGGCACTTGATTATCTACCTCCCGCTCCTCCCGGTCATAGCGAACTGCCACCGCCAGTTCAAGGTTATCCTGCAGGTCGTAGGCCACCTGGCCGAAAACTGCGTACACCTGATTGGTGAATTCGTCGTGATAGAGAAGGTCGGTCGGGCTGATGCTGTCCACCGGGTTGTAGGGCCGCACAATTATGCCTTGCCCTCGGTCCCGGCCCTGGGCAACCACCACTTCCCGTTCAATGTCGTTGTAGGAAAAGCCCGCGATCCAACGCAGCTGGCGATCGTCTGGCGAACTCAGCCGCAGTTCAAGGTTAAAGTCCTCCTGGCTGCGCTCCTGATACTGGTAACCGTCACAGGTGGTGGGACTGTAGGGAGGCAGAAAGCCATTATTTGACTGGTCTGCATCGCTGATGTCGCCGTAAAAGAAAGGTGCTGGCAGCGGAGTGCGATCGTTGTAGCTTGCCTGACAGGCCGGGTCCCCGAAGTACAGGCCGAAAGCGGAGCTGGCTCCGTCTGCCAAAAGATAGTTCTCCTGGTCGTTCCAAGAAATAATGCCGGTCAGGGTGCCCCAGCTGATCTCCCAGTCTGCCTTCACAGAAAAGTTGATATTCTCCTGCTCATTCTCGGATTCAATATTGTGCCTGTAGAAGAAATCGTGCCTGTTGACATTCTCGTTGAAAGCCGGAGAGAAACCGGCGGCCACCGCATCCAGCAAGTGCACGGAGGCATTGAAACTGATGGCAGGGGCTTCCGTCTCACTGTATCCAAGGCGCATATCAAAGCTTAATGTGTCGCTAGGCTCCCAGACCAGACGCAGGTCCGCATCCCGGTCTTCCAAGCTGTCCACGTTGTCCTTGTTGATAAAGTCGTTCGTATAGTGGCCATCCGTATCCCGCGAGCTGAGACTCAGCCGCGCGTAGAAATTGTTGCCCAAAGGACCGCTGAACACACCCTGAAACAAAGTGCTGTCGTTATTGCCGCCGCCGGCTCGCAGCTTGATATTGCGTTCTTCACTGGGCTTGCGGGTATTGATGAGAATTGCCCCGGCCAGTGCGTTGCGGCCATAAAGGGCACCTTGGGGCCCTTTCAAAATTTCAATCTGCTGCACATCCACCAGTTCCTGATTGAAGGCATTGGGGTTGGTCAGCAAAACACCATCCACCACTAAGGCAAAGTTTGTCTCCGCATCTCGGGTGCCATTGAGGCCGCGAATGTTTACCTGGGTGTCACCGTACTCCGCTGCGTTGACCATCGTCACGCCCGGGGTCATCAGAATGAAGTCAGCAGCGCGCTGAATTCCCGCTTCTTCAATCTGTTTCTGCGTAAAAGCGGTGATTGAAGCGGGCACGTCCTGCAGGAGAGTGTCGCGCTTCAGCGCCGTGACCGTGATTTCTTCTATCTCCTGGGCAACACTGAGAGGTGTGCCAAGACCTAGGAAAAATGCGATGCCGAAGGCAGCGGGCCAGCCGAAACGAAGCAGAGAGAGGGAAGGAAACTTCATGGTGTAGTACTCCATCTGAGTAGAACATGGTAATCAATTCGCTAAATGTATCACATTAGGCAGGTAAATTGCAATCCGCCGAAAGCGAACCGGACAATACATCGGAGCTGCTGTCAGGGCAGCTGGAGCACAGCGAGGACTATGGCTGAAAGCTATGAATGTAAAGCGTGCCGGCAGCGGATTTAACGAGATATACAGGCGAGCACATCTTCTAAGGGCATGACATCCGCGTACTTTGCATGCAGGTCAAAGAGATTGGCTTCGTGGGCCTGAAGGTTGCGGTCCCCCACCGCCTCCCGAGGGATGACCACCGAATAATCATGCTGAAGACCATCTAGCGCAGTCGCCCGCACACAGCCGCTGGTGGTGAGGCCGGTGACGATCAGTGAATCCACTCCCGCCTCCTGCAGCTGCAGGTTAAGACCGGTGCGAAAGAAGCCGCTGGGCCACAGGCGCTCAATGAGCGGCTCCGACTCCCGCCACGCCAAGGCTGGGTCCACCTGTACCCAGGGAGAGCCCGGCATCAGCACTTCTAGCGCCGGCAGCCGACGGCGGAGCATCCGGGCCTGGTCCGCCGACCGATAGACGACGGTGGTAAAAAAACGCGGCAGTTTCCGCTCCCGGAATACGGACAGGATTTTCTGGTTGGCCGCCAGCACATGGGTGCTCTCACTGCCCAGCGGACAAGCCGGGTCGGTGAAGCCCCGAATTAAATCCACCAGCACCAGTGCCGGGCGCTTCCCGAGGCCGATGCTGCGATGCTCCAAGTCCACGGCGGCTGAAGAATAATAGAGTTTTAGATGCCGACAGCAGAGAATACCGGCTGTTCCGGCGGGGACAAGTGAGTCTCTTTACGGCAGCGGTCCTTAATCTCTTCAATGCTGCCGCCGAAATCAAACAGAGGCAGTTCGCCCCGCTCTGTGCGCATCCTGTCGCGCAGTTCAGCGGTGGCTTTCGGGTCCACTCCGCCATCCTCCTGCAGCACAACACCGTAGCGAAGTGCGCCCGCCGCCGATGCCAGGCCGCGCGCCACGTCAAGCCGCACTAAATCCGGGTCCCGCTCCAAAGGATCGCCCCAGCCGCCGCCGCCCCAAGTGTTGAAGTACAGGATGTCGCCATTTTTCACCTGCACGCGGTCGCACTTGGAAGGCAGCCACTCCTCGCTGCCGTCTTCGCGCAGGAGATGTTTGCTGCTGCGCTGCCCCGGCAGGCCGCCGTTGACACCCCAGGGATAGGTCAGCCAGCGGTCGTCGTGAATGGACACGCTGCCGTCCTCCAGAAATCGGTAGCCTACCCGCAGGCCGTTGCCGCCCCGGTGCAGTCCTGCCCCCCCGGAATCGGGGATGGTTTCGTAGACCTCAATACGCAGGGGGAAATATGCCTCAATAAATTCGTTCGGGACATTGGTGAAGCCGGGCCACAGAGAATGGCCGTCGGCGCCATCTCCCACCGGGCGGCCCGGGATGCCGCCAAAGCCGATTTGAAACAGCTGGAACCACTTCCCCTCGGCATCGTAGCCCGAGTACATAAAGTGAGGACTGTCCGAAAAGCCCGCCGCGTTGAGGGTGTCCGGCGCGCCCTGCCCGAGAAGACCGCCCATCACATCAAAAATACGCCCGAGCATGTGCGTGCGGCAGGAAAGAGGCGCAGGCTTGTTCGGCTTCAGGATCGTGCCCGGGGGAATGCGCACGTCTACTAAGTCATAAAAACCATCGTTAAACAGGATCTGCGGGTCAAACAGATTAATGGTGAAAGCGCCGAAGAACATCTTGAACATCTCCTCGTTGAGATAGAAGTTCACGGAGCTGCTAGATTGCGGATCAGTGCCTGCAAAATCAAAGATTGCGACATCTCCCTTGCGCCACATCGCGCACTTGATCCGGTAGGGGCCCCGGCCTACGCCATCATCACAGATATAGTCCTCAAACACCTGCTTCTGCTCCGGGACGATACTCTGGATGATGTGTTTCATGGCGTCATGATTGCGCTGCAGCATCATGTGCATGGTGGAGACGAACACATCGTCGCCGAAACGCTCGGCCAACTCTATGCAGCGCCTGGCAGCCGTGCGACAGGCGGCGACCAGCGCATTGAAGTCAAAGCTGTTCCAGTCCGGCATGCGCACGTTGTGCAGGATCAGGTCCAGCACTTCCTGATTCAGATTGTCCTTGTGATAGATCTTGAGGGGAGGGATCATGATGCCCTCTTCGTACACAGAGGCAGAATCCGTGGGCAGACTGCCCGGCACCTTGCCCCCGACATCGGTCATGTGCCCGAACATGGCGGCCCAGTTGAGCAGGCGGCCGTCCTTATAGACGGGCATCAGCACCAGCCAGTCGGGCAGATGGCTCACCGCTCCATTGCAGGAGTACGGGTCATTGGTGAGAAAGATGTCCCCCTCTTCAATATCGCCCTGATAGGCATCTAAGAAGCCATGAATAAAAGAGCCGAACTGTCCTACCACCATCTTTCCCTCCTGGTTGGCGATCATCGGGAAGCAATCGCCCTGCTCGCGAATGCCCGGAGACATGGCGGTGCGAAAAAGCACCGCGTCCATTTCCACCCGCGCATTGCGCAGCGCGTTTTCAATGATGTCTACGGTAACCGTATCCACTTGCAGCGGATTGAAGGGCTCTTTGCGAGTTTCAATAATTCGGGCTGGCATGGTGTACTCCCCTCTTTGGCAATCGTCCGCGCGGATCTCAAACCGGTTGGAGCAGCAGGTTGCCGATGGCATCCACCTCCGCCGTATAACCGGGCAGGATAACGGTGGTGGAATCCATCTCAACAATAATGGCCGGACCGGGCACCTGGTGCCCGGTGTGCAGCAGTTCGCGATTGTAAATTGCAGCATCATGCCACTGCCCTTCGCTGTAGTAGCGGGTGTTTTGCATCTTGCATTCTTCCAGCTTGCGCTGTGCCGTCGTCTTGCTCCGCTCGGCGATGACGGCGGGACGTCCCCGCACCACGGCTCGCACCATCACCAGCTCGTGCTCCAGCTCCAGGGCAAAGGTGAACAGCTGGGTGTGCCTGCGATCAAACTCCTCGCTGAGCAGTGCCAGACCTCTCTCACGCAGTTCCTCGGGGGTGCAGTCAATAGTGATCTGAAAGGCCTGACCGTGATAGCGCACATCCACTTGATAGACGGCATCCTGCTCGGCTTCCAGGATGCCGTCCTCTATCAGGGTGCGCGAAGCTTGCACCCGCAGCGTTTCTAAGAAACCGAGCAGCTCCTCGGAATTGACGTCTGAGAACTTGCGCACATAGGTGCGCGCTGCCTCATCCTGCACCAAGGTAGTGGCATCACCGTGGGCGCAGAGCACACCGGGCCCCGGCGGGATGATCACCGGCCAGGAGTTGAGCAGCTTGCCGATGGCGTTGGCATGCAGGGGCCCGGCGCCGCCGAAACCGACCAGGGCAAAATCCCGGGGGTCAAAGCCCTGCTCCACGGACACCAGGCGCAAAGCGCCGAACATGGTTTCATTGACGATCTTGATAATGCCCTCGGCTGCCTCCATCAGGTGGATACCCATCTCGTCGGCGACTTTCTGCACAGCCTTGTCGGCCAAGTCTTTATCAATGGCCATGTCGCCGCCTAGCTGGGCATCCGCCGGCAGATAGCCCAGCACCACATTGGCATCACATACCGTGGGCTGTGTGCCGCCCTTCCTGTAGGCTGCGGGTCCCGGCTCGGCACCCGCGCTATCAGGGCCTACCCTGAGGGCACGGGTCAGCTCCGGAACAAAGGCGATGGAGCCGCCTCCCGCCCCCACCGTGCGGACATCTATGGAAGGTGCCCGCACCGTTACATCGCCGACCCGGGTCTCGCGCCGCACCTGCGCCTTGGCATCCTGGATCAGAGCCACATCGGTGGAGGTGCCGCCCATGTCAAAAGTCAGGATATTGCGGTAGCCGGCGCGGGAGGCAAACCACAGCGCCCCGGTTACACCGCCGGCCGGACCGCTCAGCAGAAGGTTGACCGGGGTCTCGGCCGCTCCGCGGGAAGAGGCCAGTCCGCCGTCAGAGCGCAGCACGCTCAGGAGCACTGACTTCATGCGCTTCTGCAGCTGCCCCTGCAAGCTGGTCATATATCTCTCTACCACCGGGCGCACGTAGGAGTTCACCACGGTGGTTTCGGTACGCTCGTACTCCTGCATTTCCGGCACCACCTCCGAGGAGATGGAGACCGGTATATCGGGCAGCTCCTCCCGGGCGATCTCCCGGGCACGCCGCTCGTGGGAGCCATCCACATAGGCGTTGATAAAGCAGATGGTGAGAGCTTCAACGCCCTTTCCCGCCAGGGTGCCGAGCGCTTTGCGCAGTGCCGCTTCGTGCAAGGGTTTCAGCACCTCGCCGTCTGCAGCGATGCGCTCTTCGGCCTCCACGGTCAGCTCCAGCGGGGCCAGCAGCGGGCTCTTCTTGAAGATGACCCAGCCGCCGAGACCACCGGGCACGAAGGAGCGCGCAATCTGCAGCACCTGCCGATAGCCGACAGTGGTCACCAGCCCGACACGGGCGCCGGTGCTGGTCAAGATCGTGTTGGTGGCCACCGTGGTGCCGTGCATGACCCGGCCGATATCCTCCGGGCTCACCCCGGACTGCTCGCAGATGCGCGCAATCCCATTCAGCACACCGATGGATGAATCCTGCGGCGTTGATGGCACCTTGGCTGTGTAGGCAGTGCCGCTGCCCTCGTCTATCAGCAAGAGATCGGTGAAGGTTCCACCGACATCCACTCCCAGTCGGTAACTCATGATTTGCTGCCCCCTCTTTTCATCAATGACAATATCCCTGCGACGCGGTGCTCAGGAAGCGGCAGCCAGCTGCTGCCGCAGCCAGGGGGCAGAGCGGGCACCGGTGCCGGAACGGCCGGTAAGTTCCGCGGCCAGTTCTGAGGCGGCCAGCAGGCCAGCCAAGTCAATACCTGTATCAAAACCCATCTGCTGCAGCAGCATCACCACATCTTCCGTGGCCACGTTGCCCGCAGCACCCGGCGCAAAGGGACAGCCGCCGAGCCCGCCGATAGAGCTGTCAAAGTTACGGATGCCCGCTTCAAGGGCGGCATACACGTTGGCCAGCGCCAGCGCCCGCGTATCGTGAAAATGACAGGACAGGTTCTCGCTTCCATGGGCGGCCGCCAGATTGTCCATAAGAGATTTAACCTCCCGGGGATGGGCGGCGCCGATGGTGTCTGCAATGACAAGCCGATCGGCGCCGGCGGCAAACAGACGCATCGCCAATGCCTCCACTTTGGCCGCCTCCACGGGACCTTCAAAGGGACAGGCAAAGGCGACCGAGATATACACCAGCGTCCAGATACGGTCCTGCCGGGCCGAGGCGATAAGCTCGCAGGTGAGTGCCACGATCTCCTGGGTGCCCATGCGAAGATTTTTCTGGTTCATCGTTTCGGTAGCCGAAACCGGCACCGAGACGGCGCCGATACCCGCCTCCTTGGCCAGCTCATAGCCCCGCAGGTTCGGCACCAGCACCGAGTAGAAAATACGCTCCCGAGACGGCAGACCGGCTACCACTTGATCGGTGCCCGCCATCTGGGGCACCGCCTTCGGCGAGACAAAGCTGCCGGCTTCAATGGCCGGGACCCCGGCCTCCACCAAGGCCTGCACCAGACGCAGGCGGTCCGCCGGCGATACATTCACAGCCTGATTCTGCAGACCATCCCGCGGGCCCACTTCGTTAATGAAAGCTTTCTCTGCCATCAGGCAATTATCTCTCTATCGCACAGTTTGGCGATTGTATCTGCATCCATCTGCAAAAGTTCGCCCAATACCTCCGCCGTGTTCTGGCCGCACAGGGGAGCAGGGGAAAAGCTCTCCTCGTCGGTGCGCGAGAGCTTGATCGGATTGCCCGGCCCCTGGGTCGCCTTGCCGTCGGGGTGGCGCAGCGGCACCACCATGTTGCGATAACGCACCTGCTCATCGGACAGCGCCTGGCTGAGCCTGTTGATCGGGGCACAGGGAATGCGCTTTGCCCGGAGTTTCTCCAGCCAATGCTCGGAGGTGTCGGTACGCAGCATCTCTCCCAGGGCGCGATCAATGATTTCCTTGTCCCGCAGACGCCCCGGCTGCGTTTTGTACTCCTCCTTCTGCAGCTCTTCGCAGTCCACCACCTCTAGCAGGTTCTCCCAGAAACGGTCGACGATCACCGCGATGATAATGGCCCCATCCGCAGTAGCGTAGCTGTTGTAGGGCACATGCACGAAATGGGAATTGCCGATGGGGAACGGGTCTTCGCCGGAGAGAAAGTACATGGTCGCCATGTAGTTCAGCATGGAGATCTGGCAGTCCAGCATAGAGATATCCACATGCTGGCCCCGACCGCTGCGCTCACGCTCGTAGAGAGCGGCGAGCACTCCCATCACCCCAAACATGCCGCCGCCCAAGTCGCCGATGGGAATGCCAGCGCGGGTTGCGACACCCGACCCCGGTCCGGTGATGGACATGCCCCCCCCGGTGGCCTGCACCACCTGGTCAAAGGCAGGGCGCTGGCAGCCGGGACCCTCGGAGCCGAAGCCGGTAACCGTGCAGGTGATAATGCGGGGATTGATCTCGCTGAGATGGGCATAGTCAATCTTCAGTCTGGCGGTCACCCCGGCACTGAAGTTGTCAAAGACCATGTCTGCCTTGCAAGCCAAATCATAAAACAGCGCCAGGCCTTCCTCCGCTTTGAGATCAATGCAGATGCTCTTTTTGTTGCGGTTCAGGGTGATGAAATAGGCCCCCATCCCTGCCAGGGAATTGTTGGGGTCAGAGGCCAAGAGCTTGCGGGTGCCCTCTCCCTGCAGGGGCTCCACCTTGATAATATCCGCCCCTAAGTCGGCAAGTATCATGGTGCCGTAGGGGCCGGACAGCATATGAGTCAAGTCCAAAATACGGACTCCCGTCAAGGGTTTGTTGGAAGCGCTCATGCTTAACTTGTCAGTTTTGTATTGCCCGATCAGTTTGGTCCGCATTGTGACAAGCGCGGGTCAAGCCACCGAATAAGACATAATAGTATATCTTTAGTTTTTCCCGCCCTGAGGTCTGCCATGCGATTTCTTGTCATCTGCACGGATGCACCGGATGGGCAGGAGAAGCGCGCAGCCTATCTAAAAGAGCACCTGAGCTACATAGAGAGCATCTTGGAGCATATTGAAGTGGCGGGCCCGCTGGTGGATAAAAAGAGCGGCCAATACCAAGACAGCTGCTTCGTCTATCGGGCCGACAGTGAAAAGGAAGCTCTGCAGCTGCTGCGAAACGACCCCTACTGCAAGGGAGGCGTATACCGGGACTGGCAGATCCGGGAGTTTCGGGGGGTGGCCGGCCGCTGGGTGGGCGGCAAGAATTGGTAGACGGGAAAGTGGCAGATACCATCCCCTTTTACAGCCCCCGCACCGGCGAGCAGGAAGGGGAAATCCCGGCCCTCGGCGAGCAGGAAATTCAAGGCCGGGCTGAGCTCCTGCGGGCCGCACAGCCCGCTTGGAGCGAGGCCGGGCCAAAGAGCCGCTGCCGCACGCTGCAGAACTGGCGCGAGGAGCTGCTGGCTCGGCGGCAGGCAATCGGCGAAGCCCTAGCAGCAGATACCGGGCGTCACCTGCTGACCGACCTTGAACTGACTCTGGTAGAACAGCGCATAGCGCGCTGGTGCAAAATGGCTCCGCGCCTGCTGGCAGAGCCTTCGGAGGGACGCTCGCAAGCCGTGCCCAGCGTGCGCTATCGGCACCAGCAGGTGCCCTACCCCTTAGTCGGGGTCATCAGCCCTTGGAACTTTCCCCTGCTGCTGGCCCTGATGGACACAATCCCCGCGCTGCTCGCCGGCTGCAGCGTGCTATTGAAGCCCAGCGAAGTGACGCCCCGCTTCATCACTCCCCTCTTGGAAGCGACGGCGGCGGTACCGTCTCTGGCAAAGGTGCTGGACATTGTCACGGGCCCGGCCAGCACCGGGACCGCCCTAGTGCAGCAGGCGGATTTAGTCTGCTTCACCGGCAGCGTGCGCACCGGCCGTCAGGTCGCCCAAGTCGCAGCAAAGCGCCTGATACCTGCTTTTCTGGAACTGGGGGGTAAAGATCCGGCCATAGTCCTAGCCACCGCCGATTTGGAAAACGCAGCCCGCGCCATTCTGCGCAGCGCCGCTGGCGGCACCGGCCAGGGGTGCCAGTCTCTGGAACGCATCTATGTGGATGCCAAGGTTTCAGAGGCGTTCATCAGCACCCTGGTGGAGCAGGCGCAGGAAATCCGGCTGAGCTGCCCGGATCCCCGCAGCGGCCACATCGGTCCCTTCATCAATCCCCGGCAGGCAGACACGGTGCAGCGCCACTTAGAAGATGCAAAAGCCCGGGGAGCCCATATCCACTGCGGCGGGCAGATAGAAACGCACGGCGGCGGACGCTGGTGTCTGCCGACAGTCCTGACCGGCATCAGTCATGACATGCTCATCATGCGGGAAGAGACTTTCGGCCCGCTCCTGCCGGTCATGTCCTTCCACAGCAAGGAGGAAGCCATTATCTTGGCCAACGACAGTGAATTCGGCCTGTCGGCAGCGATCTTCGCCGGCACTGAGGAAGAGGCGCTACCCCTGGCCCGGCACATCAATGCCGGCGCAATCAGCATCAACGATGCCGGCCTGACCACCCTGGTAGATGACGCAGAAAAAGATTCCTTCGCAAACTCCGGCATCGGCCCCTCCCGAATGGGAGCAACCGGCATCACCCGCTTCCTGCGCAAGAAGGCATTGCTGATCCAAGAACAGCCAGCGGGAGGGCTAGAGGGTATGGCGGAGGAAGGGGGAAGCAGGAGGGGGAACTAGCAAATATAAAGCTTGAATTTCCTATGCAGTTTCATGGCGCTTTACTGCGCTTCCCCGGATTTTTCCTAGAATAAATCTTTTTGGGACTTATATACTTAAGTTGACAACTCTTTTCTATCGCCTTTGCGCTGTCCATGAGCAAAGATTTTCTCCGCCATCGCACGCAAAGCCTTCATTTCCTTCCCCCCGACCGCTTTGCGGCCTTTGGCTCGCTCTTTCCTCTTCGTAACATCTCTCCCACTTCGTGGACATTCCCCATGTTCATGATAGAGTACCTGATGTCTGTATGCCTCTCAAGGACTGGGCGGCGACCCGCCATGTCGGGCTGTCCGCCTACTGTCGGACGGGATTTATTGTATATTCAAACGAGAAAGTAACTCCGCCATTGTGCCCGTCCCCTTTGTGCTGTTGCACGCACCGCACAGAAGTTGCAGATTATTATCCTCGTCCTGTCCGCCGTGCGCTTTAGGCACAATATGGTCAATCTGCATATTTCGTAAATAGAAATGATGTCCGCACCCATTGCAATTGCCCTTCTGCTCTCCATACAGAATTGTCTTGATATTCCTTGACCGCTTCGCTGCTATGCTTCGTGCGGGTATATCTGTCCTGTTAATAACTTTGTGAAATAGAGTGGGGCTTTCCTCGCTGCCTATCGCCAACTCCTTACGCAATCTTTTTTTAACCAATTCCACCGCTTTTTCGCTTACATCAATACCTATCCATCGTCGTTTCAACATTTCAGCCGACACACATGTGGTGGCGCATCCGCAGAAAGGGTCAAGCACAATATCATTTTCATTACTGCTGGCGCGAATTATTCGATCCAGAAGTTTCAATGGCTTCTGTGTTGGATAGCCTGTGCGCTCATTTGACTGGCTATTAATATACGAGATGTCCCAAACATCCCGCATATTAACCATGGTATAAACACCATTCTCATCACTGTGAAATTGAGCATATCCTCCCCCGTAATTAACAATTCCCGGCTTTTTATTTTTTGATTTCGTATATGACTTTTCCTTCAAAGTATTGAAAACATAATCAGAATTCTTTGAATAAAATAAAATCGTATCGTGCTTTTTGCTGAAGTGCTTTTTCGCTGAACCACCTGTTCGGTAACTCCATATTATTTCATTCCTGAAATTGTCTTTGCTGAATATTATATCTATCACCAACTTCAATGAATGCGACATTTTTGGATCACAGTGAAGGTAAATGCTTCCTGTAGGCTTCAATATCCTGCGCATTTCCAGTAATCTCACTGCCATGTAGATTAGATATGACTTGTCCCCCTTGCCGCCAATATCTCCTGCTGCGGTAATCATTTTCTGCAATTTAGGATAGTGGGACTTTATAAATTCCAGCCATGCTTCATCCACATCATCCAAAGTCCATGCATCTTTGAAAGCAGCCCCAGCTGCTTCTGACCCTACCGGTGCGGAATAAGACTTGTTTGAATTAAATGGAGGATCTAAATAAATCAAATCGATACTTTCGGTATCCATACCCCGCAGAATCGGCAAGTTGTCTCCCGTGAAAATAGTACGGTTGTAAATCTGACCGTGGAGGGGGGGGGGGGGCAGGTTTCATATGTTGGCATCATCATTTTATATTACCGGCCTGTTTCGACCCAAAAACATAGCCGGTAACTGACGCTATAACAGTAAAAGTTGCTGTAAGTGCGTATTCAAGAATTTGCTCTAATAATTCTGATGGTCCGTCTTTCAAAGATGATATGACAATAATCAGAACTATAATAATGAAACAGCCAGCCCAAACAACAAAGGCAAAATATAACGAAGCAAAATTAAAAGCTGCATTAGCTCGTTGAGCTTCGGCTTTTCTCTGATCCTTTGGAGTGGCTTTCCCCCCCAAATTCCTAACGAGTTGATCGAAGTTTCTTTTCTGACCCTTTGGAGTGACTTTCCCCCCCAAATTCTTTAGCTTATGTGCTATCACCATCTCTATTCTGGCTTATCATTATTCTGGCTTATCATTTGGGATAGAGCATCTCTTTTTTTAAGTCGTCAGAAAAATATTTTGCAATCTCTTTCAACTCTATTTTTTCCTTATGGCCACATTTATGCCAAGGCGAGTCTTTAGCATGACTGATGTTAGACATCTCTACACCTGTATGGTTTTGGAAAATTTCTGATATTGCTTGAATGCACTTGTATTCTTCTGTTTCTTCCCTGTACACCAAATGCTCTCCTTCGTGGTTGATGAATTCCTCGATAATGCGACTTCCATATTTCCGGAAGGCTTCATATGCCGATGGAATGACAGGACCATACGCCCACGCTTGAAAATTTTCTTCCAGAAGCTTATTCCCACCTTCATTTTCAATCGCCCATCTTGCTGCCGCGAAGTACAGAATTTTCTGGAGCTTCATATTATCAATGCCCGGCCTATTGCAATCAAGGACGGTATTAATAACAGCAGCGTCTTCTCTGCTCGGTTCTTTAATATTCTCAGTATTCATCGGGCACTCCCCCCGCAAGCGTGTTCCTCCATATTACTAGTCAAGTTTTGGAATGTCAATCTCTTCCCTGGAGCCTTCCGAACCAGACTTTCCAGCCGGCTCATGGTATCTTCCGCGCACCTGCCCTCGTTCAATCTAAAAGCAAATTCATTGACATAGCGGGGCAAATGCCGATTATCCACTGCATGATACACCCCGTTCAGACCCCGCTTCAGCACTGCCCAGACACTCTCTATTCCGTTGGTATGAGCCGCTCCGCGTCTGTATTCAGCAGCGGAATGCTTCACCACGGCGGGAGTACCCCTTCATCCCCAGATAGCCACGATGGTCGTCCGTGCATATCATGGCACCCTTCTCCACATTCTCCCTTATATAGCCTTGCAGCGTGCCCGCCTTCGTATCCTGGACTGGTTTAGCTCTCACCTTCCCGCCCCGCTCCCGTGCGCCGATAACTGCCTGCTTTCCGGCTATTCCCCGGCCAGCCTTGAGTTTCTTGCCCTCTCTGCGATTCCTATCATTAGATAACGGCCTCTGCAGATACCTCGCTGATCAGGGGCTGTCCGGCCCGGAAGCGACGCAGGTTTTCACAGAAACGCTCGGTGTAGCGGGACAGGGCCAGCCGGGAGGAGCGGGCGTCGTGGGGGTTGATATAGCAATTCGGGAGCTTCCACAGGGGAGATTTCTGCGGCAGGGGTTCGGTCTGCATGGTATCCAAGGCAGCACACGCTATTTCACCCTCCTCCAAGGCCTGTGCCAAGGCATTCTCGTCTAGGACACTGCCCCGTCCTGCATTGATCAGCATTGCCTCTTTCTTCATGCGCTGAAACTGCTTGAAGCCCAGCAGGTTTCTGGTATCAGAGGCATCGGGCAGGGCCAGTATCAGGAAATCGCTCTCCTCCAAGAGGCGCGGGAAGGATTCCGGAGGCAACACCTCGTCCGTGTGGGGGCAGTCCCGAGGGCGGCGCCGGGTAGCCAGCACCCTCATCTCAAAGGCCCGGCCCAGGCGAGCGACCTCCTGTCCGATGCCGCCTAAGCCGGCGATGCCGAGGGTTTTGCCGGTCAGCTCCTCGTCTCCCTCCCGGGGTGCCCAGCGGCCAAGACGCTGGTTTTCTGCGTGCTCATCCATGCGTCGGGTGAAACGCAGCATCTGCGCGATGACATAGTGGGCGATTGGCTTGGCGTGGAGGCCGCCGCCGTGGGCGAGACGGCGGGTATTGGCCAGCACATCCTGGAACAAGGGCGCATCCAGCCCGGCCCAAGTGACCTGCACCCAATCCGCCGCCGCCGCCAGCGCTACAGTCCCTTGATACACCTGCGGACTGCGCTCGGCTGCAGCCACTAAGTCGTGGGTAATGAACAGAGCATTCACCTCACGGGGAGTGCCTGTCAGCAGGCTGCCGTCCTTGTTCAGCAATAAAAATTCCGCATCTGGAATGGCGGCGAGGATGGCCTCACCGGCACGGCGGTGCATGAACTCGGTGAGACAAATTTTTACCGCCATGGGAGGCTGACCGGGGGAGAGCTGCAGGTGCCCGCATTAGGGGCGGCGAGCCTTCCCTCGCCAGTATTGCGGCACTTGGGCCGACTATTTTTTACCGACACGAAAACCGGACCGACAGGGGGCTGCCGTCGGCGATCAATACGCTGCGCCGGACACAGCGGCCACGGTGCTCCCTCTGCTGCCGGAAGATCCCAGCCCGCAGCGCAGCTGGACAATGCACTCCTTTAGCCGTCTCGCTACTTGTCCTGATCGTGGGGATGATGGGGTTCGAGATATTCAAAATCCTCGGGGCCGTGGGGATGGTTATGCCCGTGGCTGACAATCCATTTATAGAGGTTCTCATTGCGGTAGGCCAGGCGCGACACCGCGCGTTTTTCATTTTCCTCCGGGACGGTCCAGGGATTGTAGTGAAAATGGTTGTACAGCTGAGAAGTGGTGCGTCCAAAGGCGATGCAGCCGTGCTGGCTGGCAAAGGCGCCGTGGTTAATATAGGCAGGCCGCCAGAAGTAGCCGCCAGTGGGCAGCTCGCCGAACTGCATCATCCAGGAAGTGCCCCACAGGTGGTAGGACTCCTCGGCGCAGTCATGGTAGGAAATGTTGTCCTGACGGAAGTCCGGCGCCATGCAGTACAGGAAAGACAGCGCCTCGGTGCGCGGGTGGTAATGCAGAATCTTCAAAAGACAGCCGCTGGCCACCGTGGGTGCGATGGTGGAGACCGCCCAGGCCAAGTCATCGTAGGAGTTGACCTCGGCATACAGGCTGCGGTCCGTTAACGGGTGGTCGGTATCCGACTCCACGAAGCTGGGCTCGCCGTTGTTGTACATCAGCAGCGCCTGGCAGCCCTGCTCGCAGGATATGGCAGGCAGCGCCGCTCCTGCCGGCACGAAAAAGTAGTAGCCGTGCCCGCAGCGCTTGTCACCCACCTGGATTTCACCCGCCATTACCAAGAACTCCATATCGGAGTGGCTGAATCCGGGGGGGCGGCGGTAGCCGGCGTCAAACTGCAGGCTCATGGTGCAGGCACCGATGTCGGTGTCCAAGCTCAGCATCTTGTACCGCATGCCGGTGCCGAAACCAGGCAGTGCGAACTTCTTGAAGGCGACATCTACATCTACAAAGGGCTCAATATGCGGGCGTGACATTTTTTCTCTCCGATGTTGCGATTAACTTCGTGCGGGGATCTTTGGATCCGTCAAAACACTACTTTGAACTTGCGACCGGGCTTCTTGGGAATTTTCTTGGCCGGGATCTTGATCCGCATGTCGCCATTCACATTGAAGCCGCGGGTCTGGATCCGCTGCAGGAATTCCTCAACCCATTCATCCCGCTTCAGCCCCAGTTCGTCCATCTTACGGACGATGGCTGCGTAGCGGGCTTTCTGCTCTTTGCCTTCTTCATCCAGCCATGTCTGCACTTCAGGGCTGCGCTCATGTTTAATCTTGCCGCTCATGTCATCTGTCTCCGCTTGTCAAAAATTCGAACCAGCACCGCTCATACCCAGTCTTCCAGGCTATAAACGCGCACGGCATTCTCCGCCAGCAGCTTGCGCTGTGAAACTTCACGCAGCTCCAAGGCTGCAATTTCCTGCATCGCCCGCTCAAAGTCAATGATAGGCCAGTCGGTGCCGAAAAGCACCTTGTCCTGCCCTCGGGTATTGATGAACTGCACCAGGCTCGCATCCCAGTAGCGCGGGGAATGGGCATCGGTGCCGATAAAAATATTCTTGTGCTTCCAGGCCATGGAGATCATCTCCTCGGTCCAGGGGTGGCCGGTATGAATGCCGATAATTTTCAGTTCGGGAAAATCAATCGCCACCTTGTCCAGCGCAATGGGCCGGCCGACGGTTTCCAGGAACCACTGGGCCGAATGCCCCACCTGGATCTGCACCGGCACACCAAGCTCTGCACAGCGGGCATAAAAGGGATAGTACATGCGATCGTCCGGCGCCTTGCCGAACCAGTGAGGATAGATATGGGCGCCGACAAAGCCGCATTCCCGCACCGCCTGCTCCAGCTTCCCAAGCCAGGGCACGATTTGAGAAGGGTTGATGCCGACAATGCCCTTGAAACGCTCCGGGTGCTCCTGTACCACTTGATGAATCAGGGAGACAGGCTTTTCAAAGAATATGCGCGATTTCACATCGCCGCCGGTGGTGGCTACCAGCAGGCCCTTGTCAATGCCGGCGGCATCCATCCGCCGCAGCTGCTCTTCCAAAGGGATGCCCCGATGGGTGGTGCCCGCCTCAAGGGTGATTAAATCCCAGAAGGAGTCCAGCTCCTCCGGGTACCCCTGAGTGGCCTCTTCAGTCCAGAGATTGACAACTATGTCCAGTACCCGGATCATCAGATTCTTCTCTCGTGCCCGGCCCAGTAAGGCTCACGCAGCTGGCGCCGCAAAATCTTGCCGGTGGGGTTGCGCGGAAGCGTATGGATAAAATCCACGGATTTCGGTTTTTTGAAACCTGCTAGTTTACCCTCACAGAAATCAATTAACGCCCTTTCGTCCAAGCTGCAGCCCGGACGGATTACGGCCACGGCCTTCACCTCCTCCCCCCATTCCTCCGAGGGCACCCCCACCACCGCCGCTTCGTATACCGCGGGATGCTGGTGCAGCACCCGCTCCACTTCGGAGGGATAAACATTCAGCGCACCGCTGACAATTAAGTCCTTCTTGCGATCCACCAAGTAGAAATAGCCGTCCTCGTCCCGGTACGCCATGTCACCCGTATAGACCCAGCCGTCCCGGATGGCCTCCTGGGTCGCCTGCGGGTTGTTCCAGAAACCGGTGATATTCGCCTCGGTGCGCACCGCGATCTCCCCCACCTCGCCGACGGCGACTGGACGGCCCTCGGCATCCGCCACCTCCACCTCCACCCCGACCTGGGCCTGCCCGCAGGACAGCAGGCGGTTCTCCAAGGCCGGGTTCTCCAGCGCCTCCCGGTGCTCCCGGGGCTCCAGCACTGTGCCCGCGCAGCCGGTCTCAGTGGAGGCAAAAGTCTGACGGAAACCGCAGCCCGGCAGGCGAGCAGCAGCCTCGCGCAGGACCGGCAGCGGGATGGGAGAGCCGCCGTAAAGCAGCACCTCCAGGGAAGAGAGGTCGTAGCGGTCTAAATCTTCACGGGCCAGAAGACGCTGGATCGTGGTGGGCACCAGGTTGGTGAAGGTGATGCGCTCGCGGGCAACTGTGTCCAGCAGGGCATCGGCATCAAAGTTGAGCAGCACGCTGGTGGAGCCCACATACACGGCGCAGTAAATGCCGGCCGTGCCCGCTGCAGAGTACAGCGGCGAAGGCAGCAGGACCCGATGGGTGCCCCGACTGCCGATGGCATGCACATGCACAAACATGCCCAGCAAGGTGCTGCCATGGGTGTAGATGGCCCCTTTGGGAAAGCCGGTGGTGCCGCTGGTATAAAGCAGCATCAGGGGCTCCTCGGCGCGAATCGGCTCGCGCAGGCGGGGCGCCCCTTCCGTCTCCTTCGCCACCAAGGTCTCGTAGTCTTCTGCACCCTCAATGGCACCTGCTTCAATGGTGATCAGCAGGCGCAGATCGCTGCAAGCAGCGGTGGCGGAGCGCACCTTCTCCTGCTCTGTATCCCCAGCGAGCACCGCACAGGCGCCGGAATCCTTGAGGATGTAGGCGATCTCTTCCGCAGTGAGGCGGCAGTTGACCGTGACCAGCACGGCCCCCAGCTTAGCCAAGGCAAAAGCCGCCTCCACCCACTGGTGGGAGTTGCGAGCACAGATACCCACGCGCTCGCCGCGCTTGACGCCGAGACGATCCAAGGCATTGGCAAAGCGGCAGGCGCGGGCATCGGTTTCGCGCCAGCTGAAACGATGCTGACCAAAAACCAGGCCTGTTTTATCGCCCAGATAGCGGGCATTGCGCGCCAGCAGGTCTCCAGCACCCGCCAGTCCGCCGAAGATCGCATCATGCCGCCCGCCGATGCTGCTCACCCGCACCTCCGGCACCAAGGCAGCAACGCAGCCGCCGCAGGCGGGCAACTACCTGCCGACAACAGTTTATGGAGAGACTCTGCTGCTGCATCCCCTGCTGTCAGCGGCCGAAATTGGATACCCAGATTTTCCAGCACTCGTTCTTTCTGCAAAAGATATAAGAATATATCTATAATACTTCCAAATGCGCCCGCCTGTCGGTCCTTTGGCTCCCGCACCCCACGGCTTCGCAGTATTTCTCCCCGATGAGCACCCGACCGCAGGCAATCTTCTCCATGGCACAAACCTTGTTTGACAAGATCTGGGAAGCGCACAGGGTTGCAGCACTGGACGACGGCAGCGATATTCTCCATCTGGATCGCATCTTTCTGCACGAGCGCACCGGCGGCATCGCCCTGCAGAGTCTGAGCGAGGCCGGCCGCCCTGTATGCTGCCCGGAGCGGGTTTTCTGCACCTTTGACCATATTGTGGATACCACCCCCGGGCGCGGCGACCGCACCCGGGTGCCCGACGGTACGATCTTTATCCAGACCACCCGCAAGGCGGCCCGAGAGGCGGATATTACCCTGTTTGACATCGGCGACGAGCGCCAGGGAATTGTGCATGTGATCTCCCCGGAGCAGGGTATTGCCCTGCCGGGCTGCACGGTGGTATGCCCGGACAGCCACACCTGCACACTGGGGGGTATCGGCGCTCTGGGCTGGGGCATCGGCTCTAGCGAGGCCGAGCACGGCCTCGGCACCGGCACCCTGCGGGTGCGCCGCCCTCCGGTCATGCGGGTAGAGTTCAGCGGCAAGGCAGCCCCCGGCATCAGCGCAAAGGATATGGTCCTGCACCTTATCGGGCGTTACGGTGCTGAAGGCGCGGCCGGCCATGCCGTGGAGTTCAGCGGTGCGGCGATACGCGCATTGCCCGTAGAAGCCCGCCTCACCTTGTGCAACATGGCGGTGGAGTTCTCCGCTTTCACCGGATTGGTGGCACCGGATGAGAAAACCCTAGCCTATGTGAAAGGCCGCCCCTGGGCGCCAACGGGGACAGAATGGGAGAAGGCTGTCGCCTGCTGGGGTGATTTGTTCTCAGATCCCGGGGCACGCTTTGACCGAGAAATAAAGGTAGATGCCGCCCTTATTCGGCCCACGGTAACCTGGGGCACCAGCCCCGAGCATGCCGTGCCAGTGGATGGCGCTGTGCCGGACCCGGCGGCAGAGCCGGATGCGGCAATTCGCCAAAGCATGGTTCGGGCGCTGGAATACATGGACCTGTCGCCAGGGCAGCGCATGACAGATCTCCCCATTGATGCCGCCTTTATCGGCTCCTGCACCAACAGCCGGCTCAGCGATCTGCGCACCGCCGCCGAAGTGCTGCGGGGACATCGGGTGGCAAAGGGCATCAAAGCCATCTGTGTGCCCGGCTCCACCCAGGTCAAGCTGGCGGCGGAGGCGGAAGGGCTGCACGAAGTGTTTCAGGCTGCCGGCTTTGAATGGCGGGAATCCGGCTGCTCTCTGTGCTTTTATGCCGGCGGCGAGGGCTTTTGCCCCGGGGAGCGTGTGATTACCACCACCAACCGCAACTTTGAAGGACGCCAGGGGCCGGGCGCACGCTCTCACCTGGCCAGTCCGGCGACAGTGGCAGCATCGGCATTGGCCGGGCATATCGCTCAAGTTTGAAGAGAGAAAGATGGAGCCTTTCATTCACCACATCGGTATCGCCGCTCCGCTGCTGCGGGACAACGTGGATACCGATGCAATCATCCCTTCTCGCAAGATCAGGCGGGTAGCAAAGACCGGGCTGGAAGAGGGGCTGTTTGCCGGCTGGCGCTATCTGGACCCCTCCGGTCGCAAGCCGAACCCGGATTTTGTACTCAACAAGCCCGCCTACCAGGACACCAGCATCCTGCTCAGCGGTGCAAACTTCGGCTGCGGCTCTTCCCGGGAGCACGCGGTATGGGCCCTAAAAGAATATGGTATCCGCGCCATCATCGCCAGCAGCTTCGGTCGCATCTTTCAGGATAACTGCATCGCCAATGGCTTGCTCCCAATCAGCCTAGAGAAAAATATCACTGAAGATCTAACCGCACAGGTGGAGAAAGACCCCGCAAAATATCTGCTGGAAATTGACTTGGAGAAAAATACAGTCACCGCTCCCGATGGCACAACCCATTTGTTTGCAATCGCCGCCAGCGCTCGGGAGATGCTGCTGCGTGGATTAGACCCCATCGCCCTCACCCTGCAGAGCAAAAAGCAGATCTCCGCATTCCTGCAGGCAGATCGCAAACAGAGATCCTGGGCCTATGCGCCCCTTCAGAAAGAGATCGTCGCCGACCATTCAGATTAAATTTCTGCGTTTGTGTGATGACCGCAAAACAGCTTCGCTGCATTCCCGCATGCGCTCCCACGGGGCCATTAGACAGACGGCGGCAGTCGGAAGAATTCAGCCTGCTGTGGGTGCTCTGCACCCTAGTCTGAGAACACCGTCCGCCGCTAAGGCTTCAATCTCCTCTTCCGTGCAGCCGGCTTCGGTCAGGACTTCGCGTGAATGCTGGCCTTCCTGCGGCAGGTCTTTGCGCACCCCGAAACCGTGGCCGCCCATGCTCAGGGGCAGCGCCGGCAGCCGGATGCCCTTGCCGTCCGGCAGAGTCAAGTCCAGCAGGCGCTGCATCGCGTTCATGTGGGGGTCATCAAGCAGGTCTTCAGGCTTGGAGATAGGTGCAAAAGGCAGGCCGACGCTCTCTAGCTGCTCCATCAGCTCAGTCTTGTCACGGCTGGCGAACAGCTCGCGAACGCGCGGCAGAATGCGCTCGCGCTGAGCGACCCGCTCGCTGTTGGCAGCCAGGGAAGCATCGGCGGCCAAGTCATCCAACCCGAAGGCTTTGCAGAACTTGCGCCACTGGGTGTCGGTGACCACGCCGACAAAGACATGCTGCTTGTCCCGGGTGGTGAAGACATCGTAAATGGCCCAGGCGGATACACGCACCGGCATCGGCGGCGCCGGCTTACCGGTGACCGCGTACTGGGCGATGTGCTGCCCTACCAGGAAAGCAGTGCTTTCAAACAGGGAGCTCTTGACCTCGCAGCCCTGCCCAGTACGATGACGCTGCTCCAGTGCGGCCAGGATGCCAACTGCTCCAAACACGCCTCCCAGCACATCCACGACGGAGGCACCCGCACGCAATGGCTGATCAGGCAGACCGGTCATGTAGGCCAGTCCGCCCATCATCTGCGCCATTTCGTCCAGCGCAGTGCGATTTTCGTAGGGGCCCGCCATAAAGCCTTTGCAGGAACAGTAGATGAGACCAGGATTGTCTGGAGACAGGGTCTCGTAGCTAAACCCGAGCTTGTCCATCGCCCCAGGCCGAAAATTCTCCACTAGAACGTCGGCGCGGCGGACTAAGACCTGGGCCAGCCGTCGCCCCTGCTCACTCTTCAGATCAATGCTCAGGCTGCGCTTGTTGCGGTTGTACATAGGGAAATAGCCTGCCCCGGAGCCGACCAGGCGCCGGGTCTTGTCACCCTCTATAGGCTCCACTTTGACCACATCCGCTCCCAAGTCGGCGAGGACTAAGCCGACTGTCGGGCCCATCACCATGTGCGCCATCTCCACCACCCGAATTCCCTCCAGCGGCAGGGAAGATGTAGAAGAAATCGCAGTGCTTTCGGGCCTGCCGGTTACTGTCTCTGACATGAAAGTCTATGGTTCGCGCAAGGATATATAGCCTAATGATATATTATTAGGCCTTAACGCCTTGGAAGCTGGTGGGCGCAGCATGAACAGCACTGCAGCAGACAGAGACATAGAGATTAGCGAGGTAGGCCCCCGGGACGGGCTTCAGAGCCTCAGCAGCACCATGTCGACGGCAGACAAAAAAGCATGGATACAAGCCGAGGCCGCAGCTGGAGTGCCGGAGATTGAGGTGGGCTCTTTCGTTCCCGCCACGGTGCTGCCCCAGCTGGCGGATACGGCGGAATTGGTGCGCTTCGCACGGGGCATTGAAGGACTCCGCGTGGCAGTGCTAGTGCCCAACCTGCACGGTGCGAAAGATGCGATCCAGACCGGCGCTCACAAGATCTCTATTCCCTTCTCGGTCAGCGAAACCCACAGCCTGCGCAATGTCCGGCGCACCCACGAGCAGATGCTAGAAGAGGTGCGCCGCATTGCCGAGCTGCTGGCTGCACTGCCCGGCGGCGAGCGGCCCAAGCTGGAGGGGGGGCTCTCCACCGCCTTCGGCTGCACCCTGGAGGGACCGATCCCTCAGACCAAGGTCCTAAAGATCGCAGAGCAGCTCCTGCAGGCAGGCTGCGACGAAGTGGGCTTGGCGGACACCTCCGGCTATGCCAATCCTGTTCAAGTCAAGAATATGGTGAAGGCAGTGCATGCCGCAGTGGGAAATGACAAGTTAACCGGCATTCACCTGCACAACACCCGGGGGCAGGGACTGGCCAACGCGCTCGCCGCACTGGAGGTCGGCATTACTACCTTGGACAGCTCCCTCGGCGGCATCGGCGGCTGTCCCTTTGCACCGGGTGCCAGCGGCAACATCGTCACCGAGGATCTAGTGTTTCTGCTGGAGGCGATGGGATTGCAAACTGGAATTGATCTTGATGCCCTGTTCAGAGTGCGAAAGCAGGTGGAGGATGCACTGCCGGGTGAAGACCTTTACGGCTTTGCGGCAGCGGCCGGGCTGCCCTTGGGATTTCAGCCTGCCGCCTAGACGCGAGCGCACGCGGTCGGCAGCTTTTCTGGCGCCCTCGCGACAGCTGTACTCGGCAGATATCCGGCGCGCCAGCTGCGTAAAGCCGCTGGCCCAGCGCCGAGCGGCGAGACAGCCGTGTCCCGCTCAGCCTTCCGGCAACGGGGCCGGGCGGTGCAGGTAGCGTCCGCGCGCCGGACCGACGATCTCTCCATCGCGATACACCAGCTCCCCGCGCAAGAAAGTAGCCCGCACCCGGCCATTCAGATCCATCCCCTCAAAAGGGGTGTAGCCCTGAGCGGATTCTGACTCGGCAGCGCGCACCGTGAACCGCTCCTCGGGGTCTAGCAGCACAAGGTCTGCATCAAAACCTTCGGCGATGTCACCTTTGTTCGTGAGCCCGTAGCGCTGGGCGGGGTTCCAGCACAGCATTTCGGCCATGCGATGCCAAGGCAGACCGCGCCGGCTGCCCTCGCTGAACAGACCGGAAAGCAGGTACTCGGTGCCTCCGAAACCGGACTTGGATACCCAGATATTCTCCGGGTCGGCGGTGCCGCCTCCGGTTTTCATCTCGGCTGAGCAGCAGGCATGATCGCTGACCACCCAATCCACCTTGCCGTCCAGCACTGCCTGCCACAGGAACTCCACATCCTCCCGGGAGCGGATGGGCGGATTGACCTTGGCGTGGCACTGGGCTGGAGCATCATAGTCCAGCAGAAGATGGCCGATGGTAACCTCGCGGCGAAAATTAATGTGCGGGAACAGCTGCTGCATCATCATTGCGGCTTCTATCGCTTTGCGTGAACTCAGGTGCAGGAGATTAATGTTAAGACACTCGGTCTCGTAGGCCAGGTAGGAGGCAATCCAGATCGCCAGTCCCTCGGAATGGGGCGGGCGCGCAGCACTGTAGGCCCGCAGGCCGCTCAGTTTCCCTTCCTTTTGCACGAGCCGGGTGTAGGCATTGAGGATGTCGGCCAGCTCACAGTGCAGGCTGACGCTGATGCTGTCTGCACTTTCAGGGTAGCGCTGCATGAGACGCGCGACCTCACGCATGATGAACTCAAAGTGCGCAATGTCGTAGGAATCCTCTTCATCAATCATCAGAAACTGCCGCTGCGCATCCTTGCCCGCCGCACCATGCAGGCCGTAGCCGCCGTAAAACATGAAAATCTTGAAAGAGGGTGCGCCATGCTCTGTCAACAGCCACTCCATCTCGCTGATATGGGAGGAGGCGATCGGCGCCATGTGATAGGCGTAGTCCACCCAGTAGTTCCCCTCTGACAGGGAGCGCACCTCCGGGTAGAAATCCCGCCAAGGCCCTCCCTTGTTCAGGTAGTACTGACCGGTGCGAAAATAGGTCAGAGCCGAGGTCACGCCGCCCATCGCAGCCGCCTTGCTTTCGGTCACTGCATTCTCGGCAAGGGGACCATAAATGCCGACATGCATGTGGGCATCCACCAAGCCGGGGAAAGCCGCGAGGCCCTGGCCGTCATATACCTCCCGAGCCATCTCCGGAGGAATGGCAGGTGAAATCTCTCGGAACCTGCCGTTTCGGATGCCGATGTCCCGCACCTCCACTTCGGGATGGCCAGGCCGCACCAGGCGAACATTTTTTATCGCGAGATCAAATTTCTTTTGGTCGGTACTCAAGGTTTTCCTCCTCTGTTTTCTCTATTGCACAGTCTCACCGGGATCAATAAATTCTGCCAGCTCCCCCGCTGCACCCCGGCAGGCTGCCCCCAGCCCACTGTACGGGGGTCCCAGCATTTCCCAAGGTGGGGCCAGCCAAGGCAGTTTTGCCTCTTTTATACCTTGCAATGCAAAACTGACCACCGCAATGCCGGCGGGCAGCCTGTCGGAGGGGGCAGAGCTGGGCACTGCCATGGGCAACTCATCTATTTCAATGAGAGATTCGTCAGCCAGCTGCAGGGTAGCCACCGGATGGCGTTCATCCAGCGGATGGTTCCAAGCCCGGTTGACAGCAGTGATGCGAGTATTAAAGCGCAGCCCCTCTGCGCCGGAGATGCCTTCGTAAAAAGCAAGGGCCGAGGAGCGGTCTGCCGTGCTCAGCACCGGAATAAACAATCGGTCAATGGGGCAGCGAGCCCGGGGCAGCTGGAAGGGCGGCACCTCGCCGTCCACCTGAGTCAGATAAAGCACTTCTCCCGCTGGACCAATCACCTGGGCGGCACGGACCTGCGGACTCACCTCCAGGGGAGCCGGCGGCCCTACCACCTGAAAAGGAGAGTGCTCCAAAGAATCTGCCAAGGCATCCACATCCGCCACTAGGATCTCCAGCGCCATCCATCCGTGACGGCGGAAGGGCTCAGCCTTTCCCGCCTGCAGATCCTCCACCAGCCGCAGCCAGGGAGCCCCGGAGGCCGAGGCCAGCACCGCACAGGGAGCTTGCGCCAGCGCCGGCGCGCCCCAGAGAGCGGCGTGCTGTCTGTATACATGCCCGTAGGAAACCAGCTCCATGCCCAGGTAATTCATATAGGCGTCAAGAGCGACATCCATGCGCGGGCAGATCACGGTGCCCGCCAGCACCGGGCCTAAAATTGACATGGCAGAAATCTTGTAAAAATCAAAACAGCATCATGATTCTACAACCTTGAACTCTTGCATCGCGCTGGACCGACTGCTGTGAAATTGCTGACAGCCAGCCATCGGGCCGGTCGGCTAGGCTAAGATGGCGATCCGAAAATGCCTGACGACAGGCTTCGCATCGCCTGCAGAGGTTTTGTCACAGTTCCATCTATTTATGGCGAATATGCAAAAAACTTCGGCTGCACTTCTTTCCCTTCTCCTGCTATCGGGAGTGACGGGGGTTTTCGTAGCGGCCCCGTTTTACACCCTCTACAGCCTTGACAAGGCGCTAGACGGCAGTCCCGAAGACTTGGAGAAGCATGTGGATTTCCCCAAGCTCAGGGAAAACATGGAGAGGCAGCTAGAAGAATACGTGCTGGCAAAATGGCAGCGGAGCGGAACAGAGCAGGACATTGAGCAGCTGGTCGCCAGCCAGCTGCTAAAAGCTCTTGTCAGGGGGGCGGTGGAACGCTATATCACCCCGGAAGGACTTATCCAGCTAGCGGGCAGAAAAGGGGATGACTCCTTGGCCCTGGTAACAGATGAAATCTTAGAGCAGCTGTCACTGCGACAGGGACGGCTGTATGAACTGGGTGAAAAGCTGCGTATTCCGGAAAGGCTAAGGCTTCGGGGTCTCAGCAAGATCAGGGAATTGCAGAATAGATTGATCGGCGAAGAAGCGCCTCTGGAAGCGCCTCTGACCCCGCCTGCGGGGCAGGGGGAGCCGCTGGACCGTTCTCAGGTTTCTTTCAATTTTATATCTCCCGAGCAATTCACCGCTACAATTCCGGTCGGGGACAGCGGAGAAATCAGCCTGCTCCTCTATCGCTACGGCATCCTGAAATGGAAGCTGGCTGATATTGCCCTGCCCTCGCCCTGAGCTCACTGCACCAAAAATCGGAGACCAAGCATGGCTGCATATATCATCGTTCAAGCCAAAATTACTGACCGAGAAAAATTCATCCCCTACGCCAAAATTGCTGCTGACCTGGTGGAAAAGAATGGCGGGCGCTACCTGGTGCGTGGCGGTGCGGTAACGAGCCTAGAGGGTGATTGGGACAGCGAGACTGCAGTGGTCATCTCCGTCTGGCCCGATAAAGAGAGCGCATTGCAGTTTTGGAATTCGTCGGAATACCGAGAGGCTGCCAAGCTGCGCGAAGGCACTGGCGAATTCTCGGTCATCCTAGTTGAAAACCCGAACTGAAATTCGGTAAACCCCGGCAAAACCAACAGCGCCGATGCCCGCAGAAGAACGCTACACAGCCCTTGCACTGCAAACACGCTGCCAGACTCTCAATCGCCTGAAGCCTGAAGAGGCCCGGCAGCAGATGCTGGCATCCATAGGGCGCATTGGCGAGCAGCTCTTGGCCAGTCGCGCCTTCATCGGCCCCCATGTGCGCTTAGCGGTGCTGCCGGAATATTTTCTGAGCGGTTTTCCGATGGGGGAAAGCGTGGCGGAGTGGTCTGATAAGGCCTGCATCCAGCCAGAAGGACCGGAATACGAAGCACTGGCAAGCATCGCCCAAGACCAGGGAATCTACCTATCCGGCAATGCCTACGAGACGGATCCTCACTTTCCAGAACTGTACTTTCAGGTCAGCTTCATACTAGACGACAGCGGCAATCAGGTGCTGCGCTACCGGCGGCTGATCTCCATGTATTCCCCCACGCCCCACGATGTGCTGGACCGCTACCTGGAAATCTATGGCCCCGATGCCCTGTTTCCGGTGGCGGACACCCCGCTGGGGCGGCTGGCGGCGGTGGCGTCAGAGGAGATCCTGTACCCGGAGATCAGCCGCGCCTTGGCACTGCGGGGCGCAGAGATCCTCTGTCACTCCTCCTCCGAGGGCGGCGGTCCGCAAGCCAGCCCCAAGGACATCGCCAAACAGGCCCGCGCCTTTGAAAACCATGTCTACCTAATCTCCGCCAACAGCGGCGGGCTGGAGGGCTGCAGCATCCCCCCCGCCTCCGCTGACGGCGGTTCTCGGGTGGTGGACTACGAGGGGCGCATCATGGCGGTGGCGGGGCACGGCGAAAGCATGCTGGCATATGCAGGCATTGATGTAGCGGCACTGCGACACTACCGGCGACGGCCCGGCATGTTCAACTCCCTGGCCCGCCAGCGCCTAGACCTATTCGCCGACACCTACGCAGGGCAAAGCGTGTATCCGCCTAACAGCCTGCTGGACAAGGACGGCAGCGTCCGGACACCGAGCCGTGCTCACTATCGGAACACCCAGGCTGCCGTGATTGAAGAGCTGGTGAAAAGAGGGATTATCTAATGAAAGGGGGAGGAGCGGGGACTTTCAGTCCCCGGTAACGGAGCGGGGACTTTCCAGTCCCCGGGGGGGACAGGAATGTCCCCCCTCCAGTGGTCCTTCCGGGCACCGGTAACGGAGCGGGGACTTTTAGTCCCCGGGGGACAGGAATGTCCCCCCTCCAGTGGCCTTCCCAGGCACCGATAACGGAGCGGGGACTTTCAGTCCCCGGGGGACAGGAATGTCCCCCCTCCCAGCCTCCAACTAACTCTGGTACTCCTTCAAGCTCAGGCTCATGCGGTATTGAAACCGCTTGGGATGGTATTGGCAGAAAAGGATGTCCACCATGTCGTCCGATGCATTGTAGGAATAACGGGTCAAGGTCAGCAATGGGTCCTTGGCATCTATCTTTAGCAGCCTGGCCGCTTCGGTATTGGCGGCACCGGCGCCCAAGTACTGTTCCACCCGGTGGATTTCCACACCGTTCTCACGCATGATGTCCAAGCGTACCCGCCTTTCCAAGCTTTTTTTAGTAAAGCCTCTCAGCTTACCGGGTGTCCAGCTGACATAGTGGGCGAAGGGCACATCCTCGCTGAACCGCACGCGGGTTACCCGGCATGCCTTTTCGCCATTTGCGAGCTTCAGGTTTGCACAGATGTCCCCCGGCGGCACGAGCATAGCGACATCTAGCGCTTCAACCCGGGTTTCGCGGCCCATGCTGGCCAGCTTCTCCAGCATTCCCACAAGCGGGGCCTGCACTGGCTCCGGCTTGTAGCGATGGGTTACATAGGTGCCGCGTCCGCGTCGCCGCTCTACCAGCGACTCAGCGGCCAGCTCATCCATCGCCCGCTTGGCAGTGATGCGGGATACCGAAAAAGCCGCCGCCAGCTGCTGCTCGGTGGGAATCTGGATGCCGTTGGGAATGGAGCCGTCTAATATGCGCTCCTTGAGCAGGGCATACACCCGGTAGTACAAGGGCACAGGAGCATCCCCGCGCAACTGTTGTAATTCTTGCTGACTGAAAAGCTTGTCAATCATCATACTGTTTCCCCCCACAGGCCCAAGGTGGCACTAATCAGCTCACTGTCTTCAGGACCAAATGCGTACTATATAGGAAAGAAAGATCGCTTTTATGAAAGAAAGACCGCTTTTCGTCACTGCACCTTCCCTCGTTCCCCCTATGCGCCTTCTCCCCTGCCTGCTGTTCGCCGCCTGCCTCTGCCCTCTGGCGACATTCCCTTGGAGCACGGCCCTCGGGGCCGAAAATACCGAGAGCAAGCTGCGGGTGGTTTCGGTGGCCATCCCCGGCACTCCCTGGCATGAGCTCTGGGTCAATTTCAGCAAGCGGCTAGAAGAGCAGCCCGGAAACCGCATGCGGACGGCCCTCTACATCACCGGCCAACTGGGCAGCGAGGAAAGCACGCTGTCGCAGATGCGGCGCGGGCGCATACAGATGGGAGGGTTCTCCCTGCAAGGGGCATCCGCGGTGGTGCCTGAACTGGGGGTTCTGCTCGCTCCCTACCTGTTTAGATCTGAAGAGGAAGTGGATTTTTCTATGGACCGGCACCTGCGCGAAATATTCACTCGGCTATTCGCCGAGAAGGGACTGACATTTCTGCGCTGGGGAGAGGTGGGCTGGACCAGCATCTACAGCACCCAGCCAATCCTGCGCCCAGCGGCAGCCCGAGGCCTCAGGCTGCGCTCCAGCAATGCGCTGGCTTCTCAGTACCTGGTGCAGGCCATCGGGGCCAACATGGTGCCCCTGCCCTTCCCCGACATCATCCCCTCGCTGCAGACCGGGCTGATTGACGGCGGGGCCAGCGGCATCGTCTTCTTTGCCATATCGGGGGCGGCCCGGCAGGCACCCCACGTGACCCTTACGCGCCACGCCTACGACACCGGGGTCATCCTGGCCAACCATGACTGGTTTGAGGGACTGCCGGAAAATGCCCGACAGGATATTGAGGCAAGCCTGGACCAGTCGGCGACACTGCGGACAGCGGTGCGAAAGGCAGCACAGCAGATTCTGAAAAACTCCGCTGCGTACGGTATCACTTTCCACGAACTGAGCACTTCGCAGCGGGCCGCCTGGCGGGATGCCTCTGAGAAAAATCGCAAAAAGCTGCTGGATGGGATTGGCGGCCAAGCCGTGCTGGTGCACGATACCGTTCAGCAGGCCCGGGCAGATTTCAAGGCTCGCTAAAAGGGCAAGCGTACAGCCTAAAGAATGGCTATGGGGAAAATGCTGAGGGTGATAAGCGTAGAGAGAGTGCAGAAGAAAGCGGGATGCAGCATTTCCAGCACCTCCCCCCTGCATCCCATGGCTGATTATGACTGAGATGGCGATCAACTGACGAAGACAGTCAGAAAACCTTGCATGAAGGGCCGGGGGCCCCTTGCACTTTTGGGTTTGGTATAGTAATATACCTTTAAGCCAAGTGGGCAATAGATATTGTCTGTTTGGCATTTCTTTTAAAATAGCTCTATGAAAACTAGAGGAACAGAAATGAAAATCACCATGAGAATCGCAAACCACTCGGTATTCCTGTTATCTGCCATTGCCTTGGCGGCAGGAACCCTGCCACAGGTGTCGCTAGCACAAAGCGGTGCCACTTCTCTGGAGGAAGTGGTCGTCACTGCCCAGCGGCGAGAGGAAAATCTGCAGGATGTGCCAGGCGCGGTTTCCGCCCTATCGGAGTTGGAACTAGATCGCAAACAGATCGGCAACGTGCTGGACTTGCAATCCTCCATTCCCAACATCAGCATCGCCCAGAACACCGGCACCCCCAGCGGGGCCAGGATCTACTTGCGGGGCATCGGCGAGGATGAATCCCGGGCCACTGTGGAACCCGCCATCTCTATGTATGTGGACGGAGTCTTTGTCGGCCGGCAGATCGGCTCTTTGTTTGATCTCCTGGACGTTGAGCGGGTTGAAGTGCTGCGAGGCCCCCAGGGAACCCTCTACGGGCGCAACACCAACGGCGGTGCCATCAAAATTATCAGCAAGAAGCCAGACCCTTCCGGCAACAGCTTTAAAGCAAAACTGACAGCGGGGGAAGAAAGCCGCTACGATGGCAGCATCGCGGCGAACATTGCCTTTTCTGAAAACTCTGCTCTTCGCTTTTCCTTGCTGCAGCGCACGCGAGACGGGTTTTTTGAAACCACCGGCGATGAGGGGGGCGAAGAAATCGGCGAATGGGACACGCAAGCTTTCCGGGCCGCCTATCGCTACCTGGACGGGCCTTGGGATGTGCAGCTGAGCTTTGATGCAGTGCGGGATGATTCCGACCCGCGTCCTTATGCTCTTACAAAAGATGCCGAAGAGGCCATGGGGCTGGACGGAGATGTATATACCCTCTCCGGTGCTGGCAACACCAACCGCTACAGCAGCGAGGTGGAGCAGGATGGCGTGTCCTTGTCCATAGCATACGACATGGGCGCTTACACTATTCAGTCTCTCACTTCCTACCGCACCTTGGAAGATGAGCTCTCATCGGTCATCACATTTCCTTACAGCCAAGAGACAGACCAGAGCCAGTTCAGTCAGGAAATCCAGATCACATCCAACTGGGAAGGGCCTATCAACTGGGTAGCCGGGGTGTTTTATTATCAAGAAGACATTGATTTAGACTTTGTCTTTTCCTTCCCATTTGCACTGGAGGTGGATACCGATGCATGGGCGTTATTCGGGCAGGGCACCTATGACTTCTCCGATGCCCTGCGCTTAACCCTCGGCGTGCGCTACACCGATGAGGAAAAAGATTTCAATGGCAGGAATCTCGCTTCTTTCCCTCCTTTTTCAGGTTTTGCGAGAGATGAAAGCGACAGCTGGACCAATACAGATGTAAAAGTTGCCCTGAGCTACGACGTGCTGGACAATGCAACCCTGTACGGTTCCTACACCACCGGCTTTCGCAGCGGCGCCTGGTCCCCGGATGCCTTCAGCGCCACCGCCGTATTCCTCCCGGTGGAAGACGAGCATGTGGATGCCTGGGAGGCAGGGGTTCGCAGCGACTGGTGGGACAACCGCCTGCGGGCCAACCTGACCGTATTCTTCAACGAATACGAAGACTATCAGCAGAGCGGCTCCACGGACGAGGGCTTCACCAGGTACTCGGTGGATGAAGTGGAGACCAGCGGCGTAGAATTGGAAATCAATCTGCTGCCCCTGCCGGGCTTGGAAATTGCTCTGAATGTGGGCTATCTGGACGGCGAATACGAGGATGTCAGCAGCAGTGCAGCGCGAGGGCTTACCGGCATTTCCGTGCTTGACGACCCGGAGACAGCAGATGTAATAGAAGGTCCTACTGCTGCCGAGCGAATCGAGATAGCAAAGAGCCTGGAATTAAAAAACGCACCGGAGTGGAATGCGGGCTTAGCGGCTGTCTGGACAGTCCCCCTCAATAACGGGCTGTCCCTGTCCTTTGGCACCGACCTCGCCTACGAAAAAGAAAGCTTTAACTTGGCAGCCAATCCAGAAGCAGTGAAGCGCGATGACACCTTGATCGTTAATGCCCGCATCACCTTGGGCCGCGATTCGGGAGACTGGGAAGTTGCGCTGTGGGGCAAAAACCTAGACGATGAACTCTACTATCCAGCGGCCAGCGGCGGCGGAGTTTATCCTGCCGACCCCCGTCTCTGGGGTGTGGATCTTAAATTCAGCTTCTAATCTGCCGGTTCTAACAGCGCAGGATGCGCTTGCTCAGCGGAAGCGTCATGCCGCAGCCCCTGCTGCACGGCTTGTCACCCGCCGAGCTCCCGGAGCCCATCGGGGATGCATGGCGGAAGTCCATGGCCCTCAGGGGAGATGCCACCTTCTTTGAGGTTTTCGGTCTCCGCCCAGACCTGTACCGCTGGTATACCGAGCGCTTTTACGGCGAAATTTTTCACGGCGGCCGTGTAGAGCGTCGCATCAAGGAGCTGGTCCGTCTGCGCCTTTCCCGTACCCACGGCTGCAAGTTCTGCAACCAGGGCAACCGCGCAGATGCTCTGGAGGCAGGCATCGGCGAGGAAGTGCTAGAACAGCTGGAGAACTACGAAACGGGTCCCTTCAGTGAGCGGGAAAAAGCGGCATTGCGATTGGCAGACGAGATGGTGCTCGGCAACCCGGAAGGCCGGCTCTGCCCTGCGCTCTACGCCGAGCTGTCAGCCCAATTTGATGATGGGGAAATTCTGGAGCTCGGCCTGCTGATGGGCATCCTTGTGGGAATGGCCAAGTTCCTCTTCACTTTTGACCTGGTGGAAAAGGAAGAGCAGTGTCCTTTTGGATAAAAGCTGCAATATTTTTGCGGCGGTCAAAGCTCCGGGCAGTCATCGCATCGCCTGATGAGAGATGCGAACAAAAGGCAATTTCTGAGAAAGCAAAACTGATCGCTGTTAGCAAACACGGATGAAAACAATGCGGCAATGGGTGCTGGCCCGCCGCCCGCAGGGCGGCCTGGCAGCCGAGCAGGATTTAGCGTTACAGGAAGTCCCAATTCCGAAAATTACCAAAGGACAGGCACTGCTGAAAACACTTTACCTGGGCGTGGCCCCTGTCATGCTCCGCTACATGAACAACGAGACCAGTTTTGAGCGGAGGATGGACATCGGCGATGTGATGATTGGTCGCGGTGTCGGTCGCGTAGAAGAGTCCAAAAACCCGGACTACAAAATCGGCGACATTGTCCAGTGCAAGCTGGGCTGGCGGGAGTATGCGGTCATTGACAGCGACCCCTACTACATGCCGTTCACAATGAGCCACACGGACCTGCCGCTATCCTACGGCATTAGCAGCCTGGCCATGAGCGGCTTTACTGCGCTTATCGGCATGCGGGATATCTGCAAGGCCGGGCCCGGGGACCGCACCTTGGTGTCCGGCGCTTGCGGAGGTGTCGGCAGCCAAGCTGGCTTTATTGCCAAGGTCTTGGGCTGCACCCCCGTTGTGGGCATTGCGGGCGGCCCTTTGAAATGCAGGCTGCTTACCAAGCGCCTCGGCTATGATTTTGCAATTGATTATAAAAACGATGATGTGCCCGCGCGGCTGGACGAGTGTTTCCCGGACGGCATTGATGTGTTTTTTGACAATGTCGGCGGTGAATTGCTGGACGAAGTGCTCGGCAGAATTCGCCGACGAGGGCGCATCGCTATTTGCGGTCGCATCTCTGAGTATTTGAAAGAGCCGAAGGAGTATCACAGGCCGCGGAATATTTATCGCATCGGTTTGCAGGACGCAAAGATGGAGGGCTTTTTCATCTACGATTACACGGAGCATTTCCGCGATTATGAAAACACTATCACCCAGTGGATTCGCGCGGGGCAGTTTCATCCCCTAGAAAATATCCTTGAGGGCATTGAAAACATGCCAGCGGCTCTGGCGGGCCTTTACGAGGGCGACAATGCCGGTATCCGCGTGGTCCGGATTGACCGGGATGCTGACGCCCGGCACCGGGGCAACCCTAAACAGTAATCCGCGCAGCAGCGGCATCTTCCGGCAAACCACATGATTCATTCACTGATCTACCAGGCCCGCTGGTACCCGTGGCTGGTTGTCATGCTGTGCATGCTGATCGTCACCACCAGCAACGGCCTGATGAATATCGGCATCACCGTCTTTGACGAATCGATCCTGCGCGAATTTGGCTGGTCTATCGGCGAATTTAAAATTCGCGATTCCATTACTTTCCTCGGCACTGCTCTTTTCGTGCTGGCCGCTGGCTGGATGGTAGACCGCTATGGACCCAAGCCCCTGCTGCTTACAGGCATGCTGCTGCTATCCATCGCCTACTACAGTTACAGTTATGTAGAAAGTCTCTCGCAGATCTACGCCCTGCATTTGGTGTTTGCCTTGGCGGCGGCTTGTGCCGGCAACATGGCGGCCATTGTCACGGCAGCAAGCTGGACGCAGAACCGCCAAGGCCTGGCTATCGGCATAACGATCGCCGGCACCAGCGTCGGCGGCATACTGCTGCCGCCCCTCGCCAACTTTCTCAATCAGCATTTGGGCTGGCGCACCAGCATGCAGGTGGAATCGCTGCTGCCGATACTGATGTTCATAGCGATCCTGCTGCTGCTGCGCAACCGCCGGAAAAAAGATGCCCCGCGGGCCAGCGCATCCGACAAGACCCGGCAAGGCATCCCTTTCGCACAGGTGCTGCGAAGCCCTGCGTTTTACCTGATAGCCGCCGCCGGCACTTGCACCTACTACGCAATCTTGGCTCTGTTTTCGCATTTATTCCTATTTATGCGCTCGCTGGATTACCCGCCGGACCAGGCAAGCCTGGGTCTTAGCACCTTGGCCTCCGCCGCGCTGTTCGGGAAGATCATCGCGGGGTGGCTATCGGACCGCATCAATCCCTACTGGCTGTTCAGGGTGCAGATGGTCCTGATGCTGGTCGGCCTGGCAGGTGTCAGCCAATGGCCCGAGCAAATTTGGCTGTTCCTGCTGATCACAGGACTCGGCTGGGGCAGCCTGCACACCCTTTACAACTACCTGCTCATCAACCTGTTCGGCCTGCGGGATGCCGGTAAGATCAACGGCTCCGTCAGCTTGGCGGAAGCCGTCGGCGGCGGCACGGGCATTTACGTGACCGGAGTCCTGCACGATGCGTATGGCGGCTATTCATCGGCCTTCCTAGGCGTTGTCGGAGTTATGGCTGCAGGGGTGCTGCTGGCCAGCTTTCTGCGACCTCAGCGGTCTTGAATCCCGGGCGGCGGACGCCCACCTTTATGTTTTGGTGACGGACGACTTCTATGGCCGCTCTCCCAGCAGCCTTTCAGCAACCTCTGCCGGAGCCGCTTCCAAATCGGTGGCCAAAGTGGAATTCCAGCGGTTCAGAAATCCGAATAAGGCGATCACTGCCACCAGCTCCACCACCTGATCCTCACTGAAATACCTCTGCAATTCAGCAAAATCCTCGTCGGTAGCAGCATTGGGCACAAGCGCCGCCGAGCGAGCCAGGCTGAGAGCGGCCTTCTCTCCGTCGGAGAACAGGGGGCTCTTGGCATAGTCCCAGACCGCCGCCAGCTTCTTTTCATCAACGCCGCTGCGCAGTGCTCCGTGCCCTGCATGGGCCGTGCAGTAGCGACAGCCGGCGGCGGAACTGGCAACCACTGCCACCAGCTTCTTCAGCTCCAGCGGCACCTCGCCGGGGCTGTAAGCCGCCCCTATCAATTCCGCCACGGCCTTCAGCAGTGCCGGACGACGTGCCATGATCAGGCCGTCGTTAGGCGTGAAACCCATGCTTTCAGCCGCCTGGCCCATGGCGGCGGCAAGCTCTTCGGGCAGGGATTCCGGGGGCAGGGGTGAAATACGTGACATAGCGCTAAAGAAGGAAGAGAGAGAGTTCGGGCAGCAGCACCACCAGGGCAAGGCCCAGCAGCATCAGCAGGATGAAAGGCACCACGGCGCGGCAGATATCCCAGAAGCTCTCCCGGAATACCCCCATGGCAACGATGAGATTGAGACCTAAGGGGGGGGTGAGGTAGCCGATTTCAAGGTTGACTATCATCGCGATCCCGAAGTGTACCGGGTCAATGCCGAGACCCGCCGCCAAAGGCTGGAGCAGCGGCGCCAGCACTAAAATCGCCGAGCCGATATCCACTACACTTCCCACCAGCAGCAGGAAGCCATTGGTGGCAAGCCAGAAGCTGCCTGCGGTACCCAGCCAGCCGGAGAGAGTGCCTATCAGCATCTCCGGGATCTGCTGGTAGGTCAGGAACAGATTGAGACAGACGGCGATCATCAGCACCGGGAACAGGGAGCCGATGAGGGTCGCAGTGCGCAGAATGACCCGGCAGCAGTCGCTGAAACCCATCTCCCGAAAGAATGCTATCTGCACAAGCAGCGTATAAAAAACCGCCACCGTCGCCGCTTCGGTGGCGGTAAAGTAGCCGCTGTATATGCCGCCGAGCACCAGTACCGGCATCAGCAGGGCCGGTGCGCCCTGCCAAAGCGCTTTGAGAAAACGCCGCCCGCTAAACCGCCCTGCCCCCTGGTGGCGGCTGGCAAACAGCACGAAGGCAGCCATCAGAATGGTTAGCACCAGGGCCGGGCCGATGCCGGCGCGAAACAGATCCACGATGGAGACCCGGGTCATCACCCCGTACAGGATAAGGGGAATGCTGGGGGGCACGATGATGCCAAGGGTGCCGGCAGCGCACAGTGCTCCCAGCGCCAGCTGCTTGCTGTAGCCGGCAGCCAGCAGGGCCGGGTACATCACGCCCCCCACCGTGGCCAGGGTGACGGCAGAGGAGCCGGACACAGCAGCGAAAACCGCGCAGGACAGAACCGCCGCCAGCGCCAGACCGCCGGGAATGAATATCGTCGCCTCCCGCAGGACTGCCACCATGCGGCCGGCCATGGAGCCGTGGCTCATCAGGTTTCCAGCCAAGAGATACAGGGGAATGGAAAGCAGCACCTCCCGGTTCAGGGCATCCCAGGCGTCCAGCGCGATAAAGCGCAGCTCCGTGTCACCCCAGGCGACATAGGCGTAAAACAGCACTGCCGCCAGAATGACCAGCACAGGCTGGCGCAGCAGTAGCAAAAGCGCCACCAAGAGCGCGAGACAGAAGATCAGCAAAACTTAGGAGAGACTGTCCTGCCAAGGGCGCAAAGCGGGGCGGCAGCCATAGAGAAAGTGCCGCAGAAAGGCAATGCCAAAGGCCAGAGGAAGAAGTGCCTGCACCGGCCACACCGGTATGCGCAGCACCGTTGAAATTTCCTGCAGCTGGATAGTCTCCGCCACCAACTGCCCGGCAAATACGGCGAACAGCAGACAGATGCAGGCGGTGGTGAACTCGGAGAGCCGCACAACCGCAGGCTCCCAGCGGCGGGGCAGCCAGCGGTCGGCAAAGCGGGGGCGCAAGTGCTCCCCCGCCGCCGAGGCCAGCCCGATGCCGAGCATGGCCACCACGATGCCGGCGTACACCCCCGTCTGCCGGGCCCAGATCAGGCCATTGCCGGCCAGCTCCCGGAGCACCAAGTCTAGGAACAGGACGCTCGCCTGGATGAAAAAGGCACCGAGGCATAAACCCTGCTCGGTGCGGCGCAGCAGGCGCAGCAGGCGGGTCGCCGCTTCGGTCACGGAAGCGGTCTCCGTCAGCGCCCGGCCGAGTCAGCGGCGGGGATGACCTGGCGCACTTGGGTAAGGCAGAGCAGGGAAAAGAAGACCATCGCCGCAAAGATAGAAAAAGCCAGCTTGTAGCTATCGGTGACATCGTACAGCACGCCGCTCAGCCAGATGCCGAGACCGCCGCCGATGGCATCTAGGACCGTGATCGTCCCAAGAATCTTGCCGGCTGCACGCAGTCCGAAGCAGTTCATCACCGACAGCTGAAGCATGGTGTAAACACCGCCCCAGCCGCCGCCGATGGCAATAACCGCGGGCAGCACCCAGCCCGGCTGCATGGCAGCGAATGCCGCAGTGCCGCCCAGCATTATCAGCATGTTGAAATAAAACACCGGCCGCCGGTCAAAGCTGTCCGCCAGCACACCGAATACAAGCTTGCCGATAAGAGCGCAGAAAAAGAACAGACTCACCATATTGGTGGCTGCTGTCGGCGCAAGTCTCAGGTCGCGCATATAGAGAAACAGGTGCGCCTGCAGGCCGAGCACCGTGTAAAAGGTTGCCATGGCGATGCAGGCCAAGGCCCAGAAGGTGGGGGTGCGGATGGCGACAATGTAGTCCACTCCGGTGGCGGCATCCTTAGGAATCTCCCCCCCAGTCTGGACGGAGGCCGCCACCGGGCGGTCTCGGATGACGAAAATAGTGAGCAGCAGCATCAGGGCTGGAAATACCAGTGCCACCAGCATGGCACTGCGCCAGCCCATCGCCTCCAGCATGGCAGTGCCGTACTGGGGAAACAGCACGCCCCCCAGGCTGGTGCCGACCAAGGTGATGCCGATGGCGGTGCCGCGCCTCTTTTCAAACCAGTGGGAAACCAGAATGATCCCAGCATTCAACCCGCAGAATACCAGCACCACACAGAGCAGAACATGGACGATATAAAGCCCTGCAAGGGAGCTCAAGTTGGAATACAGGACATAGGCGCACATCAGCACCAGCCAGCCGATCACCATACAGCGGCGCACACCGAAGCGGTCTATGAGTACCCCGGCAAAGGGTGCCAAGAGGCCGGTGAGCCCCAGAGTGATCAAATCGCGAAACTTGAGCTCGCCCCGGGACCAGCCAAACTCACTCAGCAGAGCCTCGTCATAAACTGGCAGACCGGTGATGCTCATGCCGTTGCTGACCATTAGCGTCATGCAGGCCAGCAATGTGATCAGCCAAGGAAACCATTCTTTCATCATTTTGCTCCTTCAAAGAAACACAGCGCATGCAAACACAGCCTGCCACCAGGCAAAGTGGTGTCGTTTTGCAGAAAGGCATGATAGTATATCAATAGGTCAAATCTGTTGGAGATAGCCATGCGCAGAATATTCCACCTTTTCCTCGCCATCCTGATACTGGCAGCAGGGTCGGATACCTTGGCCCAAAGCAGCATTATAGATATCCAGACTCCGGAGGGCTATGTGCAGGCCAGCCGCAAGATACACTGCAGCTTGGAAGACGGCAAACCTATCGTATTCTCCTGGGAAGGACGCGCCTACTCGCGAGTGCTTGGCGAGAAAGACCGGCTGCTTTTCCAGGTGGAGGGAATGAATATTCGCCGCTGCGTGGCAATTCAGGATCCCGAGCGTGGCGTGGGCTACCGCATGGTGTCCCGAGAAATCATGCTGTACAAGGATCCGCAAAGCGGCGCAGTGCTGCGCTCTTGGCAGAACCCCTGGACCGGCAAGAAGGTGGAGGCTATTCATGTGGCCAATGATCCGGTCAACTCGCGCCCGACCTACGGCCGAAACAGGGATGGCAGCGTGCCCTCCTTTAACCTCGTCACGAGCGGCGATCACTTCTTCATGCCGCTGGAGATTCCTCTCTTTTACACGAATCCCCTAGGCGGGGACTACCAGGAATACGTCGGCGGCACCTACCATTCGGCGGAAATTTTCAATTTCTCAGGTCGCCTCGGAGATCTTCTGGATGCCAAGCGGAAAAGCGCTGCAGCGCATATCTCCTGGGTGCGCATGGCGGGCTGGCTGCCTTGGATGGAGATGGGCTCACGCCCAGGCATGATGTATTTCAATGCAGTGGGATCAAAGCTGGAAAGCTGGAATGAGCTGTCTCAAACCATGCAGAGAGAGATCCGCACCAACTATCCCGCCTTTCGGGAACCGCCCCCTGCCAATGATAAGCGGCCCAACGAGACCAGCTGGACCTACTTCAAAAAGGTTTTGGATGCCCGCCGGGCAAAGGAAAAACGAGAAGCTAAGTAAACACCTGCGGCCGGCGGCTTAGCCATAGATCCTATATTTCTAAAGGCACGCTTCCATGCACTTCATTCCCCGCCTTCTTTTTGTCGTCCTGGCACTGGCAGCAGTGCCGGATATTGCAGCCCAGGACGGCACCATAAATATTAAGACCCCAGAGGGCTATCTACATGCCAGCCGCAAGATACACTGCAGCGTAGAAGACAGCGCGCCCGTCGTATTCTATTGGGAAGGGCGCGCCCACTCGCGAGTGCTTGGCGAGAAAGACCGGCTGCTTTTCCAGGTGGAGGGAATGAATATTCGCCGCTGCGCGGCCGTTCGAGATCCCGAGCGAGGGGTGGGCTACCGCATGGTGTCCCGAGAAATTATGCTGTACAAGGATCCAGAAAGCGGCGAAGTGCTGCACTCTTGGCAGAACCCTTGGACTGGCAAGAAGGTAGAGGTCATTCATGTAGCCAACGACCCGGTCAACCAGCCCCCGACCTATGGCCGGGACAAAAACGGCAATGTGCCTTCTATAGACATTAATACACAGAACAACCGCTTCTTCATTTCGCTGGAGATCCCCCTCTTTTACACGAATCCCTTGGGTGGGGACTACCAAGAATATGTCGGCGGCACCTATCACGCAACCGAAATTTTCAATTTGTTCGGCAACCTCGGAGACCTGCTAGACGCCAGCAAAAATGTCACAACGTATGTCTCTTGGAGGCGTCTGGCGGGCTGGCTGCCTTGGATGGAGATGGGCTCACGCCCAGGCATGATGTACTTCAATACAGTGGGGTCAAAGCTGAAAAGCTGGGATGATCTGTCCCAAACCATGAAAAGAGAAATCCGCACTAATTATCCCGCCTGGCGGGAACCGCCCCCCATGGATGACAAGCGTCCCAATGAAACCAGCTGGACCCACTTCAAAAAGGTCTTAGATGCCCGCCGGGCAAAGGAAAAACGAGAGGCTAAGTAAACTCCTGCGACCAGCAACTTATCAATAGATTCTATATTTTTAAAGGCGCGCTCCCATGCACATAATTCCCCACCTTCTTTTTGTCATCCTGGCACTGGCAGCAGCGCCGGATACTGCAGCCCAGGACGGCCTCATAGATATTAAGACCTCAGAAGGCTATGTACAGGCTAGACGCAAGATGCACTGCAGCATGGAAAACGGCAAGCCCATCGTATTCCATTGGGCCGGGTCCGCCTACTCGCGAGTGCCTGGCGAGAAAGACCGGCTGATTTTCCAAGTGGAGGGAATGACTACCCGCCGCTGCGCCACAGTTCAAGATCCCAAACGAGGGGTGGGCTACCGCATAGTGGCCCGGGAAATGATGCTGTACAAGGATCCGAAAAGCGGCGCAGTGCTGCGCTCTTGGCAGAATCCTTGGACTGACAAGACAGTGGAGGTCATTCATGTAGCCAACGACCCTCTCAACGGAGGCCCGATCTACGGCCTAGACGAAGAGGGCAATGTGCCTCCCTTGGACCTTGTTATACAAGACGAAAACTTCTTCTATTCCGCAGAGTTTGCTCTCTTTTATGCAAATCCGCTAGGCGGGGATTATCAGGAATATATTGGTGGCCATTACCACGTAAACGTAATGTACAACACCTTCGGCAACCTTGAAGAGCTGTTAGACCCTACGAGTAAAAACGTCATGACGAATACTTTCTGGGTGCGCATGGCCGGCTGGCTGCCTTGGATGGAGATGGGCTCGCGTCCGGGAATGATGTATTTCACTGGGGTAGTTACAAAGATGAAAAGCTTTGACGCTCTGCCCCAAGCCTTGAAAAGAGAAATTCGCACCAACTATCCTGCCTGGCAGGAACCGCCTCCCATCGATGATAAGCGCCCCAATGAGAGCAGCTGGACCTACTTCAAAAAGATCGTAGATGCCCGCCGGGCAAAGGAAAAGCAAAAATCCAAATAAGCCCCCGCCCCAGCGGCGAGCCTCCATCCAGTTTCTCTCAGATGGCGTGCTTGCCTCAGATGCCACGCTCCACGGGCATGGACAGGCCAGCCAGGGCCGTCTCCAAGGAATAGCTGTGGAACTGCTCCCAGCTAGCTCTATAAACCGCGGAACTCGTTATCAAATCCAGGGCTCTCCTCTGCACTCGCTCCAAGGTGTCTGCCTTCGAGTCTTCCCCGCCCGCATGCAGACCTGTCCTCGCATGATGCCAGGCGGCCAGCCAGTGCCCGCCATCCCAGCGGGGCATCAAGTCCGGTAGTTTAGCTGCGGTGCTTTCCGGAACGCTGTCCAAGAGCACCCGGCGCACTCGTCCCGGCATCTGCCGGGCCAAGGCCGCTGCAACCATACCGCCAGCCCCCATCCCCAGCAGATCTATTTTTTCATCTGCCCGCCACTCCTTGAGGGCAGCAGCCACGACCTGCGCATATTCCTCTGGTCCTGTCCCAGGCAGCGGCACGGCCTCGGAAGCGCCGTGACCGGGCAAATCCACTAGTCCAAAGGGGCGGCCTTTCAGCAAACCGGGAGCAATCCCCGCCAAGGCGCCAGCGACGGACTGCCCCAAGTCGTGCAGCACCAGCAGCGGTACGCCTTCTCCCCCGCCCCCCTCCAGCAGGTGCAGGGGAGCAGTCGGCAAGGACAGATAGCTGTGCCATAGGCTCCCCCGAACTGCAGGCTGCTTCGGAAACGGCGGGGTCTCTTCCTGCAGGGCATAGTCGGAGACGGCCTTGCGCAAGGCATCCAAACGCTCCTCCTGGCTGGGGCCGCAAGGCAGCATGCGAATGTTTTCCGGCCACGCCAGCGCATCAAAGCGCTCGGCATAGCGCTTGAGAATGCTGCCCTCCCACCGAATAATCGTGACGGGCACCCGAATGGTCTGCACCCGTCTGGCATCCTCATTCAGAAAAGCGGCCCGATAGGCCCGGGCGTAATCCGGCCCGGCCTCCAAGGTGGCCTGGGCAACTGCATGCACCGCTGTGACCGGGGGCAAATCACCCGGCAATCTCGCATCCTGCCTGCGATCGTACCAAGGAAAATACGCATACATGCCCCGTGCCATGTTCCAGGCCGCCGCCAAATGCACGCCATCTTCCCGAGGGTGCAAATCTGGGAAATAATCTTTCAGAATGTCATCCCGCTCTGCATCGCTGAAGCTTGCAACATTGTCCAGAATGACAAAATCCACCCGCTTGGGATGGGTGCGGGCAAACTCAATGGCAATCTGAGCTCCAGTGGCCGTGCCGTAAAAAGCGGCCCGCTCGCACCCCAGAGCATCTAAGAAGGCATTCAATGCCTCCACGTAACCGCTGAGATCCTCCGTCGGCTGCACTAGAGGCGAAGACAGCCCGTAGCCCGGCGTATCCGGAGCGATGACGGTCGCCTGTGATGACAGGGCCTCCATGACCGGCAACAGAAAGCGCCCGGACAGAGGCGATGCATGCAGCGCGATCAAAGGACTGCCGCTGCCCATACGAAGGCAGTGCATCTGACGGTGCTCGCCATTGAGGTTTAGGTTGACAAAATGCCGACTATGCACGGATCATTCCTCCGCTTTCTGCTGAGACATGGGGGCTAAAACCCGAGTGCTCCCGGGTTCATGCGCCGGTTCGGGTCCACCAGCCCCTTGAGAGATTCCACCAGCCGTCTGGCCTCGGGGCGCAGCCCCTCCCGGTAGGGATAGGCTTTGCCGATCTGCAAATGTACAGCGCCATGCTTCTGGAACATCGTTATCAAATCTTGGCGTATTTCCGTTACGGCAGCCCGGGCCCTATTGTTTTCCGGCAGTTCCCGCACGCGTTTCAGGAAAGAAGGCTCCACGCTGCGACGGTGGATTTCCATCAGGCTGTCCGGCCAGAAAAATACCGGTTCAATTACCGAGCAGGTGGAGCCCACAGAGGCGAAGAGGTAGCCGGTGCCGATCTGAAACTCTTCAATCACCTGACGATGACGCTGAAACACCTCCTCCGCCCCGGCAATCGCCTCCGATGCCCTGGAGTGGGGCACCAGACCGTGCACCGGCACCCAGCGCTCGCCTCCGGGACCGATCATGCTGTTGACTGGACCGAAGGGGTTGGCCCGGAGAATCTTGGGGATGCTGTTGCCGATCTCCCGACCGCCGCTGTTGCGGCACACACTCCTGATCTCCGCCAGCGCCGCCGCCGCCGCCGCTTCGCTGCGCTCTTCCACTGTGAGATGCAAGGAAAACTGCACATCCCGCATATAACGCCGCCCGGCCAGTGCGACTTGCAGCCCATCCAGGAGCGCCCGATGCCAGGAGCGGGCCCCCTTCATGACCCCCGCCAGGGATTTCACATCCCGGGCCAAGCTTTCGCGCTTGAGACGCTGGGACTGGAGATAGGGGTCAAAGCCGAAGCATTCCATCGCCAGCCCCCGGCGAGAGACTTCGGTCATGCCCCGGACCAGTTGCTGATAATCAGGAAAATCAAAGGAGGCAAAGCGGCGGGCAGGCAAGTCCTGCACCAGGCGCAGGGTGGCAGCAGCCTTGATGCCGAAAGCTCCGGTATCTCCTAAGAACAGCCCGGTTAAATCCGGACCGTAATGGCGAAAGAAAGGAGTGCTGCCGGCACAGGCGGCGGAGCCGGTGTGCAGCAAGCTGCCGTCCGCCAGCACCACCTCCAGCGCGAGCACCGCATCCGCCGAAGTGCCGTAGCGGCCGGAACCCCAGAAAATACTGTTCTGGGACAGGCTGCCTCCCACGGTAGCCCGGATGCCAGACAGCGGCCCCCAGTAGGCAGGCCGCAGACCGCTGCCCTGCAGGGCTTCATGCAAGGCCTTCCAGGTGCAGCCCGCCTCTACTGTCACATACATATCTTCGGAATTAACCTCCAAGACGCGATTTATCTCGCCGGTGTCAATCAGTATGGAGTCCGCCTCTGTCGGCAGATATCCCCCCGTATAGGACATGCCGCCGCCCCGAGGAATAGCGGCCCGGCCCGCACCGCAGATAGCGGCCACGGCCCGCGCAAGGGCCTCCCGGGATTCGGGGCGCACCACCGCCGCTGCCATCACCCCTTGGCTGAAGACATCCTGGCTATAAAAAGTGCATTCCTCCCGCTCGGTGAGCACCCGCTCGTCTCCGAGCATGTGTCGTAAATCGCTTATCAGGTTTGTCATTTCTTACCTCACTGCAACCTGTCATCAAGCGGCGCAATGGCCGCGCAAGATTCCCGCTATCTGCGAGCATCCCGTGCCATTATGACCGAGGAAATGTGCGTCCACGGGTGGCAGAAAAAACGGCGAAAGCCTGCCGAGCTCAGCCTTCGCTCTTGACATCACCTTGCCCCGCCGGCCACAGCAGAAGCAGGGTGAGGGCTGCTGTAAAGGGCAGTACCCGCTCGGCAATATCTCCGGGGGTATCTGGCAGCAGGTACAGCAGCACCGCCAGCAGGAAACCGGTAAGCATTGCAGCCAGCACTGCTATCGGCGGACGGCGCAGACCTGCTAAACGCACGAATATCGCAGGGCCGAAAGCTGCACCCACTGCGACCCAGGCGAACAGCACCCGCTCAAAAATAGTGGCAGGAAGGTACACAGCCACCAGTCCCGCGAGCAATACTAAAAGCAGCACCGCCAAGCGAGAGGCCTGCAGCTGGGAGCCCCGCTGCCCGAGGTCGTGACCCAGAACCGATGCCGCCACCAGCAGCTGGCTGTCCGCTGTGGATAGGATGGCTGACAGGGCTGCCGCCAGCAACACGCCTGCCAACAGGGGCGGGAAGAGGGCATGGGTCATGGCAAAGAAAACGGTTTCCGACTGCTCCAAGAGCGGAAAGAGCACTCGTCCCTCAAGACCTAGCAGGAACATGCCGGCAAAGACCAGGCAGTACCAAGCGATGCTGATGAGCCGCGCACGGGCCAGAGACTTCTCGTCGGCAATCGCCATGAAACGCACCAGCAGGTGGGGCTGCCCTTGGGCGCTCAGACCGATGGCGACCTGGCCGACAATAAAACCGAGGGCAGCCAGCCCCAAGTGCGGGCCGCTCAGGCTGAGGAGCCCTGCATTATTCGTCTCCCTCAGGCCTGCCAGCAAGCCGTCCCATCCTCCCACTGCCAGCAGCCCTGCGATCGGCATCACCAAAGCAGCGATCGCCATCAGAGCTCCCTGCAGGGCATCCGTAACGCTCACCGCCCAAAAGCCGCCCAAGAAGGTGTAGAACATGAGGACTCCGCCTCCTAAAACAATGCTCCACTCGGCAGACAAGGGGAAGGCGCTGGCCAGGCTGTGTCCAGCCCCTTGAAACTGGGCCGCGATATAAAAGAGGAAAGATACCAAGATGATGGCGGAGGCGGTCCAGGTCAAGGCTTTTCGCGCGGAGCCGTCGCTGCCCTCTGCCAGAAAGTCAATGAGGGTTACCATGCGCCGCTTGCGACTGTACGTCCTGATGCGGGGAGCCACCCAGACCCAGGCCACCACCGCCCCAAGCGTGGCACCTGCCGCCAGCCACACCGCTCCCACACCCAGCACATAGGCGATGCCGCTGACCCCCAGCAGCGTCCAGGCGGAGGAGGCACTGGCGGAATAGCTGAGGGCAGCCACCACCGCTCCCAGGCGACGCCCCCCCAGCAGAAAATCCTCGTGGCTGCGAGTGCGGTTTCGGGCCCACAGGCCGATGGCCACCAACAGCAGCTGGTAGCCGACTAGGGTCAGAAAAATAATGGAGGTTTTATCCAAGGCTCAGCCTGCATATCTCGTCCAGTCCCTCGCCGATAAACCGATTTCGTTCCGACCGGCACATCCGCCGACAATCCCATTATCGCAGTCGGTGCCAGGCGTACCCCCGTCTATTTTTTTAACCATTGGGGTACCCATGCCCGAGGCAGACGCTAGTCGGGACAGCACTGCCTGTCTTTTTAACCCAGTTCGGGAGCTTTGACGAAATGTGTGTCTCCCTGTTCAAGCCGACTCTGTCTGGATCAGTGAAGGCAGGCGGGACGGTGCTAGACAAAAAAAGAAACCCCGCTTTTCAGCGGGGTTTCAAGGGGAAAGTTCAGCACTCCTGCTGCACAATGTCTGCCATTATCCGACAGCGACAAGAGAAAGGACTCAGAAGCTGTATTTGAATTGCACTCCCCACTGCCTGCCTTCCCTTAAGGGGGCAAAAAAGGCGCGGGGAGGACCTCTATCAAAACTCGGGTCCGCCTCATTCGCAGCAGTGAAAGTAAAATAAGGGATCTGCAGCCAGCGGGTGGCCAGGATAGGCGCATCCTCATCGGTGAGGTTGGTGCCCACTAAGGACAGCTCCGCTTGCTTCCAGCGCACACCGATGCGTGCCCCCACCAAGGTGGCTGCGGGCACATACGCCTCGTTGTGCACTTGGACAAATTTCCTGTCTTCATAGCTGACATCCGCCCCGGCGAACAGGGTCATGTCGCCGGAGATGGCGCGCTCATAATCGGCAAAGAAGCTGGCCTGGTGCTCTGAACTCAGAGGGAATTGATGCCCTTCAATGGAGCAATCGCCGACTAAGCCGTCCCCTGCAGGGTCAGTGGACTCGCTTGGATCTGCTACATTAAGCAATCCCCCCCCACTGGTCAGTGACCACTGGAAGTCATCGCAACCTTCAGTGAATTCGGAGTCCGCTAAAGCATAGTTGAAGCCGAGGGTCAGGTCTTCGGTAAGCAGGAGCTGCATATCTAGCTCCACGCCGAACACTTCGCCGGAACCTTGATTGGTAACAATGGAACTCAATGCACCATCAGGGTTAGGAAGCGAAGTGGTCAGCTGAATATCGTCCGCATCAATGAAAAATACCGCAAGGTTGGTCTGCAGGCGATTGTCCCACCACTGAGACTTAATGCCCAGCTCGTAATTGTCAGATTCCTCCTGTTCATAGGTAGGAAGACCGCGAGCCACACCGTTATTACCGTTGAAGCCTCCTGGTTTCACACCCTCGGAATATACGCCGTATAGCAGGATGCTGTCATTCAATTGGTAATCCAGAGTCACCCGGGGGGTGAGGTTATGCCAGCTATCTTTGTCATTAAAACCATTAGCCTCCCTGCTGGATTTGGTTTCCTTCGCACTCCGCACTTCCACAGACCCTGTCAGCTGCTCGGTGAAATCATATTCAGCAGATGCGAAAACGGCCTCATTTTCTATCGTATCGGAAACATTAAAAACTCCTTCTCTGCTGCCAAAGCGAATGTTATTTTCCGTATGAAAATAGTCATAGTAAAACACTCCCACAGTCCATCGCACGATATTATCCGAAGGGGATTCCAGTCGCAATTCCGCTGACCAGTCGCGGAAATTGTCCCTTTCCGAGATAGCAAAGAAGGAACTTAGTCCATCTGATCCGAAAAACGTCGGGGTGATATAGCTAATTGAACCGTGGTCACTGTCAGAACCGGTCAGTAATTCTTCTTCCCGGTAAGAATACGCCAGGGCAACACGATACCCAGAAGAAAAATCGTAGGAGGCGTGCAGGCTGTCAAAACTTACTCGCCGGTCTACGCCACTGAAGGGTATGCTATTCGTGAGCGAATAGGGGCTTCGTCCAAAATTCAAGCCATTGTTGTTTGGAATGCCAGGGACTAGGTTAACCACCCCATCTGCATCCGGCCCATCGTTAAGAGCCACTATGCCGGGCTTGATCTCCCCGCAGAAGTACTGATAGTTGTTGTCGCTGTCGCTCTGTGTCCAAGACGAAAGGGAGCGCAGCCCCGGAAAGCAGTTGTTGCTGGTAGCGGGCTGCAGGAAGAAGGGCCGGGTGCCGTCATCATCCCGTTTCTGAATGTGCCGCAGGCGGACACTGAAGTTTTCGGTGGGGTTCCAGTCCAGCACACCGCTGACCGACCAAGTGGATTCATCGCCGATTTCCCGCTCGGTTACCGTGTTGGTCCATTCGCCGTCTTTTTCGTAGTTGCGCACACTCAGCCCGCCATGCAGCGTGTCGTTGATCGGGCCGCTGATATGAAAGGAGACGTCGCTTTCATCGTGCTCGGCGACACGCACTTTTACTGTCGCATCAACTTCTTCGGTAGGTTTGCGAGTGATGAAGTTGATAGCCCCGGAATAGGTGTTCCTGCCGTACAGAGCGCTCTGGGGCCCCTTGATGACCTCCACCCGCTCCAAGTCCTGCAAATCCAAGCCCTGCACGTCACCCGGGTAATAGATGCCGTCAATGAAATAGGCAGCACCTGATTCCACTCCGAACTGCACTCCCGCTAACACGTTGCCGAGGCCACGGATTACAGGACGCTCGGTGGAACGGCCGAAGGCCTTGGAAAAACTGAGACCCGGGGTAAAACGGGCGATGTCATCCAAGGATTGGGCACCCCGCTTCTCAATGGCTTCCGCATTGAATGCGGATACGCTGATCGGTGCATCCTGAAGGGATTCCTCCCGCTTACGGGCGGTTACCAGCACCTCTTCCAAGCCGACTGCCCCATCTTGGGCAGATGCCCCGCCGCTGGGAATCATGTAAAGGGCAGCCAAAAAGCCGCCAAAAACTACGCCCACATTGCGAAATAACCCTGCTTTCATCTCAGTTACCCCCTATAGGAAACATCTTGTGCAACGACCGTCTCCGGCCTTACTTACTCTAATGATATATGAATAGGCTTTTATGTCAAGGGGGCATTACAACCCCCCTGACAGACCTGCTCCCGCTTTGCGGGGCAGAGGGCGTGGCACGGACCTGCCTCTCAGTTATTAACTCGCTGGTATTCAAGCTTCTGTACCGGTGCCCGGGCGGGCTTTCTGTCCTCAAGGATCTGCCAGCTGACCCCATCTGGACCAGTGAACAGGAAGGATTTCTCACCGAATTCATTCCTGCGAATGGAGGTGGGGCGGAGCCCGAATTTCTGAGCACGGCTGTGCACGTCTCCCAAATGCGGTGTGTAGAGGGAATGCAGGGTGATGCCGACAGTGCCGATCTTCTGCTCCGCCGATCGGTCGGGAACGTTAGAAGGGTCCCGAGGTACAAAGAACTTCAGCTTGCCGCAGATATTGTTCGGGGATACAAAGCCTATGTACCACTGGCTGGTTCCGGGAGGCATCTTGAACAGCCGCTGGGGGCCTGGCAGCCAATCCCCCTGCAGGGCAGGCGGCTCCTCGGGGCGCAATCCCAGCACTTCGCTGTAGTAGCGGGTGACTTCTCCGATATCGCCCTTAATCAGAAAATCGTGGTGGGTGAACTCGCTGGTCTGCAAGGGGGCATCCGCGCCCACCGTCCCGTAGCCGGGGATCTGGTAGCCGTAGCGCTGGAAGAAAACATGGGTGAACCAAGTGCCGTAAACAGCCATCTCCCGCGCCCCGGTGCGCCGCTTCTTGATGGTCCATGCGCCCGCCTCGTCCCCCGCCGCTCCCGCGGGGTCATCAAATATCGGCTTCACCGGCAGCCAGGGCTGCCTGCTGTCACGCATGGCTTGAAATACATCGTATATGCGCACCACGTCCCGGGTGCGCATCACGGCCATCCGCAGACCGATGGTGTCGGGAGGCGCATAGCCCACCCCGTCTCCGAGGGGGCGCGCCCATTCCAGTATGCGCAAGAGACCGTGGGAATCGACCGCTCCGTTTTGCAGGCGGTAGGAGCGCAGGGCGCTGTCCACTCCGTAGAGGGCTTTCACCTCGGCGGCACTGAGTCTGCTCTCCGCCACCACCCGAAAGCCGAACTCGGCAAAGTATTCAATGGCCGGCCCGGCCTCCCTGACCCCGGTCATCACCTCGTATACGCCGCTGATGCCAGTGCGGGGCAGAGTCTCCTGGGCCAGGGCCGGAATACTGGCATATAGGCATGAAACTGCTGTAATTAAGGGCAGTACTGTATTCATTATCAGGCGCCTCCTCCCGCGAATGAGCATGCTGCGACACGCTTGAAATGTTATATTATTATCATATTAATACATTTCTTTACAAGTGTGTCCTGGCGAGCTTTGCGAATATTGGAGTGTGAAAATGATAAAAGCGGCAATTTTAAAGAGGGGGACAGGAATGTCCCCCCTCCGGTATCCCCTCCAGCTTCTGCTGCTGGCCTGCCTGGGGCTCCTGCCGGCAGCCGGAATTGGCCAGGACGCAGAGCCGAAGGATGCCCTAGCCCCCATCAGCCGCTCTGAAAATGCCCTTACCGGGTCTCTGCACACGGTAACTATCAGCACCAATTCCCTGGAGGAAAGCCTGCTGTTCTACCAGGATGGGCAGGGGCTGAAAGTCACTGGGCCTATAAAAAGCAGTTACATCACCAAAAGACGGCAGCGAAAACTATGGGGCATCCCCCGGGGAACAAAATGGGATCTCTATCTGCTGCGCCGCAACGGAGTTCCGGGCACGGTACAGATCCGGCTCCTGGTGCTGCGTGAGCAGGCACCCGCCATCCACCGCTCCTGGAGTGCATTGGAGCTGGGGCCCTTGTCCCTGGGCTTTCCCAATCTGCAGCCGGCCCGTCAAGACGAAAGATTGCGGCAACTCGGGTTCGGCAGCCTGAACAAGATGGAGGTCTACCCGGTGCCCCGCCCGGACGGCTCCACCTACCAGATCTCTGAAACCATCTTCAACGCCCCGGACTTCGTGCACGCTGTCAGCATTCACAGGGGTGACGGCATGTCCCAGCTGGGGCCAATCGACCCGAAAAGCGGGCTTGGCGGACCCGCCTATTCCGCCCAAGTGATTGAGGACTCGGACCGGGTGCTGGCTTTTTATACCGATGTGCTGGGCCTAGAGCTGCGCTCGGATCGCACCTGGACCACTAGGAACGAAGGCAGTGCGCTGCAGGTGCCGCCAGGCACCATATTCCGATTTTCTATCGTTTATGCCAAGGGTGCCACCAGCGGGCATCTGCTTTTTGTGGATTACAAGAATCGGGAAACTATCGCCCCGAATACCGAGCCCCGGGTGCCGAACCGGGGCATCGGCATGTGGTCTTTCCCCACCCGCAATCTGGAAATAGTGCTGAAACGGGCCCGGGAGCAGAACATTGCCATCGTGCGCAAGCCGACACACTACAAGAGCCCTGCCCTTGGCGATGCGCGGGCGGCAACCCTGCTGGCACCCAACGGCTTCCTGGTGGAAATCTTTGAGCCGAAGAATCTTTGAAATGCGACATGCGGCTCTCCTCCTTCTCTCTGCCCTGCTGACGGGTGCAGCGGGCGGTGCCCGGGCAGAGGAGACCATTGCTCCGCCGGCTATTTCCGGCTTTCGGGAGGTGGTGCTGAGCGTCAGCGATCTGCGGGGCTATACCGAGTTTTTCTCCCGAGTTGCCGGCTGGGAGGTGCAATCCAGAGGCAGGACAGACCAAAAACTGCTGCGCCTGTGGAACCTGGACAAAAAAGTCCGCGCCCGGGAAGTGCTGATGCACAATCCCGGCAGCCGCACTGGCTTTTTGCGTCTAGTGCAATTCCGGGGTGCGCAGCAGCAGCAGATCCGCCCCAACGACCAGAGCTGGGATACCGGCGGCATCTACAACTTCAATGTGCGGGTGAAGAACTTGGACCGCCTCGCCGATGAGATGCAGCGCCTCGGCTGGGCGGGAGCATCGGATCCTGTCGCATTTCGGTTCGGCTCCTTCAAAGTGAAGGAATGGCTGGTGCGAGGGCCGGATGGCGTGCGCCTGGCACTGATAGAGCGCATCGCCCCACCCTTGGAGGGCTGGCCCAACCTGCGGCATCTCAGCCGGGTATTCAACTCCACCCAGATCGTGCGGGATATAGACAGAACGCGCAGTTTTTACACGGACATCCTCGGCTTTAAGACTTACTTGGAAACCCGCGGCGCCAGCGAGCGGCCCGGCCCAAATGTGCTGGGCCTGCCGCACAATCTCAGCACTGAAATTGAGCGCCGCGTATACATCCTGCACCCCCAGGCCAAGAACGAAGGCTCGGTGGAAATACTGAGTTTTGACGGGGCTGCCGGCACTGATTTCTCCCAGCGGGCGGCACCGCCTAACCTCGGCATACTGATGCTGCGCTTTCCAGTCGCCGATGCCGCCGGGCTCGCCCGCGAACTGAAGAAGAAGGGCGCAGCAATTGTCGCAGGGCCAAGCCAGGTCAAGCTGCACGGCTATGGCAAAAGCGAGCTTTTCGCCCTGCGCTCGCCGGAGGGCGCATGGCTGGAGTTTTTCACCAAGATTTGAGTGCTCCCGCGGGAGTATGAATGAATATCACTGAAGCAGGAGACAACCTCATGTCCAATGTCAAAGAAATCATGCCTCTGCTGGCTCGGCACGAAGGTGTCTGGGATGGCGTATATCGCTACTACAACGAGAACGGCGACAAGATTGACGAGCACAAATCACGCTTGATATGCCGCTTCCCGGAGGAAGGCGAACACGAGTATCACCAGACCAACCACTACACGTGGGAGGATGGTCGGACCGAGGAGCGAGATTTTCTCACGCGGGTGCGCGACGGGCGCATCTGGTTCAGCGGCGAAATTGACGGCTGGGCGGCAGAGGTGCCCTTGGACGAACACAAACGCTCCGTCATGCTGCACTGGGTGCGCAAAGATCTGCCGGACGCATATCTGTATGAAATGATCCAGATCAGCGACTGCGGACGCTATCGCAACCGGGTATGGCAGTGGATCAAGGCCGGCAAGCTATTCCAGCGCACCCTGATTGATGAGGCCAAGATCTCCGATGATTGGCGGGATTATTAATGGGGGCAGTCAAGTGCAGACTCCCGCTGAAAGTTAAAAACCCGCACGCGCATCGCTCCGTCCAATATGCGGGCTAAGCAGACCGCCGGCAAGCCGCATTTAACCGCTGGCTTAACCGCTGGCTTTCGGGAGGCAGTGCTGAGTGTCAGCGATCTGCAGGGCTACACTGATTTCTTCTCGGGGCTGGCCGGCTGGGAGCAATGCGCCAAGAGTGATACCGATCGGAGACTGCTTCGCCTGTGGGGACTGAATGAAAAGGTCAGCGCTCGGGAAGTGCTGATGCGCGCCCCTGGCAGCCGCATGGGTTTTGTGCGCCTCGTGCAATTCCTAGGTGCGAAACAGCGGCAAATCCGCTCCAACGACCAGAGCTGGGATACCGGCGGCATCTTTGACATCAATGTGCGGGTGAAAAATCTAGACCGCATTGCCGCTGCCATGCAGGCGCAGAATTGGCAGGGAGTGGCAGAGCCCAATGTATTCCAATTCGGCCCCTTCCAGGTGAAAGAATGGCTGGCTCGGGGCCCGGACGGCGTCCGCTTTGCGCTGATTGAGCGCATTGACCCGCCTCTTGAGGAGGCACTCCCGCCCCAGGGATTCAGCCGAGCATTCAACTCCACCCAAATCGTAAAAGACATGGAGAAAACGCGAGATTTCTACACAGGCACCCTCGGATTTAAAAGCTATTTAGAAAGCACCCAGGTGAATGAAAAGCCCGGTCCCAGCGTACTGGGCCTGCCCTACAACCTCAGCACCTCCGTCAAGTATCGGGCTGCCCTGCTCAATCCGCTGGACAAAAACGAGGGCTCGGTGGAGATACTCCGCTTTGACGGGGTCACCGGCGCGGATTTTAAAGAGCGGGGCGCACCTCCCAACCTAGGCATGCTGATGCTGCGCTTTCCCACCGAAGATGCCCTCGTCTTTGCTCGGGAGCTGAAGCAAAAAGGTGTGACGATCGCCGCCGGACCAGGACGGGTGGATCTGCCTGGCTACGGGACATGCGAGCTTTTCGCCCTGCGGACGCCGGAGGGCGCGTGGCTGGAGTTTTTCACAGAGGTGTGAATACCCCGCTTATTATTCTTCGGCGCGAAGACCCACTTGAAACCAGCGCAGGTTCATGCCGATGACCTGGGCCCCGACATCGGCCCAGGTGTAGGTCATGGTGTAGCCGCTCTCGTCCAGAAGACCGAGCTTCAGGATCGCCTGCCCGGAGCCCAAATAGGTAAGCTGCGCAAGCTGTACGGAATAACCGGTGGTCGTGCCATCCGCTACGGACAGGGGCACTATCTGCCCCTCGCTGTGAATGCGAAATCCCCGGACAAACAGCCAGCCATCCCCTTCTTCTTTCAGCCCCAGCCGCTTCTGCTGTATTCCCATCCAGCCCTGGTAGTAGCGGAGCCGGCGCCCGGCATGCAATGTTTCTTCTTCCTCTTCGCAGGGGCGTGTCCAGCTATGCAGACCCTCTTTATCCAGGCGAAAACGCTCGCGGATGCAGGCGGAGCCGAGCGCCCAGCCAGGAGGGATTTGACAGCCCTCCCCCGCCTGAGTACCGACGAATGCGCCTTCCTCGGGGCGCCACAGCACATCACAGCCCTCGGCAGGACGCAAGGTCTGCAAGGGAATATCCCCCGTCTCTTCCAAGAGCGAAGCGGCGACGGTTTCATCCCGCGGCAGGAAGGCAACTGCGCGAATGCGCTCGGAGGCAGACTCTAGCTGCAAGGCGTACAGCATGAGGCTGCCCCGCTCATCCTGCTTCGGCGAGCGCTGCAAAGCCAAGTAGACATGAGGTCCGATGGTGGGGACAGATACCTTCCGCACCACCCGCTGCACGTGCGTGATGGTCTGTTTTTGTCCCTGTTCCTGTTGCCGCCAGACCTGTTCGTGGTTGTCGTATTCTCCGCCGAACGACAGCAAAAATTCTTGCAAATCTACCCGCTCTGGCTTGGGCGCGCAGGCGATCATCCCCACTGCCGAGAGACCGAGGAGAAGGGATAGCGATAGTTTGACCGGAAGCATCTGCGCCCTCTGCCAGAAAAGACACTATGCTATATCATTAATGCAACTTCCTTCAAGTTTGGGGAAGGGTGCAAGAGGTTCGTGAAGCAGGCAGGCAATCATGTCAGCAATCAAGAAAATCATGCCGCTTTTGGCACGGCACGAAGGGGTGTGGGAAGGCGTATATCGTTATTACGATGCCAAGGGCGGCAAAATTGATGAGCATCAGTCACGCCTGCTGTGCCGTTTTCCAGACGCAGACGAATACGAGTACCACCAGACCAACTACTACACGTGGGAGGACGGGCGCACCGAGGAGCGGGATTTTCCGGCGAAACTGCGAGACGAGCGCATCTGGTTCAGCGGCGAAATTGAGGGCTGGGCGGCAGAGCTGCCCTTGGACGATAAAAACCGCACCCTCGTGCTCCATTGGCAGCGTGCGGACATGCCCGGCACCTACCTGTACGAGTTGATCCATATCAGCGACTGCGGACGCTACCGCAGCCGGATGTGGCAAGGCATCAAAGACGGCAAGACCCTGAGGCGCACCCTGATTGACGAGACCAAGGTCTCCGACGATTGGCGCAGCCAATAAGGGCCGGGGGGCAGAGGAAAGCAGGCAGGGGATGCGCCGAACCCCATTACCAGGGGCAAGGCGCACCTGCCTGGCTTCGCCCGGGTTTCCGATTGGGACCGGGCAGGAAGGCAGGCTAGTCGGCCGTGCCCACCCCTTCACGCAGGGGGACAAAGCGCACCGCTTCCACACAGCATTTATCTATTGCATCGCCCTTCCTGCGGTAGACATATAACTCCTGGTGCTCTATCCCTACCGGGATTATCAGACGGCCGCCATCCGCCAGCTGGGCGAACAGGCCTTCGGGCACTGCCGCCGGAGCAGCAGTCACCAGAATGACATCAAAGGGGGCATACTCCGGCCAGCCCAAGTTGCCGTCGGCATGCTTGAGAGATAGATTGTCAAGCCGCAGACTGCGCAGCCGCTGCCGCGCTTTCTGCAGCAGCACCGACAGCCGCTCCACGCTGTAAACCTTTTCCACCAGCTGCGCCAGCACCGCCGCCTGGTAGCCGGAGCCGGTGCCGATTTCCAGCACCTTGGAAGGACGTTCTCCCTGAATGGCAAGCTCGGTCATCAGGGCCACGATGTAGGGCTGAGAAAGGGTCTGCCCGCAGCCGATAGGCAGCGCAGTGTCCTCGTAGGCTCGGTGGGCCAAGGCTTCATCCAAGAAGATATGACGCGGTACAGCGCGCATGGCGGCCAGCACCTCTGGGCTGCAGATGCCCTCCCCCTCAATACGGCTAATCAGCCGATCCCGGGTGCGCCGGGAGGTCATGCCAATGCCGTCAAAATCCTTGCCCGCCATCGCCGTCAGTCCCCCTTCGCCTCTTCCAGCAGAACTGCCGCCAGAGCTGCGATGCCCTCGCCCCGCCCTACTGCTCCCAGGCCTTCTGCGCTGGTGGCCTTGAGGTTGACCGCCGTTTCCCCAACTTTCAGGTCGGCGGCAATATTCGCCCGCATCTGCTCTGCGTGCTCTGCCACCCGGGGGATTTCTGCGATCAGCGTCAGGTCGGCATTCAAGGGATGGCAGTTCCTAGCGGCAGCCAGCTCCACACAGCGGCGCAGCAGCATGCGGCTGTCGGCATTCTGCCAGCGCACATCGCTATCGGGGAAATGCCGCCCTATGTCACCGAGGCCGGCGGCGCCGAGAATGGCATCGCACAGGGCATGCAACAGCACATCTCCATCGGAGTGCGCCACAATCCCCTTCTCGCAGGGTATGCGGAGCCCTCCAAGCACCACGGAATCACCGGGACCGAAGCGGTGCATATCAAAGCCTTGACCGATGCGTATCACGGGCCCGCGCCCTCCTTTTCTGACAGCAGGCTGCGGGCCAGGTGCAGATCCTCTGCCATGGTGATCTTGATGTTGTCCGCACTGCCCTGCACAGCCCGGGGCCGATGGCCGGCTCGCAGCATGGCCGCCGCTTCATCTCCCATTGTCTCACCCGCATCCTGTGCCGCCTGCAGAGCCTCCCGCAGCAGACCGTAGCGAAACATCTGCGGCGTCTGCGCCCGCCAAAGGTTTTCCCGATGCGCCTCCGAAGGAAGAAGATCGCCCGTGTCATCGGCACGGTGCAGGGTGTCGGTCACAGGGATTGCCAGCAGGCCGCCCACCGGATGCCCGGCAAGCTCCTCCCGCAGGAGCTGTATGCGCTCCGGGGACACGCAGGGACGCACCACGTCATGCACCAGAACCCAATCCTCCAAAGCGGCCTGCTCTGCCAGAAAGGCCAGGGCATTCAGAACAGAAGCAGCCCGAGTGGCTCCGCCGATAACCGTTTGCACTCGGGGATCAGACGCCGGGGGCAGACTCCGCCAGCAGCTATCCTCGGCAGCAACTGCCACCGTCACCGAAGCAATATCCGGCAGTCCCAAAATGCATTCCAAGGTGCGCTCCGCAACCGTGCGCTCGCCGAGAAGAAGGTACTGTTTAGGCAGGTCACCGCCGAGTCGCTGACCCCGACCGGCCGCCGGCACCACGGCCCAACAGCGCACTGACCGCAGCGGGGCCGCAACTACCATCGCCGAGTCTTAATCCTCTTCAATAAGCCAGATAAATTGCTCGCCTTCGCGAACCATGCCCAGCTCGCGCCGGGCCCGCTCTTCCACTGCCGTGGGGCTCTGCTGGATTTCACGCAGCTCTGCGTACAGGGTGCGATTGCGCTCCCGCGCCGTCTCGTTGTCCTTTCGCTGCTGCTCCACTTGGCGCTGCAGCACCTGTCGTTCGCGAATGCCGCCGTCGCCCACCCACAGCCGATGCTGCAAGCCCACTAGGACAATCAGCAGAAATGCAATTACCCACCTTGTCATTTTATTGCCGGGGAGAACAACCGGTAACAGCCGTGCGCGCGCCGGATTTCAGCAGATTTCAAACAGGCCAGCGGCACCCATGCCGCCACCGATACACATGGTCACCACCACATAGCGCACACCCCGGCGACGTCCCTCCAAGAGGGCATGCCCCACCAGCCGGGCGCCGCTCATCCCGTAGGGATGGCCGACGGCGATAGCGCCGCCACTGACATTCAGACGATCCTCTGGAATAGCCAGCCGGTCGCGACAGTAAATTACCTGCACGGCAAAAGCCTCGTTCAGCTCCCACAGACCGATGTCGTCTATTGTCAGGTCGTGCCGCTCCAGCAGCTTTGGCACCGCAAAGACCGGACCGATACCCATCTCATCCGGTGCACAGCCGACGACGGCTACGCCACGGTAGATCCCGATGGGCTCACAGCCTCGCTTCTCGGCCAGGCCCCGCTCCATCAGCACACAGGCGGCAGCGCCGTCAGAGAGCTGGGAGGCGTTGCCGGCAGTGATAGTGCCATCCTCGCGAACTGTCTTCAGCCCGGCCAAGGCATCGGCGGCAGTGCCCGGGCGCAGACCCTCGTCCTGGTAGAGGGTGATCGCCTGACTAGAGGTTTCGCCGGTCTCCTTGTCGGTGACTTTCTTCATAACATTGATCGGCACCAGCTCGTCTTCAAAGCGGCCCGCCTCCTGGGCGGCGCAAGCGAGTTCTTGGGAGCGCACTCCGTACTCGTCCTGCTGCTCGCGGCTGATGCCATAGCGCTTAGCCACCACCTCGGCGGTGTCCAGCATCAGCATGTGAACATCCGGATGCATCTCCACAAGCCTTTCATCCCTGTTGCGGTAGCTGTTCATGTGCTCGGTCTGCACCAAGCTGATGGATTCCAAGCCGCCCCCGACAGCCACCTTCACCTCCTCCTGCACGATTTGCCGAGCGGCAATGGCGATGGCCATCATGCCAGAGGAGCACTGTCGGTCCACGCTCATGGCCGGCACCTCCACCGGCAGGCCGGCGCGCAGGGACACCAAGCGGGCGATGTTGCCTCCAGTGGTGCCCTGCTGGAGAGCACAGCCCATGACTACATCCTCCACCTCTTCCGGCACCACGCCAGCGCGATTGAGCGCCGCCTTGACGGCCGCTGCGCCCAGGGTCGGCCCCGGCAGATTGTTAAATGCGCCCCGGTAGGCTTTCCCAATGGGGGTGCGGGCGGTGGAGACAATGACCGCTTGGGTATTCATAGGCTTGCTATCTCGGAAAGAAAAATGAATTCAGCTGCCCACCAGACTCATGGTCAGCCATTCCGCCACCATCGCGGGTTTTTCTCCGCCGCGTATTTCTACGGTTACCTCCATCTTGAGTATCCACTGCCCTTTATTGCGCTCGCTCACTTCGCGGAGGACGACACGCCCTCGCACCTCGCTGCCCTCCTTGACAGGCGTGATAAAGCGCACCCGTTCAAAGCCGTAGTTGACAAACAGGGTGGCCCCCTCGGGGGAGTAGGAGATGCTCTCCATCATGCGGGGCAGAAGAGAGAGGGTGAGCAGACCGTGGGCGATGGTGGTGCCGAAGGGGCCGGCGGCGGCCCGCTCCGGGTCTACGTGGATGTACTGGTGATCCATGGTGGCATCGGCAAAGGCGTTGATCAGCGCCTGGTCTATCCGCACCCAGTCAGAGCAGCCCATCTCGCTGTCCACGCTGTCACGCAATTCTTGGATTGACCTGCTCTTCGCCATGGCGAGCGACCCCTAATGCACAAACCGCCTAAGAAGGCCGCTCATTGTACCGTGCATTCGATTGAATATTCCTCTCCATCCAAAATCATTGAAAAAATCTTCTCAAGGTCAAGCCACCGGTATAGGTGCCGCGCACTGCCCCGTAATACAAGTTAATAAATGTGCGCATGTGTCCTGGAGCCAGAGCAGTTATCACTTGGTGTCAAGTGCGAAACACCCCTTCCTGGGCCACCGAAGCCACTAAGGTGCCGTCTTGGCGGAAGATGCGGCCGCGACCGAAAGCCCGTCCACTGCCGGCCCAATCGCTGTCGGCCTCAAAGAGCAGCCATTCATCCACCCGGCAGGGGCGGTGCACCCACAGGGCATGGTCCAGGCTCATGAGCCTGACCGAAACATCCCATTCACTGAGACCATGGGGGCGCAGGGCGGGGACCAGCACCGGATTGTCGGAGGCATAGGCCAGCATCTCCATGTGACAGGCGGGAGAAGCTTCTTCCTCCAAGACCTCCAGGGGAGCGCGGCACCAAGTGCGGGAGCGAGGCGGGAGGACTTTGCCCGGGGCGAGCACCGGGTCTTCCTGCCGGAATTCCATCGGCCAGGCGTCCGCTGCGTCCATGCCGGAGGCAAGCATTTCTTTATAGAACAGCTCGGAATCCGGAGGCAGCCCTTCCGGGCCGGTGACTTCCGGCATCGGGCACTGATGCATAAAGACATCCGTCTCCGTCTCGTGGAAGGACAGCAGCATCTCCGCCAGCACCTTCTCTCCCTGCTCCAGCCGGACCTGACGGGCGGTATAGCGTCGGCCATCCCGCAGGCGAGTCACCCGGAACTGCACCGGAGTGCCGAGCCGACCCATGTTGAGAAAGTATCCGTGCAGGGAGTGCAGCGTCAGCCGCTCCGGCACGGTGCGGCTGGCAGCATGCACCGTCTGGGCCAGCAGCTGGCCGCCGAAGAGACGGCCGAGGCCGGTGTCCTCAAATTCCTCTGCACAGAAATGATCCTCCCCGACAGCGCGCAACTGGTGCATGGCCACCAGATTTCTGAGCGCAGTACCCTGCTCCGCCGAGGGCTGCTTCACCTGCTTATTCACGGGTGCGGCTGACCGCTTCAATGTTATGCCCATCCGGGTCTAGCACAAAGGCACCGTAATAGTCCGGGTGGTAGTGAGTGCGAAGGCCGGGTGCGCCGTGGTCCCGGCCGCCGGCAGCCAGAGCAGCAGCGTGAAAGGCATCCACCGCAGAACGGCTCTCGGCGCGAAAAGCTACATGGACGGGAGCGGTCGCAGCACCCTTTGCCAGCCAGAAATCAACCAGATTATCGCGTCCAAAACCCAAGAATCCTTCGTAGTCGGTGGCCACCTCGTAACCGAGGGGTGCCAGCGCACCCCGGTAAAAGGCTCCGCTTCGGTCCAAATCTGACACTTGGAGAATGATGTGATCAATCATGGGCTGCCCCTCGGGTCGTGTCCTGCAATCGCGCTGTGATTTTGATAACTTTAAATATGCCGCCTAAACCGACAGCGCCGAGCGCCCCGGGTAGGGGGCGGTGCCGCTCAGCTCCGCTTCAATGCGGAGCAGACGATTGTACTTGGCCACCCGGTCCGAGCGGCAGGGCGCTCCGGTCTTGATCTGAGCAGCAGCGGTGCCCACCGCCAAGTCGGCGATGGTGGTGTCTTCGGTCTCGCCGGAGCGATGGGAGATGATAATGCCGTAGCGGGCCTGGCGAGCACAGGCGATGGTGTCTAAGGTCTCGCTCAGGGTGCCGACCTGGTTCAGCTTTATCAGGACGGCATTGGCTGCTCCCCGCTCAATGCCCTGGCGCAGGATTTCCTTCCGGGTCACGAACAAGTCATCCCCCACCAGCTGCGTGCGCTCGCCGAGCAGGCGGGTGAGATTCTCCCAGCCCTCCCAGTCATCTTCCGCCATGCCGTCCTCCACCGACAGGATGGGCCACCGCTCGCAGAGCCCTGCCAAGTATTCGGCAAACTCTGTGCTGGTGAAAGAGCGTCCCTCGCCGGCTAAGTGATAAGCGCCGTCCCGGTACAGCTCGCTGGCGGCGCAGTCCAAGGCCAGAATGATGTCCTCCCCCAAGCGGAGGCCAGCGGCGGCAACCGCCTCTGCGATCACTTCCAGGGCGGCCTCGCTGGCGGGCAGGTCTGGCGCAAAGCCGCCCTCATCGCCCACCGCAGTCGCTAGGCCGCGCTTCTTCAAGAGGGCGCGCAAGGCATGAAAGATCTCGGCCCCCCAGCGCAGGGCTTCTGCAAAATTCGGCGCCCCCGCGGGCTGCACCATGAACTCCTGAATATCCACATTGTTATCCGCGTGGACACCGCCATTTAGGATGTTCATCATCGGCAGCGGCATCAGCAGCTCGTCGCGGTCGGCGAGCCGGGCGATGTGCCGGTACAGGGGCAGCTTCTCTGCGGCCGCTGCCGCCCGGGCGGAGGCCAGGGAGACGGCCAGGATAGCGTTGGCCCCGAGACGGGATTTGTCGGGGGTGCCGTCCGCTTCGTTCATGGCGGCATCCAGCGCATGCTGCAAGGCGGCATCCCGACCGATGAGCAGCTCGCGAAAAGTGGTGTTGACCGTCTCCACCGCCTGACGCACGCCGCGCCCGCCGTAGCGGCCGACATCACCGTCGCGCAGCTCCAGCGCTTCCCGGGAGCCGGTGGAGGCACCGGAGGGCACGCAGGCGGCACCGATTGTCTCGCCGTCTGTCTGCACCTCGGCGTACAGGGTCGGGTGTCCCCGGGAGTCCAGAATTTCAAAGGCGCGGATATCGGTGATTTCGCTCACTCTCTGTTCCCTTCCTCCAAGACAAAAGGCGGCAGAGACTTGACCCGCTCGTCCAGCGCCTGCACCTGCTCTAAGAAGGGCTGCAGCTGGGCCAAGGGCAGGGCCGAGGGACCGTCACACCGGGCCCGGTCCGGGTCCGGGTGGGTCTCTAAGAACAGGCCAGCCAGCCCTTGGGAAAGGGCTGCCCGAGTCAAGGACATCACCTGGGCGCGGCGGCCTCCGGCGCGGTCGCCATGGGCGCCGGGCTGCTGCAGGGCGTGGGTGACATCAAACAGAACGGGGTAGCCCGTATCTTTGAGAATGTCAAAGCCCAGCATGTCCACCACCAGATTGTGATAGCCGAAGCAGGTGCCCCGCTCGCACAGCAAGAGACGGCGGTTGCCCGCTGCCTCACACTTCGCCAGCACATGGCGCATGTCCTCCGGCGCCAGAAACTGGGCCTTCTTGATGTTGAGGATGGCCCCGGTGCGGGCAGCGGCGGTTAGCAGGTCGGTCTGCCGGCACAGGAAGGCGGGAATCTGCAGCACCTCCGCCACCTCGGCCACCGTCGCCGCCTGGCCGGGCTCGTGAATGTCGGTCATCACCGGCACATCAAAGCGCTCGTGCACCTTGGCCAGCATCTGAAGCCCTTGCTCTAAGCCGGGGCCGCGATAGGAGTCCCGGGCGGTGCGGTTGGCCTTGTCAAAGGAGGCCTTGAATACCCAAGGCATTCCGAGACGCAGACAGACTTCGGCAAAATGCTCCGCCGTCTTTAGAGCCAGCTCCGGGTTCTCTGCCTCCAAAACATTCAGCCCGCCGAACAGGGTGACAGGCCGCTCGTTGGCGATCTGAATGCCACCTGCTGAGACGGCGGTCACTGGTGAGCGGCAGCCATGTGCACCGCCGCCTCTACAAAATTGATAAACAGGGGATGTCCCTGCCAGGGCTTGGAGTTGAACTCCGGATGAAACTGGCAGCCTACATACCAGGGATGCCCGGCCATCTCCACGGATTCCGCCAGGCGCGGATCCTGCCCGGACCAGGCGCCCACGCTGAGACCGGCATTTACCAGGGAATCCGTATAGCGGTTGTTGAACTCGTAGCGATGCCGATGGCGCTCAACAATCGGTCCGGTGCCGTAGATGGAATGCACCAGGGATCCGTCCACCAAGTCGAAGGGCTGGCCGCCCAGGCGCATGGTTCCCCCCAGCTCGGTGTTCTCATCGCGCCGCTGCTTGCGGCCATCCTGCTCCTCCCACTCGTGCAGCAGCGCGATGACCGGGTGCGGCGTGTCTCGGTTGAATTCGGTGCTGTGGGCATCCTTGAGGCCGGCCACATTGCGGGCGTATTCAATCACCGCCACTTGCATGCCGAGACATATCCCGAAGTAGGGCAGCCCCCGCTCCCGGGCGTGGCAGGCGGCCTGCACCATGCCCTCAACACCGCGAATGCCGAACCCCCCCGGCACCAGAATGGCGTCTACATTCTGCAGCCGGGCGACCCCCTCCTGCTCCAGCTCCTCGGCCTCAATGTGGTCTATGTGCACCCGGGTGCGGGTGCGGATACCCGCATGAAGGAGGGCCTCGTTGATGGAGATGTAGGAATCCGGAAGGTGGGTGTACTTGCCCACCATGCCCACGGTCACCTCCCGCTCGGGGTGCTGAATACCATGGATGACCTGGTCCCATCTTTCCAAATTGGCCGGCGGACAGCTGAGGCCGAAATTCTCGGTGAGCACATCATCCACCCCCTGCTGGTGGAGCATGGAGGGAATGCGATAGATGGTGTCCGCATCCGGCAGAGAGACCACCGCCCGCTCCTCCACATTGGTGTAAAGGGCAATCTTGCGACGGGCGATTTGGTCAATTTCGGCGGCGGCACGGCAGACCAGGAGGTCCGGCTGCAGACCGGTGGAACGCAGTTCCTTCACCGAGTGCTGGGTGGGCTTGGTCTTGATTTCGCCGGTGGTGGCGATGTAAGGCACCAGGGTGAGATGAACGAATTGCACCTGCCCCGCACCCAATTCCAGACGCATCTGGCGAATGGCTTCTAAGAAGGGCTGAGACTCAATATCGCCCACGGTGCCGCCGATCTCCACCAGCGCCACCTCCGCCCCGACTGCACCCTCGGCAATGCGGCGCTTGATCTCGTCGGTGACATGGGGAATGACCTGCACCGTGCCCCCCATGTACTTGCCGGCGCGCTCATTGCGCAGCACCTGATCGTACACTTGGCCGGTGGTGAAATTGTTGCGCCGGCTCATGGTGGCGTCAATGAAACGCTCGTAGTGCCCCAGGTCCAAGTCCGTCTCCGCACCGTCCTCGGTGACAAACACCTCCCCGTGCTGGAAGGGGCTCATGGTGCCGGGGTCTACATTGATATAGGGATCCAGCTTCAGAGTGGTGACCCTAAGTCCCCGGGCCTCCAGCAAAGTGGCCAGAGAAGCGGTGGTGATACCCTTTCCCACCGAAGAAACCACGCCTCCCGTAACAAATATGTACCGTGTCATTATGATGCGCTGCCCGCCACTCCCCGCCCTCGACAGAGGGCCCTTAGCCAGAAACCAGACGGGAGATTAGGGTAGCAGAAAGGGGGGTAAGGCTCAAGTTGAGGCAGGAACCAGCAGCGGCAATTCGCTATGGTATGTATATGGACCCGTAGAGAAACTAGTCTGTTATGATGGCCTATGGAATATATATGAACTCGCAGAGACAAAACCGTGGTCGGGGCTTATATACCTAAATCTGCAAGAATCCAAAAAATCTCTTATGTGGCTTGAAAGAAGCCTCTGGAATGGTCGTCCAGTTTGTGCTCATTGCGGATGTGACAAGGGGATTGCTGTTGCGCCTCGCAGAAAATATACATACTGGTGCCGGTCGGAGACGGTGGAGGCGGGTTCCACTGTCTATACTGATGACCATAGAGCATATATTGGTCTTAGTGAAAATTACATGCATGAGACTGTAAAGCATTCCGCCAAAGAGTATGTCAATGGCAGGGCACACACAAATGGAATTGAGAGTATCTGGGCTTTGCTGAAGCGTGGGTATAGCGGCACATACCACTATTTCAGTCATAAGCATCTTCATCGCTATGTGAATGAGTTTGCATTCCGCTCGAATGAGGGGAATTGCAAAGTGGATATAAAGGACAGGATGTCATCGCTGTGTAAAGGGATCGCCGGGCGGCGCATTTCCTATCTGGACCTGACTCGATGATTACTGGCAACACTCTTTTCACAGGGGATAATCTTTACATCATGCATGGCATGAACAGTGAGAGTGTGGATTTGATATATCTGGATCCACCTTTCAATTCTAAGAGGATGTACAAGTCTCCAGTGGGAAGCAAGGCGGCCGGCACATCATTTAAGGATATGTGGACTTGGGAAGATGTTGATCTGGCATATTTGGAGGGGATAGTGGATGATTATCCTTATCTGGTGCAGTTCATTCAGTCAATAGAAGTGATACATGGAAAGCCTATGATGTCATATATAACGTATATGACTCAGAGATTAATAGAGATGCATCGGATATTGAAGAATACTGGAAGTCTTTATCTCCATTGCGACCCCACAGCCAGCCATTATTTAAAAATTGTGCTTGACAGGGTATCTGGAGAAAAGAATTTTAAGAATGAAATTGTGTGGTGCTACACAGGGCCCAGTGCGAGTAAAAAAAACTTCCCACGCAAACACGACATTATTTTAAGATATTCAAAGGGAGATAAATGGACTTTTAATTTTAATTCTATAAGGGTTCCATATTCCGAATCTACAAAGCAAAGGAGGTCGCATCGAGAATCAGGAGAATCTACTGGAGGCGGGATAAAGTTTATGGGAATGTCTGAAAACGCTATAGAAAAAGGTCGATTAATCGGAGACTGGTGGTCGGATATTCCGTCAGGAGGTCAAATATCTAAAAAAGAATTAACAGGTTATCCAACACAGAAACCTCGGAAACTTCTTGAGCGGATTATAGAAGCCAGCACTGAGGGGGGGGGGGGAAATTGTGTTTGATCCATTTTGTGGATGTGCAACCACTCTGGTTGCAGCTCAGCAGTTAGGCCGGAAGTGGATAGGTATAGACATCAGTGAGAAGGCGGCTGAACTAGTGGCCGAGAGACTGAAGACAGATTCCGGGTTATTTACAGATTTCATCCATAGAACCGATATTCCTGTCCGAAGCGATATCAAAGTAGAACCACCTTCAAAAGATATTGAATCCCGTCTGTATGGGGAGCAGAAAGGACTATGCAATGCCTGTGAAGTACCCCTACCTTTAATAAATATGACTCTTGACCACATAATTCCAACATCAAAGGGAGGGGGAAATTATTATAAAAACTACCAGATGCTGTGCGGACACTGCAACAGCGTCAAGGGGAACCGCCCTATGGAATATCTTATGGATAAGATACGCAAGCGCAAACAGCATTTGAAACTGAAGGTTACGTTCGGCGGAGTATGAAATATGAAAGTTTCAATTACTATGAAACAGTTTGAGAACGCAGTGAAGTCTGTTCTGCTGAAAAAAGCAGATGGCAGGGCAACTTATGAAAATTGCAAGCCTAGCAAAGAGGAATTGAACAAGAAATGGCGGCTGGATGAGAAGAATCAGAAATAAATTTTGCAGATTTGGTATATAAGTCCCATAAGAATAATAGATGAAATAACGGTATGGGAATATGCCCGAAAAATTGTAAAGCCTTTTCAGTATTTTCTTAAACTACAATTTTTCTCTGTCAGGGCGTGTATGCCCACACTCTTCCCATACACGCTCAAAAAAAGGGCGCAGTATTGATGTTGGCTCGGCATCTAAATCCTTAATGGTACACTCGAATTCGATATTCTCACTGACGACGTGTCCTCCTAACCCATCATTGGAGAGCATGTCCTGCTGTGAGGCTGCCAGCTGATAACCTTTAACCCCAGTCATGCCCGCCATGAGTTTTATTGGTGGTTTCAACTCTAGACTGTCGCGATAGCAGGAAAGGTACGCAGCCAGCATTGGGGTGAATGCCTCTTCGATCAGACTGCTCGGCAAAAAGCCAACTGCCGCGTGCTTCATGCATTTCTCTTTGTCTAACCAGTGACAGTCGATTCCCCACAATTCATTATTTAGGAACAACTGCGTCAATCCACAGATATTACTCCCCTCGTGATCGACTGCAAATGCTCCATATTCGTTGCGACCACGATATCTACTATTATGATATTTATATCCAAAATGTTCTACATTGCTCTTTAAAAGAAGATCGTATGCTCGCTTTCGGCTAGATAGGGGAGCGGTTGTATTTGTAGGCATTATCCGCAAATACATATGCTGATTTTTTGGTATCTGAAGGTTAATATCTCCAGAACAACCAGAATAACTACTAAGCAGGGGTAATGTCTCTCCTTCTTGTAAGAAGGTAGACGGATCGGTCGTACTCGGTCTCGGCTCATGCGAAGCAGGTGCGGGCTTCGTGCCCTGTTTCAGGACCTCTAGAATGGCGACCGATACCTCCTTGATGAGCTTCTGTTTCACTTTATCTTTTTCTTCCTTTGTCGCATCCTCTGCGAGCCAATACTCTATCGGGTGCCGAAAGTGCCGCATATTAAAGGGCAAGGATTTCATGGATACCTCACCATAGGCCGTATTCATTATCGGTACGATCCGCAAGTATCCGACTGCAGATAATGCATATCCGTACTCAATCAATACATTGGAATTGGAGAAAAAACGACAATCCTGCCCGTCCTTTGTAGCCCTTACAAAAGATAGATCTGGTACAAAAACTGCGCAATTGGAAATCTTATTAAAGATAACTTCGGCAATGGGTGGGCTACCGGGAATACCCTTGGTGTCCATATCCAGTTCAATGGTCTCGCCACGCTCAGCCTTGGTAAATTCCATATCAGTGGCAACTTCCTCTATAGACTCCTTGAGAACGCTTTCCAGGAAGCCCCGATTGGTGGAGTTTGGGAGATCACTCTGCCAAGAGTAAAAAAGGGAAATCATGATTTCATACTCTGCGCTTTCCCTGCCATCCGAAGTAAACTGCCTAATTTTCAGAATTGTATCTTATCCCAAGTATTTATCAAGTTCTTGCAGATTTAGGTATATAAGTCCCAAAAACAAATAAAGTTACCGAGGGAATGACTATATCATTTCTAACTTACTACAGAGAATAGAAATAAATTTCCGTGGTGTTTAGCATGTACTATTCCATCCAGATAGTACGAAGATAGCGCGAATAATTGTTATAATGCAATTTCGTCGATCGCCTTGCAGTACTCAGAAATTGACATTTGACCTGAAACCATGCTCTCTGCCATCCCTTCAATATTTTGAATATCTCCCTCTGTAATCTTTTCTTTATATTCATCGCATAGATTTTTAAACTCCTCTTCAGACAAAATTTTCACAAAAGAGAATATGTAACTCCCTAAAATATTCATGGCAAGATTACGACTCATGTTACGATCTTTAGAATAAAATAATCTATTAGAAATTAACCCTGTTTTTGTAAGTGAACCTTCGGTATATGATTCATTTTTAATATTTTCATATGATTCTCTATGAAGAGTTCGTAGATAAAGTAAAATGAGAATATTTTCAATATAAATTGTAGGGAAATGTAATTTATTATGACATAAGAATAGAAAAAACTCGAGATATATTTTTTGATTTTGCCGATATGTTAATTGAGTAATGAAATTAAAACTATCCGGATCACCATTCATGTGTTGCCAAAACTGTCTAATCTGACCTGCGTGTTGGCCATGTGCGAGCAAGGCTTCTAATTCAACTTCAAAATTCTGAACCCCTACTGAACTGTGATGTATTGGCATAGAAATTCTATAGCCTACCAATTTCTGCAAATATTCATCCGTATGAACGACTTTGCCATATAGATGTTCTAGGTTTTTAGAAAGTTGATTTGTACTAGCTACAAGTACAAATATAACATTATTGACAGCAAAAATATGTTTGATCTTCTCAAGGGTTTCAATTGCATAGGCAGGACGGCAACGATCTAGTTCATCTATAAAGATGATGACTTTATTTTCCTCCACCATATCTTCCAGAGCATCTTGAACCTCTTTAATCCTATTGGCCATAGTGTTTTGTTTATCCAAATATATATCTATCAATGATCCTATTCCTGCAGTTCCAGGCATTGACCTTAAAGCATGGGGTGCCATCTCTGCTAATCCTTTTATAACGCGGACACCTTTTTCTTTAAATCCTTTGGATTCTCTTAACCCTGCTATGATTTCTTGGCTTATCATTATAAGAGCATCATCATTAAAGTCATGTTGAAATGCATCAATATATATTGTTGTCCATTGCTCATTCTGCTGCTCATTTCGTTGAATATACTGCATCCACGCCTTAACCAAGGTGGTCTTGCCGCTGCCCCATTGACCATCAAGCAAAAGGACAGCTTCTCCTTTTAAATGCTCGATTAATTTTGTGTGGTGTTTGATTAAATTCTGAGCTTCTTCTGGAAGATGTTTTAAAGGTTCCTTTTCATTTGGCGGCGGAAGCGGGGGTTCAGTCAACTGTATGCCCGGAATTTTTTTACTCATAATACCTCTCCTGCTGATAACAAAAACACGGTGTCCTGCTGTCAATACTACTTTACTGCCCTCACCCCTGCCCTCTCCCAAAGGGAGAGGGAGGAAACAGGGTCACTAAGCCCTCTCCTCCCCTGCCGTCGTCCCCGGCGGCTGCCATTGGATTTGCAGACCTTCCTCCTGCCCCGCTGCGCTGTAGCCGCTGCATACCCACAAATCGGCCACTGCCGCCAGTTCGCCATCCTGGTAGATGAGCGGCATTCTGTTTCTCAGCCAAGGGGGTATCCCGTGCTCCTGCAGGAGTTTCTTTAGAAGTTTTGAATGGCTGCGGCCCGCTGGGGTGCAGCGCTCCCCCCCCGTGCGGAAGCAGACCGTCATGGTTTTTGCCGACTTCAATCCCTCTCCTCTTATGGGGTGTGCGGCCAGCTTTCCCATGCCCGGGAGGATGAGGGGCTCCTCCGGCGACCAGAGATGACTGCCGGCCGCCGGGGCGGGCAGTCGCTGCATTGCGTAGAGTTCGCCCCGGTACCGGTGCAGTTCCACCTGCCCCCAGCGGGCCAAGGGGCGGGCATCTGGGCGAGCTTCCAGCATGTTTTTCTCCACTGCCGCCAGGCAGGCTTCGCTGGGAGTGGGCAGTCCCCTGTGGCGGAGCCAGTGGCGCAGCAGGTTGCGGCGGCGCTCCGGGACCAGTGCCATCAGAGGCTGCAAAGCCAGGACTTCGCCCCGGGCGGCGGTTTTCAGATCCAGAGATGCCAGCTCCAGATTCAGGGTTCGGGCTTCTTCCGCCAGGCGGGCCGCCCGGGCCCAGGTGGCCCTGAGACCGGGCCAGCGCTGGGTCAGCAGGGGCAGCACCTTGTGGCGCAGATAGTTGCGGTCAAAGCCCTGGTCGGCATTGCTTTCGTCCTCTGCCCAGCGCAGACTGCACGCCTTGGCGTAGTCCGCGATCACCTCCCGGTCTATCTCCAGCAGGGGGCGGAGGATTTTGTTTTCTCCCAGGGAGCGCAGGGCGGGCACTCCCGCCAGGCCATCGCCGCCGGTACCCCGGCACAGGCGCAGGAGCAGGGTTTCCACCTGGTCGTCCCGGTGATGAGCCTGCAGGAGCAGATCCCCAGTTTGCAGGTGCTCCTGGTAGGCGGCGTACCGGGCGCGGCGGGCGATATCCTCCAGACTGGCACGGCGCTCAGGGCGCACCTGCACCGCTGTTGCCGCGAAAGGAATGCCGAGTTCCCTGCAGCGTGCTTCGCAGTGACTCTGCCAGTCATCCGCCTGAGGGCTCAAGCCGTGATTGATATGCAGCGCCGACAGCTGTGGCCTGGGGGCAGGCTGAGCGGTCAAGTAGCAGTGCAGAAGATCCAAAAGCACGCTGGAATCCTGACCGCCGCTGTAGGCGAGCACCCAGCGCTGCCAGTCCAAGTGGGGGCGCAGCACGGTATCCAGTGCGGCGGGAGACAGGCTCATGACAGGACGCGATCAATGCACAGAACCGCCATCCCAGGCGATATTGCGCGGTGTCCAGGATGAGGTGGGGGCACAGGCTCGCAGCGGGCGCGCCAGCCTCAGGGATTGCCGTAGGACAGCAGGTGCTGGTATCTCTTCTCCAGCAGCTTTTCAATGGGCACGGCTGCAAGACGGTTAAGCTCGCGTGTAAGGTGCTCGCCGACATTCTTGGCGATCAGATCGTGGTCCCGATGGGCACCGCCCAAGGGCTCTTCAATGACCGCATCCACCATACCGAGCTTCTGCAGGAAGTCGGAGGTTAAGCCCATGGCCTCCGCCGCCTCCGGCGCCTTGTCGGAAGTTTTCCAGATAATGTTGGCACAGCCTTCAGGGGAGATCACAAAGTAGGTGGCGTACTGGAGCATGCACAGATGATCGCCGATGCCGATACCCAGCGCACCGCCGGAGCTGCCCTCGCCGATGACCGCGCACAGGATCGGCGTGCGCAGACGAGACATCAATGCCAAGTTGCCGGCAATTGCCTCGCTGATGCCTCGCTCCTCGGCCTCAATGCCCGGGAAGGCCCCCGGTGTATCTATGAAGCTCAGCACCGGCATACTGCAGCGCTCCGCCAGCTCCATCAGGCGCCGCGCTTTGCGATAACCCTCCGGGCGCAGCATGCCGAAGTTGCGCTGCACCCGCTCCTTGGTGCCGCGCCCCTTCTCCTGACCAATGACCAGCACCGGGCGCTTTCCCAGGCGTCCGAAACCGCAGATGACCGATGAGTCGTCGCCGAATTGCCGGTCGCCGTGCAGCTCTTGGAAGTCAGTGATGATGCGCTGAATATAATCCCTGCTGTAGGGACGCTGGGGGTGGCGAGCCACCCGCACGATATCCCAAGGCTTGAGCCCCGAGTAAATGCGGGCCGTCAGCTTCTCGCTTTTCTGGCGCAGACGAGCGAGTTCATTGCTGAAATCTATGTCGCCGCTGCCATTGACCCGCTGCAGTTCGCCGATCTTCTCCTGCAGAGCGGCAATGGGCTGCTCAAAATCCAAGTAATCCTGATAGTTCATGCTGTTGCCTCACCGTACGGCAGGCGGTCCCGCATTATAGCGTGTGGGCGGTAGCGCAGTCGCATCGTAGCGCACTTCCACGCTATTATCCCCCAGGCACCCGCGCAGCCCTGCCAGCAGTTTCTCATCCGGGGTCACCCGCCATTCTTCGCCCATCTGCAGGCGCACTTCCAGCCCGTTGACCCGGTATAGGATGGCGGAAGAGCAGCCGCCGTTTGGACCGCGGCCAACACTCGCTCTTAGCACTTCTTCCAAGTCCTGCACCAAATTCCTGCTGAGATTTTCCGAGGTGACACGCAGACATAGCTCCCGCGCATGGTGCTGACGCAATTCATCCAGTCTGAACAGCTTCTGCAGCCGCAACCGCCTGCCGTCCAAGCCGCGTTCAGATTTTTCCACCTTGCCCTCCACCACCAGAATCTCGCCTTCGCGCAGCCTGTCGCCTATCTCTTCATACTGTTTCGGAAATACAGTCGTTTCAATGCGCCCCGTCTCATCCTCAAGGTTGAATATAATCACCCGCTCGTTAGGCCGAGATATTTTCATCACTACGCCCGCGATGCGCACTGACTCATTCTCATCAATGTCTTTAATCTGCTGACAGCGCAGCTGGTGCATGTCTCTGCGATACAGCGACATCGGGTGGCCGGACAGGTACAGGCCGAGAGCTGATTTCTCCAAGGCGAGCTCCTTTACCCTGTCAATGGGCACAGAGCGAAAGCGAGCGTAGGGATCGTCGCCCTGAGGAGATAGCGTCCCTTCGCCGAAAAGATCATGCATGCCGCTGGCCTCGGCGCCCGCTTTTTGCTGGCCCGAGCGCACCGCGCGCTCTGCGGCCTCTATCAGAATGCTGCGGGGCTCCTCCCCCAGCGCATCAAAAGCACCGGCCTGGACCAGCGCTTCCACACCGTCGCGCTGCAGGTTTTGCAGGTTCACCCGCAGACAGAAATCAAACAGGTCGCTGAATGGCTGTCCCTCTTCACGAACCTTTACCAAGTCATCCACCGCCCGGCGACCGACTCCCTTGATCGCACCTAATCCATACACGATGCGCCCCTGCCCATCCACCCTGAAGTTGTATTCGCTGCTGTTGATATCCGGCGGCAGCACTGTCACATCGCAGACCTTGCTCTCCTGCAGCAGGGTCATCAGCCGGTCAGTATTTTCCCCCCGCGCGGACATTTCCGCCGCCAAAAACTGAGCCGGGTAGTTCGCCTTCAGCCAGGCAATCTGGTAGGCCAGCAATGCGTAGGCAGCGGCATGGGACTTGTTGAAACCGTAGCCGGCAAATTTTTCCATGGCATCAAAGATCTCCCGCGCCTTGCCCTTGGAAAGACTGCTCTTTTTAATCGCACCTTCAATGAAAGTGCCCCGGTGCTGCGCCATCTCTTCCGGTTTTTTCTTGCCCATGGCGCGCCGCAGCAGGTCCGCCTGGCCCAAAGTGTAGCCGGCGATTTCGCGGGCGATCTGCATCACCTGCTCCTGGTACAGGATGATGCCCCGGGTATCCTTGAGGAAAGGCGAAAGGCACTCATGCAGGTAGCGCACGGCAGCAGGGTTGTGGCGACAGTGGATGTACTCCTTCACCATGCCGCCCTCCAGCGGCCCGGGACGGTACAGCGCCACCAGAGCGATGATGTGATCAAAGCGGTCCGGGGAGAGTTGACGCATCAAGCTTCTCATGCCGGGAGACTCCAGCTGAAACACGCCGGTGCTGCGGCCCTGCTGCAGCATGCTGTAGGTGCGCTTGTCGTCCAGAGGCAGCTCTTCGATGACAATGGGAGGCTTGCCCTCGCTTGCGCGAAGTTCATTCACCATGGCCTGCGTCCTGGCAATCACGGTAAGCGCCGTAAGGCCGAGAAAGTCAAACTTCACAAGACCGGCCTGCTCCACGTCGTCCTTGTCAAACTGGGTGGCCCCGGCACTGCTGAGGGTGTCAAAGTACAGCGGTGTAAAGTCCGTGATCTCGCCGGGGGCAATTACCAGCCCGCCGGCATGCTTGCTGGCATTGCGCACCAGGCCTTCCAGCGGCAGGGAGGCATCCCACACCTCCTGCATCTCCTGGTCTTCTTTCAGCATGTTATCGAGATCAGCTCGCTCTTTGCGAGCGCGCTCCAAGGTCATGTCCAGCGCAAAGGGAATCATGCGGGCGAGGCGATCCCCCATTGTGAAAGGCTTGTTCTGCGCCCGGGCCACGTCGCGCACCACGGCTCGCGCCGCCATGCGGTTGAAGGTCACAATGTGCGCTACCGCCTCAGTGCCGTAGCGCTCCCCCGCATAGCGCATTACCTCATCGCGCCGTTCCTGGCAGAAATCCACATCAAAATCCGGGGGAGAAACGCGCTCGGGGTTGAGAAAACGCTCAAACAGAAGGCCGTAGCGCAGGGGGTCTAACTCGGTGATCCCCAGCGCCCAGGCCACGAGAGAGCCCGCCCCTGAGCCGCGGCCAGGACCGACGGGAATGCCCTGCTCCTTCGCCCAGCGCACAAAATCCATAACGATAAGAAAGTAGCCGGCAAAGCCGGTGCTCGCGATAACATCCAGTTCGTGCTTCAGACGGTGCTGGTAATCAGCGGGCTCCGCGGCAGGCCGGACGCTGCCTGCAAGGCGCTCTTTCAAGCCCCGGGCAGCGCAGTCCGCCAGGTAGCGGTCGTCGTCCTGCCCCTTTGGCACCTCCGGGTAGCGCGGCAGGTGAATCTCCCCTAGGGGCAGCAATAGGCTGCAGCGGCGGGCGATTTCAACGCTATTCTCCAGCGCTTCGGGCAGATCCTGAAAAATTTCGGACATTTCTTCGGGGGAGCGCAGGTATTGCCCCTCACCGTGGCGCCGCAGCTGAACCTGGGCGGCAAGACTAGAGCCCTCCCCGATGCATACCCGGATCTCGTGGCTGTCAAAGTGCTCCTGCTGGGCAAAGTATGCATCGTTGGTGGCCACCACTGGGCAATTTCGCGCTGCCGCCAGCTCCACGGCTGCGCTCAGGTATTCCTCTTCATTGGCGCGACCGACCCGCTGCACATCTAGATAAAAAGCACCTGGAAACAGGTTCTGCCATTCGGCCAGCCGCTTTTCCGCCTTTTCCCTGTCGCCGCTCAGCAGAGCGTGGCCGACATCCCCGAACTGCCCTCCGGACAGGGCAATCATTCCCTTGGCATTGCCGTTGGCCAGCCAGTCCCAGTCCAATAGGGGTTCATCGCCGGACTTTTCACGCACCTTCCAAGCGCGAGAGACCAGCCTTATCAGATTGCGGTAGCCCTGAGTATTTTGCACCAGCAGGGTGCAGAGAGCGGGGGCGGCACCCTCCGGCATCGTGACGCGCAGATCACAGCCCATGATGGGCTTGACCCCTGCGGCCATGGACGCACGGTAAAACTTGATAAGGGCGAAGAGGTTGCAGCGGTCGGTGAGGGCCACCGCCGGCATGCCGAGGGCTGCCGCCTGGCCAGGCAACTTCTCAGCGCGCAACATTCCATCGGAGATGGAATACTCGGAATGCACGCGCAGATGGACAAAGGATGCCACCCAGTCAATCTCCTGTAAACATGACTGCAAAAACAGGGTTATTGTGAGACGAACCGGGGAGCGGGTCAAACTCGCCCTGCAGAATCCGCGCCGTTGCCGGATTTTAGCTGCTCCCCCGGAGCGAGGCCCTGCCACATTCCCCGCAAAGAATCAGGCCGGGCCTATCTCTTCCCTGCGCAGGGAATGCAAAAAGTGCAGAGCCGGCCTGTAAGCCGGGTTCTGTAGGACTGGAATCCAGTCCCGACAGCCATTCCTCTAGGACCTGCGTCGCCGCAAGTCTCCAGCGACCTACCCAAACCCCGGCACGGGCCGTGCCATCGGGTTTCTACTCGGTCTTGCTCCGGACGGGGTTTGCACTGCCGCAGTGTGTTGCCACCTGCGCGGTGCGCTCTTACCGCACCTTTTCACCCTTACCCGGCCGAAACCGGGCGGTTTGTTTTCTGTTGCACTTTCCGTGGGCTCACGCCCCCCAGGGGCTACCTGGCGCCCTGCCCTGCGGAGCCCGGACTTTCCTCCCGGGGCCGAAGCCCCCGGCGGCTGCCCGGCCGACTCTGCTGCTGCTCAGGGTAACAATGGCAGACGGATAATGCAAGATGCCTGCAGCCATTTTCGCAGCCGCGCGCAGAGGCAGAGCCCCGTGGTCAGCGCTCCGCTCGGACAGGCACACTGGCCAGCAACAGCTCCATCATCTTCTCAGCTGCATAGGCAGCCACCTGGCGCACCTGCTCCCGGTCTGTTTTATCCCCCACCTCATAGGTGATGGAGGGAGCTTGGAACAGCCGATACACGTAGCTTCTGGCCGTAGTCTTTTTATCCGCTCCCTTGCGGGCACTCCACGTCAGCCGATAACTCGGAAAGCGCCGATCAATGGCCTGCACCCATCGGCGTGTAAAGGCCGGCAGGGGACCGGGGGCATTCTCAGCTTGGGTATAAAACACATTGCGCTTCGTGGAATGGAAATCCAAGAACAGCAGCAGAGGGGGAACGCCGGGGGCTTGCAGCTGGGCCAGCAATTCCTGCATCAAGCGGGTTTCAGGCTGTGTGAAAGGCCCCCAGTCTCGGTTTAAATCTTTGCCGTTGATGTTGTATCTCCAATGCCCACGGGCAACGCCGTCCGGGTTCAGGCTGGGCACCGCGATGACCAGAAAACGCTCGCCGAAGGTGCGGGCTAAGGAGTCCTCGCCGAATACCCTTTCCAAGAAATGCATCAGTGCCAGAGCGCCAGTGATTTCCGGAGGATGCTGTCGCCCGACGATGACCACGGCGCCTGCAGGGCGGAGCGGATGCGAGACCAGCTGGTAAATCGCCCGGCCTTCCGTGGATTTTCCAAGAAGAGATTTCTGCACACGGGTAGATGCGGCTGCGCGGTTCGTCCAGACCTCGTAATCATCGCCGTCTATGATCTCCTGGGCCGCGATAAACTGGAGCGCAGGCCCTGCTTGCAGGTGCAGGGTCAGTGTGGTGCCCTGAGAGGACACTCGCCAGGCATTCTCTCCGAGAGACCGCCAAGTCTCTCCGCCATCTCGCGAGATCTTGGGCGAATAGCGGTGTCGGTAGCCGGCGTAGCCGAGATGCAAGGTGACCTTTTGCTTGCGCTCTGCCCGAAAACGAAAGGCATACCAAGGGCTCGAGTTAATCGGACGATTTTCGGGGACTGCAGTCAGCACATATTCTCCAGCTGCTGTCTTTGCGCAGGCACTAAGACGCCCGGCCGGGAAGTTACTGTCAATGTGCAGATCTCCAAAACTGCACGAGGGATGCGAGTCGGGGGCTGCATCCGCAAGGAGCGGCAGCGCGATGAAAAAAGCAAAGAGCAGGAGCAATCCGCAGATCGGGCCGGGAATGTGCAGCGAGGAGAATTGCAGCCCCGCAAAAAAGCGCGAGGCGGAGCGGCGATCACCGTCTTTTTGCAATGTCTGTCTCATAAATTTTGGCGCGAGAACTACCTGCCGAGCACAGCGGGGGCCAAAAACAGGGCGACCAGAGAAATCAACAGGATACTCAGCAGGTTTAAGGCTATGCCCGCCCGCGCCATCTGGGGGATGGATATCCTTCCCGAGCCATAGACAATGGCATTCGGCGGGGTGGCCACCGGCAGCATAAATGCGCAGCTGGCCGCCAGAGCGACCGGCAGGGTCAGCAGGATGGGATCCAGCCCCGCTCCGGCAGCCGCCGCTGCCACCACGGGCAGGAAGGCGGCGGTGGTGGCCAGGTTGCTGGTAAGCTCGGTGAGAAAGATGATGAGGGTGCAGGTCGCAACTACCAGCAAGGCAACATGAAACGTCCCCAGCTCCGTAAAGCCGCTGCCGATCCATACGGCCAGGCCGGTGCTAGAGACCGCCGCCGCCAAGCTGAGGCCGCCCCCGAATAAAAGCAGCAGGTTCCAAGGAATATTTTTTGCGGTCTGCCAGTCCATCAGGGGGTGTCCGGTGACAGCACCGCTCGGGATTAGAAATAGGGAGATAGCGGCGACGATGGCAATACCGGCATCCGAGAGGTTCTGCAAAAAAGGCAGATTGTCCAGCAGCGGGCGGGCCACCCAGGCGGCAGCGGTGAGAAGAAAGACCAGACCCACCCGCTTCTCCGGCACCGTCATTGCGCCCAGGTTCTGGAACATGCCCCGCAGAACCTGCCGCGCTTCCGGCGAGGTGTGAAACCGCACAGGATAAAGAACGCGTGTCAGCAGAAGCCAGCACAGGGGCAGCATAACAATGCTAAGAGGCAGGCCTATCAGCATCCAGTTGGCAAAGCCGATATCGGTGGCATAGTTCTCCTGCATGAAAGCGGAGAGCAGCGCATTCGGAGCAGTGCCAACCAGGGTGGCCATGCCGCCCATGGTGGCTGCATAGGCGATACCCAGGAGCAGGGCGATCTCAAAGTTTGCCAGCTCCTTCTGGTCAAGATCCTTAGAGGTCTCGCGGATTACGGAAATAACCGCGAGTCCGATGGGCAGCAGCATCATGGTAGTGGAGGTGTTCATCGCCCACATGCTGATAAGGGCACTGGCCAGCATGAAACCCGCCACCAGAAAGCGGCCATCCGTACCGACCACCTGCAACATGGTCAAAGCAATTCGCTTGTGCAGGTTCCAGCGCTCAACGGAAAAGGCCAGTATGAAGCCCCCCATAAACAGAAAGACCACCGGGTGGGCATAGGGCTCCGCCACGCTGAGGATGGGACTGATACCGAGCAGGGGGAAGAGCGCCAGGGGCAGCAGCGCGGTGACCGCCACCGGCACCGCCTCGGTCACCCACCAGATGGCCATCCACACCGCCGCCGCCGCCGTGAACCAGCCAACGAGGGGAAGATTCTCCGGCGGCGATAAGAAAAGCATGAAAATGGCGGCGGCGGGTCCCGCCAGCTGGCCGATGCGCCGGGAGCGGGGCACCGACATTCTGCTATCTGCGTTTGACATCTGCTTTCAGAGACTCCTGTCGGGCATCAGGTAATTTTCAAGGAATTGGAAACAGCAGGGAAGCGGCAGTCGGAGCCATCAGAGCGTTGCTGTGGCCAGCCCCTCGGACAATCTGTTTTGCCCAGCGGAAAGGCACACCGTATTCTGCGGCCCTCTCCTTGGCAAGGGCAAAAAAGGCATGCCCCCGGGCAAAGCGATGGGGACCCTGCTGCAGTGCCTTCGAGGTGCGTCGCAGACTGCTGTGGTTGGGATCGGTGTCCTGGTCCCCCAAGAGCACCAGCACTTTTCTGCCGAACAAGGTCGCCAAATGGGGGCGGCTGACCCCGGAATCCTTCAAGCCGTAGGGGAATGAAACCTCGTAATCAGGCATGGTGTACCAGCCGGCATTTGCCGCCACCGCCCGGGCGACCTTGGCCTTGGGCTTGAAATAGAGAAAACGGTGTACAAACTGAGAGCCCCCGGAATGGCCGTACAGGTCGTAGCGGTTCCGGGACAGCTTCAGCGTATCGCGCACATAATCAAAAAGAGGATCAATGGCGGAGAAAGCCCACTCCTCCTCCGGATTCCGCTGCCTTGTCGCATCAAAGACATTGCCGAGCGCATAGGCAGACTTTGGAAAGGCATCCTTGGAGAACTCAGGCACGAGGAGCAGAAAGCCTTCGCGCCGGGCCAGTTCATGCCACTGATTCCGATAGTTGTCCGCATCGCGGCGCGCCCCGTGCATAACGATTAGCACCGGCGTTTCCCTATCTAGTTTCCGGGGGGTGGTAAACCAGACTCGGATCGGCGGTCCAGCCCAGCCGCGGAATTCAAAATTGCCTTTAACGACAGAAAAAGGATTTGTTTCTCCGGCGGGTGATGTGCAACCGGCAAGCAGCCCGAGAGCAAAGAAAACGGCAACAAAGAGTCTCATAAGAAAAGCATTGCTGCCAATTAATTTAGAGAAGCTGCCGGGGGTTGCTAAATATCACTTGGGGTCAGATATCTGTCCGGACAGAAACATAATAGTAACGGCCCCGATCGCTATGAAAAGAGGAGAAATACCCTCTGCTAGAATCAGCCAGAGGCGGGTCCTCGTTTTGAATATTGTTGATACCCAACCGCAATCTGGTCCGCGTATCACCCCACAGCTTAAAGCGATAATCAAAATTAAGATTGAAGACGGACCACTCATCCACTGTCCACCAGGCGCCAGTTGTATTGTTCTGGGCAGAAAAATCCTCAAACTCATCTATGAACTGCCAAGAAAGAGCCGCGCCGAAAGCTTTCTTGCGCCAGGAAAGAGTTGCCGAATTACGCCAGCGGGGATTGCCATCCACCTTGACTCGGTCTTCCCGCAGGTTTTCCTCCAAGTCGTCCATGTCAATGCCGGGAACATTCAGGAGCGGTTGAAGGGAATCTCGCTTTTGCTCAAACTCCAGCAGCTTTGATGCCTCAACCCGGAGGGCAAAGGTGCCGTGCCTGGTGCGGGGCAAGGACCAGGTGAGGGCGTAGTCAATGCCCCGCACCGTTCTGGGGTCTAAGTTGATGTAGCCATCTATGACGGTGCTGGCAATCCCCACGGGCTCACGCTGGTCATCGGGATTTGCCGCATTCCAAGCTGCAAAAGCCTCGCGGTCCGCATCGGTAAGCGCATCTCGAATCACATTCGGATTGCAGATCTGCCCAGTGCAGCCCTGCCGGCGCATCAGGAAATCCAAGGCCAGCTCGTTTTCTGCCCCGAAGTTGTCAATTACATCCTCCTGCTCAAAACGCCAGTAATCCATGCTGATGGCGAAGTCTGCCTTTTCGGTCCAAGGCGCCCGCCAGACAAAACCATACACAGTAGTTTCAGTTTCCTCGGGCTCAAGGTCCGGGTTGCTAATGCGCACTGAGCGACGGTAGTTATCCCCGTTATCGTCGGCTTCCAAGGAGGTGCCGTCAGTCACATCCACCCGGTAAAAATCATCGATGCCCCTGCTAAGACGGCTGGTATCACCCCGATTCAGCTGGGCTAAGTTCGGTGCGCGAAAACCTTCGGAGTAGCTGGCGCGAAATAACAGGGCATGATGGGGAAACCAGGAGAAAGCGATCTTCGGTTTGAGAATCGACTCGCCGATATCATCCAGATGCTCAAAACGCGCCGCCAGCTGCATGGTCAGGCTATCCACCAAGGGCTTATCCGCCAGCAGGGGCACCAGTAATTCCGTATAAACAGACCACACATTGCGGTCGGCATCCGAGTCATTGGTGGGGCTGACACCCACCACGTCACTGCGGTCCGATGCTTCCCCGCCGGCAAAGCGGGTTGTACCATCCAAGCGGTTGTCCCGGTCATCCTCGTAGTATTCCCGGCGCCACTCCACCCCATAGGCAAAACCGGCATCTCCCGCCGACAGTGAGAAAATCGCCGGGTGAGAGCCGCGAAAATCCCAGCTGATAAGAGAAGACTCCGCCTCGTTGGTCACCGAAATCCGGATTCTGTCCAGCACTTCCTCGGGATTCTGAAACAACGCGCCGCCAAAAAGATTCAGAGCCTCCGGAGTGTCCAGCGCCATCTGCTGCTGCATGAGAGTTTTGCTGATGCGATTGCGGGATGTATCCTCCCCAGAGGAAAAGTTATAAAAGAGTGCCGTCTCCCAGTCCCAATTGCCGTATTGTCCCCGGACGCCGCCGAGAAGCCGGTAGGAAGAACTCTCCACATCCACCAGGCGGGGGCCGTGCTCCACCGGACGCCAGCCTACAACCAGCACATCCAAACCCTCGTTTGGGATGTCGTCATCAGCCAAACGATTTGGGCTGCCGACCGGACCCAGGGGGTTCCAGTAGTTCTCTTTGGGCACAACCACATTCGCCAAAGAGTTGCTCAGCGGCTGTGCCGCCCGCTGCGTGTACGAGTCCGAATAGTACAGACCCACCTCTCCGAACAGGGTGATGCCGTTGCCCAGCTCGTGGCTAAGCGCAGAAAAGAAATTGAAACGATCTATCTCCGGAGTAAGATACCTGCCTTCGTTTACGTTATAGCGCAAAGCGACATTCAGATTGCCATCATCCAGCTCTACCCCTTCCTGGGTCAAGTCAACACCCCCGGCAAAGTCATCGGGCTGAATATGAAATAGGCCGGAGGCGCTGGTAAGGCCGGCTACGCGCCTCTGAGTGAAAAAGCCGCTCTCCTCATCCAACTCGCCCGCGCGAAAACGCCCCCAGGGAGAGAGGGTGCTAAGGTTGCGAAACTGAGTATCGCCCTCCCAATCCGCGGGCAGAAGGGGACGCAGGTCTGAGCTCTCTGAGTATCTTCTCTCGCGAGCAGGCCGGGCATCCTGCTTGTAAAAAGAACCGAATACGTTGATATGCGTGCGGCCCTCGTTGAAATTAAAACCGCCGGCAAAGTTCAAGGAGTTGGTTTCAAAACCTGTTTCATCTGAGTTGCCGGTCCGGTAGGTGAAGCGCAGGCCCTCGTAGTCTGTATTCAGCACCGTGTTGACCACCCCGGCAGTAGCATCTGCTCCGTACAGTGCCGAAGCGCCGTCCCGCAGCACTTCCACCCGCTCAATCGCCGCGACGGGAATGGTATTGAGGTTGACAATAGTGCGAGGGCTTCCGCCGATATCCTGGCTGAAGGGGTGGGTGGCGATGCGGCGGCCATTCAGCAGCACCAAGGTATTGCCTGCACCGAGTCCCCGCAGGTTGATGGTAGAGACATCCCCCCTGGCATCATTGGGGCCATCGGAGGCACTGTTGAAGTCCACACTTCCCGACTGGGCCAGGTTGCGGAACAGCTCGCCGACGCTCTCGGCGCCAAAGGCTTCTAATTCTTCGCCGGAAAAGACCGACACCGGCAGTGCGCCAGTATCCACGGCACCCGCTATGCGACTGCCGATGACCACGGTCTCCTCAAGGGGTTTATCTTGGGCGGTCTCTTCCTGCCCCTCTGCCGGAACGGGGAAGCATGCGATCCCTCCCGCCGCTGCTAAAAGCACCAGCAAACAAGCATAATTGGCGGATCTTGCTACAGACTGCATCGTGATATCTCCCAATCAAAACGATATTCGAATTAAACTTCGTCCGGCGGCGGCTTTATTCAGCACAGGCAGCGCCTTCCAGACATGCCGTTGCCCCACATCAGGAAGAACAGCATTGTTATCCTAGCATGCATCTGCCAAGCAATGGACATTCATCGCTACTCTTTCGCCAAGCGGCGATAAAGAGCTTGGCGGGGCGCACCGGTAATCTTTGCCGCCAAGGCCACCGCCCGGGACGGAGGCAGGTCCTCCAGCAGGAGTGACAGCACCCGAAGGCTTTCTTCGCTGACCGCAGCATCAGCGGGGACAGCACCAGCTACCACTAAGACACTCTCCCCCCGGCATTGCTCGGCATCCGCCTCCACCCAGTCCCGCAACTTGCCCAGGGGAGCCCGACGCAGAGTCTCATGGAGCTTGGTCAACTCCCGGGCGAGGACGGCGGAGCGTTCCGGACCGAAGGCGGCGGCAAGGTCCGCCAAGCAGGCCCGCAGGCGATGGGGTGACTCAAACAGCACCAGAGTGCGAGTCTCCCCGGCCAGCTCGGCGAGGCGGCGACGGCGCCCGTGCGCCCGTGCAGGCAGAAAGCCTTCAAACACAAAGCGCTCCGCCGGCAGGCCGGCAACACTCAGGGCAGCGGTCAGGGCACTCGGTCCCGGCACCGGTGTAACGGGAATTCCGGCTGCCAAGGCCTGCTCCACCAAGCGGCGGCCAGGATCGGAGATAAGAGGCGTCCCGGCGTCAGTGATCATTGCCACGCTGCCGGTCTGCAGGCGCAGCAGCAGGGTATCTATCTCAGCGGGTGTGCTGTATTCATGGCAGGAGCGCATCCGGGTGGCAATCCCGAAGTGCTGCAGCAGGGGACGGCTGTGGCGAGTATCCTCAGCGGCGATAAGATCCACTGCCCGGAGAATTTCCACCGCGCGGGGTACCATATCAGCAAGGTTGCCAATGGGTGTCGCCACCACATACAATCCATTCTCTACCATGTCAGTCTGTTCTCCTGGTGCACTGCGAGTCACCGTATATATTTTCGCTCTGACGCTGGCCGCCTGCCAGCCGGCCAGTCGGCCACAGCCGGATGTCGGCACTGTTTTGCGCAGCGAGGCCGAGCGCATCAGGCAACTGCTCTACCTGGCTGCCACCGAACCGCCGCCTTTCACCTATCGCCATCGGCTGCAAGCCGCCATCCTGATGAAGCAGGGCGGCGAATTCGTCTTGGCGCGACAGGTACTAGAAGACATGGATGCTTCGCAGCTCAGCGACGACGAGTTTGCGGTTTTCACTATACAGCAGGCAGAGCTGCTCCTAGATGAGAGGAATACCCGGGCCCGGGCCGCTATTGATTTGCTCTACGACACGCGCCTAGCGCGCCTTCTGCCGCTACTGCCGCCGGAGCATCGGGTCCGCATTCATCTGCTGCGCGTTCGCGCCCAGGTCCTGAATGGCCAGCCGTTACTGGCCTTTGGTGAGAGCACGCGCGCCGATGCCCTGCTGACCGGCAACTCTCGCCGGACCAATCGCAGGGCCACTTGGGAAATACTGATGAATACGCCGCGGGGGGCACTTCTGCGATACCTGGCCGACACTTCCATATCCCTTTCACAGCTGGAACTGGGCTGGCTGGAACTGGTTCTTCTCTACCGCAACTACGAGACCGGAGGGCAGAAGCTGGCGACAGATTTCAGCTCCTGGCGAAGGCGCTGGGCCAGCCATCCGGCCCTTGAAGACAAGCCCCCTGCCGTGCGCCTGCTGCTGGAAGGAATGCAGTCATCGCCGGAACAGATCACCCTGCTGCTGCCCCTCAGCGGTCCCTTGGGAGATGCGGGCAGCGCTGTGCGGGACGGCTTCCTAGCCGCCTGGTACGCTGCCCGCGCAAGGGGCGAAGCGGTGCCGGTGGTCAGTATCATGAATGTGGGGGGCGATGCGGATGTGGTCGCCGCCTACAGCGAGGCGGTAAAGGCGGGCGCCGACCTAGTGGTGGGCCCCCTGGGCCGCGACAAGGTGGAGCGCATGCTCGGGGTGGATCGCATGCCGGTGCCGGTGCTGGCGCTCAATCGCGGCAAACGCAGGCCTGCATCCGGGCAGATCTATCAATTCGGCCTGCACCCGGATGATGAACTGGAACAGCTGGCCGATGTTGCAGACCAGTACAGGTGGCAGAACGCGCTGCTGCTGCGTCCCGAGAGCGATTGGTCCAAAAAAATGGCAGAACAGTTCATAGATCTGTGGACCGAGCGGGACGGTATTATCGTCGCCGAAGGGGTTTACATGGGCGAGCGGGATGTCTCCCGGGTGGTGGAGCAGACACTGCTGCTGCACCGGAGCAAAAGCCGGCAGCGCGCCATGGAGACGCGCATACAGATGGAAGTGCAGGCTGAGCCCAGGCGCCGACAGGATGTGGATGTTGTGGTCCTGCTGGCCTCGTCGGATGCCGCCCGGCTCCTGAAGCCGGTGCTGGAATTTCACCGTGCTGACGACCTGCCCGTGGTGGGCATTTCAAGGGTGTATGACGGCTCGAATGATGCGGGACAAAACGCAGATCTCGGCGGCATTCTCTTTACGGATATGCCCTGGCTGCTGGAGGAAACCGAGCTGCGGCGCTCGCTGCAGCAATTGGAGAAACCGGAGTTCACGCGCATGCATGCCCTGGGAGCGGATGCGTGGCGCCTGCTGCCCTGGCTGGAGCCGCTGCGAAAGACAAAGGATTCCCGGCTGTACGGCGCTACCGGGCAGCTGTCCATAGACAACCGAGGGCGGGTGCATCGCCGTCTGCACTGGGCTGCTATTGAAAGTGGCCAGCAGCGGCAGCAGATGGGTCGGGAGATACTGCGCCTCTTGCCCCGGGACGACCGGCGACTATGAGAGTGCACAGCAAGGATGCTGTCGCCTTGATTCTGAACCGCCTGCTGATCGGGCGCCGCTCGGAGCAACGCGCACTGCGCTACTTGCAACGCCGGGGAGTGCGGCTGATTGAGCGCAACTACCGATGCCGACAGGGAGAGATTGATCTAATCGTGCAGCATGGCGATGCCATCGTCTTTGTAGAAGTCCGCTACCGCAGATCTCACCGCTTCGGCGGAGCGAGTGCAAGCATCACGCGCGCCAAGCAGCAGCGCATTATCAGAACCGCCCGGCACTACTTAGCCGTCACCCCAGCCGCGCGAGACAGCGCCTGCCGCTTTGACGCGGTGTGCATAGAGAAAGCGACGGATGGCGGCTCCCGCATTGAATGGCTGCAAGACGCATTTCGCACAGAACAATTCTAGGTAGCGACCTGCATCCCCGCTGCTCCTTCTGCTGCCAGCGGGCAACCCCAGCCGGGGGCGAACTAGCGCATGCCGCGCTCTATCTCAGACAGGCTGGGAATAAAGGATTTGTTCTGAAATAATCTTTTGCTGTAGTTCAGGAGCGGCAGGGTGCGCGGACCCTGCTGGATATTGACACCCAACGACGGCAGGCGCCACAGCAGCGGCGCCATGCAGCAATCCACCAGCGAGAACTCCTCGCCAGAAAACCATTCATTATTATCAAAAAGCGGCATCAGGATCGTGAGGTTTGCCCGCAATAACTTGCGCGCCTTGCTCGCCTGCTCCTTGCGCGTCTTGCTCACCCGCGGACCGATACTTCGTTCTATGATATCAACATGCTCGCACAGAGACTTCTGTATCCGATACATCTCTTGGCGACACTTGGCCCGCTGCACCGGAAATGCTGGCATCAGCTGCGGCTCGGGATAGCGTTCATCCAAGTATTCAATGATCACTTGGGATTGAGTCAGCTGTACTTCTCGGTCCTCCAAAGTTGGCAGAGTCCCCTGTGAATTGATTTCCAGAAACTCTTTTGAGTTTCCGATGACATAGTCAACTTTGGCACTTATGCCCTTGATCGCCATTACAAAGCGCACGCGATGGCTGTACTGCTGACTGTCTGAATATAATTGCATCTGCATCAATGTATCCCCTTCCAATATTCGCGGTTAAGAAGCCAAGCAAACACCAACAGTAATGCTAAGAATAACATCACGTAAATACCGATGCGCTTTCGCTCAAGTGCATAAGGCTCGGCGATATATGCCAAGAAATTGACCAAGTCATACACTGCCGCATCGTATTCCACAGCTGTCATCGTGCCGGGCACAGAGGTCTCAAAACGGCCGCAAGGGGCTTCTAAAATGTCCTCGCCGGTCAGCGGGTCTCGCTTGATGCCGCGGTTCGGGGCCAGCACCGGTCCTGGCATGCAGTGCTGCATTCCCTGCAGAGCGAGCATGGCATGGGGCATGGCCACATCCGGAAAGAGCCGGTTATTGACACCCCAAGGGCGGGCGGGATCTTCATGAAAGGAGCGCAGATAGGTATAGAGCCAGTCGGGAGAGCGGGCCCGGGCAATCAAGCTCAGGTCCGGCGGCACCACGCCGAACCACCGCTCCGCCTTCTCACGGGGCATGGCGTTCTCCATGCGCTTGCCAAGACGGGTGCCGTCAAAAATAAGATGCTGTTCCACTAAGTCAAGGGGGATGCCAAGGTCCACAGCAGTGCGCTCGTATCGCGCATGCTCCAAGGAATGGCAGCCCATGCAGTAATTCATGTAAAGAGCCATACCGCGCTGCAGAGATGGCTTGTCGTGCAGGTCTGGCTGCATGGTATCAAGGTCATGCTCTCCGCCAGCAGCCGACACGGCCGCAGACAGTAGGAACGCCAACAGGGAAACACCAAGCCTCATCTGCCAGTTACCCGGTCTGGCACCGGCAATGTCTTATCCACCCGGCTGTACCAGGGCATAAGAAGAAAAAATGCAAAATAAAGAATGGTCAGGTACTGGGCCACATCAACGTTTTCAAAGGGACAGACAGGCTGCTCGCCAGCTGACCAGCATATGTCAAGATTGAGGAAATAGCCGCTGGGGGAAATGGTGCCGAGGTAGCCGAGCACTATGAAGGAAAACAAAAAGCAGCCGAGGGCGATCTTGGTTAAGGGCCCCTTATAGCGAATGGATTTCACTGGGCTGCGATCCAGCCAAGGCAGCAGAAACATTACGAGAATGGCCAACAGCATGACCAAGGCACCCCAGAACCTAGCCTCAAGGCCAAACAGAGTGATTGTGGTGGCACGCAGCATGGCGTAGAAGGGCGTGTAGTACCACACCGGCACAATGTGCTCGGGAGTTTTCAGATTGTTAGCTTGTTCAAAGTTGGCAGGCTCCAAGAAGTAGCCGCCCATCTCTGGTGCGAAGAACACGGCACCGAGAAAGAAGAAAAGGAAAATCGTGATGCCGACGATATCGTGCACCGTGTAGTAGGGGTGAAATGGCACGCTGTCCAAGGGAATGCCGTCCGGCCCCTTGCGCTCCTTGATCTCTATGCCGTCCGGATTGTTGGAGCCGACCTCGTGCAGGGCCAAGATATGCAAGAACACCATTGCCACCAGCAGCAATGGCACTGCCACCACATGCAGAGCGAAGAAGCGATTGAGGGTGATGCCAGAAATCAAGTAGTCACCGCGCACCAGCTCCAGCAGCCAATCGCCGATGACCGGTATGGCGCCGAACAGGGAAACAATGACCTGTGCGCCCCAGTAGGACATCTGCCCCCAGGGGAGTACGTAGCCGAGAAAGCCCTCTGCGATCAGCAGCACATAGATCAGCATGCCGATAATCCAAAGCAGCTCCCGGGGCTTGCGGTACGAGCCGTACAGCAGAGCACGAAACATGTGCAGGTAGACTACGAGGAAAAAGAAAGATGCGCCAGTGGAATGCAGATAGCGGATCAGCCAGCCGTACTCCACATCACGCATGATGTATTCAATGGAAGCAAAGGCGCTCTCGGCTGTGGGGTCGTAGCTCATCGTGAGCCAAATGCCGGTCAGCAGCTGGTTGACGAGCAGCAGCAGACTGAAAACGCCAAACAGATACCAGACATTAAAATTCTTCGGCGCGTAGTACTTGCCGAGGTGGGTATCCCAAGTGCGCTGAATAGGCAGCCGCTCGTCTACCCAGTCGCGCAGCGCGACAAGTGCGCGCAACAGCATCAGGCGCTGGCCTTCTGGTCTTCGCCGATCACCAATAGATGCTCATCCTGATAGCGGTGCGGCGGCACGAGCAGGTTGTTCGGCGCCGCCGGCGCACCGCGATAGACGCGGCCAGCTAGATCAAAGCGTGAGCCGTGGCAGGGACAGAAAAAACCGCCCCGCCAGCTCGGACCGAGGTCGGAGGAAGCCCCCTCGGGGCGATACCTGGGCGCACACCCGAGATGGGTGCACAGGCCGACCAGCACCAGATAGCGAGGGTCTAGGGAGCGGAACGGCTCGGTGACATACTCTGGCTGGTTAGCGCGCTCGGAGAGAGGATCGGCGAGATCGCTGTCCAAGTCCGGCAGAGCCGCCAGCTGCTCCGAACGGCGGTGCAAGATATACACCGGCCTGCCGCGCCATTCCACCAGCATCATCTGGCCAGCTTCCAATGACCCGAGATCTACTTCCACCGGCGCACCGGCGGCGCGGGCGCTGGCGCTGGGCTTCCAAGAAGCGACAAAGGGCACCGCAGCTCCAGCCACACCGACCGAGCCCACCACCGAGGTAGATGCGATCAGGAAACGGCGACGCCCCTGGCTGACCTGGTCTTCACTCACCGAACAATGCCTTGCAACTTCACCCTGTGCCGCCAGGTCGGCAGGTGGGAGACCCGGCAACAGAACCCAATAGCATCTTTATCGCTTGGAATATTGCGGCCTCTTGCGGGCCTTGCGCAGCCCTACTTTCTTGCGTTCCACCTTGCGGGCATCCCGGGTGATAAAACCCGCTTCGCGCAAGGGCGGCCGCCATTCCTGATTGCAGAGAATCAGGGCGCGCGTGATGCCGTGGCGAATAGCGCCGGCCTGGGCAAAATTGCCGCCGCCGCGAACTGTGACCCAAATATCAAACTTGTCCGTACTCGCGGTGCACTTCAGCGGCTGGCGCACCGTCATGCACGCCACTTCACGCCCGAAGTACTCTTCTAAGGGACGATTATTAACGATGATCTTGCCGCTTCCAGATTTCAGGAACACGCGGGCTGAAGCCGTCTTGCGTCGCCCGGTGCCGTAAAAAACCTCTTGCCCTTTTTGTCCTTTGGCTGCCATCGTCAAATCTCCAAAGGATGCGGCTGCTGGGCGGTGTGGGGATGCTCCGAGCCGGCATACACCTTGAGTTTGCGCTGCATGGCCGAGCTGAGCGGCGTGCGCGGCATCATGCCTTTTACCGCTTTTCGGATCACCTGCTCCGGCTGACTGGCCAGCATGGCCTTCAGGGATATGGACTTCAAGCCGCCCGGATAGCCGCTGTGACGGTAGTACATCTTGTCATCCAGCTTGCGCCCAGTAACCGCCACTTCTTCGGCGTTTATCACCACTATAAAATCACCTGTATCCACATGGGGGGTATATTCGGCCTTGTGCTTGCCGCGCAGACGGTGGGCAATGGCTGCTGCCAAGCGGCCGAGGGTTTTGCCCCGAGCGTCCACCAAAAACCAACTGTGGGTGATCTCCCCGGGTTTAGCACTTTCGGTCTTCATAACGTTGGAATGCGCATAAGCAGCTAAGTATAGCGGAATTGCCGAAGCGGAGCAAACACTCCGGCACCGGTCAGTCTCCCGAGGCCAGCCGATGGGCAGAACGGGTGGTCTCTGGCAGCCGGAAGCGTGTGGTGCACCCCATGACGTAGCGGATGGCGGTGCCGAGTGAAATGCGGTGGCCGCTGGAGACATAAATGGGCCTGAAGCCCGGCCGGGTGCAAAGTACAGCCCCGATAGTCTGTCCCCGGTCCCGCAGGGGTGTCCAATCACCGCGAGCACCGTCCATGGCATCGTGACGGCCACATAGGCGTGTCTTGCCCACGCCGATGGCGGGAATATCGGCGAGGAGCCCCAAGTGGCAGGCCAGGCCAAAACGGCGCGGATGGGCGTAACCCTGGCCATCGCAGAGCAGAAGATCCGGGGGCTCTTTGAGGGCCTGCAGAGCGGCCAAGGCCGCCGGTGCTTCGCGGAAAGAAAGTAAGCCCGGAATGTAGGGGAAACGCACGGGCTGGCAGATTATGGCCTGCTCACACAGACGAAGAGAAGGGTATTCCAGCACTGCCGCCGCTGCCCGGGCAATCTTTCCGCCTCTCTCGTAGCCGATGTCAATCCCTGCCACCCGGCGCACGGGGCCTAAGCGGTCGCTGCGCGTAATGAGACGACTGAGCTTTCGCTGAATCGCAATGGCTTCCCGAGGCGATACATCCCAAGGGTGTGCAAATGGGGAATCGGCCAAGGTACCGGACATGGAAACAGAGGGGACAGCACAAACTTGAGGTGAAATCTACAAAAAATACTTACAAAATATAATCTTACAAAAAATAGCGGACGGTGGTTTCATAGCTGTTTCAAGGGTGGCCATGCCGGAAATTCGGTTAATATTCTGTGCATGATACGTGGATAATACACACAATCCCCTAGCAGCCCCGGCACAAATCGGAGGTCTGTAAAAATCCCCAGGCAGATGTCGGAGCCCAAAATTCCTGAAATCTGTTGAGAATACAGGGAATTTGATAGGGTTCCCCCTGCTGCAATTTGACATCTGGGATAGGTGTGCTTTTATATCTCCCCTTGTCGCCAGTTATCCACAAGTTGTGAGAACGGGGTGATTTCGGCTAAGCGAGCACTATATGTAGTATTATGCTGTGGCACAACGCTCTCTGAAAGCAAATTGAAACATAATATGACGCGACGCACCGGGTGACAGGCGGTTTTGAGTAAACGAAATTTTTTAGTAATTTATTAAAAGGGGTAGCGTAGCTATGTTCACATCGGGATCAGACCGTTTGAGTGAAGCTGGGCCTGGGTCAGCCTTTCCTGACCCGGCATATGACACGGAAGCCAATATTCCATCGGCCATCGCCGCCACTGTCCCGGGCGGACTGAAAGTAATCAAACGAAACGGCAAGGTGGTGCCCTACGACAACAGTAAAATTTCCCTTGCCATCACCAAGGCATTTTTGGATATAGAGGGCGGCGTTGCCGCCCTTTCAAGCCGTGTGCGGGAGACCGCGAAGGAACTCACGGAGCAAGTTACCGCCACCTTCGAGCGTCGTCTGCCCTCGGGCGGCTCGGTTCACATTGAGGAGATCCAGGACCAAGTGGAGCTGTGCCTGATGCGGAATGAGCATCACAAGGTGGCCCGGGAATATGTCCTGTACCGCGAAAAGCATTCCCAGCTGCGCAAAGCGGCAAAAGAGCAGCAGCCGGAACTGGAGGGCACCACCGTCCTGCATGTGACTGCCCTTGACGGCAACCGCAAGCCCCTGGACATGGCGCGCCTGGAGACAGTGGTACAGGAGGCATGCACGGGGCTGTCCGGCATCTCCTACGGGGAGATTATCCAAGAGGCCCTGCGCAACCTGTACGACGGCATACACGAACAGGAAGTCAGCACCTCGCTGGTCATCACCACCCGTGCCCTGGTGGAGCGGGACACCAACTACAGCTACGTCACCGCCCGCCTTCTGCTGGATCGTCTGCGCAGCGAAGTGCTGTCCTTCCTCGGTCTCGCTGAGCAGGCAACCCAAGCCCAGATGAGCTCCCTGTATGCAGAAGCCCTGCCTCGCTACATAGAGCGGGGTGTGCACCTGGAACTGCTGGACCCCGCACTGCAGAGCTTTGACCTGCAGCAGCTGGGCCAAGCGCTGCAGGCAGAGCGGGATATGCAGTTCGGCTACCTCGGCCTGCAGACCCTCTACGACCGGTACTTCCTGCAGAGCGACGGGGTGCGCTTTGAGCTGCCGCAGATCTTCTTCATGCGGGTGGCAATGGGCCTGGCCCTGCAGGAAAAGCCAGAGGACAGAAACGCCCGGGCCGCAGAGTTCTACGATCTTCTGTCTTCCTTTGACTACATGAGTTCTACGCCGACGCTGTTCAATGCGGGTACCCTGCGCCCCCAGCTTTCCTCCTGCTACCTCACCACCGTGCCGGATCACTTGGAGGGAATTTTTGGCGCCATCCGCGACAACGCTCTGCTTTCCAAGTGGGCCGGCGGCCTCGGCAACGACTGGACACCGGTACGGGCCCTAGGCTCTCACATTAAGGGCACCAACGGAAAGTCCCAAGGAGTGGTGCCATTTCTCAAAGTGGCCAACGACACCACGGTAGCGGTCAACCAGGGCGGCAAGCGAAAGGGCGCCACCTGCGCCTACCTGGAAGCGTGGCACTTGGACTTTGAAGAGTTTATTGAACTGCGCAAGAACACCGGTGATGACCGGCGGCGCACTCACGACATGAACACCGCCAGCTGGGTGCCGGACCTATTTATGGAGCGGGTATTTGAAGACGGCCACTGGACCCTGTTTTCTCCGGGCGACACAGCGGACCTGCACGATCTCTGCGGCCCCGCGTTTAGACAGCGTTACCAAGAATACGAAGCGCAGGCGGAGCGTGGAGAGATCAAGCTTCACAAGCGGGTTAAAGCGATGGACCTGTGGCGCAAGATGCTCGGCATGCTGTTTGAAACTGGTCATCCCTGGATCACCTTCAAGGATGCCTGCAACCTGCGCTCGCCGCAGCAGCACACCGGCACCATACATTCCTCCAACCTGTGCACGGAGATCACCCTTAACACCAGCGAAGAGGAAATCGCCGTATGCAATCTGGGCTCGGTCAACCTCGCCAACCACACCAGCGAACGGGGGCTGGACCAGGCAAAGCTGGCTCGCACCGTGCGCATGGCGATGCGCATGCTGGACAACGTGATTGACATCAATTACTACTCGGTGCCCCAGGCGAAGACCTCCAACCTGCGGCACCGTCCTGTCGGTCTCGGTCTGATGGGCTTTCAAGATGCGCTATTCAATCTGCGCATTCCCTACGCCTCTGAACAGGCGGTTGAATTCGCCGATCGCTCCATGGAGGCCATCAGCTACTACGCCATTGAAGCTTCCACCCTGCTCGCCGAGGAGCGCGGTGCCTACAAAACTTTCCCGGGCTCCCTGTGGAGCCAAGGCATACTGCCGCTGGACTCGCTGGAGCTGCTGCGTGAATACCGCGGCGATGAATACCTGCAAGTGGATACCAGCCGCAACTTGGACTGGGATACCCTTCGGGAGCAGGTCAAGAGCCGCGGCATGCGCAACTCCAATGTGATGGCCATCGCGCCCACCGCCACCATCGCCAACATCGTCGGTGTCTCGCCCTCTATTGAGCCCACCTTCCAGAACCTGTATGTAAAGTCCAATCTCTCCGGCGAGTTTACTGTCATCAATCCCTATCTGGTGCAGGACCTGAAGTCTATGGACTTGTGGGATACGGTTATGGTCAACGATCTCAAGTACTACGACGGGAGTGTGCGCCAGATAGACCGGATTCCGGAAGATCTCAAGGCTCTGTACGCAACGGCCTTTGAAGTAGAGCCCCAGTGGATCGTGGAGGCTGCGAGCCGACGTCAGAAGTGGATTGACCAAGCCCAGTCCCTGAACATCTACATAGACAGTCCCGATGGTCGCAAGCTGGATGTGGCCTACCGCATGGCTTGGCTGCGCGGACTGAAAACCACCTACTATCTGCGCACCCTCGGCGCCACCGGCACCGAGAAATCAACCGTGGATACTGGGGTTCTAAACGCTGTTGACGCTGGACAGCCGAGCAATAGTCCTATGCCTGCAAAACCTCCCAGCGCTTGCAAGGTTGATGACTCGGATTGCGAGGCATGCCAGTAGCAACACTGACGGCGACGAACAGGGGGAAACAAAATGACGACTTCACTGAACTGGAACAACTACCACGATACTCCGGGAACGGACTTGGCGCAGGTAATGCCGACAACCCCGGCAACCCCACAATCGGCCGCCACCCCATCCCGGCAGTCGTATCCTCCGACACCGCAGCCCGCACCTGCCGAGGCAGCTCCTGCCCAAGTACAGGCTGCATCGGAACAGCAATCTGCAACTCAGGCGGAAACCGCTATTGACCGTGCCCGCCAAGTGGTAGAAAACTTGGATCCGGCACCGGGGCTGCACGAACTTGAGATGGGCGCTGCCCGGGTGGAAGTAGACGACAAGAGGATGATCAACTGCCGTGCAGACCTCAACCAGCTAGTGCCCTTCAAGTACGACTGGGCTTGGAAAAAATATCTAGATGGCTGCGCCAACCACTGGATGCCTCAGGAAATCAACATGAACGCCGATGTGGCCCTGTGGAAAAGCACCGACGGCCTGACAGCGGACGAGCGCACCATCGTGGCACGCAGCCTGGGCTTTTTCTCTACCGCCGACTCCCTGGTAGCCAACAACCTGGTGCTGGCCATTTATCGCCATATCACCAACCCGGAGTGCCGCCAGTATCTGCTGCGTCAAGCCTTTGAAGAGGCGATACATACGCACGCTTACCAGTACTGCATTGAATCAATTGGCATGGACGAAGGCGAGCTGTTCAACATGTATCGGGAGGTCCCCTCGGTGGCCCGCAAGGCCGCTTGGGCCATCCAGTACACCCGAGACCTGAACGACCCGGGCTTTCGTACAGGCACCCTGGAGGCAGACCAGCAGCTGCTTCGCAACCTAGTGGCCTTTTATGCAGTGATGGAGGGTATTTTCTTTTACTGCGGGTTCACGCAGATCCTGTCTATGGGCCGTCGCAACAAGATGACCGGCACTGCCGAGCAGTTTCAGTACATACTGCGCGATGAATCCATGCACCTTAACTTTGGCATTGATGTTATCAACCAGATCAAGCTGGAAAATCCCAGCCTGTGGAACGATGATTTCAAGCAAGAATGCGTGGATATGATCCTGCAGGGCACCGAGCTGGAAGTGGAATACGCTCAGGACACCATGCCCCGGGGAGTGCTCGGCATGAATGCCCTCATGATGGAGGAATACCTGCACTTCATCGCTGATCGTCGCTTTGCCCAGCTAGGTCTGCCGAAGCAATTCAATGTCGCACAGAACCCTTTCCCCTGGATGAGCGAAATCATGGATCTTCGCAAAGAGAAGAATTTCTTTGAAACACGCGTCACCGATTACCAGACCGGCGGAGCGCTGAACTGGAAATAATCTTTTAGCAGCAAGTCGTGAAACAAGCAGCCGCAAAGGCAAAAAACCAAAGCCAAAGGGAGAAGTCTCCTGACTACGGTAAAATAGCTCACAAGCACGTTAAGGAATCGTCATGGTATCGCCATCCGTTCTGTGATGTGGGCGAACCGAATCGGCAAGCCGCACATTGAAAGCGAAGGCAAAAGCTTTATCAACTTTTCTTGGTAATTAAAAATGAAAATACTAGACTTCCTGCGCGAGCAGTGCGGCATAACTTTGGAAGACAAGGGCAAGGTCGAAACCCGCCGGGGCGAGCGGCTTCTGTACACCGGAGAGCCGACAGAAGATTTCTGGAAGGAATGGAATGAACGCAAAGATGAACTCAAGAAAGAAGGCATCTCTGTCAGAGTAGTCAAGTACGAGGTCTGCGCATGGCTAAACCCTGAGAAAGAAGAAGGGGATAGCAAGCAGGCCTCTTCCGACTGAGCATCTTCCTCCTTTGGCGATCCCTGTTGCAGAGCGTTTGATCCACGCCTTGGATCTGCCGGATGCGGCGATAGCACGCGCCCATGTGGAGCAGCTGGGTGATACGGTGCATTTCTACAAGGTCGGGCTGGAGCTTTTTTTGTCTAGCGAAGGCCACGCACTAGTGGATTGGCTGCAGGCCCGCAAACGCCAAGTTTTCCTAGATCTCAAGTTCTTTGACGTGCCGGCGACGGTGGGCCGAGCAGTGCGGCAACTGCAAGGACGGGGCATCCGCTTCCTGACCGTGCACGGCAACGATGCCATGCTGGCGGCAGCCGTACAAGAAAAACAAGATACTGGCATTCTCGCCGTCACCGCCTTGACCAGTTTGGACCGGGGCGACTTGGCGGCGCTGGGCTTTTCCTGCGATGTGCATGAGCTGGTGCTGTCCCGGGCAAAGCGCGCCTTGGAAATCGGCTGCGAAGGCGTGGTATCCTCTGGCTTAGAGGCTGCCGCATTGCGCAAATCCTCGGACACTGGTTTCCTGATCATCACCCCGGGCATCCGCCCGGTGGATAATCAGGATGACCAGAAACGAGTGGTGGACGTGCAGACCGCCTTCCAGAACGGGGCGGACTACATCGTGGTCGGGCGACCGATCCGGGATGCGGCAGACCCGGCGGCGGCGGCGGCAACTATTCAACAGAGCATTCGGCAAGCGATGGGAGAAAACTGATGAGCAACACCCGACAGACTATTGAAAACTACTTTGCCGTCATGAATGGCGAAGGGGAAGGCAACTTTCTGGACTCTCTGAGCGACGATATCGTGTGGCACCTGCCCCCGGCACATACCTTCGGCAGCGAGTTCCGAGGGCGGGATAAGGTCTTGCAGATGCTGGCCCGGGGTATGCCTATGTTCAAGGAAGGAAGCCTGAAAATCACCCCTCACCAGATCACAGTGGAAGGAGACAGCGCTTTTGCCCATTTCACCATGACCGGCACCACCGGCCAAGACAAGGATTACCGCAATGAATACATGTTCCGCTTCCGGGTCAAGGGCGGCAAGATTACCGAAATCTGGGAGTCTATGGATACCCAGTACATGCATTCGCTGGGAATGTACGAAGGCATATAAGGGGTTTCCAGGCAGGAATCCCGCCGCTATGAAAATAGCTCTGCCAAAGAAGAAATACGAAATCCTTTACGCAGACCCTCCTTGGGATTACAAAGGACAGCTGCAGCATGCCGGCAAAGGAGGCCCTGATACAGGGGGAGCAATGCGCCACTATGGAACTGTGACCACCCCTGAGATGATGAAATGGCCAATACATGAAATCTGCGCCAAGGATTGCCTTCTTTTCCTTTGGGCAACCTCTCCTCACCTAGACCAAGCTATTGACTTGGGCAAAGCCTGGGGGTTTCAATGGGCCACGGTTGCTTTTGTATGGAACAAGCTGAGGACCAATCCAGGATATTACACCGTGTCGCAGTGTGAATTCTGTCTCGTGCTCAAACGAGGAAAAATCCCCAGTCCCCGAGGCAACCGCAGTGTACGACAGCTGGTAGAGGAGGAACGGGGCGCTCATTCTGCCAAGCCAGATGAAGTCCGCGACAGAATTACAAAGATGTTTCCTCGGCAGAGAAAAATTGAGCTTTTCGCCAGGAAGCAGGTGCAGGGATGGGATGCATGGGGAAATGCAGCCACATAAATCTAAAATGAGGCACCATTGCGACATCGTGGCCCTACAGCCACAAGCAGCGTATACAGCACCGAAAGAGCAATAGATTTATCCCAGCACCTTGGCCTGCCCGCCCGGTATTCAATATGGTTCAATTTATCTTGGCTTCTGCATCGCCCCGGCGGGCGAAGTTACTGGAAATGCTGGGCATGCCCTTCACAGTGCGCCCCGCTGCCATTGATGAGTGGAGCCGCCCTGGTGAAAAACACCAAGACTACGCAGTGCGCATGGCAAAGGAGAAAGCGCACACCGTATTTAAAAAGAGCGAAGGTGCCCCAGTGCTGGGCGCAGACACCGTCGTGGTCTGGGAAGGAACGATGTTCGGCAAACCGAAGGACCGGGAAGATGCCGCCGATATGCTGCTGCAGCTAGCCGACAGCTGGCACGAAGTGCTGACCGGGGTATGCCTGGTGACAGCAGGCAAGTCCCTGTCTCTTCTGCATGTCAGTCGTGTTCGGTTCGGCCCTATTCCGGAGCAATCCCTAGCTCGCTACTTAGACACCGGCGAGTACGGAGACAAGTCTGGCTCTTACGGCATTCAGGGTCCGGCCGCCGCCTTTATTCGCCGCATAGAAGGCAGCCACACTGGGATCATGGGTCTGCCCCTGTACGAGACCGCACAGATGATGCGAGAGGCGGGGTTGCAGATTGGGGGTGAATAGCGCTTTAGAAACTCAGCGCAATAGCTCCGGGTTAAGGCGTATTTCGCGGCGGGCCATGGCCTCCCACAAAAAGGGGAAGCCGTTGGTATCCACCATCGCACCGAAGTCGGTGGCCACTTTGTCGTCCAGGGGCTTGCCGCCCCCCAAGGCCTCCACCTGCCATGCTACGCGACAGCGCCATTCCAAGGTGACCGCTCGCAAGTGCGCCTGACGGATATCCCGTGCTACCAGAAACACGCCGTGGTTAGCCAGCAGCGCCCATTTGTGCTCGCCCAAGGCTTCCACGGCACTCTTCGCCTCCACTTCCCCATTGACAGTGCCTGCGTATTCATCGTACAGGGTCAGCGGACCGTCCACTTGCGCAGAGGTCTGGTCGTAAATTTGCGGCACCCGGTGCGCCGCTGCCCAGATGGAGCCATACCGCGAGTGATTGTGAATGATGACCTGCACATCCGGGCGGTGATTGTGCACTTCGATATGAAGGCCGATTGCAGGAGTGACATTCCACTCCCCCTCCACCACCTTGCCTGTATTGAGATCAACCCGAATGATGTCGGAGGCAGTTAATTCGTCCCAAGCCAGTTCCCAAGGGTTCACCAGCATGGTGTCATCCGGCTGGCGATAGGTAATATGCCCGGCGATATGATCGTCGTATCCCTCGCGAAACAGAACCCGGGCCAGCAGCGCAACTTCCGCCTGCGGAGACAGCTCGGGCAACAGCGGCCGACGCCCCGGATTGGGTGCTAAGTGTTTTAACTGCTCGCTGATTGTACTCATCACATGCAACAAAAAGAAAAATTAAAGACTTCTGCGCAGGCTGCCATTGTACTCGCCCGGTTTCAATAAACCTTATAGACTTTATATCAATGAACGGCTTGCCCTCGGAAAAGCAGAGCTTGGCCTCTGACTATGAGGCAACGCGGCCTAATTCTGTATTCCCCTTGATGGTAGTACGGTGGATCATGCGCTCCAGTTCCGGCGCATGCCCCCGGGCGCAGTGCATGTAGCTCCAGTTGTCCCAGAGGATCATATCTTCTAGCTGCCAGGTGTGCAGATAGGCAAAATCCGGCTGTACGACATGCTCCACCAGTTCCTGCAGAATGGCATCCCCCTCGTCGTTCTCCATACCGAGAACATGATGCAGGAAGAGAGGCGAGACATTGAGAATCTTCCGCCCGGTTTCCGGGTGCTTCAGCACCAGCGGATAGATGGCATCTGGGAAATGGGGGAAATTCACATCCTCGGGTTTCTCCGGGCTGTCCGGGCCTGGCCGGTACTCTTCAAACATGCCAAAACGCATATTCCGCATATCCACATCAAAGCGATACACCACTTCCAGCCCTTCAATTTTCCCCCTCATCTCAGCACTCAGTTCTTCATAGGCCCATGCCAAGTTTGCAAAGCCCGTTTCACCGCCAACTGGCGGAATATCCACGGCCTTCAGCAGTGCGCCCCGATTTGGCTTTGCCGTATAAATTAAATCCTTGTGCCACTGCAGTCTGCCGACCACGGCGGTGTCGTCGTAGTAGGCGACTGGATTGCGCACTCGGTCCCGGCTGTCCAGCTGGATCAGCTCAGGATATTCCTTGGAGCGAATCGCAACTAAGGGATGCAGCTCCAATTCGCCGAAACAACGGCTGATGGCGAGCTGCGCCTCCGGGCTGATGGGCTGCCCCCGAAAGAGCAGCAAACCATGCTCAAGCCACGCTTCGTACAGCGCCTGGCGAGTTTTATCGTCCGGTGGCTGACTGAGGTTCAGCCCCCGTATTTCCGCCCCGGGATGGGGGCTTAGCGGATTGATAGTGAATGACATCGCGGTATCTCCTCTGTATTGACCTCGGTTCCAGTCGTCAGCGCCTACATCCAGTCTTCGCTGTTCAACCCCAGCTCCGGCCAAGGGCCGGAGGCGATGGGCTGACAGTTACCCCAGCCCACACCCTCCCCCATTTTATCCGTTACTCGGATGACCGTGTCCCGAATCTGGTGCAGACGGCGAGCCTGCTCCGGTGCGGTGCAGTTGGGAATGCGTTCACCATCCACATGATTTTCGCCGCGCCATTCGCCGTGGTGGTGACCGTCAAAGCCAAAGTACAGCCCCGCCCCCAAATGCACGCCAGTGTCCCCCAGCACTTCAATGTCCAGCGGCCGCTCGCTGCCATCAGCCATGGTGCAGAGCAGACGCCCCCCCAGCAGGCGACGATTATCCGGATGAAAACGGAGCTCCGGCACAATCTCTGCAATGATTTCCTCCCCGCCATCTGAGTGCTCCACGCGGGCAGTCACCATTTTCTGTTCAAAGCCTTTCATCCTTATCCAAGTGAAATGCAGGTGCAAACCATAGCGGGTGCCGTCCTTGCGCTCCATCAGCACCGGGCACCACATCATCATGAAAGAGGCCCCGGAGGGAATGCCGAGACCCGGCTCTACATCGGCGGGGGGCACCCCTACATCGTAGCGCACTCCCCAGGAATGGTCCCTAGTTGAAACCCAGTCTTGCGCGGTCATTTCAATGCGTTTGCCGTCTACTTCAATCCACCCAGAGGCGGTGCCGATCTGATGATAGCGTACCAGATCCGCAGCGTGGCGGTACTGCTGACGGACATGGGTGCGCTCCTCCGGAAAAACCGGCAGCGCTGCCTCAAACAGCCAATCAAAAGCGATGGGCTGGCAGTCGTTGGGCTCTAAGCGAAAGCGAATGGACTGCAGCGGCTTCACCACTTCGTAATACAGCGGCGCGACCACCGTGCGCTCCGGGTCCGTGGACAGGGCACGGCTGGCGCGCACAGTGATCTGCTCCTGCCCCTGGCTCAAGGCACCGTAGCCATCCATCACGTTGCGATTGGCATACTTGCCGAGTCCGAAACCGATCTGCACGCTGCCGTCCCGGGCCATGGCCATGGCGCAGACCTTTTCGGTCCAAGAGGGATCGCTGCTCCTTGGCGAAGCAAATGTCTCGGTAACCTGGTGAATGAAAAGTTCGTCGGCGTTAAGAATAGGTCCGATTGAATTAGCCATGGATGACCTCCTAAATTCTGCAAAATAAGTGGACTACGACTTGAGTATACCCACATGGCGGCCAGCGATATAGGCGAAGGTCATGGCTGGACCGATGGTGCCGCCGCCGCCGCCGTAACCGGCTCCCGGCCCGCCCACTCCCGAGCAGTTGCCGGAGGCATACAGGCGCCGAATTACCTGGCCGAAGGGGTTTAGCACCTGGGCGTTCTCGTTCACCCGGGGACCTCCACAGGTACCGGTATCCCCCGGCACCACCTCTGCACCGTAAAAGGGCGGCTCCTCCACCGGTCCTAAGTGGATCGCCGGGCTCTTCTCGCCGAAACGGTCATAAATGCTTTCCCCCCGATGAAACACCGGGTCCTGTCCTTCCCGCGCATAGCGGTTAAAGTTTTCTACAGTTTGCAAAAGCCCCGCTTCGTCAACGCCGAGGCGCTTGGCGAGTTCAGCCAAGGTATTTGCCTGCGCCACCCAGTCCGGCAGGGGCTGATCCGCTTTGGCGCCTCCGATCGTGGCATTTCTACGGACGCTGTTGTCATAAATTTGAAAGGCAGGCAGGTTGCGATAGCGGAGATCACCCCAGTTCTCCCCTGCCAAGTAGGAGCGCCAAGTGGAATCATAGTCTGCCCCCTCATTGGAAAAACGCTCGCCATAGCGGTTGACGGCAATGCCCCCCGCATTGCGCTTTTCAATCTGCGCATTCAGGCTGACAGCTCCCTGACCGATCGCGGCGAGCTCACCTTCGCGCTTATACACAGTCAGAGACCACACTTCGTTTAGGTTGCGCAGGTCGGCACCCACCGCCATCGCCATGCGCAGGCCATCCCCGGTATTGCCCTTCGCTCCCAAGGTGTAGGGAGAGGGACCACGCAGGAAGTGACGCTTCAGCTCCAGGTCATGTTCAAATCCCCCGGTAGCCAGCAGCACACCGCGACGGGCACGCACATTAAAAACACTCCCGTCACGCTCGGCGCGCACACCCAGCACTTCTACGGTGCCGTCTGGCATGTGCCGGGCCAGCAGACGCTTCGCCGGGGTTGCCAGCAGTATTTCAACGCCCGCCTGCTCCGCCCCTACCAGCAGACCCTGCACCAAGTGCCCGCCCAGCAGAAAGGCTCCATCCACAGCGGGTTCAACACTGCGCCCGCGCACCACGGTGCCGGGCCATTCCGGGTGGTAATCCGATACCTTGCCGAGAATGCGGGATATGCGAAAGCGCAGGGGCGTACTCTCTTCCACGAGACGCAGCATGGCGGGACCGTGATCTATAAACGCCGCAATTAGGTTCTCCTCCCCTTGGCCCTGGGCGTTGCGGCGCAGGTAGGCAAGAGCCCCCTCCCGAGGATCGGAGATACCCTCCTTCTGCATCAGGTGGTTATTGGGAAGCCAAACGACCCCGCCGGAAAGAGCCGTATTGCCCCCCGGCGAAGGCTGCTTCTCCAGCACCAGTGTCGAAAGCCCCTGAAGGCGGGCGGTCAGGGCTCCCACCAGGCCAGTGCCAGAGCCGAGGACCACCACGTCCACTTCCCGATGCCACCGTATAGATTCTTCGGTACCGCCGCTACAGGCGACGAGGCCCGCACCACCCACTGCGGCCACGGTGCCCGCCGCTGCCCCACGGACCAGCTCCCGGCGACGCAAGCCTTGCTTTCTGCTGTTATTACTCATGGGTATTTCCTTCTATCAGATCAGAACTCAGGACCCCATACTAAATAGCCGCAGGCTGTACTGCAACATCGCAGCACCTCCCCAGCGGCTACCGAGAGACGCTGACCGGTTGAAACCCAGCCTGATTTTAAAAAAACCCGGCGATGCAAGCACGGTTCCCCGCTGTCATTGCCCATGGAGCAGTCTCTCTTTATGCCTGCACATAGGGTGACACAAAACGCTTATAGATTGCATTGAGATGCTGCAACACCGTCTGCCGCAGCGCAATATCTGATGCTGCCAGCGCACTGCGGAGAATCGCCGGACTGAACAGCTTGGCACACTCTTCTGCCAAGGGCTGGTAGCTCAGGTGCCAAGGCTCGCTGCCGATGCCGCCGGCACCCGTGTAGGGCCGATAAAAGCCGTGTGCCCGCCCTTTCTCAATACGCTCGTCCAGCCAGCGATGCAGGTCGGCAAACACCGTTTCCGCCTCCTTGCCGCTCAGCATAACCTGATAGCCTGGGCCGCCCGCTGCCCGATCGTAGACATCCGCCTCTGTGCCCCAGTGATGGCGAGAAGCACCGGGCAGCGCCGACCAGCGCAGGATAGAGAATACCCGCTCCCGGGGTGCCAGCGCCGCCATGTTCACAGGTCGCTCATGCTCATCCAGCACCGGGCGCCGGCCCGTCGCTTTGCTGTTCCAGATGCGGGCCTGTGCTGCGAAGGAGCGAAAGCCGCTCAGCACGCAAAGATCCAGGCCCGAGTGCCGGGCATCGTCCCGCAGTTTGAGAAAAGCCGCCGCCGCGGTAGGATGCAGGGGCGCAGTGAGACCTTTCGGCAGGGGAGAGAGCAGCACATGGCTGCTGTTCTGGCCTGTCAACTGCATGGCATTGGGGATCACTTCGCCCCTCGCCGGCGCCCCTCGCAAGATGCCGGTGCTGAGAAACGCGCCCGCCGCCAAGGCAGTGCGACACACCTGCCGGCGTCGCCAGCTCGCCCTATGCATCCGGTCCACCGCCCCTCAGAACTCCTCCCGCACACCGAAGCACTCCACATAAAAACGGTAGACCTCCCGTGCCTCGTCACGGTTGATACCCAGTTCATCCATATCGTAGATGACATGACCGAAGCGGCCGCGCGGATGACGCTTCATGTATTCCCGCATGGAAGCGCGAATTTCCGAGGTCATTTTGCGGTCGGCAAGGCGGTAGATATGCGCCACCGTGGCGATGTCGTCGGCCATGAAATCATCAAATTTCACATCCAAGGTGCGCTCCTTCGGCAGGAGGTGGTGGTCTCGCACACAAGCTTTCAGCATGCGGGCCAGGCGGTCCTGCCAGTAGGCGGTGATATGCGCCGGGCGCACCGGCTCGCGGCTCATGCGCGCCGTATAGCTGAGCATGGTGCCAAGGGACAGCAGGATTGCCAGGGGGTCTCGGTGAGGAAGCACAAAAGTGGCATCGGGGAAAGTATCCACGAGGGCTCCCAGCTGCTCCATGTGCTGGGGTGATTTCAGGATCCAGCGCTCGGGGCCCCGCTGCCATTGCAGGAGCTTTAGCACCCGCTTGATGTAGCGGTAGGTGGCGCGCTGGTCGTGTGCAAGGAAATAATCTCGCCAAGCCGGTACGATGGCGTAGTTTTCAAACAGCATGGTGGAGAAATCAAAACCGGCCAGTTCAATCTCCTCATGAGTATGCTCTGCAGTCATCTCATGCATGCTCTTGAAATACGGCATGATCTGGTCCTGCATCTCCAGCCCCTCCCGGCAGCGGCGGACCCGGGGATCTTCGCCGTCTGCACTCGGCTCCTCTCCAGGCACCGGCAGCGGTTCTAAGCTTTCCCAGTAGGGCAGCGAGCGCAATCCCTTGTCGCTGGAAATCAGATTCAGCATGTGGGTGGTGCCGCTGCGGGGCAAGCCGGCGATGATGATGGGACGGCGAATTTCTACCTCTTCAATCTCCGGATGACGCCGGTAGGCATCCTCCACACGCAGCCGGTTCACCGCATAGCGCACCAGTATGTTGAAGTTGGTGAGGATGCCGAAGGGGTGCAGGTCCGTATCTGCCCGCATTGCTTCCAGCACTATCCCCAGGCGCTCGCGAAAGTCCTCCGGCCCGAAATCGCTAAGACCCGTCTGCTCCACTGCCGCACCTAGAACGGCACTCTCCCGGAACTCGGGAGGGGACGCACGCACCGCATCCATCATCTCTTTTACAGGTGGCGGCAACTCCGGTTTTGCAAGGTCATGAATACGCACATCCGACGCCCGATGGTTCATAGAATAGCCCTCTGCCTGTAAGCTTAAAAAACAAAAGCCGTTGTCAGGTAAAGTATAGATGACTTGCCATTATCAGCAATTGTTGTGCCCAAGATTCGCATACCCCCCTCGCGCCTGCTCCCCTTGGCGTTCCGCTACGGATTGGATGCCCTTCGAGTGCGCCTAACACAGCTGGGCGGGGGCAGCAGCCGGGAGCAGCAGGCACTGGACTGGGTGCTGCAGCAGTCTGTCGCCGACGACCCGCAGACGGTGCTGGATGCATTGGACAGATTCGGCAGAGAGAAGCATTTCCTGATGAATATCGGCGACCAGAAGGGGCTTCTCCTAGATCAGGCAGTCCGTGACAGCAATGCGCACCGAGCCTTGGAACTGGGAGCCTATTGCGGCTATTCGGCAGTGCGCATTGCCCGCCTGCTACCTCCTGAGGGCAAGCTGATCTCCCTGGAAAAATCCTCCAAATATGCAGCGGTGGCCCGGAAGGTGGTGGCACATGCGGGGCTCGCAGATCAGGTGGAGATCCGCCTCGGTGAGGCGGCAAGGCTGATCCCTGCATTGCAGGGGGCCTTTGACCTGGTACTGCTGGATCACTGGAAAGATTGCTACCTGCCCGACCTCAAGCACATTGAAGAGCATGGGCTGTTGCGAGCGGGCAGTATCGTAGTAGCGGACAATGTGGGGCTGTTTGATGCCTCTAGTTACTTTGCCCATGTACGGGATTCGGGCCGCTATGATTCGCTGCACCACGAGGCCACCTTGGAATACGACGACAGCGTGCCGGATGCCGTGGAGATTTCTACATGGCGCGGGTGAAAGACGGGCAGAATATTCTAGTGAGAACAGACGATGCGCAGTTTTCTTGCAGCACTGCCGGATGAGCCCTGCCAGCAGTTCCTAGACCGGGAGATAGTGCGTCTGCAGACGGTGCTGGCAGACATGCCCGTGCGCTGGACGGCACAGGAAAACCTGCACCTGACGCTGCACTTCCTGGGAAACATCAGCCCGGCCCTGGCCGATAGGCTGGTACGGCACATTCCAGCCGCTCTCGGCGCACGGCGCACCTTTGACGCACCGCTGCGGGAAACCGCTCTGTTCCCGGGGATTGAGCGGCCAGAGGCGCTGGCGGTGCTGACCGAGCGGATACCGGCATTATCGGGACTCATCAGCGCTTTGCGACGGGCAGCGCACCGGTCTGGACTGCAGGTTGAGCGACGGCGTTTCCGAGGGCATATCACCTTGGGAAGACTGCAAAAAAGCAGAGAGCAAAAATTGCGACGAAACCGGCGCAAACAGCAGGATTACACAACAGCTTTCATGGGAATAAACGGTGCCGCCCCCGCCCCGGCCCTGCGGGTTTCTAAACTAGTGCTGTTTGAAAGCCAGCTGCGCCCGGAGGGACCGCGCTATATTCCCTTGGAAAGTTTTTCGCTGCAACCCTGAAGTCCCGCATAAACGAGGAGTCCCTCATGCAAGAAAATAGCAAAATACTGAACGGCTGCGTGGCCGTGGTCACCGGCGCCAGTCGCGGCGCAGGCAAAGGGATCGCACTCGCACTGGGTACCGCCGGCGCCACCGTGTACGTCACCGGTCGCAGTGCCAAAGAGGGCGACGCACCCCTGCCCGGAACGGTTTCTGCCACCGCGGAGCAGGTTAGCGCCGCGGGGGGCTGCGGTATTCCCGTGCTCTGCGACCACGGTGATGATCAGGCGGTAAAAGCCCTGTTTGAGCAGGTGGCGGCAGAACAGGGGGGGCGGCTTGACATCCTGGTCAACAATGCCACTGCCATTCATGATCAGCTGATAGAGCCCGGCGGTTTCTGGGAAAAATCCCTTGCACTGGTGAATATCCTGGATGTCGGACTGCGCTCGGCCTATGTAGCCAGCTACTACGCGGCCCCCTTGATGGTGGCAAAACAGCGGGGACTGCTAGTATTCACCTCCTCCTTCGGCGGCAGCTGCTACATGCACGGCCCCGCTTACGGTGCGCAGAAAGTTGGGCTGGACAAATTTGCCGCCGACATGGCAGTGGAGCTGCGGGAGCATGGAGTGGCGGCTATTTCAATCTGGATGGGCCTGCTGCTCACCGAGCGCACCGAGAGGGCATTCCAAGAGAAACCGGGCCAGTACGATGATCTCATTCCCACCGCGGAAACACCGCAGTTCACCGGACGTGTGATCGCCGCCCTGTACCGGGATTCAGCCCTGATGGGGAAGTCCGGGCGTACCTTGGTAGGCGCAGAATTGGCGGAAGAATACGGCATCAAGGATATCAACGGCCGACAGCCTCCTTCCCACCGTCCGATGCTTGGGAACCCCAGAGAGCCTCATCCGGCTGTCATACGCTGAGAAGAGAGCAGCTGCGAGATGGAAACAACGGAAGACAGCCCTGGGGCATACCTGGTCAGCTGTCTCAAAGAGCGACAGCCCGCCTCCCTCCTCTGCTGCAGCTGGGGACCAGTGCCAGCGGTAGAGGAATACTGCGAGGTCGCAAACTGCCAGCTGCAACAGCTCCGCAGGAAGGACAGCACGGCTGCACTAAAAGGCCTGCCTCGCTTTGATATGGTGGTCACCGCCGACCAGCTGGAGCATATGTCCTGGGCAGAGGGCCAGCACTTCTTGGGGCGATTGCAAAATCTGCACTCGGGGCATCTCTGGGTCGCTGTGTCGGCAACAGACAACCCGGTCTGGAAAGCGACAGACTTCTATGCCTTGGGAATGCACCGCAAGCAGCACTTCAGCCGGAAAGATGGTCCGAGCATCACGGTTTATACCTACGACATAGACCGCTACAATCATGTCCGCACTTGGAATAATCCGGATTTCTGGGCCAACCCGAAAAACTTCGGCAAGTATTGGTGGTAGGACAAAACATGGGATACGCAAGGCATGGCTATGAACAGAAGCGAAAATATGCGCCGTATTCGCTCAAAGAACACCAAGCCCGAGATGCTGGTGCGACAATTGGTGTTCGGCATGGGATACAGGTATCGCATCCATTACAGTCGCCTGCCCGGCAATCCGGACTTGGTTTTTTCGGCACGCAGAAAAGCAATTTTCGTACACGGCTGTTTCTGGCATCGGCATCCCGGCTGCAAGTACGCCACCACACCAAAATCAAATCAGGAATATTGGAAGCCTAAATTTGAGCGCAATCAAATCAGGGACCAAGAAGTACAAACCTCCCTCAAGGGCGAGGACTGGAAAACATTGGTTATCTGGGAGTGTGAAATCAAGGATGAAGAAAAACTGCGCAAGCGCATTCAGCAATTTTTGGGATCGCTAAGGATGCTATAAAGATCTCAGTCAAATATTCCTCTGGTATTCCTCTGGCAAAAATTTAATTCAACCCGCATTGACGATTGAGCCTAGGACAGCGTTCTTGTTCAAAATTCCTCCCGCCGAAAAGGCGGCAACGCCGAAAGCATCAGTCGACCGTAGCGCTCGCTCAGTACGCGAGAATCCAGCAGCACGATGCGGCCGGTATCTTTTTCGGAGCGCAGCAGCCGACCGCAGGCCTGCACCAGCCGGAGGGCAGTATCCGGAACGGAAATGTCAAAGAAGGAGTTGCCCCCTTGGGACTTAATCCATTCATCCAGGGTCCTGCTGACCGGGTCGGGAGCGGCAAAGGGCAGCCTGGCAATCACCACTAGTGAGCACAGCGCCCCCGGGAGGTCTACTCCTTCAGCAAAGCTGGCCAAGCCAAAGATTACGCTGCCCTGTCTCTTCCGTACGTGCTCTTCGTGCCGACGCAGAAGATCCTGCCGCTGCCAGTCGTCCTGTACCAAGATCCTGTTCTGCAGCGCAGCCGGAAGAGAACTGTGCACATCCTGCATCTGCCAGCGGGAGGCAAAGAGCACCAACGCTCCAGTGCCGCTTTTCAGCTGTGCGGGAAGATGCTCCGACAGGTACTCGGTTACCGCCTCAGTGTGGGCAGCTGCATTGCGGGGGTCAAAACCTTGCCTGGGCACGCCTAAGACGGCGGCTCGGGGATAGTCAAAGGCATGTTCTATAACGGCAGTGCGAGCATGCTCGGGCAGGCCGGTGTGCTGCATCAGGCGACTGAAATTACCCGCTACAGAGAGAGTGGCGGAGGTCAGCACGGCACCCGCGCAGCGATTCCACAGAGCTTCTTCCAGGATTTCTGCTCCCTGCACCGGACTTGTCGCAATGGACAGATCGGCGTCTTCCCCAGTCTTTTTCACAGTCACCCACCGGGCTGTAGGTGCCTCATCCACCGGGCTTTGTTTGGCGTAATCCAGCCATAGGTGCTGCCAGCCCTCTGCCTGCGCCGCAAAATCCCCCAGCACCGGCAGCCAGTGCTCCGCCAGCGTTTGCTTTTTTGGCATTTCCTCATTCTGCTGCTTGGTGGCATCTTCGGCAGTTTCCTGCAGGATCTTGGCCAAGGGCTCACGCATCTGCGTGATTACGCCAGCCAGTTCCTCAAAACCATCAGCGGCCAGCTCTGCCATCTCGCGTAAGAAATGCACCTCATCGGAGCGGAAGACATAATCGTAATAAGGCTTATTGTCGGACTGTGCTGTTCTATTACTTTCAGCAATGTCTACCAACTCCTTGAAAAGATTTTCATTGTGCTCACGCAGGCCCGAAAACAGCTCCGCAGCGGGTGCTGAAGCAGCGCGGCTTGATCCCATGTCAGCGAGATGCTTTGCCAGCTGTTGCAATTTTTTTTCACAGTGCTCCAGCCAAGTGCGCCCAGAACCGGCCTCTTGCTTCCGGGCAAAACGATATATCGCCTTGTCTCCTAAGTGATGCGCTTCGTCAAAGATATAGATCGTCTCCTCCGGCTTCGGCAGCACCGCTCCGTCCGCCAGCAGAAGATCAGACAGCACCAAGTCATGGTTGGCAACGATGCAGATGACATCCTCTGCATAAAGGCGGTGACGCGCTTCATAAAAACAGCAGTTGCGATGGTGAACACAGCTGCGCCCAGAACATTGCCTGGCGCTGGCGGTGACACGCCGCCATGTGCTTTTCCCCACGGCTGCGCCCCAGGCATCCTTATCCCCATTCCAAACGCCGTGCTGCACATCCGCGGCCATCTGCCGATAGGTCTCTCTTTCAGCGGATGTCACCTTGTCGGAAGCGGTTTCATCTGGGTATAGGCCTTCCTGCTGGGGTCCTCGCGAGTCATCCAGAGTCTGCGCTAGCCGCAGACGGCAGAGATAGCGCTCCCGGCCCTTGGCCAGGGCAAAATTAAATTTATGTGTGCTGGCCTTTTGCAGCTGGGGAATATCCTCGTGCACCAGCTGTTCCTGCAGGGCGACGGTGGAGGTGGATATCAGCAACTTCCGGCCCAGTGCCCGGGCGCCGGGAATAGCCGCGCTCAGGTAAGCGATGGTCTTGCCGGTGCCCGGCGGCGCTTCCACGGCGAGCAGAGGACGCTCGGTGCCCTCCCTTCCGGCGGCAGCGCAAGTGGCACTCACCTCCTCCATCATGCGCTGCTGGCCCGCGCGCGCGCTGTGGCCGCAATGCTTCAGCCAGCTACGGTACAAATTATCTACATTCTGTGTCGGCTCATCCTTCATAGCGGGTATTCCTGCCAAGAGTCTATGTGGTAAATGTTAGAATGCTCCTATCAGTCTCGTCGCCGAGACACGCTCTGCATCCTTGCTGTCATTCTACCCTACAGTGCTTCTCAAACGAGGTCATCCAGACTGGGAAGATCCCTCCCCTAAGAAGCGCCAAGCCGCTGTCTTGAAAATACAGTCCGCCGAGGAGGAGGGGCGGACACTCCTGATGCGCCTAGCCGCCGAGGACGAGGATGCGGGAGTGCGCAGTGCTGCTCTCAGCAAGCTGGAGGAGATTGAATTCCTGCACCAGAGGCACCGGGAAGACCCTGCTCCAGAACCTAGACGCAGTGCCCGGATACAGCTGGGCAAGCTGCTGGCAGCGAGCCCTGCACCCGCCGGGGTCAGTCCGGGTATTGTCGTCCTCTATCACCCCTCCCCTTTGCTGCGCCGCAATACCCTGCAAGAAATTCAGGAGCCTGCCCTATTGGCGGAAGTGGTGGCATACGCAGAAGAGGAAGACCTGCGCCGGGCAGCAGCGGAGCGCATTACGGACAACCTTCTGCTCAAAACCACCCTGCGACAGGTGCAGGGCCGAAACAAGGGGGCCGCCCGCATACTGCGAGAGCGCATCAAAGCACTGCAGCAACAGCAGAAGGAGCAGGAAGAACAAGTGCAAAAGATGGAAAACCTATGCGCCGAGCTGGAAGCCTTGGCCGTCGCCCCTTGGGAACGAAACTACGCCCATCGCCTGCAGCACCTTCTGGGGCAGTGGCAGCGAATGGCCATCCCGCCGCCGCCGGAAGGCAAAGTGCGCTGGAATGCAGCCGAAAAGCGCTGTCGGGCGGTGCTGGATTCTCATCGGCAGCAGGAGGAATTCCCAGCGCAGTCCTGCGCAGCCTTGGAAGACGCAATTGCACAACTCGGCAATCCGGAGCAAAACACACAGGAAACTATCCACACGCTGCTGGAACAGGAAGCCCGGGACTGGAGAGCGATTCCGGAGTACATGCCCCCTTCCGAAGAAATCAAAATGCGCTGGGAGCGAGCGCGAAACACCCTGCAGGATTGCGCTAAGACTCTCGCAGCGCTGGAGAATAATACAAGCCCGCTAAAGACCGCACTGCGGGCCGCCGAAGATGCAGCGACACCTCCAGCGCAGCTGCAGGCCCTGAAACAGCTGAACACGATGCTGAAAAAACTTCCCTGGCCGGAAGACGCACCCATGCCTGCAATCTTGGCGACGGCCCGAAAGGCGCAGAGGCAGCTGGCGGAGCAATGCACACATACCAGGGAACAAGAAGAAGATGCCCGGCAGCAGATGGAAAGGCTATTTGCCCGTCTGCACCAAGCTCTGCGGGATAATCGTTTTGGACCAGCACGGGGCGCATACCGGCAGCTGCAAGAAAAAATTGGCGCCATGCCGGAAAAGGTCCGCGCCCGCCCGCAGCAACGTCTGGAGAATTTGGAAAAACAGCTGAAAAACCTGGCGGACTGGAAGAGCTTTGCAACAGAGCCACAACTGGATGAACTGTGCCGACAGATGGATTCCCTAGGCGGTGAAAAAATGCACCCCAAGGAGAAAGCCCGGCGCATTAAGGATCTACAGGATAAATGGCGCGCGCTCGGTTCTTCTCCTGCTGCCGACGAGCTATGGCCCCGCTTCCGGAAGGCCAGCGACAGAGCTTTTGAGCCCTGTGCAGAATTCTTTGCCAAGGAAAAGATGCGCCGGGAGCAAAACCTGGTCCGGCGACGGGAAGTACTGCAACAGCTGGAAGAATGCCTTGCCGGGGCGGACCGGGAAAAGCCAGACTGGCAGAAAATCCTGCCCATGCTAGAGACGGCAGGGCGAACATGGGAGCGCTGCCGGGCGGTTCCCGCCGAAGAACGCGAAGCCTTGGAAAAAAATTACCGAGATGTCCGCACATCCCTGCACACATTGCTAGCACCGGTGCTGGAAGCACATGAGACCCGCAAGCGCACACTAATCAAGCAGGCAGAAGCCCTGTCTGCCCATAAGCAGGCGGAGCGAGCGACAGCAGAGGGGCGACGGCTGCGAGATGCCTGGAAGCAGCTGGGGCAGAGCGACAGCGACAAGGAGCTGCTGAAGGAGTTTGATGCCGCGCTTGATCCAGTGTTCAACCGGCTTCGGGAGGAGCGGGAGGAAAAACAGCAGGTCCGCAGGTCGGAGCGAGACGCGCTGCAAAAAATGATTGCCCGCATCGCCGAACTGACCCAATTAGACGACGAAGGTTTAACCCACAGCAGCCAGGAATGTCAATCTCTCACCGAGCAGTTGGAAACTAGCTTAAGCGCGCTATCCGAGCGGGAGCGGATACCCCTAGAGCGAGAATTCCAGAAAACCATAGACAGGTGGCAGAGGCGTTTTGATACTTTGGGAGAGCGGCAGAAGGGAAAGGAGACCGATGAATTAATGCGTTTGGCAGCCCTGTGCCAGCAGTTGGAGAAAGCACAGGAAAACCAAGGCAATATCGCAAAAGAGCTGGAAACTGCCTGGGGCGAAGGCCCCCCTCTTCGGGACAGCTTGGCACGGCGTATGGAGCAGCGGCGACAGTCTGCCCTCGCCCGGGGCAAAGACATGGAGAGCGGACGTGACCTCGCCCCCCAGCGCCGTCTGCTCTGTATCCAGCTAGAGATTCTGGCAGGGCTGGCTTCCCCCGCAGAGGATGGCAAGACTAGGATGCAATATCAAATGGAGCGGCTGCGGCAGGGCCTTGGTCAGGATCAACTCAGCCGGGAAGAAAAGCTGGAGCAGCTGCAAGCGCTCAGCCGAGATTGGCTGTGCGGACCAGTGGCCGACTGCAAGACAGAGCAGGCACTGGCAGGGCGCTTTGAAACGGCTTATGCCGAGGCCCGCAAGCAGATTGAAGAGCCACCCCGGGCGCAGGCCAAGCAACAAAAAGACAGGAAGCCCAGACCGAGAAATAATGCAAAACGGCGTCCGGACAGCAGAAAAAGAAAGCAGCAGGAAAAGCGCTAACTTTCAATGCAATGCCTCATGGTCACAACTAAGCTCGCACAGTTCAGGCTGGCACCTGCCCCATCGCAGCGATATGCTGGGGGGACATCAGGATGAAGTCCTTCTCTCGGGATTGAGCAATTGCCCGCCGGGCCAAATCGCCGTCTATCAAGTTCTGTTTCTCCAGTTCGGGGATTGCCCATTCAAAGCCGAGGATGAGAAATTCCAAGCTGGGCTGTCCTCCCCTCATACACCAGAAATGGCCATCGCAGTGAATATTCTCCAAGCTTGCCTGTCGCATGGCAGGGAGGATGCCAGAGCTGAAATTCCGCTGATGATCCTGAATGCCGCTTTCCACCAGCGCGCGCATCGCCCGCATGAACTCACCGAAAGGCTCCGGCATAGGCTGCTGGTCAAATAGAACCCAGTTGCTTCCCTCAATCATGACCCAGCCCCCTGGCCGGGTGGCCGCCGCCATTGCTGCCAAGCCCTTTTTCGGCTCGGGCAGGTGCTCAAGCACGGCGCGCCCATGAGCTAGGTCAAAATATTTTTGCGGGAGCGTATCGCCGATGATATCGTGCTGCTTTACTTGCAGATGAGAAGGCGGGGCTGACAAGAAGACATCCTTCAGGCGCAGGTCAATATCGGTGGCAAGAACTTCCCCTTGGGGGCCGACGCGCTCCGCCAAGTGAGCGGCGATGGAACCGCCGCCCATCCCCACCTCCAGGCATTTCCAGCCGGCACCGACACCCGCCCGGTCAAACAGCCGAATGCTCCCCGGATCTGCAACCGTCGCCAAGTGCCTGTGACGGAGCTGCTCTGCTTCTATGGCATCATTCGGAACGGTATAGGTCATCGTTCAGGCCACATAAAACTGGGAGGCCCAGCGGCGAAATTTGGCGATCGGGCCGTCATCCTTCACCAAAGGCGGCTTGTCTATGTAACGCTTGTTCTCAAAAATCTGGATGTCCTGCTCCATCTGCATGGTCAGGTCGGCTATGAAACCCTCCCCCACCGAGGCTTTTGTATCCCTGTGTACCGAGTAGGCCTTGTGGTTGCGAATGCGCTCCAAGTCAATCGGAGTACACCAGTCAATCATCAAAAGACGGGCAAAATCGCCGATCTGAAAGCGGGCGATGGAAAAGCCCGGTCCGTGGGTTTCCGTCTGAATGATACCCTTCACATCTCCCTTCGGCGTGTAATAGGTCACCCCCAGCTGCACCCGGTTGACGGGACCCTCGGTGCTGTAGTCAAGCACTTCCGGCAGCACCGGCGTATTGTGCACATAACGCAGGTGCACATAGTCGGCCCCATTTTCAGCGGTATCCTGCCAAGTAGTGCGGATTTCCCAGTCGCGCTTTATATAAGGCTGGTAGCCTTTATCCGTATGCTCCTCTAGTGTCGGGATCTCCCAGGAAGGCTCGGCATCCTCGGGGTGGTACCAAGCCATCAGCAGGCCATTCCGCTCCACGCTCGGGTAGGTCTTGACCCGCACTTTCTGCGCCCTATCGCTATAGGGAACTCTGGCATTGCTGCCGTCGGTATTCCACTCCCAGCCGTGAAAGGGGCAGACCAGGCGACAGCCCTCAACCCGGCCGCCGTGCCCCAAATGCGCACCTAAATGAGGGCAGAAAGCATCCATGACATGCCCCTGCCCCTCTTTATCGCGCCAGGCAATCAGCTCTCGGCCGAAATAGCGCAGGGGCTTGATCTCACCCTCGGCCAGTTCATCCGAATAAACCACGCCAAACCAGCCGAAGGGCAATGTCCTGTACCAAGGATAGCGCTCCCTCATACTCATCTCAATCATGATTTTTTTTGCCCATCTCAATCATCTCTCATAGACGATATTGCCACAGTAGAACATAGCAGGCAACCCAAAAATAAGTGCTCGGGGCATTACCCGATACGCATCGCAGCAGTGCTTTCAGGACCATCTCTAGGTCAGTGGAAAGATGCCCACCTAGCAAAAGATGTGGGAAAAGCTTTCAGAGAGCCGCTGCACCATGCAGCATACGCACCCGATTGCGGAGCGGATTTGCGTACATGTCCAGAACATAGGAACGATAGGCTTCCGGCATGGCGCGGATACGCGCCAGGAAAAATGCCTCTTCCTCGCGGAGGGCATCCGCCTGAAAGGGGTGGCCTTCAGGGCCGCATGGCTCTGCTGGAAAATCTTCCTGCAGGGCCCGACAGGCGAAGAAATTGGTCGGGTACAGCAGGTAGGAAGACAGAATATATCTATCAATGGCAGCGACCACTTCCTCGGGAGTCTTGAAATCCCCCGGTAGCGGCGAGCTGAAAGCCACATGCACCCGTCCCTTGCGACCAGCTATGCCCGCCATCATGCTGTCCATGTCCTCCCCCGGCTCCTTGTGATATGCCCCCTCCTTTTCTTGAAAATACAGCTCCCGAGCCTTGCGCTCATCACAGGGATCATACTCGTAGGATACCGACACCGGCACTACACCAAGCACCTGCAGGCAATCGCCGAGGCTCTCCTCCGGGGATTTGCTGAGGCACAGCATTTTGATCAGACCTGGATGGGTGAAATCATTGCCATCCTTGGCCCTCCCGTTGCGCTGTGCAATCCATAGGGGGACCTGATCCTGCTCCAGGCTGTGGCGAATGTAGTTTGAAAGCAGGCGCCGCCCCTCACTGGCATCCCGAGCGTTGGCGTAGTGCCTGCGCACGACAAAACTCTTGTTCAGCCGCATCAGCTTGTCGGCATAGGGTTTTCCAAACAAATTCTCGCCGACCGCAATGCGGGTGGTCTCCCGCCCATCTATATGCAGCGCATAGTTGACGAGCATGGGGTCTACGACGATGTCCCGGTGATTGCCGATAAACAGAAATGGCCGGTCCCGGGGCAGGTGCTCCAAGCCGGAGCAGCTGAAGCCGTCAGTAGTGCTCTCTACCAGGCGTTTCACATAGCGTCTCATCAGCCGCTGCACCTGCACCACAGTAGAGATGCCCGTGAGCTCACGGCCCAGCCGCCACCGTGCCACCGGGGTAAGGGCGGCGGCCAGAAAGCGCAGTCGTTTGGGCAGACGCAAGAGAACCGCCCCGCGCAAGAACTCCCGGTCCCGCAGCAGGGATTGAATTACCGGCCCAACTTCTTCGTCCCGGTAGGGACGGATGTCATCAAAGCCAGGCATAACTAATATTCCCTAGAATGTTTTAAAGTACCTGTCGGCAGATTAAGCTCTTTTAACTACTAACAGGGTTGGCAAAAAATACCGGCCGTCTCAACCACACAGAGATGGAAGGAATAGAACCCGGACGAGATAGAGAAATCAGCACACCTTATGCAAACTCCCACATCGCAAGTGACGCAATTATTTTTGGCAGGCTCGGTGCAGCGGTCTCAGCCGCCAATTTCAATAACCGTGCGTATGCCGCGCCCTGCGGTCAGGTCATCAAAGGCGCCATTGATGTCCTCCAGTTTTCGCCGATTGGTAATCATGCCCTCAAGATCTAGACGCCCAGCCTGCCACAGGCGCACTAAGCGCGGAATTTCGTAGGGGGAATTGCACCCTCCCAAGAGGCAGCCCATCAACTTCTTCTGAGTGGTCACGAACAGAGCAGCCAAGTCAATGGTAATTTTCGCATCCATCGGCGGCGCACCCACGCACACCACTGTGCCACCGCTGCGGACCGAGGACAGCCCCACCTCGGCAAGGCCGCCGACACCGGCGGTTTCAAAGGCGTAATCCATGCGAATGCCATCCGTCAGGTGGAAACAGACATCGGCCACATCTTCAGTGGTGGGGTCCAAGGCATGGGTAGCACCGAAGCCAAGAGCTTTCTCCCGGCGCTCGGCCAGCGGGTCAGAGGCGACAATTATGGATGCGCCCGCCGCCACCGCCCCCTGCACCGCGGACTGGCCGATGCCGCCGAGCCCCATCACCAGCACTGTGGCACCTTCCTCTACCTTTGCGGTATTGAACACCGCGCCGACACCGGTCTGCAAGGCGCAGCCGATGACACAGACCACATCCAAAGGCACGTCCTCTGGCACTTTCACAGCACCGTGGGCGGTAGTGATCACGTATTCGGCAAAGGCGCCGACACCGACACCGCGCAGGATTCGCTGCCCGCCCCGGGACAGGCCGGTTTCGCCGTCCATCAGCGCATTGGTCATAATGCTGGAGGAATCGAAGCACAGACTGTGCTCATCCCGCTGGCAGAAATAGCAGTGTCCGCAGGGGGGCGCAGGGGTCAGCACTACAGGATCGCCGGGCTGCAAGTGCGTGATGCCGGCTCCTACTGCATCCACCACCCCAGCGGCCTCGTGGCCCAGGATGATGGGCTCATCCGTAGGGAAAACACCATTGACAATGCTGAGGTCGGAATGGCACACCCCTGAGTAGCGGACCCGAACTCGGACCTCGCCGGGACGCGGGTCAATGATCTGCACATCATCAAATATTTTGAGCGGCTCTCCTGATTTTTCTAAAATGGCGGCACGCATGAGATTTCCCCTTAGGTGTGGACGAACTATCCCATTCTTATACAGGGGGGCAAGAAAATACGCAAGAGGGCGGCGGCAAGGCCATGCTCTGCCGCTTATGGCAGAATGGCCACAAGCCCCGACGCCCACGCAACAGGAGACGACGAATCCATGTCGGAAGAACTCTTTCACATAGAAGCTATCAAGCAGCTTAAGGCCCGCTACTGTCGCTGCCTGGATGAGAAACGCTGGGAGGATCTGCGGCAAGTTTTCAGCAATGATTTCAAGGGGATCTATGAAGGGCCGCACCCCACTGTGCACTACGAGAGCACCGATGAAATGGTAACTGCACTGCGGGAAATTCTGCAGGACGCTGTCACGGTGCACCACTGCCATATGCCGGAGATCACCCTGACTGGTGACGGCAGTGCAGAAGGCATATGGGCGATGATGGACTTTGTGCAGAGGGAGCAATCCACCTTCCGGGGATACGGCCATTACCGCGAGAAATACCAGCAGACCGAGCAGGGAGAATGGCGCATTCGGCGTATTCATCTCACGCGCCTGCATATTCAGCACCTGTCCTGAGACACTCCACCGGCAGCAGTCTGACCCGGCGCGACATCCCCTGCCCGGCAAAGCTCGGGCTTTAGCCTATTGAACACAGCCAGAAAAGACAGACCCTGCCAGCCCCCGCCGAGTGAGCCTGTACCCGTAAAAGATGCCCGCGGGAGAGCATAGGCGGCAGGCTTGAATCTTAGCTTGGCCTCGTGTGTAATGGACGAACTGCCAGCAACCGAGAAAAAATATGAACAGCGATACTTCCGACAGCGGATTAGAGAACGGTGTGCTATGGGATGAGTTCTGCGATGAGCTCAAACGCATCGGTCGCCATGTGCTGCGAACGGAAGCGCCAAGGGATGATTTCAATCGCGCCGAAGGCCTGCGCTATATGAGCCGCGTGCTGCGTTCCTCCCTAGACACCTTCGTGGAATATGCGGACCCCGCCTTTCCGGTTATCTACCGGCCCTGCGATGAAATCATCAAATACGGCGGCGATAATCCCGACAACTACTACCAGAAATGCATCTTGGACGGCCACCGCGAATACCGCATTACCGGTCAGCGCGGCACCGTGCAATACCTCAGCTTTCTCACCCAAGGCAGCAACTACGGACAGGACCGCACGATGAAGTCCACTGGCTTCTTAGACAGCACCGAACTGAAAACAGATGCACAGGGCAACTTCGAAATCCTAGTGAGCAGTGAAAAAAAGGAGGGCAACTGGCTACCCATGACGCCGGAGACTCAGGCCCTGCTCATCCGGCAGACCTTTGCCTTGCGGGAAAAGGAGGAAATCGCGGAGATCCACATAGAATGCCTAGATGCTGGACCGGTACCAGCCCCCTTAGAGTCAGCGACCTTTGCCACCGGGCTGCGCGCCGCCACTAAGTTCCTGGATGCAACCACCGGCCTGTTCTGCGACTGGGCAGAGCGCTACCAGTCTCACCCCAACCAGTTGCCACCGGAGGACCAGGAGATGTGCCAGCGGGTCGGAGGAGATCCCAACATCCATTACTACAACTCCTTCTGGAAACTGGCACCGGATGAGGCCTTAGTGGTGGAGGTAGAGCGCATACCAGAATGCGAAAATTGGAATTTCCAGCTGTGCAATTACTGGATGGAATCTTTGGACTACCGCTATCACTGCATTCATGTCAACAAGTTCACCGCCGAATATGAGAAGGACGGCAGCGTGCGCATCGTAGCTGCCCGTGAAAATCCCGGGCACCCAAACTGGCTCAGCACCGCCGGGCACGAATGCGGCACGATGCTGTTTCGCTGGATCGGCGCTAAGGAGCATGTTCATCCTACGACCCGAGTGGTGAAGCTCAATGAGCTCCGCTGAAACAGAGGTTTCCCTAGCCACCGACTCCCTCCTTGAGGAGGCATCGGTCCGCACTGGTCTAGAGGATTTTGGGGACAAGGATTTTCGGGAGCCGATGCGCCTTCTGCTGCAATCCCTAGATCAGGAAGCAAATCTGCATGCGGTAGGACGCGGGTTGATGCGCGAACGCATTGTCGGTCTCTTGGTCAACCGCCTGCGTACCGAGGACTATTTTCACCGCCACCCGGAAATAGAAGAGGAAGAAATTCGGGCACCGCTCTTCATCGCCGCACTGCCACGCACCGGCACTACGATGCTGCACCGATTCATCGCCAGTGACCCGCGCATGTACGCGGTACTCTGGTATGAATGCCGACAGCCGGCACCGTTGCCCGACAGCGAGCAGACGAAGAAGAAGGACCCGCGAATCGTGCAGGCGGAGAAGGAAGTGCGCCTGATGCTGGAGACCTACCCGGGGCTGGATGCTATTCACCCAATGGACCCGGTGGGCCCGGATGAAGACATTATGCTGAAAGAACATGCTTTCTGCAGCGGCATGCCGGAGTCAATGGCCGATGTGCCCACCTACAACGACTGGGAACTGCACGCGGATCACACGCCTGCCTATCAGTATCTGAAACGTCTTCTCTGCTTTCTGCAATGGCAGAAAAAGCAGACGGGACAGCAACGGGAGCGCTGGGTGCTGAAAGCCCCAGAGCACTTGGGCCACGTGGATACGATCCTGAAGGTATTTCCGGATGCGGTCATCCTGCAGAGTCACCGGGATCCGCTCCAGACCATTCCCTCCATCTCCAGCATGATCTATTCCGCCTGGTGCGCTTACACAGAACATCCGGACAAGCACCGGGTTGGTGCCGTTTGGAGCGGGCGCTTCAGAGACTTTCTGCACCGATCCATGGAGCTGCGCAAAAGCCTGCCTGCCGAGAGCTTCCTAGATCTTCACTATCGGGAAACACTGCAAGACCCTTTTCAGGCTGTACAGCGGGTTTATACGCATATTGGGATGGACCTCACCGAGGATGCCCGGCAGAAGATGACCGAATGGCGAGAGGCGAACCAGCGTGAAGCGCGCGAGACGCACCACTACACCTTGGAGGAATATGGCTTCAGCGAAGAGGGAATTAAAAGCAGCTTCTCCGCCTACCGGGAACAGTATCTGCTGGACTAGACAGCATCTAGCTCTACGAAACGGTGCTGCAGCTCTGCCCGTATCTCCGCATTCACTCCCAGCACTTCTTCAAGGTATACCTCCACAGAGGGATAGTGCTCGTCTATGCTCGCAAAGGCACTCTGCAGGTATTCGGGACGCGTCTCCAGCATGGGACGCAGGACTTCAGGGTTGGTAACCGAGGCAAAGGCATCGCCGTACAGCTTTGTCATTCGCTCAAGGGCACTGGAGATGGGCGTGTACTTGCCTGAGAGCATGTAGTCCTCCATCAGAGTCTCTCGGGGCACCCCGAGGGCAGCGAGAATCATCGCGACCGCAAAGCCCGTTCGATCTTTGCCCGCTGTGCAGTTCACCAGCACGCCCCCCTTGGCATCCAGTATGCGCCGGAATATTTCGGAGTACTGTGCCACGTGTCCAAATGGGAACTCCCGGTTGATCTCGCAGAGAAAATTTGCCATGGCATCCGGGTCCTGGCGCTCTTCTGGCGAGCGGGTTTTCAGACTGCGAAAAAAGCTCTGAGCACTGCCCGGCATAATGGCCAGGGAGAACACCTGCGGTGCCCCGGCAGCAGGCAGGGATGGTGGCTGTCGCTGCTGCTCCTCGGTATGACGGAGATCACACACCACATCTATATTCAGCATGCCGAAGTGCCGTGTATCTTCTGCACTCAGGTTGGCCAGATGGCCGGAGCGAAACAGCTGTCCCCAACGCACACGGCGGCCGGACCCGGTCCGGTATCCTCCGAAATCACGGAAGTTGGGCGAGTGATCCAGCGGTATGCGCCGGGAGGCGACGATGCGATGCTCGTCGTCCATTTCCAAGCAGAAATAGCTGCCCCGCTCGCCATCGGGGAAACGCAGTGGCAGGGGATTCTCCTGCCCTCGGGCCAAGGGGCTGCTATAGTCAATGCGCTCTGGGTGACTGCCGCCAAATACTGTCACCGGCCGTGCCGGTGGCTCCTGCCAGTGCAGATGCCAGCTGCCATCCTCTTTATGCTCTAACTCAGCCGGGTCCGGAATATTCATATCTTATCCAGCTTCTGTTGACAGGGGCTCGGTTTTACTACCTTTCATGTTCCTCACTGGAAAAAGCAAAAAGGCCGATGTGCACCTGTAATACGGGAAACAGCCTGTATTCCTGTTCTGCAAGAGGGAGAAGCAAGTATTATAGGATACGGACAGTTTCAGCGCAGTGCTGTCATGCAGCATAAACCCTCCCACTCCAATCTCCTGCTTCGGACCCTGCACGCCTTTGGCTACGCCTGCCGAGGGCTCAGAGCCGCCTGGTCGGCAGAATTTGCTTTTCGTGTTGAGGTGCTTGTCTGCGCCGTCATGCTGCCTCTCGCCTTCCTGCTCGGCCGCAATCCCCCGGAGCAGCTGCTCTTGGCCGGCAGCTGCCTAGTGGTGCTGACCTGCGAGCTGCTGAACTCTGCAATAGAGGCAACCGTAGATCGCATTGGCGAGGGACATCATCCCCTAGCGGGGCAGGCCAAGGACATGGGTGCCGCCGCCGTGCTGCTCAGCCTGCTGCTAGCCGCCCTATGCTGGGGCTGGATACTGCTGAACCGGTTTCTACCCTGAAAGACCGCATTAGCCCACTGCGAAGCGATTGACAGCGGCGCACGAATGCCGATAATAGGTTCTCTTTTTTGAGTATTCGGAGAACCATCTGTGGCCAATACTCCCCAAGCCCGCAAGCGGGTCCGCCAAGCGGCAAAGAATCGTGTGCTCAGGGTCGGCCAGCGCGCCGCAGGGCGCACCGTGGTCAAGAAAGCAATTGCCGCTATAGAGAGCGGCAATCGTGAAGCTGCTGCTGCCACCTACCGAAAAGCCAGCTCCCTGTTGGACCACATTGCCGACAAGGGCACCATCCATAAGAATAAGGCCGCTCGCCATAAGCGGCGACTGAACGCCCAACTGCGTGGCATGGAAGAGAAAACAGAACAAAAATAAGGAAGAAATGAGGCGCGACAGCTGCGCCATCCCATAGAATGGACGCACTAAAGGAGTACCAAGTTGTTCCGATGGATCAGTTCCTCTTCGTCTCGGTACCCCAGCCTTTGTTCTATTTCACCGCTAGTACAGCCCAAGATACGGCGCGTCGCCGCTGACCCGTAGTTGGCCAGCCCGCGGGCCACTTCAGTGCCAGCGGCATTCAGGCAGGAGACCGTGTCGCCCCGCTCAAATTCTCCGCGCACCTCGGTCACACCCACCGGCAATAAGCTGCGCCCTCTCTCGCAAAGAGCGGTCACCGCGCCGTCATCCAGCACCAGCACACCGCCAGGCTGCAAGCCGATCAGCCAATTCTTGCGCGCCGCGCGGACAGGATACTCATTCTTGAGCAAGGTGCCTACCGCCTCTCCAGACGCGATGTGATGCAGAACTTCTGGCATACCGCCGTCTACGATAATCGTATCTGCCCCTGAGCGGGATGCCTGCTCCGCCGCCTGCAACTTGGTGATCATGCCCCCGCGGCCCAGCTCCCCGGCACTGCCGGCGGCGACCTGCCGCAGGCGGGGATCCCGCACGTCTGCCTCCTGGATCAGCTTGGCTTCCGGGTTGCGCCTGGGATCCTCTTCGCACAGCCCGATCTGGTCTGTGAGAATTACCAGCAGATCCGCATCTAGCAGATTGACGACTTGGCCTGCAAGTGTGTCATTGTCCCCGAGACGGATCTCTTCTGTGGCCACGGTGTCATTTTCGTTGATGATTGGGATCACCCCTAGGGATAGCAATGCGTGCAGGGCGGCACGCGCATTGAGATAACGCTCTCGCGACTGTATATCGTCGCGGCTGAGAAGCACTTGGGCGGCGAGGCGGCCTGCTTTGCTGAAGGCCTCCTCCCAGCAGCGGATCAGACCGCTCTGTCCAACCGCCGCCGCCGCCTGCAGACGGGCGATCTCGCGGGGACGGCTGCTCCAATTGAGGCGGACGAGCCCCTCTGCCACGGCACCCGAAGATACCAGAGTTATGCTGCGCTCCTCCGTCGCCAGCTGCGCCACCTGACGGGCCCATCCCGCCATCGCCTGCTGATGCAGGCTGCTGCCGTTTCCCGTCAACAGCGCACTGCCGATCTTCACCACCCAGCTCTTGCTGTCGCTGATTCTTTCGCGCTCCGTTCTCGCCACTTTACTCAGCCCCGGTAAACAATTTCCACTTGATCATCCGCTTTCCGCTTCTCCTCTGCACCCACCTCGATCTGCCCCCTCCGCAGCTCAGCAGTAGAAGCCGATTCCTCGTGCAGGCGACGCTGTATCTCTCGCTCTTGCCGGCCCGACTCTGCATCCTCCGCTTCCCGTGCGTGAAGATCTTCCAAGTATTCCATCACCCGGCCGCAGAGTTTCTTCAAGCCCTGGCGGCGCAACGCGGAAATAGCAAAAACCCTGCTGACACCGGGCAGGCGGCAGAGACCATCCATCTGGTTCTGGCACTCCTCCTCGCTTTGCAGATCGATCTTGTTCAGCACCAGCCAGCGTTCGCGACTTGCCAGCAGAGGGCTGAAGGCCGCCAGTTCTTCTGCCAGTTTCTGCGCCGCCTCCGCCGGCTGACAGCCGTCCGGCGGCATTGCATCCACCAAGTGCAGAAGCAGGCGGGTCCGGCCCAGATGCTTGAGAAAGCGGGTGCCGAGACCGACTCCCTGTGCGGCACCCGGCAGCAGGCCGGGAATATCGGCGACGACAAAACTCCTCTCGGCCTCCAGCCGCACCACGCCGAGACCCGGGTATAGGGTGGTGAAGGGATAATCCGCCACCTTCGGGTGCGCATGGGACACTGCACCCAGCAGGGAAGATTTGCCGGCGTTGGGCAGACCGAGCAGGCCCACATCTGCCAAAAGACTCATCTCCAAACGCAGGTCGCGCTCCTCTCCCGGAACTCCGTCCGTAGTCTGTCTGGGTATGCGATTTGTGCTGGACTTGAAGCGTGTATTGCCGAGGCCGCCCCGTCCTCCCCGGGCCACCATCAGACGGGCATCCGGGCGGTCTAGGTCTCCCAGCACCTCACCAGTGTGGGTATCAAAAATGACTGTGCCTACCGGCACCGTCAGCTCCAAGTCCTGGCCACTCGCGCCATGGCGGTTTTTGCCGGCACCGGCACGACCGGATGTCGCCGTAAAGATCCTGCGATAGCGATAATCCACGAGGGTGTTGATGGATGTGAGCGCGCGAAAAAAGATGCTGCCGCCAGCCCCCCCATCGCCTCCGTCGGGACCGCCCCGGGGGCGGCTGCGCTCTCGCAGGAAGCTGAGACAGCCGTTGCCGCCGCTCCCGGCGACCACATGAATGCTGACTTCATCCACGAATTTCATTGGACAAACTCCGCCGCAAAAACGGCGGTCTCAAGAAAAGCAAAAACTGCGACGCCACAGCCCCGGGAGGGGTGCCCGTCGCCCCCGAATCAGGTTGCGGGCGCCAAGGACACCACGCTGACAACACGGCGGCTGCGAGGTCCCTTGACGGCAAAACGCACCTCTCCATCAATCAGCGCATACAGCGTGTAATCCCGGCCACAGCCGACATTCTCGCCGGCATGAAACCGAGTGCCGCGCTGGCGGACGATGATATTGCCCGCCCGTACATGCTGACTGCCAAACAGTTTTACACCGAGGCGCTTGGATTCAGAATCCCGACCGTTGCGTGTGCTGCCGCCTGCTTTCTTATGTGCCATTGCAGAATCTCCTGTATCCTGTCAGCCAGCCTTGATGGCTGTCACTTTCACTTCTGTATAGTCTTGGCGGTGGCCCTGTCGACGACGATACTTTTTGCGCCGCTTGAACTTAACCACATCTATTTTCGGCCCGCGACCATGGACCAGCACATCGGCACTCACCTGGCCACCTTCCACAAGAGGGATCCCCACCTTCACTTCTGTGCCCTCTCCCACCAGCAGCACCCGGTCAAAACTCACGCTCTCCCCTACCGGGACATCCAGCTTCTCCAGCCGCAAAGTCTCCCCCTCACACACCCGGTGTTGCTTGCCGCCACTTTCAATTACTGCATACATCAGATTCGCCTCTCACCCGCCCTCTGCCACAGGTGCAGGGGGGCGTATTTTACACTATTTAGACCATCCTCTCTTTAGCCCCAAGAGCCCCTCGGGCTGATGTGGGCATATACCGCTATATTATTAATGCGTATTATTTCCGCGGACAACCGTGAGCATCTTGCCTGCGAACTTATAAATCAATCAATCAAACTGCATTTGATTCCGAATAATTTCAGTGTCAAGCCGGAGTACCAATGACTGCGCGATAAAAATATCCGCACCGTACCGGGGGCGGAGCACATGCAATTCAGTGGGTTTTGTAGCGGGGCCGTTCGGGTAAGTCTGGCGCGCCCTAGAGGATTTGAACCTCTGACCTTTGGCTCCGGAGGCCAACGCTCTATCCAGCTGAGCTAAGGGCGCGTATGCGTTATAACAACCCTACTTCTATTTTCCTGCGAATTAATGATGCACGAAATCGTCTCCGGTAACCACTCTGTCCGTCTCATAGGTATATTTCCGGCCTATGAAAACCGGATAGTTTATTTGTGCTCTACAATTTTTCCTGAAAATACTTGACACTGCTTTCCGATATATTCATAATAATCGGAGGCGCGTCCTTGGGGAGTCTGGACACTGGAACAGAAAAGGTGAAAAACTCATGACAAAAAACGTGAAACTCATGGCCGATACAGCCAATGCAAGCGAAAGCCGGTGCCCGGTGATGGGCGGCCATCGTTTGCCCACTTCGAACGCCGCCGTGTCGAATCAACAATGGTGGCCAAACCAGCTCAACCTGAAGATGCTTCATCAGAATCCTGATGCCGGCAATCCGGTGGGCCGGGATTTCAACTATGCTGAAGCATTCAAGAAGCTCGATCTTGATGCCGTCAAGCAGGACCTTTATGCGCTGATGACGGATTCGCAGGATTGGTGGCCGGCCGACTACGGTCATTACGGCCCCTTTTTCATCCGAATGGCCTGGCACAGCGCCGGCACCTACCGCACCTCGGACGGCCGTGGTGGCGGCGGAACCGGCGCCCAGCGGTTCGCGCCTATCAACAGTTGGCCCGACAATGGCAACCTGGACAAGGCGCGGAGGCTGCTTTGGCCGATCAAGCAGAAATACGGCAGGCAGATTTCCTGGGCCGATCTGATGATCCTGGCCGGAAACTGCGCGCTGGAATCGATGAGCTTCAAGACCTTTGGTTTTGCCGGTGGCCGCGAAGACATCTGGGAACCGGAAGAGGACATCTACTGGGGTCCCGAAAGCGAATGGCTCGGCGACGAGCGTTATGCCGGCGACCGGGAACTGGAAAGCCCTCTTGGCGCCGTACAGATGGGGCTGATCTACGTCAATCCGGAAGGCCCGAACGGCAACCCGGATCCCGTCGCCTCCGGTCGGGACATTCGCGAAACCTTCGCGCGCATGGCGATGAACGACGAGGAGACTGTCGCACTGGTCGCCGGTGGTCACACTTTTGGGAAGGCGCATGGTGCGGGCGACCCGGAACAGGTCGGTCCCGAGCCCGAAGGGGCTGAGATTGAGTTGCAGGGCCTGGGCTGGAAAAGCAGTTTCGGCCACGGCAAGGGCAGTCACGCAATCACCAGCGGGATCGAAGGCGCCTGGACCCCCACGCCGACGAAATGGGACACCAGCTACTTCGACACATTGTTCGCCTACGAGTGGGAACTAACGCAGAGCCCGGCCGGAGCGCATCAATGGATCCCCAGGGATGGCGCCGCCGCGGACGCCGTGCCGGATGCCCACGATTCCTCCAAACGCCACGCTCCGATCATGACGACGGCGGACATGGCAATGCGGATGGATCCTATCTACGAGCCCATTTCGCGCCGTTTCCATCAGCATCCGGAAGAGTTAGAGGATGCGTTTGCCCGCGCCTGGTTCAAGCTTATACACCGCGACATGGGCCCGCGCACCCGCTATCTGGGCAAGGACGTCCCGTCGGAAGAACTGTTATGGCAGGATCCGATCCCGGCTGTCGATCATGACCTGATCGACGATACCGACATCGCCGCGCTCAAGGCCAAAATCCTCGAGTCCGGTGTATCGATCGCCCGGCTTGTTTCGACTGCATGGGCATCGGCATCCACCTACCGAGGCTCCGACATGCGCGGTGGCGCCAACGGTGCGCGCATCCGTCTCGCGCCTGCGGAAGACTGGGAAGTCAACGAACCGACCAAGCTGGCGAACGTGCTCGCGGCTTTGGAGAGCATCCAGAACGAGTTCAACGGCTCGCAGTCGGGCGGCAAGAAGGTTTCACTTGCTGATCTGATCGTCCTCGGCGGCTGTGCCGCGATCGAGGTTGCGGCGAAAAAGGCCGGTCAGGATATAACCGTCCCGTTCACGCCCGGCCGTATGGATGCATCGCAGGAGCAGACCGATGTCGAATCCTACGCTATGCTTGAACCCATTGCCGATGGCTTCCGCAATTACCAGAAAGCCAGATACACCGTTTCGGCCGAGGAGCTATTGGTTGACCGGGCGCAGTTACTGACGCTGACGGCGCCGGAGATGACGGTTCTGGTAGGCGGTCTGCGAGTGCTGGGGGCGAATTTCGGTGGCTCCCAACACGGCGTCTTCACCCAACAGACGGAGACGTTGAGCAATGATTTCTTCGTCAACCTGCTCGACTTGAGCATAATGTGGCAGGCGGCCGAGGACGATGACCAGGTATTTGAGGGCCGTGACCGGGCAAGCGGTGAGTTGAAGTGGACCGGGACCCGTGTCGATCTGATCTTTGGTTCGCACTCCCAGCTTAGGGCGATTGCCGAAGTCTATGGAGTCGCAGATTCGCTGGAGCATTTCATAAAGGACTTCGTGGCGGCGTGGAACAAGATCATGAACGCTGACCGTTTCGACCTTAGTTGACGACAGCCGGTAATTCTCATTGCCGGCTAAAATTTAGCTTAGGGGATCCCCAAGCGGGGTGAAATCTGAGTAAAGTTGCTGTGTGGAACGGTTTCTTTTGGTTTGGATCATGCCTCCAATTATCTGGATAGGTTCCGAGTGAACAATCTATAGAGAGATCACAGCTAGCGATATAATCACTCATTTGCAAAACCGGAGAGGAGCAATCATGCAAGGCATCAACAAATCCGCCGCCGCGCTGACGAATACCGGTTCCCGCCTGTCTGACTGCAAGGCCGATGTGTAACTCCTCCATCAATTCTCAACGAATCACCTGCTGCGAGATTGAGACGCTTTCACAGCTAATAAACCACCGGACAAATGCGAGCACCCCTGCCACCACGGACTGCGCCTAGCGTACTTTCGCCAATTATCCCGCCCCGTATCCGGACACAAGCTCCCAGCTGCAGACTAGGGGAAATTCGGTGCCTGTACTACGCCGTACCTAGAGAAGCGGGCACTGAAGGCAATGAATGAGCCCACCCTCGGAGCCAGTCACTCCTCCGACCCGATGGAAGCCATCCGCATGCCGGTCATGCGGGAACTGGCAGCGGTAGAGCACCTCCTCGCCGAGCAGCTGACATCCCACGTAGAGCTCGCCGAGACCATCGGCAAGCATATCGTAGGCGCTGGAGGCAAACGCTTGCGCCCCCTGACAGCACTCTTAGCCGCCGGGGCCTGCGCCGGCAGCAACAAGCGTCATATCCCCTTGGCTGCAGCCTTGGAATTCCTGCATACCGCAACTCTTCTTCACGACGACGTGGTGGACCTCTCCAACCAGCGCCGGGGCCAAAATACCGCCAACGCTACCTGGGGCAACTCCGCCAGTGTGCTGGTGGGAGATTTCCTGTACTCTCGCTCTTTTCAGCTGCTGATGAACACCGAGAATCTCCAAGTGCTGGACTGCGTGGCGAATGCCAGTGCGAAACTGGCGGAGGGCGAAGTACACCAGCTGGCCCAGGCCGGGAATCTGGACTTGAACGAAGAGGAATACACAGAGATTATTACCGCTAAAACTGGCACCCTGTTTGAGGCGGCAACCAAGAGCAGTGCCATCCTTGCAGGCGCAGATGACACGCGGATTCACTGCATGACCCAATACGGACGCAACTTAGGTATCGCTTTTCAAATGGTGGACGATATCTTGGATTATCAGGGCACACCGGCCCGTACCGGCAAGAATGCCGGCGCTGATCTGAATGAGAAAAAAATGACCCTGCCCCTTATCTATGCGATGCGTCAGGCCGGCAGTCAAGATACGCAAACCATCCGCGAGACACTGAGCGTAAAAACTCCCGAAGATGTGGATCTGCTGGGGAAAGTCAGGGAAATCCTAGAAAGCTGTGATGCCATGGAATACACCATGCAGCAGGCCCGCAAACATCGGGACCTGGCCCGGGAAGCATTGGATTCACTGTCGCCATCGCCCTTTCAGGCTGCCTTAGCAAAACTGGCCGACCTGGCTGTGAACCGCTCCGCCTGAGTATGCTGTCATGAGCCTTGACACCGCCGCCTGGGGTGCCCTCAAGCAGCACTGCCAAGAGTTGGAGCGCATAGGGACTGGGCTAATTCCCGGGCAGACCAGTGCATTGCAACTGGAGGCCGCCGGCCTCTGGGCTGATTTATCCCGCAATCGCATTAACGAAGAGACCTTGATGCTTTTTGCGGAAGTGGCAAAAGAAGCCGGTTTGCCGGAGGCGGTAGAAAAGCTGTTCACAGGTGCCATTGTCAATACCAGCGAAGAGTCTCCCGCCCTCCACACCTGCCTGCGGGCACCGGCTCCCGACCATCCCTCCCTGCAAGGGCAGCACGAGGCGATCAGCGCCGCCCTAGAGAAGGTGGAAGCACTGGCTGACAGCTTGCGGGATGGCTCTCGCCGAGGGGCGGGAGGGCAACCGATTCGCACCGTGGTGCACTTGGGCACCGGCGGCTCCCTGCTGGGCCCGCAGCTGGCAGTGGAAGCCGTGGGAGAACGGGGAGAAAGGCCGCAATGCCGCTTTGTTTCCAGCCTGGACAGGGCAGCGTTGCAGGCTGCCTTGCAGGACCTGGACCCGGGCAGCACCCTATTCCTGCTGGCCAGCAAATCCTTCACCACGGAAGAGACCCTGGTCAATGCGGAAGCTGCCCGGGATTGGCTGCGACGGACACTGGGGGACGGGGCTGTGCTGGGGCTTCACTTTGCAGCCATCACCGCTAATACCGAGAGAGCCCTTCGCTTCGGCGTGCCCGCCGAGGCAGTGCTGCCCCTGTGGCAGGGTGTCGGCGGACGCTTCTCCCTGTGGTCTGCTATCGGGCTGCCCCTGGCTATTTCTGGGGGGAGTGACTGTTTCCGAGAGCTTCTGGCCGGCGCCCGGGCCATGGACGAGCATTTCCGCAGTGCGCCTCCTGTCGCTAACCTGCCCATGCTGCTCGGCCTCCTAGATGCCTGGCATATCAATCTCCAAGGCGCTCGCAGCTTGGCAGTGATGCCCTATGCACACGGGCTGCGACATCTGCCCGAATTCTTGCAGCAGCTGGTGATGGAGAGCAATGGCAAATCCATAGGTGCCGGGGGTGAGCCAGTCCCCTGGCACACTGCGCCGGTGCTGTGGGGCGGCCCGGGCACCGAGGGACAGCATGCATTCTGCCAATGGCTGCACCAGGGCAGCAGCTGGGTGCCGGTAGACTTTGTGCTGGTCCGCCGTCTCGGCAGAACAGAAGAGGAGGAAGAATGCAACACCCGGCTTTGGGGGCACTGCCTAGCCCAGGCAGAAGCCTTGACAAAGGGACAAAGCGCAGAAGAGGCGAGGACTCTCATGCGGGACCGAGGCCAGGATGCTGAGGCCATCGGGCGCATTGCGCCCCACTGTGTTTCACCCGGGGGACGACCCTCTACGACAATTGTCCTAGAGCGTCTAGAGCCCTACACTCTAGGTGCCCTGCTCGCCCTGTGGGAAGCGCGGGTTTATACAGCGGGAGTGCTGTGGGGAATCAACTCCTTTGACCAGTGGGCAGTGGAAATGGGCAAGGAGCAAAGCGGGGAAATTCGCGCTGCTCTCAGCGGCCAAACCGACAGGGAGATTTCAGATCCCGCCACCATGCGTCTTATCAGCCGCTACCGTGAATAGCGGCAACCGCAGTTCAGCCGGGATCGTCCTCGGGGGCAATCTGCCGGAGTAACTCATCGGTTTTCTCCCGTAGGAGTGCAGTATTCCCCCGGGTCTCCACGTTAAGGCGGCATAGGGGTTCGGTGTTGGAAGGGCGCAAATTAAAACGCCAGTCTGCAAAGCACATGCCAAGGCCATCCTGCTGATCTATTGAGAGGGCGGTCCCCTCATAGCGGGCCCGAACCCGGGCGATAGTTTCTCCTACATCCCTCACTTGGCGGTTGATTTCGCCGCTGATAGGGAAGCGCGCGGCGCCCTCCGCCACCAGTGCTGAGAGAGGACGCCCGGTGCGACTCATCAGCTCTGCCACTAACAGCCAAGGGATCATGCCGCTGTCGCAGTACGCAAAATCGCGGAAGTAATGATGTGCGCTCATCTCACCACCGTACACCGCGTCCTCGCGGCGCATAGCTTCTTTGATAAAAGCATGCCCTGCCTTGCTTTGCACCGCCCGCCCGCCAGCGGCATCAACGACTTCTCGGGTATTCCAGACCAGTCGCGGATCATGGATTATGGCGGCACCTGGTTGCCGCTTAAGGAAGATGTCAGCGAGTAGCCCAACCAAGTAATAGCCTTCTATAAAATCCCCACGCTCGTCAAAAAAGAAGCACCGATCAAAATCCCCGTCCCAGGCAATGCCGAAATCCGCCCCGTGCTCACGCACCGCCTCAGAGGTGAAATGGCGGTTCTCGGGCAGGAGGGGATTGGGCACGCCGTGAGGAAAGCTGCCGTCCGGCTCATGACGCAGACGGATAAATTCCAAGGGCAAGTGCTCATCTAGCAAGTCAATCAGCTCGCCGGCACCGCCGTTGCCCGCATCCGTTACCACCTTGAAAGGGCGAAGAGCCGTGCTATCTATCCAAGACAGCAGATGCTCTAAGTAAGGTTGCCTGTGCAGCAAGTTGTGCACACGGCCTCTTTTCGGGCCGGGCTTTTGGGGGCTTTGCTGGACCAGCCGCCGCAATTCAAATAAGCCGGTATCGGCGCTTACCGGCCGCGCTCCCTTGCGCACGATTTTCATACCGTTGTAGTCCGGTGGGTTGTGGCTGGCTGTCACCATAACACCAGCATCCATGTCCCAATGGTCAACAGCAAAATACACTTCCTCGGTTCCGCATCGGCCGATGTGGTGTACATCGGCACCAGCGGCAGTCAGGCCTTCCCCCAAGGAAGCTACCAGCGGCGGGCCGTTCTCACGCACATCCCAGCCCACGATAACCTGCTTGGCATCCAGCAGCGATACCAAGGCCTGGCCGATTGCGTACGCCAGTTCCGCAGACAGCTCGTCGGGCACACGGCCCCGAATATCGTAGGCTTTGAAGGGATCTTGGGGGGATGCCATCAAATTCTTTTCAGTGGAATATGCAGGTTAAGATGCCCCGGTCCGGCGGGGCAACCATAATGTCTTGTAGACATAATCAGTGGCCGCGACAAACCCGTCCAAACTTCCACAATCAAAGCGCCGTCCTTGAAAGCGCAGTGCCAGCACCCCGCCCTGCTGAGCCTGCTGTCGCAGTGCATCGGTGAGCTGCACCTCGCCGTCGCGCCCGGGGGGCAGCTCTTTTAGGATGTCAAAGATATCTGGTGTCAGGATATAGCGGCCGATAATTGCCAAGCGGCTCGGGTGTTTCCCCTCTGCAGGTTTCTCCATCATGTCGTGCACACGGATGAGCCCATTCCCTATCTCCTCACCCATGACCACGCCAAACTTGTGCACCTCTGCTGGCAGCACTTCTTCCACGGCCACCACGCTGCATTTGTGTTCACAGAAAACATCCCTCAGCTGGGCCATCACCCCCTGTGATTCGGTGATACACAGGTCATCGGCAAGCACCACGCCAAAAGGATGCTCCCCCATCAGCACGTGACCGGAAAGCACCGCGTGACCAAGACCCTTCATAGCCAGCTGATGGGTAAAGGAAAAACGGCAGTTCTCTATAATTTTATTCACATCACGCAAATGCTGCCCCTTATCAGTGCCTTGGATTTCGTGCTCAAGTTCATAGCTCAAGTCAAAATACTCGGCGATAGCCCGCTTGCCACGACCGGTGACAAAGCCGATATCAGTAAGTCCGGCAGCCATCGCCTCCTCTACGCCATACTGCACTAACGGCTTATTGACAACCGGCAGCATCTCCTTGGGTATGGACTTGGTAACCGGCAGAAAGCGGGTGCCATATCCCGCCACGGGGAAGAGGCATTTCCAGATGTCATGTGGCGCTGTCACGGCTGGCACCCGCATATTTTGCTACCCCGTTCAGCGACCGTACACATCTTCAAAACGCACGATGTCGTCCTCTCCAAGATAGGAGCCGGACTGCACCTCAATAAGCTCTAGAGGAAGATCTGTATCATTGGCCAGGCGATGCTTGCTGCCGAGGGGAATATAGGTAGATTGGTCGGTCTCAAGCTTGAATTCCCGATCATCGCAGGTCACCGTAGCCGTACCGCTTACCACCACCCAGTGCTCCGCCCGGTGATGATGCATCTGCAAAGAGAGCCGGGCATCTGGGCTGACGCTGATCAGCTTCACCTGAAAACGCTCCCCCTGCACCAAGGTCTGGTAAAACCCCCAGGGACGATAGACCCGTGTGTGCGCTTCCACCTCGTCGCGCCCCTGTCGGGTCATCTCCTCCACTAGGGACTTCAGTTCCTGGCCGCTTCCGCAGCGGTTGGCAATCAACACCGCATCCGCGGTTTCCACAGCTATCAGGTCCTCCACGCCCACGGCGGTCAGCAGGCGCGATTCGCTGCGCAGGTAACTGTTTCGCACTCCTCTTGCAATCACGTCCCCGCGCAGCACATTGCAGTCCTCATCCTGCCCCTCGGCCTCCCACAATGCCGACCAGGTGCCAGCATCATTCCAGCCGCAGGACAGCGGCTGCACCACGCAGCGATTCGTTTTTTCCATTACCGCGTAGTCCACTGAATCCGAGGGACACTCGTGCCAAGCTTCTTCGCCCAAGCGCAGGAAATCCAAGTCCAGCTGCATGGCAGTCACCGCTGCCCGGACCGGCTGCATGATCTCCGGCGCATGCTGCTCCATCTCTGCAACATAATCGGAAGCGCGAAACATGAACATGCCGCTGTTCCAGTAGTGCTTGCCATCCGCCAAGTAGAGCTCCGCCTTTTCGCGGTCAGGTTTTTCCACAAAGCGATCCACTGCGTAAGCTCCCCTTGCCAAAGATTCTCCGCGACGGATGTAGCCGTAGCCGATGGCCGGCGATTCCGGCAGAATGCCAAAAGTCACGAGGCGACTTTCTGTCGTCCACTCACAGCCAGCAGCAATTGCCTGGTGCAGAGCAGGCACATCGCGGATGACATGGTCCGCAGGCAAGACCAGCAGGGACGTATCGCCGCTCTTTTCCAATATATGCAGGGCGGCAGCAGCAATAGCAGGCGCCGTGTTCCGGCTCTCCGGCTCCAGCAGGATCTGCGCTTCCCGAATACCGGCCTGGCGCAGCTGCTCGGCGACTTGGAAGCGATGCTCTCGGTGACAGACCACCAAGGGAGGGCCACAATCCGGCAGACCCTGCAAACGCCCCAAAGTCTGGCAGAGCATGGAGTCCTGCCCGACCAGAGGCTGGAACTGCTTGGGATAAAGGTGCCTGGAAAGTGGCCACAGGCGCGAGCCAATGCCGCCAGCAATAATGACAGGTAGCATTTGCGGTTACACGCAGCTTTGTGCCAAAGGGTGTTTATTATAGCCGAAAATAAGGGTCGCTCACCGGTGTGAGGCGCACCATCAATCACAGAAACTCGGTGCGCTCACCGTGCCTTTTAGCAGGATCTGCGGGCTGAGATGTGCCCTGCCGTTACCTCTGTTTCGCTTCCTGGCTTGAAAAGCGGGTTAAAATAGATGCCATGAAATCTAGTCAGTCTGTCTTCAGCAAGAAAGAGCTCATCGCCTGCGGGCATGGGAAATTATTTGGCATTGGGAACCCTCAGCTCCCCGTCGGCGACATGCTGATGGTGGACCGTGTCACTCATATCAGCTCCGAGGGTGGAAACTACGACAAGGGCGAAGTAATCGCAGAACTGGATATTCATTCAGATCTCTGGTTTTTCCGCTGCCATTTCCCCGGAGACCCGGTCATGCCCGGGTGTCTCGGTCTGGACGCAATGTGGCAACTGGTTGGATTTTTTCTTGGCTGGCGCGGCAATCAAGGCCAAGGCCGGGCTCTAGGTGCAGGCAAGGTGCGTTTTTCCGGTCAGATCCTGCCGAATGCCGACACGGTGTTCTACCATCTGCATATCAAACGCCTGGTTGAACGGCGGGCAGTGCTGGCTGTCGCCGATGGCATAGTAGCAATTGACGGTCGAGAAATCTATCATGCCGACGACCTGCGTGTCGGCCTGTTTACCAATCTCAACCAAGAAATAGAATAATCTACCCATATCGTCACACTGCTCACCGCTAAAATGAGACGCGTTGCTATCACCGGCTACGGAATTATCTCCTGCCTAGGCACGAGCCGAGAGGAGGTCAAGGAGAGTCTGCGTACAGGGTCTTCCGGCATCCGCTTGCAGGAAGAATATCGTGAAATGGGCATGCGCAGCCATGTGGCTGGCATGGTGGACTTAGACTGCAGCCAGCATATTGATAGGAAACACCTGCGTTTCATGCGCAATGCGGCAGCCTATGCCTATATTGCTCTTCAGCAGGCCATTGAAGATGCGGGCCTACAACCGGACGAAGTTTCCAACCCGAGAAGCGGCATCATCGCTGGCTCCGGCGGAGCCTCCCCCTCAAGTCAAGTGGAATCCGCCGATATCCTGCGCCAGCAGGGGCTGCGCCGCATCGGACCCTTCCGCGTTCCCCAGACTATGGGCAGCACCGTTTCAGCCTGTCTTGCAACTACTTTTCAGATTCAGGGCGTCAACTATTCCATCTCCTCTGCCTGCGCCACCAGTGCACACTGCATCGGCAACGCGATGGAGCAGATTCAGCTCGGCAAGCAGGACATCATGTTCGCTGGCGGCGGCGAGGAAGAGCACTGGAGCCTCAGCTGCCTGTTTGATGCCATGGGTGCCCTGTCCACTGGCTACAACGACGAACCGGAGCGCGCCTCGCGGCCTTTTGACGCAGACCGGGACGGTTTTGTAATCGCCGGGGGAGCGGGCATGCTGGTGCTGGAGCTGCTGGAGCGGGCGGAGGCCCGCGGGGCCAAAATTTACGCAGAGCTAGTCGGTTACGGCGCCACTTCAGATGGCGAGGACATGGTGGCCCCCTCGGGGAATGGCGCTGTGGCATGCATGCGCCAAGCGATGAGCACAGTGGACGGCAGCATTGACTATATCAATGCCCATGGCACCAGCACACCTGTCGGCGATGCCCAAGAGATCAAGGCCATTGCCAAGATCTTCGGCGACAGCTCGCCGCCCATCAGTTCCACTAAATCCCTGTCCGGGCACTCTCTCGGGGCAGCAGGCGCGCAAGAAGCGATCTACACACTCCTCATGATGGAACACGGCTTTATTGCCCCATCCATCAACATTGACAACCCAGACCCGGAAACTAAGCAGATACCCATTGTGAAAGAACGCGCTGATAACGTGCGGCTGGAGCGGGCCATGTCCAACAGCTTTGGCTTCGGCGGCACCAACGCCTGCCTGATATTCCAGCAGCCGAAGGCATGAGGGCAGTGGTGCTGACTGCAGCCCTGCTGGCTGCGGGTCCGGCAGCGGCAGAGAAACTGCACATCTGGAGCGGCGACTGTGAACATCGCTTCACAGTGGAAATTGCGGATACCCCCGAGACCCGGGAACGGGGCCTGATGTTTCAGAAGGAGCTGGCGCCAGACCAAGGCATGCTGTTCGTATGGCCGGACTCAGCCCCTCGCAGCATGTGGATGAAAAACACCTTCATTCCACTGGACATGCTGTTCATTACCGGAAGCGGGCGTATTGCCTACATCGCACCCATGCGACAGCCCCATTCGCTGCGCACCGTGCACTCTGGCGAGCCTGCAAACGCGGTACTGGAGCTGGCCGGTGGTACGGCAGCGCAGCTGAGGCTCCGCACCGGGGACCGCGTGTCGTCTCCGGCACTCAGGCATGCCAAACCTGCTCCTCCAAGGCCCCAATGTGCAACGAAGCGGCCCGAAAAAGCGAGCAGCAGGGCTAAAAACTAAGGCTGTTTTTGACAGCCGGCCCAGCAGGCGGACGACAGGCCTAAAGGATGCGCAGAGCCCGCATACTCTCATTAACAAGCTGTCTGCGCGCTCTTTGCGTCACTTGGCGAGGCTCGCAGGCTAAGGAAACTGATCTAGCAGAAGCACTTGCAAGAGATCGCCTTGTCGCACAGCGGCTTTGGCGGGCACTCGGGCCAGGCAGTCGGCCTGGGATGCTGTAGACAGCAGGCTGGAGCCCTGCTGTTTTAGAGGGATGATCTCCTGTCCCCCGGAGTTGCTGCGACACAGCTTGGCACGCAAGTATTCCTCACGCGGGTGGGCGGCACGCTCAAATCCAGCCGCCGCTATAGCAACAGGAGGCGCTGTCTCCGTTACGCCTTGCAGTTTCAGCAGGCAAGGGCGTACCAAGATACAGAAAGTTACAAAAACCGCGGCCGGATTGCCGGGCAATCCGAAAAAAGGCGTCTTTTCAATCTCACCGAAGACGAAAGGCTTGCCTGGCTTGATGGCAAGGCCCCACAATCGCAAGGTGCCGATCTGTTCCAGTACGGTCCGCAGGTAATCCCGTTCTCCTACCGACACCCCCCCGGTACTGATTACCGCATCGGCGCTGCGGGCCAGGCTTGTCAGGGTCGCCACCAGCTCTGCTGGCTTGTCAGGTGCCGTGCCGCCATCTACGACCTCCATCCCCAAGGTCTTCAGCAACCCCACCAAAGTGTAGCGATTAGAGTTGTACAGGCGGCCGGGGAGCGGCGCCTCGCCAACCTCTAGCAGCTCATCGCCTGTAGAGAGAATGGCGATTCGCAAAGGCTGGAATACATCCGCCTCCGCGATGCCTCCGGATGCAAGCAAGCCGAGATCTTCAGACCGCAGCCGCCGTCCCATCGGCAGCACGAGAGTATTTTTCTCCAGATCTTCACCGGCATACCGAACATGCTGCCCCGCATCAGGGGACTGGGAGAAATAGGCTTGGCCTTCTTCCTCCCGCACATCCTCTTGGGGAACCACCGCATTCGCCCCAGGGGGAAGAGCCGCCCCGGTGAAGATGCGGGCAGCCGTGCCCGGCTGCAGCGCCTCCCCCATGGCACCGGCAGGCAAGTATTGGACAACTGGCAGCATCCGCTCTGCCTGCCCGGCCAAATCCGCAGCCCGCAGGGCATAGCCATCCATGGCACTGTTGTCAGCGGGGGGTACATCCACCTGGGAATACTGGTCTTTCGCCAGCACTCGTCCAGAGAGCTCCATCAAAGGCAAGCGCAGAGTCTTTCCGACCGACCGGATCGCCCCTAGCATGGCCTCTAAGGCTTCGACCACCGGTATCAAGGCAGCCATCGCTCTCAGTCTCGGCGGTTGGCGCTGCCGAGAATTCCGACAAAATTGCAGGGCTTGTGCGTGCTGTCCAGCTGCTCAGCCAAAATGGATTCCCAAGCTAGGCGACAGGCACCGGTAGAACCAGGCATACAGAAAATTATGGTGCCGCCTGCCAGTCCGGCCAAGGCACGGGATTGGAGTGCCGAAGTGCCGATATCATCGTAGGAAAGTTGCCGGAACATCTCACCGAAACCGTCCACCTCCTTATCAAATAGGGGGCGCACCGCCTCAGGAGTGGAGTCTCGGCCGGAGAAGCCGGTGCCGCCGGTGACTAGAATTACCTCTACATCCGGGCTGGCAATCCACCGGGAGACCACTTTGCGAATCAAGTGGATCTCATCCCGGACGATACATTTCTCCTGCAGAAGATGGCCGGCAGCCTGAAGCTGCTCCGCCAAATAGCGGCCAGAGGTATCTTCTGCCTCACTCCGGCTGTCGGATACCGTAAGCACTGCGGTCGACAGGGCTTGTTTTGCCTCGTTTGCCGTATCGACCATCAGCCTAGACCGAATCCTGCGCCCATATGCCGAGCATGCCTGCGAAACCCTGTAATACGGCTATCGGTATCCGATATCAGAAGGGAATATCGTCATCAAAATCATCCGCCGCCTGGTCCGTGCCAGTGCCAGCGGTCGCCGCCCCCCTCTCTGCAGTTCCGCTGGCTGGAGGTCCAGATCCGCCGCTTGAGGCTTCATCGCGACGGTCCAGCATCTGCATCTGGTCGGCAACTATCTCGGTGGTATAGCGCTTGACACCCTCCTGCTCCCAGGAGCGGGTGCGCAGGGAGCCCTCTATGTAAACCTTGGAGCCCTTGCGCAGGTAGCTAGAAGCTATCTCCGCCAGCCGGCGGAAGAACACCACGCGGTGCCATTCCGTGCGTGACTTTTGCTCTTGGGTATTACGGTCTTTCCAAGTCTGGGTAGTGGCAATCCTGATATTAGTGACCATATCTCCAGAGGACAGACTGTTGCTCTCCGGATCTGCCCCGCAGTTCCCAATCAAGATTACCCTATTTACAGTTCCTTGTCCCATTGCCATGGCAGTAGTACCTCCTCTTTGCTTTGTCTCACTTCAAAAAACAGTGCCGGGATGCTTCCCTAGCGCTGGTATGCCAGCCCCAAACGAGCAGACCTAGATTACTATACACTATCAGCAATACCCCATACAGCCCTCTTAAAGCAGGGCAGGGCAATCCGGCGTTATAATTTCGCACCGGGCTAATCCGTGCCTTGTAGGTGTGCCATGCTGATCTGTGAAGAAGGTAATTTTGTTTTTATTCCAAAAACGGGTGGAAGTTTTTTTAGATACATATGCAGTCTTATTGATATGACGGGATGGGCGCACCGTCACGGTATAGGTGGAAAAATTATTATACGGATTAATGCATCATTTCAATCCGAGTTTTCGGGACTCTTTGCTGGATTTTATCCTAGACCAAAAACGGAAAAATGCCTCCTCAAAAACCACAGCAAACCTCTGGACAGATGAATTGCGAGATTTCGTGCAAGAAAAGGAATGGTTCTATTGCAAAGTGATCACAGAACTGCATTACGAATCTCCTGCAAGTCATGCCCCCCCTATTCCCGTATCTTCCTCCGTTGCATAATAATCTTGGCACGAAGCAGCCATGACAGATTCTGCTTTCACGTAGCGACAAGCACTTGCTGATAACAAGGACTCCGTACAACCGTTGTGCCACCTGAAAAAATAGATGAGCAGGCCGAAAAGCGCCTAGTGGGAACGCTGGCCCTGGTGTACGGTATCCGCATGCTGGGGCTGTTCATGGTGTTGCCTGTGCTGCCCCTGTACGCGGGCCGTCTGGAGGGAGCCACACCTTTTACCATCGGGTTAGCCCTAGGAATCTACGGGCTGAGCCAAGCACTTTTACAAAGACCCTTCGGTCAGTGGTCTGACCGCTTGGGACGCCGCCCCTTGATCATCGCTGGACTACTGCTATTTGCCAGCGGCAGTCTGGTAGCAGCTGCTGCCGATACCATTGTCGGCATTATCCTAGGGCGCACTCTGCAGGGAAGTGGTGCCGTCGCTGGCGTGCTGATGGCCTGCGTCGGCGACTGGGTAGCGGGACCACGACAACTGCGCACAATGGCTTTGATAGGCGGCTGTATCGGCCTTGCCTTTGCCTTAGCCCTGATGCTGGGGCCATGGCTGAATGCGGCAGTTGGGCTGACCGGCGTATTCATCGTCAGTGCCGCCTTGGCCTGCACTGCAATGATCCCAGTGCTGCTCTGGCTGCCCGTCGGCCGACCGTCGGCAGGGCCTGCCCCAGCAGCAGCGGTCCAGCGCACCGCGCCACAGGTCTGGTATGCGGGAGCTTTCTCGTTACACATGGTGCTGACTGCCATATTCATCGTGCTGCCAACCATTCTGACCCGCGACATGGAGGTTGCTCCAGAACATCACTGGCGTATTTATTGCTCGGTGCTCGTCGCCTCCGCAATTCTCATCGCCCCCGTCGTCTTGCCTGCCAAGTCGGACAGGGGGGCTGGTCTCATATTGACCGGAGCAGTGCTGGCAACCGTCGCTGCCCTTGCCATGCTAGGCATGGCGCCAGCGGGGAAATGGACAGTATCAGCCAGCTTAGTGCTGTTTTTTGCCGGTTTCAGCCTGTTGGAAATGATACTGCCGGTGCAAGCCAGCAGAGCAGCACCCGCCGCTGAACGCGGCAAGATCATGGGCACCTATGCCACCTTGCAGTTCCTAGGCACCTTCGCCGGCGGCACCTTCGGCGGCATCATGGTGGTGGCATGGGGAGAAACACTGCTATTTCAAACGACAGCAGCTATTCTTATCGGCTGGCTGGCAATCTCACTTTGGCAGTTGAGACGCTGAGCAGAACGCCCTCTTCTTATCTGCTCCCAAATCTACTCCCGCAAGCGGGAAAATCTACCGGGAAATTTATTCTGGCAACAGGCTATAATTCCGAAATTGCCCGCGAATTTGCAAGAAGACAAACCCAAAAAGTGAGCACCATTCAAATCCGCGGCGCCCGCACCCATAACCTGAAAAATATAAACCTGAACATCCCACGGGACCGGCTGGTAGTCATCACGGGGCTGTCCGGCTCTGGTAAATCGTCCCTTGCCTTTGATACGCTTTATGCCGAGGGACAGCGCCGTTATGTGGAATCCCTGTCCTCTTACGCGCGACAATTCTTATCAATGATGGAAAAGCCGGATGTGGATCATATTGAAGGTCTCTCTCCCGCCATCTCCATTGAACAGAAGTCCACTTCCCATAATCCTCGCTCCACCGTCGGCACCATAACTGAAATTCACGATTACTTGCGGCTCCTGTTCGCCCGGGTTGGCGAGCCGCGCTGTCCAACGCATGGTCTGCCGCTGGCTGGGCGCACCGTCAGCCGGATGGTGGACGAGGTGTTAGGTCTTCCCTCCGAAACGAGGATGATGCTGCTTGCACCTGTAGTGAGAGAGCGCAAAGGCGAGCATCTACACGTGCTGGAGGACCTACGCCGCAATGGTTTCGTGCGGGCCCGAGTGGATGGAATTGTTGTAGATTTGGAACAAGTGCCCAGCCTGGATAAACAGCGTAAACACAGTATTGACGCAGTGGTAGACCGCTTTAAGGTACGCAAGAATATCAGCTCGCGCCTAGCTGAATCTTTTGAGACTGCTCTGCGTCTTACCGATGGCATCGCTTCTGTTGCGCCGATGGAAGGAGATGGCGAAGAGATCACTTTCTCGTCCCGCTACGCATGTCCGAAATGCGGGTATAGCATCGGCGAACTTGAACCGAAAATGTTTTCTTTCAACAACCCGGCTGGTGCCTGCCCAGATTGTGACGGCCTCGGAATTGATCAGTATTTTGACATCGACAGAATCGTAGATCAGAGTGTGAGTCTCCCCGAAGGTGCGATCCTCGGCTGGGATAGGAACAATCCCTACTATTTCCAGATGCTGCAATCCTTAGCCCGTCACTACCGCTTTGATATTGAACGCCCGTTTGGAAAATTGCGCATCAGCCATCGGAACATGATCCTCTACGGCAACAAGGAAGAAGTGATTGAGTTCCGATATGTATCGGACAATGGAACCCTATACCGGCGACGTCAGTCTTTTGAAGGTGTTATTCCAAACATGGAACGCCGCCATCGCGATACCAGTTCGGAGCGCATGCGCGAAGAGCTGTCAAAATATATCGGTACACAACCCTGCACCAGCTGCGAGGGCACACGCCTGCGAAAGGAATCCAGACATGTGTTCCTCACCGATACTGATTTGCCAACAATTACGGCTCTGCCGGTGGAGAAAACTATACAGTTTTTTAAAAATCTCCAACTGGACAAGCACCGGGGCAAAATTGCCGACCGGATTTTAAAGGAGATCTGCAATCGCCTGCAGTTTCTCTCCGATGTCGGGCTTAACTACCTGAGTCTCGGTCGCAGTGCAGAGACTCTCTCTGGTGGCGAGGCGCAGCGCATTCGGCTTGCCAGCCAAATTGGCGCAGGCCTGGTAGGCGTCATGTACATCTTGGATGAGCCTTCTATCGGGCTGCACCAGCGCGACAATGCCCGACTGCTAGATACCTTGCTCCGACTTCGCGACCTGGGTAATACAGTGCTGGTGGTTGAACACGACGAAGAGGCTATCCGAAGTGCAGACCATATTGTGGACATGGGGCCGGGGGCTGGAATTCATGGCGGTCAAGTGGTGGTGCAGGGGTCTCCCGCTGACCTTTCCCGGCATCCGAATTCCATTACCGGCAGCTACCTGTCGGGACGTGAAGCGATCCCGATGCCAGCCAAGCGCACACCGGCGGATAAAAGCTGCATGTTCTCACTGCGCGGGGCGCGGGGAAATAATCTTCAAGACGTAAACCTAGACCTGCCCCTCGGACTATTTTCCTGTGTCACCGGAGTCTCCGGCTCGGGCAAATCCACACTAGTCAACCACACCCTGTATCCACTCCTCGCCGCAAAGCTGAACCAGAGCACCCGCATGCAGTCATTGCCCTATGCCGAGTACGACGGACTGCAGCATTTAGATAAATGCATTGATATTGACCAGAGCCCCATCGGACGTACACCACGCTCAAACCCCGCAACCTATACCGGCCTGTTTACACCAGTGCGGGAGTTATTTGCAGGCACACAGGAAGCTCGCGTGCGGGGGTATCCGCTCGGCCGCTTCAGCTTTAATGTGCGGGGCGGTCGCTGCGAAGCATGTCAAGGAGACGGCCTGATAAGGGTGGAGATGCATTTCCTGCCAGATATTTATGTGTCCTGCGACGAATGCGACGGTAAGCGGTACAACCGCGAAACATTGGAAATTACCTATAAGGGCCGCAATATCCACGAAGTCCTAGAGATGACTGTGGAAGAGGCAAGAGAATTTTTTTCACCGATACCTGTCATCGCCCGCAAGCTACAGACCCTGATGGATGTTGGATTGTCCTACATTTCCCTAGGACAATCATCCACCACCCTGTCTGGCGGCGAAGCCCAGCGTATCAAACTGTCGCGGGAGCTGTCGCGGCACCATACAGGCCGCACTTTGTATATCTTGGATGAACCCACCACCGGGCTCCATTTTCACGACATACGCCAGCTGCTTCTCGTTCTGCATCGGCTGCGGGACCAAGGGAATACCATCGTGGTGATTGAGCACAATATGGATGTAATTAAAACCGCCGACTGGATCATTGACCTAGGGCCGGAAGGAGGCGATGGCGGTGGGCAGATAATTGCTGTCGGCACACCTGAGCAAGTCGCGCAAAACCGGCGCTCCTACACCGGGCAGTTCCTGAAACCCATTCTTGCAAAGACCAAGAGCACCCGCGCATCCCGCCGCAAAAAAAATAAGTAAGGAGCCCTGTATCCCACCTATCCACAATGGCCCGCAACTGGACCCATTGCGTACCTCTTCGCCACAGGAATCAGTATACGCTGGCGTTACCGAGCCCCCTGCGGGCCTGCTCGCTTAGGCAGAACTTAGGCAGGTACTCGGATCAGCGCAGGCCGGCAGAGAGATGCTGGCAGAGATCGGTCAGACCCTCTTCGGCCTTCGGCAGGGCATCGGGCATGCTGAGAAACCCATGGATCGTGCCGTTGTAGCACTTTAACCAAGTCGGCACTCCGGCCTCCTTCAGCCGCTTTGCATAGGCCTCCCCCTCGTCTCGCAGGGGGTCGTGCTCAGCGGTAAGAACAGTGGCTGATGGCAAGTTGGCCAAGTCGGGAGCCCGCAGGGGCGAGGCCAGAGGATTTTCTCCGTCCTCGTCTTTTCCTAAATAATGCCTCCAGCACCACCGCATACCCTCCCGGGTCAGGAAGTAGCCCTCGGCATTCTCCCGGTAGGAGTCCGTGTCAAAGCTGTAATTGGTGACCGGATAGAGGAGTGCCTGGTGGCATAGGGCCGGGCCGCCCCGGTCCCGAGCCATGAGAGAGACCACCGCGGCAAGGTTGCCGCCAGCACTGTCGCCAGCTACTGCCATGCGCACGGCATCGGCTTCTAGCTCGGCGGCATTTTCTGCCGCCCAGCAGGCGGCTGCATAGCAGTCCTCCGGGGCAGCGGGAAAGGGAAATTCCGGTGCCAGCCGATAGTCCACAGATACCACCACCGCCCCCACCCGGCGACATAGGGTGCGACACAGGCCGTCGTGGGTGTTCAGCCCGCAGAAAACGAAGCCGCCGCCGTGAAAAAAGACGATGAGGGGAAAGGGCGCCTCCCCTTGGGGACGATAAATCCGCACCGGGATCTCCCCGCCGGGCCCGGGAATTCTGCGCTCCTCGGTCGCACCCACAGATTCCGGGTTCTCCGGTGCAGGCAGGGAGTGCATCGCGCGAGCATCTTCCAGCGACATGTTTTCCAAGGATCCCATGCCCGCCATGCTGTCTAGCAGAGTGCGTGTTTCAGGGTCTAGTGCCATCGGTTTTCTCCCTAAGCGAGAACAATATGCTAGATTAACTCCCCTCATAATGCCAATGCCTTCTTGTGTCAGCAGGAGAACCCGATAATGCGTCTAGAGAATAAAGTAGCCTTGGTCACCGGCGCGGGTCTCGGCATGGGGCGGGCCATCGCGCAGCTTTTTGCAGCCGAAGGCGCCGCCGTCGTCGTCGCCGACATCAGCACCGAGGATGCAGAGCAGACTCTAGAAATGATCGGCGAAAGGAGTAATTGCCTTGCCGAAACCTGCGATGTGACCGACAGCGAAGGGGTCCGGGCGATGTTTGAACGGGTCGGAAAACACTATGGAAGGCTGGATATTCTAGTCAACAATGCCGGTGCCGGCTCGGCGCCGGGGGATGGCCAGGACAAGTACAATGAACTGCTGGACCAGCGCAGCCAGCAACTGACCGCCGGGGCAGAGTGTCCAGCATTCGCTGACCACATCGTACATATGGAGGATGCAGGCTGGCAGCGAGTAGTGGATATCAACATGAATGGCACTTTTTTCTGCAGCCGTGAAGCAGTGCGCCTGATGATTAAAGGCGACAATAGCGGCAGCATTATCAGCACCTCCAGCACATCGGGGCTAAATGGCGAGGGCGGCGTACATTACTGTGCAAGCAAGGCGGCCATCCTGGGATTCACCAAGTCTCTGGCACGGGAGCTGGCACCGCGAGGAATTCGCGTCAACGCCATCTGTCCCGGGCCGACCAACACCCGGATGATGCAGGGGATTTCCGAGCAATGGGCACAGTCCATTATCGCCGCCGTGCCCATAGGACGGCTCGGCGAACCGGAGGAAGTGGCGCGAACCGCGCTGTTTCTCGCCTCGGACGAGAGCTCATTCTTTACCGGCCAGACACTCGCCTGCAACGGCGGGATGCATATGATATGAAACGCTCACGAGCGGAGGTTACAGTATGAACGGACGATTAGCAGGCAAAGTTGCTGTTATCACTGGTGCCGGCACCGGCATTGGCGCAGCGACAGCGGAGCGTTTTGCGGCAGAAGGGGCGCGAGTTGTCCTCTGCGGCCGCCGCCAGAAGCCTCTGGAGGAAACAGCCGCCCGTATTGAAACGGCAGGGGGTGCTGCGTGGGTTTCCACCGCAGATGTCAGTGACGAAGAACAGTTCGCCGGGACCCTGCAAAAGGTGTTTGAAAATGAGGGGCGTATGGACATACTGGTTAATAACGCCTTCGCCTATGCAGGCGGCATGATTGCCGACACCTCCACCGAGGACTGGCGCACCTGCTTTCGCACCAGTCTTGACGGCACTTTCTTTGGCGTACGCGCCGTCATGCCCGGAATGCAGGCTCAAGGCGGCGGCAGTATTGTGAATATCTCCTCGGTTATGGGTCTGCTCGGTGCAGCGGGCTCCGCCGGCTACGGTGCCGCCAAGGCAGCTCTGATTCAATTCACCCGGATTGCAGCACTTGAGGGCGCTCGCGGCGGTGTACGGGTCAATGTGGTGGTGCCGGGCGTAGTGATGACTCCCAGCACCCAGGCGGTGCTGCCGAACAAAGCGGCTGAACGCGCTACAGCGAGCAGTGTGCCGCTAGGGCGCATCGCGGAGCCCGGCGAAGTGGCCAGCGCAATTCTTTTTCTCGCATCGAACGAAAGCTCCTATATCACCGGTGCCACCCTGGTGGTGGATGGCGGTAAAACCTGTGAACTGAACACAGGAGCCAGCGATATGGCCGATTTTGCCAGCGATTAGACGGGCAGCTGGCTATGGCTAAAGACGCATCCTTCCCAGAGGATATTCTCACCCGGGTTGAGCGGCTGGAATCGATTGATGAAATTCGCCAGCTGGCAGCCAAATACGCCCTGTCACTGGACATGCGTGATCTAGACGCCCATGTCAACCTGTTCGCACCGGATATCCGTATCAGCCGCGACCGTACAGGCCGCCATGAATTGAAACTATGGCTGGATGATACGCTGCGCAATCAGTTTACCGGCACCTCGCACCATGTCGGCGGGCACATCATAGAATTTGAAGATACAAAGCACGCCCGCGGCGTGGTTTATTCCAAGAACGAGCATGAAACCGGCCCGGAATGGGTCATCATGCAGATGATGTATTGGGATGACTACGAGCGCATTGATGGTCGCTGGTATTTCCGGCGACGGCTGCCGCTATACTGGTACGCTGTAGATTTAAACAAACCGCCGATCGGCGAAAAGAAAATGCGCTGGCCCGACCGCGAATCCTACTCGGGTGGCTGGCATGGGCTATGGCCCTCTTGGCAAGAATTCTGGGATAACCCGCCAGCGGGTTTGCCGGAAGTGGCAGAGCCGGCTCCGGCGGAGGAATTTTTACAGCGCATGCGGCGCGATGCGCCAGACCCGAAAATTCGCGTACGCTGAGGATACATGCCCTCCCTTGAACCCCTGTTTCGTCCCTTTAAAATGGAGGGGCTGTCACTGCAAAACCGTCTGGTGATGGCGCCGATGTCCCGCTACCGGTCCCCGCAGAATATTCCCACCGAAGAGGTTGCCGCCTATTATCGGCGACGGGCGACGGGCGGTGCCGGCCTGATCATCAGCGAGGGCACATTCATCGCTCATCCCTCTGCCACCGGCTACGAAAATGTTCCCCACTTTTACGGCGAGGATGCTTTGGCCGGCTGGCGCCGGGTGCTGGCGGAAGTGCATGAAGCAGGAGCAAAAATGTTTCCGCAAATATGGCATGCGGGCAGCTTCCGACAGACCGGGATGGGCCCGGATCCGAAGGTGCCTGGATTTTCACCCTCCGGCATGCTAAATACTTTCGCCGGCAACACGGTGCCGCCGAAAGCGATGGACAAACAGGATATCAAGGAAGTGCTTGCGGCCTACGCTGAGTCGGCGGCAGCGGCACGGGCATGCGGATTTGACGGCGTAGAAATCCATGGCGCACACGGCTACCTAATAGATGAATTCCTGTGGGCAGAAACCAATCAGCGCAAAGATGAATACGGCGGCAGCATTGAAAATAGAGTACGTTTTGCTGTTGCAGTGGTTGAAACCGTGCGGGCTGCGGTAGGTCCAGGGTTCCCAGTCTGCCTGCGACTGTCGCAATGGAAACAGCAGGATTTCAAGGCACAGCTGGCGGTGAACCCGCAGGAGCTGGAGCAGATCCTGCTGCCCCTGACGGAGGCAGGGGTTGACTTGTTTCATGGCAGCACTCGCAAGTACTGGCAGCCGGAATTTGAGGGCTCGCCGCTCAACTTTGCTGGCTGGATTCGCAAGATCACCGGTCGGCCGGCCATCACCGTGGGTAGCGTAGGACTGAATTCTGCTTCCTTTGAAAAAGCGGATACTGCCCCCCTGGATGTACTGCTAGAGCAATTGGAACGGGAAGAATTTGACTTGGTGGCTGTGGGGCGGGCTATGCTCTCGGAGCCGGAATGGGCTAGCAAGATACGCCAGGGTCATGCGGACACGATTAAACCTTTCACCAATGCGGCAATAGAGAACTTGTACTGAAATTTTTCAAAAGTTCGCTTCTCAATGCTGCAAACCTTCACATGCAACAGGAAGTATTCTTTGTTTCGCTCTAGCACGAGTGCTCTTTTTTAATGATATGAACCAACGACAAGTCAAAGTACCAATAAACTGCTGTTCAATATTCTCCTCGTCGCCAGCGAGGCCTATATCCACGATCAAAACCTGTGAATGGATCATGGTATTGTTTTACAGGCAAACCCTGTCGCATCAGGGCAGATTTTAATTCATCCTGATGCCCGGTCATCTTGCAACGGACAACCATTCTTCCCTGTTCCGGAGCCAAATGTATTCTGCTCATTTTTTTATTGCGATGATAAGAAATCGCATTAGCATAAAAAGAAAAATGTCCGGAAGCTCCTATGATATGATCACAGTCGCCTAGCAGGTATATGTTTTTTACGGCTGTCATGGTTTCTTGGCCTCTTAGCTCTTTGTTCTTCGTAACCATATCGCAATTCAAGTTATCGTAACGCTTTTCGCTGTTATCGTAAATGAAATTTAAGCCGGAATCGACGGGCAGCTGTTTTAGAATCATCGAGTCATCGGTAGCAACATATATAGTCCTGCTCGCTGTTATTTCCGCCAAAGCCTCAATGCAACGGATATAGCTTGCTAAATATTTCCTCCCTCCCCCCCACTCAACTCTATCTCCACACCTTATGTGACAGCCGATAACAGGATCGGACGGGAAGCCTATCTCCTTTTTACATCTCTCAATGCATATCCCATATTCCTCTTGTAACTTCAAAAAAGATGTCAATAAAAGACCGGTAACATAGTCGCGCTGATAGGGTAAGCGTTCACAAGCATGGTCCATATTAATGCTGTTAAGTGTGGTTAAAGGCAGGCACACATAGCGACTGATAATGCTATTGTAGCGCAATATTTTATCTGGTGATGGAAGAAATTGGAAAACTCCATCTACTCTTTTCTCTATGTCGAACATAGCGTGATTCGTAATAGGTTTAAAAGGGAAAAGATAAGTGGGCGGGTCATCAAAAAGAACTGTACGGTTATACATATATCCGAAAATAAGAGCTGTCGTTAAGCTCTCCATTACTTGGGAGCTAAATCCGGCGATATGCGGCTTGACCAAGAGATATCGGGCATCTTCGGGAGACACTCCAAATTGCATGAAATTGAATCTCTCCAGCAGTACGCGGTCAAGCGCTTTCAGCGTATCTTTGGTATATGCAATTTCCGATACAGATGCAGGGGTTTTCTCCAGTGCGATATATCCTCGCCGTTTCAGGCAGCGGACAATAGATGGGTGTTCTACATAGTCATACAACACCTGTCTCCACCATCCTCTGATGGTACTCATGATAGAACTTATAAAGTTCCATCTTGCCCAAGATATAGCTGCCTTACAGATTGCAATAGCGATTCTTAACATTGGCTACGAAGTATTAAATAGATCCCTGCCATAAAAGCGAAACTTCAGTAGCGCAACCATCGCACCCAGCATATCTGCCAGCATGTCTTTCTGGGCATCCCAAGGGTCTCCCTGGGAGCCCAGGTAGGAAACGCTACTGTTCCCTCCCTTGATAACCGCATACCACCACTCTGCAATTTCAAAGCAGGCGGCCATGGATGTGATAGCAAACAGGCAGAACAGCATGATCGGCACTACACGGGTAATCCAGCCCTGTCGCAGAACCAGCTCCGCTATAGGCCAGGCCCAGGCACCAGCTAGGAAATGGCCGACACGATCGTAGTGATTGCGTTCAAAACCGAAAGTGTCTGTTACCCAGCCAAAGGGCGTTCGTTCAAAAGTATAATGTCCGCCGACGGTATACCAGCACAGACCTAACGCCATCACGTAGTAGGAGGCATCGGAGAAACGAAACTTGCGAAAGGTCAGTACCAACAGCAGGTACAGTGACACTATCGGCAGATTTTCTGCAACCCACACATCACGGTCATAGGGATCAATTGCCCAGTACAGCCAAAACGGCAGAAAAGCAATTGCCAGCACATAGGGGAAGTATGCATGGAAGTGGAAGGGAAATTTTCCCCAAACAGTGGAATGCTGCGCTGACATCATAATGTAAGTGCCCCTTACAGCGGCTGAAAAACCTTTAATTAATTATTTCGGAGGGTGGCGGCAAAAGTGCGCACATCCTGTATAAACAGATCCGGCACCTCCATCGCGGCAAAATGGCCGCCTTTTTTCATTTCGCTCCAGTGAACAATATTGTAAGAATGTTCCGCCCAGCGGCGCGGCGCCTTGATCAGCTCGGCTGGGAAAATCACCGCCCCCGTCGGGACCTCCACACGCGAGGTATCTTGCTCGCTATGCATGGTTTCATAGTAAAGACGCGCTGAAGAGCCGGGTGTGCCGGTAAACCAGTACAGGGCAATATTGGTGAGCAGCTCGTCCTTGCTGAAACTTTTCTCCACATCACCGCCGCAATCGCTCCAAGCGCGAAATTTCTCCACGATCCAGCCGGCCACGCCAGTGGGGGAATCGTTGAGGGCATACGCCAGAGTCTGGGGCTTGGTGCTCTGAATATGAAAGTAGCCCATGCCCTCTTTGCTGAATTCCTCGCTTAGCTGCATCGCCTGTGCTTCCGCCTCCGCCACCCCATCCATCGGATTATCCTCTCCCTCCGGCGGCGAGGCAAAAACCATGTTGAGATGCACACCCCGGCAGTGCTCCGGGTCTTGGCGCCCCATCTCGGTACTGATCATCGCACCCCAGTCGCCACCTTGAGCGATGTAGCCTTCATAGCCCAGCTCTGACATCAGCTTTGACTGCAGGGCGGCGATACGCTTCGGCCCCATGCCTGGAGATGTGGCGGGGGGTGAAAAACCGAAGCCGGGCAAAGAAGCACTGACCACATGGAAAGCATCTGCTGCCGTGCCGCCATGGGCCTCCGGATCGGTGAGCGGTTCAATCACCTTGAGAAATTCTACCACCGAACCCGGCCACCCGTGGGTGATGATAATAGGTTGCGCATTCTCATGGTGAGAGCGCTGATGAATAAAATGCAATGTCTGCCCGTCTACTTCTGTGAGAAACTGACTGAAGCGATTTAATTCCTTCTCCCGAGCCCGCCAGTCAAAGTCGCTGCGCCAGTAGCGGCACAGGTCACGCAGGTATTCCAAGTCGGTACCGTAGGACCAGTCGGCATCATTAACTTGGTCCGGCCAGCGGGTATTGTCCAAACGCCGATGCAAATCAGCAATCTCTTCATCGGCAATGTGCACACTAAATGGTTGCATTAGCGTTCTCCTCAAAGTGAATACTAGCGGTTAGTGTAACTTTTCCTGGGATGTATGGCAATCTGCAGGCGCTCGCCGATTTCCGGATTCTTCTCCTCAAGAACACTCTCTGCCAAACGCCGGTAATCGGCTTTGAAATCGTCGTGGGTGAAAAGCCAGAATTTGCTGTTGCGCACTCCTTCAAGCACTTTTACCGCCGCTTCCATCGGGTTCAGAGCGCCAGGCAGAGAAGAGGAAACGTTTTTTCGGAAAGAGCGCTCCGCCTCGCTGGCCAGCGGAACACCGCTGCCGTATTGCTCCGGACGCATCCGCTCGGATTGCCAGATGCCGGTGTCTATGGGGCCGGGGCACAGCACCGATACACCGACCGATGCGCCCGTAATACCCAGCTCATAATACAGAGATTGGCTGATGGCGACCACAGCATGCTTGGTCGCCGTGTAGGGTCCCATGAACGGACTGCCGAGCAGACCACCCTGAGAGGCGGTATTCACGATATGTCCAGGGGCTCCCTGTCGCAGCATCTCCGGCAGGAAGGCGCGAATTCCATGCAGCACACCGAATACATTGACATCAAAACTCCAGCGCCAGTCAGCGAGATTCCGCTCCCAGGAAATACCGTCCACGAGCACACCGGCATTGTTGCACAGCAGGTGCACAGCGCCGAAGCGCTGCCGGGCAGCGATTGCCAGCGCCTCCACCTCTTCAAAACGAGATACATCGGCGGCCTGAGCCAGCACCTCCGCTCCGCTCTCCTGCAACTCGGCCTCTACCCGAGAGAGGTTGTCGGTATCCACATCGCTGATAACTACGGCAAGCCCCTCTGCCGCTGCCTGCCGGGCCAAGCCTTCGCCGAGACCGCTGGCAGCCCCGGTAATGACCGCGGTACGACCTTGAAAACTTTCCATTGCCTTAGGGCCCGCCCATCCGCCTTCTCGCTCAGGCGTGAACGCGCGACACTGGACGGCCATATTTCTTGCGAAAATAAGGCAGCACCTGCTCGCCGAGATTGTGAATTGATGTCATGATTTTTTCGTGCGGCACGGTGCCCATTTGCATCAGAAACATGATTTCATCAGCACCTGCATCTATGAGCCGCTGCACATAGGCAAGGGCATCCTGCGCCGTGCCATAGGCATGGTTGACGTTGTACAGACCAGTATGCTCTGTACCAACAGGAATTTTTTCCTCACTCAGGTAAGCGACAACCTGCTTTTCGCTTTCCTCCATGATATCGCTCAGCTCCTCTGCGCTCAGCGCATCACTGCTGGGCGCAGGCCCGCTGCCGTACCAATGTGCAATGGATTCGGCAAAAAAGCGCTGTCCGCGCAGGCCGATGCGCCGCGCCTCGTTCGCATCTTCCAGCACTAGGGCTGGACACAGGGCTACGAGATTCTCGGTGACAAAATCCCCCACCTGCTGCTCGGGGCGGCGCCGGGTGCAGGCAGCCCGGTATATCTTGTTTTTTGCAGCGATATCTTCAGGGCCGCCAAAACCGAGCACCAGTGCGCCCATGCCCCGCTCACCCGCCATGTTCAGGGTCTCCTCACGGGTGCAGGCCAAGTAGATCGGCGGATGCGGATCCTGGCAAGGTTTCGGATGAATAGGCCTGGGGGGAATAGTGACATGCCTGCCCTCGCATGAGAAATCGCCATCCCGCCACATGCGGGGGATCAGGTACATGGCCTCATCCACTTGGCTCTGTAAATTCTCCATGCGATTGCCAAAAGCACCGGCTTCCTGCTCTGTGCCTCCCTTGCCGATACCGAAGTTGACGCGCCCCTTGCTGAGAATATCCAAAGTGGCAATGCGCTCGGCCACCTTGATCGGATGATTCTGGGCAATCGGCAGGCAGACCACACCGTGACCGATCTCCAAGTGCTGCGTACAGCCCGCCACATAGGCTAGGAAGGTTTCCGGCGCACTCATATGCGCATACTGAGTGAGGGAGGTATGCTCTACCGCCCAAATACCGTCAAAGTCCATCTCCTCGGCGAGCAGCGCCTGCTCTATGCACTCGTGGAACACTTGATATTCAGAGGCACGGGAAGTATCTACGATTTGCGCCTCAAAGATCATGGAGAATTTCATGGGTCAACTCGCCTGTCACACCGCACTGAACGGCAGCTAACGGCTGTGTTGCCCGCCGCTCACTGCATTTGCATACAGATTCATGCCATATAATACATAAAAATTGCTTGGCGCATCCTAGGAGGATACTATGGATTCACAGACACCGCATATCTTGGTAAAAACTGGCTCCGTGACCGAGATCCGGTTCAATCGTCCGGAGAAGAAGAATGCTGTCACGGGCGATATGTACCAAGCGCTGTATCAGGCTCTGCAGACAGCATCAGCGGATGACAAAGTTCGGGCGGTTTTCCTGCGTGGCACCGACGACTGCTTCTGCGCCGGCAATGACATCGCGGACTTGGCGGCGGCGGCTGACATGCAGAATCCAGCGGCGGGGGAATTCATGCGTATCCTGGCCGAAATCAACAAGCCCTTGGTGGCTGCGGTGAGCGGGCCCGCCATTGGCATCGGTACCACCCTGCTCCTGCATTGTGACTTCGTTTATGCCGACGAGACGGCACTGTTTAGCACTCCCTTCACGACCCTCGGCGTATGCCCGGAAGCAGGCTCCAGCTTTCTGCTGGTAGAGCGGATCGGTCATGTGCGGGCGGCAGAAATGCTACTGCTCAGCGAGCGGGTAAACGCAGAGCGGGCCGAAGAAATAGGCCTTATCAATCGGATGGTGCCCGCTGCCGCACTGTACGAAGAAGCAGAAAAAACTGCGGAGCGGCTGGCTGGCATGTCGGCGATATCCGTGCAGTCAAGCAAACGCCTGATGCGGCATCATCTCGGTAGCGCAAGTATGGAGGCCTTTGATCGGGAGATAAAAGCATTCGCGGGCCTGATGGAATCCGAGGAAGCGCAGCAGGCATTCGCCGCTTTCCTCGGCAAGGGGAAATAGCCGGCTATTGGCCCAGTCTGTACCCCTCTCGCCTACCGAGCCGGGCCACAGCGATGTGCGCTCCCGCCGCCACCGCCAGCCAAGAAGCAGTCACCACCAAATATCCAGGCAGGTAGTTCAGCACTTGGTTCGCATACTGCGCGGCTGTCATGTCCGCAAAGTAGCCGGAGAAGAAATAAAAACCCGCATTGGAAACTAGGAAAGCTAGCCCCACCGATAGCGTGAAGATCGTCGCCAGAGACAGCAAGGTCCCCAAGGCCAGGCGATGACGGCCCGCATACCAAGTCCCGCCCAGCCATAGGACAGCTTGGGATGGAAGCAAGGCGATGTAGGCAGGGGTAAAGCAGTAATCACTCACTCCCGCTAGACGCACCACCGACCAGTCCACTAAGACCGCTTCTAGAAACAGCAGGGCAAAGGGCCACCAGGTGCGCAGATAAAAACCGCCGAGAAGGAAAACTGCCCAAGAGGCATCGGGCAGCTGGGTCTGCAAGCCACGGGTTATGCCCATCAGCAGTGCCAGCACGGAAAAGATGATCGCCAAGGCGCGGGGTGAAAGTGACTGCATGACTTCAGATAGCTGACAAGACTGCCGAAGTTTACTCCCATGCGAAAACAAGTACAAATCAGCAGTCCATATCGTTGGCAATCTGTACCTCGGCGCACCGACCCGGTGGAACGTCGGCGGAGACGACGCTGTCGGCAGCACCGCTCTTGACATGTGAGCATCTGCTATATAATGGACCCTGCATAGAGGCCTCTGCGGCAGGATTGCTTCGGCAATGTCGTGGAATAAATGAGAAGCCAGTGCGACGTGACAGTATGCCTGTCACGCGAGTCTGGCGCTGCCCCCGCAACGGTGATCGGTCCCCCCGGATCGTCAGCCCGACATCGGCCTGTATGTTTCTACTGTAGATGCTGCGGAAGGCGGTGTCGGTGGTCTTCTGCCATTGTCTTCCCTTCCCTGCGACCGTAACGCTGTGACGGCCTGCACGGTCTCCTTGCTGGGAAGACGAACATGAATATACAACCGATTGCATGGCTTACATGCCTGCTGGTGTGCGCTGCAGACGGCTTTGCGGAAGAAACACCCGCAACGGGAGAACCTGCGGAGCAGACGATCATCACGGCCACCCGTACATCGGTGCGGGACGGCATCGCCCTGCCCCCGACAACCCTCCTGACCCGTGAAGATATTCAGCGTCTTCAGATCCGCAGCTTAGAAGAGCTGATGAGCCGCATCCCTGGGGCGCAGTTTGCCCGCACTGGCGGGCGTGGCGGCGATACTGCTTTATTCTTGCGCGGTACAAACAGGGACCACACCACGTTTCTCGTCAATGGCATGTATGTGAACAGTGTGACCGGTTTCGGCTATCCCTTGTCTTTTCTAGACCCAGATGCGATTGAGCGGGTTGAAGTGGTGCGAGGTCCCCGCTCTTCCCTGTATGGCTCCGGCGCTATCGGCGGCGTAGTGCACATCATCACCCGCACACCGCAACGCGATGTCAGCCGCATTCGCGCCGGTATTGGCAGCAATCGCACCTCCGAGGGCGCATTGCACCTGACGCGCAATCTGCATCCGGGAACTATTTCCCTAGACTTCTCCCATTACGGCACCCAAGGAATAGACGATACGCTGCCAGACAATGGAGACCGAGGTGATCGGGATGCCTTTCGCAACCGCTCCCTCAAGGTTTCCTTGTACAGAGAGGTGGGGGATCGAGGCACTCTCCGTCTAGACGGCCTCCTTGCCAGTGGTGAAGATGAATATGACCCAGATCCGGGTCCCTTTTGTGATCCGACGGGATGTGATGATGCGGATGGAATTACCGGTGATATTCGGCGCCTTGGGGCCTACACAATCAATTGGACCCACTCAATCGGTACGCATTGGACAACCCGATTAAATCTCGGACGTTCTGACGAAGAATGGGACGGCCAGTCCATCATGCGCGATTTTCTTAGCCGCGAGCCTGCCCGCAACGAGTACGAATACGAGTTGGAGCGCAACTCGGTTTCCTGGCAGAACGACATTCGCATGGAGAACTGGGGCTTGCTCAGCGCAGGGGCAGATTACTACAAGGAAACGGCAGATATAGGCGGCGACTTCCCCTATGATGCAGAACGAGACAACCTGGGCCTGTTCTTGCAATACCAGGCGAAATGGGGCCGGCAACACCTGACGCTCGGCTGGCGCACCGAAGACAACGAGCAGTACGGCAGTCATCACACTGGCAATATTGACTGGGGATGGAGCTTCGGTAAGGAGATGATGCTGGTTTTATCATGGGGGGAAGCATTCGTCGCACCCAATTTCAGCAACCTTTACTTCCCCGGATTCAGCAACCCGGAGCTACAGCCCGAGGAATCCCGCAACTACGAGGTACAGCTGCGACGAGAGGGCACACCGCTGCGATGGGCGGTCAGCCTGTTCCGCAATGAAGTGGACAACCTGATAGAGTTTGATGCGGTTCAATCTATCCCGGTCAACCGCAGAAGCATCCTGCTCAAGGGAGCGGAGCTAGAGATAGAAACCACGCTGGAGGAATTGCATATTGCGCTTTCTTTCGCCTACTTGGACCCGAAGAACCGCGCCGACGGCAGTGTGCTGGCCCGCCGCGCCCGCCGCACTCTGCACTTAGATTTGGACCGAGATATCGGTCCGGTGCATATCGGCCTCAGCTGGCAGGCGGTTGACCATCGTACGGACTCAGACGGCACCCGCCTGTCGGGTTACGGTATCGTACATGCCCGCCTTGCCTGGCAGCTGGATCCCCAGTGGCACATCCGGCTCAGCCTGCATAACCTGTTGAACCAAGACTACGCACTTATCAACAACTATGCCACCGAAGATCTCAACGGGCTAATATCGCTGACCTATGAGTGGTAACATGCCTACACTAGCTCTGCTAGAATGGACGCTCTAGGCAACGGTCATAGAGGTCATAGCCTGCAAGCCTGCAAGGGAATAGAAAAGCAAGGCCAAAATGGCAGGCAAGCCGACATCCACCCGAAACAAAGACCAATTAAGATTACTGCAAATGCAGAGCAGAATGATGAAAATAAAGCCTGCCATAAAAAGATCAGTTGTGAATATAACTTATCCCATCACGAAACTATTTTATCGTATAGCCAAACTGGTTTATAGAATAATCTATGGCAAGAACTCTCCAAGTTATCAAGCATTCCCCCCTCCCCCCTCCTCCCGCCTTCAGCAAAGGCATCTTTTATATACCCATATTTTCAATCCTAAATTCTATAATCCCGATACAAAAAAATACGAAAGCCTAAAGAATGAATTTTCAAAAAAAAGAAAACATGGGATCAGCGGCTACCTGAGAGTATTTAATGAAGAAGAAACCATTGAAAATGCAATCTTATCCTGTATAGACAGCTTGGATGAGCTCGTCATTTGTTTAAATAACTGTTTTGACAATACAGAAGAGATCGTCAAAAGATTACTTAATAAATATCCTGACAAAATCAAACTTTACTGGTATAACTATGATATGCATCCAGTTAGAAGCGAACGGCATGCACAGTCAAAATATAATGATGTAAAGAATCTTGCAAATCTTAATAACTACACTTTATCAAAATGCAGTTTTAAATATGCTGTTAAAGTAGATGCAGATAATCTTATGATAAAAAGAGATTTTGAAGAAATCTGCAAATCTATTAGAAGAGATGGATTGAATAAATACTTATATTTTAAGGGGCTCAATCTATACGAATTCAATAATAAAATATATTTCCTAGGAAAAACATTAATGTCAGGAGATGGGGATATAGGTTTTTACAAGATAACAAAATATACTTATTATTTACATAACCCGCTGTTTGAAGAATTTAACCATACACTCCCTGAAGAGCAGATCAAGGAAATTTTATTTTTTCACTTGAAATGTATTAAGTCAGATAAAGGTCTGCTAAATCGCAGCCTTAACCGAAAAAAGCTTGTATTTACCAAGGAGCAAGAGAAACTTTATGCATTTTTTTTAGGAAAAAGAAGTTCTGATGAAATGCAGCTGCTGACATTCAGCCAACTGGTTAAAGTAAAACCTGAATTTAAAGATTTGGCACTCCCAGAAGAGTATGCAATAGAAATATGAAATTTCTAAGACTTGCACGGCACATTGTTTCGCCGAATGAGACATCATGGCTAGGCTGAGCATCATCGGCCGATTTCCATGCGGTCGCCGCCCCTGATTACCTCCCCTAATGATGGGGGACGGCAGGAGGCTGCTCCCGATCTATCCTCTATCTTCTGCTAGAATGATCGCCCCGACAGCGGTTGGACCGCAAGGGGATAGATAAAGCGAGGTTAAAACAGTATGAAAGCCGATATCCACCCGGAATACGGGCCAATCAAGATTACCTGCAGCTGCGGAAATGTAGTGGAAACCCGCTCCACCCTGATGCGGGACGAGCACATAGAAGTGTGCTCTCGCTGCCATCCCTTTTATACGGGTCAGCAGAAAATCGTAGATACCGCCGGCCGCGTAGAACGCTTCCGCCGTCGCTTTGGCAACAGAAGCACTCCACAGGGAAAACAGGAAGCAGCAACAGCCGAATAGACACTGATCCTACTCGTGCCATGTGGGTATTCCATATGGGAGACAAGCAAAGGTACGTATAGAATTCTGCACCACATTGCACGGTGTGGTACAAAATCAGCACAGTTAACGAAAGAAAAGCAACGAAGTTAGCTGTAATGGTAGGGTGCTGCTGCTATATTTGGGATGTCTTTGTCGCCTGCAATCAACCATCTGCAGAATATAAGAGAACCTTTTTAGAAGAGCTGCGAGGAAACCCGCATGGAGATATTCAGGTATTTCCAAGCCAAGGCTGACATATGATTATGTCCATGAGTTTCAGGCATCCGGGCTCTGCTTTGGAGTGGAGAGCAGGCGGTGCTTTTTGCCAGGCAAAAAGTACTAGGCTGATTCTAGTCGCACTGGTTTTTCTATTCTCTTTTTGTGCCTGCCCACCGAGCTCTGCAGAGAATAAAAACCCTTCCCGCACTGTTGCCCTGCCCCGTGTTCAGGAGCGCCATGCCGACTGTGCTCCTTCTGCTTCTGTCGCCAAGCTGCGGGCGGCCAAGATTCAGAAAATAATTGACGGAGATACCTTTTCCTTGGGCAGCGGCGAGCGGGTGCGTCTTATTGGCATCAATGCACCGGAGATACGACGACGAAGAAAACCTGGAGAGCCGCTAGGAGAGGAGGCGAAAAAAGCAGCACAGCGCTTTTTCGGGCACGACCTGCGGGTTTATTTGGAGACAGGCACGGATGAGCGTGACCGCTACAACCGCATCCTGGCCCATGCTTATCGTGCCGACGGTGCGGCACTGGAGGTTTTTCTGCTGGAGCGCGGTCTCGCTCTGCAGATCCTAGTGCCGCCTAACATCGCGCACCGAGTCTGCCTGACAGCAGCGGAGTCCCGGGCCCGTCATGCGAAACGAGGCATCTGGGACAGCGCCTATTTTGCACCTCGCCCGGCGGCCAGACTGAAGGCGAAAGATACCGGCTTTCGCCGTGTTGTCGGCACGGTTGTCTCGGCGACTAAGACGAAAGGCCAGTGGTGGCTGGAACTGGATGGTCCGGTGGTACTGCGCCTGACAGCGGCGCTGGCGGCCTCTTTTGGCTACAACGCACCTGCAGACATGAAGGGACTGCAAATCGGTGCCCGGGGCTGGCTGACAGATCGCAGCGGCAGCAGAGCAGTGCAGCGGGGCTTCAAGCCCCTAGTTTTGAATACCGTATATCTGACCCCCATGTCTCGCTAACACCATTAATTTGGCGTAAACTGCACTGCTTGCAAGATATGCCAGTCAAGCAAACTCCCCGGCATATTTTTGTAGTACTATAGCCTCAGCAAATTTTTTGGGAGAATACTAATGAGCGATGATCTGCGACAGAGTGCCCTTGACTATCATGCTTTGCCCATCCCCGGCAAAATTGGTGTGCATATCACCAAGCCCGCCAATACACAGTGGGATTTATCCCTTGCATACAGTCCCGGGGTGGCGGAACCAGTGCGGGCAATTGCCGCTGATCCGGAGAATGCCTATCGCTACACGGGCAAGGGCAATCTAGTCGCAGTAATTTCCAATGGCACCGCCATCCTTGGACTCGGTAATCTCGGTGCCCTGGCCAGCAAGCCGGTGATGGAGGGAAAGGCACTGCTGTTCAAGCGTTTCTCCGGCTTAGATTCTATTGATATTGAGGTGGCAGAAGAAGATCCCGATGCCTTCATTGATACCGTGGCACGCATTGCATGCAGTTTTGGCGGCATCAACTTGGAGGATATCGCCGCGCCGGAGTGTTTCCAGATAGAGCAGCAACTGATTGAACGATGCGATATCCCCGTCTTTCACGATGATCAGCACGGTACCGCGATTGTCATCGCCGCCGGGCTTCTAAACGCGCTCAAGATCCAGCAGAAAAAGATGGTGGATATACGCGTGGTCTGTCTCGGGGCTGGATCTGCTGCTATCTCCTGCATGCGCATATTGCTGCGCTGCGGCGCACAGCGTGAAAATATTTTCATGCTGGACAGCCGTGGCATGATCACACCGGGCCGTGAGGGCATCAACGAATACAAGGCCGAATTTGCCAATGACACAGACAAACGTACCTTAGAAGATGCCTGTCGCGATGCAGATGTATTCATCGGCCTGTCCGGAGCTGATCTGCTTGAACCAGCCATGCTGAAGAGCATGGCCCCGCGTCCTATCGTATTTGCCTGTTCAAACCCAGATCCGGAAATCAAGCCAGAACTCGCCAAAGAGACCCGCAGTGATCTCATCATGGCCACTGGCCGTTCCGATTATCCCAACCAAGTGAATAACGTGCTCGGTTTCCCATTTATATTTCGCGGTGCCCTAGACGTAGGTGCGCAGCGCATCAATGAAGAGATGAAGATTGCCGCGGTAGGTGCATTGGCGGCTCTCGCCGAGGCAGATGATGTGCCTAAAGAGGTATTGCGCGCCTGTAATGTGAAGGAACTGAATTTTGGGCCGGACTACATCATCCCAAAGCCGATGGACCCGCGCCTGCTGACCCAAGTGGCAACAGCGGTTGCCCGTGCTGCTGTGGATAGCGGCACTGCGCGCAAACCCTTCCCATCCCACTATCCATTAAAAGATATAAGAGATATTCCTTCGTACGAAGTGCCTGGGGCTACATAGAGAATTCCCTGCCATTGGCAGGACATGTCTGCTAAAAGCCTGTATCGGAAAGCTAAAAAATATCCTCCAAAATAGAATCGCCAGTATTTGCCGGGCGATCTTCTAAGTCATCGGCTAAAGCGCGATCTGATTCCGGTGCTTTTGGTGTATGTTCACGTCGGAAGATCTCAAAAATAGTGCCCGCTCTGTCAGGCGGAGCCGCCTCACCAGTTTCCGAGTCTATACGCACTACCACCAAGCCATCCGGCTGTTCAAGTGACGCCTCCGGGACTCCTTTCAGGGCTGTGCGCATAAATTCAGTCCATATCGGCAAAGCGGCGGAACCGCCGTATTCCCCGTCTCCTAGCAACCGATTCTGATCAAAGCCAACCCAGGCAGTGGCGACAAGGCTAGGGTGATAACCCGAAAACCATGCATCCACCGGACCGTTGGTGGTGCCGGTTTTGCCAGCCAAGTCGGTGCGGCCCAGCGAACGCGCACGGCGTCCTGTGCCTCGCCGAATCACATCCTGCAGGATTGTGTTCATGATGTAGGCAACCCGCTGGTCCAAGATACGCGGTGCCCCGGATCTAGCGCCCTCAGCATCCTCTGCCGTCGCTTCCTTTTCATCTTCAACCGCATTCACTGGCGTTTCCTGCTCCGCATTGCTCAGCACCCGGGCCGGATCTGCCTGAAAGATCGTCCCCTCCTCCAATTTTTCTATTCGCTCCACCAGATAAGGAACCACCCGATAGCCGCCATTGGCAAAAACAGCAAAACCGGCTACTACCTCCAGCGGTGTTAAAGCATTGCTGCCCAATGCCAAGGACAGATCCCGCCGCATGGTCTCCCTGTTGAAGCCGAATCTTTCCAAGACTGGCAAGACTCGGCTGATACCCAGTTTGCGCAGCAGGCGCACTGACACTAGGTTTCGCGATTCATACAGGGCGCGCCGCAGGCGTATGGGACCGAGAAAACGACCCCCCGCATTGGCAGGGCGCCAAATATCCTCTAGCTGTTTGTCTTCAAAGACCACCGGTGCATCATTAAAAATACTGGCTGCCGTGTAGCCATGCTCTAAGGCAGCCGCATAGATAAAAGGCTTGAGGCTGGAGCCTGGCTGGCGCCGGCCCTGGGTAACATGATTGAACTTGTTGCGCTGAAAATCAAAGCCGCCCACCAAGGTGCGGATGGCGCCATTGCTCGGGTCCAGCGCCACCAAGGCCGCTTCCGCTTCCGGCACTTGACTCAGTTGCCAAGTGCCCTGCGCATCCCGGCGCAGACGCACCAAGTCTCCGAATTGCACCACTTCATCGGCATGGCGCGGCACCGGACCGCGCCGATTTTCTGTGATATGCGGGCGGGCAACAGCGAGCCCCTGCTCCCACCCGATGGTCACCGCCGCCCCCTCCGGCGGCAGAGCGGTAAAAGAGCGACTGCTTACCGATGCCACGATTGCCGGCACCAGATCGCCAACCGAGGGTGCCGCTGCCGCCGTCGCCCGCAAGAGCACTTCATCCCCTGCCGTAATCGGACGGGCCTCGGGTCCGCGGTAGCCGTGTCGCCGCTCATAGGATGCAAGACCCTCCCGCAAAGCGCGGGTTCCCGCCTCCTGCAGGCGGCTGTCCACCGTCGTATATACGCGGTAGCCGCCGGTATAGGCCGCTAAGCCATAGCGACGAATCATTTCCTGGCGCGCCATCTCCGCCACGTAGGGCGCATGGAGTTCCGCCGGTACCCGGTGATGGCGGGCTGTCACCGGCTGGGCAACCGCCTTCTGCCACGTCTGCTGACTGATGTAATCCAGCTCCAGCATGCGTCCTAAGATCCAGTCCCGGCGGGCCTGCGCCCGCTCCGGGTTGGACAGGGGATTTGCCGTGGAGGGCGCCTTGGGCAGTCCAGCGATCATCGCATACTGTGCTAAGCGGAGCTCATTCAAGGATTTACCGTAGTAGCCCTGAGCGGCGGCGGCGACTCCGTAGGCGCGATTGCCAAGGTAAATCTTGTTTACATACAGCTCCATGATCTCCTCCTTGGACAGCTCCTGTTCAATGCGCAGGGCCAGCAGAATTTCATTCAGCTTGCGTGAGATAGTCCGTTCCCGGGAAAGAAAGTAGTTGCGCGCCACCTGCATGGTGATGGTGCTGCCGCCGCTTTGGAAACTTCCCGTGCGAAGAAATTCCAAGGCAGCTCGGGCCAGGCTTGACAGATCTACGCCCCGATGTGATGCAAAGCGGTCGTCCTCGGCAGCCAGGAAGGCATAGATCAGCAACTTGGGGATATCCGCATAGGCCACAGGAATACGGCGTTTCTCACCGAATTCACCGATCAGCAGACCGTCGCGAGAATATACCCTGAGGGGGGACTGCAGGGTGATATCCCGCAGCATTGCCACCGCTGGCAGGGACGGGCCGAGATACATCCAAGAGCCGACCAGAAAAGCCACAGCTACGGCAATGCACGCTACCGCAAGCCGCAGCAGCGCGAGGCCCTGAGCTAGGAGCAGCCGCAGCATGGATGCACGGGGATGACCTTGCGTCATTCAAAAAATATCTGTACTATGGGGCTCTCATTCTAATGCGGGTAACAAGGAGGTTGCCATGAACCTCAACCCACGCTCCCGTACGCTGGGAGTGGAAATTCAGGAAGGTGCTGTATATGCTGCTCTCCTCTGTCGCGATCGTCAGGGCTGGACGGTGGCAGGTTTCGCTTCGCAGCCGCTATCCCCTCTGTCAGGAGAGCCCTCGACTCAGCACATTGCCACTGCCCTGCAGCAGGCTCTCCGCCAGCTGTCGGGGGGATACCCCCGCCGGGCTGCCTTTGCCCTCCCGGAGACACTGGTTGCCCACCATCAGTGCACCCTCTCGGGAGACTTTGAAGAGGATGCCCTGGAGACTGCCCTCTTCGCTGAAGCGGAAGGTCTGCTGCCCTATCCCATTGAAGAACTTGCCATGGATTACCGTTTTCTGCCCGGCACCAGGACAGAGGACGGCAGGGTTACAGCAGAAATTGTCGTCTGTCGTCGCCGAAATTTAGAACAGCTGCAAGCCATAGCCCAGGCCGCAGGCTTGCAGGCAGTGTGCGCAGAACCGGCAGCGGCGGCGCGGAGCCGAGGATGGCAGATGCTGGAGATATCCAAAGACGTCGGCAATACTCCGACCCTGCGGGTGGAAACAGCACTGGCACCGACACCGACCGAGCGGCACAATCTCTCACTGGCTTGCGGCTTGGCGGTGGGCGGCGGTTTTAATCTTTTCCCCTGGCGGGAGCGGGGGCGGCGAGCGGCCAACCGCAATTCCATTGCGGCAGCCGCTGTGATGGTCCTGCTCGCACAGGTGCCTGTCTCCACAGAGCATCGCCAGATGCAGGCACATATCGGGGATTGGCAGGCACAAAATGCGGCACTGCTTCTGCAAACTGAAGCGTTGGAAAGGGAGGCGGAAGATCTTAGGCAAGAGAAGCGAGAAATTGACTTGCTGGCGGCAGGCATGCGCACCATGCACGGCTGGCGGCAACAGCAGCACACTGTGCTGGAGATGCTGCTCAATCTGGGTCGCGACCTGCCGCCCGGGCTGCGGCTGCGGCAAATCAAATTGCAGGGCAGAGAGCTGGAGCTGGAAGGCAATGCCCTCTCCCTTGAAGAGGTAAACCTGCTCTTGGCAAGCGCAGAGCAGGACAGGCCGTGGCAGAACGCGCATATCAGCGGGATTCAGGCCGCAAAAGATTCTCAAGATCTGGTGAATTTTAAGATGCGGGGCCAGCTGGCCCCGCCGGGAGACAAGGACTAGCAGGCAGCCTATGAAAATACCCTCGTTTTTTCTGTTTTTTGCAATACCAGCGCCGGACAGAGACCTGCACTGGTCTCCTCGCCTTGCCCTGCGGCTGGGCAACATTGGCCGCTGGCCGCTGCCAGTGCGCATTGCTGCCTGGAGCGCCGTCTGCATGCTGGGAGCTGGCCTGGGGGGTATCCTGCTGGTGCTGCCCTCTTGGCGGGCATTAACAGCAGCTGAAGAGGAGAATAGGTTGCTGTCAGAAAAATTGGAGCAACAGCAGCGCATACTCGCCCCCCTGCGAAATGGGACAGCAGAGCGGAAGGCGATGCGGACACAATACGAAGCCTGGCTGGACGACCTCCCACAGGAAGTGAATGCCACCACCCTGCTGCAAGCCTTGGACAAAGCCGCTCGGGAACGGGGGATTGCCATGCGCCGGCTGGCACCGGGGCAAATAAAAAATGAGCCGGAGTACGATACCCTGCCCTTGGCAGCGGAATTGGAGGGAGAATATGTCGCCTTAGCGGACTTTATTCGCACCATCGCCCTGCTGCCTTGGCCCGTGACCATAGAAAAACTGAGCATGATGCCAGTGCCTGGAATACCAGGACAGCTGCGGCTGCAACTCGGATTGCACTACCGGCAGCTGCGCCGGGAAAGGAAGGACAAGCCATGAAACTGTGTCCAGCGGCTCGGCCGACTTCCCCGCCATTCTCCCAAGCTATCCCGAGCGGGGCAGGCTGTTCTCAAGAGATTACTCTCGCGAGGGAGAAATCGACGGCAGATCATGCTCTGGCTCCGCCAGACACGGCAAGCCGGGGCAGCCTGTTCCGCCGGTTCTCCGTCTCCGGAGTCGTGACCGCAACCTTCGCCATCACAGCCGCTGCCAACATGACGGACGCGGTTGCTGAACAGCGGGAAAATCCGCCACTGTCGCCGATGCCAGAGGTTCCGGCACCGCCCCCCCTGCCCGAGAGGATGCTGTCTCCCTTCCGACCCTTGACTCTGCCCCCGGATGAAACTAGGACTCCAGCTGGTTCGGTGCAGCGTGGCAAAGTGCGCTGGCTGCTATTCAAAGACCGTGCAGGTCGCCTGTACCGGACGGAAGTGGCAGAACAATGAGCGGCAGGGTTCTCTTCATTGCAACTCCCATCCTCTTGCTGCTTCTCGCCGGAAGGGCGGCGGGGGAAGAGTCCTGGCACTTTGATTTTCAGGATATCGGGGTGCGGCAAGTGCTGCATCTTCTGGCGGAGATGCGCGATCTCAATCTGGTAGCAGGTGAAGATGTGTCCGGTCGCATCACCCTGCGCTTACAGGATATGAGCTGGGAGCGCGCCTTGGAGGTGGTGCTTGAAAACCAAGGGCTTCGCCAGCGCCAGGACGGCAGACTGCTGCTTGTGACCCGGGATGACAATCCAGTCAGAGGGGACGCCCCTGCCCCGCCGACAATGGACCACCTGCGCATTCGCTACGCCGAGGCGGCGGACATCGCCGCTCTGCTAGGCAACATAGAGGGTCGCGGTTCCGTCACGGCGGATCCGCGTACCAATGCTCTGCTGCTAGGCGGCAACAGGGCGCAGCGAGAGCACATGCGCTCGCTGATCAGAAAGCTGGATATCCCAGTGCGCCAAGTGCTGATAGAAGCACTTATCGTGCTGGCTCGCAGCGATTTCGCCGAGCAGCTGGGCCTAGAGTGGAGGGGCGAAGTCGGAGAGCTTGAAGACCTGCCGAATAGCCGCCTCAACACGACCTCAGATGGCTCCCTATCGGTGACCCTAGACGTGGGCTTTGCCGGCAACCACGCTCTTTTGCATATGCAGCTGGCAGCCCTGGAGAGCAGCGGCATGGGAGAGGTGCTCTCCCGCCCACGTCTCATTGCCGGCAATCGGCAGACCGCCTCTATCAAGTCCGGCACGCAGATCCCCTTTCAGGAATCCGCGCCCAACGGCAGGACCACTGTGAAATTCAAAGATGCGGTACTGAAACTGGATGTCACGCCTGTGATCACCCCAGATGATAAGATTATCCTTGACTTGGTGATCAACCAAGATTCACCGGGTTCGGCCATAGAGGGTTCGGATGGGCAGACACCGACCATCAATACCACAGAGCTGCGCACCCGTGTGCTGCTGGGAGAAGGCGAGACCGTAGCTCTAGGCGGCGTATTTCAAGATGAAGATGTGCGCTCCCAAGCAAAAACGCCTATCCTCAGCGATGTACCGTTGATGGGCAGATTCTTTCGGCGCAAAAGTGTAACCCGCGTGAAAACAGAAACTCTGATCTTTATCACGCCCAGTATTTTGCCCGGGGAATAGCGTCCCGGGTTAGCGCACATTTCCCCGAACAGCATGTTGACACCGCACAATCTTTTTCTCATCGGTCTCATGGGGGCAGGCAAAACCACCATTGGGAAACTCTTGGCCAAAGAGGTGGGCTGGACATTTTTAGACTGCGATGCAGAGATGGAGCAGCGCACCGGATACCGTATTTCGGATCTCTTTACCAAAGAGGGCGAGGCAAGTTTCCGCCGCCGCGAGAAAAGTCTGCTAGCAGAGCTGGCTGCCGGCGAGGAGAACATCCTGGCCACCGGCGGCGGCGCCGTGCTGGACCCGGCAAACCGGGTGCTGATGCGAAGACGAGGACGAATCGCTTATCTGCATGCGCCGGTGCCTGAACTCGCCCGGCGCGTAGGCAGCGGAGAAGGACGCCCGCTCCTGCAGGGAGAGTCATCCGAGAAGGTCCTGGCGCAGCTTGCAATGAAGCGAGACCCTCTGTACCGGTCGCTGGCCGAGCGAAGCATTGACACCGATGCCAGCACACCCGCCGCCGCCGCAGCGGCTCTTGCCGCATGGCTCAGAGGAGAAAATGGATAATATAAAATACGCAGGTACCTGCATATGACAGAAAAAAAAGATCACGAGGAGCCGCCAATGGAGACTGTACATGTCTCCCTCGGCGAGCGCAGCTATCCCATCTATATCGGCCGAGACCTGCTCGGGCGGGGCGAGCTGCTCGGCAGACATATTCGGGGCGGGCGGGCACTGGTGGTATGCGGCCAAAAGGTCCCTTCCCAGTACTTGGACATCCTGCTGGCAGGGCTTGGTGCCGTTGATGCGGAGACGATGGTGCTAGAGGACGGTGAACCGCACAAGAACCTAGACGGCGTGTACCCCATTTACGACCAGCTCCTCGCAGGTGGGCACGGACGCGACACCGCCGTCATCGCCCTGGGGGGCGGGGTTACCGGGGACATGGCTGGCTTTGCTGCCGCCACCTACCAGCGGGGCGTGGACTTCATCCAAGTACCCACCACGCTCTTGGCGCAAGTGGATGCATCTGTAGGCGGGAAGACGGGTGTCAATCATCCCCGCGGCAAGAATATGATCGGTGCCTTCCACCAGCCCCGCTGTGTCGTCATTGACACCGGTACGCTGGCCACTCTGCCAGATGCCCACTGCCGGGCTGGCATCGCAGAAGTGATTAAGTACGGTCTGATTCGGGATGCCGAATTCTTTGCATGGCTGGAGCAGCACATGCCGGCCCTGCTGGAGAAGGAGGAGCAGACCGTGGCAGAGGCCGTGCGCCGCTCCTGTGAAAACAAAGCGGCAGTGGTGGCTGCAGACGAAGAGGAGAGCAACATTCGCGCCCTGCTCAACCTGGGGCACACCTTCGCCCACGCCATTGAAACCGCGCAGGGATACAGCGGCCTTCTGCACGGTGAAGCAGTAGCGGTGGGGACAATGATGGCGGCTCGCCTTTCGGTACAGATGGGGCTGCTTTCCGCCGACGTGGCAAAACGTATCGGGGCACTCCTGCAAGCGGTTGGATTGCAAGTGAGCCGACCCGAAGATGTGAGCATCGGCGCGATTCTGGAAAACATTAAAAACGACAAAAAAGCCAAGGAGGGGAAACTGCGCCTAGTGCTGCTGCGAGCCATTGGCCATGCCGAGCTCATGGACAGCCCGGGAGAAGCTGCTCTCAAGGCGGCATTGGAAGAATAGATTCTGGCACTTTTTGTGAACGCGCACAGGAGCCGCATCGCCGTATTCGCCGAACACGAGGCAGCCCGAGAACAGGCAGCTGTGCTGGCCCAGCGCATGTCACTACCACTGGCAGAAAACGAAAATACTGAAAATATTGACTACCTGCTGCGGGTTGGCACTCGCGGCCTGTCTCTGGATGCAACGGGCACGGGCCAGAAGCCCGTGCGAGTGGATTTCACTGGCGGCCGGCTGGGATGGCGCCTGCGCTTCGGCGGCGCCGAGCGGCTGCTGGCCGGTGCAGCCGGACTGCGACGGGGCTATCGGCCAGCAGTGCTGGACACCACCGCTGGTCTCGGCACGGATGCCTTCGTGCTGGCCGCCCTCGGCTGCTCCGTGACACTGCTGGAGCGCCAGCCGATTATCGCCACCCTGCTGGCCGATGGCCTGGAGCGGGCCCGAGCAGGTGGCGGCCAGGCTGCAGAGGCTGCTTCACGCATGTCGCTCACCATATGCGATGCCCGAGAACACTTAGCGGCCCAAGCGACGACTCCCCCCGAGGTGATCTGCCTGGATCCCATGTTCCCACCCCGGCGAAAAACCGCTCTCGGCAAAAAAGAAATGCGCTTTCTGAACGACTTGGCTGGCTCGGACTCCGATGCCGATACGCTGCTGGCGGCTGCCCTGGAGCGGGCGAGCCGGCGGGTGATTGTCAAGCGCCCCCGGCATGCTCTGCCCTTGGGAAAGCGAGCCCCCGACTACCGGCTGGAGGGGCGGGCTGTGCGCTTTGACGTGCATATCGTGGCCTGATGTACCCGACGAGCAGGAAATGTGGGATGCACAGCGCCTCCTCCATCGCCCGGCGGTTTGACATCAGGTGCTCCCGCCATCACAATTTGACCTTTCCCGGGCTACGTAGCTCAGTTGGTTAGAGCACGGCATTCATAATGCCGGGGTCGGTGGTTCAAGCCCACCCGTAGCCACCATGTCCCGATTCATTGAAAATCTTTAAACAGAAAAGAGCACAAAAGAATATTTATGAAACGCTATGACGTGTATGGCATGGGTGCCGCACTAGTGGACACAGAGATCAAGGTTGATGATGTTTTTCTAGAAAAATTGGACATTGCCAAAGGGGTGATGACTCTGGTGGATGAAGCGCGTCAAGAAGAAATCCTGCGAAAACTCAATTCGGAACATTGTGAGATCCAGCGCGCCTGCGGCGGCTCCGCTGCCAATACGGTAATCGCTCATCAATTGTTCGGCGGCACATCCTTTCTCTCCTGCCGAACCGCCGATGATAGGGACGGGCATTTCTACAGGAATGACCTGCGCCGTTCTGGAGTGCAGTACAGCGGGTTGCAAGAGTCCGGCGGCACCACAGGCAAATGCCTAGTTATGATCACTCCGGATGCCGAGCGCACCATGAACACCTATCTCGGTGCCAGCGAAAAAATTTCAACTGAAGATCTGGCCCCAGAAGCGCTGGCAGCCTCCCGCTACCTCTATATGGAAGGCTATCTAGTTACCTCCGCCAACGGACGAGCCGCGGCCATTCGGGCCCGGCAGATTGCCGAGCAGCACGATGTAATGACCGCTCTCAGTTTTTCTGACCCAGCTGTCGTGGCGGGTTTTGCCGACGGCTTGCAAGAAATTCTTGGAAACGGTGTAGATTTCCTCTTCTGCAACGAAGAGGAAGCCCGGAAGTGGGCAGGCACTGACAGCTTGGAAAATGTAGCAGAGGCTCTCTGCAAAGTCGCCCGCTGCTCGGTAGTCACCAGAGGTGATCAGGGCGCACGCATCCTGAACGGAGACGGCTGGACAGACATCCCCCCCTGCAGAGTGCAGGCGATAGACACCAACGGCGCTGGCGATTTATTCGCCGGCGCATTCCTATACGGCTTAGCACAGGGGTACACTCTGACGGAGGCTGGCTGCCTGGCCAGTCATGCTTCGGCGAAAATCGTATGCCACTACGGGCCGCGACTGCCCCGCGAGCAATACCCAGCGATCCTGCAGCAGTTTAAGAGCGACCGATGAATAACAACCCAGAAAAGCAAATTACCCGCTTTGAAGATTTTGCCCTGCCGGAGCCATTGCTGCGGGCTATTGACGATCTGGGCTTTACTGCCTGCACGCCCATCCAGGCAGAGGTGCTGCCGCATACGCTGGAGCGGAAAGATGCCATCGGCCGTGCCCAGACCGGCACTGGCAAGACAGCCGCCTTTTTAGTCACCATCATCGCCGGTATTCTAGCCCGCCGGGCAACAGGCAGGCGCGGCACCGGTAAGCCCCGGGCCGTTGCCATTGCGCCAGTGCGAGAGCTGGCCCAGCAGATCGCCCGAGATGCTGATGACCTGGGGCGATATACCGATATGCGCACCCTGACACTGATTGGCGGCGAGCCTTACGAGAATCAGTTCCAAGACATGCAGGAGCGGCCGGTGGATCTGCTGGTGGCCACGCCCGGACGTCTGTTGGATTTCCACCGACGCCGCCATGTGGACTTCCAGCAAGTGGAATTCCTAGTCATTGATGAAGCAGACCGAATGCTGGACATGGGGTTCATTCGGGATGTGAGCACGGTTATCGGCGCAATGCCGCCAAAAGAAAAACGCCAGACAATGCTGTTCAGTGCCACCATTGATGCGCGAGTACAACGCCTGGCCAATGCTTGGCTAGAGAAGCCAATAACCGTAGAGGTGGAGCCAGAACAGGTGGCTGCCAGAGATGTAAAGCAGGTAGTCTACCTAGTGAGCAGGGAACAGAAATACCGAGTACTGCACAACATCCTGCGGGAGCCGGAGGCGGTCAGTGTGCTCATCTTCGCCAATCGGCGAGACACTGTCCAGCAGCTGTATAACAGGCTCAGAAAGGAAGACATCAATTGCGGGCTGCTCTCCGGGGCCGTGACCCAAGAGCGGCGAGAGCGCACCTTGGAGCGCTTTCGCAACGGCAAGATTCAATCTGTGGTCGCAACAGATGTGGCGGGGCGCGGTCTGCACATTGACGGTATCAGCCACGTGGTGAACTACGATCTGCCGGAATACCCAGAGGACTACGTGCATCGCATTGGCCGTACCGGCCGAGCGGGACAGCAGGGCCATTCCATCAGCATGGCCTGTGAAGACGGGGCTTTCTTCCTGCCAGCCATAGAAAAACTGCTGGGTGAAAAACTCAGCTGCATCGTGCCCGCGGAAGAAATGCTGATTTAGGAGCCCCGCCGGACAGCCGCCTCCTCTTTATTTTTCGGCAGCCCTGCGCAAAATATCTGCATATTCCCCTGAATTGCGGTGGGTTGCGACAATCTCCAGCACCGTGCGACCCTCGGGCCCAAGGGCATTCAAGTTTCTGCCCGCTGCCGAGAAAAATCTGACAAGCTTTCGGAAATCATCTGCACGCATGCTCTGATAAGAGCGCAGCAGTATATGAAAATCCGCGTCTTGCCCTTCCGGCGGCTGCAGGTGCAGAAACTCCTGCACCCGCTCTTCGGTCCAGACTTCATCAATAACTTTGGCCTTGTCTTTCCTGAGCATCATCCTGCGTTTCAGCCTCCTAGCTTGTTGACGAGTACGGTATTTACTTGGGAAGGATCGGCTCTGCCCTCCGAGCGCTGCATCACCTGACCGACAAAGAAACCGAGCATACGCTTTTGCTTCTCGGGCGGAGCTGCCCGGTATTTTGCCGTCTGCTCGGGATGGGCATCCACCACTTCCTGCACCAGGGTTTCTATGGCCCCGCTGTCGGTCACCTGCTTGAGATCGCGAGTGGCGATAACGGTATCGGCCTCTCCTTCTCCCATCCACATGGCGCCAAATACCGTCTTGGCGATCTTGCCGGAGATGGTACCGTCGGCAATACGCCGGAGCAAACCCGCCAGCTGTGCGGCGGAGACCGGGCTATCACCGATAGATAAATCATCCTGGTGCAGGCGGGCAGACAGTTCCACCATGATCCAGTTGGCAGCTCGCTTGGCATCCCCCGATGCCGTCGCCGCCTCTTCAAAATAATCCGCCAGCGCACGGTCAGCGGCAAGAAAGGCCGCCGTCTTTTTATCCAGCTGGTATTCCTGCGTCAGACGCTCCCGCTTGGCGGCGGGCAGCTCCGGCAGCTCGGTGCGGATATGCTCTATTTCTTCGTCGGTCAGCACCAAGGGAAGCAGGTCCGGATCTGGGAAGTAGCGATAGTCGCTTTCCATCTCTTTGCTGCGCATGGGCCGGGTTTCATTCCGATCTGCATCATACAGGCGCGTCTCCAGCACAATGTGACCGCCAGCCTCAAGAATTTTCTGCTGGCGATCAATCTCCCCTACGATAGCCTTTTCTACGAAGCGAAAGGAATTAATATTCTTGATTTCAGTGCGCTCACCGAGAGCCTCTGCACCAGAGGGGCGCAGGGAAACATTGACATCGCAGCGCAGAGAGCCCTCTGCCATGTTGCCATCACAGATTCCGAGATGACATACCAGCGAATGCAGAAAGCGCAAACAGGCAACAGCCTGTCCAGCACTATGCATCTCTGGCTCCGAGACGATTTCCAAGAGCGGCATGCCTGCCCGGTTGAGATCAATTGCCGTCTGGCCCGGGAACTGCTCGTGCAGGGATTTGCCTGCATCTTCTTCCAAGTGGGCGCGGGTCAGGCACACCTCGCAGATGTCGCCATCGGGCAGCGGCACGACAAGATGTCCGCCCTCCACGATGGGCGCCTCGTACTGACTGATCTGGTAACCGCGGGGCAGGTCAGGATAAAAATAATTCTTGCGCGCAAAGATTGAACGGCGAGCTACCCGCCCTTCCACCGCCAAGCCGAACAGCACCGCCATGCGAACAGCGGCAGCATTAGGCACTGGCAGCGTGCCGGGCAACGCGATATCCACCATGCCTGCCTGTGCATTGGGAGGTGCGCCGAAGATGGTCGGCGAAACGGAGAACAGCTTGGTCTGGGTTGCCAGCTGCACATGCACTTCAATGCCGATAACCGGCTCCCACTCCCACGCCATTGTCATGACTCCAAGTCGGGTGGCACGCGCTGATGCCAATCAGTCTCACACTGGAAATGATGCGCCAGCGAGAGCAGCCGCCCCTCTTGGAAATGCGGGGCCACCAAGTGCATGCCCAAGGGGAGGTTTTCTGCAAAACCGCAGGGCAGCGACAGCCCGGGCAGACCGGCAAGGCTGGCAGGAACGGTGAAGAGATCCTCCATGTACATGCGCACCGGATCATCGCTCTTGGCACCTAAGGGAAACGCCGGTCCCGCTGCAGTCGCGCCGAGCAGGATATCCACATCGGCGAAAGCCGCAGCAAACTCCTGCTGAATGAGGCGGCGCAGTTGCTGGGCCTTGCGGTAGTAGGCATCACGATAGCCAGCAGACAGCACATAGGTGCCGATCAATATGCGCCTTTGAACCTCTGCTCCAAACCCCTCGCTGCGGCTGCGGATAAACATGTCCTCCAAGTCCCGGGGCGCAGTGCAGCGATACCCGTAGCGCACACCGTCATAGCGAGCTAGGTTGCTGGAGCACTCTGCCGAGGCGATGACATAGTACGCGGGCAGGCCTAAGTCGGAGCGGGGCAGAACGATTTCACGGATCTTGCAGCCCAATTTTTCCAGCACAGGCACCGCTTCCCGCACTGCATTAGCACCCGCATGCTCTGGCAACCAATTCTGCACAAGTCCGACACGCAAGCCGCGGGGCGAATCGCGCAGGGCAGCAAGATAGTCTTCCACTGGCCGGTCCACACTGGTGGAATCCCGCTCGTCAAAACCGGCCATGCTGCCAAGCAGCAGTGCTGCATCCTCAGCACTGCGGGTCATAGGACCGGCCTGGTCCAGGCTGGAGGCAAAGGCGACCATGCCATAGCGGGACACGCGCCCGTAGCTGGGCTTCAGACCGGTAATGCCGCACAGCGCGGCTGGCTGGCGAATAGAGCCGCCGGTATCCGTGCCAGTGGCGACCGGCACGAGGCGCGCCGCCACGGCCGCGGCGGAGCCGCCAGAAGAACCGCCGGACACGGTGCTGACATCCCAAGGATTGCGCACCGGCCCCAAATGGCTGGTCTCATTGGAAGAGCCCATGGCAAATTCATCCATGTTCGTCTTCCCCACAACCACTGCACCAGCAGCGGCCAGCCGCTCCACCACGGCGGCATCGTAGGGGGGCACGAAATGCTCCAGCATGCGCGAGGCGCAAGTCGTAGGCAGCCCGCGGGTACAAAACAGGTCCTTATGGGCAAGGGGCAGCCCACATAGAGGGCCCGCCCGGCCATTGGCCCGCTCGGCATCTGCCCGGCGCGCCTGCTGCAATGCCTGCTCTCCAGCGACAGTAATAAAGGCGTTATAACTTCTATTAAAACGCCCAATCCTCTCCAAGAAATGGCGTGTCAACTCCTCGCTGGAAAAATGCCCGGCAGAAAGACCGCCGTTAAGGTCTACCAAGCCGGCCTCATGCAGGGAAGATACAGCAGGCACGGACAGCTTAATTCGCCGAGCTCGGCCCGTACCGGGGAAACACCATGGCTACGCGATTATTCCACTACGCGGGGTACTAGATAGAAGCCATCCTTTACTTCCGGCGCTGACTCCTGCAGGCTCTCTCGCAGCAACGGCTCTTCTGGGACGTCCTTGCGCAGGCGTTGGGGCAGGTCCAAAGGGTGCGCCAGCGGCTCCACGCCTTCTGTATCCACTGCCTGCATCTGGTTGATCATACGAAAAATCGCGGCAAAATCTCGTTCCAGAGCCTCCGCGACAGTCGGGTCCAGCCGCAAGCGGCCCAGTGCCGCCAGCCGTTCCAGTTCAGCACTATCAATACTCATCGCAACCTTGCCTTCTCGGCGGGCATGGCAGAGTCAAAAGGATGTAGCATAGCTTGTAAACCGACTAGGGGGAAACCGTAGAACTAGCCACGATAGTGCACCGGCCACCGCGAGGGGATTCTAGCATGTTCTCTCTGCCCTTTCATTCAACTGTAAAAGAGCCCACACGCTGCAGTGCAGGCAGGTAAGATAACCAAAGCTGCTCGGCACAAATACTATGAAAGGCCTCAATACATGCCACCAGAAGGCCCGGATATATTTGACTAATTCCCTGTTTTCTGACAGAATGCGGCATCCTTGTTCTGATGTATACCTTTTGTGCAGTTTAAGCCGCTGTAAACAGCATAGTCAAAATGCTTGGCCTATTTGCCCCCATTTCAGACAATGATTAAGAAATTACCCCGACTGCTAAACAGAGTGCTGAGGCGATATCTGCCCGGTGTGGCGCAGACCATCTTGAGCTTGCGAAATCTGTTCTCAGTAATGGGGCCAAAAACAAAAAGAAATATTTTTTTACTGCAATTCCTTATGTTTTTCTCCAGCCTAGTTGGAGTGCTCAGCCTTGTGTCAGTGGTGCCTTTTTTATCAATGGCAGCAATTCCAGAAAAAGTGACAAATAACCGCTGGTTCTCAATAGTACGAGACTTCACTGGAATAGAAAGCAATAATGATATGCTCGTTGTTGGGGGAATTTTCTCTCTCGTAATGCTGTTTATCAGCCACATGTTGAGTGTTCTGCTCACAATAATAAACAGATACATTAAGGATCAAATCTCACTGGATGCTCTAGGCAAAATTGCCGATTATTACTTGTCTGCTGGACATGAATTTCATGTTGCGAAAAACAGCGGATTGTTATTCAACAATATGTTTGATAAAGCAAGTCAACTGATCTCGGACGCCGTCTCATCTGTGTTGGAATTTAATCGAACAATACTGACTCTCATAGTAGCCATGAGTGCACTGTTTATATTGAATCCGATATTGATGGTTCTGAGCTTGGTACTGATGACGTCTGTTCTATCTTTTTCTATACTAAAAAATAGCCGGAAAAATAGGGATCTTCAGGAAGTTATCCAAGCATCCGGTCAGCTTGACACTATTCTTACCATGGAAACATTGCGTGCACTAGAGGATATCAAGGTTATGGGACGAGAAGTGTACTTTAGCCAAAGACTTAGGAAGATTAGAGAAGTGAAATTCAAATCTAGCCGTCTTATAGCTATAATTAATTTATGGTTCAGACCATTCATGGAAATAATTGTTTACGGCATCGTAGTCGGACTCATCATTTTTTATGCGCTCTACGTACCCAATGCAAATGTCCTTCCTGAACTGATCCTGTTTGGCTTACTCTCCTATCGTTTAATGCCGACATTTAACGGCTTATACAGCATATTTATGACCCTGCAAAGAACCATGGTCATACATGATTTTATAGGCGAAGATTTGCTTCTCGCCTATCGCCATACAATGAAACCTCGTGCCAAACGGCGCATTGATTTTCAGGATACGCTGGATTTGAAGGATGTATGCTACCAGTATCCGAATGCATCGGAAAAGACGCTTACCGATATCAATCTCTCTATCCCACAAGGCTCTTGGGTAGGATTTTGCGGTCCGTCCGGTTCTGGCAAAACAACTTTAATGAAAATTCTGCTAGGCTTTCTTCCTTTCAAAGGAGAAATTTTGGTTGACGGCTGTGCTCTGGATAAAAAGACAATGCCGGAATGGCAGAACCTGTTGGGCTATGTATCACAAAATATTAATCTCATTGATACATCCATCTTGGGAAATGTCACGCTCGGGCTGCCGGAGGAGCTGATAGATCGCGAGCAGGCACAAAAAGTGCTGGAAATGGCAGAACTGAGCGATTTCATCAGCTCCCTGCCGAAAGGAGTAGACTCAAAAATCGGAGAGAACGGTATTAGGATCAGTGGCGGCCAGCGACAGCGTCTTATAATCGCTCGCGCACTTTACGGCAACCCGGAGGTGCTGGTATTTGATGAGGCAACCAGTGCATTGGACAATATTGTTGAATACGAAATTATAAAGACCCTGCGACGCCTTGTCGGCAGGCAAACCGTGTTAATGGTAGCCCATCGTCTCAGCACGATCAAAGATTGTGACATGCTGGTTTTCATGAAGGAGGGACGCATTAGAGCCACAGGCAGCCACGAAGAACTCATGGCACATAGCGCAGATTTTCGGGAGATGGCAGAAAAGGAGAATAAAGAGCATCTCCGTAAAAAGAAGCGTAAAAGGGAGACAGAAGGAGAACAGAGTTCGGACAGAATAGGCAGCTGACACGGGATGCCGGCTCCGTGGGCCTCGGCATATGTGCGGGTGCAGAGCAGTTGCTGCCTCGCTGGTGTTCATACAGGCCTAGAAGCAATACTCTCCCTCTATTACCATGCAAACCGTCAGGTATCGCCACTTCTCCCTGCGCTCCGGCGACAAGATCTTGGACCTTGGCTGCGGGGAGGGCCGTCATGCTATTGCCGCATGGCAGGAGGCTGGAACATACATTGTCGGAATGGACCGCAGCGAGAAGGATCTCCGTACCGCCCAAAGCAAGCAAGCCAACTTTTCACGTGACGAGAATGATGCGAAACGCATGCTTTGGTGTCAAGCCAATGCACTCTGTCTGCCCTTTCCAGACGCAAGTTTTCATCGAATCATCTGCTCGGAGGTGCTGGAGCACCTGCCCGATTTCCGGTCAGCACTAGTAGAAATTCGCCGTGTGCTGAAGCCGGACGGACTATTCTGCGCCAGCGTGCCACGCTACGGGCCCGAGCGATTGTGCTGGATGCTCAGCAGAGAATACGCGGAAGTGCCGGGAGGCCATGTGCGCATTTTCCGCATTCGGGATCTCCGCAACTATATTGAGGCCCTTGGTTTTCAATGCTACCGGCACCACTGGGCTCATGCCCTGCATAGCCCATATTGGTGGCTTCAGTGCCTGCTGTGGCCGCACCGAGAATATTCCCGGCTGGTGCGAGTTTATCATCGATTTCTAGTATGGGACCTGATGAAACGGCCACTCTTCACTCGCGTTTTGGAGACGCTGCTTAATCCTTTCATCGGCAAAAGTACGGTACTGTATTTTCGGCGACAAGGATGTGTGACATGAGGGAGCCGCAACTGCCCGGTCTGCCCGATCGTTTTCTGCGACCGACAGTGGAATTTATCTTGGCAACGCAACAATCGGATGGCGCTATTCCCTGGTACAAAGGGCATCACCTAGACCCTTGGGATCACGTGGAAGCGGCGATGGGGCTCAGCATCAGCGGTGAATATGATGCCGCAACTCGGGCTTACCGCTGGCTGGCTGAACACCAACTGCCGAATGGGGGGTGGTGGGCAGCCTACCGGGGCGAAGAACGCTACAAGGATTTCTGCGACACGAACTCTTCCGCCTACATGGCTACCGGAGTATGGCATCACTACCTAGCAAGCGGTGACCAGCGCTTTTTGGCTTCCATGTGGCCGACGGTGCAGACCGCTCTGAATTTTGTGACTGGACTGCAGAGTGCGACAGGCGATATCCCTTGGGCGGTGGATGCGACAGGAGCACCGGACGACGACGCACTACTGGCCGGATGCAGCTCTATCCATCGCAGCTTGGAATGCGGAATTAATATCGCCGCTGAGCTGAACGAGGGCTCGGAACACTGGACTCAGGCGCAAGCACGATTGGGCAAAGCGCTGTGCACGCGCCCGGAATGCTTTGATCGCCATTGGAGCAGCAAAGAGCGCTTTTCCATGGACTGGTTTTATCCCGTGCTATCCGGGGCTCTCAGCTACGCTGAAGCTCGGGAGCAGCTGTTTTCCAGGTGGCACGAGTTCGTAGTGCCACAGCTGGGCTGTCGCTGTGTCAGAGACGAGAACTGGGTTACCATCGCAGAATCCTGCGAGCTGGTAATCGCATTGCTTGCAATCGGCGAGCGGACACGAGCAGAAACGCTGTACGACTGGCTGCATCGCTGGCGCCTGCCGGACAGCGGTGCATATTGGACGGGATATCAGTACCAGCTAAAAATTATCTGGCCCGAGGAGGAGCGGACCACCTGGACAGCAGGCGCTGTGCTGCTCGCAGCAGATGCCCTCACCAGCCATACTCCGGCGGCCCGGCTGTTCACCCGCCTCAGGCAGCCGGTGCGGACTCGGAGCAGGGCAGAGACCTAGCCCGCAGCAGGGCCAAGGTTTTCACTCGCCGGATTTCCTCAAACTGTCCCGAAGCTACGGCGCGCTGCAAGACTTTGTAGGGAGCCTGTCCCCCTTCCTTGGGGTCGGGAAAAATATCGTGGATAGCCAAGATGCCGCCAGAAATGATCTTTGGCACCCAGCATTCGTAATCTGTCAGCGCCGCCTCAAGGCTATGTCCGCCGTCAATGAACACCAAGGACAGAGGTGTGGTCCAATGACGCGCCGCCACCTCGGATGGAGCCACCACCGGCACTACCGTATCCTCCAGCCCGGCAGCGCACAGGTTTTGGCGGAACTCCCGGAAGCTGTCCATTGCGCCTACACGCTCATCATACAGTTCCGGGTCGTGATATTCCTCGCCGGGCTGGTGCTCCTCGGAGCCCCGATGATGGTCCAAGGCAAATAGGGTTGCCCTCTGCTGCTGGCAGGCAGTGCCCAAATAAATGGTGGACTTGCCGCAGTAACTGCCGATTTCCAAGCATGGAGCCAAGGAGCAGACCTCGGCGGCAGCATCGTGCAGACCCTCACCCTCCAGCGGGTCAAGGAAGCCCCGCACCGTGTCAATGGAGATTGGAAATTTCAGCGGCGGCGACATGGGAACACCTTTTCAGCACGAGCAGATTACTGTACTACAAGAACCCTATAGCGCTTTTGTGTCAGCAATGTATTTCAACATGCCATGCACCGTCATACGGGCGGACATTATCCGATGCCCACCTTCCCATGCATTGGGCAGCACAGCATGTAGCAGCCGGTCATATACCCCAAATATGAACGAGCTGACTACAATAGGAGCTGCCCACAGGTGCTGGCCCGAACATCTTTCTGAATTACTCATTGCTAAACTGGAGGACCTAGTCATCGGCAAATCGCATGGCAAATGCCAAGCCTTCCCGCCCCGCAGCCTGCACACGGCATACTCACGCTTTTTTACCGGCGGCAAACACATGCTATCTCGCGGGAGACTGCCATGCTTTTGTTCGCACATATCTCTGCTGACCGCAAAGACATCATGCGACTATTGCGCCGTTTGGCAAGACAGGCAAACTGAGCGATGAAACTTTCCATGCCACGTCTTGAAGGTGTCCGGGTGCTGGTCGCCGGAGACCTGATGCTGGACCGCTACTGGTACGGTCCCGTTTCACGCATATCACCGGAGGCACCGGTGCCTGTGGTAGCCGTAGAGCATATGGAGGAGCGAGCCGGCGGTGCAGGCAATGTGGCCCTAAATATCGCTGCTGTCGGCGGCATTCCCATGCTCCTCGGCCGGGTCGGTGCCGACAGGGAGGCAGAGGTGCTCCTCTCTTCGCTTCAGGCAGCGGGAGTGGATTGCACCAACGTACAGGAGAATGCATCTTGGTCCACCATCGTCAAACTGCGGGTGGTGAGCCGCCGCCAGCAGCTTATTCGACTAGACTTTGAAGCGCCGCCGAGTGCCATGAGCCTAGCGGCGGAAGCCTCCCATGGAATAGCGCCGGAGATTAAGGCACTCTTGGACAACGTCAGTGCGGTAGTGATCTCTGACTACTGTAAAGGGGGATTGCCGGACCCGGCACCCCTTATTCGCAGTGCGCGAGAAGCGGGAGTGCCTGTGCTGGTGGACCCCAAGGGTGGAAATTTTGATCGTTACCGGGGGGCCAGCCTGCTTACCCCCAATCTACGGGAGTTTGAAGCGGTGGCAGGACCCTGCGGCGGCGATGAACGGGAGTTGGCCCGGCGCGGCCTTGCCCTAGCAGAGGACCTGCAACTGGATGCACTGCTGGTGACCCGGGGTGAGCAGGGCATCACGCTGCTCCGGACCGGCCAGCCGGAGTTGCATCTGCCGGCCCGCGCCCGGGAAGTGTTTGATGTGACCGGTGCCGGTGATACGGTAATAGCGGTGCTGTCCGCAGCACTGGTGGCCGGCGAAGATCTGCCCCATGCGGTTGCCTTGGCTAACATCGCCGCTGGCATTGCGGTCGGCAAATTCGGCACCGTCGCCGTCAGTGGACCGGAATTGCGCCGGGAGGTGCTGCGCGAGCTGGGTACGGAGCGGGGGGTGGTGAACCGAGAGCAGCTGCGTCTAGTAGTAGAGGATGCACGAGCCCACAACGAGCGCATTGTGATGACCAATGGCTGCTTTGATATCATCCACGCAGGCCATGTAGTCTGCCTAGAGCAGGCAGCAGCCTTAGGCGACAGACTTATTGTGGCGGTAAACAGCGATGAATCCGTAAGACGCCTAAAGGGCAAGGGCCGCCCGGTCAATCCCCTGGAGCGGCGCATGGCGGTGCTGGCAGGGCTTGAAGCCATAGACTGGGTTGTGCCTTTTGAAGAGGATACCCCCGAGGATCTGCTCCGTACCCTGCGCCCCGACGTGCTGGCCAAGGGTGGCGACTACGCGCCGGAGCAGGTGGTGGGCAAGGAAATCGTGGAGAGCTATGGCGGCGAGGTGCGGGTTTTAGAGCATGTGGAGGGCTGCTCTACTAGCGCAATGATTGAAAAGAAAAGGAAGTGATAAAAATAAATACGAAACTGCTCTCCAGTGGTCGCGGCAGCAAGAAAAATCCAGGGGAATTGCGCCGGACACAGAATTATATTGACACGGATTCTCGTATTATCTTTGTGCCTCCGCCACATCGGTATGTGAATGAATGTATGGCGTGCCTAGAAGACTTCCTGAACAACAGATCGCGCCCGCTACTATGCGCTCCTGCAGCAAATGCGTGAAGGCGTAATTGGGAAGAATGGATGAGTTTTTTCTTAGCGGGTGTGCTAGAAACCGCACGCCAGGAACCGTCCATAGGCTGCAAGAGCTCTTCAACCAGAACAAAGAGCTTATCCAAGAAAAGTATTCAAGCAGGATTTCTGCCGCCGCACTCCATGCAAGCCCGCCCTGCACAGCTTCATCCGAAACCTGCCTTCCCTGCAACCCGTAGAAAAGCGCTGAGCATATACCGATGGCAAAACTGCCAAAAGACGGGCCAATTCTCTGGCAACAGCTGCAAGACCAATTCACAGCCTTGCAGGATAAACTCAGCAAAGAAAATCAGACACGTCTGTATCGCGCTCTGAGCTGGTTAAAACGCAGCGAAGACTGCCCGGAGAATGATCTTGACGGCCGTTTTCTCTTCCTATGGATCGCCTTTAATTCTGCGTACGGCTCAGGCGATCCACACCTGAAAGCAGCGGAAGGTAGGAACCGCCTGTGGAGTGATTTAAATAAACTTAAGAAATTCCTGCGCGACATTGTGCACAGCGATGAAGACGGCATCTTACCGACTATTCTGCGCCAGCGCATCAAGGAGCCTATTCAAAGCTTGCTGTGCAATCAATATATCTTCCGCTACTTCTGGGAGTACCGCCACCGAGACCCTAAAAGATGGCAAGGGGAATTTGAAACCGAGAGAAATAGCGTGCAAAAAATCCTAGATGACAGCGCCGAAACCTCCCCCAAGCAGACGGCACAAATACTGCATATCCTCTTTGAACGTCTCTATATTCTGCGCAACCAGATCTTCCACGGAGGCGCCACCCATAATGGCAGCGTCAATCGTCCCCAGGTTCAAGATGGAATGCAGCTGCTCATTTATCTCGTACCTGCACTTCTGCGGATCTTAACCAACGACTTAAAACAGAGGACCGACCGCGACTGGGGGGCTATCCCCTACCCGCCGCTGCAGGAGAGTGACGGCAAAGAAGAAGGCGATGAGAAAGATGAAAACCTTAATAGATAAAAATCCGCGACCGCGTGCTGCCTCCACAAGCACCACACATGCCTGTATGGAATAGCAGGATGTCACGCAGGATTTTGGCGGCGAAAGACATAGAGGAAGTTTTGCAGGTCACGTTGACTCCAGCACTTTGCAATTCTCCCGCAAGTGCTTCTCTGAAATAGTGCCCACAATGGCAGCTGTGGTTGCAGGGTGCGCCAGCGCAAAGCGCAGATTCTTCGCCGGTGCATCCTGCCCGACAGCATTCCCGCTGTTTAGCACCTTCTTGATGAAAGCCCCCGTGTTGTGCTCAGCGCAATGCTCCAGAACAGCAGCCTGATCCCGGTAATCGGGCCGATAAGTGAGCATTACCGCATCGCCCCGCTCGGCGGCCAGTCGTCCCCCCTCCACGGTTTTCACGGACATGCCGACAGCCCGGACAAAACCTTGCTGCTTGAGGTCTTGCAGCACATCCAGCGCACCCCCCTGGAGGATCTCTGTGTCCCGACCGTCAGAATGCAGGAGAACGATATCCAAGCAGTCGGTATCCAAGCGTCGCAGGCTCCTGTGTACACCAGCCTGCAGGGCCTCAGGCCGAAAATCATAACGGGACTGCCCCTCCTCAAACTCCTCCCCAACTTTGGTGCAGAGCACCCACTGCTGCCGCTGCCCCTTCAGCAGACGGCCTAAGCGCTCTTCGCTGTTGCCGTAGGCAGGGGCGGTGTCCAGCAGGTTGATGCCAAGTTCCGCCGCTGCGCCTAGCAGCCGCCGGGCTTGACTGTCATCCGGAATGGCGAAAGGTTTCGGGTACTTCACACCCTCGCTGCGACCCAGCTTGACCGTGCCGAGTCCCAGCATGCTGACCTGTATGCCAGTGTCTCCCAAGCTGCGCCTTTTCATGTATTCCCCTCGGTATCCTGGAGAGCAACTCAAAATCGCTCTTCCCAAGGTGGCATTGCCAAGTCAGGCTTTGGCAGCATTGCCAGTGGGCCGAAGTCAGGGGAATCCGCCCCCGGCTCCAAGTGCCGCTGTCGCAGAATGCCGAGCACAGTATCCCCTAGGGCTGGGACCAAGGTGAACTTCAGGGGCCAAGCGACAACTGCATTTGCACAGCCGGGCACTGGCTCTGCAAAATGCTCCCTCGCCTGCCACGGCGAAGACAGGGCCGGCTCGGCCCGCTCCACTCGCACCATAGACCATTCAGAGGCATTCCAATCCAGCTGTGGAAAGACTGCCCTCAGCTCCCGCAGAGCCAAGGTCAAGACTTCTCCGTCATAAAGAGCTGCTCCTGCCTCCGCCACCCGGCCGCCCAGATACCAGGCGGTGCCGCCCCCCCTCAAGGGATGGCTGGAGACGGTGAGACGCGGCATCGCGCTGAGACCAAGACCGTGACCAAACAGCGACGGCAGCCCCGGTGCTTTCACCAGCAACTGGCAGAGCGGCCGACGATACATGGCAGGCTGTTTCGCACCGAGGGCAGTAAGCAGTGCACTATTGCCGGCTCCGGCGGCAAGCAGGCACAGGCGGGGACGCAGCGTAAGCGAGCTTTCCCCCTCGCCGATTTTGAGAACGGCACAACCGTCCGCATCGCGCCGCAGGCTGTCCTCGGCATCCAGCTTGAAAATCCTCTCCCGCCAGCGCTCCGCCAGGATTGCAACCACAGAGGGCACATCCAGCACCCAGTCATCCGAGCGGTAAAGAGTACCGCGAAAAGACTGCTCCCGAAACAGAAGCGGACGCTCATCTTCCGGCACCGGCGCAGCCCGTCCTTGCAGAAGGCGGGCGGCGGCCGAAACAACAAGGCGCGAAGACAGCCCACTGCCGGACCAGAGCAGTACTTCGTCGCTCAGCACTCTGGCTCCCTGCAGGTCGGTTTCTCCGCACCCCTCTAGGCAGGCACGCCACCGAGCCGGCATAGCGGCAAGAGCGGCGACCGGGCGGCGCAGCCCTCCCACGCCATACTTTATGCCGCTGTGGATCATGCCCTGAGAAGCAGCGGTCTGTTCATTTCCAAGGCAGGTGCGCTCAAAGAGAGCGGCCGTATAGCCCGCATCTCCCAATCGGCTGAGCAGCCACAGGCCAGCAATGCCGCCGCCGAGAATTGCGATGTCCAAGGAAAGTGAGCGGGAATACATCCGGGCAGCAAGGCGCAGCAGAAAAGCTCTGAATAAAAAAGGCAAGGATAATGGTACTGCAAATACATATATTCTTTTGCAGACCCTGCGATGAACGCGCCGTTCCTGTCGTCTGGGTCCCACCCCTAGCACTGCTTTCTTCTGAATATTTTCCCCGCTGCCCCTACAATGAAGCGAGCATTGCCCCCTGTCATGCCCCGTCTCCTCTACACCCTGCTTCTGTACTTAGTGCTGCCGCTTCTCCTGCTGCGGCTCTTGGTACGCAGTCTGCGCACCCCCGACTATCGGCGCCGCATCAGCGAGCGCTTCGGCTTTGTTCGCGCTGGGGATTGCGCCGGAGGATTGTGGTTGCATGCGGTGTCGGTGGGAGAGGTGATGGCGGCTGTACCCCTAGTACAGGCCCTGCGCAAACGTCATCCAGGCCTCCACATCGTGCTCACCACCACCACCCCTACTGGTGCACAACGGGTGGCGGATGAGTTCGGCAGCGAAGTGCTGCATCTCTACTGCCCTTGGGATACACCCGATGCCATACAGCGTTTCTTAAAGCGATTGCGCCCGCGCCTGCTTCTTCTGATGGAAACGGAGCTATGGCCAAATCTTATCTCTCACTGTCATCGCCGCAGTATCCCGGTACTGCTGCTGAATGCCAGGCTATCGGAGCGTTCGGCCCGGCGCTACGGACGGATTGCGTCACTCGCCACACCCATGCTGCGACGGCTGGAACAGGCTGCCGCCCAGACGGAGGAGGATGCCGCTCGCTTCCAGCAGCTAGGGCTGTCGGCAGAGCGGGTGCGAGTAAGCGGCAATATCAAGTTTGACCTGCACTTATCCGACGGGGACAGGCAACGGGCCGCTGCCCTGCGGCGGGAGTGGGGCGAGACACGTCCGGTATGGATAGCTGCCAGCACCCATGAAGGGGAAGAGGCGATGGTGCTGGAAGCATGTCAATCCTTGCGGGCGCGATTCTCTTCCCTTCTGCTTGTGCTCGTGCCGCGTCACCCGGAGCGCTTTGCCCAGGTGAAGTCTCTGTGTCGCGCCCGAAATCTGCCTACCGTGTGCCGCTCCAACGGGCAGGTGCCAAAGGCAAAAGATGCCGTGCTCTTAGCAGATACCATGGGCGAGCTGCGCCTGCTGTTCGGCACGGCGGACTGTGCTTTCGTCGGCGGCAGCCTAGTCCCCGCTGGCGGGCACAACATGCTGGAAGCGGCGGTGTGGGGTGTACCAATCCTCACCGGTCCGCATTTATTCAATTTCGCCGAGCCGGCACAGCGCTTGGAAACAGCTGGAGCACTGAGACAAGTGAAGAATGCATCGGGCCTTGCATTGGCAGTGGCAGCGTGGCTTGACCGCGCGGATGCGCGCCGGATGGCGGGGGATGCGGGGATAAAAATAGTGAAAAACGGGCAGGGTGCCCTAGAGAGGCAACTTGGCCTAGTGGAAGAATACCTAAAATAAGGAAACGATCTATTTAATAGCTAATCTCTATAGTCATCAGCAGCCATCAGCTGCTTGTGAAGCGGCAAGCGTGATTCGGCAAGAACGGTGCCCATGCGAACACTAAAATGCTTGCGGCAATCACGGCAACGATACGGCATTGGCTTTGCTGATTTCACAATGGCAACGCTATGGCTTCCGCAATGCAGGCAATACCTTTTGCCCTCAGGCCAGCGTTTTCTTTCAAAGAACTTGACAGCCGCCGCTTCATCGGGAAACTGCTGCAAGAAAGGCCAGCTTTCTTGAGTGCCAGCGGTGCAGGCACTTACATTACTCCGCTAGACTGATGAGAAGCCTGGGCCATGCCTGCGTGCGCAACTCTGGCGGTAAAGCCTCCTTGGCCGCACGGGCTTCTTGCAGGCTGGCAAACACGCCGGTGCATACCCGGTACAGGCGCTGCCCGCTCTCATCTGTACCCCCCACATAAAAAAGTGCAGGCTGGCTGTAGCTCGCGAGCTGCTGCTTGGCATTCTGCTTTCTTTTTAGCGCAGCCAGCTGCAATGTGTAAGCAGACTCCGAATAGTTCTGCAAAACCTCCGCAGTTACCTCTCCACGCAGGATGGACGCGGTATCGCGGGTTGCAGCCGACGCGACCCCCTGGTCGGGCGAGGAAGCAGGCGCCGATGACGGTGCGGGCAGAGGACTTCTTCCCGTCTCCTGCCTCTCCCGCAGAGAAGTGCTAGACGGCTTCAGCCGCTGATTGATTTGCGCCACATCCTCCTGATCTAGTTGACCGACCAGCGCCTTCATCTGAAGAGTGTCCAGCAGGTGGTCCAGGCGCGAGCGGCTGTAGTCCCGCCGCGATCGGTGCACGTTTCTCTCCGCATTCAGGACATCCACAATATCACGGGTTCCGGTCTCGTAGCCGGCGCGGATAGACCGCAGGGCACTCTCGGACGATTGCAGTGCGCGACGGCGGGCCTCTTCCCGGGCCACGGCGATACGCAGGGAATGGTGCAAGGAGCGCACCCGCTGGGACAGATCCCGACGCGCCCGAATATGCTCTTCGCGGGCTTGCAGGTATTCCTGATAGGCGCGCCGCCGCTCAGAACTCAGCCGACCGCCAGTGAATAAAGGCAGTTCCAGCCGCAGCACCGCGCTGTCCTGCCTGCTTTCCTCAGTGAAAAATTCGTCGGCAAATCTGCTGTCACCAAAGTTAGCGGCATCACCTTCGGTATCGGTGTGATCGTAGCTGAGCTGTCCGCTCAAGGTGGGGAAATGCGCGCCGCGTTTCGCGCGGGACTGAAAGCGGGCCGCCTCCTCCTGCAATGCCGCAGCCTGCAGCGTGTAACTCCCCTGCAAGGCAAAAGTTACCCATTGCTCCGGGTCTGCCGGCTCCGGCGATGTAACAGGAATATTCTCTCTGAGGGGCCACAACTCGCCGGAACGCTGTCCGGTGATCACGCTGAGGGCTTCACGAGCATCTTCCGATCGCTCTTCCAGGGAGAGGCGGTCTGCCACCGCCAAGTCGTAGGCAGCTTGCGCCTCCAGCACGTCGGTTGCAGCAGTGAGGCCGGTGTCAAAGCGATTGCGGGCCTGGCCCAACTGACGGGAAAGAGCTGCTTCTTCAGCCCGCGCTGAGATCAGGTCTTCATCAGCTCGCAGCACGCCAAAATAGGCTGTCGCCACTCGTAGAATGATCTCTTGCTGCTCGTTGGCCAGCAGCGCGTCAGCCCGCCGGGTCAACTTGTCGCCCCGGCGAAAGTTGAACCAAGTGGACAGAGAAAAAAGAGTCTGGTTCAGCGTCACACCGTAACGCTCCCGGTCTGTATCTCGCTCCTCCACCGTGCCGCTGCGACGCGTATCCTTGTTATATGAGTTTATGATCTCACCGCTGGCACTTAGCTGGGGAAGCAGTGCGGACACCGCCGTTGCTCCCGCCTCCCGCTGTCCCCGCAGACCGGCTAAGTTAGCCCGCAACTGCGGATCATTGGCCAGTGCCTGCTCGTAAACATCTGCAAGAGACTCTGCACGCAGGGCGCCGGAGAGAGCCAGCAGTGCAGCGGTCACAAGGAATGCGACCGACCAAGATATATCGCGCCGGGTATGCATGATTGGGACAACAAGGTGGGTACGAGCCCGAGGGGAACAGGCTATTTTAGCAGATTAGGCAGCAAAATCCAAGACTACACAGCATGGCGGAAATGACGGATGATAGGCACTGACACTGTTGCGCAGCGCTTGCACAATCGCCCACAGATCATCAAAGATTTCCGGAAACAATGAGCACCCAGTAATGTCTGCTAAACGCACCCCCGTTGATCTAGGCGCACGGCAGGCCGAGTGCGACATTAACTACCTGTGCCTGCTGCGACTGCTCGCTCCCTACGAAAGATTTCAGCGTCGCTGTTTTACAGCACCTGTGATCGCAGGGGGTCGAGCGCAGCTGGAACTCATCCGCACCGAGCGCTTTCCGTATACGGATACTCTGCAAGTCAAACTGGATCCTGGGCTTAAGCCTTGGACGGAGCCCATCCACATCACTGCACGGGTGTACCGAGATATGCGCAGCGTGGAGATCATCAGCTGCCAGCACAAGCGTCTATGCAATGTCTACCCCTATCCGAATGCAGAGATGTTCCTGCCGGACGAGAAGATGCAGATGAACCGTTTTTTCGGCGAGTGGCTGCGACACTGCATTAGCGCACAGCGAGACGACTCTTCTATACGCTGCCACTTAACTCCCCCGGCTCTTGCAACCCGCTAAACGGCACGATAACTGCGCAGGGCTTTTGTCAGTCATGGGCAATCGCGACGGCTGCAACTGAAGAAGCATAGGCCGCCCGTCAACTGTAAACACGGACATGCGCATTTGCCTCAGTCTATCTTTGACTGCAAACGTCGCGCCGTCAGAATACCCACCTCAAACAGCAGCCAGGCAGGCAGTGCCAAGAGAGTCTGAGAAATTATATCCGGCGGTGTGAGGAGCATGCCGATCACAAAACAGCCGACGATGACATAGGGGCGGGCGGAAGCCAGCCGCTCTGCTGTCGTCAGGCCAGCACGGACGGCGAGAACCACCGCTACGGGGATTTCAAAGGCAACACCGAAAGCAAAAAACATTTTCAGTACAAAATTCAGGTAGTGGTGAATATCAGTCATCACTCGGACACCCTCCGGCACTGCAGCTGTAAAAAAAGAAAATACCAGCGGCAGGACGGCATAGTAGGCAAAGACTGCACCTAAATAAAACAGGAATATGCTTGAAATCAAGAGACCCAAGGCAAAGCGTTTTTCATGGCGATACATCCCCGGGGCAATGAAACTCCACACCTGATACAGCAGATAGGGCGCAGTAATAAATACTGCACCGACCAGCACCAGTTTGAAAGGTGCGAGGAAGGGGGAAGCCACCTCAGTAGCGATCATGGAAGAATCCAAGGGCAAGAGCTTCTGCAGCGGTGTCGCCAGCAGGCTGTACAGGGTGCGGGCAAAGGGTGCCAGTACCAGAAGCACCAGCAGGATGGCAGACACCGAGCGCAGCAGCCGCGAGCGCAGCTCCGTCAAGTGCGCTACCAAGGGCTGCGGGGTATCTCCTTCAGGACCGACCTGAGCCTGTTCCTTCATGTCCACGCGATACGCGGGGCAATACCATCAGGACCTGGCGCTGTCGTCTTCCGTCGGCGGTGCGATGCGTTGCTGCTCCGCCTCCGGGAAATGCAGGTCTTCATGCAACCGACGGATTTCTCGTTCGGCCCGCCGGGCATCTCGCAGCATGTCTTCATCATGCAGTTTGCGACGCATTTCATCTACACCCATCTCCTGTTCCAGCTCTGCACGTAGGCTCTGCACACTGCGACGCAGACGGCCCAGCAGCAAACTCCCGTTGCGCACTACCGCAGGCAGTCGCTCAGGGCCGATGATCAAGAGGGCTGTGACACCGATGACCAGCAGCTCAGCAAAACCGATGTCAAACATGAAGGTTCAGGGGGAAGGCGGCTGATCCCCGTCGGTATCCTTCGCTGATGACGAGTGCTCTTTATCCTTCTCCCGCAGCTCCTTGCGAAAACCGCGTATGGCACTGCCGAGGTCTCCTCCCAAGTTGCGCAAACGCTTGGAACCAAACAGCACCAAGACGATAAGCAGGACGATGAGCAATTGCCAGATACTGATATTCCCCATGATATTCACTCCCCCTTGTCGGTGAGACGAGATTCTTTTCCCGCTAGGCCTGAAGTGTGCAATCTTCGCCCCAGCTCTTCCAAGACCGCGGCGCTGCCGCTGCCCAGGTGGGAAAGCATCACTAGGCTGTGAAACCACAGGTCGGCGGTTTCGCGCACCAAGTGTGACAAATTGTCTTTCTCCTCCGCAGCCGCTTTCGCCGCCAGCAGGGTTTCCACGGCCTCCTCTCCCACCTTTTGCAAGATGGCATCTAGGCCTTCCCGGTGCAGACGGGCAACATAGGAGTTCTTCGGCTCATCTGCGGCGCGCCGCTCGGCAAGAATTCGGTCTAATTCCGCCAGCACTTCGCTCATGCGGATTCCCCTCCTTTATTCCCAGTTCCGTACAGTTTCTCAGGGCTTTGCAGCACTGGCTCCGCCTCCTGCCAGCAATCCCCTTCCAGCTTCCGATAAAAACAGGCGGCATGACCGGTGTGGCAGGCGACTCCTCCCGCTTGCTCCACCTGCAGCAAGAGGGTATCGCCGTCACAGTCCAGCCGGATTTCATGCACGGTCTGTATATTGCCTGAACGCTCCCCTTTCTGCCACAGGCACTGCCGCGAGCGAGACCAATAGACCACGCGGCCCTCTGCCAGTGTTTTTTCCAAGGCTTCCCGGTTCATCCACGCCTGCATCAGCACCTGGCCGCTCTGCAAGTCCTGCGCAATTGCAGGCACTAGCCCCTCGCCGTTCCAGGCGATGGCATCCAGGGCAGAGGTGGAGGAAGAACTCATGGTGACAGGCAGACGGCAGTCCGACTGCTATTGTAGAGCACCGGCCCGCATTTCTCAGAAGAATTCATATCCTCGCGTCTTCTCCAAGCGTTGCAGGCGCTTCTCCTGAGATTGCAGGGAGCGGCGCATATCGGCGGCAGATTGGAGCTCCATAAACAGCAATTCCGGCAGCTCCGGCAGCCGCTCCAGCCAGCCGGGCAGACGGCGGCGCAATAGACGATAAAGGGCGGCCGCCGAATAGCGCTTGCGAAGCCAGTCCTCCAGCAGGGGACGACCGATATCCCACAGGTTGAGGGCCGGATACAGCTGCCGTCCCAAGCCCTCCACCTGCAGCAGGGTCTTCTGCAACAGCATCAGGGAGGGCTGCACCTCCATGTCAAAGCGGCGGGCAACGGAGAACAGGTCCATCAAGGTGCGACCAAAGGAAATCTCCCCGAGGGGGCGGGCAAAGAGCGGCTCGCAGACAGTGCGCACCGCCGTTTCCAGCTCATGCAGCCGAACATGGGAGGGCACCCAGCCGCATTCCAAGTGGAGTTCTGCCACTTCCCGATAATCACGCCGGAAGATGGCCAGCAGGTTGCGCGCCAAGTAATAGAGGTCTGCTCTCTCCAAAGAGCCGATTACAGCGCAGTCCAGGGCAATGTAGTGGGGGCTGGCCGGTGTCTTTAAACTCACATACACATTGCCTGGGTGCATGTCCGCATGAAAGAAATTGTGATGGAATACTTGGATGAAAAAAATCTCCGCGCCGCGCTCGGCAAGTTTGCGCAGATTGACACCCTCGGCACGCAGGCTCGCCAAATCATCCACCGGCACCCCCTGTATGCGCTCCAAGACCAGCACATCCTTGCAGCTGTAATCCCAGTGCACCTCAGGTACATAAAGCAACGGCGAGTCGGCAAAATTGCGGCGCAGATGAGAGGTATTGGCTGCCTCTACACGCAGGTCCAGCTCTTTTAGCAGGCTGCCCCGATACTCCTCCACCACCGCCACCGGTCGCAGGCGACGACTGGCCGGCAGAAGCCGCTCCAGCCAGCTGGCCGCGGCAGACAGGAGCGCCAAATCCTGCCGCACCATTTCTTCCACCTTCGGACGCAGCACTTTGACCACCACTTCCCGGCCATCCTGCAGCACGGCAGCGTGAACCTGCGCCACCGATGCAGAGGCAAGGGGCTTCTCCTCAAAGTGTCGGAACAGGGCCTCCGGCTGCGCGCCGAGCGATGCCTCAACAATGCTGCGGGCCTGCCGAGAAGGAAAAGGCGGCACCTGGTCTTGCAGACAGCTCAGCTCCCGGGCAATATCCTCCGGCAGCAAATCACGGCGTGTAGAGAGCGCTTGGCCAAACTTGACCGCGATCGGTCCCAAGGTCTCCAAAGCCTGACGCAGCCGCACACTGCGAGAGGTGCGAACTGGAATGAGCTGAAGCGGCGATAGCACAAACAGCAGACGCAGACCGCGCGGCAGGAACGGCACGAACAGCGTATCCAGCCGGTAGCGGACGGCAACCGCCAAGATACGAAAGAGACGGGGAAAGGGCATGCAAAAAGGTAACTGGGGGAAAGCGAACTAAAACTCCTCCCCCTCCCTCCTCCTGGATGAAGCATTGGTTATCGAATGCCCTTTTGGGCTGGTCCAGCTGGCGATAGCTCTCCGAGCGCTCTGCCGCAATAGAGCAAACTCTGCAAAGGCACTTTCCGGTGCAACAGGGCGGGGGTCGGACGGCTGGCTGATGAAGCGGCGCAGCTGTTTGAGCAGGTCGGATCTCAAACCGCTGCCGTTTTGCCACAGGCGACGCAGAGTCCGCCCGATGCGGTGAGCAGGAATATCGCCGATAGCTTCTGCCAAAGGCTGCTCCCAGTCGGGCTCCAAGCCAGACAGCGCCTGCCGCAACGTTTCTATCGCCCGGCTGTCACCACCGACAGTGAGGGGGCCGTTGATAAGCTCGGCGGCGGAATCCTCGGCAACCAAGAGCTGCCAGTAGGCATTGACGGGCCCTTCCAGACTGGCGGCAGGCAAATCGCCACTTTCTTCTGCATCTGACCGAGCAAGCGCAGCCCGGCGGGTGATATGGAGAGAGCTATCCTGCACAGAAAGGCGCAGGCGGAATGTCGTGTGCGGTGCTATGCAGGTGAAGTCAAAAGAGCTGCCGCTGAGTGCAGAGAGACCGGCAGCCCCTGCGGGGTCCAGCTCCAGCGCTCGGTTCACCGCCCGCTCCAGCGCGGCCAATCCCTGATCTCCCGCCAAGTGCAGCCAGTCTGCACTGTTCACAGCCGGAACCCACGGTGCAGAGCGACAATTCCCCCGCTCATATTGTGACAATCGCAATCCCTAAAGCCCGCGGCCTCCATCATGCCTTTCAGGGTTTCCTGATCCGGGTGCACGCGAATAGACTCCGCGAGATAGCGGTAGCTATCCGCATCTTTCGCCACCAAGCGACCGAGGAGCGGCAGCATGGTAAAAGAATAAAGATCGTAAAGCGGTTTTAGAAGAGGCACCACTGGTTTTGAAAACTCCAGCACCAATGCACGGCCGCCAGGTTTCAGCACCCGCCGTATTTCCCCGAGGGCGTTTTCCTTGTGGGTGATATTGCGCAGCCCGAAAGCGATCAGCACCAAGTCAAAGCTGGCATCGGGAAAAGGCAGCACCTCGGCATCTGCCTGCACATAAACAATGCCGCCGAAGCCCCGCTCCAGCAGATGGTCGCGGCCCCGCCCCAGCATTTCGGCATTGAGATCCGCCAGCACAACACGTCCTTCCCGCCCGATGCGCGGCGCGACCAAGGCAGCCATGTCGCCGGTGCCGCCTGCTAAGTCCAGCACCTGCTGCCCAGTGCGCAAGCCAGCCAGCTCCAGAGCAAGGCGTTTCCAGATCCGATGGACGCCGAGAGACATCAGATCATTCATGACATCGTAGCGACGTGCCACCGATGTGAATACCCCTTGCACCTGACGAGTTTTCTCTTTCGGCGTGACAGACTGGTAACCGAAATTTGTTCTGTCCTCTTGTCCCATGATGCGCGGTCTCTCTTTTCCCTATAGGATGAAGCGGCTCAGGTCTTCGTTGCCGGCCACCTCTGCCAAGTGCTGGTTCACATAGTTGGCATCCACCGTCACTCCGCCCTTGATTGCCTGGTCCGGCGTGCCAAAGGAAATACTTTCCAGCAGCCGCTCCATCACCGTATGCAGACGACGGGCACCGATATTCTCGGTGTTCTCATTGATCTGCCAAGCGATCTCCGCAATGCGCTGAATACCGGGTTCCGTAAATTCCAGCTGCAAGCCCTCGGTGGCCAGAAGCGCCCGATACTGCTCGGTCAGGGAGGCTTCCGGTTCCGTCAGTATGCGCTGAAAATCCTCTGGGCCGAGAGCATTAAGTTCTACGCGAATCGGCAGCCTGCCTTGCAGTTCCGGCACCAAGTCGGAGGGCTTACTCAGATGAAAAGCACCGGAGGTAATAAACAGAATATGGTCCGTGCGCACCATGCCGCAGGGTGTTTTTACAGCGCACCCCTCAATCAGAGGCAGGAGATCTCGCTGCACGCCCTCTCTGGATACATCTGCACCCCGAAAGCCCTCTCGGTGCGTAACCTTGTCAATCTCGTCTATAAAGACAATGCCGCTTTCTTCGGTCAGTGCCACGGCCCGAGCTTGCAGATCCTCTCGGTTGATCATCTTGCCGGCCTCTTCCTCCTGCAAGCGCTGAAGGGCAGCTTCCGCCGGCATGCGCATGCTCTCCTGCTTCTGACCGCCCAAACTGGAGAATAAGTTCTGCAGCTGCTGACTCATCTCTTCCATGCCGGGCGGGACCACAACATCCACATTCACTGACACGTTGCGCGTCTTCACGTTGACTTCGGTCTTATCAAATTTTCCGCTGCGCAGCTCCTGCAACAATTCACGGCGTCTGGCCGCCATTTTTTCCGGGCTATCCCCCGACGACTGCTCGGCGGCTAGCAGCGCATCCACCACGCGCTTTTCAGCTGCCTCCCGGGCGCGCACCTGCACTTCCTGAATAGCCTTCTCCCGGAGCATTTTCAGGGCACTGTCGGTCAGGTCCCGCACAATCGATTCAACATCACGGCCCACATAGCCCACTTCGGTGAACTTGGTTGCCTCCACCTTTATGAAAGGCGCACCGGTCAGCTTCGCCAGGCGGCGGGCAATCTCCGTCTTGCCGACGCCAGTGGGACCGATCATGAGAATGTTCTTCGGGGTCACCTCGCTGCGCAACCGCTCGTCCAGATGCTGGCGCCGCCAGCGGTTGCGCAGGGCGATGGCAACCGCCCGTTTGGCATCTACCTGCCCAATTATGTACCGGTCCAGTTCCGAGACAATCTCGCGGGGGGTCATTTCATCCATCGGGGATTAGTTCCTCTATGTTGCGGTGGTGATTGGTGTGCACACAGATATCTGCGGCGATCGTTAATGCTTGTTCCACGATGCCTCGGGCATCCAAGGCAGTATGCGCGAGCAACGCCCGCGCCGCAGCCAGCGCATAGGGACCCCCAGAGCCGATGGCAATCAGGCCATTCTCCGGCTCAATAACATCCCCATTGCCGCTGATGATAAAAGAGGATTCCCGATTCACCACCGCCAGCAGTGCGTCTAGCTGACGCAATGCCCGCTCGGTACGCCAAGCTCGGGCCAGCTCCACGGCAGCGCGCTGCAGCTGTCCGTGGTGCTTCTCCAGCTCGGCCTCAAACATCTCAAACAGGGTAAAAGCATCCGCCGCACCGCCGGCAAAACCGGCAAGCACTTCCCCCTTGCGCAGGCGGCGCACTTTGTTCGCGTTGCCCTTTACGATCGTCTGCCCCAAGCTCACCTGCCCGTCGCCACCGATGGCCACATGGCCATCCCGACGCACGGAGACAATGGTGGTGCTGTAAAAAACTTCCATAACGGCTCTCCAAGGTTTCATTTGCGCTCCCTCACTGCGGGGAGGCACTGCGTTCTAGTGTATCAATTCCTGCACGTCTGATCTTTCGCCGGGCGTTTGCAAGGTTGAGCCGGTCAGCAAAAGGACCGATGTAAACACGATAATGCCGGGACGGCCTCCCCTCGAGGACAGCTTCCTCCCCGGTCGCCGCCGGCGAACATGAATTGTAGCCAGATGGGTCTTCTTCTGCAGACACCGCTATCTCTGCGGCAAAACCGAGAGCGGCAATCTCCTGCAAGCGATGCTCCGCCTGCGCGACGTGGCAAAAAAAGCCGGCTTGCAGCCACCGTGGCGTATCAATCTTCCGGCTGCGCAGGGGCTGCGGGGTGCTCGGCACATCCACCTCGGCGCGGGGCAGCATGGTATAGAAACGGTAACTGCGGCTCTGCTGTTCAGGATGGGCCGGCACATCTGCCGCGCTGTCATCTTGTGGCAATGCCGCATAGCGATAAAGCAGCAAGCCGCCGAGCACTAGGCAGAGCGCCGCACCGAAGAGCAGCGGATACCGTGAAGAAGAGCGACGACGGCGATTCCCGCGCGACACTCGCAGCAGCCGCAAAAACCAGCCCAGCATACTCGCTACATTCGCTCCGGTGCGGACAGGCCTAAGAGTCCCAAGCCGTTCGCAATGACTTGGCGCACAGCAAGACACAGGCACAGTCGCGCATTGCGCAGTGCTTCATTCTCATGCAGCACCCGGTGCGTGTTGTAGCATGCATGAAACTCACCGGCCAGTTCGCGCAGGAAATTGGCCAGGAGATAGGGTGCCAGCTCTTGGGCTGCCTTCTGCACGGTTTCCGGATATTCTGCAAGGCGCACTGCCAACGCACCTTCTTCCGGCTCGGTCAGCTGCGCCAAGGAGGTCAGCCCCGCCTGCCGATCAAAGGACATGCCCTTCTCTTCCAGCTGTCGCAGTACGCTGCAGACCCTGGCATGGGCATACTGGATGTAGTACACGGGGTTTTCCGCACTCTTGGACTTGGCCAGATCCAAGTCAAAGTCGGCGGGCTGCTCAGCACGCCGCATGATGTAGAAGAAACGTGCCGCATCTGTGCCTACCTCTTCGCGCAGCTGCCGCAGGGTGACAAAGATGCCGCCACGGGTAGACATGGACACCGGTTTGCCCTCGCGATACAGGGACACCAGCTGCACCAGCTGCACTGTCATGCGCTTCGGATCAAGGCCTAGGGAACGGAGCGCCGCATGCAGGCGGGGCACGTACCCGTGATGGTCCGCCCCCCATATGTTAATTATTCGCTCGTACCCTCGCTCAAACTTGTCCAAGTGGTAGGCGACATCGGCCGCAAAGTAGGTGGGCTCGCCGTTTTTACGCCGCAGCACCCGATCCTTGTCATCACCGAACCGTGTAGCACAGAACCACAGTGCACCGTCGCGCTCTTCGGTGCAGCCAGCAGATTGCAACCTTTCCAATGCCTGCTCCAGCTGCCCGCTCTCCCGCAGGGAGCGCTCCGAATACCACCGCTGATAATTGATGCCAAAAGCGGCGAGATCTTCCTGAATATCCTTGAGTATGCCCTCCGCAGCCAAATCGGCAAGCCAGTGATAATCGGCCTCTTCCAGCAGCTGCCGCTGGCGTCCGATAAGCGCATCTAAGTGCTTCTCCCCGACCTCGCCAGGACCGTCCTGCGGCAGATTCTCAAACACCGCTGATGCCGGGCGGTGCAGCATCCGCTCCCGGGCCGCTGCCGCCTGCCGCCCGTAATCGGCAATGTAATCCCCGGCATAGCCACCCATCGGAAAGCGTATGCGCTCGCCGCAATGCTCCAAGCAGCGCAGCCAAATGCTAAGGACCAAAATATGCATCTGCCGGCCCGCGTCATTTACATAGTATTCCCGCTCCACTGCAAACCCGGCGGCCTCCAGCAGACTGGCGATGCTTGCCCCGCAGGCAGCACCCCGTCCATGTCCTACGTGCAGGGGGCCAGTGGGATTGGCAGAGACAAATTCCACTTGCACACGCCGGCCGCTAGGTGCCTTGCGGCCGTAGTCTTTCCCGGCTTCTAGCACCCGGGAGACAACCTCAAGGCCGGCCCCGGCAGCGAGGAAGAAATTAATAAAACCGGGCTCGGCAATTTCTATCTTGCTAATGCTGGAAGAGGCAGGGAGAAGGGCAGTCAGGCGCTGCGCCACATCCGAGGGCGGGTGCCCTAGGGATTTGGCAAGCACGAGGGCGAGATTGCTCGCAAAATCCCCGTGATCAGAATTGCGGGTGCGCTCCACCTGCACCTTCGGGCGCAGGCTGGCAGGGGCCTCATCGCTCTGGAGCAGCTTGTCCAGCGCACTTTGCAGCAGGCTGACAATATGTTCTTTCAAAATATACCAAACCGCTTTTAAGCGTACGCAGTTGGCCAAGCGTAGGCCGACAACAAGGAGAATACGGTGAAAATGATAGGCTCCTCTTCCTTGGGAGGCAAGAACGCGGGTGCTTGACGCATGCATTCTAACGCAACAAACTCCATTCCATGCCAGCCGGCACGCAAAAAAAGCATTTACAGGATTTCCTGCGGGTCTATATCCACCGACCAGCGCAGACCGCGAGGGAGGCGCATATGCTCCAGCTGCAGACAGAGATCCCGCAGCAGGGTGTGGAGCGAGTTGAGCCGGGGGCTGTAGATTGCCAGCAGGGCGCGACAGCGGCCAGCGCGACGAGTTAGAGGCGCCGCTGTGGGTCCCGTCACCTGCACCCCCGCCGCATCTGCCCCTGCCAACAGGCTGCGCACTGAAGTCAGCCACTGCTCGGCAGTTTTTAATTGCTCCGCCTCGGCCCGTACCAGCGCCATGCGAAGGAAAGGCGGCAGCCGCCGCTGTCTGCGCTCCGCTAACAGGTTCTGAGCAAAGGCCGGATACCCCTCTTCAATCAAGCTGCTAAAAAAAGGATGTTTCGGGGAGCGAGTCTGGATCCAGACGACACCGGGTTTGGTCGAGCGGCCAGCGCGCCCCGCCACCTGCACCAGCAGCTGGGCCAGTCGCTCGGGTGCGCGAAAATCCGGACTGAACAGCCCGCTGTCCGCATCTAACACTGCCGACAGGGTGATCTGCGGGAAATGGTGCCCTTTAGCCAGCATCTGGGTACCCACCAGTATGCAAGGATCCCCTTGGCGAATTTCTGAGAAAGTCTCCAGCAATGCATGCCCCTGCTTTGCCGCATCCCGGTCAATGCGGTGCACTGGCACACTGGGAAACTGCTCTCGCAAGATCTGCTCGGCGCGCTGGGTGCCGTAGCCAGTGGGATCTAAGTGCTTACTGCGACAGCGGGAGCAGACAGCTGGCAACGACTGTCTCAGTTCGCAATGATGGCAGCACAGCTCAGGGGGCTTGCTGTGAAATACCAGGTACACATCGCAATTCGGACACCCTGCTGTCCACCCGCAGTCGCGGCAGATCAGTGCCGGCGCATAGCCCCGCCGATTAAGAAACAGCAGAACCTGGCTGCCGGCCTTCAACTCTGTGTCAACAGCATCCAGAAGAATTTCAGATAGACCTCCTTGCAGGCGGGCACCACGTATATCCAGCAGGCGATATGCGGGCAGCGCACTGCTCCCGGCTCGCTGGAGCAAGCGCAGTTCCCGATAGCGTCTTCGCTCTACATTGTGCAAGCTCTCCAGACCGGGGGTGGCAGAGCCCAGCACCACCGGCACCTGATGGCGACGGGCACGCATCACCGCAAGATCTCGGGCGGAGTAGCGCAGCCCGTCCTGCTGCTTGTACGAGATGTCGTGCTCCTCATCCACCACTAGGAGACCAGGCGCTGCCAGCGGTGTGAACACCGCCGAGCGGGTGCCGATAACAATGCGCGCCTCCCCTCGCCCTGCGGCCAGCCAGGCGGCAAGGCGCTCCCTCTCGCTGAGACCGGAGTGCAGCAGGGCAATCGGCACATCAAAGCGCTCCGCAAAACGTGCTGCTGTCTGGGGCGTCAAGCTGATTTCCGGGACCAGCACCAGCGCTTGGAGCCCCCGGGCCAGCACTTCGGCAATCAGCTCAAGGTAGACTTCGGTCTTGCCACTGCCGGTGATTCCGTACAGGAGAAAGGGCTGGAAACTGCCCAACGCCCTTACAACTTCCGTCACCGCCGCCCGCTGCTCCGGACGAAGTTTCACCGCAGCTCCGGTCATGCCAGCTCCTTCGGCCGCCGCCCCGGCAAAGGCGCGGACATTGCCGACAAAGGACCCGCTCTCCTCCTTCAAGGATGACGGTGGCTTCTGCACAGCCTCCGCCAGTCCCTTGTCCGTCAATCCCTTCCGTGCGCCGGATTCAAAACCTGCACTGCGCAGCTCGGTGACGGAGAGCATTCCTCGGGTCTGCAGCATCGCCAGCAGGGCGGCTTGCCGCGGGGCTTTGGTCTGCAGTGTTTTCGGGTCCACCTTCGTGCCGGCGGCGGTCAGCTGGCACGTGAGTATGGGCCGGGTCTCTCGCCGCAAAACACGAAGGCGCGACGGCAGGGCTGCCGCCAGTGTCTCCCCCGGTGCATACTGGTAGTAGTCGGCGACCCAAGTGCACAACTCCACCAAATCCAATGGCACCAAGGGCTTGTCATCCAGCACCGACAGAACTCTTCGCAGCCGCTCCCGGGGCACCGATGAGCCCTCTGCCACCTCCACCAGCACACCTACCAGCCGCCGCTGGCCGAAGGGCACTGCCAGCCGCAACCCTGGCTGAAGGCTCTGTGCCGCTCCCTCCTCCAAAGCGACGGGGGGCAGATAGTCAAACAGCCGTCGCAGGGGAACGGGGACGGCGACACGCAAAATAGGAGAACTCACGGAAAAGGAAGGGGAATAATAAAGCAGTGAAAAACTGCTGCCACCCTCGGCAGAGAATACGGACATCCCATAATAGGATTGCGGGGACGGATGTACAATAGCCTAGCAACTCTCACCATCAGTTCCTGCTCTTCAGAATGAACCTGCCGTCCCGGTTCCGTCGGCGCGCAGTCCCGACCCGTATATCCCGCCAGGCAGTGCGATGAGTGCGCGGGTTTTCGGGACATCTTCCTCATTGTCCCCGGCTGCCGTTTGGCACCTGCTGCGTGCTGCTCTTTTCGCGTGCACGCTTGCAATCGCAGCCCCCGCATGGTCAGAAAAGGAAGACAGAGAAGCACAAGATATGCTGATGACCCACTCTAATTTTGCGCCGGGCTACCAGCAGACTACCTGGGCGGCAATACACGGCAATTCCGGCAACTCCGATTACGTCCCGCTAGCGATGAATTCCACCGTTCAGCAGCGGTGGCATATCCTGCGGGGAGCCGGATTGTGGAGCCCCCCCGCTGTATCCCAGGACGGCACCGTGTTTGTCACCAGCGGGCGGGGAGCGGGCTGGAGCCACCTGCACGCTGTGTCACCCGACGGCAAAATCCTGTGGGAAAGCCCACCGGAACAGAGTCCGGACGACTTAGATGCCGGGGCTGTCCTCAGCACACCAGTGCTGGACGAGGCAGGAGATATCTATGTCGGAGATCTCAACCAATTCTGGGCCTGGCATCCAAAAGGACGCCTTAAGTGGGTGGCAGACCTGCGGACGCAGGGAATTCAGGCTCCTCTGATTTCAGCCATCATAGTTGGCGATGCTGTTGGCGGAATCAGCGCAGATGGCATTCTCGTCCTGTATCACCGGAAAAGCGGGCACTTGGTCGACACGCTGACACTTCCGGGCAAGGCTTCACCCGCTGGTCCTCCCATGCCCCGCGGGCTATGGCAGAAATTGCTGCACAAGGACATCCGTCAGATGGCTTGGGACATACTGCGGGGCTACCGCTACGAGATCTCCAATGCACCGGCTGTGCATCCACGCAGCGGACGCATTTTTGTCATCGGCGCCGGGATGACCGAGACGGAGGGAAATCTCTATGGCATTGATGTACAGGAGGAAAAGGCGAGCATCGCATTCACTACCCAAGTGCCGGCCGGCAGCGGCACCTCCCCCGCTCTGTCCCCAGATGGACAACGCCTGTACGCCATGGCTGAAGGAGCCCTGTTCGCAGTCCATACGGAGGACGGCAGACTGCTATGGAAGCAAGAGGTCAACGGGCAGGATGCATCCCCCTCGGTTGGTGCGAACGATACCGTGTACGTGCTGGGCGGTGAGCAGCTGGTGGCAGTATGGGGAGGCAGCGGCGCTCTGCGGTGGCGCGCGCGATACGATAATTTCGCCCGGGCACAGCTGCCAACCATCGGCCGCAAGCTCTTCGGTCTGCTGCCGGACGGAGTACCCCGCGCCGCCATTGACTCCGTGGTCAGCGTGACACCAAGCCTGCTGTGGACTTCTCTGGTGACCGGCTACCGGGTACGGCTGGGGAGCAAGAGCCTGCTTCATCCTCAGCAGAGCTATCTGGTGGCCCTGTCCCTTGAAGACGGGCGCATACTTGCCCACTATCCCATTCCCGACACCAGCGAGGGAGGAATCAGCATCGGACCCCGGGGAGAGATCTACATGGATCAGCTGGCCGCTATCGCCAGCATCGCCGCACACAACCCATACCGATGGCTGCTGCCCGCCTCCCTGCGAATGCCAGCGCCGAGCGGTGGCCTGCTGGCTTTCGGCCCTCCTACCCTGCAAGAGCACTGCCTGGCAGGCCTGCAGCGGGCAGGTGAGCTGTTGCGCAGCCCTACTGCAGAGCAGGGTGATGCGGCGCGCGGCGAGCAGGAGCTGTGGCTACAGATGCAGAATGCTCGGGAGTGCACTCTGCAGGCTGAGCAGGCAGGCGAGATCTCTCCGGACCTGCGCCAAGCGATCGTGAAGAGCATTGACACCGCCCTCAAACGTCTGCGCAACTGCCGAGAAAACAGGGACGGGGATGAGAACAGCAGTAGTTGCCGAATGCGCTTTCTGTCAGTGACCGAGATAGCGCTGATGTCCGACACCGCCAGTACGGTCTCAACGACTACAACAGCAAAGTCAGACGGCTAAGCCTCGGATTGCACCGAGGCGCCGTTTTTCGCGGCTCGCTCAGCGGGCAGGATTCACCAGCACCCGTCCTCGCACTTCCCCGGCGAGAATCCTTTTGCTGTATTCGGGCAGAACGTCAAGACCGATCTCCTCCATGGCAATCGCCGACAGTACGGCATCTGTGCAGATCTCCGCCAGGCGCTGCCACGCCTGTGTGCGCCTTGGCATCGGACACATCACCGAGTCTATTCCCCGCAGGCTCACACCGCGCAGGATAAAGGGCATTACCGAAGCGGAAAATTCTGGCCCGGCAGTAAGCCCACAGGCAGCCACTGCACCGCCGTAGCGAGTCTCAGCCAGCAGGCGAGCTAAGAGGTTGCCCCCCGTCACATCCACTGCCCCTGCCCAGCGCTGCTTCTCCAAGGCCTTGGGAGGCAGAGAAGCATCTTGGCGAGAAATAATTTCCCTGGCCCCCAGCTCCCGCAGGTATCCCTCCAAGGCCGCTCGGCCGGTGATAGCGGCCACCTCGTAGCCCAAGGCTGCCAGCAGTGCCACCGCTACGCTTCCGACGCCGCCGCCGGCACCGGAGACCGCTACAGGCCCCTGCCCGGGGCGCACCCCCGCTTCCTCCAGACTCATTATGCAGAGCATAGCGGTAAGACCGGCGGTGCCCATGACCATAGCCCAGCGAGCATCCCGCTCCCCTGGGATAGTATTTATCCAGCCGGGGGAAAGGCGCATCCGCTCGGCATAGCCGCCCCAGTGCCGCTCGCCGAGGCCGTAACCGGTGGCCAGCACTGCATCTCCAGGCTGAAAATCGTCGGATTCGGAAGCCCGCACAATACCCGCCATGTCAATGCCCGGCACCATCGGATATGCGGCCACGATACCCGGGACACCGCAAAGCGCCAAGCCATCTTTGTAGTTCAGGGAAGAGAACTGCACCTCCAGCAGCACTTTCCCCTCCGGCAGCTGTTCCTCGCCAAGCTCCTGCACGGAACCCCTCGGCTTCTTGCCATTCTCCGCCGTGAGAAGAAATACCCTGAAATTTTTTGCCATGTTCAATTCTCCCGCCCGACGCTCAGCACTTCAAGCGATTGCTCACCAGATCTTCCACCGCAGAAGGGTCCGCCAAGGTGGAAGTATCCCCCAGATCGCCGTGATCGCCAGCGGCGATCTTGCGCAGAATACGGCGCATGATTTTACCGGAGCGGGTCTTCGGCAATGCCAGCGCCCACTGCAGAAAATCCGGAACTGCAATAGGACCGATCTCCCGCCGCACCTGCTGCCGCAATTCCTCCCGCAGGGCATCGTCGGGCTCAACCTCTGCCAAGGGTGTCACATACACGTAGATGCCCTGTCCCTTTAAGTCGTGGGGAAAGCCTACCGCTGCCGCTTCTGCCACGGCAGGGTGCGCCACCAAGGCACTCTCAATCTCCGCCGTGCCGAGGCGGTGCCCGGATACATTCAGCACATCATCTACCCGTCCGGTGATCCAGTAGTAGCCATCTGCATCACGCCGGGCGCCGTCACCCGTGAAATACTTCCCTTCAAAAGTGGAAAAATAAGTATCTATGAAACGCTGGTGGTCTCCATACACGCTGCGCATCTGTCCTGGCCAGCTGTCGGTGAGCGCCAGGCTGCCCTCTGCTTCCCCTTCAAGCTCCCTGCCCTGCTCATCCAGGATGGCAGGCTGAATGCCGAACAGGGGCCAGGCGGCGGAGCCCGGCTTGAGGGGTGTGGCACCGGGCAGCGGACTGATAAGCACGCCGCCAGTCTCCGTCTGCCACCAAGTATCCACCACTGGACAGCGCTGTCCCCCGACCACCCGGTAATACCATTCCCATGCCTCCGGATTGATCGGCTCGCCGACGGTGCCCAGCAGGCGCAGACTGTCGCGCCGGGTGCGCTGCACTGGCTCGTTTCCCTCACGCATCAGGGCCCGAATGGCAGTGGGAGCAGTGTAGAAAATATTGACCCCGTGCTTATCGCACACCTGCCAGACACGGCTGGCATCCGGGTAATTGGGTATCCCCTCGTACATCAGTGTAGTCGCCCCGTTGGCCAGCGGGCCGTACACGATGTAGCTATGCCCGGTCACCCAGCCCACATCGGCACCGCACCAGTAGATCTCTCCCGGCTGGTAGTCAAAGACATGCTGATGAGTCAGGGAGACGTAGACCAAGTAGCCCCCGGAAGTATGAAGCACTCCCTTCGGCCGACCCGTGGAACCAGAGGTGTACAGGATGAACAGAGGGTCCTCCGCACCCATTTCCTCCGGCGGGCATTCCGTGGACGCCGACGAGGCGAGGTCCGCGTAATCGTAATCACGGCCCTCCTGCCAAGATATTTCAGCACCGAGTGCACGCACTACCAGCACTTTTTTCAAGCTGGCTGCCTGCGGGTTCATCGCCGCTTCATCCACATTGGCCTTGAGCGGAATGCGCTTGCCGCCGCGCCGACCCTCGTCGGCAGTAATGACCAGTTCTGAAGCGCTGTCAGCGATACGCCCAGCCAGTGCCGTCGGAGAAAAACCGCCAAACACCACAGAGTGGATAGCGCCGATGCGTGCACAGGCAAGCATTGCAAAAGCCGCTTCCGGAATCATCGGCATGTAGATAGTGACCCGGTCACCGCGCTTCACCCCAAGCTTTTTTAGAACATTGGCAAAACGGCAGACCTCCTGGTGCAGTTCCCGGTAGGTGACGCGCCGGTCGCAGCCAGGCTCATCGCCTTCCCAGAGAATCGCAACCGTGTCCGCCCGCTCGGGCAGATGCCGATCTATACAGTTGGCAGAGACATTGAGAGTGCCATCCTCGTACCAGCGGATATGCAGGTCCTCCCGCGCATAGGAGACATCCTTGACCCGAGTATAGGGTCGTATCCAATCCAGGCGCTGCCCCTGCTCCGCCCAAAAGGCCTCATTATTCTCCACCGACTCCCGGTACATGCGCCGGTAGTCCGCCTCCCGGATCTGCGCACGGGCAGCCGCCGCCGCATGGACTGGATATACCTTGCTCTTCATCTTATGCCCTCCGGGGTCGCTCCACCGCTCCCAACAGCGAGAGCACTATCGCTGTCGGCAATGGCTCGTGTATATCCCAAGGAGAGACCGCCGTCAAATCGGCACCGGGCTCCCATGCGCAGCCGGGCAGTCACTGACTGTGTTATAACTATATTTCTATTGCGAAAAATAAGAACTATATACTCTCGGCATCATGAGTACTGCGCATCGGTCATCAACCCTCCTAGAGGATATGGAGAAGCAGGTATGAAAATTGGCATCATCTGCGGCAGCCACCGGGCCGAATCCCAGAGCGGCAAGGTGGCGCGCTTCATTGAGGCGCGTCTCAAAGAGCAGCCATTCTGCAGCGAAGCCTGGCTTTTGGACTTGGCGCACAACCCCCTGCCCCTGTGGGAGGAGGCTATCTGGACTGGCGATGCAGAATGGTCAGCGCGCCTGTCGCCGCTCGGTGAGAAGCTGGCCGAGAGCGACGGCTTTGTCGTAGTCACGCCCGAATGGCACGGCATGGTGCCGGCGGGGCTGAAAAACTTTTTCCTAATGTGGGGGAAAGGCGAATTGGCGCACAAGCCAGCTCTGCTGGTATCGGTATCCGCCGGGGCCGGGGGCGCCTATCCAATTGCCGAACTGCGCATGAGCAGCTACAAGAATAACCGTATCTGCTACCTGCCGGAGCACCTTGTCGTGCGCAATGCAGAGAAGGTTCTCAACGAGCGCCCGGCAGACAGCAGCGAAGAGGGAGACCACTACCTGCAGAGCAGGCTGCAATACGCACTTGGTGTTCTCGGCGAATACGCGCGGGCTCTCGCGCAAGTGCGAGCCAGCGGCGCATGCAGCCTAGATATCTTCAAAAATGGAATGTAGTGAAGGAGGTCACGCTCAGAACAGTAACTTCCTGTAAATAGACAAGACTATCTTCCACCCTCTGGGGCGGTTTGGTTATGGCTTGCAAAAGCCGTTGCGCACCACCCCACTTGGACAGGAGCAGGTGTAGCGCAGCATGTGCCACTTCCATCTGCTCCCCGAACGTGCACATACAAAAGTTCCTGAACCCAAAAAATAACTAGGATTTTTCACCACGCGTATATCCCCATGTTTCGCAGACTGTCCTCCTTGCCACGGCCGAAAAACACATCCTTCCTTGACAGGAAACCTCTCTTTCAGACAGCCGGGCTCGCAAGGGGTAAAGGGTGGGTCGGTCGGCCGCACATAGATGAGTGCCTTATCGCCCTGGTAAGCAGCGGACACGTGGCCGTATTTATCAGCGTCAGGAGCCTTACTGCATGTGCCGCCGCAGCGGGTACCTTTACATGTGAAAAACATGGGTACCGTTACATTATCACAGGAAGTGAGGTAGCTAAGCCATGGAAAGCATGAGTCGGGGACAATACTGCCACCTGATACTTGGTAGGCGCATTGATGAGTGTTCTTCCAATACTGGTCCACCACTTCACAGCTATCTAAGTCCGGATCTTCATCCAAGTTCTCCAAGAATTTCTGGAATTCTTCCCTAGTGCGCAGAAATACCGGGATATTGTGACCAGAGTTATTGATGATGCGCACCGGCTTGCCGCTTGCAGAAGGCCAGCGGGCAACCACCGCATCGGAGTTATGCGCAGGCACACGCATGATATCCGGGTCATCGGGGAAGAGTCCACAGTCGCCGTTGCTCAATTTCTGCATAGGCTCCGGACAGTTGTAAGCACTGGCTTCTGCACATGCGAAAACAAACGCCAGCAGCACAACACTGGGCAAAAATACTGTCATCCTATCCATGGCATATGCCTGCATGTCACGGCGGACCCGCATCGCTGTCGTACAGAAATCGCCGGGCGCGAAACACTTCCGCCGACAGTGCCCGGGCCGACACGGTCTCCGCTAAGACGGCCCGAGCCATCATCCGGCCAGTGCTGGTCAGATCCCGCGTATTTACATTGCCTGCATTACGTATATCGCCGCCATTCAGATCCAAGTCTCCCGTCATCGGACGGCTGCCGTCCCTGGGTAGCAGCGCATCATGGATCTGGTCAGCAGATGGCGCTGGTACAGTCACCACCACTTCTTCGCCACTGCCCCCGGCCAAAGGCCGAGTCAATGCGCGCAGGGCAATCGCCTGCCCGTCGGTATCGGTCTCCGTTACAATTTGCAGTGTGCCGCCGCCGCCCGGGCGCAGTGTGTAGGGAAACCCGAAGCCGTTGCGATTATGCAGAAAACCCGCCAGGCTGAAATGGCGCTCTATTTCTGCCGGGTCTGCTGGCCAGGCAGTCTGGTCAGCGTGATACTGCAAAGCCAGTTCCGCCAGCATGCGGATACCGTGGGCGGTGTTTCCCACCGCCCGCTCCTCCATCTCGCGCTGTATACCAGGATAGGTATAGGCAGCGACTACCGCCAGTACTCCCAGCACCAGCATCAGCTCCACCAAGGAGTAGCCGGCGACGGCGCTCCGTCGGCACTTTTCAGGTTTGCAGGCAAATTTCATGATTCGGAGCGACGGTTTCGTATCCCCTGAAAAATTGCTGGTAGGACAGACCAAGCTCAAGACTCGGTGCCAGCGAAAAGGCTAAGTGCAGAGCGCCTCCTTGCAACTGTCCTGAGTACCGGGGCGCCAGTTTTCTCATCAGGGCGAGATCACTGGAGGACATCACGATGCGCCCGATGCCGACGTGGCTCCCATAACGGCCCACTTGCAGCTGCCAGTGTGCGCCCGCAGGCTCCGGCACGAAGTCCAGTGGGATGACACCCTCCTGCTGCAGCTGTGCAACATCGGTGAATTGCTGCCATGCCGATGCAGGTGTCGGTGCCGGACAAGTTCCCAAGCGCAGGCGATGGTAGCGGCGCATCCCATCCTGCAGGACGGCGATGGTAGCCGCCGCCCGTGCTTCGTTCCCGCTCCGCTCCCGGCCATAGGCAGCTACGGCAATCGCAGCGATGATGCCCAGCACCAAGACCACTTCCGAAAGGCTCATCGCGCGGTTGCTGTCACGATATTGTTAGTGCATGTAATGCTCTGCTGGTTATAGATAAGACCATCCAGCGTGTTGGAAAGGCGCGAACAAAGGGATGCATTGCCAGTATCAATGGTGAAGGTAAGGATGTCGCCGCCAGAGCTCGCAGCGAGAGAGTAATCCCGTCCCCATGGATTTTCGCCGTCACCATCAGTCATCGGCGCAGTGGAATAACCCCTGCTGCCGAGAACAGCGATCGTGATGCCCGTGTAGGCACCGTTATCGGCCCGAAACGCAGTGGCCTTGCTGAGGAGCAAAAGGGTGTCATCCACTGCCCGCTGGACCTTGGCCTCATCACTGATACTATTCGCCTTGGAGTAAACGCCGATCACTACTAGGGAGATAATCAGGAACACAATACCGAGTTCTACCAAGCTGAACCCCCGCTCGGAAGCCGGGTTGTGACGGGAAAAGTGGCGACCCACTCGCTTCTGTGGCAAAGGGCTGGGCTCGTGCACATGCCTTTTCACCGGCGGCAGAATCGGGGGGCGCCGCCGTAGCAGCCCCGCGCGGCGATAGTAGGGGTGCCGATTTCCCGGCCGGCCATTGTGCCGATGGCTAAGTTTGTCAGAATGATGCTGTTTCATCCGATTGTCCTCCGTTGTATCAGGTGATGGATGCAGGCGCGGTATAAATCACATCTAAGATGCCGTACACCAGCCCGAGAATAAGTGCGAGACAGACCAACGCAAGACGCTGGCCAAAGGCCTTATACCTTGCCTCTAGATCGGTCTGAACTATTTTTGCAAGCTCGCTGATAGAGCGATGCGTGCGCCCCGGATATGCCGGGATCAGTGATTGCAGCACCGCCCGATGACGCGACTCCAGCAGGGTGCGTCCCAGCGCTTCCGCCAAATCCATGCCGCTGGCGATCGCCGAGCGAATCTCACGAAGCCGATGATGGTCATACCCCCTGCTGTGCAGGGTCAAGAGCGTATCCATCGTCTCTAGGGGCGCCATCCCCGCCTGCATGAAACCAACCATCATCGGCAGCAGCCGGGCAGTGAACGCTCTGCGGTAACCGGCAAAGATAGGCAGGCGGTCCAGCGCATCCCGATACAGTCCGGTACCGGTGCGCAACAGAAACAGGAGTGCCACTATTCCAGCGGTTGCAGCCAAGGCGGCATGCGTACCGTGCTGCACCAAGAATCCCCCGATGACAAAGATCGTTTCCTGACTGATACTCAGCTCACTGCCCAGCACTTGCAGGAACAAGTCCTGCTGCAGGTATAGGAAAGCACAGATTGTGCAGGCAATAGCAACGGTCAGGGGCCAGCGCAGGTTGGGCAGCAACACAGTGCGCAAGGCAGAGCTCTGTGGTCGATAGCAGTCTACTGCCACTTGCAGGCTCTGCTCCAAAGCCTTGCTCTCCTCGCCCGCTTCCAGCAACAAAGCAATGTGGCGCGGAAACCAGCCCATGCGGTCGTAATGGTGCGCAAAGGGGCTGCCTTGGCCGATGTTGTGCAGGGACAGCTGTGCGATCTGCTCCTCTTCGGGTGTACTTGGAAAACGGGAGAATGTTTCAAAAACCGAGCGCAGCGGAATACCCGCTTCGTTCATGGCAGCGAGACGCGAGAGAAAAATCTGCTGCTCGTCAGAGCTGAAGCGAATGCGGTTGAGAGTCGTCTGCAGGTTCATTAGCACATCCTTGCATCAAAGAGATCCACACTGGTCTCCGCCATTCTCGGGTCCAGCAATCCGGCGAGGATTTTCTCCCGAGCATGCCTGCGGCAGGAGGTGATATTTTCATGCTCCATGTAATCGCCAATGCCGTCATAGTCCTGCGCACGGATCAGCTTCCGCACCCAGCGTGTCACCGGCAGCACCTCTGCCACCAGAGTGCGACCGGCAATGCCCAGGCTGCAGTTCTCGCAGCCGGCCGGATTGCGATAGCGAATGCGCCCGTCTGTATCGTCCAGCAGCTCCTGATAGCGCCCATGCTCGGCGGCATTCGGATGCTGATCCTGCCGACAGTGTCGGCACAGCACCGGCACCAAGGTCTGGTTGATCAGCAGGTTGAGAAAACCCGGCGTGAAAAGATTGCTTTCATCCATGCCGAGGCGGGTCAGCCGCAGAGGGATGGCTGCCACGCTGTCTGTATGCAGCGTGGAGATAACAAAACGTCCCTGCAAAGCCATGTTTTCCGCATACCGTGCTGTCTTCTCGTCCCGGATCTCCGCCAGCGCCAAGAGGTCCGGATCTTGTCGGACGGTGCAACCGAGAAGATCTTGCAAAGAGACATCTTCCGGCTGGCTGGAAAGATCCACATGGGAGACATGGGGCAGCCGCACTTCCACCGGATCTTCAATGGAGATCACGCTGCGCTCCTCCGGCATTTCAGCGAGGAGATTGGTCATAGTGGTGGATTTACCAGAATTGGTGGGACCGCTGAACAGCATCAGTCCTCCGCTGCGACGCAGGCCCTGCAGAATGACTGCTCTCTGCGCATCGCTGTAGCCGACATCTTCTAAGCGGATTACCCGGTGTGGGTTGCGCAGCCGCGCCACCAATGTGCAGCCGCGCACTTCCGGCATCAGATTCATACGGACACCGTAGCGCTCACCGCCGTCAGAGAAATCAAAGGAGCCATCCATCGGCAAGTGCTCGCTGAAGTCTTGCCGGGTGCGGGCAAAATAGTTAAAGGCTGTACGACACAAGCGCAGCCCGACGACGCGGCTGTAGGATTGATAGGGCACCAGTGTGCCGTGGATGCGAAGCAAAACGATTGTCTCCTGTCTGCGCACACGAATGTGCACATCACTTGCATCGTGGCGAACAGCATCGGCAAAAATGTGTTCAACATTGCGTGATGTCTCTGTGCGCATGCCTTCGTCCGCATCTTCATCTGCACTGCAGCGAAGATCCCGAAGAGTGGCAAAGGTCGCTTCATTTACGAAGATCACCTGCGGCTCAGTGTGTGCGGTATTTGCCACCACCTGTCGCAGCGTGCGGGTATTGCGGGCCTCCGGCCTATCCGTGTAGATAGTGCTGCCATCCCCAGTCACCAAGTAGTTCTCCTCCGGATGCAGACAGAGCCAGTTCTGCACCGCAGCCTCTCGGGAAAGCGGTACAGCGGCAAGTTCGCGAGCAGAAATCCCTCCGGCGGTCTGTCTAGATCTGCCGTGCTGAGCGAGTGTAGTGATCACTGCCATTGCACACTCCGCGTCGGTCCGCCGTCCAAGGGCGTCAGCTGCACAGCATTCGCATCTACCTTCTGCAGCCGATAACGACGGCCGTGCAGATCCAATTCCTCATCTTGGTAGCGGATCTCGTAGTTATCGCCGATACGGAAAATCGCCTTGCCTGGCTTGCCCCCTTCCGGCGGCTGCAGCAGTGCGAGTCGTATGTCCTCCACTGGCGATGACGGAAGCACCGACGGGGGGGTGGCAGGCGGCGGCGGCCGCTGCATCCGACTGAGGGCCTGCTGCAGGTGCCCGGTGTTGGGCAGCTCTGCCAGTATCTCCATCATTGCATCGGCATGAGGAGCGAGTTCTTCCAAGACAACAGTCAAGCTCCGCATGCTTTCCAGCAAGCGAAGGTCCTGCTCCAGCTGTGTCTGCAGACGGCCAGCGGCAATTTGGCGGTCCAGTTCTCCCGCCCTCGCGAGATCATCTTCGGCCTGTACAGCGGGCACGGCACACCACGGCATCGCGAACAGGAGCAGCAGTAATCGCTTCATGGACTCAGCCCCGGCGCGTCTGCACCACAAGTTCCAGCAAGGTGCCATCTGGCAGGCCGTTTTTGCCATACTGCAAGCGCACAGCACGCAGGCTAGAGGGCAATGCACCCACCAGAACCGCGAGACGCTCCATTGCATAGGCAGTTTCCCTGCCGATATGCAATTCCAATTCCACTGCTGTCTCGGCAGCGGTATTGCGGCGGTGTATACCCATGACTCGTATGCCAGCCGCATGACGCAAACGCTCTATGAACTTCTCCGCCTCTTCCGGTGGCGGCAACACGACAAGGGGTACGGCCGCGGCGGTAAGAGGAGCGCGCCATTCAAATCTATTCGTATCCCAGTAGGTTTGCTTAAAGCCGAAATGCCGAGCACTGTCGCCGCCGGGATTGGCACCTCCGGGACTGCCCGATAGCACCAGCTGAGAACCCTGCAAAAGCATCTCCTGCAAACCGAGCCAAGAGGCAGCCGGCACCAGACGATAGGCAGCAAGGCTGAAAGCGCGCAGCTGTCCCGGCGCGGCAATGGGCAATGTCTCTGGTGCAACTGGCAGGGCCACCTGTTCCGGCAGCGGTGCACTGTTATCGTACAGCTGCGTCGCAACGACAGACATCGCAACCAGCGCCAAAAAAGCAATGGCTGCACGAATAGCATGCCGAGGCACAGGCATGCCGTGATAAAGCAGGCAGACCAGTGTGCTTCGGAACAGGAAGGGGTTGCTAAACCCTCGCAACCGCAATACGGATGCAGGGCAGGCTGCGCCACAGTCTTCAAAGTTCTCACTGAGCCGCCCGGCAGGGAATACCAGCACGGGCACATCGCAGTTCTGCAATTCTTCCCGGGCACGGGCGGGCACTAGGCAGTGCTCCCCGAAGATAAGACCGTCCGCATAGCGGCACAGATACACCATCTCGTCCAAGGGCACACATATCTGTCGCGGTTGGTCAATCTTTGCCAGGCCGCCTATGCCCTTTTCAAATTGCGCAGCCAAGCTGACACCACTGGCATCGGAAAAATAAACCACCTCGCCGACCATGAGGCAATGGGTCGCCGCAAGCTGGGCGGCACGCACGTTGATACGCCGCCCTTTCTCTATACGGCCAATGGCAGCAATGGATTCAGATTGAGCGTTGATAACAATACCGACCGGTGCGCCGCACACACTGTCCCGAATGCGGGTAATTTTTTCCATGGCAAACTTCCTGTTGCTATCTCAGGCGGAATCCAGAATATGGGCAGTGATCAGCATCACTGTTTCCGTGCGACGCCGACTGCTTCTGTTGCCGCGCCACATGGGAATCAGCTTGCGGTGCAGCGCCTGGCTGTTGGATGTCTCGCTCGGGTTGCCCGCTAGCACCATCGTCTCGCCACTGCGCAGCGCGATGGGCAGTGTGAACTGGGTATCGTCATACTCAGGCAACCGCACATTAATGCTGTTTGCCCCCTCACCCAAGGTATGGGTGACAAAGCGGTTTATGCGTGTGTAGTTGACTGACAAGGTGAGACTGACCCGATTCCCCTCAATGGAGGGCAGCACGTAAATCGTTGTACCGCCGATGACCCGGGCAGTTTCAATCTCTGGTGAAATTTCGGTGGTTGCACCCCGGTCTATCTCACGAAACCGTACATTCTCGGTGTAGGGAGTTACCCGGTTGATGCGAAGCTCGCTTACCTGGTTGTTGAGGGCGATGATTCGCGGGCGGGCCACCACGCTGGCGGAGCCCTGCTCTGCGAGGGCGTTGAAAATTAGCTGCGAGCCGCTGTAGCGGCCGTCTGAGAGGTCGGAAAGAGACAAACGAAAAGGCGGTTCTAGCCCGAGGATACCTTCTGATTTGGCTTCAAGTTTAAATTGCAGCCCACTGGCAGCTTGACGGAGAAATGTCCAATCCAAGGTTTCCCGCTCGGAATCGCTGAGATCAACCAGATAAATTTCCAGCTTCACCAGCACCCGCTGCGTGGCAGCATGGTTGAAATGAGTGACCAGAGCTTCTACCCGGCGCATCAGATCTGGCGGTGCCGTGACCACCAGACTGTTGGCAGAAGGCAGGAGAGAAAACGCATATTCCCCCGATAACATCGCATCTACGCTGGCCTCCAGCTCGCTGTAGGGAACAGTGAAATGGGCCAGCTCTGCCTGCTGGGTATCGGTGCGCTGGGTACTGTCGTCGTCTGAACCGCCGGAAGATTGATCGTCGCCGGACCGGCCCAGGCGAGCAGTGCGAGTCCCTTGAGGCACAGCCAGCTGAAAGACTCGGGTGGGCAAGCTGGTCCACAGCACATTGCCGCCAGCTTCCACCTGCCAAGCCCAGTTGGCCTGCGAGGCAATACTATCCAAGTGCTCACGCACTGTGCCACCGGCTGCCGGAGAGTACACTGGGGGATTATTTTCAATGACGGGTGCAAAAAATACCGGCCGTGCGCCCAGCACCGCCCGAATGGCTTGGGTCGCCGGCAGGGCTCGGTAGACAGCGGCATTCTTCTCCGATAGCCAGGGTGCACGCCGGTCTACCCGCGTCTGGACAGCACGGGTAGCTCGGGATTGCCTGGCTAAGAAAGGCTCTTCCGAGGCAGCGGCTCGGACGGCGGTCTCCCGAATTTCTTCTGATACCTGCCGGTGATACTGGCAGCCGGTAACAGACAGAAGAATCGCAGTGAAAAGAAGCAGACGGGACAAGGTGCGCATGGATTTACTCCGCACGGGGACGGGGCGAGTGCAGCACCGAGAAATCCACGGTGCTGTCTAAGGTGTTCAAAGTGGGCTGGACTCCGTAGCTGCCGAGCAGCTGCCGCAGCGCTTCGCCCGGGTTCTCCGCCCGGATGCTGTACGGATAGGGAATTTTCCAGTCGTATTCGTAGCGGCCATCAGCCAAGTCCCACCGGCCCATACGGAGACCAAAATGATGCAGCAGGCGCTCAATGTTGCGTCGGAGCGAGCCTTCTTCCACGATGAATTGCGAAACGGGTGCTGGCTGCCCCTCCTGCTCCAGCGGGGCGGCACGGCAGAGCGTCGCATAGGCAGGCTCTCGGTGCTGGGGAGTATCGCCGAGCCCGGCACTGGGATACACCAAGATATCCACCCCGTGGCGAAGCGGATTTGGCTGCTCACTGCGGTTTGAATAACGGGTATCCTGTGTAATCCGCTCCTTCGGCACACCGGCTTCGGCCAGCGCATCCGCCACGCTTGTGGCTCGCTGCTCCGCCTGTCGGCGGGTGGCCCATTTGCCGCGGCTATGGGAATGCCCGCGCACCAGCACATCTGCATCCATTGTATGCACCGCTGTCACTGCTTGACGCACGACTTCCTGTGCGCCATCCTGCAAAAAACGGAATTCGGCAATGCCGAAAGGCACGAAAAAACGCTGCTCTGCCTGTTCGGCAGGAGAGAGAGCAACGCTGCCTCCGGCAAGAACACGCTGTGCTTCAGTACTGTTCCGGTACTCTTCCCGAATCGTAAAGGCCAGAGTGCGCCCGAGTTCACTAACCTCCAACTCCCAAGCACGGCCCGCTAGGGTCTCCAGCCCCTCCCGCAGGGGCAGCGGCCCGATATCTCGCAGGGGAGCGGGCAGAGGCTGCACGAAGAGCAATCCCTCTGCTAAGAAGCAATTTTCCGACGAACCGTAGGAAAGCCGATAGCCAGAATGCTCCAAGAGCTCATGTATTGCATCACCCACAGTGGCGATATCCGGCCCAAAGCTCACACGCACTAGTGTAGAGAGCGGGTCCAGCTGGTCACCTTGGGCGGTAGAGCGAATAAGGGTATAGCGATCGGTGCGAATATAGTGCTCCACAGGCTCGCCGCCAGAGCGGGCGACAGATGCTTGGAAGAACAGCAATACCGCAAGTAGTGCGCAAATGAAGGCTCGGCACAGGGCGACAGACACAACCCGGGCAGGTGCAAGCTGAATGCACACCGTCTCTGCACTTCGAATCCAGATGAGGATAAATACGGATAGGCTCCCCTGCTCCCTGGTATCCATAGTAGTTTTGTCTTTGCGAGACCCCTTGGCTGCTTTCCGTTACCGCCTGGCCGTCCGCTTGTCAGCGGAGTAGCTGGGAGAGAGTTTGCCTTACTATTTCACCTTCTGTCTATAGCAAAATCGTATGTCTTTCGCACAATTCTGCTTTTTTCCTGTCTGAATTTCAAGCAAGCTATATTAATGGTGGCCCCAAAGGCTCTGGGATGGTCAGCCAAAATATACTGAGCACAAGGCAGAGGGGCAGCTGGGCTTATCTATACCTGCCGCCTTATTTTTGCCTCGTGCCTCCTGTAACCTACGATGGGCAGCCTGCATAAAACAAAATTAAAGTAATAAGCAAGAGGTCTGTATAAAAAATAGAAAGCATACATAACTTGTAGTCTCTTTATGGATAGTTTGGCTAGGCTCAGCCCGCCGTTTAGCAGATTGAAAGGACGATAGCAGCCTGCATAGTACAGATCAGTCCTCTTGGGACCGGGAAGAGAGCGGGCATTTTCACCCGGAAAGATAACAAAGCCTGGGTCCACATGAAAAAGCGTATGCTCCTTGATGCGGGGGTACACTATTTGTGCCAAGAATTCTTGATCAGATTCATACCCCATGGCTTTGCCTTTCCAGCGAGATATAAAACTCTCCATCTCTTGGCGCATATTCAATACGACAGGACCAGACCCCTTCATCCCGAAAAGTCCCCCCATGATTTTCCTCCGATGGAAGCGATGATCACGTATGACATGGTAGAATTTTTCGCTATTTAGCCATTCTTCCGTGGCACGCCTATGCCGTTCATGCAGCGGGGAGTCTACATCAAGCATCAGGCAAGCATCTAGATTGTCCTCATCGGCTGCAAGGTACCTCCAGAACATGCCCGCAATTCCCGGTTCCGGCTGCATGATTATGACTTCTGCACCGCCGGCGGACAGCTGATCCGTTACGCTGCCCACCACGTCTTCTGCCACATAGAAGCGACAGCGCCACTCAGGATAAAATCTCGCCTGCTCCTCTAAATTCTTAATAGCACCGAAAAGGCAAGAGAGCCGCCGCCCATACAGGGAAAATGATAAGAGCCTCGTTCCTCTCTTCTCCTCTCCCTGAAAAGCGTGACCCGCTTTATTTTTTGGCGAGATCCTAGCAACAATCTTCATCTTGTTATCAGCGAATTACCAGTGCGCTGATTGCCATTGTAACAGCGGCATCTCCGAAGGCTGCCGGGGACTTGGAAGACCAGCATATACCTGACTTGAATACTTGCTTAGCAAGTGATACTCTAGCCTGTGCTGGCAGATAGACCTTTTGGAGGGTACTCAAATGTACGACCTGCTCATTCAGAACGGCAAAATTGTAGACGGCACGGGCAAATCATCCTTTATTGGCAATGTAGCTATACAGGATGGCCGTATCGTCGGGACGGGGAAAGTAGATGGTCACGCTCGGCGAAAAATAGATGCCGACGGACAGTTGGTCGCCCCGGGGTGGGTGGATGTCCACACCCATTTTGACGGCCAAGCCAGCTGGGACCCCCTTCTAACCCCCGCCTCCAACCAAGGGACCACCACCGTGGTCATGGGCAATTGCGGGGTCGGCTTTGCACCCTGCAAGCCAGAGGAGCGAGAAATGCTTATCGGTGTGATGGAAGACGTGGAAGACATCCCCGGCACTGCGCTCACCGAGGGCATCACTTGGGAGTGGGAAAGCTACCCCGAATACTTGGATGCCATGGAGAAACTGCCTCGCGCCATTGATGTCGGCAGCCAAGTGCCTCACTGCGCGGTGCGCTGCTACGTGATGGGCGAACGAGGGGTCCACAACGAAAAAGCTACAGAGGATGATATCCGCCAGATGGCAGAGATCGTGCGCCAAGGCATTGATGCTGGTGCTGTAGGCTTTACCACATCGCGCACCAAGCTGCATGTAACCCGGCTAGGTGAAGTCATGCCAGGCACATACGCCGATGAGGATGAACTGCTTGGCATCGGTCGCACCTTGGGTGAAATCGGCAAGGGTGTTTACGGACTGGTATCCGATTTTGATGACTGGGAAAGAGAAATGGACTGGATGAAGCGCCTCTCCATTGAAACACGCCGCCCCATTAATTTTGTGCTGTTTTTCCGCAAGGAGGATGATTTTCCCCGGGTGCAGAAGCAGTTACAGTATGTAAAAGATGCAGCAGAGGAGGGAGCCCTGTTGATCCCCCATGTTGGCGCCCGTCCAGTGAACATGCTGATGGGATTTGACGGCACTGTACACCCCTTCATGTTCCACCAGAGCTACGCACCCCTCGCCGCTCTCCCCCGGGAAGAGCGTCTGGCAAAACTGCGGGACCCCGCGGTGCGGGCCGCCATCCTGGCAGAGAAGGCTGTGGCACCGCCCACTGGCGTGGAAAGCACCCAGGACATACTGCACGCCATTGTGCACAGCTTTGAAAATTTTTATATCTTGGGCTCACCGCCCAATTACGAGCCGACACCGGAGCACAGCATTGCCGGCATCGCCAAGCGTGAAGGCAAAGAGCCCCGCGCAGTTGCCTACGACACACTGCTGCAAAACGACGGCAAGGAGTTGCTTTACTTTCCCAACTTCGGCTATGACAGCGGTGATTTTTCGCGCCAGATCGCCATGATGAAAGATCCTTCCACGGTGATCAGCCTGGCGGACAGCGGCGCCCACTGCGGTGTGCTATGCGATGCCACTGTGCCGAGCCATCTCATCAGTTATTTCGTGCGCGACCGCAACCGCGGCGAGCGCCTGCCCCTAGAATGGACGGTGCGCTCTCACACCCGGGACACAGCACGCTGCGTCGGCTTTTACGATCGGGGGACACTGGAGCCCGGCATGAAGGCAGATATCAATATTATTGATTTTGAAAACTTGCAGTTGCAAAAGCCGGAAGTTATCTATGACCTGCCTGCGGGCGGACGACGCGTGTACCAAGAAGTGGATGGCTATACCGCCACCGTGGTCAGCGGTGAAGTCATCTACGAAAAAGGAGAACACACCGGAGCCCTGCCCGGGAAGCTGGTTCGCGGCGGGCAGCCAGCGCCGACAGTCTGAGCTAGAGCACTCCTAAGGAAGAGTGTAGAGATTTCTGGAAAGCCTAACATCTGTCATATCCCATTCTGCCCGTGTGCAGCAAGTCTTCGGCATTCTCTCCAGGCCACAGATAATCGTGAAAGAGCTAGCTAGAATTCCACCTAAGAACAAAACAGATCATGCAGCCAGAGGGGAGGGGGAGGACAAAAAAGTTCTATCATTCTCCCTATTCGGGCAAGAGACCAGGTATCTTTACGGTGCCATTAGAATTCTGCAACAGCAGCCGACGGTTTTCCCCGGGTGGACCTGTCGTTTCTATGTGGCAGAAAACATGATCAGCAGCGTAACGGATGAACTATCCGCCGGCGGTGCAGAAGTCATAATCATGCGACCGGAAAAACTCCTCGCAGGCATGTTCTGGAGGTTTCTTGCAGCCGATGAGGACAATCTAGATGCTTGCCTGATGCTTGATGCAGACTCTCCACTCCTAGAACGGCAGAAGTGCGCCACAGATGAATGGCTGAGCAGCGACAAGTTCTACCATGCTTTGCGTGATCATGATTGGCATAGATTCCCAATCATGGGAGGAATGTGGGGGGTAAAGAAGCCCAATCCTGTCGTATTGAATATGCGCCAAGAGATAGAAAATTTTATGTCTCTCCACAAAGAAAAGTATTATAGATATGGAGATGATCAGGCGTTCCTGGCAAGAGTGGTGTATCCCCGCATCCGGAAGCATACGCTTTTTCATGTAGATCCTGGATTTAAGGTCTTTCCTGGTGAAGAAGACGTGCGCCGCATCCCGGGACCCAGGAGACACAAATTCCATTTCATAGGAATAGTAGCAGGGGAACAGCCGAGAGATTTTCTGGCAATATGTTATATCTGCTTGAAAAGATCCCAATTCATACATGCATTTCGTTTCTTATTTCGTGGGCTTCGCCTTTATGTTTCACGCAAGCTTTCATGATTTCCTCTCTCTCATACGGCGGAAAGCCTAACATCTATCATGATACGATATCCTACCTGCGCGCAGTTGGTCTTCGGCATTTTCTCCAGGCCACAGATAATCATGAAAGAGCTAGCTAGAATTCTACCTAAAAACAAAACAGATCATGCAGCCAGAGGGGAGGGGGAGGACAAAAAAGTTCTATCATTCTCCCTATTCGGGCAAGAGACCAGGTATCTTTACGGTGCCATTAGAATTCTGCAACAGCAGCCGACGGTTTTCCCCGGGTGGACCTGTCGTTTCTATGTGGCAGAAAACATGATCAGCAGCGTAACGGATGAACTATCCGCCGGCGGTGCAGAAGTCATAATCATGCGACCGGAAAAACACCTCGCAGGCATGTTCTGGAGGTTTCTTGCAGCCGATGAGGACAATCTAGATGCTTGCCTGATACTTGATGCAGACTCTCCACTCCTAGAACGGCAGAAGTGCGCCACAGATGAATGGCTGAGCAGCGACAAGTTTTACCATGTCTTGCGTGATCATCATGCACATAAGAGCCAAATCATGGGAGGAATATGGGGGGTAAAGAAGCCCAATCCTGTCGTATTGAATATGCGCCAAGAGCTAGAAAATTGGATGCTTCTCGACAAAGAGAATTATTTTGGATATGGATGTGACCAGAAATTCCTGGCAAAAGTGGTGTATCCCCGCATCCGGAAGCATACGCTTTTTCATGTAGATCCTGGATTTAAGGTCTTTCCTGGTGAAGAAGATGTGCGCCGCATCCCAGGACCCAGGAGACACAAACTCCATTTCATAGGAATAGCAGCAGGGGCACAGCCGAGAGATTCTCTGGCAATATGTTATATCTGCTTGAAAAGATCCCAATTCATACATGCATTTCATTTCTTATTTCGTGGGCTTCGCCTTTATGTTTGTGCGCTTCCCCCTTATGTTTCACGCAAGCTTCATAATTTCCTCTCTCTCATACGGCGGAAAGCCTAACATCTATCATGATACGATATCCTACCTGCGCGCAGTTGGTCTTCGGCATTTTCTCCAGGCCACAGATAATCATGAAAGAGCTAGCTAGAATTCTACCTAAAAACAAAACAGATCATGCAGCCAGAGGGGAGGGGGAGGACAAAAAAGTTCTATCATTCTCCCTATTCGGGCAAAGGCCTAAGTATTTTTGCGGTGCCATTGGAATTCTGCAACAGCAGCCGACGGTTTTCCCCGGGTGGACCTGTCGTTTCTATGTGGCAGAAAACATGATCAGCAGCGTAACGGATGAACTATCCGCCGGCGGTGCAGAAGTCATAATCATGCGACCGGAAAAACTCCTCGCAGGCATGTTCTGGAGGTTTCTTGCAGCCGATGAGGACAATCTAGATGCTTGCCTGATGCTTGATGCAGACTCTCCACTCCTAGAACGGCATAGGCGTGCCACGGAAGAATGGCTAAATAGCGAAAAATTCTACCATGTCATACGTGATCATCGCTTCCATCGGAGGAAAATCATGGGAGGAATGTGGGGGGTAAAGAAGCCCAATCCTGTCGTATTGAATATGCGCCAAGAGATAGAAAATTTTATATCTCTCCACAAAGAAAAGTATTATAGATATGGAGATGATCAGGTGTTCCTGGCAAAAGTGGTGTATCCCCGCATCCGGAAGCATACGCTTTTTCATGTAGATCCTGGTCTTAAGATCTTTCCTGGTGAAGAAGACGTGCGCCGCATCCCGGGACCTAGGAGACACGATCTCAATTTCATAGGAATGGCATTAAAGGAACAGCCGAGAGATTCTCTGGCAATATGTTATATCTGCTTGAAAAGATCCCAATTCATACATGCATTTCGTTTCTTATTTCGTGGACTTTCCCTTTATGTTTCACGCAAGCTTTCATGATTTCCTCTCTCTCATACGGCGGAAAGCCTAACATCTATCATGATACGATATCCTACCTGCGCGCAGTTGGTCTTCGGCATTTTCTCCAGGCCACAGATAATCGTGAAAGAGCTAGCTAGAATTCCATCTAAAAACAAAACAGATCATGCAGCCAGAGGGGAGGGGGAAGACAAAAAAGTTCTATCATTCTCCCTATTCGGGCAAAGGCCTAAGTATCTTTACGGTGCCATTAAAATTCTGCAACAGCAGCCGACGGTTTTCCCCGGATGGACCTGTCGTTTCTATGTGGCAGAAAACATGATCAGCAGCGTAACGGATGAACTATCCGCCGGCGGTGCAGAAGTCATAATCATGCGACCGGAAAAACTCCTCGCAGGCACGTTCTGGAGGTTTCTTGCAGCCGATGAGGACAATCTAGATGCTTGCCTGATGCTTGATGTAGACTCTCCACTCCTAGAACGGCAGAAGTGCGCCACAGATGAATGGCTGAACAGCGACAAGTTCTACCATGTCTTGCGTGATCATCGTGCACATAGTTCCAAAATCATGGGAGGAATGTGGGGGGTAAAGAAGCTCAATCCTGTCGTATTGAATATGCGCCAAGAGATAGAAAATTTTATATCTCTCCACAAAGAAAAGTATTATAGACGTGAAGGTGATCAGATGTTCCTGGCAAAAGTGGTGTATCCCCGCATCCGAAAGCATACGCTTTTTCATGTAGATCCTGGTTTTAAGGTCTTTCCTGGTGAAGAAGACGTGCGCCGCATCCCGGGACCCAGGAGACACAATCTCAATTTCATAGGAATAATATTAAAGGAACAGCCGAGATATTTTCTGGCAATATGTTATATCTGCTTGAAAAGATTCCAATTCATACATGCATTTCGTTTCTTATTTCGTGGGCTTCGCCTTTATGCACGCACGTATGCACGCAAGCTTTCATGATTTCCTCTCTCTCATAGAGAAGCTCGGGGCTTATTCAGATTTCCCAACTGCCTGGCACCGGCCCGCCGGTGGCATCCTCTACCTGTTTCAGCCAGTCAGCCACCTTCCTGTTCTCCCGCAGTAGTGGAACACCTTCCTTGCTGTCCCGACAGCAGGCCACCATGGCATAAACAGCGATATCTGCCAAGCTGATGCCGTCTCCTACCAGCCAGCCGCCGTCGCCGAGACGCTCGTTCAAAGCGATGAATTGGCGGCGCAGATCCATCAGCAGCTGCTCGTCCGATTTGCGGCCCAAACCCTGCTTTTTTATGATTGAGCGAATGCCGCGCGGAATCAGCATGGGCATAAGCCTGCGCATCAGCGGCTTGTCTTGATGTAACATTCGCGGCAGGTTGCGCTCGGCATTCTGTGGCAATGCAAACCTGAGAAACATTTCGTAAAAAAACAGGCTTTCGTCAGCCCAGTCTTCTAGCATATGCACTAAGGCACGCTGACGCGGATCGCTGGGGATAAGCGATCTTTGCGGAAATTTTTCCTCTAGATAATAGGCGATGTCCGTGGAATCGGACAAGCGGAGACCATCGTGTTCTAAGCAGGGCAACTTGCCCGCCGGATTGATGGTGGCAACAGCCTTTCGGTCCGTCAGCGCGTACTCCTTCACATCGTACTCAATTCCCTTCCAATGAAGAACACGGCGGATCTTATCGCAGAATGGCGAGATCAGGTACTGGTGCAAGATGATCATAAAATCCCCCACTAGGCTATATCTTGTGAAGTACCGATTGTAATCCCTATTGCATGCGCACTGCAACTGCATCGCGACACCAAGCGGCCATCGTTTTCGCTATTCCAGCCCGATGGCGGCGGCCAAGCTTGCATCATCCTGAGGTCCTAAGAGTGCCTTGACCAGCTTGCCATCGGGGTCCAGCAGCCAAGTCGTCGGCACCACCGTGGGGAAGGTCAGCCCGAGCACAGGTCCTGGATCTTCCGCCAGCACCGGGAAGCGAATGCCGAGCTCTGCGATTTCAGCCCGCAATCTTTCCTCGCGCTGTCCGTCCAAGCCAACTCCGATAACAGCGACAGTATCCGCATGCTGTTCGGCAAAACGATTAAGCGCCGGTATTTCTTCGCGACACGGCGCACACCAAGTGGCCCAGTAGTTAATGAGCACCCAACGCCCTTGGTAATCTGCCAGATCCAAGGAATTACCATGCGCATCCTCAAATACCCGGGGAGCATCTCCTGCGCAAGCAGCGATAAGAGCACCCGCCAGCAGGAGCTGAAATACCCGACACAGGGAATAACCGCTGAAAAACATATTACAACTCCAATCCGACAGGTCATTATAAAATAAAGAGTACAATTAACCGATAATTGGCTTGGTGGTTTACAGGTTGTAAGCTATACAATGCTGCCTTTACCATTTGCCATTAGCAAGAAAGATGTACGATTGATGGTTCCCCCTCCCCCTCCCCCCCTCCTCCACAGAATAACCTATAAGCTTTTAAATGAGCGGGCTAAGCGGCATACCTTTAGGTTGCTAGATCGGTATCTTATTCGCAATAGAATTTCTAAAGCAAATTTCTGGTTTGTGGATATACCTGCCACATCTAGCTCTTCCCTGAAGGAGGAATTATTGCATAAATTCAACTGGGCTTATGGAAAAAATAATATTGAACATAGGACTGGTTTTTTGAGACGATATGTTCTACCGTCGATACATGGCCATCGCACGGCACGAGATATGCGTATGTTCCTAGGGCATCAACTGTGGCAGAGAATATTTACTTTCAGTATTGTAAGAAATCCATGGAGCCGCTATGTCTCATTGTTCTTCTTCGAGGTGAAAAGGGGCAATATACCTATTCACCGCGGTTCAAGACTGCTTTTTAAGAATTGGCTGACACAACAAATTTTGTGTAAAACACCGACGTTTCCACCTGCAGAAAAATATCTGCTAGATGAACATGGGAATATGATTGTAGATTTTGTTGCAAAATATGAGAACCGGGAAGAAGATCTAGCCTACATAGGTCAAAAGATTAATTATCCGGAATTCGGAAAAATACTGTATGAAAATAAACGAACACCTGAGAGATTTCATTACTCCGAGTATTATGATGACGAGTTGCGTGATTTTGTTGGGGAATGGGCGAAGTGGGAAATAGAAAAGTTTAATTATTCTTTTGATGGGCAGGAATTAGCGTAACAACTTAGCTGGCCTCAAGGGATGAATTTCATTAAGAACCCTGCGAGGACATCTGGCTATCCGGTGATGCTGACTGATAGCTGGGTATTCTCGCCACCCTGTCTTAGACCGGGGAGCCCTCGGCAAGGCAGTTCTGCTTTTCATGCGAGTACCATCTTGCACGGGATTTCTCCCCGAGCAAGCCTGCTACGTTTACTGGGGCTCGCTCTGCTGTGCACTGTCCTAGCCAGCTGTGACTCACGTTCCGACCCGGAGCCTCTTACGCCCCTGAAACCTGGGGATAGCATCTTGGTCCTAGGCGACGACCTTGTCATGGGCGCAGGCGCATCCATTATGCAGGGTTTTCCCAACCGCCTTTCTATCCTGACCCAGCACCGATTTATTAACGCCGGTATACCTAGGGCAACCAGTGCCGGTCTTCTGCAGCGCATGCCCTTTCTCCTAGAGCGATTTCGCCCGCGCCTGCTTTTGCTGTGTGCAGGGCTGGCAGACATGAAAACAGGTGTGCCCCCAGACCGCACCGAGTGGAACCTGCGTCAAATTGTAGAGATCGCCCTTAGGGAAGGTGTATCCGTCGTTATCATTGCCATCCCGGAGCGCCGCTACCTTTTCACGAGCCCAGCACCCATGTATCATCGCATTGCACGGGAATACGGACTATGGGTAGAAGATAAAGCCCTGCAGAAAATCTTGTACAATCAAAAATTTGCCGATGAGCAATATCTGCTCAACAGCAATGGCAACCGCGTCTTTGCTGAAGAGATGGTGGCCTTTCTAAAGCGAACCGGGGTATTGGCAGCAGGGACGGTAAAAAGAGATGAGTAAATAGCATGACCGACATTACTATCTATCACAATCCGCGCTGTTCCAAGTCGCGTCAAGCACTGGAGCTTTTGCGTCAGAAGGGCATAGAACCAAAAATTGTGCTGTACATGGAGCAGCTGCTGAATAAAAAGACACTGAAAGAAATTCTCGCCAAGCTGAACATGTCAGCCCGGGAAATTTTGCGCAGCTCAGAAACTGTGTGCAGGGAGCGGGGTCTAGCTCAGCCCGGCGTAAGCGAAGCGCAATTAGTAAAGGCGATGTTAGAGGAGCCTCGTCTTATCCAGCGCCCCATCTTGGTCAAGGGTGACAAGGCAGTGCTGGGACGACCGCCAGAGCATGTGTTGAAGCTGTTATAAAAAACCGCGTTGTGCAGAATTGTTAAGCGGCTTAGCCAGATGCCTGGGCGGGGACAGGGACTGCTTGGCGACGACGATACAGGCGTGCCAGTTTGGGCAGATCGCCCAGTGCCACGTACAGGCAGGGCAGCAGGAAAAGGGTAATGCCTGTGGCAAATAGAACGCCAAAGCCGAGAGAGACTGCCATCGGAATCACATAGCGGGCCTGGGCACTCGGCTCCAGCATAATGGGCAGAAGTCCGACGAAGGTGGTCAGCGAGGTGAGCAGAATTGGCCGGAAACGTCGCACACCAGCTTCAATAGCGGCCTGTGTTCTAGACCTGCCTTCTGCGACTCCCTGATTGATAAAGTCCACCATGATAATGCCATCATTTACCACCACCCCGGAAACTGCAATGATGCCGAACAGGGAGAGCATGCTGATAGGCAAACCCATCAGCAGATGGCCGATCATGGCGCCGATAACCCCGAAAGGAATTGCTCCCATGACAATCAGCGGCTGTGTATAGGAGCGCAGCGGCACTGCCAGCAGGCAGTAATTGGCCAGCATGGCCAGCAGGAAACCAGCTAGCAAAAAGACGACCATTTCATTGCGCGCCTTGCTGTCTTCGTCCAGAAGCAGTTCGGCACCGTATTCCTTCTGCAGCGATTCCTTGAATTTCGCATTGATATCACTGATCACAGCAGCGGGTGAAACTTCGCGCGTATCCGCATCCGTGGAGATGGCAATGGAGGGCTGCCCGTCAATGCGTACCAGCTTAGATGGCGCAGGACGCACCTCCAGCACTGCCACCGAGGACAGCGGCACTTCGGCACCTTCCGGCGTACGAATATGCATGTTCTCCAAAGTGTTGATGCTTTCCCTATCCTGCAGCGGGTAGCGCACCATCACCTTGACCTCATCGTTACCACGCTGGATGCGCTGCGCCTCAAAGCCATAAAAAGCATAGCGCACCTGGCGCCCCACCTCCGCAAGAGAAAGGCCTAGTGCCTCAGCCGCTGGTTTAATGGTCAAGTGGATCTCATCGGTACGATCGCTGACATCCGCACGCACATCAAAAATGCCCGCATAGCGTTTCAGCGCATTTTCCAGCACCAAAGCCGCCTTCTCCAAGTTTTTGCGATCCTTGCCCACTACTCGCAACGCGATGTCGCGGTCGCCTTCCGGGCCTGCATCTGCATTGCTGAAAGCAAGAATTCGGGCACCAGATATTTCTCCCACCATATCGCGCCAGCGGTGCAGGATTTCATTGCCAGAAATTTCTTGGTGCTTGATTGGCAGCAATTCAATAAACACCTCGCCAACCAAACGCTGTTCACTCCACACATTAATATTCTCAATCAGGTGCTTGCCAGTGCTCTCGTGTATTTCCTGTTCCAACTCATACGCCTTCTCCTCCAAGCGGCGCAGAGCCGCCACCATGGCTTGGTCAGGTGTGCCGTCCGCCATCTCCACGCGGGCGACAAAAAAATCACCAGGCACCGAATCCACCAGCACGAAACGGATGATGCCGCCGAGCACCAAGCCCAGTGAGAGGATGAGAATGCCGGTAAATGCGGCAATAGTGACATAGCGATATTCCACGCAGCGCAACAGGTAGGGGCGATAGTTAAGATTGATCACGCGCTCCTGCAGAAAACGGTTGCTCTTTCTTTGGACACGACGCAGCGGCGCCAGCCACGCGCTGGTGGAAGGCTTCGTATGAGCCAGATGCGCTGGCAGTATAAGTTTTGATTCCAGCAGGGAGAACAGCAGACAGAGGGTTACCACATAGCCGATCTCGTTAGGAAAAGCTGCAAACTGTCCTGTTACCAGTACAGTCGGAGAAAAGGCGACGATGGTGGTCAGGACACCAAAAACAGCTGGCAAGGCGACGCGCTGAGCGCCGAGAATAACCGCGTCTACGCTATGGCCATGCTCTTCACTGGCAGCGGTTGCACTTTCACCAATGATAATCGCATCATCCACCACGATGCCGAGGACCAGTATGAGCGCGAACAGACTGAGCATGTTGATGCTTACATTAAAAGGCTCGCCAGCCATCAGTGCATAGGCGCCGAGAAAACTGATTGGAATGCCTAGCATCACCCAGAAAGCCAGTTTGATATCTATAAAAACAGATAGCAATAGAAAAACCAGCAGGCAGCCCAGGAGCAGGCTCCTCTGCATCATATCCAACCGCCCCTGCACGTAGGTTGATACGTCTGCCCATACTTTCAGCATGATGCCTTGGGGCAGAGACCGCTGCTTCTGGGCGGCATATTCCCGGCCCTGCTGTGCGATATCCAGCACATCCTGATTGTTGTAGGCACTCGTGGCTACCCCTATGGAGGGTGCCCCGTTAAGTTCGGAAATCAGCCGGCTGTCGTCATCTGAAAAACCGTCCCTGATCTCAGCAACATCCCGAAGCAGGAGCCGGGTGCCATCGGAGAAGGTCAGCAGAGTGATTTCCTCAAAGTCCTGCTGGTGAAAACGGCGACCTTTGGCATGCAGGGGCACCTGCCCGTTGGCGGTGCGAATATTGCCGCCTGGCATATCAACAGCAGTGCGCTGCACAGCCTTGCCCACATCCTCCAAAGTGAGGCCGTATTTGCGCAGAGTGGCCTCCGCCACTTCAATAGAGATCTCGTAATCCCGGGCACCATACATGTCAACCCTAGAGATATCCGGTAAGCGCAACAGTTCTGTCTCCATTTCGTCGGCCAGTTCCTGCATTGTGATTGGGTCTAATTCACCATGAAGCTCAATCGTGTTCACATGGCGCAAAATCGGCACCCGCCCAATGACCGGGCGCTCCACGTCCTGCGGGAAAGAGACGATACTGTCAATGGCACTGCGGACTTCCGCCTGCACATCGTTGACATCGTAGTCCGAGTTCACCTCCATGCGCACCAGCGCTCGGGAGTTGAAGGAGCGGGATACTACACTCTCCAAGCCCTCCACTTCCCGCAGTGCCTCCTCAATCTTCAGTACGATAGACTGCTCCACCTCCTCCGGTGTCGCCCCCGGATATTCCGCTTCAACCTGCAGCCAATAAATTTCAAAATCCGGCGTAAGGGTCCTCGGCATATTGAAGGCCGACAGGGTGCCGGTAATGATGATAAGAATCATCATCAGATTCGCCGATACCGGGTTGCGGGCAAACCATGCAATGATCCCGCGGTGCAGACCGGCAACCTTCTCCGCTGGAATGGGCGTCTGCCCTGGCTGAGTGTTCATGATGGAGGGCTGTCATGCCGGGCGGCAGTTTCTGTTGTCTGAGGCACTGCCGCTGCACCTTTATCTTCATCTCCTTCTGCGAATCCCAAGGTTGTTTCACGGATGATCTTGACCGGGGTGCCCGGCAGAGCATCGCCCACCGGGGACAGGCACACGCGGTCACCATTTTCTAACCCGCTGCGCACATAGATCTGCTCGCTGTCTACATGCAAGGCATCTATATACCTGTTTTGCAATCGATTCTCTTTATCCACCACCCATATCTTGCTGCCCGGACGCAGCACATGGCGCGGCACAACGGCGATGTCCGGCAGCGTGCGTCCCTTGATTTCCGCACGCACGAAAGTGCCGAAGCGCAGCGGCTCATGGTTAGCTGTTTCCGGATGCAGGATGCCATAGGGGTCCGCCACTTGAGCGACGGCAAACAGGGTTCGGCTGCGCTCATCCAGCACCCCTTCTGTGCGAACGATCTTCCCCTGCCACTGATGGGTATGCTCGCCGATATCTGCGCTCAGCGTGACTTGGGGCCACACTCGACCGTCACGGCCGGGCAGGTCAAGGTAGTCCAGTTTATTATCTGCCAAGGGCAGCCGCACCTCAGCGTAATCCACAGCAAAAATTGTGCCGAGGGGACTGTTGTCCTTCACATATTGTCCGATATTCACGTTCTGCTGCCGTACCAAGCCGCTGTAGGGAGCCTGGATCACGGTGCGCTCCAAGTCCAGGCGCACCTGCTCCAAGCGCGCCTTTGATGATTCCAGCCTAGCCTCGGCTTCGGCCAGCTGCGGCTTGCGCAAGGCAAGGTCGGTGGCTCTGCGGCTGCGATTATCCTTGGTCAGGGCCAGCCAGTCCTGATAAGCGGCATCGGCGCGTCCCCGCTCTATCGCCAGGCTGCTCCGCGCTGAAGCCACCTCCGCCTCCGCCTGCTTCACGGCGGCCCGGTAATCCCGGTCATCTAAGCGCAGGAGAATATCGCCGACATTGAAAAAGCCGCCGGCCACAAATTTTGAGGACACCTCTACCACGCGACCCGGCACCTCTGCACTGAGCAGGGTTTCCACTCTGGGGCTCACCGTGCCCAGGGAGCGCAAGACGATCTGCTGTTCCCGTTTCACAACCACCGCCACTTCCACTGAGATATGCGGCAGGTCCACAGTTTGCGTTTTCAGCGGATCGCGGGCAAGCATAAGGATAACCGCCACGCCGACACTGACCGCCACGATGACAGGGGGCAGCAGGAACCGGAAATGCCTACGCAACGCCATGCGCCAAGAACTCTGAATCTTCATTTTCGGTCCCTCGGTCAACGCTTGAGAATAATTGCAGAACCATGTCCGAACAGACCTTGGTTCACAGCAATGCCAGTTTGGGCACCTTCCACCTGCCGCTCACCGGATTGGCCGCGCAACTGCCAAGCCAGTTCACACACCTGGGCCAGTGCCTGAGCGGGCACGGCTTCTCCAAAGCAGGACAGCCCGCCGCTGGGGTTGACCGGCAACCGTCCGCCGATGGCGGTATCGCCGTTTCGCAGCAATTTCACAGCATCCCCCTTGGCGCACAGACCGATATCCTCGTACCAATCAAGTTCAATTGAAGTGGCCAGATCGTACACCTCTGCCAGAGATAAATCCTCTGGCCCCAGCCCGGCCTCTTCGTAAGCACTGGTAGCAATGCGGCGCCGAAAGGCAGTCGGCGGCGGCACGGTGGCAGCAGAATCGGTGGCAATGTCTGGCATTTCCACCTCTGCACTCGGGAAGATAGGGGTCACTGTGGATATGGCGGCCAAACGCACCTGCGCTCTTTTCAAACGATTGGCATAGTCAAGGCTGGACAGCACTACCGCAGCGGCACCATCGCTGGTGGCACAGATATCCAGGAGCCGCAAGGGCGTAGCGACGGGGGGTGAAGCCATGACTTCTTCCACTGTAAATTCCTTGCGGTAGCGGGCATTGGGATTATGGATGCCGTGACGAGAATTCTTCACCTTTACTTGGGCAAAATCCTCCAAGGTAGCGCCGCCTAGCGTCATGCGCCGCTGCGCGTACAGGCCAAAGTAGGCGGCATTGGTGAAGCCAAGGCGAAAACGCACCCAATCCGGGTCTTCAGGGCGCTCCCCCGGCTGGGGCGCAAAAAATCCCTTGGGAGTGGTATCGGCACCCAATGCCAATGCCACATCGCACTGCCCGGAGAGAATTTGCGCACGTGCAGACTGCAAAGCTTGGCTGCCGGAAGCGCAGGCAGCATAGGAACTGGAAATTTGTCCCCCCTGCCAGCCGAGGGCTTTGGCGAAGGTGGCTCCAGCGACATAGCCCGGGTAGCCGTTGCGCATAGTGGCACCGCCAGCGATGAACTGTACATCCTGCCAGCCAATGCCGGCATCGATTAGGGCGGCGCGGGCTGCATGTACGCCGTATTCCACGAAATTCCGCCCCCACTTGCCCCAGGGATGCATGCCGATGCCGAGGACGGCCACTTCCTGCGCAGACATCAGGAGCTTTCCTCCGGGCACCATTTCCACACTAGATGCTCACCCCGCTCGTCCTGGAACAGGGCTTCCAGACCGATCTCCATACCCATGCCGATCTTCAGCTTTTCGGGGGATATGCCTTCTGCCACCTGACCCAAGATAATCATTTTCTCCTCCGTCAGCTCCACCGCCGCAACGATGTAGGGCACAAAGACCTCCGGCGCCACATAGGGAGCAGGCGGCGGATAGTGCTGTTCGGTAAAGGACCACAGAGTGCCACGACTGCTTAGGGGCACTTCCTCAAAGTCCTCTCCGCCGCAGCCGGGATTGCGGCAGTAGAATGCCTGGGGTGGAAAATAAAAAGTGCCGCAGGAGCGGCAGCGGGTGCCGAGCAGGAGCGGCTTATCCCGGTCCAAGGTGTACCAACCTTCCAGTGCCGGCACGCCCCCCAGCGCAGTATTTTTGTGTTCCATGAGAGGTTCGGGACCCCTGTCTCAGACGGTTGCTTCCCGGGCTTTCAGTGCAGCAATGCGCTCTTCCAAAGGCGGATGGCTCATCCACAGTCGGCGCAGGCCAATAGCCTTGCCGCCGCTAATGCCGAAGGCAAGCATCTCATCCGGCATATCCGCAGGATTTCCCTGCCCGGAACGCAAACCTTCCAAGGCTAGCACCATCGGTCCGGTGCCAACGAGTTTCGCGCCATAGGCATCAGCGCGGAATTCCCGTCGGCGCGAAAACCACATGACGATTGTCGAGGCGAGAATGGACAGAACAATCTGAGCAAATATGGTGGTGACAAAGTAGCCGATGCCGATACCCCTAGTATTACGAAATACAACACGGTCCACCACAAAGCCGATAATGCGGGCAAAGAACATTACAAAGGTATTGACCACGCCTTGGAGCAGGGTGAGGGTCACCATGTCACCATTAGCCACATGCCCTATTTCATGGGCCAGCACGGCACGGGTCTCTCTTTCGCCAAAGTTCTCTAAGAGGCCGGAGCTTACCGCCACCAAGGACTTATCGCGACTAGCGCCGGTAGCAAAGGCATTAGGCTGCTGGGAATTGAAGATGCCCACCTCTGGCGTGCCGATGCCGGCTTCCCGGGCCAGTTCAGCCACTGCGTTCAGCAGCCACTGCTCCTGGCGGTTGCTGGAGGGGCTGGTGAGAATACGCGTGCCCATCGCCTTTTTTGCCATCCACTTAGACATCCAGAGGGATACAAAGGCACCGCCGAAGCCAAATATCGCGCAGAAGACCAGCAGGGAAGTCAAATTGAGCCCGTTGGCGGTCAGATAATGCTCTAGGCCGAGCACCTGCAGCGTGACGCTGGCAACTGCCAGAATAGCTACGTTAGTGGCTAGAAAAAGAAGGATGCGTAGCATTTAAATCCTCCCGACTGCGGGAGTAAAGGCGGGCAGGCGGTCTATTATATCCCGCTTCACGCGAGGATATAATGCCCATATTATCTCCTTTCAAGAGTAGGGAGAGGAGGGGCTTGGCTGTGGCGGGGACAGGGGGTATCCCCGAGGACCAAGGCAACGACCGCCCGCCGCCATTTCATGAGACAGGAGGGAAGCCGAGAAGTTCCCGCATAATACCGCCGCTCTCTGACTAGGGGAGTGGCAGGCTGTCTATAATTCGGTGTCTCGCCGGAATAGCTCAGTTGGCAGAGCAGTTCATTCGTAATGAAAAGGTCGGGGGTTCAAATCCCTCTTCCGGCACCATTTCTCCTCTTCTATGCCCTTCTGCCCAGCACGGCTGGCTGGAGCCAGTGAGCATCATTCCGTGCCCTTTGGGAACATTGCCACACTGCTCACTGACTGTTTTTTTGACGACTGCCGGAAATGATCAAAAGCCTTTTTAAGATCCCAAGACACGCCTCGGCCAAACAAATACATCCAAGCAAGGTTGCCGTGCGCTCGCCCATTTCCTTGTTTCACAGCTAGAGAGAACCATTTCACCGCTTCCTGATAGTCTTGCTTCACGCCCCAGCCGCGCTCGTACAAAACTCCGAGATCGGTCTGCGCCTCCGCATATCCCTGCTCCGCTGCCCGGCGGAGCCACTTTCCCGCCCGGCCATAATCTCGGCGCTCCCCCTTTCCATGGAAATACATTAGGCCGACATTATGCTGCGCACCAGCGTGGCCCTGCTCTGCCGCCTGGCGAAACCACTTTCCCGCCCGGCCATAATCTCGGCGCTCCCCCTTTCCACGGACATACATTAGGCCGACATTATGCTGCGCACCGGCGTGGCCCTGCTCTGCCGCCTGGCGAAACCACTTCATCGCTTCTTGATAATTGAGCGGCAAGTCCTCGCCGTTGTAATACAGCATTCCAAGACGGTTTTGTGCGTCGGCATCTCCCCGCTCCGCTGCCCGGCGGTACTGATGCGCCAACTCTTGGCCGAAGGAACCCCGCTCGGCAGCACTCTGCATGTCTCCCGGGATTGGCACCGCCCCTTGGGCAACAGTGCTTCCAACCCAAATACTCAGCACGAGCAGCAACGCGAATCTTTGCAGTTGGCTCATGCCGAAGAGATCAGCGTCTGGAACTAACCCTACCGTGATAGCAGTCTTTGCAGGATACGCAGGCGCGCCGCGCTGTTCACAATAGCCTGCTCCAATCCCTGCAATATCCCGACCACTTCCTCCCGGATAACTCTTCGCGTATCGGCATCCGTCGTCGATTCCTCGGCCACAGACACTTCCTCGGGGCAGGTCCCCTCTTCACACTGCTCCAAGTGATCTAGCACATCCCGAGAAACATCTGTCGCTGTTTCATCCACTAACGCACTCAGTGACTCTGACTCCGTGACTATCACTGCTGTGGTGCTGCCGGATGCCACTATGGCGGAGGGAGTGGATGACAGCAGCGCAATGGTCCAAGTGCCCGTACTCACGGGTGTAAAGCTGACCGCAGCGGTGGTATTGCCAGCCCCTACCAGCATGGTGAGGGCCTCCTGGTCGCTATCGGGACCGACCACTAAGAATAGTGTCACATCTGTCTGGGGAGCCATTGCCAATGCCGCTAACACCTGCACCTCACTGCCGAGAGTGACGGCTAGCGGCGCAAACAGGGCCACCGAGATAAGCGCCCCTTCCTCTTCGGGCATCGGCGGCGGAGTGATTTCCATCGGGGGGCCGAAAACTGTCGGACCAGATTCAAGCTCTGCCTCCCGCACCTGCACGGTTGCCCATAGAGCTGCTTCGTTGACCACGATATTCTGCCCTGCTATTTCTCTCAGGGTATAGGTGTACTCACCGGGAATAACCGGTGTCCGGCGCAGGGCGCGAAAGTTCTCACCGCGTATGAAGTGCTGGGGATATTCTACGATGGGCGTGTCATCGCCGCGATGCTCCTGCACATAGAAGGTCGCCGGCCCTTGTGCCGCCCGCGTCATGGACACACGCACTACAAACTCTTCGCCCACAGCGACTGAGACGGGGGCCGCGCTCATGCTCGCCCGCATGATGGGGCCCTCCAGCACGCGCACCGATGTTGAGGCCTGTGACAGGTCAATGATGCCAGCGGGTTCTGCGCGGGCTGAAAAATGCCACTCGCCCGGATCCAGAGTGGTCGCTGTATAAATGATGCTCACCGCGCGTTTCCCCGGTGAGAACATAGCATTCACATTCACTTCTCTGCCACCGGAAGCCTGCACAGCTGTCACATACACATGCACTGCTGCCTCGGGCTCAGCATCCAGTGACACTCGCAGCCTCAAGTGATCAATGTTCTCTATCTGACTGCGCGCAGGTACCAATCTTAGCGCTGGCAGGCTTGGAGTCACGTCCACCACTGTCGGTGTATTTATCACTGACGTCTGTGTCGTGCCAGCTGAATCCACCTCCACCACACCTGTCGGTGCTGGCGGCAGCACCCGCACCATTGCGATTGCATCCACTGTGTCCAAAAGACCCGTCGGCTCCGCTGTCGCTGTGAAGATCCATCCCCCGGGGCGGAGCCAGTTCGGTTCAAACACTATGGACTCAAAGACCACAGATGTCTGTGACGAAACTCGCGACAGCAACACTCTCCTGAACATCACTGTTGGCGACGAAGCCAAGGCCTCCGGCGACAGCAACACTCCTGCTTCTCTTGTGCTTGTGCTGTCCCCACGCTGCGCCAGCAATGTCACCCATACATCTGCCATCGGCATCTCGCTGGCTCTTAATAGAATCGTCAGGCGCTCTTGCACTGTCATCGTGTCCCGATCAGGGACTAATCTCAGCACTGGCAGTTCGGAAGGCGTTGAAGGCGTCGGTCCCAGCGCATGCACCTCAACAGAAATCTGCACCTCCGGCTCGTTTTTCACAAGGTCCTGCCCCGCGGCCTCCCGCAGAGTATAGGTATATCTGCCAGGTTCACTATGCACCACAGACACAGAAGTGCTGGCAAGAGCAAAAGTGCCACGGCGTGTATGACGCATGGGGATTTCGCGCACCACTTGGCCATTTCGGCTCTCTGAAACAATGAAGTCAGACGGCAGCCAAGCAGCGTAATCTTCTTCAAAGCGCGGGGTAACCGTTCTGACTAAGTCCAGCCGTAACACGAACGGCTCTCCTGTTGTAACGGATGCAGGGGCGGCACTGAGGACTGCCTGCATGGGTGCTGTGGGCTGTGCTACGGAAACCAATGCTTCCGCCCCCTGCGTATGCACTGCATCCGCCGGTTCTGCCGTCGCCGTAAACCTCCATTCTCCCGAGTCCAGTGCGCCCGCAGGGAAGATCGCCGTCGCCATGGTGGCGGACGGGCGCAGTGTCACTGTTGCCGTGTGAGTCGTATGGTAGCGGTATTCTCCTGCCAGCTTATATGCAAGCACGGACACTTGCACATTCTCCTTCAGCAAGCTAGCAGATACCGTGATCGCCACCGTGCTTCCAAATGCCACACTCGCTTGTTCAGCTCTGAGGTGCAGATCTGGAGCCATTACTGTTACCGACGCCCTCGCGTTCGCCACATTCAGCGCATTTTTCGGCTTTGCGCTCGCCGTGAACGTCCACTCTCCCCGGCCCAGTTCACCTGCTCCAAACAGCGTAGTCACCGTGCGAGTTGATGGACCCAGTTTGACCTTTTTTGTGACCATCGCGTGGTCGGCCCGGCGCGCCGCTACGGTAATCGTCACCTCGGTCCAAGGCGCCTCTTCAGCCACAACCCTTACTGGCACGGAGCTGCCCATTGGGACTCTCTGCAGGCCAGTCTCCAAGGTCAGCGACGGGGCTGATACTGTCAGCGTTGCCGTTGCACGGGTCGTATCCAGCACATTTTTCGGCTTTGCGCTCGCCGTGAACTTCCACTGCCCGGGAGTCAGCACACCCGCTTCAAACACCGTCGTCGCCAACAAGCTCCCCAGAGACAGCACCGCATTTCTTATCACCGTCCTGTCCCCCTGCCGTGCTGTAACCGCCACGGTAACCGGCACTTCCGCTGCCTTTTCTGCCTGCGCCGTCACAGTTACTGCACCTCTTGAGTGGTTTATTCGCCAAGCACTTATATGGCCGTTGAGATGAGATTCTTCAATCGCGAACAGCAGACTGTTAGCCGCGTCAATAACCAAGTTTTCAACCCTGCCCATCTCTGCATTCCGGTATTCCTTGCCTAGGCTGAGTGTGCCGTGCAATCTGTTCACCTTCCAAGTACTGAGCAAGTGGCGTTCCTGGATGTCTTTCCCTGCAACATATAGCTGGCTGCCGTCCGGGCTGACAGCAATGCCCTCAGCACTGTAGAGGCTGCCATCAGTGCAGACCCCCGGCGGATACTTGTCCTCGCGAGTCCAATAGTTTCTGCAGCGACGATTGTGCTGAGTGCCTCCGCGTACAGAGAGCAATACCAGCGAGCTGTCCGCATTAATCCCCAGCGTACTGAGGTAGCCGTACTCGGAGGCGACGAACAGCATGTGACCGTCCGGGCTGACGGCCACCCTTGAGTTAGCTAGCTCTCCCGCCACGCCGTAATGATAGTCCGCCTTTTTCTGCAAGGTGACATCCTCGGCATTAACACGCCATACGCTGATCCAGCCTGCTGTGCCGCCGGCTATGAAAAGCAGATTGCCATTCGGGCTGACCGTGATTTCAGTGCCTCCGCCGGATTGGTAGTACTCCTTGCCGGCATTAAGAACACCCGACTTTTTGTTCACCTGCCAAATATAGAGACGAGCAAGTGCCTCGTCCTTGGCAAACAGCAGCTTGCCATTTGGACTGAGGGCAATATCCATGCCTCTCTTCGCATGATAGTCACTGAGCTGAGTGAGAGAGCCGTCGGCACCGATGCGCCAGACACTGATGGAGTAGCTGTAAGCCGAGTCTCTCAGGCATCCCATCACAAACAGCAGCTTGCCGTCCGGGCTGATCTCCATATCGTGTGCCCAAGCACTGATCCCGCCGATGGGATAACTATGCAGCTGTACAGGATCACTGCCGTCTGCACCCATGCGAAAAACTCTGAGATTGCGCTCGCGAGCCGCGACAAACGCAAGGCGATCTTTCGGACTGGAAACGACCCGCGGGAGGTGGTTTCCATATAGCGGCCACGGAAGATGTCTGAATAATGCAGAGAGGCTCAGGTCCCCGCTGACGCTGGCAGCCGCCGTCAAGCTCAAGGCAGAGGTAAGCACGGTTACCGTCGCTGTCGCATTGCTCGTGTTCAGAAGACCTGCCGGCTCTGCGCTCGCCGTAAAGAACCATTCGCCCGGAACTAGCGCTCCCCTGGCAAACACCGCGGTTGCCGAGGAAACTGAAGGGCCCAGTGTCACCGTTGTCGTTTTTGTTGTGCCAGTCGCACGGTGGCGTGCTATCACCGTCACTGCCGCATTCCCTGCTGGTGCACGCTCGCTTTGCAAAGTGATCCGGAGGGCATTCCCTGCCGGTGCAGTCGCCTGCCCAGCTGCCAGACTCAGCAACGGCGGCGGCAACACCGACACCACAGCCGTCGCGCTTGTTGTATCCAAGAGGTCAGCCGGTTCCGCACTCGCTCTGAAAACCCACTCGCCGAGACCCAGCTCATCCGCCGTAAACACTACCACCGCCGAAGAGCTTTGCGGACCCAGTGCAGCCGAATGAGCAACATTCGCATCTCCCTGCTGCGCCCTTACCACCACCAGCACATTTGATTGCGGAGCATCTTCAGCCCACAGAATAATTGCAACTTCCTCCCCTGTCGTCACCACAGACCGCTCAGCTGTCAGGTTCAGCACTGGCGGGAGCAGATCCTCTATCGTTATCGTCGCTGTCGCATTCTCTGTATTCAGCAAGTTCGCAGGCACTGCAGCTGCAGTAAATATCCATTCTCCCGGGCTCACCAGTGCACCCGCCTCAAACACCGCCACTTCCTCAAAAGTCGAACTTCCCAGCATCGCCTGCGCCGTTCTGATCGCATTGCTCGCACGGTGGCGACCCGTCACCTCCACCGTCACATCCCCTGCCGGCGCGCGCTCAGCCAACAGCGCAATCTCCACCCCAGTGCCCGCCAGCACCGATGACGGAGCCGAAAGAGTAAGCAGCGGCGGCGGCAGCTTCACCATCATCGTCACTGTCGCACTGCTCGTGTTCAGAAGACCTGCCGGCTCCGCCGTCGCCAAAAATGTCCATTCGCCAGGCTCCAGCACGCCGAACACCGCCGTCGCCGAAGAAACCGAAGAATCCAAGGTCACCCGCCGCACCTCCGCCGCATCGTCACCGCCGCGGCGACCCGTCACCTCCACCGTCACATCCCCTGCCGGCGCGCGCTCAGCCAGCAGTGCAACCCGCACTTCCGCCCCGGCCAGCACTGCTGTTTCGGCTGACAAACTCAGTGCTGGCGGCAGCGGCGGCAGCGGCGGCGCAGCTATGGTTATTGTTGCCGTCGCATTCTCCGTATTCACTAGGCCCGTCGGCTGTGCGGCCGCCGTGAATATCCATTCGCCGGGGGACAATGCGCCAGCTTCAAATAGCACAGCCACCTGCAAGCCTCTCGGCGGCAGGCCTGCCTGCCTGGTCACTGTTCTGCCTTCCTGCCGGGCAGTAACCGTAACCGTAACCGTCGTGTCCAATGCCGATCCCACCCTTGCTGTTACCGTCACCGCACCGTTCGCAGTGCCCATCCGCAACGCACTCACATAGCTGCTGTAACCGGATTCTCCTGAGACAAACAGCAAATTGCTGCCCGCGCCGATAACCAGCTCCTCAGCTCCGCCCGTCTGGGCACTCAAGTAGGTCCTGGCCCGGCTGAGCCTGCCCGCTGCCATATCAATCTCCCAGGTGCTAAGAGAATAGCGGTACGATGCACCCTCCTTCCCTGCAACATAGAGATGGCTGCCGTCCGGGCTGAGTGCAACAGCACGGGCCTGGGAAAGCCCGTTTGGTGTGCAGACTCCCGGTGCATATTTGGGCCTGCCCCAATAGTCTGTGCAGCGTTTCACAGGCCGATACCAACCTGCCCCCCTGCGCACGGAAAGCAGTCTTAGCGAGTTCGCTCCAGTAATCCTTATCACGCTGAGATGACCGTATTCAGAGGCGGCAAACAGGGTGCGACTGTCCAAACCAACGGCTATCCTTGCTTTACTAAGCTCCCCTGCTTCGCCGTAATAGTTCGTCACTTCTTTTAGTGTGGCATCGTCGGCATTTATCTGCCACATGCTGATGCCATCACCATTCCCGGACACGAATAGCAGCCTGCCATCCGGGCTGATCGTGATTTCATCGCCCACATGCTGAATATAACTGCTGCCTTCACCGAGAGCGCCCTGCGCTTTGTCCACCGGCCAGACATGGAGACGGTTCCCTGGCGCGTCTTTGGCAAACAGCAGCCTGCCATCCGGACTGAGGGCAATGTCCATCCCTCTAGCCACACGGTAATTGCTGAGCTGTGCGAGAGAGCCATCAGCGCCGATGCGCCAGACACTAATGGAGTAGGCGAAATCCGAGTACGAGCGACTTAGGCATCCCGCTACGAACAGCAGCTGACCGTCGGGGCTGACCACCATATCATGCGCCCAAGATCTGATGCCGCCAATGGGATAACTACGCAACTGCGTCGGGACACTGCCGTCTGCACTCATGCGAAAGACTCGGAGATTGCGATCACGGGGAGCGACAAATACCAAGCGATTTTTCGGGCTGGGGGCAACCCGCGGATGGTGGCCGGATACTGGCCACGGCGGACTGCTGAGCTGCGTAGAGTAGGTGAGTTCCCCGCTATGCTCGGCTGCCGCTGTCAAGCTCAGTATCGGCAGTGCCTGCTCCTGCTGTTCCACCATTACCGTCACTGTCGCACTGCTCGTGTTCAGAAGACCTGCCGGCTCCGCCCTCGCCGAAAATGTCCATTCGCCAAGCTCCAGCACGCCGAACACCGCCGTCGCCCAAAAAACCGAAGAATCCAAGGTCACCCGCCGCACCTCCGCTGCATCGTCATCGCTGCGGCGACCCGTCACCTCCACCGTCACATCCCCTGCCGGCGCATGCTCAGCCAGCAGCGCAATCTCCACACCAGCGCCCGCCGGCACCGATGACGGAGCCGAAAGAATAAGCAGCGGCGGCGGCCGCTTCACCATCACCGTCACTGTCGCACTGCTCGTGTTCAGAAGACCTGCCGGCCCCGCCGTCGCCGAAAATGTCCATTCGCCAGACTCCAGCACGCCGAACGCCGCCGTCGCCGAAGAAACCGAAGAATCCAAGATCACCTGCCGCACCTCCGCCGCATCGTCACCGCCGCGGCGACCCGTCACCTCCACCGTCACCTCCGCTGCCGGCGCGCGCTCAGCCAGCAGCGAAATCTCCACCCCAGTGCCCGCCGGCACCGATGACGGAGCCGAAAGAGTAAGCAGCGGCGGCGGCGGCTCCCCCTCGCCAATGGCCACCCTCCGGATGATGCTGTTATCCCCAGACACCACCCCGAAGTTGAAGCTGGCGGTCAAGACGGTCGTTCCGCGCAATACGCCCACTGTCCACAGGCCCGCCCGTGGCAGGCTGAGTACGAATTCTTCTGAAACCCTCGCTCCAGCGGGCACGCGCACAGCAAAATCCTCCAGCCGGTTCTCTTCGTGGTCCGCCACCGCTATCGTCAGAGTCACTTCCTCCGGTACCGGCAGTGCTACAGCCTCAGCGGACAGTTCTTCCTCTGAATGCTGAAAGCGCCGGCCATCCAGGTACACGCGCCCGCGAAGCTCCTGCCCTACCAAGCCTGTAGGCGGCAGATCAATGCGCGGTACGCGCGGAATTACGACAAAACTTGGCGTACTGCTCATCTCAAGCGGTGCAAGGCCCCCAAACACTTGGGCTAACAAGGAGAAATGCCAGCGCCCCGGCAGCTCCGGCGTCGCCGTCCATTCGGCACTCGTGCTGCCTGCAGCGAAGGTTGCCACAAAACGATTGAGATTCGGCCGGGCCTCATGCGCCACATCCAGCTGTATCGCCAGCCCCGCTGGCAAGGGACGGCTGAAACGCACCCGCAGACCGACAGATTCTCCCCAATTAATGGCGGAGAGAAGGACATCTATGCTTATGTCAATAACAATTGTTTCGCCTCCCGCCAACTCCGGTACCCATTCGGCATAACCTAGATGCGAAGGAAGCAGGAGAGTGAGCCCGCCTGTTATTGACAGGGGGGCCGCATTGCTTGCTGACAGCACCAAGGCTGATATGCCCGGCACCACTGGCAGATCGTTTTCATCGCCGCGCACAGACACCATTGGAGTGCTGCCCGCAGGCGGTTCTATCACTACGGGCGGGTTCTCCACTGGCAGCTCCACATCCAGCGGAGGCGGCAACGAGCGAGTATCCCCATTTTCAGATACTGTCTCGCCGCCGGAGAGAGTGTTTTCGTCCTGAAACGGATTCTGATTCTGTGCGCTGGCAAATCCCGCAAGGGAAAGCAAAATGAAAAAAATCAGCGCAGGCACACTGCCGCACCACCTGCCAAGACTTCGCACCCCGCAGGATGAATAAAAATAAACAATCAGAAAAGGTCTCTGCAACAAAAATGTCGCCCCCCCGACCAGTCCCCCCTGATATTTTGAAATATCAGTAACCATCGGCTTACTCCTCGTTACATGCTCGGTGCCATCAATGTCTATAAGAACACTGCTGACACTAGAGCAGCGCCAGCACTATAAGAAACTAGAGCCTAAATGTCAAGGAATTCAAGCCTCTTTCCCCCCATGCTGGCCTGCTTTTATCCACAGGACATTTCCAAAATAAAATTATTATTTTCAATAAGATAAGAGAACATGGCTGTATTGAGCCCAATCCTGCCATATCCGATTGCAGAGATTGTCAGCGCCGCTTGTGACCTGTTGCAGCCCCAAAACACCCCTCCCGAAGCGGATGGATCGGCAGGAGGGCAACGGTCTCCAATACCTCTTAGAGAGAATGGGCAAAGCCCTCAGAAAGCAAAAAGCGCTTGCAGCAAGGCAGAATCGGGGACGGGGTTCCGCTACTCTGCCTGCTTCAGCAATTGGGAGAGAATACGCAGGCGCACACTGCGCTCTGGCAGATCTGCAGAAAAAAGCAGTTCCGGTGAAACGCCGTTCAGAGCCTCCAAGAGAAGCAGGACATCATCCGTACCGCCCGCCGAATCGCCAGTCAGGTCTGGCAGTGTCAGTCCAGCCAGAAAGCTCAGGTTATAGCCGGCGGCATCAAGATTCATATGCAGTCCTGAACGAGGGTTCACACAGTCAGAGGACTGCACGCCGGGTCCACGCACCTCGGCACACAGCACCAGATACCGAAGAGCGAGCACCAAGTCATCTGCATTTATCTCGGCAAACGGGTCTGCAAGCCCTGGCAGGTTTACTGGCAGCACTTCCAACTCCGCCTCTGCCGCCCCGATGAATAGAGCGCTGCTTCGCATCACGACCAATCTCCAAGTGCCTGACTCCGCATCCGGCACGAAGGTCGCCGAGCCCCTTCTAGCACCCGGCTGCACAGGTACCCTCACTGACTCGCGCACCGCTGTAGGTGCATGAACTGCGACTTCCAAGGTGACGGGTGTATTGAACACCTGCATCAGCTCCGCATTAATTGCCACCTGCTCTCCGGGGAAAGCCTGCACCGGCCTAACTGTCAGATTGAGACCAATATCCACATTTACCGGAAGGCGACGGATCCGCTCCGCAGGCACCACAAGGACTTCAGCAGCCACTGGCTCTATGCCTGTCACCGAAACAATCCACTCCCCCGGAAAAGGCAAGGACAGGTGCGCGGTACCGGTCGTATCTCCCGGGGAAATTGTCAGGGCGCTCGTCACCGGCAGCACTGCCGCCGTTTCAGCGCTCGCGTTTATAACCGCACGCAGGGTCATAGTCACTGTTGCGGGCAGGACAATTGGATCACCCGCCGCATCCAGCAGGACCGCTTCCACCGGTACAGGCTGATCAACCAGAAGCAGGCCCGCTGCCCCTCGTCTCAGCACCGCATTTGCCCGTGCACGCACCCTCACCGAAAAAGCATCCTCGTTTGCAACAACATCCTGCCCTGCCGGCTCTTGCAAAGCAAAGGCATACAACCCCGGCTCTGCAAGCACTCCCGTGATGAAGTTGACCACGATAGTGGTTGAGGCCTCTGCCGCACTGCTTATAACCAAGGGGCTCCTAGCCTCCGGCATTCCGCCCTCAAAGGTCCTGAAGACATTGAGGATGACCGGCACCGGCGGCGCCTGGAAGATCGCATTTATCTCAATGCTCTCGGCGACCAGGATCTCCAGAGATTGAGCCAGGGGCTCCTCAATGCGGATAGGTGTATCAAACACTGTTATTTCCGCCACTGCTGCTCTCGTACCCAAAAGCCCCGCCGGCTCTGCAGTTGCGCTGAAAATCCACCGGCCCGGAAGGAGCGTATTCGGCCCGAAGCTCACTTCGGTCAAAGACACAGACGGCGACAGCAGGGTCGTTTGCATTATCGGCTCGACCGCTCCATCCGCCATTCGGGCACGCACCATGACGCTTACCGTCGTCGGTGGTGCAAAGCTCGCCGTCACTCTCAGCACGGCGGTGCTGCTCGCCAGCAGCACATCGTTTCTCGGCTGCAAATGCAAGGTGGGGCCCACCTCTATTTCCAGCGGCACGATCTGCCCGGCAGAAATTATGAAACTGGCAGCAGCAGGCCCGATATCGGTCACCGAGATAATCCAAGTCCCTGCGAAAGACAGGGACAAGCTGGCAGAGCCGGTCGAATCTCCCGGGGAAATTGTCAGGGCGCTCGTCACCGGCAGCACTGCCGCCGTTTCAGCGCTCGCGTTTATAACCGCACGCAGGGTCATAGTCACTGTTGCGGGCAGGACAATTGGATCACCCGCCGCATCCAGCAGGACCGCTTCCACCGGTACAGGCTGATCAACCAGAAGCAGGCCCGCTGCCCCTCGTCTCAGCACCGCATTTGCCCGTGCACGCACCCTCACCGAAAAAGCATCCTCGTTTGCAACAACATCCTGCCCTGCCGGCTCTTGCAAAGCAAAGGCATACAACCCCGGCTCTGCAAGCACTCCCGTGCCGAAGCTGACGGCGGCAGTAGACAAGCCTGTTACTGAACCGCTTATAACCAAGGGGCTCCTGGCCTCCGGCATTCCGCCCTCAAAGGTCCTGAAGACATTGAGGATGACCGGCACCGGTGGCGCCTGGAAGATCGCATTTACCTCAATGCTCTCGGCGACCAGGATCTCCAGGGATTGAGCCAGGGGCTCCTCAATGCGGATAGGTGTATCAAACACTGTTATTTCCGCCACTGCTGCTCTCGTACCCAAAAGCCCCGCCGGCTCTGCAGTTGCGCTGAAAATCCACCGGCCCGGAAGGAGCGTATTCGGCCCGAAGCTCACTTCGGTCAAAGACACAGACGGCGACAGCAGGGTCGTTTGCATTATCGGCTCGACCGCTCCATCCGCCATTCGGGCACGCACCATGACGCTTACCGTCGTCGGTGGTGCAAAGCTCGCCGTCACTCTCAGCACGGCGGTGCTGCTCGCCAGCAGCACATCGTTTCTCGGCTGCAAATGCAAGGTGGGGCCCACCTCTATTTCCAGCGGCACGATCTGCCCGGCAGAAATTATGAAACCGGCAGCAGCAGGCCCGATATCGGTCACCGAGATAATCCAAGTCCCTGCGAAAGACAGGGACAAACTGGCAGAGCCGGTCGAATCTCCCGGGGAAATTGTCAGGGCGCTCGTCACCGGCAGCACTGTCGCCGTTTCGGTGCTCTCGTGTATGACCGCCCGCAAGGTCATAGCTACCGGTACGGGCAGGGTAGTTGGATTGCTCTCCGCTCCTGTCAGCCCCACTGCCAACTGCACAGGCTGATTTACCCGAACCATATCTGCAGTTAGTCGTCTCAGAACCGCATTTGCTGCCACGCGCACCGTCGCCTGAAAATCATCTTCGTTCTCCACCACATCCTGGCCCGCCGGCTCCCGCAGCGTATAGACATATTCACCTGCTTCTGTAAACACTCCTGTCCGAATAGGGGCGCTGCCTATCAGTGCTGCATCGGAAAGCGTTATCTCTCCTTGGCGCTCAGCCCTGCCATTGCGGGAGCGGGAAAACAGCAGGGGAAAAGGCAGAGACGGGCGCTCGTATGCCACCCTCACTTCGGTGCTCTGGCCCACTGCCACAAGAGCTGTTATCGCCAGCGGCGATACCAGGCGAATTGCAGCTTCCAGCACACTGATCTCTACCGTCGCAGACGAAACCCTCAGCACATTTACCGGTTCCACCTGCATTTCAAAAGTCCATCTTCCCGGGGCCAATGCGTCCGGTTCAAAAATTACATTCGTTTCGGCAGGGCCTGTCGGCAATAGCATGACGACTATCTTTGTCTCCATCGCGCGCCCTGATATCCTCAGGGCGGTCACCTCAACTGTGACGACTGCATCTGGCGTGGACTCCGATATCACTGTCAGCAGGACAGACGATGTCCCCGCCACAATCGTTCCCGCGGTCTGCAGCCGGAGAGTCAGCACCGGAAGAACCCTTGGTGCCCGAACCAGCACCGGCAAACTTTGCACCTGGTCAGGAGGAATCACCAGATTAGCGGCAGCGGCAGGTGACACTTCCGTTACCGACACGGTCCAATCCCCTGGGGGGAGCGCAAGACTCGCGAAGCTGAATACTCTTCCCGGCAGAATATGCAGCGAGCCTGTTACCGGGAGCGCTGCGGGCAAGCCGGAATTTATGCTCGCTGTCGCTTGCAGAGTCAGGATTGCTGTAGATGCCAGGAAAGTGCTCTCGTTATTTACATCCAGCAGCGTCGCCTGCACCGCAAACTCGGTATTCCGCAACACCCCGGCCATCGTCCGCGTCAGCTGAATATTCGCTATGGCCCGTACCAGCACTCGGTAATCACCCTCGTTTTCTACAACATCCTGGCCCGCCGGCTCCCGCAGCGTATAGATATATTCACTTGCCCGCGCAAGTCTCCCCGTGCCGAAGCTGACAACGACAGTGGACGGTTCTCCCGCCGGAGCGGGGACAACCAAAATCTCATGGATCTCAGGCATCCCGCCATCCCGGGCTCTAAAAATATTCAGGAGGAAAGGCACCGGAGGGGCTTGGAAGACTGCATGTGCCCGAGCACTTTGACCGACCGAAACTTTCAAAGACCGAGTCAAGGGCTCCTCAATGCGGATAGGCGCATCAAACACGGTTATTTCTGCCATTGCAAATCTCGTATCCAAAGCCCCCGCCGGCTCCGCGGTTGCGCTGAAAATCCACCGGCCCGGGAGAAACGTATTCGGCCTGAATTCCACATCGGACGAAGACACAGACGGCAACAGCAGGGTCAGTTGTGTTATCGGCTCTGCCGTTCCACCCACCATTTGGGCGTGCACCGTGACGCTCACCGTAGTGTGAAGAGGGGAGCTCGCTATCACCTTCAGCACAGCTGAGCTGCTCGTCGGCAGCACATCGGCTCTCGGCTGCAAATCAAGGCTGGGCCCCACCGTCACCTCTAAGGGCAGGACTTCTTCCTTGGGAATCACCAAGCCTGAAGCATCTGGAAACCGAGGGTCCCGTCCTATTGCTCTCACCGAGATCTGCCAGGTGTCGGCTGCAGGGAGAGGAAAAGGAACGTTGCGAATCGATTCCCCCGCAAAAATAAATAAAGGAACCCGACAATGCTGCGGCGGGAGAAGAGCCGAGCAGGACCGTCCGCTTGTCTCCGCCTGCAGTGACAGAGCCAATGTCTCTGTCAGGGAAGTCATCTCGCCGTTTATATCCACCAAAGTGCCCGACACCGACACCCTTGCCATTCCATCCGGCCCCAGGTGCACCGAACCCTGTCCTATTTGCGCAAGCACAATTCTCGCAACTATGCGCACCGTCGCCGAGAATGCATCCTCGTTGATAACTTCATTCTTTCCCGCCAGCTCCCGCAGCGTGTAGACATATTTACCCGCCTCGCCAGAGGGCACTGCAAAGGTGATAGTGCCGGAAGGATTCTCTGCCGCATCTTGCAATTCTATGCGCCCCATCTGCTCCGGCATCGCGTTGTTCAAGCTTCTGAAAATAAGCAGCTGCACCAAAGACACAGGCTGTTCATAGCTGATTGTTACCAAAGCGTCCTGGCCGACTATCAGTGAAGTAGTTATGGCCAGAGGCGAGCGCAGCCGGATGCGGGTTTCGCGCACCTCAATCCTGGCAGAATTAAACCGAATATCTTGATACACTGCGCTGTCCGGGTCCGCTGTCATGCTGAAAATCCATAGGCCCGGCATCAATGTGCTCGGCGCAAGGCTGATAGCAGCTGAAGACACCAGCGGAGATAAAGTGACGATTCTTTGTACAGTTTCCAACACTGTCAAAGCATTAGAATTCACTGTTGATGTTGACTGACCATTGCCCACCGGTGTAGGCGCTAATGGGTCAGCATTTGTCGCCATTGACTGGCCGACAACCGTAACAGCAACCGGCACATGGGGGGCAATACTCGCCGCCACATGCAGCCGCAATGTGCTGTTGAAAGGCAGTGTTTTGGCAATCGGCATAAGCTGCAGTCTTGGCCCCACTTCCACCTCCAGCGGGACAATGTTTAAAGGCGAGGGGACATCGTCGGCTGCATCGCCGAAAATGTTCTGCACCGAGATGCTCCAAACCCCTGCAGCAGGAAAATTTAAGCTCCCACGAGCAATTGATTCCCCGCCGGAAATTGTCAGACGATGCGTTACCGAAACCGATGCGCTTGACGCGCCTTGCATTCGCGCCTCTAAGTCCAGATCCAATGTAGAAGTCAGGGTGGCCGAGCTGCCGGAAGCATCTGCCAGCAGTGCCCCCACCTGCACAGGCTGATCCAACGGCAACGGCCCTGTGCCTGTCGTCCTGAGCACGATATCTGCTTTTATTACCCGCAATTGGCCACTCAGCGGCGTAAGGACTCCAGGTCTCGTAGAGCCGTCTTCATTCCGCACGACCATTGTGAATGCCCACATACCCGGCGACAAGCTGTCGGCAAAAACGCCGGTCACACCGAAAATTGATGGCGGGATATGGAAATCTTTTTCTATGCTCATGGTGTCTGGTCCCACCGCGGTCACCGTTACAGTAACTGTCGTTATCGGCGCACATCTCGCCAGTATCCTCATTTGCAGCGGTTTGCCGGTGAAGATTTGTGGCCCGGGCAGAACAGCAGCTATCAGTGGGGAAGGGCAAAGCGGCGATGGCACAGGAGACGGTATGCTCACAAGATGGCTGAATGTGAATACGGATGTATATCCATAAAGCATCCTTATGTCGGGGCGCACCGAAGGATGGGGGAGAAGCTGAATCGCAGAAAATGAAACGGGTAAATCTTGGCCGTCTGCTGTGACAATGCTATTGCAAATATCTCCTGAAAAGCAGACTTCAGGACCAATAGCAAAACGTATCTGACCTGATTCCACAATATCTGCGGGAATTGCAAACTGGCCGGAACCTTGGCCCGGAGGCACGTTGACTTCATAAGATCCCAATAACAGTCCTTCTGCTGGGCTTCCAATGCTACGTATAAAAGTCACTGGAACCACGAAAACATCCACAGTAAATGTAACGGTAACTGGAAAGGTTATACCCCCAGATCTGCTCCGGCCGAATTCGTCTCTTTCAGCCAGCAATACATCCATAAGCAAAGCCTCTCCTAAGGGTACTACGGTATTTTGGTTGCGTTCCAACAGAAAGAGCACCAATGCAGTGCCTCTCACCCTTACCGATACAGGATCTACAATCGGGTCCACCGTATCCACCGGTATTATGCTCGCGGTAAACGTCCAATCCCCCTGTGGCAAGGACAAACTGCCGCTGAACATGATATCGGTCACCCGCACCGACGATGAAAATTCCACCGATCCTTCCGCCAAGAGACCATCGGATGCCCGGGTTGCCAGAATTAGCACAGTCACCGTCTCCGTCGGTGTGGATGAGATCTCTGCTATGAGACGCACATCACTGCCAACGACCACCACCGGCATCTCTGGCACCAGGCGCACCAGCTGCTGCTCCTTCACGATCACTGTTGCCGTCGCCGGCTCTGGCTCTGATGCTCCGCCCGTCACTGCCGTCGCCGTAACCAGCAAGCGGCCTATGTCCGAAGGCTCCGTGAAAAACTGCACGGGCTCCGCGGCTCTCCCTGGCGGCAGCAGGACCGTAATAGTCAGCGTGCTGCCATCTTCACCGGTGATTGCAACCGTGACCGTTGCTGTAGTGCTGGGTGCCGGAGAAAGCAGTATCGTCACGGACACCTGTCTGTGATTCTGTGACACGGTCTGCTCTTTCGGCAGCAGACTCAGCGTCGGCGGCGATAATTCCGGGTCGGGGTCAGCGGGCTGAGCCGATGCCAAGACAGCCGTGCCCAAAAACAAGGCCAAAAACAGGAGCTGGCATAAAAGTACATGCCTCTGCCCGCATGTCCATACATTGCCAAAGATGTCAGCACCCTTCCTGTCAGTGAGTTCAGGCATGTAACTTCCTTCTAGTATCAATGGCATCATTGCATTAAGGGACATTATTAAAGTTGGGGAATACTGTCAGCCGAGTTTCCGGCTATGGCTGTCTAGATGCAGGTTCCCTCCTCACAGCCTGCCATGTCGCTGCCGTCATAAGGATAAAAGCCAGCAGACTCCAGCCCGGAATGCTGAGGCCGAGAAAAGTCCAAGCCACTTCGGCGCAGTTGCCGCTCCCCCGAAAAAATATTGGGGCCAGCTCATGCCAAGGCAACACCTCCAGCAGGTAATCCACACCTGGTCCGCAGGCAGGCACCTCTTCGGGCGGCAGCTGCTGCAGCCACAGCTGGCGAGCGGCTACGCCGCCGCCGACCAAGGAAAACAGAAGAATGAAGGCGGCATAGACTCTGCGTCCGACTGCGACGGGATTATGCAGAGCGGCCAGCAGTGCCACGCCTCCCACCAAGCCAAAAAAGACGCGCTGGGTAATGCAAAGAGGGCAGGGCACAAGCCCCTGCACCTGCTCCAGATAGAAAGCAAAGGCTAGGATCGCCGCCGCGCCCAGCACCATCATCCAGTGGATTATCCTGTAGGAAAATCGGCAGTCCCTTCCCCGGCAGTGAATGGCTTTCATTCTGAGATCTCCAGAGAGCCCGAACTGGCTGGCAGCGTCTGGTACTGCCGGTAGTAGCCTTCCCGATAATCTTCAAAGGAGACCTCTTCAGCCGCCTCCAGCTGCCTCTGCTCTTCCAAGGACGCCTCTACCGCTGCGTGAGCATTGCCGCTTGCGGATTCCGCCATCTTTTCAGTGTAGAGCCGAGAGCGGGCAAGTGTATGGTGCAGAAAAGTCTCTCCGGTATTTGAAAGCGCCGCCATTAGCCGGGCAGAAGGGGTCAGGGAAGCATCCTGCACCTTGCGCCGCTCCACCGCGCATGCCTTCGCACAGGCATGATCGCCCCGGGCGGCATCCAGCACCTGGGCCACGGCCTCTATGCCCTCCAGCAGCTCAGCGGCCCAATCCTCCCGTGTGCGCAGCTGCCCTCTGTCATCCAGCTCCAGTCCGGGCCGACGGCCCTCCTCTACAATCCGCCGCAGATTGTCATGATCGCGCCGCTCGTCCTCGGCATATACAGGCGGGCTGTCGGCGAGAAAGCAGTACAGAAGGAAGCTATCCAGAAAATGCATTCGGGACACGCTGAGCCCCAAAGGCTGTTCCGGGTCAATGTCCAGACAGCGCAGTTCAACATATTCCACGCCACGCTCAATCAGCACCCGGAGAGGGACCTCTCCCGGGGCATAAGAGCGCTTTGGCCGAATTACACTGTAGTACTCATTTTCAATCTGCAAAAGCCCGTCTTTCATCTGCCGACGCTGTCCCTCCAAGCTGCTGTCAATCGCCTGATAAGCGGGCCAAGGAGAGAGAATGGCCTGGCGCAGGGAGCATACATATTCCCTGAGATTGTTGCAGGAAACCTGAAATTGGCGCTGCGCACTGCTGCAATAGCCCAGCTCTCCCATGCGCAGGCAGGTAGCCCAGGGCAGGCCCAAATCACCGGAGGGAAGCGTCTGCAGCGCATGGGGGCGGCCGCCGATAAAATCCGGCGATACCACCGGAGAAGCACCGAAGAGATAGAGCAGCAGCCAAGTCCAGCGTCGGCAGTTGCGCACCAGGGCAAAGTAGGCATCCGAGGGGGTGTCGCCGTCGGGAAGCGCGTAATCCTCCCAGAAGGCATCCGGCAGGGAGAAGTTGTAGTGCAGCCCGCAGATGGTCTGCATACGGCGGCCGTAACGGTGCCCGAGACCTTCCCGGTACAGGGTTTTCATGCGCCCTCGGTTGGAGCTGCCATAGCGGGCGATGGGAATATCCTCCTCTACCTCCCCCAGCTGGGCGGGCATGCTGGCCGCCCACAGGTATTCCCCCTCCAAGCCGCGACAGACGGCAGCCTGTATTCCCTCCAGGCAGGCCAGCAAGGAGGCGCTGTCGGTCTTCGTCGGCGTGACCAGCTCAACCTGCGCCTCGGAAAAATCTGTGGTGATATAGGGATGTGTAAGGGCAGCGCCCAAGGCCCGGGGATGAGCGCAGCTGGAAAGACGACCGTCGGGGTCTACCCGCAGAGCCTCCCGCTCAATGCCCCGGCGAATGCCGGCCAAGTGGCGGGATACCCTGGGACTGGAAAACAGGGCGAGCCGCTGCTCAAAGGAGTCGGCCACTGCGCTTAGTCCAGGCTGTGTGTGTCGCCAAGGTGCTTATTGGGAGACTGAAAATCTTTCATTAGGGAAAATCGCTGGACAAATGCTAGCTCCACCGCCGCTGCAGATTGCTGTCAGCACACTGCTGCAGGTCTCTTTGCTGCCGACAGACATATATGCCCTCGGTCATAGTCCCCCCCGCCATGTCCCCGGCTGCAAATACCCGCCGCCAGCAATATCCGGCGCACTTATCGTGCTATCTGGAAAGGCTTGCAGCTTACATAGGCAGGAGTAAATAGTATAGCAACCAAGAGAGTACAGGGATCTGTTGATGCCGCAGCCTATTTTCGGATAAGATTTGCAGGGATGAGCAACCGCTGATGGCAGTGCCAGAATTGTGCTATCTTTATGGCCTCCCCCCCCCCCTTCTGAAAATGCATATTCTAGGAGAGTGCAAATGAGCGACACCATCCAAGTAGAACTTCCCGATACTATGCCCGGCGGCTTGGACCTGCCTGAAAGCCCGCAGCCTCCCGGTCATATGAACAGCGAGGATCTGCCTTGGGTTGAGCAGGGTCCCGGCGTGGAGATGAAAGTCCTTCGTATTTCCGATGACTTCGGCACTTGGGTGGTGCTCAACCGTTTTCAGCCCGGCGTAGTGCTGCCCACCCACCGCCACAGCGGCGGGGTTACCGCCTACACCCTATCCGGCGCCTGGGGTTACCAGGAGCATGACTTCGTCGCCACCACCGGCTCGGTAGTGCGGGAACCGGCCTGCTCCGCCCACACCTTGGCGGTGAGCCCCGACGCGAAAGAACCCGCCGTGGTTTTCTTCGTCATTGAGGGCAGCCTCACCCACATCGGCCCGGACGGCAGCATATGGGGCATCTCAGATGCGCAGACGGAATTGGCCCGCTACCGGGAAGGCGCCGCCCTGCAGGGCAGCCCCATCCCGGACGGAGCAATCCTCAAGTAAGCCGAGAACGAAAAAGGGTCTTACCATGCAGCCCGGCGAAATTGATATCTACGACCCCTCTCTCTATGTAGAGGATGTCCCCTACGATGCCTTCCGCCGTCTGCGACGGGAGGCGCCGGTGTACTGGCATCCGCACCCGGACGGCGGAGGCTTCTGGGCTATCACCCGCCACGCCGACGTGATAAAAGCGTCCCGGGATCACAAGACGTACTCCGCTCAGCGCGGCTTTGTCATGGTAGACAACCTAGATCCGGACCTTTTGGCGGAGACCCAGTACCAGCTGCTCGGCATGGACCCGCCCAATCATGCGCCGCTTCGTCGCACGGTCATCAACCGCTTCACCACTCGCATGGTGGATGAAATGGAGCCCCGCATCCGCGCGATGGTGACGAAGCTGCTAGACGAAGCGGCGGAGCGGCGGGAATGCGACTGGGTTTTTGATGTCACCGCCCGCCTGCCCACTCAGGTGATCTGCGAGCTGATGGGCATCCCCGAAGAGCATTGGGACCAAGTGCGGGAATGGGCCGACATGCAGACTTCTGCGGACGATCCAGACATCGTAGAAAGTCCAGAGAAGTCGCGGGAGGCTTCCCAAGCCATGGGAGCCTTCGGCTATCAGCTGGCCAGCGAGCGGCGAGGCACGGCAGACCCAGACACGGATTTGATGATGTTGCTGCTGAACTCAGAGATTGATGGCAAGCCGGTGGATGCAATCCAGTTCGCCTCACTGTTCCTGCAAATCACCGTGGCCGGCAATGAAACCACGCGCAACCTGATGGCCAACGGAATGATGGAGCTGATGGCCCGCCCCGAACTGTACAAAGAGCTGGAAAAAGATCCCGGCCTGCTGCCAACCGCAGTGGAGGAAATGCTGCGCCACACCTGTCCTCTGCACCATTTTCGGCGCACCGCCACCTGCGACACCGAGCTTCACGGACAGCAAATCCGAGAGAACGACCGAGTCGTCATCTATTACGTTTCCGCCAATCGGGATGAAGATGTTTTTTCGGATCCCGATGTATTTGATATTCGCCGACAGCCGAATCCCCACTTGGCCTTCGGGCACGGCATCCACCTGTGTCTCGGCGCTCACTTAGCGCGGATGGAGACGAGAGTGTTCTTTGAAGAGTACTTCCGCAGGTTCCGCGCCATAGAGCTGACCGGCCAAACGAGGCGCGTCCGCTCAAACCTAATTAATGGCCTGAAATATATGCCCGTGAGGGTCACTTCCCGCTAAAAATCCTCAGGCAGAGGAAGCCTAGGGCATATTCTCGTACGCACTATCCTGCGTAATTTCCTGAAAGCAAATATGGTCGAGCCGAAACAGCATATCCCAGCTGCCGATGGGGCCATTGCGCTGCTTGCCAATAATCAGCTCCACATTGCGCGTATCCGCTGCCGGCTCGTATTCGTTTTGGGATTGGTCTTCCTCACGGACATGCAGGAAAAGCACTAAGTCCGCATCCTGCTCGATGGCGCCGGAATCCCGCAGGTCGGCCAGGCTGGGACGCTTGTCCTTGCGGTGCTCAGACTGGCGGCTCAGCTGGGAGAGGACCAAGAGCGGACAGTTGAACTCCTTAGCCATCGCCTTCAGAGAGCGGGTAATGCTGGCCACCTCCTGGTTCCGGTTTTCCTCCCTTCTCTCTGTGCCGTGCATCAGCTGCAAGTAATCCACTACCACCAGCGCCGGCTCCCCTTGGGTGCGGGACAGGCGGCGCACACGGCTGCGCAGCTGAGGCGGGCTCAGATCTGAACCGGGATCAATAAACAGGCGAATCTTTTGCAAATCCTTGACGGACCTGGCCAGGCGCTCAAAATCGTCATCCTGCAGCCGGCCATTGCGCAGACGCACATGGGGAATGAGGGATTGGGCAGACAGCATGCGCTGCATAAGGGACTCGGCAGACATTTCCATGCTGAAGAAGATAACCGGGCGCTCCTGATGAAGCGAAGCGTACTGGGCGATATTCATGGCCAAGGCAGTCTTGCCGGCGGAGGGACGCGCCGCGATGATAACCAGATCAGCGGGCTGCAAGCCCGAAGTGCGACGGTCCAATCCCTTGAAGCCAGTCTTCAGTCCGGTAAATTCGCCTCCTGCCTTGTGCAGCTCCTCTATGCGGGCCAGGGTGCGATCTACCACCTCTGCTGCGGGCTCGGGTCCGCCCGCTCTCTTGCGCTCGTCGCTGACATTCAGGATGGTTCGCTCGGCTTCATCCAGCAGCTCTTGGCCGTTGCGTCCCTCGGGGCTGTAGCTGCGCTCGGCAACTTCCCGCGCCGCGCCGATGAGACGCCGCTGCAGACTGCGCTCGCGCACTATGCGCGCATAGGAGCTGATGTTGACGGCGGTCGGCGTATTGTCCGCCAAGATTATCAGGTATTCAGTGCCGCCGATTGCATCCAGCTGCTTGTTGCTCTGCAGCCGGGCGGCGACCGTCACTGGATCAAAGGGCTGCTGGTTGTCGGCCAGTTCACTGAAAACTCTGAAAATAGTGCGATGTTCCTTGCGATAAAAATCCTCTTCCCTGATCTCGGCAATCTCGTCCCATGCCTGCAGGGCATCCTCGGCCACCAAGAGACCGCCGAGCACCGATTGCTCTGCCTCTATGGAATGGGGAGCCGCGCGCAGAGCCCGGACTTCCGCACCAGGAGAAGACTCCGGCAGGGATACAGGCATTGCCCCGAGTCTCCACTCAGCCCGGCACGATAGCCAGAGTCACAGTGACATCAAGGTCGCTGTGCACTCGCACCTGGATCGCGTGCTCGCCGACTTCCCGCAGCGGCCCCGAGGGCAGCAGCACTTCGCTTTTGTCCACATTGACCGCTGCAGCATTAAAGGCCTCAACGATTTCGCGCGGTCCGACCGAACCGTAGGGCTTACCCCTTTCATCCACCTTCACCGCCACCGTAATCAGCCCCGCCTGCTCCAGCTCCTGGGCACGCTGCTGGGCCTGTTCAAGCCTTTCGGCAGCGTTTCTCTCAATCTCTGTCCGGCGTTTTTCAAAATGGACAATATTCTCCGCCGTGGCCGGCACAGCCTTGCCCTGAGGGATCAGGCAGTTGCGGGCGTAGCCTGAGCGCACCTTAACCTGGTCGCCGATACCTCCCAGGCTCCCCATCTTATCCAGCAGAATAACTTGCATCGCTTTTACTCCTCTCTCGTATTGCTTTTGTCATCGTTCGCCGGACCAGAAGAAGGGGGCGGCAGATACCGCCTCCTAAAATCCAGCCGGCTGTCTGCAATTGCCAGCACCACCAGCAGCAGCCGCCCCCAGCGGGCCAACAGCAGCAGATAGAACGGCACCAAAAATTTGCCGCCGCCCGGCCTCCGCCCCGCCATCCCGTGTGCCAGGCTGATGCCGGCAAAGAGATGGGGCATCAGCAGCACTTGCCCCGCCAATGATACTACCCCCCCCTGCTCCACGAAACCGAGTGCCCCCAGCAAGACCAGGGACACGCCCGGCACACCGAGGAAAGCGGCGCTCAGGGGGTTCAGGCGCAGACTGTGAAATTCCTGTCGGAAGCCGCCGGGATTGTACAGCAGAGCCTGTAAGTAGCGGGCTACGATAAGACATAGGACGGAAATCATGCTGATGCTGTAGGCAAAGGATGTCGCCAGCGCGAATGTGGAAAAAGTCGGCAGCGTATCGCGCACGCTCTCCTCCAACATCGCCAGCATCTCCTCCCAGCCCGCCTGCAGCACATCTCCCGCAAGGAAATACAAAAGACAGGAGACCATGAAAACATAGGCGACATTGACCAGCAGAGTGCGGCTCCAGGCAGAGGATTCTCGCAGGACTATCGCCAGGCCCATCACCCATAAGATGATCAGCAGGCTGCTGGTAAATGATGCAGGGAAACTGCCTTGCAGAAAAGCCAGTATCAGAGCGGGCAAGCACGCACCTAAGAAAACCTGCGAACCCGTCCTCAGTCCGGAACGCAGACAGATCAGTCCGACCAGCGTCACCCCTGCCAGCGGAAAAAAGGGCAGCGGCAGCGCCAAGGCGACAAAAACCGCCAGCACCATCCGCAGGCGGTTTTTGAGAACAAAATTGAGGAACTGGCGCATCCTGTTCGGCAGCAGCGGCGAGCCGCCCGGTCAGTGCCGGTCCGTATAGGGCAGAAGAGCGATATAGCGCGCGCGCTTGATGGCAGTGGTCACCTGCCGCTGAAACCGCGACTTGGTCCCGGTGACCCGGGCCGGCACGATCTTTCCTGCATCTGACAGGAAATCTTGCAGGGTGCCGATGTCCTTGTAGTCAACTTCGCTCACACCCGCCTCCGTAAAGCGGCACTTCCGGCGACGCCGGTGCACCCTGTTCTGCGGTTTGCGGCCTTTTGTGCCACGGGCGCCGCCGCCCCGGGATCTACTCTTCATTTTTTCGCCTCGTCTTTGTCATCCGAGCTGTCCGGCTCTTCGCTGGAGATATCAGCCTTTGCTTTTTTAGGCGCCGGGGTATCTGCATCTGCGGCTGCATCGGCCTCAGCTGCTGTATCGTCGCTATCGCCACCATCCTTGTCTTTTCTCTCTTTGTAGCGGCGGCGGATTTCCCGCTCGCGCGTATCGCGCTCCTCCTCGCGTTTCTTCTCCTCGTTGATCTTCTCCATCATCGGGGATTCATCCGTAACCACCTTGGTCACGCGCACCACCAAGTAGCGCAGCACCGCATCGTTATAAAGAAAGGAGCTTTCCAGTTCCTGCACCGTCTCCTGGCCAGCCTCTATATTCATCAGCACATAATGCGCTTTGTGCGCTCTCTTGATCTGATAGGCCAGCTGGCGCCGACCCCAGTCCTCTACCCGGTGCGTTTTGCCGCCGTCCTTCTCCACGAGGGACTTGTAGCGCCCCAGCATGGAGGAAACCTGCTCGCTCTGGTCCGGATGAACCAGAATTATTATTTCGTAGTGCCGCATCTACCGTTCCTCTCGAACAAAGGCCTCCCGGCTATGCGGTGAGGCGAGGCAGGGGCAGGTTTCTGCCCCACGGGGAGGACGCACTGTAACCGCAGGGGCAGGTAAATGCAAACCGGAGGGCTGGCCTCAGCGCTTTCGGAACCACACGGCCAGCCCGGTGAAGGCCAGGGCCAGCAGCAGCAGGCTGGCAAGGTCGGCTAGGAAAACGCCGGGAGCACCGAATAGCCGTCCGCTGTGCAGGTCCCAAAGCAGCCTCTCCCAGCTCAGCAAGTGGCCGGTCGCATGGGCCGAGATACGCTGCTGCATCTCTTTTGGCACATAGGGCGCCGGGTGGGGCACCATCCAAGACGGAGAACCTGTATAGGACTGCCAGCCCTCTGTCGAACTGCCTGCCCAGTTGCCGTACAGCCCGCGGATGATAATCCTGTTTCCCCCCGCTGAAGCCAATCCGCGCACGATGTCCGGCAGACCGAAGCCGAAGGATAGCTCCTCCAGCACTTCGCCTTTCTGCGAGAGGAGCCAGAGCTTGTCGTCACCTGCAATCCAGAGACCGTCCGCGTTTTCCACTGCGCCTCGCAGCTCGGAGAGCGTGATCTGCGACACCGGCATCTCCCCAAAATAAAGAAAACTCCCGGCCTGGGAGACCCAGTGCCCACCGACACGAAAACTGACCGGAAGACTGGGCTCTAGTCCATACAAAGCGAGCACCGCAGGCCAGCTGACATGGCGCCGGTCCAAGCCGAAAGCAGCGGTGTGCTGCAGCAGAAAACCGGTGATTAAAAATACAAGCAGGAAGAGGACGGTGAGAATGCCCAAACTGCGATGCCATTTTCTTATCAGCATGGGAAGGAAGAATGGCAGCTTTAGTTTAGCGGTGCGCGGGAAGGCGAGACATGGACGACATGTTCGTGCAGCAGCAGTGCCAGCCGGGCAAGGCGAGTGAGGGCGCGCACAGACAGGGTAGCGCCGGTGATGCCGTCTATTGTGCGGTTAAGCTGCTGCCCCGCTCGGAGCTTCGCGCCCTTGAACTGGCGGGTAAACGCGCTGTGGCGCACCTCCTGGCCGCGACTCTCCCGGTATACCAGAACCTTGGTTTCCTCAATGCCAGCGGCGGTGACCACCAGGCCGACCGTTATAGGCTTGTGCTTGCCGATTTCTTCCAAGATCCAGGCGCTGCGCTCCTCCCGAAGCCAATAGCGAATCCTGAACTTCGGGTAGCGATGGCCGAGGACGGCCTGCATGTCGGCTTTTAGCGCCTTGTTGAGATAAAGCGGGGATGCTGCCGGCGGATTGTCATCAAAGACGCGGGCAATAAAGGAATCGGGGTGCTCATAGACGGCGGCATCCGCCGCCTCGGGGGCTAGAAGCACAGACAGCAGCAGCGCACAGCAAATCGCTGGCAGACCCCGCCGCCCCGTACAGCGCGGGGCGACGGCAGGCCGCGGGCGACACTCAAAATTGATAGCCGATACCGAGGTTGATGCCATCGTAATCGCGTCCCTCATCCGTGTCGTTGTCATGCTGCCGGTCCTGATAGTCAAACTTCAGCACCACCTGCTCATGGGGCCAGTAATTGAGGCCGACTGTCCACTGCTCAAATTGATCCCGGGAGCGGCCGCCCTTTACATCTTCATAGCGACCGAATATCCCCATCTTCTCGTAAACCCGGTAGGAAGGCTCCACATACCAGCCGGACTGCTCGTCATAATCACTTTCTTCAATCTGGCCTTCGGCATCAAGGGACCAGGCGGCATACAGCGCACGCAGTCCGAAACCGCCGCGATTGTAGGCAATGTGAGCCTCATAGAGCCAGGCATCATCCACTGCATCGTCACCATCCTGAGTCGGGTCAGACTGGTACTGGACCGTAGCTGCCAGCTCCAGCCCGGGAGTGCCGGCATACCGCACACGGGCTGTGTAGGCGAGGTCACTGGCAACGGCTTCTGCAGTTTTCTGCCGGCCACTGCGAATGCGAAAAGTCCCCGTTTCGGTGGTGCTGGTGCCTAGATTCAGCCCTTCGTGGACAGCCAAGTCAAAGCTGAGGCCGCTGTCCATGCGGTGCGTGAAGCCGATGCCGCCGGCCCACCAGGTGGTCGGGATAATTATGTTTTCCACCGCGTTGCGTTCCACGCCGTAAAAAGCAGGCGGCTCGTGGGTCTGGTTGATAATGCCCACGGGTATCAGGAAGAGACCGGCGCGTCCGCTGCTGCGCTCGCTGAAGTCGTATTCAATGTACGCCTGCTCCAGTTCAACCTCCCCGGGCTCGTCGTCTCCGGCCAAGGCATGCTCCAGCTCAAGCTCGGATACGAATCGCAGGCGGTCGGAAAAGTCGTAACCGAAGAAAAGCACGAAGCGATGGAAATCGATTTCCTCCTTGTCGTACTGACTGTCTTCGGCTTCAAGGTCGTTGTAGTGGAGCTCGCCGTAGCCGCCGATGGAGAGCCGCTCTTCAAGGGAAGAGCCCGTGCCTTCGGAGCCGGCGCTTTCGGCTACGGCATCGGCAGTAGCTTCCACGGCCTCGGTATTGCTCGCGATTTCGCGACGCATCTGCTCCAGCTTGCGCTCGGTGCTCTCCAGCTGGCGACGCAGGTCCTGAATGACCTGCTCCATGCGCCGAAACTCCTCTTCGCTAACCGCTGCCCCTGCACCCGCCGGGGCAAGACCAGCTAGCAGGGCGAGCAGCAGGGCAGAGAGCAGGACGGGAAGGCGGCCAGGCAATCCGGCAGGTCGCACAGGAGACCGGATGGATAGCTGCGAGGAGGGCAGCAGGGGAAGGAGAGCAGGGCTTTTGAGCCGGTTCAAGCATCGTACAAAGAACATGATCTGCCGATATCTGCAAATGAGAACCATTATTGTTATCATCTCTGGAGGGTTTGTCAACCTCCTTGCTGGAGGGCAGCGAAGCCCCTTCCTCTGACAGCCTGACGAAATAGCCGGCGCGCCTCGCCACCTGACAGGGAAATGCCCCCGTTGAAGCCAAGCCCCCTGCCGAAGTCGCCAAGTTTTCTAAGCAAGCCCCCTGCTGGGAAGCTATTCTCACCTATGCAGCCAGCGCATCCCTCGCTGAATCAGTCACCGAAACTTGGCGCACCGCCTATGTGCAGCCCCCTGCAGCCGTGCCGTCCCCGCCGGGAGCCCCTCGCTGAATCAGTCACCGAAACTTGGCGCACCGCCTATGTGCATCTCCCTGCAGCCGTGCCGTCCCCGCCGGGAGCTCCCCCGCTGCGCTCAGTCGCCAGTTCCGCTCAAGCAGGCCATCCGCCAGACTGAGAATCGGCTCTGCAAATCCTCTCCGTGCCGCATGCCAAACCCATCACCCCGCCCCTAAGAGACGATATCGTATTCCTCCATCTTCGGCTCCTTGGTCCAAGTCCAGTAGTCCAGCAGCCGCCAGGGCGAAAGCACCGTGACCCGTCCTTTGCTGTTCTGGTACCAGCTGTTCTTCACGGTGGGGTGGGCCCAGACCATCTTGGACATCTTCTCCTGCAGGCGCTGGTTGTAGTCGTCGTGCACCTTCTGCTTGATCTCAATGGCGGATTGCCCGCCCTTCAGCAGCGCCTTGATGCAGCCCATGATGTAGCGCATCTGGCATTCGGAATGAAAAATCAGGCTGCCGCCGTGGGCCAGGTTGGTGCCCGGGCCGTACATGCAGAACAGGTTGGGGAAATTGGGCACAGTGATACCCAGATAAGCAGCGGGATCATCCCCCCACTGCTCCCGCAGGCTGATGCCGTTTCTGCCCGTGATCTCCATCGGCCACAGAAACCTGTTGGCATAAAAGCCAGTGGCATACACGATAGCGTCCACCGGGTGCTCGCTGCCATCTGCCATCTTGATGCCGTCTTTGGTGATGGCGGCAATCGGATCATTAATTAACTCCACATTGTCGCGCTTCAGGGCGGACAGCCAGGTGCCGTTGTCCTGCAGGGTGCGCTTGCCCATCGGCACATAGTTGGGGACGACCTTGTCCAGCAGCTCCTTGTCATCACCGATCTGCTGCTTCATCCAGTCGGTAAATACCTCCCGCACCATGTCATTGATCTCGCTGGACGAGCGCTCCTGGTGGGGCCAGTCGGGATCAATCGTCATGCTCGCCATGCCGCCGTCTGCCCCCGGCCAGAACAGCAGAAAGCGATACCAGCGGGCATAGTAGGGCAGGTAGTTCAGGGCCCACTTCTTGCCCTCGGTAACCTGACGATGGTAATTCTCGTTGGGAAACATCCAGGGCGCTGAGCGCTGGAACACATACATCTGCTCTGCCTCTTTCGCCACCTCCGGCACCAGCTGGAAGGCACTGGCGCCAGTGCCGATCACCGCCACCCGCTTGCCCCGAAGGTCCACATCGTGGTCCCACTGGGAAGAATGGAACGAAGGCCCCGCGAAGGACTCAATGCCCTCAATATCCGGCAGCTTGGGCCGATTCAGCTGACCCACCGCGCTGATAACCGCACGGGCCTGCAGGGTCTCCTCGTCGCCGCTGGCATTGCGCACCGTAACCGCCCACTGCTTTTTCTTTTCATCGTAGCGGGCAGCAATCACCTCGGTATTGAAACGGAAATTCTTCCGCAGTTCGTTCTTTTCAATGCAGTTTTCAAAATAGCGCCGCAACTCGGGCTGCTGCGCAAAGAACTCGCTCCACTCGTGGTTCGGCTCAAAGGAATAGCAGTAAAAATGATTGCCCACATCCACGCGGCAGCCGGGATAATGGTTCTCGTACCAGGTGCCGCCGACAGAAGAGTTCTTTTCAATGACTGTGTAGGGAATGCCCGCTTCCTGCAGACGAAACGCGGCCTGCACGCCGGACTGACCGCCGCCAATTACCACTACGGGAAAATCCTGCTGAACAGCCTCCGGCATATCCAGTTCCACCCGGCGGGAATCCCTGCCGTCCAGCTCCATCTCCTCCAGCATCATGGGCACATATTCAGAGGGCACTTCCTCCACCACCAGGAAGCTCATCATTTCGCCGATGGTCTTCGTGTCTGGCGGCGGCGGCAGATTGCAGCCGCCGTCACGATAGGCGCGGATTACCTCCAGTGCCTGCTTGCGAACTTCAGCCTTGTCCTCCTCGGACATATATCCCTGCACCTCGTTGAGATAGCAGCCGGCCGGGCGCAGCTTGCCCTTCAGCAGCGAGGCATCGCCGGTCATGTGGATCATAGACATCATCAGGGTCGGAATGCTGGCCTCTTCCAAGGCCGCTGCAATCGTTGCATCGTCGTCGCTGATGGGAAGACCCCTGGGAGGAATTTTTGCATTTTCTGTCATAGGTTCTTACTGCTCCTTAAAGCTATTTTTTCAGTATATAACAGATTGAGGGGAGGTCTCAGCCCACCCGCATGTACCCGCCCGGTATGCGCTCCACCAGGCCGCGCATTTCCAGTTCAATCAGGGCGGCGGTGACAGTGGCGGGCGACAGGCGGCTGCGGGCGATGGCAAGGTCGGTGGGTGTGGGCTCAAAGCCCACCGCCTCCAGCAGCAGGCGCAGCTCCTCGCTTCCGGGCTCCTGCAGCTCCGCCGCGGGCTCTGCAGAAGAGGGCAGGGGAGCAGAGATAGACGGCGCAAAACGCCCCTCCAGCTCTTCCAGGACATGGCCGGCATGCTCCGCCAGCTTTGCCCCCTCCCGAATCAGGGCATGACAGCCGCGACTGCAGGGGCTGCGCACCGAACCCGGCACAGCAAAGACATCCCGGTTCTGCTCCCTGCCGCAGCGGGCAGTGATGAGGGAGCCGCTGCGCAAAGCGGCCTCCACCACCAGCACACCGAGACTGAGACCGCTGATAACGCGGTTGCGGCGGGGGAAAGTGGTGCGGTCCGGCCAGGTGCCGAGAGGAAATTCAGACACCAGCGCACCATGCTCCGCCACCTGCCGAGCGAGGCCCTCGTGCTCCCGGGGATAGATATGGTCCAGCGCAGACCCCAGCACCGCCACCGTGCGCCCGCCCGCCTCCAGTGCGCCCCGATGTCCGACACTGTCAATTCCTCGGGCGAGCCCGCTGGCAATGACAAGCCCAGCCCGCGCCAGTTCGGCGGCCATGGACTGGGCTATCTCCCGTCCGACAGTGCTGGGCTTGCGACTGCCCACCAGCGCCAGCTGGGGAGCCGACAGCGCAAGAGTGCTGCCCTGCACATACAGCAAGGGCGGCGGCACAGCAATCTCCCGCAGGAGCGGCGGATAAGCGGGGTCAGTAACAGGCAGAATGTCGGCATTATGGGCAGAAAGCCAGGCGGCATCCTGCCGGGCCTGCCGATAAAGAGCACTGTCGCCAGAAGATGAGCGGCAGGCCGCCACCGCAGATATCAGCTCCTTCCCCGCTCCAGCCCGCGCCAGTTCGGCAGCAGGTGCCGCCAGCACCCCCGCAGCATCGCAGAACCGCTCCAGCAGCTGCAGAGCCAGAGACGGGGCAATGCCGGGCAGCCGATGAAAAATCAGCCAGGAAATTCGTGTGTCTTCCATAACAGTGCATCCATAACCAAGACACCGCAGAATAGCATAATAGATGCAATGCTATTTGACGATATAGAACCGCTTTCTAAAGAAATTGGCCAAAGCGTCCAAGAACTATGCGAGGGATCCATTGGGGAAGCAATTCCAGCCAGAGAGGATGGAAGATATTAAAAGCATTATTTTTGATAATGCTTGGTATCTGCACGGAGAGTGCAGACGAGCTGCGCAAACGTGCTAAAGGCTTAGTCGGGAAGGCAGCCGCTGCCTGTCTGCGTTGTCAGGGAGGGTCTCTTAGGTAGGTGAGGTCAAACACCGTGTTGGTCATCCAGTGCTGAAAGTCCTCATTGTCCATGAATTGCTTGAAGAGTTCGGTACTGTCTTTCTCCATCGCAGCCATAACATCCGAGAGCACCCGGCCAAGTTCGATGCGGGCATTTCGCTTGTCCGAGTTCTGTTGCGCATTCCTGTATGCGCTGTCCTCCGCCACCCGTGCGGGGACAATTTTGGTGATGAGTTGCATTACCTGAGGGGCATCTTCCCAAGGGATGTTTCCGAAGCGATCGTTGAAGTCCTTGATGATGTTTGACAGTCGATCCAACTCGGGCTCGGGGCGGTGGCCATCGGTACTAGTCGGCACCGGGTCAATCTCGGCATCCTCGTCCGCGAGCAGAATTTCCTGCATCGCCTGTTTCTCAACCCGGTAGCTGTCCATGTCAATCGCATCGAGGATCCCCCTGGAGAGATCATCCTCTTGCGGCGCCGGCAGCTTTGAGATCAGAAAGTTCAGGAAGATCGAGCGCTTTTCCCACTGGGCATTGGTGTAAGGCAGTATTGAAGAAAGGAAGCCGTAGGTGCGCACGAAACCCTTGGCCTTGCCCTTGAAATCTACCTGGCCGTCCTCGTCGAGTCCTTCGAGATAGCTCGCCACACAGGTGTCTAAAATTGGATCAAGTTTCTCGCGCCCTTCCTCGCCGAGGTAGCGCTTGACGAAGTCGTCAATCTGTTCCTGCGAGTAAACCTGCGCGCCGTCAAGAGCGGCCTGCAGATCGTGCAGTTTATTAGGGTCGGTCTCTTCGGACAAAACAGTCGTACGGTAGTAGTCGGAAAATGAATCTCGAATCGTGTCGGTATCGTTCATAAAATCGAGCACAAAAACATCGTGTTTCTTTGGATGCGCCCGGTTGAGGCGAGACAGTGTCTGCACCGCCTTGATGCCGGAAAGCATTTTGTCTACGTACATCGTGTGCAGCAGCGGTTCGTCATAGCCGGTCTGGAACTTGTCGGCGCACACCAAAAAACGATACGGATCTTCCCGGATACAGTTGGCAATTTTGCTTGAGGGGAAGCCGTTGAGAGACGCCTCGGTTATCTTCGTGCCGCCGTAATCGTGTTCGCCGGAGAAGGCGACGATGGCTTTATACGGGCTTTTGCGTTCCTTCAGATATTTGCTGATCGCGTGGAAGTACTCGATTGCTCGCCTGATGCCGCTTGTCACCACCATCGCCCGCGCCTGCCCACCGGCCCGGCGAGGGACGAATACCTTTTGATGAAAATGATCCACCATGATCTCCGCTTTGAGCCGGATAGCACGCTCATGCCCCTCCACGTAGCGGCGCAGTTTTTTCTGCGCGCGCCGGGTGTCAAACTTGGGATCGTCTTCTATCGTTTTGACCAGCCGACAATAGCTGTTGATCGGCGTGTAGTGTTTGAGCACATCCAGAATAAACCCTTCCTGAATGGCCTGTTTCATCGTGTAGGTATGAAACGACAGGTGTCGGATTTTCCCGGTCGTCTGCGGTTCCGGCCGGCCGAAGACCTCCAGCGTTTTGTTCTTGGGCGTAGCAGTAAAGGCGAAGTAGCTGGCATTGTCGAGCATTTTCCTAGCCTGCATCCGCTTTTCGAGCGCCTCGTTTACCATGTCTTCCGGATCAGCCAGTGCCTCATTAGGACCAGCCAGCGCCTCATTAATCGCCGCCGAGGTTTTGCCGCCCTGGCTTGAATGCGCCTCGTCAATGATGATGGCAAATTGGCGATCGCGTTGCTGGCGGCCGATCTCGTCAAGAATGGACGGGAATTTTTGCACCGTAGAAATGATGATCTTCTTGCCGCTCTCAATGAATTTGCGCAAATTACCCGAACTCTCGGCGTGACCTACGGTTGCCCTCACCTGGGCATACTGCTTGATGGTGTCGCGGATCTGGCGGTCAAGCAGCACCCGGTCGGTAACGATGATGATCGAGTCGAAGACCTCCTCGCCGTCTTTTCCCAGGCCGATCAGCTGATGTGCCAGCCACGCGATGGAGTTGGATTTGCCACTGCCCGCCGAGTGTTGAATCAAATACCGCTGACCCACGCCGTTTGCTCCAACATCCGCCAGCAACCGCCGCACAACATCGAGTTGGTGGTAGCGCGGCCAGATCTGAATCTTTTTCTTTTTTCCGGTTCTGTCGTCCTTTGTTTCAACTATCTGAGCATAGTTCTCGATGATATTGCTCAGGCTCTTACGGGTCAGCACTTCGCGCCACAGGTAAGCAGTCTTAAGGCCGTTGGGGTTGGGCGGATTGCCCGCGCCGTCGTTCCAGCCGCGATTGAAAGGCCGGAACCCGGACGCTTTACCGGCGAGATGAGTGCAAAAGCATACTTTGTGCTCATCCACCGCAAAATGCACCACGCAGCGACCGAACTTAAATAGCTTTTCGCGCGGATCGCGGTCGCGTTTGTACTGCTGCACCGCATCCGCCACGGTCTGGCCGGTCAGGTTGTTCTTGAGCTCAAGCGTCGCCACCGGAAGGCCGTTAATAAACAGCCCCAGATCAAGCGCCTGTTTTTTTGCGTCCATGCTGTAGCGCAACTGCCGGGTCACCGAAAAGCGGTTGCTTTCATACAGCGCCTTTGCTTTCTCATTGCCCGGCGACGGCGTGCCGTAAAAAAGATCAATATTGTGCGGGCCATGTTTTACGCCTTTGCGCAATACATCAATGATGCCGCGCGTGGAAATCTGGCTTTCCAGCCGAGCAAGGAATCCGCGCCGGGTCGGGCCGTCCTCGTTGAGGGCGAGCGCCTCGGCGGCCTTCGGCTGCGTTTCATGCAGAAAATCCGAGAGCTGCCGCAAGTCCACGCAGTATTCGCGGTCGTAATCGTCGGCATCACCGCACAGCCAGTCGGTAGAATAGTGAGCGGGGCGCAGGGCAACTCTATGGTCCGTGCCGTCGGTTGAGCCGGAATCACAGGGGTCGCCGGTCAGCGCCCTGCAGATCAGGCGCTCAAGACCGAGTTCGGTAGTGTCAGTGGGCATCGCTGCTTTCCAGTCCTGCGGGTATCCAATCTTGTTTTGTCAACACACCGACAGCCAAGCCGATCTGGCGGGGCGAAAATTCTTTCTTCCGCTCATTCCACGCATAAGTTTTCTTAACAACATCATCAAAAGACCGGGGCGATTCTTTGGTTGCAACCCAATGAACGGTGGATAACAGCTCCAGACCGAACGATGACTCAAAACCCTCAACCAGATCGGAAACTTTTTTAAGATGTTTTTCCGTTTCGGTTTTATCTGCAAGAAATGTATTCGCATCCTCAAGCGCACCCGGCACCAGTTTCAACTCTTTATCCGGCATGTCCCCCCCGTCAGCGTAGCCGGATACTAAATGCCCTTCGACTGCGTGCAGCACATGGCGAAGATTTGCGGCATAGGGCCCGTAGCGATCTTTCTCGTATTTCAGCCGAAGCGGTTCGCCCGCATTCTGCAAGAAATACATAAGTTTATGAACTTCCAGCAACGTCACAAATGGGTCAAGCAGACCGGCGAGGTAGCGGTGCATCAAACTGACAAGCGCCGCCCTGCCCGGAGTCATCTTCGGCACTTTGCGATTACGCACCATCTTGCCCGGCACCGGCGCTCCATCCGGTTGATAGACAGTGATCTGAACATCATCAAGCTCCTCAAGAGCATCTTTTATGTGGCGGCGAACCTGCGCCCAGTCCAGTCCGCCTAAACCGCTGCCCAGCGGCGGAATGGCAATTGAACGGATATTGCGGTTTTTGATCTCCTCAACCAGCGCTGATAACCCGGATGCAATATCCTCCATCCGGCTCGCCCCACGCCAGTGCCGCTTGGTCGGAAAATTGATGATGTAGCGGGGATTAACCATTTGCCCGGTCTCAAAAACAAGCATTCGTCCGGGTTGTACTTCTCCATGCTTACAAGCATTAGCATACGCCTTGAAGTTATCGGGAAAATGTTTCTTGAATTGAAGTGCAACCCCGCGCCCCATGAAACCGACACAGTTAACCGTGTTGACTACGGCTTCGGTATCTTCGGTTAAGATATCACCCGTTTTAAAGTGGATCATGTTTGCCTCTTCCAATAATACCAGCTAGGTAAAACTCCCACTTGCGGCATACGCCTGGCAGCTTTAAGCGCCTCATTAACCTGATTATAAGTATTGTGCGAGCGTACGCCAATACGCGAGATCAAATCCCACGGAAATTCCCGTTCAATCAAGAATTCAGCCTGTTTCCCTTCCTTGACAGACATCGAAATACCATCTCCGGACCAGTGTTTGGCTTGCACCGCATTCCAGTTAATTTCATCCAATTGCGCAAGGTCACAGCGATCCTCAAAAAAACGAGAGCCTGCATTTGAAAGCGTGAATGCCCAGCGTCGCTGATTTTGGTTCGCCCATTCTACTGCCTCATGTAAATCTGCTTCCAGATGCACGATTGGTTCCTGTCCTCCACGGTAGGGTAATTCAGGGAGATTTGCCATGTAAATTATATAAAGCATGGTTGATCGAGGGCAAAAATTAAAAGGCACACAGTCGCCTACGCATAAATACTTGTAACTTTGCAAGGGGTTTTTAAGCCGCTGTTGTTTGATAGTGTCCTTACCTATAGTGGTTCCAGAATAAGCGCCTTGAGTGATTTTAGCATCACACCACAAAAAGCCATCCTTGATGATTGAAGGCAGCCGATCCACATGGACAATATGGTAGATTTTGGGCTCGGTCGGTACCGGCATGGTTCAACTTTCCGCTTCTTCCGCAGCTTTAATCTCTTCCCTGCAGCCGTCCAAGCCGCAGGGGCCACCATGCCCAGCAGAGCAGCCGCTCAAGCACTCGCTCGCCAGTGCCGATGGTCATCGGGTATTCCTACTCAACACCAATGCTCTCTCCTTCATATTGCCTGAAACTGAAGCTCACCCGCAGTTCCCGCAACATTTTGAAAGTATTGACATATTGTACCTGAAGCTCTTCGCCACAAGGAATACACCTGCTTGCGGCCTCGGTCGGCCGCCCGTGCATAAATCCGGATGACAGGCCAATGAGCGCTCGCACTTGTAATTTCGCACATCGCTGCACAACCAACTGACACCATACTCCGCTGGCCGCTCAGCGGCAACCTCCCCCGTAACACTCCCGGCCCGCAGAGGGCAACAGAAACGGAGCGGGGACTTTCCAGTCCCCGGTGTAGTCCCCTTCATATGGGAGTCATCTCCAACTGATTGCAATCATGGCTATCAAGTGGCTGCGGTGTAGTCCCCCTTCATATGGGAGTCATCTCCAACCGCGATCAAGAAGCAGAAGTTCGGCGGGAGGGTGTAGTCCCCCTTCATATGGGAGTCATCTCCAACTGACCGAAGAGCGGGTCGCCAACTTAAGAAGGTGTAGTCCCCCTTCATATGGGAGTCATCTCCAACTCTGCGCCCTCATATATGGCTTCAGATTTAGGTGTAGTCCCCCTTCATATGGGAGTCATCTCCAACATGCCCGGCTGAATACTAATACAGCCCTGCGGTGTAGTCCCCCTTCATATGGGAGTCATCTCCAACAGTATAACTGATAACGCATTAATATATAAAGAAAATCCTGATTTTCGCAATAAGAAAATATTATTCATCTTCTTCGCCGACCGCTTTGTTTGGTGCTTTTTTCTCCTTTTTTTGGCTGCTTTTTTTGCTTTTCTTCTTGTTTGGCTTCATCAAATCCTTGTGAAGTGACATCCTTGATGAGACATGCTTTACCGACAAAAAGATCCGCAACCATCTCTATGTAGATTGTTCCACACAGATTCTCCTTGATATATTTTGGCTTAAGGTGCCGGGCCTGTTTCGTCCTGACGGTGGCGTGGGTCAGACAATGCTTGTGGTCGGTTTTCCAGCACAAATCGAGCTTTTCACGCGCACATAAATCTTTTACAGATTTAGAAACCGCATTTTTCAGCTTGCGATCATAGCTCATGAGTGATCGGCAGTCGTTTACCAGTTCTGTCAGGTTCAGGGTGCCGCTGTTTCTCCCTGAGCGAAGCATATTGAAGTGCATGAAATTATTCCTGATACGGATATTATCTCTGTTGCCGGTCTTGCCAGCCCCGGAAGTGAAGTACACATTAAAAAGCTGTTCTATCTCCTGTTTTATCTCCTGCCCTGCATCTTCATCAATTCCGCGAAGCGCATCCACGATCCTGCCTTGTTTCAGGAATTTAATCCCTTGCTGCTTGAATATTGAATCCGGCTGCTTGTTTTTCTTGATCATCAGGCCAAGCACCGTGAAATAGAGATCGCGCTCCCACGAACCGGCAAAATCAACCATCCTGCCCAAAATCTGCATGAGGAGATAGTAAAGCTGAACATGATCAATCAGGCAGACACGGTTAGCAAGATGCCGGTGTTGAGTGACAGTTGCCAGCGCATTCCAATAACGCCGCTTCTTGTTTTGGTCAAAATCTTTGGGCTTATCAGTCCAATCAATGTGCAGCTGCTCACGCGCCTTCTGGGCGCGAGCGATTTCCGATTCACCGCCCTTGCCTTTCTTTTCCTTCAATTCCAAATACTCGGACACCTCCTCGTTTGTGATCCGATGGGCTTTGAAAATCGAGTCCAGACATTTCAAGGCGCCAAACCGCTGCATTTCCCGAAGACCGCGAAGCGGCAGGTGCGCGTCACCAAGTGCCGCATCTTGTTCGGGGAAAATCTTTTTGCAATCCTGTTCAGATTCAAACCAGCGAGGCAACTCAGTGCCCCTCACCAGGCTCTCGCCGCCCTCGAACTTGGCATCGTGCATATCAAGATAAAGCGTGAACACCTCAAAAAGACGGTCAGCATCCGTCAAGTGGGCAAAGGCTTCATCCGAACGTGTAGAATCAGGCTGCTCACTCCGGTTCCCGTTCGCGGATTTCAGTGTAAGAACGTTCCACTTTTGAATCTGATGGAGCAGGCGGGAAACTTCACCAACCGGGACGAGATGCAAAATAACGTAAAGAACACGCTGCCATGGGTGTATCTCGGTTTCGTCCAGGGGCGGCTCAGGAAGTTCATATAGCGGCTTATCCTCTTGACCATCCTTCAGTTCAAGCAGCCATTTGAATTTCTTCTCATTGAGAAACTTGCTAAACGCCTGGAGCATCACGTCGCAATTCAGGTTGTCCAGGTAAGCCGACTTTCTGCGGGCGGCTTCAGGATCAGGGTCGTATCCCTTCTGTACGCGGATTTCCGTCGCCGTCTCTGCCGCTAGACGGTCAAGAAAAGTAGCAATAGTGTCGCCGTTGTGCAGATGGGCTATATGGGCAGCACGCGCAATAGCCAACTCATCTTTATTGATCTTTTTTGCATCCGAGGTTGCGCGCTCAACGGCCCTGTCAATCCAGCTTTTCAATTCACCTGTATCTCTGTCTTTGAGCCAAGTCGGAAAAGCGCGCTCGTAGAGCAGTTTCAGGCATGCGTGCCGACAAAGACGCGCCGGGCACTCTTCCATTTCCTGACGGTTCCCGGGCGCAGGCAGCTTCACAACAGAAGATTCTTTTGACCAGGATGCGTTCCTGTAACGCATCAACACCCGCTGAAATCGCGGCAACGGCAATATGCGGGGTGAACGGGCGCTTATCTCCAGAATAAGCCGGTTGAATTGCTCTTTGTCAAGGTATCGGTCTGCCTTGACACCCCGCAGTGTTTTGACCAGATATTCCAACCGGGCATCTCGGTCCTGTTTGTACAGGCCGATAAGCACATCGGACTGAAAATCGCCCGTGGCAGCGTCATTGATTGATTGTACAAACCTGTCAATCCCCTTGAAATGGAAATTGCTATGACGGAGTTGTGCCACTGCTTTGTAAATAGCTAACCAGCATGATTTTTTCTTCTCAAGCGACAGACTTTTCAAACCCTGCGCTCGGTTGCCAAATAGGACTGACGCCTTGTCGTTGAAAGCAGCACTATCAAACATTTCAAGTGCTTTTTCCTTGCCGGGTTTGGTTAATATATCGGGGATAACCTCGCCTTCCGGGTCAGCCCAATCAGTCAAAGTCAGGATCGCATGCGCCAGTGCCGTGCGCCAGACACGGACAAACGCATCGGTCCGTTTGATTTCCGCCTGACCATCGCTGGTCCAATAAAGACTGGAATCAAGACGATCTGCCGGCCAGTCATCGACGATAGTATTCGGAGCAGCTTCATAGTGGGCAATCTTTCCGATTCGGATTAAATCGCCGATCCGGGCATTCTGCCGGACGCTATGGACTAGGCTAAAAAGCTTGCCCATGCTATCGGGCAGCACTTTGGCAACCGATTTATGCCGGGCAGATTTGTGACCGGACAGGCGGCGCTTGTACACCTCTTTCACCGCCTGATGCAATGCAAAGAGACCGGGATGTTCTTGCCCGGCCTGGGCGGCGGACAGCGCTTTATCATTTTCGTCGCGGAACAGCCGTCCATACTGCTCAAACAGCACCGGAGCGACCTCGCGCATGAATGCCTTCTTCGGCTTCTTACCCTTTGCCCGCTTCTCCAACTCCCTGATCTTCTTCTTTATCTCTGCGGCGACATTGCCGCCCCGGTCGTATGCTTCCTCGTCGGCTTCAGCCCAGCCACACTTGGACCGGGATGATGGCTGCAGCAGGTTACCGGAAATTGACTCTGCGCGTGCGGCGATCAGGCCTTTGGATTTGTTCGGGAGGGTGGGCTCAATTCGGTATTCTGTTTCATACAGATGCTCAAAGATTTTGTCCGGCAGATCGCTGAGATCCGCTTTATCGGGTTTCGCATCGCCCAGAAAACGTTTGTACCAGTTGCCCTCTAGTTTGCCCCCGCCACCGGTCTTTTTCGGGTGCAATTTAGTCACTACCGGTTTGTCTTTCCTGGGCCTATCCTTGTCATTAGGCTCGTCCGGATATGGATGAACCTTTGACCAGAATTTCTGCTCCAACTCCGGTTTCTGCTCCAACTCCGGCGACAATATCCCCTTTGAAGTCAGATATGGCCAGAGCACTTCGCCAATCCTTTGGCGAAACTGGCGCTGGGCCTTTGACGCTTTGCCTTGGCCGGATGGTTTGCAGGCAATTTTATCGACAACAGAAATCCATTGGGCAAGAACCAGATCGGGGTCTTCCCGGCAGAATTTCTCGAAATCATGGTCAGCACTACCATCGCGTTTACGCAGCACTCTGCGAGGTTCCCCCGAAGCGAGTTTGGTTATGGCGCTTCTGCCATAGGGTTTAACAATAAGCATGGCGCTGCCCCGATTCCTGCTCTAAAGTATTCAAATCAATAATATGATGTATTCCGGTTGGCGAACACGGCATCGTCAGGGTGATTATAACGTGCCCGGCACCGAAGGATAAATGCAGAGCCATTGCACTTCCCGGTGCCGACGGAAAGCGGATATATCCCGCAACAAAATCCGCTATCTGAATGTCTGGAGCGTGTATCTGATCGAATTCATGGGCAATGCCGCCTGCACTCGGCCCGCACTAGTCCGATAGCAGCGCCGGCTCATCGGGCAACGCCGCCGCCGCTTCACGCACGTCAAGTTTGCCGGTAACCACGTCGGCGATCAGGCGGGTGCGGTATTCTTTCAACAGGTCGATTCCGCTACGGGCGCGGGTGATGGCAGAGTCTATGTCGGCGGTTGCTTTGTCAAGATATTCGACAATGGCGGTTTGTTCGGGGAGGGGTGGTATGGGAAGCCATAAATACTTGAGCTGCTTCCTGTAAATATGCATCACAGTAAATCCACGCCCCATGCGTGCCTTTTGATGTGCTGCTTGAGTGCAGTCTGTTGCATATCCCAAGAATCGAGGCACTGCCTCACGATAGGGGCGAAATATAAGAACATCACCGCCACAACATGCTTCCGATTTAATGAGGTTTACGGCCGATTTTCCTATTTCCTCTATCGTTTCACCCGACCCGGTAAAAAGGACATCTCCATAAAGAATGGGAGTATAAGCGGTAGCCTTTTCAGGAGTAACAAATGAACGACTCTTGCTAATAAAAAATTTGTATTGTGTATAAAGGTCGCCATATCGAATACAAGGAACGCCATTTGATACCTCATCCTCTTTATTTCCACCACTACCTTTCAGCAATCTCCCCATGCAGCCAAGTCTGGTTACATCCCAATGCTCCGGCACCTCCCCCAGCCACTCAACACCGGAGGATTTGAGCGGAACATCAGGATCAAGTCCACGAGTAACAGCACGATGAATGACGACCTGTTTCTGCTCCTCCAACAGCTTGATCAACTTCTCCTTTGCACGAATATAACGCCGAATCCGCCGGTCGAAATAATCAAGATAACGGACAATGGCGGTTTGTTCAGGGAGATGTGGGAGAGGAATATTTAATGAACCGAATTTCTCTCTTGTAAAATGGGCAATAGTAGCTTTGCTACTAATAGCATCAAACCAGCCGATTGATGCCACGGCACTCATCACATACTGTAGATAATCATTTCTGCAACTATTCGTTACTCTTACTCGATGTAACGCATTTTGAATGATGTAGTTTGGTTTTATTTCTTTGATTAAACCACATCGTCCCCCTTCTCCACCTTCGCAGACGAGGAGATCCCCTTTCCGTACGCCAAACTGTTCAACGTCGCTAGGGCTTGCCCACATCATCGGTGCATCTACTGTGCGGACGGAAAACCACTGTACATGTTGTGCCTTTAGGTAAGGCACCTCAATATCTGTTGGTTGGTTTGGACGTGTCTGCAACATCTTGCCAAGCTGAATTGAGTAGTGCCTCTTGACAGCGACAACATCCCAATGCTCTGGCACCTCTCCCAGCCACTCCACGCTGGAGTCCTTCATTTTAGGATAAGAATGAAATTCTGTAATCATAATGAAACGGTGCCAATCATCTGATTAGGCTTTGCTTTCCCCCCATACCACAGTGAATTTGACTAAATTGACTATCTTCTCCAACTCCCTTCTGTTGGGAGTTCTGGCTGGGAACGGCGAAGTTGACCATTTGCGGCATCAGCAAACCATCCTGTCCACCGATTGATGAACTCATCCAAATCTCCGGCAATCAAAGGCGTAAATGGCCATGCAACTTGGAATTTTCCCATTCCAGGACGCACTGCTTCAGCTGAATTCTTATTAGGACTCAGGGCAAATGGATTTTGAACAAATGGATCTTGAGATAAACGCTTCCGTATTTTCGGTATTAACGGGCTCACCATAAACGCTGTTTCAAACCACTGATAACGCTCAGATTCCTGTGCATCAGCATACCAGAAAGAATGGCTTCGCCCTTTGTATCCATTCGAAGGCGGAGTGTGTAGAAGCAAAGAAGCATAAGCGATCACATCGAAATTAGGAATGTAAGAATGTTGTAAAGCCATCGCGGCTTCCTTAAATTCAAGTCGCGCTTGCCCAAGTTGTATGATCCATCCATTTGAATTGACCTTAGGTGTAGCAGCGGAGGCTGCCTGAATAATCTGCTCCTGTAGGCTATCTGTAAATTTAATTAACTCCTCGCTTGCGATGCTAAAAAGCTCTTTTCGTTGTTTGGCTTCGGATATCTGTTTTGATTGTCGAAGGGAACTCTCCCCTTTTCTCGTTACCTCGGCAAGGTTGGCTTCCTCAAGTTTTGCAAGCCCCTCTAGGGGTTTATCCGTTCCGATTTTTTCTAACCTGTGCAGTACGGCCGTTGGACTTGGGCGCGCTTTAGCGTGCTTGTAAAGGCATTCATTAACTAATGCTTCCATGGCTGGTGGTACATTGGATAGAGGCTGTGGGTTATTTTGCAAGTGCTGCTCTCGGAAGTCTTCATACATGGGTCCAGTGAAGGGTGGAGACTCAGACAATAACTCGTAAGCGATGATACCAAGAGAGTATATGTCCGTTGCAATGCTTGCACGTTCGTTACGCCAACGTTCAGGAGCAGCATAACTTGGTGAAAGCGCAAACTTCCTCGTATCCGGTGCGGTGGTCGATTCGGCATAACGTGATATCCCGAAGTCGGCTAAGCACCAGTGATCGTTGAGTAATAATACATTCTCTGGCTTAATATCTCGATGAATTATTTCTTTTTTCTCAATATCCACCAGCCCTGTAGCAATGTCAGATAGGATTTCTACCACTTTGGGGAAACAGAACTGATTAGTTGTCTCATTAAGATATTGCCGGAGAGACTTTTCAGCCCTTGGCATTATCAGCACAAAATCGTTATCAGTCTCGCCTCTATCAATTACTGGGATAACGTTCTGTACACCGTTTAAATCATTATTACTAATGAATAGAAGCTCGCGATTTGCGCTGGGCGATTTAGGAACAATTTTTGCAACGGCGCACTCGCAAAGCGGAGATTTAGCAGTATAGACCGTGCCAAAGCCGCCGCTACCAATTTTATCGCCAAGTTCCCATTCATAGGTGAGTTTTATTTTTTGCATATAGGTATTCCTTTCTGTTATGTCACTAGGATGCTTCATAGTAAGGATAACCTTGACTATAGGGAACTATATTTGTCCCTGTGAAGGCGGTATTTCGCATAAGAGGCATCTTGTTACCTGCGAATATTTCGCCTAGCAGCCCCTCAGTCTCCTGCTCCAGTGCCAGGATGTCGGCGCGGATTTCTTCCACTGAGCGCATTGGCTGCGGCTTGTAGAAGTAGAGTTTAAGATGAGCAATCATGGGTAATTCTTTATCATTCAAATGTGGTGATTTTTTTATGTTTAGCCCTGACCTTTCTCTCAATCTCACGCTTGACTCTATCTATCAATGAGTGTTCTGTTATGTTCGGATCGATTATAACAGGAGTGTTGCACTTCTCACATATAAAGTAAGTTTTCCCACTACTATAATGATAAACTAACTTTGTGTCGCAGTTAGGACAATAGCACAAAATATTAAACGGTTCCTTGTACATCCCCTCACTGTCCATCCACTGCCACCGCCATGTTGCCCCAAACATTTTATCTTCCACATACGACAGATATTTGAGTTTATTGATCTTTGCCAAAAAATAAATCACTACAACAATAATAAATAAAACAGAAAACAGAAAAACAATCAGCAAAACCCAACCGGGCAGAGAATGAGATGAAATCAAAAAATTCCAACACCATAGAATGAAAGGCTGAAACCACAAAAAAAGTTTGATAATCCACTCTGCACCATATAGCAGAGCAATACCTCCAAATACTGTGGAACCTACTCCAATCATTAATTTCTTGAAAGTTTCTTTACTCACAATTTTCCCTTCAATTACTGGTTACAGCAAAGATTTTGGGTTAGTTTATATACAGTAATCTTGATTATTTTGAATATCCAATCTAAACAGCACAACTTTGCCCATATTATCTTGCTTTTATATGATTTCTTCCATTCCACCGCTTTCTCCAGCGCCATCACATCAAGTTTGCCATCGACAGTGACTCCCAATACCCCGGCCTTCCAACACCACTTGATGCCAGGGTTCTGGCAGCTGGGATATGGCGGGAAGTTGTTCATGGCAGCGGGCGCTGGGTGTCGCTGAAGAGGTCGAGGTAAGGGGCATAGCGGAACACACGGTGACGCTTCTGCCCTGTGATTTCCTGCAAAAGCCCGATCTGGGTGAGGCGGGAGATGAGGCTGTTGGCTCCGGAGTAGGTGATCCCCAAAAACTGATCAATTTCAGTTACTTTGAAAACAGGACGCTGGTAGAGACGTTCCAGAATACGGTGGCCGTTACCGGACGCTCGCCCGAACCCCTCGGTGATGCGCTGGCGGTGGTCCTCGCGCAAAGCCAGGATTTTACGGGCAGTCTCGGCAGCTTCGCGGCTGACACTGAGAATGCCATTGACAAAGAATTCGAGCCAACCCTCCCAGTCTCCCTGATCACGCACGGCTTGCAGCCGCCGATAGTATTCGTCGCGATTCTGCTTGAAATAATGGGAGAGGTATAGAACGGGACGCTGCAGGATTTCCTGCTGGCAGAGGAAAAAGGTGATCAGCAGGCGCCCGATGCGCCCATTGCCGTCAAGGAACGGGTGGATGGTTTCAAACTGCGCATGGGCAAGGCCGATCTGCACGAGCGCGGGCAGGTCATTGGGAACGTTCAGGAACTTCTCCAGTGCGCCGAGTGCGGGCGCAACCTCCTCGGGCGGCGGCGGCACGAAGGCGGCTTCCTGCAAGGTACAGCCCTGTGGGCCGATCCAGTTTTGCGAGCGGCGCAGCTCGCCGGGCGTCAAGCGGCTGCCGCGTACCCCGACCAGAAGGCACTTATGGATTTCGAGAAACAGGCGGATGCACAGCGGCAGTTCCCGCAGGCGTTCAAGGCCATGGTTCATCGCCCGCACATAGTTGACGACTTCATCTACGTCACGGGGCTGATCCGGCGTAAGGATATTGGACTCGGCGGCCAGGACATCTTGCAGAGAGCTTTGAGTGCCCTCGATCTTACTGGAAAGCACGGCCTCTTTACGGATATACATAAAGACGAAAAGGTCGGGGTTGGGGAGAGTCCGGATGGAGCCATCAAGACGTCCCAAAGCCCGGTCGGCCTGGGACAGGAGCCGCTGGAATTCGCCCTCAATACGGATCGGGGGATTGGGCGGCAGCGGCTGCGGGATAAATGCACGATAGCCATGCTGCCGACGCTGGTAGCGGCCAGCCCGGTACTGGAGATCAGGGGTGCTGGCAGATTCAGTGCTCATGATACGGAGCGTTTACTATGGAAGGATTTTGTCCTTATATTAAACGCTGCGTTCAGTATAACATGGTTTCATGCTCTTATGCAACGGTGTGTTTAGTATGCGACAGTAATAAGAGATACAACCATTAATGCAGTGCCCGATCCCTGGAATCCGGCGGATGATAAATTGGCTTGGCAGCCTATCACGTATCGGCTTGCTTGATTATCTCGCCCAGCAGTCCCTCGGTTTCGCCCTCCAGCGCTAGAATATCCTCCCGGATTTCCTCCAGTGTCCGCATCGGCTGCGGCTTATAGAAGTGGCGAGTAAAACTGATCTCATAACCAATCTTGACTCTATTCTCAACATACCAGGCATCAGCAGCATAGGGCAGCACTTCGCGCTTGAGAAAGGCCTCAATGCCGCCCTTTTCCAGTAGCGGAATCTGCTCGGTGTCGCGCAGGTCGGTGTCGGGTTCATACTCTACAACGGCAGGCTTGCCGTTGATAGCAGCTGCAAACAGACCGTGCAGCGGGTTGGGCACGGTGCCCTGCTTATGGATCTCCTTGATAACCGGCTGAGCGTCCTCACTGCGGATGCCTTCCTCCTTGAGTTTCTTGATCTCGGCAGCCTTGTAGGCGCGGTCGGGATCAATACCCTCAATACGCAGCGGCCGCTCTACGGTGACTTTCCAGTAGCCGAAAGCGGCGTTATTGAAGATCTTGCTCTTCTTCGTCTTCTTGAAGGCGAGAAAGGCAGTGCAGATGCGTTTAATATCGGCTTTGCCGAGTTCGCAGTTCTTCTTGCCCAGGTTTTTGCGTAGTGGCCGGCACCACTCGGTGGCGTCAATCAGCTGCACTTTGCCCTGGCGGTGTTCGGGTTTGCGGTTGGTGAGCACCCAGATGTAGGTGGCGATGCCGGTGTTGTAAAACAGGTTGAGCGGCAGGGCGACGATGGCCTCCAGCCAGTCGTTCTCAATGATCCAGCGGCGGATGTTGCTCTCGCCGCTGCCGGCGTCGCCGGTGAAGAGTGAGCTGCCGTTGTGTACCTCGGCGATACGGCTGCCGAGTTTTGTCCCCCGCTTCATCTTTGACAGCATGTTGGCGAGGAAAAGCATCTGGCCGTCGCTGGATCGGGTGACCAGCGAATACGCATTATCGCCGTTGTGCTGAACCATAAAGGGCGGATCGCTGAGGCCGCGCTTGCCGCGCATGCGTTCCAAATCGACTTTCCAGTCTTTGCCGTACGGTGGATTGCTGAGCATGAAGTCAAACTCATGTGATTTGAAGGCATCATTGGAAAGCGTGGAATGCTCGGAGCCGCCGACGATATTGTCTGCCGCCTCGCCCTCGCCCTTGAGCAGCAGGTCGGCTTTGCAGATGGCGTAGGTCTCGGCGTTAATTTCCTGGCCGTAGAGATGGATGGACACCTGCTTGTTGCGCTCTTTAGCCAGACTTCGCAGCGTTTCCTCGGCCACGGTCAGCATACCGCCGGTGCCGCAGGCGCCGTCGTACAGCAAATAGGTGCTGGATTTAATGCCATCGGCAATGGGCAGAAAGATCAAGCGGGCCATCAGTTCAACAGCATCGCGCGGGGTCCAGTGCTCGCCCGCTTCTTCGTTGTTTTCTTCGTTGAAACGGCGGACCAGTTCTTCAAAAATCGTGCCCATGGCGTGATTATCAAGGCCCGGATGTTTAACCGAGCCGTCGCCGTTGAGAACCGGGGTTGGGCCCAGATTGATGTCCGGTGAAAGGAATTTTTCAATAAGCGTACCCAGCGCATCCGCTTTAACAAGCTTGGGGATCTGATTGCGGAACTCAAAATTGTCCAGGATGTCCTGCACATTTTGCGAGAAGCCATCCAGATAGTTTTCAAAGTCGGCTTTGAGCTGCGCTTGTCTGTCGCGCGCATGCAGGTCGCGCAGCGTAAACTTTGAGGTGTTATAGAAGGCTTGCCCGGCGGCCTTGCGCAGTGCCTTTTCCTGTTTAACCACGCGCGCCTTATCCAGCGAGGCTTTTTTGTTCAGAACCGCTTTCTTCCTTTTCTCCAGCACGACATCAAAGCGCCGCAGCACGGCCATCGGCAGGATCACATCACGGTACTTGCCCTTATTGGAAACATCTCTCAGCGTCGTGTCGGCGATGCCCCATATAAAATTGGTGATCCAGTTGAATTTGCTCTGTTGCATGGCGCTCTAACTGATAATGGCGGTCTTGACGGTCCGTGTGCTTGTTATGCGGCATTCAGATCGGACTAAACGCTATCATTCTTGACAGGTGCTGGTTTCCGATTTTAGCCGCAGGCATTTCCATGGTTGATGCCAGGCTGCACCCGCTTCAGGGTGGAATGGAAATCTGCGGTATTGTAGCCGAAAGCTGCAGACCGCCTTCCATCACTCTGCCGGTCCCTTTCTATCCCAAAACCGGCTCAAAATCACCGCCATCAGCCTTTCAGAAATATAGCAAATACCCTTTTACTTGGACTGCGGGAGAACCCCTTCCGCCGTGGACTTTATTGCAGAATTCGCTACAATCTGTCCCCCATGCAGCAACTCTTTGTATTCTGTGGAAAGTCATGTCTGTTCTGAACATACTTATCTTTCCGGACCCGCGGCTGCGCACAAAAGCTCTGCCAGTGGGAGAGGTGGATGATGAAATTCGCCGCCTGACGGACGATATGCTGGAAACCATGTACGAGGAGGAGGGCATCGGCTTGGCCGCCACCCAGGTGAATGTGCACAAGCAGGTCATCGTCACTGATGTTTCCAGCGATCGGAATGAGCCCCGCGTGTTTATCAACCCCAAGGTGACAGTGGAAGAAGGTCAGCTGGTGGAAACCCAAGAGGGCTGTCTGTCGGTGCCGGGCTTCTACGAAGAGGTAGAGCGGCCAGAGCAGATTTCTGTAGAAGCTCTGGACCGAGACGGCAAGTCCTTCACGCTGCGCCCGGAAGGCTTGCTCGCAGTATGCATTCAGCACGAAATTGATCATCTCAATGGCAAGTTATTCGTGGATTATCTCTCCGGCATGAAACGACAGAGCATTCGCGAAAAACTAACAAAATCTTCCAAACGCACATAACCGAGCACACGAACTTCCAAACACGCCCTCAACCCGCCCATGCCGAGGGACAGCCGTCGCCGCTCCGGGGGCAGGGGCGGTGGCCGTGAAAACATGGTGATGGCAGAGCCCCTCAAAATCTTCTTTGCCGGCACTCCCCAGATTGCCGCCGTTCATCTTCAGGCGCTTCTAGACAGCGAGCTATGCCGAGTTGTCGGCGTCTGCGCCCGCCCTGACCGGCCGACGGGGCGCGGACAGCGTCTGCGGCCCAGCCCGGTAAAAGTACTGGCGGAACAGACCGGGCTGCCCCTGGTGCAGCCGGATACCTGGGACGCCGCCGTCTGCAATAGCATCGCCGCCCGCGGACCGGACCTGATGGCGGTGGTGGCCTACGGCATGCTGCTGCCGCCGGATGCGCTGGCCATCCCCCGCTTAGGCTGCATCAATGTGCACGCCTCCCTGCTGCCTCGCTGGCGCGGCGCAGCGCCCATCCCCCGGGCTATCGCCGCCGGCGACCGGGAGACCGGCCTCAGCATCATGCTGCTGGACCGGGAGTTTGATACCGGCGACATCCTGTACCAGGAGCGCTGGCCCATCGGAGAGGAGGACACTGCCGGCAGCTTGGAACAGAAGCTCGCCGAGCAGGGACCGCCCGCCCTTATTCAGGTGCTGGGGCAGCTGCGGGAGGGAACTGCCAGAAAGTTCCCTCAAGCAGAAGCCCTGAGCTGCACAGCTCCGAAAATCAGCAAGGAGGAAACCTTTTTGGATTGGCAGCAGGAGGCGGCGGTGCTGGCGCGTCTGGCGCGCGCCCTTCATCCCGCTCCAAGCGCACGGGGGATCCTCAACGGGCAGACCGTGAAAATTCTTCGCGTCCGGGCAGTGCCAGCGGCAGGGGAGGGGATTGCCCCGCCGGGGACGATCCTGGAAGCCGCACCGGAGGGCATCTCCGTGGCCTGCAAAAGCGGCTGCCTGAAACTGCTGGACTTGCAGCTGCCGGGAGGCCGCCCCTTGTCCGCCCGGAACCTTCTGAACGGCTTTCCCGGCCGCTTTGCTTCCGGCATGCGCTTTGCCGCCGCACCGTGAGCAATGCCCGCGCCGCCGCCGCCCGCGCCGTATGCGAGGTGCTTCGCAGCCATCGCTCTTTAAAAGACGCACTGCCCCGGGCAGAGAAAACTGCCAGTCCCCGGGAGCGGGGCCTGGTGCGGGAACTGTGCTACGGCGCATTGCGGCGGGGACCGCGCTTTGAGGGGCTGCTGGCTCCTCTGCTGAACAAGCCTTTGAAATCCCAGGACGGAGAGATACTGGCCCTGCTTCTCATCGGCTGTCATCAGCTGGAGCACACCCGCATTCCCGACCACGCCGCCCTGCACGAAACGGTCGCCGCCTGCCGCACCCTGGGCAAGCCCTGGGCCGCTGGGCTGGTCAACGCCGTGCTGCGCCGCTACCTGGAGCGGCGGGCAGAGCTGGTGGAATCCCTGGCGCCCCACCGGCGGGATGGACTGCCCGAGTGGATGGCCGGGCAGCTGCAAGCCCGCTGGCCGGCGCAGTACCAAGCCATTGCCGAGGCAGCGGCACAGCCGCCGCCGATGACCCTGCGGGTCAATCAGCAGCGCTGTGAACGGGAGCGCTATATGGCACAATTGCAGGAAGCTGGCATCCGCTCTTCCCTCTGCCAGCATGCGCCGCATGGCCTGCGCCTGGCGCAGGGATTAGAAATTACTGATGCGCCGGATTTTGACCGGGGCCTGGTCAGTGTGCAAGACGAATCCGCTCAGCTCGCCGCACCCCTTCTCGCACCTCGGTCCGGCGAGCGCCTGCTGGATGCCTGCGCGGCGCCGGGGGGCAAGACGGCGCACCTCCTAGAGCAGCAGCCGGAGCTCGCCGCAGCGGTAGCTGTAGACACCGATGCCGAGCGCCTGCAGCTGGTGGAAGAAAATCTGAAACGCCTAGGGCTTTATGCACCGAAGCATGTGCAGCTGCATTGCGCCGATGCCGCCCGGCCGAAGGACTGGTGGGACGGGCAGCCCTTTGACCGCATATTGCTGGACACCCCCTGCTCCGCCACCGGCGTACTGCGCCGACACCCGGACATCCGCTACCTGCGCCGGGCTGGAGACATCTCCAACTTCGCCAAGCGACAGCGGACACTGCTGGATGCGCTGTGGGACTGCCTGAAGTCCGGCGGACTGCTTCTTTATGTAACCTGTTCGCTGCTACCAGAGGAGAACGAAGGCGTAATCGCCGCCTTTCTCAGCGAGCAGCAGGACGCAGAGCACGAACCCATTGAGGCGGACTGGGGAGAGCCCTGTTCTTTCGGCCGCGCGGCCCTGCCGGCGACAGACGGCGGCGACGGCCTGTACTTTGCACGCCTCCGCAGACACTGAGCACAGCACCATGAAAATCATCATTCTCGGAGTCAACCAGGTGGGAGAGTCACTGGCGGAGAACCTTGCCCGGGAGAACGATGTCACCCTGGTGGACACGGACAGCGAGCGCTTAGACAGCCTGCGCTCGCGCCTGGACATCCGCACCGTCGTCGGTCATCCGGCACATCCGGCAGTGCTGGCCGATGCCGGCGCCAAGGAGGCGGAGCTGCTGCTGGCGGTGACCGGCAACGACGAGATAAATATCGTCGCCTGCCAGGTGGCCTACACCCTGTTCCAAATGCCGACCCGCATCGGGCGTTTTCGCTCCCGGGCCTATCTGGACCGAGACGACCTGTTTGGCGACAAGGCGGTGCCGGTGAATGTGCGCATTTATCCGGAGCAGCTGGTAACCGAGGCCATCTGTCGGCTGCTGGATTTTCCAGAAGCGCTGCAGGTGCTGGACTTTGCAGACGGCCGGGTGAAGCTGGTGGCTGTGCGAGTGCTGCCGGACAGCCCACTGTCCGGTCACGAGCTGCGCGATCTGCCGCACTATATGCCGAATGGCACAGACGGACGGGTGGCGGCCATCTTCCGCAGCGGCCAGGCCATTGTGCCTCAGGGGGATACGGCGGTGGCCGCCGGGGATGAGGTGTTTTTTATCGCCGCTCAGCAGCACATTCGCCCGCTGCTGCACGCGCTGCACCCGATGGACCCGCCGAGCCGCCGCATCATCATCGGCGGCGGCGGCAATATCGGTGAGCGGCTGGCCGCCGCCATTGAAAAGGATCACCAGGTCACGGTGGTGGAGCCGCTGCTCGAACGCTGCGAGCAGCTGTCCGAGACCTTGGACCGGGCTGTGGTGCTGCACGGCAGCGCAACCGATCGGGAGCTGCTGCTGCAGGAGAATATCGGCACCGCGGACGTGTTCTGCGCACTGACCAACAACGACGCTGTCAACATTATGTCCTCGCTGATAGCGAAGAATCTGGGTGTGCGAAAGGTCATCACCATCATCAACGACATCGGCCACGTGGACTTGCTGCACGGAGAGGAGATTGATATCGCCCTGTCGCCTCGTCAATTCACCATCAGCAGCATTCTCACCCATGTGCGCAGGGGCGATCTCAGCACGGTGCATTCTCTTAGGCGCGATGCCGCCGAGGCGATGGAATTGGTGGTGCACGGCGACTACCGCAGCTCCCAGGTGGTGGGCAAGACCATCGCAGATCTGCCCATTCCGGAGACGGCCACCATCGGCGCCATCGTGCGGGGTGAAGAGGTCATCATCGCCCACCGGGATATACGCATCGCAACCGACGACCATCTCATCCTGTTCCTGACCGACCGCAGTGGTATCGGCAAAGTGGAAACTCTTTTCCAAGCCGACTTCAACGTCTTCTGACCGCCATGCACGCCACCCCTGTTCTCCACGGCTTCGGTCTGATCCTGCTGCTGTTCAGCCCGATTTTTCTGCCGCCCCTGGCACTGGCGCTCGTGGAAGGGGAGAACAGCGGCGCCGCGCTTGTCTTCCTGCTGTCGCTGGTCATCGTGCTCGGCACCGGTCTGGCCCTGGCGATGCCCTGGCGGAGGCGCGCACTAGACTGCACTCTGCGGGAGGTGTTTCTGCTCACCGCCCTGTTCTGGGTCGGACTGAGCGCCTTCGGTGCGCTGCCCTTTCTACTGTTCAAGCCCCTCGGCCTGTCGGTGACGGATGCGCTGTTTGAAGCGATGTCCGGTCTCACCACCACCGGGGCCACGGTCCTCAGCGGCCTGGACGATCTGCCCCGCTCGCTGCTGCTGTACCGCCAGTCCCTGCAATGGCTGGGCGGCATCGGCCTGGTAGTTATCGCAGTGGCCGTTCTGCCCATGCTGGGCATCGGCGGCATGCAGCTGTACCGGGCTGAGGTGCCGGGGCCGGTGCGCGAGCACAAGCTGACACCGCGCATCACCGGCACAGCGCGCATACTATTTCTGATCTACTGCTTTCTGACCATCGCATGCGCCCTGAGCTACCGTGTGGCCGGCATGGGAAGCTTTGATGCCATCTGTCATGGCCTGACCACGGTAGCTATCGGCGGCTTCTCTACCCACGATGCGAGCTTCGGGTTTTTTGCAGACCGCCCCGCGGTGCTGCTGGTAGCCTGTTTTTTCATGATCATCTCCGGCATCAACTTCGCACTGCACTTTCAGGCGCTGAATCTGCGCAGCTCAGTCCGCTACCTGCACGACCCCGAATGTCGCATGTACCTGCTGCTGCTGGCATGCGCCGCACTGGTGGCTTCGGCAACACTGCTGCTCCTGAATATGTACAGCGTCGGCGACAGCCTGCTGCACGGCGTGTTTCAAGCCGTTTCCATCGCCACCACCACCGGCTACGCCAGTGCGCCCTTCGCTGCCTGGCCGGGCTTTCTGCCCTTATTTCTGTTCTGTTTTGCCTTTGTCGGCACCTGCGCCGGCTCCACCGGCGGCGGCATCAAGGTCATTCGTCTGCTGCTTATCCGCCAGCAGGGCCTGCGCGAGCTGCATTTCCTGCTGCATCCCAATGCGGTGCGACCGGTAAAAATCGGACACAAGGCGGTGCCGGACAGGGTGCTGCACGCGGTGTGGGGTTTCCTCGCCGTCTATCTGGTCTCTTATTTTGCCCTGCTGATGGGACTGCTGCTGACCGGGCTGGATTTCACCACCGCATTCTACGCAGTGTCTGCCACCATCAACAACCTAGGCCCGGGACTGGGACAGGTAGCAGAGAACTACGGCGACATCACCAGCCCCGCGAAGTGGATACTCAGTGCCAGCATGATCCTCGGCAGGCTGGAGATCCTGTCCGTGTTTGTGCTGCTTACACCGGCGTTCTGGAGAAGGTGAGCGAGGCACTGATGCCCCCTGCTGTGCGCTGTGGACAATAAGCTTGATTTTCGTGTAAGGCTCGCAGCTTTTGAGTGGCTGTCGGAGCAGGTAAAAATCTACGGAGATGTTCTGCCGAGAGGCCTGTTGCAGCAGGGATTTGAATTTTCGGGCAAGCGTGTGCACCTTGTGGCACATCAGGGAATTTTCACCCCCAAGATCCTAGGAATCCCGCTATCCATAACTACTGCTCCCAGCAATGCCTATAAGGATGTAATCACAAAAGAAGATGTCATCTTATACAAATATCTCGGCAAGGACCCTCAGCACTCCCACAATATAGGGCTAAGAAAAGCAATGGAAAAGCGTTTTCCGCTGATCTATTTTCATGGAGTCGTGGCGGGCAAGTACTTGGCGATTTGGCCAGTTTATATAATCGCCGACAATCCCGGCAAGCAGGAATTCACCGTGGTGGCTGACGAGGCGGAAACCGTCGGGGAAAATGCGATCCATGACGATGGCCAATCCAGGCAAATGTATATCACGAGGAAAACTCGCATTCGTCTGCGCCAGCATATCTTCAGAGAAAAAGTCTTAAAGGCCTATCGGGAACAATGTGCACTGTGCAAATTGCGCCACAAAGAGCTTCTGGATGCCGCCCATATAATCCCGGCTGCCGAAAAGGGCAACATTACCGTCAATAACGGCATTTCGCTCTGTAAGCTCCATCATGCCGCGTTTGACAACTTTTTGATTGGCATAACACCTGACTTTCAAGTTGAAGTCAAGAAAGATATCCTAATGGAAAGGGACGGCCCCATGCTGCAGTATGGACTGAAAGACCTTCACCGCTCTTCCATCATCTTACCGGCCAGAAAAGTGGCCTGGCCAGACCAAGACTTTTTGAGTCAGAGATACAAAGATTTTACCAACCGAATTTAGAAAAATCTATTTTTCCTCTAGGTCCACTTTTATCCCCCACCCTATTTGCTCAGCTATTTTCTTAAGGCCCTCTGCTTTAGCAGGGGTATCAGTACGTTTATAAACCCAGTATCGTCCGAACTTGCGATAATCTTTGAGCTTAGCAGTTTCTGGGCGAGTAGATGATACCCGAAGCCTACCTCTTTTAATTCCTAATCCCGCCACCTTTTCAATCCCTATTTTTTCAATGGACTCCACAAAAGTAGATACTGCCGTTTCACGGGCAATGCTTTGCCCATCAGGAAAAGTAACTACAGGACGTTGGGGAGGACGTTGAGGAGGCTATTGGGGAGGACGTTGGGGAGGCTGTTGGGGAGGACGTTGGGGAGGACGTTGGGGAGGCTGTTGGGGAGGACGTTGGGGAGGCTGTTGGGGAGGACGTTGGGATTTCCCTGCTGTAGGCGGACTGCTCTTATCAATCCCCCTTCGCATTTCTTGCACTTTCTTAGCCTCAGCTTGCAATCGTTCGGCAAGTTCACCCAGCTGTGTCAATAATCTAGTCTTTTCATCTTTCCTCATGAGAGCCTCCCAGTACCAGCAATAGCAAAATAGGTTAGCCAAGTAAATGGTTCCCCGATTATATCCCCACCTATCTAAAAAATAGAAGAACCTGCAGCTCACCTGAATATATGGCTGGAATGGTACTCTAAAAACTTCTTGTCAGGGGAAAATCTATCTGGGATGGCTATGCGCTTGCCATCATATTTATTGATGAAGTCCAGTTTCTTGGGCTCTTTTTTTACTTTCTCTCGCAGCTCCTCCGATACCTTGACCCGATAATCCGGGGTGACCGTGATGAGCCCTTTGTCAAAAGCTCGGTCGTGCAGCGTATTGAGGGCAAGCCCATTGCTGGGATTTAGACGCTGCTCCCGATGTTCGCTCCAAGGCATGATATGGCTTGCATTGAGTAGTGCTGGAACGGGTATGCCAGTGATACAGCATTTATTGTCGTAGGAGGCAAGAACCGCCGACCGAAATAAATCCTGGCCTATCCTTGTGTTGATTATTCTCTCCGCCTCTCTGCCTTCTATTGGCCGGATAGTGTCTGGCTCTGAAATTGACCATTTTGGCAGGTGCTTTAAAAGGGCCTCGCTCTTAGCAAGGAGGGCGGTGGGCAGCTTGCGAAATTCATCCCATACTTCCTTCTCCACTTTGCTTCCATGAGCGAGTCCTGTGATTCCTATCTTGATCTGCTCGGGGTCATGATGCGCCAAGTTGAACATCTTCTTGGCCAGAGAAGCAGGTGTGCGCCCCAATAAAGAGGCCACTTTTTGTATTTCCTGATTCCCGGCATGGATTTTTCCAAAAGGAATACGGCAATACAGATTAAAAGCTATCAGCACCTCTTCCCGGTTCCAATCTTTCCCATGCCGGCTGAGCATTTTTATCTATATGCTATACAAGAGGAGCCGCACATCATGTTCTAGTTTTTCTCCAATCGTAGTATTGATAGTATTCGGAATCGCTGCCGTCACCCGACATCTGTCCCGTGAATTCTACTCCGATCTTAAAATAGCGATGCGCTATCGGATTGGATGCCCTGTGATTATGTACAAATACGAAATCGTTGCCAAATCGTTCGGGATACCAAAAACAATCACACGCAGAAAATAATATTCCGCTAATACCCTTATGATCTTTATCCAGTAACCTTATAACCATTTCTGGCATTTCTGAAATAAAATGTCGGTGTATCGCACTATAGTTTCGGCCCTCATTTATTGCGATAATAAAAGATTGGTCTTCTTTTATTATTCCCTGTTCAACATAGCCCCTGTATTTGTGCAATTTGTCTTTGATTATCTTTTCATATATAGGCAGAATGTCTTCAACACTGAGTCGCTCTTCAGATCCATCAGGGTGCCCTTCCTTAGCATTCGGTTTAGGAACCTCCCTTCTCTTTGCAGGATTAGAGCCTGTTGTTTCAATCCATATTTTCTGTCCATTTTCAGAAATCAGGATATCGGGTCCCTCATTCTTATCCTTACCAAGGACCCTATCCCTGCGGGGTACGAGCTGAAAGCCTTTATCTATAAGAATGGCCGATAAATACATTTCCCAAAACCTTGCATGGAAATTCTTTTTAAGATCACTCTTGAAATTACTGTCGGCAAAGGGTTCAAATCTCTTCCAAAGATCAAGACAAAGGTTTTTTGCTTCTAGCAACTGAGGATTATCGGTATCCCTTATGTCATAATAGAGTTTGTCTTCTGTGCCTTGCAGGTCCGTGTCATATTCAAAAAATCCTCTGTCCAACTTCGCCTTCTCGGCATCAACCGAGGGGATGCCCGCAACATCAGAGAAAAGCCTGCACAAGGACTGCAGCAATGCCAGTCTATTATTTCTCAGTGCCTGATTGTCGGACATTACCAGCACTTCATCAAAGAAAGAATCCACCAATGGCTTGAGCGAAGCAAGAGACCTTAAAGATTCAATGTACTTCTCCTGCTTCAGGAGTGGGTCAATTTCTCTCCGTTTGACTGCAATCGCACTAAAAAGCTCTCTCTCTGTATTTTCCGACAGAAGGTCTTGAACCACCGCTTGTGGGATTTCCATTTTCTCTGCCTGCTTGGAAAGAATATTAGATGCCCGCTTGTAGGCAATGGAGAGTGCCTCCGCCTGGGCCAGCAGGCTAAATCTCTGCACCGCCTGTACTCTTTTGATCATATTTAGAGGGCGGCCAATCTTCAGATCATCCACCACGGTGAAAACATCTTTTGACATCCTTTGTTCTTGATACAACCCGATCAGGCGCCTCATAATGAAATTAAGTGCCCTTTCCACAGATGCCTCTGCGCTGTCCCCCTGTGGCAGTAATTCCCCATAGCCATTGTGGGCACGCCGCAGCCATTCTCGCAAATCTAAGTCCCAGCTCCTATCTACAAGGAGACGCAGTATGCCGAATGCCCCTCGTCTCAGTCCAAAGGGGTCGCCAGAGCCGCTCGGTTTCATGCCTGCACCAAAGAATCCCGCCATGGTATCCAGCCTGTCAGCAAGGACTAGGACTGCTCCGTATTCACTCCTCGGCAGTGCATCGTCTCGACCTTTAGGCTGGTAATGCTCTGCTATCGCATTGGCAGCTTCTTCTGATTCTTTATCAAGTTTTGCATATTCACGGCCGATCACCCCTTGGAGTTCTGGGAACTCTTTCACCATTCCGGTGACAAGGTCCGCCTTGGCAAGACGAGCAGCGCGCGTCGCGGTCTGAGGATCAATTTTCAGCTCCTTTGCAAGGGCAGCGGCAAGCTTTTCCATACGCTCCGATTTGTCGTACATGGTGCCAAGGCCTTGGCGGAATACAATGCCCTTCAGGTCATCCCGATATTCCTCTAATCGCCGCTGGCGATCTTGTGTAAAGAAGAAATTTGCATCCTCTAGCCGAGCGTGAAGGACGCGCTCGTTGCCTGTCACTATCGTACTTGAATTCGATTCCCCTGACCCCCGCTCTTTCATATCACCTGTCACTGGCTTTTCATTCGTACTTGAATTCTCTTCCTCTGACTCCTGCTCTTCTATATTAGCAACAAAAATAAAGGAAGAGATTAATTTCGAAGGTTTAAGTGACAAAAGTCTAAATATAGGAAAATATCGCTGATGATGCTGCATTACGGTGACAATAATATCATCCGGAAGCTCTAAGAATTTCTTATCAAACTCTCCTTCCAATACTGCCGGCCATTCTACCAGAGAAGTTATTTCATCCAATAAAGAAAATTCTTTTGGTGGAATCGTTTGAATAGGGTTTCCTTTATTAGAATCTCTTGATATTATTACTGTTCTTATAACTTTTCTAACTATATCGTGCGCCCGACTGTCAAAATCAGCGATTACCTTTGCTTCATATAACTTCTTTTTATAACTCCGAACATCTTCCAGTTTGATTTCATCTGGCGCTATAAATCTATGGCCCCGGGTAGTATTCCCGGTTGTTACATCAAGAATATTCGTTTTCACTATTTTGCTTTTAATTAGCTTATCCTCTTCCCGTTTATCCAGCAGCAAAACGGCCCAGTGCACGGGTCGGACCCATTCCTCATCGCCATCTCCCCAGCGCATGGTGCGTTTTGCCGGCAGGTTCTTCAGGGCCTTTCTGATAACCTCCGGGAGAACATCCTGCAAGTCCGGCTGCTTTGCCTCTTTTAGAGCGACCAGGTAGTCGCCTTTGCGAACAAGGCCGCCGTTTCTTCCTGGCTCCTTGCCATCGCCAAATTCCGCCAAGCTTTTCAGGGGTGGGATTTTTTTGATGCCCTGCTTTTTTGCAAAACCTGCGCCAGCCTCGGTGGGAATTCCGCTATCGTCGTAAGCTCTTGCAATGGGCGGACCTTTTATTTCCTGAATTTCTACACCCTTGTCCTCCGCCTTTTTATGCAACGAGAGTATCTGCACTGCCAGTCGCCTAGGGGTGGCGTAGGTATGCACCTCCGCTCCCGCTCTGAAATTGATTACACCGCTCTGCTTTAGGCCTTCCCATACTCCGTCTCCGAATGCTTTTTCCAGTGTGGTGAGCTCTAGCGGCGGCAGCTCCTCTGTGCCAATTTCTACCAAGATGTCGTAGGTCACCTGGGAATTTTCGGGCTGTTTCGCCCGCTGTTTCCCCTGCACATTATCTTTGCTCTGCTGCTCCTTGCTTTTCTTTCCCAAACTCACTGCACTTTTGCGGCAGGCGATATGCCCGCCGCCTCTCGCTGCTTATAGTAAGTGTGCGCTGTAGTGCTGGCCAGCTTGCGCACCCGCAGGATGTAGTTCTGTCGCTCTGCTACCGAGATGGCCTTGCGCGCATCTAGCAAGTTGAATAAATGCGATGCTTTAATTACCTGCTCATAGGCAGGCAGAGGAAGATCTTTTTCATTCAGCCCCATGCAGATCTTTTCATGATCATCAAATTGGCGAAATAGGATTTCGGTGTCGGCCTCCTCAAAGTTGTAGCGGGACATCTCCCGCTCATTCTGGCGAAAAATCTCTCCGTATGTGAGTGCGCCGGTTTTGTCTTTGCTCCACACCAGATCGTAGACACTATCCTTTTCCTGCAGGTATAGGGCCAGACGCTCCAGGCCGTAGGTAATCTCGCCGCTCACCGGGCGGCATTCCAGCTCACCCACCTGCTGGAAGTAGGTGAATTGGGTTATCTCCATGCCGTCTAGCCACACTTCCCAGCCCAAGCCCCAGGCACCCAGAGTCGGCGATTCCCAGTTGTCTTCCACGAAACGAATGTCGTGTTCCTTGGGATTGATGCCTAATTTGCAAAGGGAGTTCAAGTAGATTTCCTGGATTTCCTTCGGCGAGGGCTTCAACAGCACCTGAAACTGGTAGTAGTGCTGCAGGCGATTGGGGTTGTCGCCGTAGCGTCCGTCTGTCGGGCGGCGACAGGACTGCACATAGGCGGCGTGCCAAGGTTCTGGACCGATGGCCCGCAGGAAAGTCGCCGGATGAAAGGTGCCCGCGCCGATTTCCATATCCAAAGGCTGCAGGATGGCGCAGCCCTGCTCGGCCCAGAAATCTTGCAGTTTGGAAATCAGAGCCTGAAAGGTGGCCGGTTTTTGTGACGCAACTGCCATGGCCCGGCCAGGCTTATTGGTGCCGCTCTCGCTGTCGGCGCTAGGTTTCTGTGATTTGGCCGTCATGGACTGGTATCGGAAATCGTTCTGCTCGTTTCGGAGGCCCGCGGCCGCGCACGGCTCAGTGACCGCTGAAGGCTCAATTATAAGCACCATCCCCGCCGGGTGCGGAGATTTGAATCGCCGCAGGCAGCGTTTGGGTGCATTTTGGCATCTGTGCAATCGCCAAGCACGGTACTATGTGCCTTTTGTAACGGGAAATGGCAGTGGCAGCCTGCGCACGGCTCTCCAGCCAGACTGCGTGCCAGTACCCCCGAAACAGGAAGCGGCGGCGGCAGGGATTGCCCGCGAAAGACACTTATGGCCACATTGAAAGAACGCATTCTGGCGATACTGCTGCATGTTCTCCTGCGGGGGCTGGCCCTTCTGCCGCTGCGATTTATGCGGCTGTGCGGCATAGGGCTGGGGCGGATGCTGTGGCTGCTTCACACCGCCCCGAGACGGACAGCAGAGACGAACCTGGCTCTGTGCTTTCCTGAACAGCCGGTGGCTTGGCGACGGGCGCTGGCCCGGGACAGCCTTGCCCATTTCGGCATGGGGCTGGCCGAGCTGCCCGCTGTGTGGACCTGGCCCCGGGCCCGGCTGCTGAACAAAGTAAAGAGCGCAGAAGGGCTTTCGCTGATGCGACAGGCAGAGGCGGCGAAGCGGGGCACACTGCTGCTTGCGCCCCATCTCGGCAACTGGGAATTCTTAGCTGTTTATGTGCCCAGCCAACTGGCAGACACTCCGACCTTTATTTACAAGCCGCCCCGGGGGTGGGGGGATGCGGAGCTGCAACGTATTCGGGGGCGAGGCGGGGCAGTGCCAATGCATGGAGACCGGCGCGGGCTGGCAGGTCTGCTGCAGACACTCCGGGCAGGAAAGACAGCGGTGATACTCCCAGACCAGGAGCCGGCGCCGGAGGCCGGCACGGAGGCACCTTTCTTCGGGGTGTCGGCGCTGACGGCCAATTTGTCTGTAAAGATGGCCCAACGCACTGAGGCCCGCGTTCTATGCTGTTTTATTCTGCGCACACCCGGGGGGTTTACACCGGTCATCCGGGAAGCGGATGCCGACATTTATACGGCGGATATGAAGACCGCAGTGAGTGCCCTGAACCGCAGCCTGGAGGATTGCGTGCGCCAGGCGCCCGAGCAGTACCTATGGACATACAAACGCTTCAAGCACACGCTGCGAAAGGAAGGACGACAGTACTAGCGGCAGGACAGGTTGCCTTTGCAGATAGCCTCATCTATATTGGCAGCCATTCTCCGGCCTTGTTTTTGTGGCGAGCCGGAGCACTGATTGAATGCGGAGAAAGGCATGGATCTCAAACTGCAGGGCAAGACTGCGATTATCACCGGCGGCAACGGCGGTATCGGCAGAGGCCTGACACTGGGCTTTGCCGCCGAGGGCTGCAACACAGTTATCGCCGCCCGAGATACGGCAAAGGCACAGGAGGTTATCCGCGATGCGGAGACCGAGGGGGTGTCGGGCAAGGTAATCGCTGTGGCCACGGATGTGACCGAGCAGAATTCTGTGGAGAACATGATCGCCGAGACCCTGGCGGCCTTCGGCAGCATTGATGTGCTGGTAAACAATTCCGGGGGCGTGGCGATGCCCGGCCCCTTTGAAGAGCAGAAACCGGAGGATGCGGAATGGGAGTTTGCGCTGAACATTCGGGGGGTTTATCACTGCGCCCGGGCGGCGGCGCGGCATATGCTGGCACAGGGCAGCGGCAGCATTGTCAATATTTCCTCCAACTCGTCACTGCTGGGAGAGGCGGGAAATAATGTGGCCAACTACGCCGCCTGCAAGGGTTATGTGAACTCCCTGACCAAGGCACTGGCATACGAATGGGCAGAAAAGGGCGTGCGCGTGAACAACATCGCCCCAGGGTGGATTGTGCCCTGGGAGTCTCATCAAGTCTCCAGCAACAGCTTCTGGAAGCGATTCGGGTTTGAGCTGTTCGGCACACCGGAGGAGATGGCAAAGCAGGCGGAACAGGGCGCGCTGTTCAACATGCAGAACCAGCCTATCAAACGGGTTGGACGGCCGGAGGACATCGCCAGCCTGACACTGTTCCTGGCTTCAGAGGTCTCCTCTTTTATTACGGGCTACACAGTGAGCGTGAGCGGCGGTGTATACATGCCTTGAAGGGACAGCCGGACAGTCTGCCCGAAGCGATGACGGGGACGGGCGGCGGGTTTTCCTCGGCGGGCAGCCCAGGCACATGGGGCGGGCGCGGCGGCACCGCGGGCACGGGGGATAGCCGAGATGGGTGAAAGGGTGCAGGGGCTTGCCGCGGTCGTCACTGCCGCGGGGCATGGGATTGGTCAGCAGATTGCCATACAGCTGGCCGCAGAGGGAGCGAGAGTGGCAGCTTCTGATATCAACGAAACTGCAGCGGCTGCAACCGCACAGCTTATTCGGGCAGCAGGGGGAGAGGCGGAAAGCTGGCAGTGCGATGCTAGAGACAGCGATGCCGTTGATGCCCTAGCAGCTTTCTGCCGCGAGAAGTGGGGAGGGCTGGATATCTGGGTGAACAACGCGGGCGGTTCCGGCTTTCGCCGACTTCACGAGCATACGGATGAGGAATGGCGGCAGCAGATCGCCCTCAATCTTGACAGCACCTTCTACGGTCTGCGCACCGCCCTGCGGAACATGATCGGACAGAAGAGCGGCGGCAGCATCGTGAACATCTCATCGGGGGCCGGCGTGCTGGGGGTGCCCGGTCTCTCTCCCTACGGTGCCGCCAAGGCGGGGATCATCAGCCTGACCAAAACAGCGGCGCTGGAAAACGCCCGCCGGGGTATTCGCGTCAACTGCATAGTGCCTGGCGCTATTGACACCGGCTGGACCGATACGCTGCCCGAAGGCAGGGAAGCGTATGAAAAGAATCTGGTTGCAGGGCGCATGGGCAGGCCGGAAGAAATTGCCGATGCAGTGCTGTTCCTTGCCAGCTCGAAAGCGAGTTATGTAAATGGCGCGATACTGACAGTTGATGGGGGCGATTCCAGCAAGCTGTCATCAAGCCCCCTAGCAGAGTAATGCAGAAATACCGGCGCAGCGGAATGGCAAGCTCGGAAAGATCGCTGGGATGAGCGATAAAGTGCGGGGACTCACTGCGGGTATTACTGTCCTGGGGCGCGGGCACTGCTCGCTGCTCGGGCTGGCAGTTTTCACCTTTCTGGCGGGGCTGTGCTGGCCCTTTTCTGTTTCCGCCCGGGTGGTGGAGTATGCACTGGAGATTGGGTATGTGGATGTCAATATCACTGGCCGGCCGGTGCGGGCAATGGGGGTAAATGGCGGCATTCCCGGTCCGACACTTACTGCCGAGGTGGGGGATACGCTGCGAATTACCGTGCAGAATCGGATGAAGGAGCCCTCCTCCGTGCACTGGCACGGGGTGCTGCTTCCCAACAGCCAGGATGGTGTGCCTTTTCTAACAGGCCCTGCCATCGCTCCCGGCACTTCCCATGTTTATGAATTCCAAGTGCGCCATGCCGGCACTTACTGGTACCACTCCCATGTGGCGCTGCAGGAGCAGCGGGGCGTGTTCGGAGCGCTGGTTTTTCTCCCCGCTGGGGGCGTGGCAGAAACCGCTGACAGGGAGCAAACGGTGATTTTTTCGGATTGGATAGACGAGAGTCCGGAGCGAGTAGCCGCCAACCTGCGCCGGGACGGCGACTACTACGCGCTGCAAAAGGGCAGTGTGCAGTCTTGGGGCGAAGCGCTGCAACGCGGACGCGATGCCCTGCGTGGACGCTTTATGGCCGCCCGCACCCGTATGGGACCGATGGACATCTCGGATATAGCCTACGACCGCTATCTCGCCAACGGCGAACCGCGCCACCAAGTAAGCGCCCAAGCTGGCGAGTGGATGCGGCTCAGACTTATCAACGCGGCAGCGGCCAGTTATTTTTCTTTGGAGTTCGCCGGCGGCCCGATGGTGGTGGTCGCAGCGGACGGCGTGGATATTGTGCCGCTGCGGGTGCAGCGCCTGCGCATGGCCATCGCCGAGACCTACGATGTGCTGGTGCAGATCCCCGGCGAGGGCGCCTGGGAGCTGCGCGCCACCGCAGAGGACGGCACTGGCTATGCGTCCGCGCTGCTGGGCTCGGGGGCAGCGCATCCGGCCTCTGATATACCGCGCCCGGACCTGTTTGCCCGGCACCATCAGCTGCACGGAAAGCATGGAGGAAATGCCGTGCACAGCGAGCCTAAAAAGGGCGGAGCAAGTAAAAAACCAATTGCCGGCGATCAGCCGAGCCGGGCATCGGGCAAACCGAAACAGATTGCAGAAATTCAGTCAGCGTTTGAATTCCAGGCGGCACTGGCATCCGGTCGCCGTCATGCAGAGGAAGCTCCGTATCAGCCCGCAGATTTTTTGCGCCTGCCGGTGCTGCCGTACCTGGAAAACTACGAGCCCCTGCGTGCTCGCCGTCCCACCACTCTTTCCGATGCGCGGCCTGAACGGCGGCTGCGTTTCGCCTTGACCGGTGATATGGAGCGCTATATATGGAGCTTTGACAACCGCACCTTCTCCGAAGCGGCGCCGGTGATGGTGCGGGCAGGAGAGCGGGTGCGGATGGAATTTGTCAACGAAACGATGATGGACCATCCCATCCACCTGCACGGGCATTTCTTTCGGGTGCTGAACGGCCAGGGTGCGCACAGCCCCCTCAAGCACACGGTCAATGTGCCAGCCTTGCAGTCCGTCGCCATTGAGTTCGCCGCAGACGAGGACCGGGACTGGCTCATGCACTGCCATATTCTCTACCACATGCGCAACGGCATGTCCCGGGTAGTGGGCTATGAAGGTTCCTCCCGGGTGACGCCGGAAATCGTAAAGCGCATGTCAGAGGACGACCGCTGGTACCGCACCCTGGAACTGGGGCTGGGCAGCAGCACGGGAATGCTGATGGCCCGGGCGCACGATAAGCGTCACGCCCTGGAGCTGGAATACGAAAATGACTGGAACGGCGACTACGAGGCGGAGGTGCTCTACCGCTACCGCCCGAGCCGTTATCTGTCCTTTCACGCGGGGGTAACCGTAGACAGAGCGGATGGAAAATCCGGCAGAAAACATGACGACGATGAAGATGCAGAGTCAGTGCTGGGGGTCGCCTACCTGCTGCCGCTGCTGGTGGAGGCAGAGCTGCGGGCAGAGGGCGACTCGCTGGAACTGGGGCTTAGCTCTTCGCTGATGCTCACGGAGCGCCTGGAGTTTTCCTGGCATGCGGATACAGATGATGAGTACAGCATTGATCTTCACTACATCTTCACGCCCCGGGTGCGGGGTGCAGTCATCTACCACTCCGACTTCGGCACAGGGCTTGGCCTGGAAATAGGGTGGTGAAGCTGCAGGAAGCCGTTGTCTGCAAAAATTCTCTGGAGCCATCACGCCGCCTGGCAAGAGATGTGCTCAGGCATCCACAGTTATAATGGCAAAGATTTTTTGCTTTCTCCTCCCTGACCATAAAGCAGGGCAATTGATTTTACTGTTTTCTCGCGTTCTGTCCGCACAATCATGACCGGAATTGTCATCTTGGATCGCGACGGCGTTATCAACGCTGATTCCAAAGAGTTCATTCGCTCACCGGAGCAGTGGAAGCCCCTGTCGGGAAGCTTGGAAGCTATCGCAGCTCTGCATCAGAGCGGCCTTTTGGTGGCAGTGGCTACCAACCAGTCCGGGGTGGCCCGCGGGCTTCTCAGCGAAGACGATCTAAATGCAATTCACGACCACATGCGAAAATCAGTGACAGATGCGGGGGGTGCGCTGGCCGGCATATTCTTTTGTCCGCACCATCCGGAAGCTGGCTGTGAATGCCGCAAGCCTAAACCGGGCCTAATTCGGCGCATTGAGGAGAGCCTCGGCATCTCTGCCAAGGGTGCGCCCTTCATCGGCGACAGCCTGCGGGACTTAGAGTCAGCCCGAGCCGGCGGCTGTCGGCCAATTCTGGTGCAGAGCGGCAACGGCGCAAGAACTTTGGAAAATATCGGCGATCTGCCGGAATGGCAGGACCTGGAAGTTTGCAGCGACTTAGCTGACGCAGCGCAGCGGCTGCTGAGCAATCCGTAGACTGTCGCTGTACCAAGCTGCTCCCGGTCGCAAGTGCCAGGCGGCAGTGCAAATCCTGCGCGATTACCGTGGCTGCTCCGGCAGGGAGCGCGGGATGGGAATATGATCGCTTGTCAGTCCGCCGTCTCTCCTGCACGGCGCTGGCGCAGCGGATCCAGCATCTGCGCTAAGGGAGTGCGAGGATAGTTCGGATCATCAATACCGATGTTGTATAGCCGGGGCTCCTCGGCAGGCCAGCGAAAAGTGCCGAAGACCAAGTCCCAGACAATCAGATTGCTGCCGTAGTTGCTGTTGGCATCCCGCCGGTCCAGATTGTGATGCCAGCGATGCAGTTCGGGGCCGGACATTAGGTAATTCAGCAGACCAAGCCGCTGGTGGGTGTTCGCATGCTGCCAGTAACCATGAAACATGCTGAATACTGTATGCAGCACCACCACCTCCGGCCCCACGCCCAGAACCAGCAGCGGCACCAGACCTGTGGTAGACAACAAGGTCACATCCAAATAGTGGAAACGGGTGGCATTCAGCCAGTAAAGACGCGATGGACTGTGGTGCAGCCGGTGAAAACGCCATAGAAAGGGCACCTCGTGGGTGGCGCGATGGAACCAGTAGTTGCCAAACTCTGCCACGAGCAGCGCTAGGGGCAGCTGCAGCCAGAGAGGCCAGTGGCCGGGCCACACGCCGAGCCCACCCCCTGCCAAGCTCACTGCAAAAGTGGCGAGCAGAGCCTGCACCAGCGGACTCACCAGCAACACATTGTTGGTGATAAAAATTACGATATCGGGGTAGAAATTGTCCCGGAATGTGGGCCGCCAGCTCTTGGTAAGCGGATGCAGCATCTCACCGCCGATTACCACTCCCAGAGTCGCCAAAGTGGAGACCGCCAGCACCTTCAGGGGACTAGCTCCCGCCTGCAGCAGGGTGATGGCAATCCACAGGGTCAGCACCATGGACAGGCTGTAGCCCAAGGTAACAAACAATGTGCGCAGGCACCGCCGAACAACTGCGACCAATCCGGCAGCACCCGCACTTTCTTCGGTATAAGTAGTCATCGCATGTGTCGTGATACCATCCGCGCTGTCATTGTAAATTAAAAGTGCAGATAAGGATATAGCCAAGTTGCCCGGCAAATAGGTTTCGCCTCTGCTTCTAGTCAAGCACGCGATCTACGAATTCCATGATATCTTTTGCTCTGCTTGCTGCTTTCTCCGGCAGCTGGTTACCTAGAAAGAAGGGCTGATCTAGCATGGACTGGTATTTTGCATCATCCTGATCCAATTCAATGATTTTCTCAATCATGGCATCAAAAGAGTGAAAACTATCGTAATTGATAATACTTGCGGGATTAAAATACTCATCTACGTTAGATGCCCCATAGAATAGCGGTATTGAATTGCCAGCTGTGGCACTGATAATCTTTTCTGTAATATAGTCGTCTGCAGCGGAATTTTCAAAACAAACAACGAACTTGTAATCTTTGTAAATCTTCCAGTTATGCATAAAGGATATATGAGCTCTCTCATCCCCACCTCTTTGAGATTTTACGTTATTGAACTTGACTTGAAAAGGATCCAAAATATGCTCAAAGTGCAGTTTCTTGAGATTTATCAACCGGTTTCGCTTGGTATGAGAATAACGATCAACGTTCTTATAGCGAGACAATTTTTGGAGGAATGCCAAGCGCTCAGGGGTCATTAGCCTGCTAATGAAAACACAAAATCCCCTTTTATCCCGATACTGATTGTCCTGCTTAACCTCTATGCTTCTTCTTACAAGATGGCCATAGCTCATCCATAGGGGTATGCTGAGCAAGTTTGTCTGCTCCGGAAATCTATTTGTAAGAATGGAAAATTTTCTTTCGCTTTTGTTTTTAATATATTCAACACTTCTGGGATAGTCATAGATGCTATACTTCTGCCTTAATCCTAAGTGGGACAGGCTTTTCTTTATGCGCTCACGTACTCGTCTGGAATAGGGGTGATAGCGGCTAATATTTTCGTCCGAGATTAAAAGAAACCTTGCATTTGGATATTTATCTAAGAGCAATGAATATTGAGCCTCCAATTGAAAGGGAGACATTATTATCAAGTCCGGATCGTCGCCGACTAGTTTTGCATTTGGAAATCTCTGCAAAATTCTATATTGAACTATATCTTCCGTAGTCAGATGCCAGATGTTTTCCAGGGATACAGAGGAGAAATCTATGCGCCGCTCGCCACCCATATTCCTAGATCTCCCTGTATGTAGAAAAGAACTTTCCTGCAATGATAGATATTTCACTCTCATAATATAAATGTCTTCACGTGTATTTCTCTCGCAGGCTCTATTTTATATGCCACAGCCACTGACACGAAGATTGGCTGATACTGCCCTCCTAAGTTGCGAAAGAGTCCTCCTCCTCCATCAGAGTAACGCCTGAAGCCTTTATCTGCGACTATATTCGCACTCCCATAGGAAGTTTCGGCGGAATCTGCCCGGAGTGCGGGCAGATGACTGAACCGCAGAGCTCCTGCAAGCACTGATGGCCCGACATTTCTACCCTGACTGAGGGGCTGCTCCAAGGGCTGTCCAGAGGGCCAGCAGGTCAGGCCGAGATAGAAGACAACTCAGAAGTTATAGCTAGCCCGCAGGTAGTAGAAACCGCCGTTGACACCGTAAGACACACCGCGGATGGGATACCTGACATTGCCCAGAGAGACATCGCCCCCAGGGCCGACCACACCATCGGTAACCGCGCGGATAAACGCCCCTCCCGGGACCTTGTCGGGACGCTCATCAAAAATGTTATTGCCCCCTGCCGCTATCTTCAGCTGCTCGGTAACGGCGTAAGAAAACTCAAGGTCCACTAGGATTTCATCGGATATGGCTTGGGGGCCTTCCGGCACTACGCCGGCGGCTGCGAACACTCCTGGCACGCAGTCAGACGGATCGCCATCGCCGCAATTGGGCCCGAAGGAATTCTCGGCAGTGATAAACAGGGAGGAAGTTTCATCAAAATACTGCGTTCGCAGCACAATCCCCAGCGGACCACGCCTCCAGTCAAAGGCCAGAGTAGCCCGGTTATGGGGCTGGAAATCCTCAATGATTGAGCGCGCCTCCCGGTTATAGAATCCCTCCGGGTCAATGCCGCCCGGGGCGCTCAGTTTTTCTATATTGGTGTTGGTATAGGAATACGCTAGCGAAGATTTCAAAATACCCTTGAACAATTCTCCATCCATGGAGATCACCAAGTCAATCCCATTGGTTTCGGTTTCAATCGCATTGAAGAAGACTGAGGCTTGGTCCAGGCCGCGCTCGGCCAGCGAGTCCGCTGCCATATCCAAGTTCAATCCGCGCAAGCTGGCAATGCCCAATCTTCCGCTGAGGGCAATGCGGTCATCAATATCAATGCGATAGACATCTGCCGTTATGGAAACATTGTTCCATGGATTCAGGACAAAACCGAGGCTGTAGTTATTAGAGGTCTCAAAGTCCAAGTCATCAATGCCTAAGGCCGCAGAAAACGGATCCTCTGTGCTGGCAATGAGTGTCTGCGCCAGTTCAACACCATCGGCCGCCGACTGGGTCACGATAGAGGTAAAGCCGAGCTGCGGCAGAGAAGGCGCCCGGAAACCAGTGGAAAATGCGCCGCGCAGAGCAAGGACTTCATCAATGATTTGTATTCGGGAGCTCAGCTTGCCGGTGAGCCGCTGGCCGACATCCTCGTAGTCCTCGTAGCGCAGAGCTGCTCCCGCCAGCCAGCGCTCCGTAAAATTCTTTTCAAAGTCCACATACAGCCCGAAACTGGCGCGATCAAGGTCGGTCTCCACGGCGGGGCTGTAACCGGGGAATGCCTGAAAGCCGCAGTCTGCCGCAACTGCGGAATTGACGATAGAGGAAAACGGTGTTGTGCCATTGCCTAGACCACAGGAATAGGAAGCTTTATCGCCGGCCTCAAGTTCATAGTTCTCGTCGCGGTATTCGGCGCCGAAGGCGATATGAAGCGGAAAGCTCCCCCATAGATCCAGCTCGCCGATGACATCATAGTTAAACGTCAGCTGCCCAAGCCTTACTGTCCCGGAATCGCCGGACGTAGGCCCCGCATTAGCAGCGATATCCGCATCTGCTGCCCCCGGATTATTGGCTAAATACTCTGCTGCGATGGATGCGTTTATAGTGTTTTCTGCACCGAAGGAAAATTCATTCACACCGTAATTGGCACTGAAATCCCAGCTCCAGCCGTCGGCGATCTCTCCTCGGAAACCGGTAACGATAAACCAGTCTTCGCTGTCCGTGTTCTGCAGCGGCAGGAAGCCATTCGGATGCACTTGCGGCACGGCACGGTTTGCCTGAAACGGGAAGCGATAAAAACCAGTGGACTGTCCTTCACGCTCGCTGTACTTGGCCATGAGATAAAACGCCAGAGTGTCGGTTATCGGAATCATGCCGTTGGCCATAAACAGCCAGTTTTCGTCATCGCCGTCACCAAAACGATAAATAGTTTGTCCGGCAGTGGGTCGCGCCTCAATGCCAGCATTGCGGTAAGTGGTCTGCCCGGTGCCCGATATATCCGGAGTGCCCGCCACAGTGCGGTTGGATCTCTCCGCCCGATTGGTGAAATCCCTTTCACGCGCTTCAAAGCTAAGGTTCAGGAAGCCGCTGTTTGGCAATGAAAAGCCCTGGTTCAGGGACACCGAGTATGTATCGCCATCGCCCTCGTAGGTAGAGCCCCAAAGGGCTCTTATGCTGGTGCCTTCGGAGTTTTCTTTCAGTATCAGGTTAACTACCCCCGCTATGGCATCGGAGCCGTACTGGGAGGATGCGCCATCGCGCAATACTTCTATGCGATCTATGGCCGCCACGGGAATAGTGTTGAAGTCAACACCGGTCGCCCCCCGGCCCAAGGATTCGGTAACATTCATCCACGCCTGGCCGACATGCCGCTTGCCGTTCACCAGCACCAGCACGTGGTCCGGTCCCAAGCCGCGCAGTGTTGCCGGGCGTGCCGAATCAGAGCCGTCAGATATGTTGTTGGTGCCGAAATTAAAAGATGGGGCAAGCTGCTGCAGCAGGCGTGCGGTTTCAATGTGGCCCGTATTGCCCAGCAGCTCAGAATTGAATACATCCACTGGCACCGCGGTCTCTTCCGCCGTGCGGCCAGCGACGCGAGTGCCTATGGTGACAACTTCTTCAATCCTCAGGTCCTGGGCCTGCACATCCGCCGAATGCGGCCAAAGGACTGCGAGCAGCAGGGCGATAGCGGCTGCCAGGGATTGTTTTTCAGAAGAATATCGGGATGGTATCAATTGGATCATGCTGAAACTTCTGTGGACTATATCAGTGCAAAGAATATAGGATTTTTCTAATTTTGGGAAGCCAGTCTCCGTGCTCTGGCTTTAACAGGCAGGAGCGCAGACACTGCACCGTAGCCTCGTCACATTCCACCGAGGGCTGGTGGTGCGCCATCACGGACGCCGGCAGAGTGATCAGTGCCAAATGCAAATTCCGCTCTGCCGCCTTCTTGTAATACTGAGCAGAAGCGGCAGAAATTTCGGAGATCTTTTGGCGGTTTGGCACCCAGACCAGTATATCCAGCTCGGGCTCCATCAGCGTCAGGTAGCCCTCATCCTCCAAGAGGTGCCGGTACAGCCTTAATGCAGCGGCGCGTGATTTGGACAGCTCCTCTGCAAACTTGCCGCCTTTTTCCATAGGCAGCAGCTGCAGAGTCGCCCACAGGGCGACAGCGGAGGCACCGGCCCGAGAGCATTCCAAGCTGATTTTTCCCATGTGCATATCGGGATTGGCAGAACTGAAAAAAGTATAGGGAGAGTCGTATTGAAAAATAGAGCTGACAGACGAATCGCGAAACAGTATGCAGCCACAGCCATAGGGCTGCAGACCGTGCTTATGCGGATCCACAACTATAGAATCGACCTTGTGCAAAGCATGGAACGCCTGGCGGGCATTTTCTCCCAAATTGTCTGCCAGCAGAAAATAGCCGCCGTAGGCAGCATCCACATGTACACGAAAATGGTATTTATCCCGCAGCTCAAGGATGCGATGCAGCGGGTCTATTGCACCCACGCCGGTAGTGCCCAAGGTTGCAACCACTGTGCCCACCTTGCCCGACTGCAGGATCTCCTCCAATGCGGCGATCTCCATCTGTGCATTCACATCGGCTGGAACCGACTGGAATGGCAGCTGCAGCACATCAGAGATGCGTGCATGAGTAAAGTGCGCCTGCGCGGAGGCAACTATTTTCTTGCCAGGATGCACCTTGCCGGCGGCCCACAGGGCTTCCATGTTGGCGATGGTGCCGGAAGTGCTCAAGTGGCCGATATATCCATCCTGCCAGCCGTACAGCCTGGCAATATCGGCAACCGCTTCTTTTTCCATCATGGAGCTGGCACGACCGCCCTCGTAGGCATGATTATTGGGGTTAATCCACATGGCCATGGTATAGGCCAGGCGCGCTAAGGGGTGGGCCGGCTTATTCATATGCCCCGCATACAGAGGGTGCGGATATGGGTAGTTGTCGCGCATCCTCTCTGCGGCCTGCAGTAACACCCGCCTGATACCCGGCAGATCTGTGTCGGTTTCAAAGGCCGGCAGATCTTCGAAACCAGCTTCAAGGGTGTCCAAGGCTTCGCTCAGCAAAGAAAGACTTTTTTTCTCCAGCATATGTCTGTGCAAACTCATACTCGCCGATATTATAAGTCCAGATCAGTTCACCAAATTTTCTGCCGGAAAGCAGCAAATGTTCCGCTATTGATATGCTCGGCTTACAGAAATAATACTAAAACCGCACTTTGCGCCAAAAGCCAGTTCGGTGGGATACTCTGCTGCTCTTCTCGCAAAGGCGGGTATGCTAAATGGCAGATATCTGTGCACATGCCGCCAGCAGCATATACATTTAACTGAGGGGAGAATAAAGTGGCCGTTTTGAAAAGAGCAGTCTTTAATGACGGCAAGCTGCGCTGCGAGTGGGCAGCTAAGAGTGCCCTGCTCGCCTGCTATCACGACCGTGAATGGGGCGAGCCCCTGCATGACGACCAAGTGCATTTTGAATTCCTGCTGTTAGACGGTGCCCAGGCGGGGCTGAGCTGGCGGACCATCTTGGAAAAGCGTGAAAACTATCGCACTGCTTTTGATGGCTTTGATCCGCGCAAGATCGCCCGTTACGATGCCAGAAAGGTGCGCTCACTGCTCAAAAACGCAGGCATTGTTCGCAATCGTCTCAAGATCCGCTCCTCCATTGTCAATGCGCAGGTATTCCTGGCCATTCAGGAGGAGTTCGGCAGCTTTAATAAATATGTGTGGAAATTTGTCGGTGGCAAAACCATTCAGAACAGGTGGAAAACTGCCAGCAAGGTTCCGGCGTCCACCGCCAAAAGTGACGCACTGGCCGCCGACCTGAAAAAGCGCGGCATGTCCTTTGTCGGCACGACAATCATTTATGCCTATATGCAATCTGCCGGAATGGTGAACGACCATACCATCAACTGCTTCCGCCATGCCGAGCTGACCCGGAGCCGTCGCCGCTCGCGTTCCTGATTACAATGAGGGGCTGCTGAAGCAAAATCACCGCCAGATACCGAGGGGGGTGCAAATGTCCGATTATTCCATGCTCATTGACGGCAAGGCTGTTGCCGCCGACAAAACCTTTGAGGTGAAAAATCCAGCTACCGGCGAGATCGTCGGACGCTGTCCCATCGCTTCCAGAGATCACCTGGATCAGGCGGTGGCCGCCGCACAGAGAGCTTTTGCCGCCTGGTCCCGCACATCGGACGAGGAGCGGGCCGAGACTTGCCGCAAGATGGCAGGCGCGGTTGCAGCGCATGCAGAGGAGCTGGCCCGGCTGCTGACCCAAGAGCAGGGCAAACCCCTCAAGGGGGTTGGCTCCGAGGCGGAGGTAAGCGGCTGCAGTACTTGGGCAATGCATACCGCTGACCTGACTCTGCCGGTTAAGGTTATTCAGGATGACGAACAGGCACGCGTTGAGCAGCACCGCAAACCGCTGGGAGTGGTCGGCTCCATCACCCCCTGGAATTGGCCTCTGATGATCGCCACCTGGCATGTGACACCGGCCATCCGCACCGGCAATACTGCTGTTATCAAGCCTTCCCCCTACACGCCGCTCAGCACCATACGTCTGGTAGAGATCTTCAATGAGGTGCTGCCGCCGGGGGTGCTGAACTTGGTCACCGGGCAGGACTCGCTGGGACAGTGGATGACGGAGCATCCGGGTATTCAGAAGATCATCTTCACCGGTTCAAGTCCAACCGGCAAAAAGGTGATGAGCAGCGCCGCTTCAAACCTGAAACGTCTCACCTTGGAGCTGGGGGGCAACGATGCCGGCATCGTGCTGAAGGACGCAGAACCAAAAGCTATTGCTGAGAAGATTATCCACAGTGCCTTTATCAACAACGGCCAGACCTGCGCGGCGCTGAAGCGCCTGTATGTGCACGAAGATATCTATGATGCCATGTGCGAGGTGCTGGTAAAAGCCGCCTCAGGAGTGGCGATGGGCAACGGCCTGGATGAAAACAACAGGCAGGGGCCGATACAGAATGATATGCAGTACAAGAAAGTCCTGGCACTGCTGGAAGATGCGAAAAAATCTGGGGCAACTGTGCTATGCGGCGGCGAAGCACCGGAGGGACCGGGATACTTTCTGCCCTACACGCTGGTGTCCGACATCAGTGATGGCACCCGACTCGTAGATGAAGAACAGTTCGGTCCAGTGCTGCCCATCATCAGATATAGCGATGAAGAAGATGTTATCAGGCGCGCCAATAACTCCGAGAACGGCCTCGGCGGCTCTGTCTGGTCTGCTGATATTGAACATGCTGCCGATCTGGCCTCGCGCCTGGAATGCGGCACCGCCTGGGTAAACGCCCATGGCAACATCATGCCGCATGTGCCTTTCGGCGGCGTGAAGTCATCCGGCTTCGGCGTTGAGTTTGCCGAAGAAGGACTGGAGGAATATACCTCTATTCAGATAGTGAATGTGAACAAGGGTGGCGGATAGGCATTTTTCGCACTGTCCGCTGCATAAAAGTTTTGCGAAATGGAGTACCTGCGCTACCTGTCATGCTGCGCATTTCTTATCTTGTCGGGATGTGAAATGCATGGCCTCCCCTCTGCCGGCACGGTATCCCCCGCCTCAGGCAGTGACGCTGCCACAGAAAAATCACCCGCGCCATGCACTGCCGACGCACTTCCTGAACATATCGTCCGAGCCATGCAGGAAGGCAGGCGCATGGCAGCCTGTTTTATCCCATACCTTATCACTCTAGACCAGGGCACAGAAGTGCAGAAGCAGGTGGTGGCTTTGCTCGCCCGGGAGCGGGAGCGGGTGGGATACAAGCTGGCGGCTGCGGGCAGGCAAGCCCAGGATCGTCTTGCGATCAATGCCCCCCTAACCGGCGTGCTGTTCCGGGACATGCTGCTGCCCAGCGGTGCGAGCATTCCGGCGACAGCAGGCGCCGAATTGGTTTATGAAGCCGATCTGCTGGCAGAGGTCGGCGATGAAGCCATCAATGAAGCGCACTCCCTGCAGCATGCCGCTCGGAGCCTGCGCAGGATCATTGCTTTCCTGGAAGTCGCGGACCTTATGATGCCAGCGGGTGTGCCGAATAACGGTCCACAGCTGCTTGCGGTCAATACCAGCGCCCGTTTCGGCGTGACTGGCGATAGCACAGCAGTCCGGAATGACACAGCGTTTGTCGCTGCACTCGCCGCAATGAAAGTGACACTGCACAACGGGACTGGCGAAGTATTGGCAGAAGCTCTCGGTGCTCAGCTGCTGGGAAATCCACTGCAGGCGGTACTGCATCTGCGCGATGAAGTTCAGCGGCGAGGTGAACGGCTGCGCTCTGGAGACCTGCTGAGCCTTGGCACATTTACTGTGCCCCGCCGCGTTCGGGCAGGAGAGCAGGTAACCGCAACCTATTCTATTCCCGGCGAAGGCACCCTGCGGGTGCAGGCGGCTTTTGAATAAAAATTGGCTCACTGCAGTGGGGCACGCAGTCTACTGCTGACTTCTCTTTATCCTGTCATGCCGCAGTCTTGAATAATGGCCTTTTTAATGAGTTTCGTCCGCATTGACTAAAACAGCAGCAGATGGCGGACTAACCAATGATTGGAGGCAGGCGACAGATCTACTCTCCAAAAGAATAGTTGAACTTTTCTATTTCCCACTTCGCAAATTCTGCAACCAAGTCACGCGATTCGTTATCATAATACTCAGAATAATGATATTCCCCTTGTGTACGCTCTATATGCTCTATCAGAGGAAGCTTCTTCCCAATCTCTGGATAATTAATCTTTTCCCCGATATAGGCAAGATCCTCCTGCCAGTTTTCATGTTTTGCAACAAAATCTACAATCATATCTCCATCTTCATCAAGCAGGTATTCTCTTGCAGGCCTAATGGAAAATTTCTCCTCCTTTTCCTCCTCCAAAAGTATATACGCCAGCCAATGCCCAAACATCGGCTTTAAGACAATAGGAGGCGGCAAGATTATACAATCAAATATGTTTTTATGATGAAGGAAGAAAAACGATAAATACCAGCTCCATGGGTTTCTTACCATACTAAAAGTGAAGATTTTCTGCCACAGCTGATCTCCCAGACACATGTGCATCTGTTGCGCTGTGCTATGGTCTGCTATAAATGGCAGAATGCGCCGCCTCAAAAGACCAGTTCTATGAATAAAATCATTCCTCCCGTAAGGCCAGCCAAATTGCCCCCATAACTCCTGCTTAATAGAGGGGGAACCTGTGCAAGGAATGTCTACAAACCAGCAGTCTGCTTTGGAAATTCTACTGCGAATGGAATACCAGACAATTTGCTTAATAGTAGACAGCGGCAAATACTTCGCCCAACGCGCATAGCGCGGACTATACCATAAGGACATAACACACCTCTCTTAGAAAAAGAATTTCATGCCGGCACACAGTAGTCCCCTCCCACACCTGCAAGCTTAGCCGGTGGTGGACTGGTAAATGATTGGAATGCAGGCGACAAGTCTACTCTCCAAAAGAATAGTTGAACTTTTCTATTTCCCACCTCGCGATCTCTGCAACCAAGTCACGCGACTCGCTATCATAATATTCGGAATAATGGTGTTTCTTAGGTGTGTATTGTTCCAGATGCAGCGATTCCCCAAGTTCCGGATAATTAATCTTTTCACTAATGTAAGCAAGATCCTCCTGCCGATTTTCATATTTTGCAACAAAATCTACAATCATATCTCCATCTTCATCAAGCAAGAATTCCGCTATAGGTACTATAGGTACTGCACATTTTTCTGTAAGCCTATACATTAGCTGATACTTAAAAATTGATCTTATCTCATCAAGAAGGTAAGGGACCGGAGGAAAAGATTTACATTTGTAAAAGAAGTCTGATACATATCTGTCCCATGGATTTCTTACTATACTGAAAGTGAAGGTTTTCTGCCACAGCTGATGTCCCAGACACATACGCATCTGCCGCGCTGTGACATGGCGGTTTACAAATGGAAGAAGGAAGTCCAACGAAGAATTATATCTATGCCTAATCGGATTCGTCCTTTTATAATTGCTAGTCAAGTAAGGCCAGCCAAATTGCTGACTTAATTCAAACCTAGTAGATGTAGAGGATGTGCGAGGTATATCTATAAACCAGAAACCTGCCTTAGAGATTCTATTGCCAGCGATATGCCAGACTATCTGGTCCAGAGAAAACCGCTCCAGCAACCTTTCTAAATCTAAAAAAGGATGGACTTTGCCTTGTCTGTAGTGTAAAAGCATACAATCGCACCCTAATGTCTACTCTAATGCTATTCTCAGGGGTGGAGAAGGCATATTGTATATGCAACCAGCCGGACATTGCCCTCAGAGCTGCCTTCTACCTAGCATGGCATGGCATCGGGCTGCGTTCCAGGTCTCTGCGGACCTTCTAATCTGTCGCCAGATACCGATCATGCCAACGGTAAACGCCCCCTCCTTGACAAGTACAATCTTCATTGTATTATAGTTGCCGTATGATTAACCGATGTCTGTTTAGCTCTTCACAATAAAGAGTCTTCTCAGGCTTACCCTTTGGGGAACCCAGCGCCTTGGCCGGCTTGCCGGTCAAGGCGTTTTTACATCTCCAGAATCAAATGCTTAGCTGAAGGGATACTACTTAATGCCCGGCCATCCTGCTCCAAAGAACTGCGGCACAACCCTCGTGGCCGGGCCGTGATGAACTTCGTCAAAGACATCGCTGCCAGCTGAAGGCTCTAGGTTGAGCTCTACCGTGCGGGCGCCCGCTGTCTTCGCTATTCGCACGAAATCAGAGGCGGGGCTTACATTGCCCGAGGTGCCGATGGAGACGAAGATCTCGCATTGGGCCAAGGCTTCATAGACGCATTCCAGCTGCAGGGGCATTTCGCCAAACCAGACCACATAGGGTCGCAGACTAGTCATGGAGCGGCAATCGGGGCAGCGGTCTTCGGGCAAGATTTCCTCGGCGGATGGGGAAATGCCGCCACAGGCCGTCGCTGGCACGGAAGGTCGCCACCCCTGACTCAGCAGATACGCCGGCACCGGTAAGAACTGCAATCCTTGATGGGGAGAAACTCATAGGGGAGAAAAGCCGAGCAATAGAAGACGGCGAGAGTCTATCGTATAACAATGTGCGTCAGCTGCAGGAGTATTGTCAGAAGTGCCAGTGGCCAGACCGGCCGGATCACAGCGGGCAAAGCCGGCTTACCCAGAACATTGACCCGCACTCGCCGCTCCCCTACACTTCCTTGTCCGAACAGCACCACCAAGAGAACAGATATGTGCGCACAGCAGGTACAGCAACAGGGAGACTGGGACATGCTGATACGCGGCGCCCTGGTATTTGACGGACGCGGCGGTGCGCCGGCAAAAGAGGATGTGGCGCTGCGGGACGGATGCATTGCCGCCCGGGGCGCCAACCTTGCGCCGGAAGGGGCGCGGGAGACAGTGGATGCCGCCGGCTGCTGGCTGATGCCGGGACTCCTGGACATTCACACTCACCTGGATCTGGAGGTGGAGGTTAATCCGGGTCTCGGCGAGGCAGTGCGCCACGGCAGCACCACGGCGGTGGTAGGCAACTGCTCTATCGGCACCGCTTTCGGCCCCCAGCGGAAGAATGGCGAGGACCCCATCCTGGACTGCTTCACCCGGGTGGAGAATATGCCCAAGCGGGTTCTCAGGAAGTGTGTGGACAAAATGGACTGGGACAACACCGGCGACTACCTGGAGCACTTCAGCCGTATTCCTTTGGGCCCCAACATCGCCCCCCTGCTGCCCCACTCCATGCTGCGGGCAGAGGTGATGGGTGTGGATGGCGCGGTCCGGCGAGAGCCCACCGCAGAGGAGACCGAGCGTATGAAGGGCATTCTGCGGGAGGCGCTGGAGCAGGGCTACATCGGCATGTCCTCCGACGGCATCGTCTTTCACTACCTGGCCAACGACCCGCACAAGGACAAGCGGCTGCCCACTCAGTTCGCCGGCCAGGGGGAGATGAAAAGCCTGGTGGACCTGCTGCGCAAGTACAGCCGCGTATGGCAGGTGACCCCAGATGGTGCAGACATGCGCACCACCTTCCGCCGCTTTCTGTGGACCAGCGGGCGGCTGCACGGCAAGCCGCTGCGGATCTCGGCGCTCACGGCAATGGATTTCAAGCCCAAGCCCGGCGCCTGGCGGGGGCTGCTTATGATGTCCTGGTTCCTCAACTCCTTCCTGGTGAAGGGACACTTTCACTTGCAGGCACTGGCCACCAACTTCCGCATATGGAGCAACGGGGTCACGACACCGGTATTGGAGGAGCTGGAATCTACCCGCGCCCTCATCGCCTGTGAAGCAGAGGATCGGGAGGGGCGTATGCGCCTGCTGAACGACCCCGCTTGGCAGGAGCAATTTCGCCGCGACTGGCAGGGGGTATCCGCTGCCGCTGCCGGTGCCGCTCGCAATCGCCATGCTACTTTTGAGCTGGATCCTGCGGACATCATCATTGATGACGGCTGCTCTATCCGCTGCTGGCGTGACCAGAAGCTGGTGTCCATCGTGGAGCGTTTTGCTGCCTACCGGGAGGGGGATCGGGAGGCAGCGAGATCGCCGGAAGAGGAGGCTCTGTTCAGAAGCGCGCCGGCAGACTGCGAAGGGGTAGCGGATTTCTTCATGCACTGCCTGAGGCAGATGGATCTGGATTTTCGCTGGTGGATGGATGTGGGCAACCTGCGGCCCGATGTGCTGAAGAAGCTGGTGTTCAGCAAGTACACCCTGCCGGGTTTCAACGACAGCGGCGCCCATATCACCAATATGGCCTTTTATGACGGCAATCTGCTGACCCTGAAGATGGCCCAGGAAGATGGTCTCGGGCGGGTAGCAGAGGCTGTGCGCCGGCTGACGCGAGAGCCGGCAGATTTCTTCGGGCTGGATGTCGGGGGGATGGAGATGGGAGATCGGGCAGACCTGGTGCTGCTAAACCCTGATCAGCTGCGGGAATATGACACCAACACCAACCGGCAGCTTATCTATAACCCGCTGTTTGAGCACGATGTGATGGTGAACCGCTCCGACGGTGTGGTAGAGCAGGTGTACATTCGCGGCACGCGGGTATGGGAGGATGGGTGCCGCTACACAGAGGCCCTGGGACGGGATACTCTGGGGCGAGTGCTGACTACTGCGCGGAGCGTATAGCCTCTATGCTTAGAGGGGGGACACACCGCTAGCCGTGTGATTTGGGTTCATACATCTATAACCCCACTTAAACTGCTACTCACTTTGCGATTGGAATAACGAAATTTGTGGGATATTGCCGGTGCGGTAATAGCATCAACGATTCCAAAGTCCAGGAATACCGCACTTGCGACGATTTTTGCACCCATGGTGCTGGCAATTGATCCAACCGCCTGTCGACCGTCGTTTGTTTTGCATTCACACCCCCTTCTCATTCATCCCTATTCTCTCCAAGATGCCCTCCAATTCGCCGGTGCTGCTGTAGCGGACGACGATGCGGCCCCGGCCCCGGGTTGTATGCTGCACCTGCACCGGCGCACCTAAATGCTCTGCAAGCTCGCGCTCTAAGCGCTGCACATCCGGGTCTTCTCTGCCGCTGCTTACAGACTTGCGCTTCTCGCGCTTCCCCGATGCCGTTATACGGCGCACCCGCTCCTCGGTCTGCCGCACGGACCAGCCCTCCGCCGCGACCTGCCGAGCCATCTTTGTCCGGAACTCCGGAAGCAAGCCCAAAAGCGCTCGGGCGTGCCCCATCTCCAGTTTGCCGCTGATTAGGAGCTCCCGTGCTTCCTCCGGCAGGCTCAGCAGCCGCAGCAGGTTGGTCACCGCACTGCGGGATATGCCAGTCATCTCTGCCGCCTCCTTCTGCTGCAAGCCAAATTCCTGGATGAGACGCTGCAGACCCTCTGCCTGCTCAATGGCGTTCAGGTCCTGCCGTTGAAGGTTCTCGGTCAAGGCCAGCACAGAGGTGCTGCGGTCGTCCAATTCCCGCACCACGGCGGGAATGGTCCGCTGCTCTGCCAGCCGGGAAGCGCGCCAGCGGCGCTCTCCCGCCACCAGCTCGTAACCGCCGTTGGTCCGGGGGCGCACTACCACCGGCTGGATTACACCGCCAGCACGGATGGAGTTGGCCAGCTCCGCCAGGCTTTCCTCGTCAAAGTGCCGACGCGGCTGGCGCGGATTTTGGTGCACCTGGTCCAGAGGCAGATTGTGAAAACCCGCCGCCCCTGCAGAAACTGCCGCCGTCGTGCCGCCCTGTCCGAGCAGAGCATCCAGCCCTCGGCCTAATCCGCGTTTTTTCCTCGCTGTCATTGTGCTTCTTCTTCTGCCGCTGTCTCTTTGTGCTTCGGAACTGCCTTCACCGCTCTGCTTTGCGGGCAGTCGGCATCCCCTGCGACTTTCATCACCCTGCGGACCCGGGGCTGGAGTTCGCCCGCCCCAGCACCTCCCCCGCCAGCTCTTGATAAGCCTGTGCGCCCCGACACAGCTGGTCGTAGGCCAAGGCGGGCATGCCATGGCTCGGAGCCTCGGCAAGACGCACATTGCGAGGAATAATCGTATGGTACAGCCTGTCTCCAAAATGCACCCGCAGCTGCTCTGAAACCTCCTGGGCCAGACTGTTGCGGCTGTCGTACATGGTGCGCAAAACGCCGGCTATGTGCAGGGGAGGATGCCGCTCCTGCAGTCGCTCCACGGTCTGCACCAGGGCGGACAGGCCCTCCAAGGCATAGTACTCGCACTGCACCGGCACTATCAGACCGTCTGCGGCCATCATGGCGTTCACTGTCAAGGGATTCAGGGCGGGGGGGGAGTCGATAAGAATGTAATCGTAGTCGTTTCCCAGCGGCGCCAGCCTTTCCCGCAGACAGTACTCCTTCCCGGGAAGCTGCGCCTCCGCGGCCGTGAGATCGCCGTCTGCCGGCAGCACATCGTAGCCCCCCGATTCACTTCTCTGCATCAGCGCTCCGGCTGGCATATCCTCCAGCAACAGGTGATACATGCTGTGCTCAAGAGAATTTTTTTCAATGCCGCTGCCTATGGTTGCATTCCCCTGAGGGTCCAGATCCACCAGCAGCACCCGGCGACGGGCAGCAGCCAGGCAGGCAGCAAGATTGATCGCAGTGGTGGTTTTCCCCACCCCTCCCTTCTGATTGGTAAGTGCAAAAATTCTTGCCATCTCTTCTCTCAGCCAGCCCAGCGGCATACCACAAGGTGGCGCTCAGCATCCACCCCCGGCACCTGCAGCGGCAGGCAGTACTCTACGACAATTTCCGGCGGCAGCTCCCCCAGCTCTCTCTCGGGGTTGCGACCCCTGGGAAACAGCAGGCAAGTTCCGGCCCGACAAAGATGTGAGAACATCTGCAGCAGCAGGGCTGGCGGCTTTACCGCTCGGGCTGTAATAATATCCGGCAGCTGCGCCGGGTGATATCGCTCCACCTCTGCCTCCGCCACCTCCGCTCCCTCTATCTCCAGTTCCGCCTTTGCCTGGCGCAGAAATCGGGCCTGATTTGCCCCCCGGTCCAGCAGCACAACCCGCCGCTCCGGGCAGGCGATGGCAATCGGCAGACCAGGCAGACCGGCACCGCTTCCCACATCCAGCAGGATTTCTCCCGCAGGCAAGTGGTGCACCAAGCTTAGGCTGTCCAGCAGCAGTTTTCGCACCATCTCTTCAGGTTCCCGGACCCCAGTAAGGGAGAAACGCCTGTTCCAGCGCTCCAAAAGCTGCACATAGGCCAGCAATCTTTCCAAGGCGGTCTCCGGCAGGTGAAGGTCCATTTCCTGCAAGCCTGCTTTCAGGATCTCAGCGGGGTTGTCCACGGGGTTCCGACTCTTGCCCGGTTCTCAGCAGGAAAGCCGAGCAGCAGTCCCGGCGGCTCTTCCCAGTACCCGCTGCTGCTTGCCCAGCAGAGCACGCGTGGGTTGTAGGGAGCTTTCCTGCCGGCAATGGATGTTCCGAGGCCCAGGTCAGGCCTGGCGGCGGTCAGCGGCGAAGCCGCCGCGCTTTTTGAGATGAACAAGCAGCAGCGAGAGGGCGACAGGAGTGACCCCGGGAATACGGCCTGCCTGGCCCAAGGTGACCGGGCGGCCAGCATCCAGTTTCTGGCGGATTTCGGTGGAAAGCCCGGTTACCTGGCCGTAATCCATGCTGTCGGGAAGGATCTCCTCCTCGTGCCTTCGCAGCCGCTCAATCTCTGCCTGCTGTCGGGCGGCATAGCCGGCATATTTGATCTCTGCCTCTATCGCGCGGGCTGCCTGGGCTTCCATTACGGCATCCGTGGATTCTGCCTGAAGGTGGCGATAGCTCAGTTCGGGGCGCCGCAGAAGGCTGGCCAGCTTCTGCTCACGGCAAAGAGGTTCTTTCAAGTACCGCTCAAGACCGGATGCCAGGGCTGTGCCGGGACGAATAGAGGTGTGCTCCAGCCGCTGAATCTCGCGCTCTATAAGCTCTTTCTTCTCGCAGAATTTCCGCCAGCGAGCCTCGCCGACCAGGCCGAGCTCCCGCCCTTTTTCTGTCAGCCGCAGATCCGCATTGTCCTCCCGCAGCAAAAGGCGGTACTCGGCCCGGCTGGTGAACATGCGATAGGGCTCCGGTGCACCCTGGGTGATAAGGTCATCCGTCAGCACGCCCAAGTAGGCCTGGTCCCGGTACGGGTGCCAGGCAGGACTGCCCTGCACCAGCCGCGCCGCGTTGAGCCCGGCCAAAATTCCCTGGGCAGCCGCCTCCTCGTAGCCAGTGGTGCCATTGATCTGGCCAGCAAAGAAAAGCCCTCGCACAAAGCGGGTTTCCAAAGAAGGCCGGAGATCCCGGGGGTCAAAGTAGTCGTACTCTATGGCGTAGCCGGGCTGTGTGATGCGGGCGTTCTCAAAGCCAGCGATAGAGCGGACCATTGCCTCCTGCACGGCCAGAGGCAGGCTGGTGGAAATCCCGTTGGGATAAATCTCAGAGCTTGTCAGCCCCTCCGGCTCAACAAATATCTGGTGGGAATCCCGCTCGGCAAAGCGCACGACCTTGTCCTCAATGGAGGGGCAGTATCTTGGGCCACGCCCCTCAATGGCTCCCGAATGCATGGGCGACTGGTCCAGAGCGCCGCGAATAATCTCGTGGGTCTTCTGGCTGGTGCGGGTGATAAAACAGCTCACCTGATGCGGATGCTCTTCCGGCAGACCCAGATAGGACATCACTGGGACGGGGATGTCTCCGGGCTGCTCCTCCATTTTGCCAAAGTCCACTGTGTTCCCATCCAGCCTAGGGGGAGTGCCTGTTTTCAAGCGACCGACCCGAAAGGGCATCTCTCTCAGCCGGGCGGCCAGCGCCAAGGAAGAAGCCTCCCCCGCCCGACCGCCGCTCTTGCTCCGCAGCCCAATATGAATGCGACCGCCCAGGAAAGTGCCTGCGGTCAGCACTACCGCAGAGGCCGAAAAGTGCTCTCCCGCGTCGGTAATCACCCCCTGAACACTTTCCCCGGATACCCGCAAATCCTCTACCGAGCCGGCCAAGAGAGAAAGATTGGGCTGAGAGTGCACCAAAGCCTGCACCGAGGAGCGATACAGGGAGCGATCTGTCTGGGCCCGGGTAGCCTGCACCGCGGCACCCCGGCTGGCATTCAGCACACGAAAATGAATTCCAGCACGGTCGGCAGCACGGGCCATGATGCCATCCAACGCATCCACCTCGCACACCAAATGGCTCTTACCGATACCCCCTACCGCCGGATTGCAGGACATCTGTCCAATTGTCTCCAAGCGCTGGGTCAGCAGAAGTGTCTTACAGCCTACTCGCGCGGCGGCAGAAGCCGCTTCAACGCCAGCATGGCCGCCGCCGATGACAATCACATCAAAAGTGCTAAGAGACTTCACAAGCTGAGAATAGAAAATACAGAGAGAGCAAATTATAACGGTGCGCCGCCTGCACACCAAGACAGCCTGCAGACTGTCTCCGCTAGAACAGCAGATGCCGAAGTGTAGGTGCATCCTTTCCTCGGCATGATCAAAGATTTAAGATTCAGCAGTCTCTCCCTACTTCTATTAATTAATCATGTTCCAATTGGATATATAAGAATTAATAGCAGTAGTAGTAGGGCCTTCCCTTGGGCCTTGCATGAAGGTGGGTAACTTTTTTCTTCGTAGGAAAAGCAGCAGCTTGCCGATGCCATCTCAAGTGGATCTGTATGGGAAGTATATGTTGCTGAGCCTGGGAATGAAGGATGTTTGACCTAGGGATAAGTGTGGATGAGATTTCTCTCTATCTATTGGAGAAGAAAATCATCCACATCTATGCACACTTTTCCTTTGGGTTCTCCTCATGTGCGGGAGTTGGCCTGGGAGTTATTTGCCGATACAAAAGCTGGAGAATATTTCTCCTAGCAGTTCGTCGTTGCTCACTTCCCCGACAATCTCTCCCAGGGCTCTCTGGCAGGTCCGCAGTTCCTCTGCTGAGATTTCTCCCCTGCCGGATGCCAGGGCATCCTTGGCCTGAACGAGGGCACTTTCAGCCTGGGTCAATGCATTCAGATGCCGGCGTCTGGCGGTGAATAAACCCGCGCTCTCACCAGGGGAGCGCAATACCTCCCGCAGCCTGGTCCGCAGCAAATCCAAGCCTTCACCCGTCTGGCCGGACAGGGTGATGCTGGTGATTTCCTTCTTTTCCCCTGAGGCCGGCAATTGCTCCTTGGCAATTGCAGGTTTTTCTTGGCGCAGGTCACATTTGCTGTACAGAAGGGTTATCTCCTCTGGCCGCCGCTCTGCCAGTGCCCCTTGAGCAGTGCTGCCCAAAAACTGCACTAGTCGGCTGGGCTTCCAGTCTTTGTCTATTACCAAGAGCACATGGTCTGCCTGTCGCAGAGCCTCCGCCGCCCGGCGCATGCCCTCCTGTTCTACAGGATTGGCGCTGTCTCGCAGGCCCGCTGTATCTGCCAGCTGCACGAGCATGCCGCCTAGCAGGATTTCTTCACGCAGGATATCCCGAGTGGTGCCGGGCTCTTCGCTGACGATCGCCGCGCCGCGCCCAGACAAGGCATTCAGAAGAGTAGACTTGCCGGCATTGGGAGGACCTGCCAGAACGGCTGCCCGGCTTTCCCGCAATACAGCGCCTTTCTCGGTTTCTTTAAGAATATGCCGAAGGTCCTGCTGCAGGTTCTCCAGTTCTTCCGCGATGATTTTGTCGGCTAGGAAATCCACCCCCTCCTCCTCCGGGAAATCCATCGCTGCTTCCACGTGGACCCGAAGCTGAACCAGGGAGGCGGATAGACTGCGCACGTGCTCGGAAAAAGCGCCTTCCAGGGAGCGCAGTGCGCCCCGGGCCGCCTCCCGGCTGCTGCTTGCGATCAGGTCTGCAACCGCCTCTGCCTGGGAGAGATCCATCTTGCCATTCAGAAAAGCCCGTTCGGAAAACTCCCCGGCCCGCGCCGGCCTTGCACCGTGCCGGCACACTGTCTCCAGCAGCAAGTCCAGCAGCACCGGCCCGCCGTGGGCGTGCAGTTCTAGGATGTCCTCCCCGGTGAAGGAGCGGGGAGCGGGGAAAAACAGGGCGATGCCATGGTCAAGCACTTCTCCTTCCGGCGCTGATTCTCGGAAAGCGGAAAACTCCGCCTGCCTGGGAGCGGGCACCGAGCCCAGCATCTGGCCTGCGATGTGCCGGACATTGGGACCAGAAATGCGGATGATCCCGATGCCGCCGATGCCCGGAGGGGTGGCAATGCCAGCGATGGTGTCTATGCTGAGGGTGGCCATGCCATGCAGAGACCGCCGGCAGTTTAGGAGGAGGGCTTAGCGGCGCTGCTCACTTGGCGCGTGATCAGCCACTGCTGCAATATGGACAGTACATTATTGACCAGCCAGTACAGCACCAGCCCGGCGGGAAAGAACAGGAAAAAGACAGTAAAGATAACTGGCATCCACTGCATGATGCGGGCCTGCATGGGGTCTGGCGGCTGGGGGCTCAGCTTCTGCTGAGCAAACATGGATACACCCATCAGAAGCGGCAGCACAAACCAGGGATCCATAGCGGACAGGTCTCGGATCCAGCCGAAGAAAGGCGCATGACGCAGCTCCACGCTTTCCAGCAGCACCCAGTACAGAGCTAGGAATACGGGCATCTGGATCAGCATGGGCAGGCAGCCGCCCATCGGATTGACTTTCTCTCGCCGGTACAGGCTCATCATCTCTTGGGACAATTTCTGCCGGTCCTGCGCGTACAGATCCTGCAGCGAGCGGACCTTCGGCTGCAGTACGCGCATCTTGGCCATGGAGCGGTAGCCGATGGCGGACAGCGGATAAAAGGCTGCCTTCACCAGCACGGTGAGCAGAATAATTGCAGCGCCCCAGTTGCCGACCAGACCGTGCAGCCAGGACAGGAGGCGGAACAGCGGTTGCGACATCCACCACAGCCAGCCGTAATCTACGGTCAGCTCAAGACCGGGGGACAGGGCGGCCAGGTTCGGCTGATCTTTCGGGCCCAGGTACAGGGTGGCTTGGGTCAGACCGCTCTCCCCGGGGGCCAGGTGCAGGGGCGGGCTTACAAAATCTGCCAGGTGCAGACTGCTTGTGCGACCGGCGCGGATGCGGTAGTGATGGGTCTGCTCGGGTTCAGGCACCCAGGCGCTGAGAAAATAATGCTGCACTGCGGCCACCCAGCCGCCGGGCAGATGTGCATCAAAGGGCTTTTCCTGAAGATCCTCGAAGTCCATCTTCTCGTAGGGCTGCTCCGGAGTATGCACGGCAAAGCCGAGAAAAGAGGCAGAGCGAAAGGTTGCTCCCTCCGTATGCGGGTCAACGCTGCCGTCTCGGCGCAGCTGGCCGAACAGGCTGGCCTGCCAGGGCTCCCGGCTCCGGTTGTGCACGATGTATTCTATTTTTACCTGGTAGTCTCCGCGCCGCAGGCTGAGACGCTTGGTGATCTCAGTGCCGTTTTTATCGACAAAAAGCAGGTTCACCTGCATCTCTTCCGCATCCGGCGGCAGGGTATAGCGAGCCGCATGGCTCCAGTACAGGGGGCGGTCCTCCCGGCTGTCGGGACCGCTGGGGCCGATGAGACCGCTGCGGGCTACGAATTTTCTGCGGGAGTTGTTCTCAAGGAGAATAAAAGGCTGCTCGGGGGTTTTCAGGGAGACGGGATAGGCCGGCAGGCCAGCGTAGAAAATGTCGCCGCCTCGCCGATTAACAGACAGCTGCAAGACATCGGTCTCAATGTGCACCAGCTCGCTTTCATCTGCGGACGAGCTGGCGGGGGCTGCCTGCCCCTCCTCGGCGGATTCGGCGTAGGGCACCAGGCTGGGCAGGTCTTCCATGCTGTTTTGTCTTGCCGTTTCCCCTTGGCGATCCTCGTTCCCGCTGGTCAGCGCTGCTGCATCGCCGGGGCCATCCGGGCTGAGAGTTGGCAGCCCTGTATCGGGAGGCTCTTGTATCGCTGGACTGTCTATCGGAGCGGCGGCGAAGGTGCCGCTGGAAGTGGCGGCAGGAGGGCGCAGAGCCTGCTCTTCGCGGAACTTTACCCACTCCCCGAGAAGCATCGCCCCCACCAGGGCGATGGAGACGAAAAGAAGTATGCGCTGCCAGTCCATGGCCGGTTATCCGGGCTGGCCGGGGGGCGCTTCAGCGCCAGGGCGCTCCGGCACCGGATCCACTCCGCCCGGATGCCAGGGATGACAGCGGAACAGGCGAAGCAGGGCGAGACGCATACCGGCCAGTGCGCCGTGCTGCCGCACCGCCTCTTCAGCGTAGGCGGAGCAGGTGGGATAAAAGCGACAGGAGGGGGCGGACAGGGAGCTGAGGAGAAGCTGGTACCCTCTAATCAGAAGCAGCAGAGTCCTCTGGACCGCTGTCGCGAAGGCTCCCTGGCGGGTGCCCAGCCTGCTTGGCGATGGCCCGCCATTGCCCGGCGAGAGCGGTGCGGATGTCTGCAGAGGAAGTTTCACAGGTGTTTTTGCGAGCCAGTACGACGATGTCCGCATTGGGAAGCTGATGCTGATGAAGGCGGAAGGATTCTCGGATCAGGCGTTTTAGGCAATTGCGCTGCACGGCGCGCTGCGCTGCCCGGCGGCCGACCACCATGCCGAGGCGCGGATGATTGAGAGAGTTGGGCAGTCCCAGCAGCACCAGATGCTGGCCGTGGATACGGAGGGAGGCCCGTTGCAGAATTTTGCGAAATTCCCTTGTGCTCCGCAGGCGTCGCTGCTTTGGCAGGCCAAAGCCGGATATGTGCCAGTCGGACACACCGCTCGGAAGAAGGTGCCCGCCGCCTCAGGGGGCAAGCCTTTTGCGCCCTTTCTGCCGCCGCCGGCTGAGAATCTGACGACCGCTGCGGGTGGCCATCCGCGCCCGGAAGCCGTGGGTGCGCTTGCGCCGAATTACGCTCGGCTGATAGGTGCGTTTCATGGTGTCGTTCTGCTAAAGCGGCTTTAGGGCAGCAGGCCATTGTAAGGCAGGATGGTGTAGGGGTCAAAAGGACGGGCGGCGGTAAAGCAGTGTTTTCCAATGCTGAAACGCTGTGGGCGAGCTTTGCCAGAAGGGGTGTGAGCGGTTTGTCTGCCGAGTTTTTTGCGGGGGGAAGGACGGGCGGCGGTGAAGCAGTGTTTTTCAATGCTGAAACGTTGGGGACGAGCTTTGCCAGAAGGGGTGTGAGCGATTTGTCTGCCGAGTTTTTTGCGGGGGGCTCGCCCCCCGTGGGTCCCCTGCCCTCGCCTGGCAGCACTTGCCAAGGGGGCGGCCCTCCCTGTGGTCTTCGACCACTGCTCTCCCTTGGCGGATCTTCCCAAATTCCGCTCTGACATCCCCTCCTGTGGAAAACCAAATCCGGCTATGAAGCTTTAATTTCCTGTCTTAGAGAGGTGGAGCGCGATAGCCAAGATGCCGAATTTTGCTGTCTTTTGCACAACTTGTCCACACCTCATGATAAATTTTTTCCTTATGCTGCAAGGAGAAATGGACAATAGGCCCTATTTGCACAAATTTCACACATATATTTCAAACGCCTGTTAATAAATGGCCTTGCCTCCTTGCCTAGGGAGTAATCCGGCACTAGGATTTTCTCTTGTTGAGGGGGCAAAAAAAATTCCTCTTGGCGCTGGTGAATTTTATCGTCATCTAAAGAGTACAAGGATACAGGGCAGCTCGTACGATGTTGCTAGGATCCGCTTCCCTTCTGGGTTGCGGGAAGCCCGGGAGTAGTGTTTTGGGCATCCGACAAAGAGGGGAATCGCCTGTGAATCCAGAAATATGGCAAAGTTGCTTGCAGCATCTGAAAGGCAGCCTGAGTTCTTCTGAATTCAGTACTTGGATACATCCGCTGCTGGCTGAGACAGACCCATCGGGTCTGACTCTGTTCGCCCCCAACGCCATAATCCGGGACCGGGTCAGCAGCCATTATCACGCCTGCATAGAGGATGCCCTGCGCGCCTCTGGGGGCGACGGTTTCTTTATCCGGGTGGAGGTGGTGGGCGCGCCTGCTTTGGCGCCGCTGCCAGCCCGGTCGGCAGGGACTGCGGCTACAGGCATGAATGGCAGCTCCGCTGCTGTTTCGGAGGCTAAAGCCGCCCTCAAGGGAGTGAAAGCGAATGCTGTATCCGCTGAGGTACCTATTGGGAGAGACACCCCTCTCCGCATGAGCGGCGCATCCGCTGCAGTGCAGCGGAGCGGCACCGCCCCCCCTCTGGGGGCCGGGCGCACCGCTCCCGCCGGGATGAACGGCAGGCCGGCAAAGGCTCCGCTGAACGGCTATGCCCCCGCTGCAAGAAGGGTGGGTGCAGCCTTGCCTCCTCGGCAGACGACCGAGAGGGCCTTAGCCCCCGAGTTCACATTTGAAAACTTTGTGCAGGGGCCTTCCAATCGCCAGGCATTTTCCTATGCGAAGCAGATTGCGAAAGCAGATTCGCGCATGAACAGCAGTCACAGCCCGCTGGTGATCTACGGCGGCGTCGGCCTCGGCAAGACACACCTGATGCATGCGGCGGGCAACGAGCTGCGCCGCAGCCAGCCGGACATGAATATCGTTTACTGCTGTGCGGAGGATTTTGTAAACAGCATGACGAATTCCCTGCGAATGAGCGGGATGCCCGAGTTCAAGCGTTACTATCGTTCGGCGCAGGTGCTGCTTATAGATGACATCCAGTTCTTTGCCGACAAGAAAACATCCCAGGAGGAGCTGCTTCATACCATTGATACACTGCAGCAGCGAGGCCAGAAGATCATCATCACCTGCGATCGGCAGCCGCAGGAAATGGAGGGCCTGCATGCGCGCCTGTGCTCCCGCTTCGGTCGCGGGCTGACCATCGTCATCGACCCGCCGGACCTTGAAACCCGCACTGCAATCCTGAAACACAAGGCCGCCGCCATGAAGCTGGAGCTGCCGGAGGACTGTGCGCTGTTCATCGCCCAGAAGCTGCGCTCCAATGTGCGCGAGCTGGAAGGCGCGCTGAATCGCGTTTCCGCAAGCGCAGGCTTTTATGAGCGCCCGATCAACTTGGGCCTTGTGCAGGAAGCGCTGGCAGACATGCTTGTCGCGCATAATCGCCAGGTGCGCATAAAGGACATCAAGATAAAAGTGGCGGAATATTTTAATATGCAGGTTTCTCTTCTCCATGCGCGCACCCGTGTTCGCAACGTAGTGCGTGCCCGCCAAGTGGCGATGGCCCTGGCCCGGGAGCTCACCAGTGAGAGTCTGCCGAGCATCGGTTATACCTTCGGCCGGCGCGACCACACGACGGTGATGCATGCCTGCAAGAAGATCAAAGAACTGCGCTGCAAGAACCAGGAAATTGAGCGGGCCTACAGCACTCTGCACCGTCAGTTGACGACCTGAGTGTCTGCTCTCATCAGCGGAAGCAGTGTGCCTGCTGTTTAAATTTAATGGATACTTTGCCTGTCCCTTGCATAAGCTTTGCATGCCGAATCATCGCCGCTGCAGGGCTGCGCAGCAGGTTTCGCGACACAATTTTTTTGCGCGGTTTTTTCCTGTCGGTGAGCTTTTTGTGAAAGATTTTTTCCGACTGAATCTTTCTGCACATGCTGCGGGTGCCGCCGCGCTAAAGACGGGACATCTGCGACACGGAGCTGCCCTTGGTCCGCTTCGCTTCCCGCCGCTCTCTCCGGTGCCAGAGGAAGCGCAATGCGGCGGCCAGAGGGCTCCGTGCCGATGAACCGCATAGGATCAATCCTGCATCAGGGGTGCAATGTGAGGGCTGAAGGCACTACAATACTGTCATCCGCTCCGCAGCTTGTCAGCAGAGTGCTATCGCTCTGGCGGAGACTCCCCTCCCGGAGCTTTTGCGGCGTAGCCCAACGCCTTGGGAGAGGCCTTTGAGAAGCCCCCTCGGTGCTGGGAAAGGAAGCAACCGATATATGAGAGACCTGTCGAAATGAAACTGAAAATTACTCGCGAAACTCTGCTGAAACCATTGCAGACCACCGCCAACATTGCCGCCAATCGTGTCAATGACAGCGGCCAGATTCGGGGCGGAGTGCTGCTGCGCCTGAAGGACGAGCATTTGCAGCTGACCGGCACCGGCAATCGCCTTCAGCTCCTTGGCGTGTCGGACCTCCCTGGAGTGAAGGGCAGCAGCGGAGAGATCGCCATGAGCGGCACGAAACTGCTAGATATATGCAATAAGCTGCCTAATGACAGCGAGTTAGCGATAGAAGCCGACAAAGAATGGGTTGTTCTCAAGTCCGGCCGGAGCCGTTTCAAGCTGGCTGTCTTCCAAGCTGCGGAATATCCGGTCATCGCCGAGATGGAGGACGACTTGGAAACCTCCGTCAAACTGTCGGCAAAGGACCTTATTCGCCTGATTCGCAGAACGGTTTATGCCATGGCCACGGAGCAGGATGTGCGGGATTACCTGCGCGGCGTCTTGCTGGAGGCCCGAGATGGCCAGCTGCGCTCCGTTGCCACAGATGGCCACAGGCTGGCCATGTGCTCCATGAAGGCCAGTGTTTCGGTGAAGGAGCCCCAGCAGGCCATAGTGCCCCGGGCCAGCGCTCAGGAGATGCTGTCCCGCCTGGACACCTTGGATGACAAAGATGTGGAGGTGGAGCTGACCTTGGGGCAGAAATATATCCGCCTGGTCACCCCATCGCATCGCATTGTGTCTATGCTCGTAGATGCGAAATATCCCGACTACGAGCGTGTCATACCCCGGGACGGCAACAACGAAGCCGTCTTCTCCAGAAAGAATTTTGAGCAGATGCTGAGCCGAATCAATACTGTCCTTGTGGAAGAAGATGTTCCGGTGGTGCGCCTGGCCTTCTCTGAAAATATGCTGCGCATGCTGGCGCGCAACTATCAGAATGAGGAGGCGGAAGAGGATATGGAGGTGGAATATAAGGGGGAGTCGCTGGAAATAGGTTTTAATATCCGCTATATGCACGACCTTATGCATGCCTTTGGGCATGAGGAAGCAGTGCGGATCACCATGACTGATGCCAACAGCAGCGCCCTGATTCAGAGTGCAGACAAGAATCCGGACACGCTGCATGTGATTATGCCGATGCGCTTTTGAATGAGGTCTCGGAAAACTCCCTTGGCAATTTCTGCACATCGGCGATGCGTCTCAGGCGACTGGAGATCGCAGGCCTTCGCAACTTGGAGTCCGCCTTACTGCCCCTTCTCGGTGAAGTGAATGTCCTGCACGGCACCAATGGCAGCGGGAAAACCTCTGTATTGGAAGCCATTCATCTGCTTGGGCTCGGCAGACCCATCCGCAGGGGCCGCTTTCAGCCCGTGATACGGCACGAATCTGAGGAGATGAGCGTGTTCAGTGAAGCGGCTTCTGAACCGGACGAGAAGGCTCTGCCAATCGGCCTTAGGAAACGGCGGGACGGGGCGACGGAAGTCCGCATAAACGGTCAGTCGGCCGCTTCGGTATCAGAAATGGCGGATTTTCTTCCGATTCAAGTAATTGATTCCAAGGTTTTTGACCTGCTGGACCGGGGGCCCGGGGAGCGGAGGCAATTCATGGATTGGGGCGTGTTTCATGTGGAACCTTTGTTTCGCAAGCACTGGACTCGCATGCGCAGGTGTCTGCGACACAGAAATGCCCTGCTTCGCATGTCCGGCCGAGAGAAAGAGGAGATGAATGTCTGGAGTTGCGAGCTGGCGAAGGCGGGACAGCAGGTGGATGAGTGCCGACGCACCTGGATGGGGGGCTTTGAGCTGATTTTTCAGGAAATTATGGAAGCCCTGCTGCCCGAGGGTCCGGGCCGTTTCCGCCTTGAATACGCCCGGGGCTGGAAAGAGGGCATATCTCTGGAGGAAGCTCTTCGGAATAGCCTGTCCCGGGACCAGCAGACAGGCTATACAGGTATCGGTCCGCAGGCGGCAGATTTGCGCCTTAGCTGCGGGGGGAAGCCTGTTGCGACAATCCTGTCCCGGGGGCAGCAGAAGATAGCTGCCGCCGCTCTGCGCCTTGCCCAGGGGGTCCACCTTTTCCGGGCCACAGGCAGACACTGCTTGTTTTTAGTGGATGACCTGCCGGCAGAGTTGGACCGGCAGCACCGTCATCGTCTTTGCAGCCTTTTGGAGAAAACCGGCAGCCAGCTGTTTGTCACCTGCATAGAGCAGGAGGCCCTGGAGGGGATGTGGACAACGCCTCCCCGCATGTTTCATGTGAAACTTGGCCAAATCTTCCCCGAGGAAAAATCGCAGGTATAAAAAGGATGAAAGCACAGTCTGAAAAATACGATTCCGGCAGTATCAAAGTCCTGAAGGGCCTGAGTGCCGTGCGCCATCGCCCCGGCATGTACATCGGCGATACAGATGACGGCTCCGGCCTTCATCATATGGTCTTTGAATTGGTGGATAACTCTGTGGATGAGGCCCTTGCGGGCCATTGCAGCCGCATTACGATCACCCTTCATCAGGGAGAGTCTGTGACAGTGGCGGATGACGGCAGGGGCATACCCACGGACCAGCACGAGGAAGGGGTGTCGGCGGCGGAAGTCATCATGACGATGCTGCATGCAGGGGGCAAGTTTGACAGCAGCTCCTACAAGGTATCCGGCGGTCTGCACGGGGTAGGGGTTTCAGTTGTCAACGCCCTCTCCTCGGAGCTGGTGCTGATCATCCGGCGAGATGGCAGAGAGTATCGTCAGAGTTATCATGAAGGCTTTCCGGCGGCATCCCTGGAGGATGTCGGCCCTGTGGAAAACAGCATTACTGGCACCGAAATCCACTTCACGCCGGATGAGGGGGTTTTTCGCAACATCAAGTTTAACTACGAAATGCTGTCCTCAAGGCTGCGAGAGCTGGCTTTTCTGAATGCCGGCATCGCCATTGACCTGCATGACGAGCGCACTGGAAAAAAAGAATCCTTCTTCCAAGAAGGGGGGCTGCAGTCCTTTGTGGAATACCTGAACCGGGGCAAAAAGCCTATTAATCAGGTGTTTCATTTTCAAGAGCACCTGAAGGATGAAATCATCGTGGAGGCGTCCATGCAATGGCAAGAGGGCTACCAGGAGGATGTGCGCTGCTATACCAACAACATCGGTCAGAAAGACGGAGGGAGCCACTTGGCGGGTTTCCGCAATGCCCTGACCAGGGGCCTAAAACAGTACCTGGACAGCGAGGGAATAATGAAGAAAATCAAGCTGGAGCTCTCCGGCTCTGATGCCAGGGAGGGGCTGACTGCGGTTATCTCGGTGAAGATGCCTGATCCGAAGTTCTCCTCCCAGACCAAGGAAAAACTAGTCTCCTCGGAAATACGCTCGGCGGTGGAGCAGACCACCTACCGCCATTTAAAAGACTATCTTTTGGAAAATCCTCCAGAAGCCCGGGCGATATGTGGGAAAATCCTAGATGCCGCAAGAGCCCGGGAGGCCGCCCGCAAAGCAAGGGAGCTCACTCGCCGCAAGGATTCCCTGACCATCGCTGACCTGCCTGGCAAGCTGGCGGATTGCCAGGAGAAGGACCCGGCCGCATCGGAAATCTTCCTGGTGGAGGGAGATTCTGCGGGGGGCTCCGCCAAGCAGGGCCGCAACCGGCGCTTTCAAGCCATTCTTCCCTTGAAGGGCAAGATCCTTAATGTAGAGCGGGCCACCCTGTACCGGGTGATTTCCTCGGAGGAGGTGGGCACCATGATCAAGGCTCTTGGCTGCGGAACTCGTGACGACCTGAACGTAGAAAAACTGCGCTACCACCGCATTATCATCATGACTGATGCCGATGTAGATGGGGCACACATACGCACCCTGCTCCTGACCTTCTTTTTCCGCTATATGCCTGCGCTGATTGATGCCGGCTATGTCTACATCGCTCAGCCGCCCCTTTATAAAATATCAAAAGGTAAAGAATATCAATACCTTAGCAGTGATAAATCCCTGCTTGACTATCTCTTGGCACGGGCTCTTCAGGATTCTGCGCTTCATGTTAACGCCGATGCCCCCCCTATAGCCGGCGCTGCCCTGGAGCGTCTGGCCCGCCATCATCAGCAGGCAGAGGCGGTAATCACACAGTTCTCCCGGAGCTATCCCGAGCATCTTTTGAGGGCCCTGATGAAGTCTCCAGCCTTAGAGGCCGAGCAGCTGACGGAAAGGCAGGCGGTGGAAAGCTGGATTGCCGGGCTCGGCGAGCACCTGAATGGCGAGATAAAGCTTAGCATTCGGGAATTTCGCCCCGAGAAGCCAGCCTTGGAGGCTTTCGCAGACTTAGCGGAAACGGACGGCATTGCCGATGAAGAGCATTCAGAACAGGATGCAGAAGACGTTCCAGAACAGGTCGCCCCTCCGGCATCTCCCGCCGCCGCCGGTGAAGATGATGATGCAGAGATTCTCTTCATTCCCGTGGCGGAAACATCCACTGGTCGCAAAATAAAGCGGGAGCTGAGTCGGGATTTTCTAGCCTCTCGGGAGTACCTCGTTCTGCGTGAAGCAGGTGAGCAGCTGAACGATCTCTTAGAAGCGGGCGCCTACCTGCGCAGAGGAGAAGAACGGCAGGATATCCAGGACTTCGGGCAGACCGTAGACTGGCTCTTGGCGGAAGTCCGGCGCGGTTATACAGTGCAGCGGTACAAGGGGCTTGGGGAGATGAACGCCGACCAGCTGTGGGAGACCACGATGGATCCGGAAAATCGCAATCTCCTCCAGATCAAAAAATCAAGCCTGCAAGAAACCGAGAAGATGCTGGAAACCCTTATGGGAGAGAAGGTTGGACCGCGTCGAGAGTTTATTGAGCGCAATGCGCTGAGCGTAATCAATTTGGATATCTGAAGTCCAGGCCTGTCTTCCGCCGCCGGCTGAAGACCTGCCCGGCTGACTTGCAAGATACTCCCTGTGCGCAAAGAGCCGGGTGCTCAGCCCCGCGCCTGGGATTATGCGCGACACATGACAGGGCTCTGTTTTGTGATGAGAAGGACGCGCCAAGGTCGGCTTCCGACACTCTGCCAGAGGGCCGCATAACCTTTCAAAGCGCTTTCGCCTTCGCTGCCGGCAGCTTCTCCATCTCTGCTCGCACCCACTCCTCTGCCCGCCGGTTGATTTCTTTTGCATCGCCCGCGTCCGGCGGTATCGGCTGTCCCAGGCTCACGGTAATTTCGCCCGGATATTTCAAAAAGCGATGGGCTGGCCAGCATTCTCCGGCATTGTGCGCGATAGGCACCGCCGGCACCTCTGCGGTCTGCGCCAGCATGGAGCCGCCGCGCGAAAATTTGCGCATCTGTCCCGGGGGTACGCGGGTGCCCTCTGGGAAGATAAGCACGCTGAAACCCTTCTTGATGCGGGCGGATCCTCTTTCCAGTATCTGCTGAAGTGCCCGCTGGGAAGATCTCCGGTCAATCGGGATCTGCCTGGCCAGAAGCAGTCCCCAGCCAAAAATTGGAATCCAGAGCAGCTCTCTTTTTACCACCACTATCGTCGGCGGAGGCTTGAGGCAGCACAGGAACATCGTTTCCCAAGGGCTCTGGTGCCGGCTTAGAAATACGCAGGGACCCTCTGGCACATGCTCCGAGCCCAGTATGCGATAGCGTACCCCGCAACAGAAGCGCAGCCAGCGGATGACCAGCAAGTGCCAGAGAAAGATGTATTTGCAGCAGCGCCGAAAGCCGAGCAGCGGATAAAGCAGAGGCCCGGTGAGTCCAAACCAGATGGTGAGACTGACATAGCCGATATAAAAGATCAGCGAGCGCAAGCCGAGGAGCAGGGGAGAAGACAAGGGCGGATTTCTTGGAGCAGCGAAGAGCCTAATTTTAGACTGCTCCCCGGGCAGCATGTTGACCGCGCTCCGGATCTCACACCGACCGATGGTCGTGACCGCCAGGAAGCATCCGCTGCCATTCAAAGATGCGGGGCAGCGGCTGAACATAGCCGGTCACATCGGCAATGGCCAGACGCTTCGGGTCCAGCAGCTTTGCTTTGAGAAGAATATTCTGGCCTGACAGCTCTCCCAGGCGATAGACATAGGTGCCGCTGGCGGTCGGTGTCATATTCGGCTATGTGTATATGCAGCTTTTCGGCATCTCAGGTGTGCCCCAGATTGCGGCCGCTCAAGGGGTTCAGGCGCGTCTACTGGGGCGGGGGCCAATGTGCTGGGAAGTATCGCAGTGAATTGAATAAAGCGAAAAGACTGCCCCATGCTGGTCTCCTGACTGTCGTCGCCGCTATAAGCGTGGCGCGGGGCCCAGCCGTCAGCAGAGGCAATATAATGCATTTAAGGGTGTGTCTGCAGTATCTGTCGGCATCTGCCCGTGCTCTTTGTCACCGGCGAGTGGGGATGACTCTGAATTTGCTTCTTCGGCACAAAACTTTAGGCCTGCTTTTCCCAAGGGGATTTGCGGCCATTGCTTTCTGCTGTCTATGGCTGGCATTTGCGCCCGCCTCTGCGCAATGGATATCCACCCCTTTGCAGGACGGGCCCGCACCTGCGGACACGAAGTCCGTCCCCGAAGACAGGAAGCCCGCCTCTTCAGCTGCGAAACCTGCCTCGTCTTCTGCCCCCGCTTTCCCGGCCCCCTCACGCACAGTGCGCACATCGCCGGTTTCGGGCCGTACCCCTCCGGTTTCTGCACGCGTGCCCCCGGTTTCAGTCCGCACTCCTCCGGTCTCAGCTCGCACTCCTCCAGTTTCCGCCCGCACACCGCCGGTTTCGGGCCGAATTCCGCCGGTCAATGTGCGCACCCCCCCGGTTTCAGTCCGTACCCCTCCGGTTTCTGCACGTGTGCCTCCAGTCTCGGCTCGCACTCCTCCAGTTTCTGCACGTGTGCCTCCGGTCTCAGCTCGCACGCCTCCAGTTTCCGTCGCCACACCGCCGGTTTCGGGCCGAATTCCGCCGGTCAATGTGCGTACGCCCCCCGTTTCAGTCCGTACCCATCCGGTTCCTGCACGTAAGAAGCGCGTTCAAGGCAGAAGGCAACAATTTTACCGAAATACACCGCCATTCTCTGCAAAGATGCCTCCCATTTCCCTGCCCTTGGTCCCCCCTGTTTCCGGCAGGCCGGACCCGCTCTCTGTGCGCTTGGGCACTCCCCCCATGCAGAAGATATCTCGGGCCTCTGCTGACATGCAGCGGAGCTTTTCCCCGAGACCCGCTCCCCTTATGCAGCTAGCCTTTGCCTACCCCCAGAAGCCTGTGAGGGCATCCGCATATCCGGCCCTGGCACAATCATCCCCCGCACCTGCACCTGTGTCCGCCCCTGCGCCACCGAAATCAGCTCCTGGCTGTGAGGGCGGATCTTCTGCTCTGGCGGAGATGATCCCTGTAAAAGGCGGCTCTTTCAAAATGGGAGACGAGCATTTTTATCCAGAGGAAGGGCCGTCGCGCCGCGCTCATGTAAAGCCTTTTCTAATTCGGCGATTTGAAGTCACCAACGCCGAGTTTGCCGAGTTTGCCGATGCCGCCGGCTATCGCACATTGGCCGAGCGCGGCCTGGCTGCAAAGGACTACCCCCAAGTGCCGCCGGAAATGCGAGTCCCTGGATCAGCGGTTTTCATACCCCCCGCCGCACCCGAGACTGCCAGCCCGTCCCGCTGGTGGCGTTTCGTGCCCGGGGCGAATTGGCGACATCCTCAGGGGCCGGATAGCAGCGTTCAGGACAAGCTTTACCATCCGGTCGTTCATATCGCCTATGAGGATGCCCTCGCCTATGCCCGCTGGAAGAAACAGCGACTGCCCACGGAGGCGGAGTGGGAATATGCTGCTCGCAATGCCAGTGCCCAAACCCCGCCGCCAAAAGCATCCGAGCAGAGGAAAGCGCCCCGGGATGCCAATGTCTGGCAGGGGCACTTCCCCGACAGGAACACCTTGGAGGATGGCTATGCCGGCACTGCCCCGGTCGGCTGTTTTCCGCCGAAGGGTGCCGGACTGCACGACATGATCGGCAATGTCTGGGAATGGACATCAAGCTGGTACTACCCGCACCACAGCAAAGAGCACAGTCGGGCCCAGCCTTCGCCCGGCTTTGACCCGAACCAGGCGGGTGCGCCGGTTCGGGTGGTGAAGGGCGGCTCCTACCTGTGTGCGGAGAACTACTGCATGCGTTTTAGACCGTCGGCGCGGATTGCCCAGGAGGTTGGGCTCGGCACTTCGCATATCGGCTTTAGGACGGTCGCCGACATTCCGGCAGAGCATGCGTCTGGCACCGGGAGCTCTGACAGCAAACCGAAGGCTCCCTCACGCAAAAAATGACATTCTATAAAAATATAAAAAACAACTAGTTGATGCTATTTTTGCATTCTGGGCGTCCCCTTCACGCCGGATACTTGGGTTTTAAGCACCTTTTGTCTCTTGCCCCTCCATTGATGATCAGTGCCTGTATGGAATAACAGCTAAAAGCGTTATCTGAGTTGACAAAAGGCCGTCATCTATTAAACTTTAAGGCCTAAGTATTAATGTTTGGCCGGACTATACCCAAAATGCTTAACAGAGTTTTGACCAGTCATGAAACGCAGTCAGAGTGATACGGGCAGTTATAAGACTGTCGCGACTGCAGGCGAGCGGTTTCAAGCGTTCGTGCCAGCCCCCTTGCCGCCAAACCCTGCTTTAGTTTTGGATGGCCCTATTGTGCAGTTGCTTGAGGGTGCAGCACATGCCCTCGGACGCCTCAACAATGCCCGGGATAATCTGCCGTACCCGTATTTCCTGTATAGCTATGTCCGGAAGGAAGCAGTGCTCTCTTCACGGGTAGAGGGGACCGAGTCGACACTGTCGGACCTCCTGCTCCATGACCTGAATGGGCCTTTCGGAGTCCCGTTTGATGATGTGAAAGAGACCTCGCTGTATGCTGAAGCGCTAGAGTATGGCCTGCGCCGTCTGCAAGACATTCCGCCGTCAAACCGATTGATCCGCGAGGTTCATGAAAAGCTGCTTTCTCATGGGCGCGGGAACGATCAAAATCCTGGTGAGTTTCGTCGCTCGCAGAATTGGATTGGCGGCGGCCAGCCTAGCAATGCTGATTTTGTGCCGCCGCCCCACATTGATGTGCCCGACTGCATGGCGGCGCTTGAGAGATTTATTCATGCTACGGATGACGGGCTGCCCATCTTGATTCGGGTGGGACTTGCACACGCGCAGTTTGAAACCATTCATCCCTTCCTTGACGGAAACGGACGAGTGGGAAGGCTGCTTATCTCCTTGCTGCTGTCTCATTTCAAGATGTTGCAGCAACCGCTTCTGTACCTGAGTCTGTATTTCAAGGAGAACCGCGATAGTTACTATGATCTGCTCAACCGCATACGCCGCGACGGTGACTGGGAAGAGTGGCTTAAGTTCTTCCTTAGAGGAGTGCAGGATACAGCGGATAGTGCGGTCTCAGATGTGCAAGAAATCATCCGTATATTTTCGGATGACCAATCTAAAATTAAAAAAGAGGCTGGTCGTCGCACTGGAACAGCATTGCAGGTGCATACGGCATTTCAAAAGAGGCCGATTCTATCCCGCGGCGAAGCCAGCCGTAAGACGAAGCTTTCTTATCCCGCGGTCGCATCAGCAATAAAGCTTCTTGTTGAGAAAGGAATTGTGCACGAGCTTCCTATGACGGCGCCGCCAAAGCGCAACATGCCGCAGTTCTTCGTTTACACAAAATACTTTTCCATCCTTAACAAAGGCGATGAATAGTCATCAATAAATCTGAGCTTTAATACGGGCACAGGGTTAACCGAAAACCTCCAACACTTGACAGGCCTCAGGATTTCCCGCTGATCTGTCTGCGCTTTCGGCCCGTGATATACATTTACCAGGCTCTTAGGCGCAGGCTCTTAGGCGGCCCTATCTTTTAACTGGGCGGTGAACCAGTAGATGCCCGCGCACGCCGCTGCGCCAGACAGCATTGTGGCTGCCATGGGTATCATGCCGCCGCTTTCTGCCGTGCCCACCAGGCCGCCTGCGAGGCCCCCCGCGCCGAGACCGATAGCGCCGAATAGCGCAGACACTGTGCCGGATATACGAGGGAAATACTGCATTCCGCTGGCCATCAGGTTGGCGCGCACCATGATCATCGGGCTGAAGTTGATCATTAGCGCAAGGATGATCAGCCTAAGGTCTTGAATGCCGGCCAGGGCGACCGCGAACACGAGGCCAGCTCCTGCCAGCATCACGGCGATACCGACACATAACAGTGTTTGGACTCCGGCCCGGGTCACCCAGTAGCTGTTGATTGCCGCCCCTGCTGCCAGGCCGGCCGCATTCAATGCGAATACTATGCCGAAAGCCTGCGGTGAAATTCCCAAGTATTCAATAAACACGAATGGCGCAGTGATGATATAGGAAAACATGCCTATGGATGTCGCCGCTTCGCAGGCCAGGTAGCCGAAGATTTTTTGATGAGACAGGGCTTGGCGATAGTTGGCAAGCATCCTTCGCAGCGCAAAGGGCTGGCGATGCTCCGGCGCATGCGATTCCTCCAGGATAAATATCGCCGCCAGCAGGCCGACCGCGCCGAGCAGCACCATAGCCCAGAAGATTGCACGCCATCCGGCCCACAGCAGTATGTAGCCCCCGAGGGTCGGCGCGATGATAGGCCCGATAAGCATGATGCTCATAATCAGGGAGAAAGCTCTTGCAGCCGGGGCGCCCTCCAGCTGGTCGCGGATGATGGCGCGCGACAGGACTACGCCTGCAGAGCCCCCCAGCGCCTGCAGGAAGCGCCCAAGCAGCATTATCTCTATGGAGTCTGTAACTGCGCAAAGCACGCTGGTCAGCAGGTAGAGCGTGAAGCCGCCAATCAATACCGGCTTGCGCCCTAAAATATCGGACAGAGGCCCGTGCATGAGCTGACCGAGGGCGAGGCCGAAAAAGAACACGCTTAGGGAAAACTGAATCTCCGCCTGCCCGACGGCGAACTCTCGGGCCATGCTCGGCATGCTCGGCAGATAGATATCCACCGATATCGGAGCCACGGCTGTCAGCGCGGCCAGCAGGAGCAGAGATCCTGTGCTGATGCTTGCGGCCATGCTCAGCCGACAGCCTTCTGCTTTCCGAGGCTGTCAATCCCGCCGGCAAGATCTGGTTCCCGAAGAATTTCCGCCATACTTTCGCTCGGGGCGGGGAAGCTCCTGCAGCAGGGGATGATGTGCTGCCGACCCTCCGGTACAGGGCGGGGCCCCCTCCGCCTCTCTGCTCAGCCGATAACCTGCTGCTTTCTCAGCTCGTCAATCTCGTCGGCCAGGCCCAGTTCCCGCAGGATTTCCTCTGTGTGCTCGCCCAGGGACGGAGAGGGATCTGCGATACGGGAGGGGGTCCCGTCAAACTCCGGCGCATAGCGGGGCTCTAGCAGACGGCCCGCCTTCGGATGCAGGGTTTCCTGAAAGGTGCCGTTCGCCTGAAGCTGGGGATGCTCCGGCAGCTCCTCCAGCCTCATCGCCTTGGCACAGGGCACATCTTCTGCTTCAAGCCGGGCAATTGCCTCATCCACATCCATCTCCGCCGCCTTGGCGTAGGCTTTCTGAACCGTTTTCGCAGACTCCTCCCGGTTTTCCATCCGGTCCGCCACAGTCGCGATTTTGGGATTGCTCTTGGAATCGATGCCGAAAGCTCTGCACATGCCGTGATACTCTGAATCCGACAGCGGAGCAGCCTGGCCATAGCCATTTTTAAAGCGCACCAGGGAAACACCCTTGGCAACAGTGGTTCCGATGTCGGCCCCCTCCTCTAAGAATGTCGCGGTCCCGCTGGCATCCATCCACAGGAAATGCACAAGGCTGTCCACCATGTTCAGATGGATCTGCTGACCGCCCCGGCCTTTGGATCGGGCATAAAGCGCCGATGTAATCGCCTGGCAGGCGGTCACTGCAGTCAGCTTATCGGCGATTGCCTGATAGTTCTGCACCGGCTCGCCGGTTTCAATATCTGCCTGGTTGTAGGCGAGCCCGGCAAACGCCTGGATCACATTGTCGTAGGCCCGCTTGCCCGCATAGGGGCCGGTGTGGCCGAAACCATGGACAGATATGTAAATGAGCTCCGGATTTACCTTGCGCATGGTTTCGTAATCTATGCCGAGACGCTCCGCCACGCCCTGGCGGAAGTTGTGCATCAGCACATCGTGCTCGGCCGCCAGGCTCTTCAGTATTTCCACGCCCTTCTCGGTCTTCAGGTTGAGGGCGATGGAGCGCTTGCCGCGATTGGTCAGTTGGAAAATGGCGCTCACCCCATTCCGATGGGCACCGAGATAGCGCAGGATATCGCCTATCCCCGGGGCCTCCACCTTGGTTACCTCTGCCCCCTGGTCCGCCAGTATGGAACCCGCGAAAGGGCCCGCAATCGCTGTGGCGATGTCCAGCATCTTCACCCCCCGAAGGGGACCCGTGTTTTTGCTTTTCTCAGTCATCGTAGTTCTTATGCATGCGTGTCCGCCCACCCGGGCCGCTGTAGGATAGCGTAAATCCCGGCTCGGAGCGGAACTCGACTGAAGGCATATCTGAAAGGACCTTTTCCCATGCTTTTGCCAGCCGCTCTTCTGCGTCGTAATCAAAGGGGTCTTGCAGCACCATTTCCTCTGCCCCCCCTGGACTGGGCGGATGTTCTATCAGCCAGCGGGCGGTCCGTGCCAGGGCCTCCGCCGGCGGGACAGCATCCCGATAGCCCAGCTCTCCCTTCAGCTTGCCGATATCCACCACCCGGTGGGTGGTCAGGGGCTGCATGACCAGGGGCCGGGCGGGCGTGGCCAGGGACCAGGGCATAGAGATAATCTCCCATCGGTGCCCGAGGGCTTCTGCAATGATTTCCGTCACCTGGCGCAGGCTCAGCGCTGTTTCATCTGCGCAGTTGTAGATCTGCCCGGCGGCGATCTCGGGCTTGTCTATCGCCAGCAGCACCGCGCGGGCCATGTTTTCCGCGTAGCCGAAGCTGTGCAGGGTCAGACCGTCCTCCGGCAGTATGATGAAAGGCCGCTTATCCATAATGCGCCGGACGATGCACCACTCTCTTGGCACTGGCTGGTAGGGGCCGTACACATAGGGATAGCGAAAGTGCACCGCTGCCGGATGATGTTCAAATACCGACTGCTCTGTGCGGACAATGCGGTAGCCCTTTTCATCCTGCGCCTGCTCGCTGACCAGCGGGGCATCTTCTGGGGTAGGCACCGGCAGACCCGCCGGCCGGAACAGGCTGGGGTTCATATAGCCCAGGTAGGCAGGCTGTCCGCCGATGGAGATGAACTGCCCGGTTCGGCCCTTCATAATTTCAGCGATGCTCCGCAGCCGGCCGTAGGCGGCAATGCAGACATCAAATCTTCTTTTGCCGAGAGCGTCCCGCAGAGCATCGGCATCATAGGGGTCGGTATGAATATGCAAAATGCCCGCCGGGGTCTCTGGGATTTCATGCTCGCCCCGGTGCAGAATAACCACCGCATGCCCCCGGCGATGCAGCTCGCTGACCATGAAATGACCGGTCGGACCGGTGCCGCCGATGACCAGGATGCTTGTGCTGGGCATATGTCTGTTTTCGGTTGAGCTCTCTGGTGTGCTGAGGGATAATCTCCGCCGGGCCGCCTATGCAGCTTTAGCAGTGGGAGCCCGCAGCCCATATCCTCAGCAAGACGATGAGATGGAGTCTGGATTTATATTGACTCAAATTCTGGCGAGGGAAAGAGTGCCGAGGGCATCTGCGATTGCGACACTCCCGCTGACGCTGGCTCTGCCCTCCGCTAACTTTTTGCCAAGTCTTTCAGCGGCACCACTTTGCCTTCAGGTTTTTCAATGTCTCCCTCCGGCAGCATGAAACGCCAGAAGACGAGGCCGAGGGAACGTCCCTCGGTGTCAATCCAATTGGGCACTCCAGGGTCCTCGTGGGCCAGCACCATGCGAAAACTGCCGTCCGGCGCCAGCTGGGTCTGTGCGCGGTTCAGGGAAATGCGGCGGTTGGCGTAATCGTAGGTCTGCTGCTGGCGGTTCCACAGGCTGACATTGGCACAGCGGCATTCCGGCCAGCGGCCAGTCATGACTAGAGCCTCGTCAGGGCCGAGCATATAGGGTGCCATGGAATAGGCGGCATCAAAGGCGGCCAAGCCCAAATTCCCTGGCTTTGCCGGTGCGGGGAACTCGTTGGGAGTGAGGCCGACAAAGGAAGGAAGCTCCTGCCCGCCCGTCATCGGCGGCATCTCCAGTGTGCGACTGCGAACGAATTGGGCTGCCCGCCGAATTCCCGCCGCAATCGCGGCATCATCGGGCACAGGAGGAGGCGGTCCCTGGTTCAGGCGCTTGATAGAGAGAAACGGCTGCCGCGCCGGGTTTGCGGCGGCGCTTTCATTTTCCTCGTAGTAATGCCGGGTTGTCAGACGAGAAGACCCCTCTTCCAGCGGCAGCCAGTTGGGCTTGCGGGCTTTGCCCCCCAAATGGATTGCAAAATTGCCGTCCTTGTCCACATCAAATTCGGTGTCGTTGATCACGCCGCCGGTTTTGCTTGCCATGCCGCCGTTCTCGGTGCCGATCTCCACTGTGATGGACACATAGATAGCACCGCTCATATTGCCCTGCACTAGGTAGGAATGGTCTGCGCTTACCGAGGTATCAAAATAAATGGCATCGGCGTTGTCGCCGCTGAATTTTCGCGAGGGCGTGACAATACGACGAAAATAGGGAGCAGCAGGGTCGCTTTCAAACATGCCCGCAAGCCCCCCCTCTAGCATATGCATGAGAGCGCGATGACCCTCCGCCACGTCCGCCTCGCTATTCATGTTCCAATCGGGACTGGTCCAGCGGTTATCAATTTCGGTCAGCAGGTCTATCAGCTCCCGCAGAGCGGTCCTTGATTCGGTCTTGATACTCATGGTTTTAATGCTCTCCCACAGATTACGCAGCAGGCCGTAGTATACAGAGACAGTAGTGCTGTAAAAGGACAGCGAAGGAGATTCTCCGCCTCCACGCTCTGTAATCCTCTATAATCTGCAGCCTTGCATGCGCTCATCCTTCCGATATGTATTCTGCTGGGGAGGGGCGGAGCGGAACTAGACTTGAGGAGGCTGTACGAATGCTATTTTATGAAGATGCCCTGACCCCCAATGCCCGCCGGGTGAATATCTTTCTTGCCGAAAAGGGCATAACAGATATACCGAGAGAGCATGTCCCTGTTATGGAGGGCAAGCACAAAACCCCCGAATTTCGCAAAATTAATCCCTTTGCCCAAGTGCCTGCCCTAGCCGTAGATGACAGCCATACGCTGGCAGAAAGTGTAGCCATCTGCCGCTATTTTGAGGAAAAACACCCTGAACCACCGCTAATGGGCCGCGATCCTTTTGACCGGGCCGAGATTGAGATGTGGCAGAGGCGGGTTGAACTCGGCCTTTTTAATCCTGTCGCCATGGCTTTTCGCCATACACACCCGATAATGAGCAAGAATGAGAACCAGATCAAGGAATGGGGCGAGCTGAACCTTAGGCGGGCTATCAAAATGCTGCACCTCCTGAATGAGGAGCTGGAAGGGCGGGAATACCTTGCAGAGAGCGGCTTTTCGATTGCCGACATTACCGGCCTTATCACCTTGGATTTTGCCGCGCTTCCAAAGATTGAAATTCCCGAAGACTGCAAGAACGTAAAAGCCTGGCATGAGCGCTTGGCTGCCCGGCCCAGCGCCAAGGCGTAGTCGGCGAGCCTATTTTTCGTCCAGGCTTATGGCCCAGCCTGAAAAGATTGCCCTTATTACCGGGGCCAGCCGCGGCATTGGCCGGGCGGCAGCTATCAGCCTGGCCCGCCAGGGTGTCGCCGTTGCTGTCACCGCTCGCACCATGAAAGAGGGAGAGGGTCAGGCCGTCACTCCCTTCAAGCGTGACCAGCGCACCGTTCCGGTGCCCGGCAGCGTGGCTTCCACCTTGGCGGCGGTGCGGGAATGCGGTGCCGAGGGTCTCGGTCTCCGCCTAGACATCATGGACCGTGACAGCATCAGCGCGGCGGTGGAGAAAATACTTGCGCACTTCGGGCGCATAGATATCCTAGTGAATAATGCCATCTACCAGGGGCCGGGGCTGATGTACTTGCTAGGGGATGTGACTCAGGAGCACCTGGAGTCCAGTGTTACCGGCAACCTGTTCAACCAGTTCTACCTGACGCAGAAAGTCCTGCCGGGCATGCTAGAGAGGGGGAGCGGCGTAATTATCAACATGAGCTCCGGTTCCGCTCTGATGGCGCCGCCGGCACCGGCGGACCGGGGCGGCTGGGGTTTTGCCTACGCTGCCGCCAAGAGCGGCTTTCACCGTCTGGCAGAATGTCTGCATGTGGAGCACAGGGACGACGGCATCCTCGCTTTCAATGTGGAGCCCGGGTTTACTATCACAGAAACGACCCGAGCTATTTTTGAGGACACCTCCGATTTGGAAAAGAATATGCCGAACGCCAAACCGGAGACCACCGGCGATGTCATCACCTGGCTGTCAATCCGTCCGGAAGCGGAGCGTTTTGCCGGCAAACTCATCAGCTCGCCGAGTTTTTTTGAGAAGCAGAGTATTTCCTTTCCCTGAAGAAAGATAACCCGGCGGCAGACGGCAGGTTTTCGCGAATAAAAAAAACGACGATAGCGGATGTTGCAAGGAAAGCGGGCGTCTCCATCAAGACCGTATCCCGGGTGATTAACAACGAGCCCAACGTCCGTCCGGAGAAGCAGAAAAAAGTTAAAGCAGTTGCGAAGGATGTCTCTATTGTCGGTTTTGACGATACGCAGGTCGCAAGGCAGGTGTGGCCGCGTCTTGCCACGGTGCGGCAGCCGATTCGAAAGCTGTCGGCCGCTGCATCTTTTTCCCTGATTACGCATCTGCGCGGCCATCCGGTGGAAAAGGCCCGGGAGATGATTGAGTGCGAAATAATTCTGCGGGAATCTGCGGTAACGACGTCGCTTAATCCTTAGTCTCTGCTCCTCATCAGAATGTCGCCTTCCCCACCCGCATCACCCGCATGGCATTCGTGCCGCCCGGCACATTGATATCACCCTTGGTCAGCAGCACCAGTTCGCCGTCCTCAACAAAGTGATACTTCTTCAGGGCTTCTATGCTCTGCCGGTTGACCTGCTCTGCCGGACAGTCGGCAATGCTGAAGGGAATAGCGGTAACGCCCCGATACAGCGCGACTTTGCGCTGCACTTTCCGTTGACCGCAGAGGGCGAAGATGGGAATAGCGGAGCTGATCCTTGACATCAGAAGCGGCGTGTGGCCGCTCTCAGTCAGGCAGATGATGGCCTTGATGTCGTGCAGGTGGTTGGCGGCGTACATGGCGGACATGGCGATGGTCTCGTCAATCCGCAGGAAGTCCCGGTCAATGCGATGGGAGGACACCTGGGTTTCCGGGTGAGTCTCGGCGCCCAGGATGATGCGGACCATATTCTGCACCGTTTCCGCCGGGAATTCCCCCACGGCAGTTTCCCCGGACAGCATCACGGCATCGGTGCCGTCTAGCACAGCGTTGGCGACATCAAACACCTCGGCCCGGGTGGGCAACTGCGAGTGGATCATGGATTCCATCATCTGCGTAGCCGTGATGATGGGCTTGTTGAGCCGACGAGTGCGCAGAATAATTTTTTTCTGCAAGCCCACCAGATTGACATCACCGACTTCCACGCCGAGGTCACCTCGGGCGACCATGACAGCATCGGAGGCTTCAATCATCTGGTTGAGCACTTCGTCATTCGCCACGGCTTCTGCGCGTTCAATTTTTGCGACAATGCCGGCTCGGCTTCCAGCGGCGTTCAGCAGCTCCCGTGCCTGGTCTAGATCCGCCCGAGAGCGTGGAAACGATACGGCCAGATAGTCAACTTCTAGGTCTGCAGCGAGCTGTATATCTTGCAGATCCTTTTCACTGAGCGCCGGTGCAGACAGCCCTCCGCCCTGGCGGTTGATGCCCTTGCAATCGGATAGCACGCCGCCGACCCGCACGGCGCAGTGTATGCGGCTGTCCTGTATATCGGTGACTTCCAGCACGATGCGCCCGTCATCTAGCAGCAGCGAATCGCCGGGCGAGCAGTCCTGGGCTAAGCGTTTGTAATCTGTTCCCACCCGATGTTCGTCTCCCTGGTCCGGCGCCAAGTCCGCATCCAGGATAAATGGCTGCTTTTCTTCCAGCAGCACGCTGCCCTTGCGAAAGCGCGCGATCCGTATCTTGGGTCCCTGCAGGTCGCCGAGAACAGCGATACAGCGACCGCTCTCCTTTGCCAGTGCCCGCACCTGGCGCACCCGCTCCCGCTGCATCTGCGAGGTGCCGTGGGAAAAGTTCAGGCGAACAACATCGGCCCCTTCTTCTATTAGATTCCTGAGAACATCCGCGTCATCGGTGGCTGGCCCCAAAGTGGCGACAATCTTGGTTCTTCGGAGCATGTCGGGGATTTTGCGGTCGCCTTCAGGCGGCGGAGCCGAGGGAAGCGGCCATCAGTGCCAGCGCATTGTCCAGCATTCGGTTGGCCCCACTCATTGTCATACCAGGACATCACCTTAACCCATTTCCCGCATACATTCACCTGGGTGGCATCAAAGTTAGACGAGGCCGGGCTGTGGTTGAAATCCACTGAGACCAGCGGCTCTTCGCTGATGGCAGCCCCTCCATATAGGGCATCGGCAATATTTTGGGCGATGGAGCCGGTGCTGCCGGAGTCGCCGTCGTGATTGACTGCGATGACAAGCGTTTTTCCCAAGGAAAGCGCGGTCAGCACTGCGCAGAGCGCAATCGCCAGGGCCTGCGGCCCAGCCTTCGCCCAGGAAGCCCGGGGCAATCGCGTCTCCTGAAAGCTGGCTCTTCGCCGTTTCACAGGCATTCTGCACGGCATATAGGGTTTTTCTGCTTTCCTCCCCTCTCGGGCAAGCAGGTAAATGTGTTGTTGATTGCATCCCGCAGCTTTGGCTTGGCAGTCTACGCTAATAGGCAGGTTATAAGGGCTTTATAAGCACTAGCGACATTGACATTGCGCCATATTGCGATATGATTTATCCGGTTTTATGTCACAGAATTTCCCATTGTTTTAAGATTTTCATGCCGCTCTTATCCAAAGACTGGATGCGGATTTGAAAGGGTTGGGGAAGAGGAGGCTTTGTATTTGAAAATCCGCTTACTACTTAATACAACTGCCAGAAAGCCCGATGCGGGCAATCAGAGGCATGGAATAAGGGGATATCTTGCAGGAATCCTGCTGTTTTCACTTTCTCTGGCGGTCGTCCCTGTCGGTGCGCAGGAGCCTGTGCCGGCGCTGAGTTTGGAAGTGACCGGGCTGCCAGCGGGCAGCGGAGCCATCCCCGAGCGGCTTCAGCTTTTCCTTGACTGTACCGAGGGGGAAGAAAACGATAATTGTTTCCAAGGACTTAAAGGACCCTCTACAGCCTTTGGCGGCATTGCCCTCAGCCCGGACGGCAGGCTGCTGGCAGTTCTGGGGGCGGGCGATAATGCTCTCAGTCTGTGGCAGGTGGATACTGCCTCTGACACTATCAGCCGGAGTGCTCTTTATTGCAGTTCTGTGGGTTCTTGCCCAGGAGGCACGGATGTAGAGTATGGCCTTGAAGCGCCAAACGATCTCACTTTCAGCCATGATGGCGAGCTGCTGATGGTTGCTAATCTTGAATCAAGATCTTTAAGCGTCTGGCAGGTGAATGCAGAAGCTGGAACGCTCACTCGGAGCGCAGTCTACTGGGATAGCGGCACCACAGGCAGAGGCAACTGTCAAGACGTTTTCAGGGACATAGACCAGTGCTCTGCTAGGGAGAACAGTGACGGTGCAAGAATAGGATTAGTTGAAAACGGCGGGTATCTCGCCGACGGGCTGAACGGAGCTTTTGATGTCGCGGCCAGCCCGACTCATGATCTGCTGTTCATTACAGGCAGGAGTGATAGAGCTCTCAGTGTGTGGGCAATAGATGCGCAGGCCGGCACTCTCACCCAGATTGCACTTTACAAGGGCGGCAGTTCAGGGGCAACGGCTTGCTCAGGCACAGGCTTCAGCGGGGCAAACTGTGAGGACGAGCTGAGCGGATTGCAGGGAGTGCGCGGTCTCACAGTGAGTCCGGACGGCAGGTTGGTATTGGTTGCGGGCTCTGGCGAAAATGCTCTGAGCGTCTGGCGGGTGAACCCGGAAGCCAGCGGTACTGCAGTCTTGACGCAAACCGATATTTATGAAGATGGGGCAAATGGCATTGACGGTCTTGGCGGTGTGCAGGATATTGCAGTGAGCCCGAATGGTCGCCTCGCATTTGCCACAGGTACTGACGAAAATGCACTCAGCGTATGGCGGGTGAATGCGGCGGCTGGCACCCTCACCCAGACCGCCCTTTATTGGGATATTAATGCTGAGAACTGCACAGATGCCGAGGAAGCTCAGGGAAACTGCTTTGATGGTCTCACATCGGTTCGCAATCTCACCCTCAGCCCGGACGGCAGACTGCTGTTTGTGACCGCGGTAACCGATGATTCCCTCAGTGCCTTTGAGGTGGATGATTCCAGCAGCACCCTTCGGCAGACTGCTCTCAGCCGGATAAGGTCCAATGTGCTTGTCGGGTTAAACACTGCAGCCGATGTCATTTTCGGGCCCCTCAGCGCGCCCGATGCCGCTGTCGGATTGGGCAACCCGGCCGGTGTTGTCGTCAGCGCCGCCGGCACAGTATTTCTTAAGGCGGGTGCGGGCACTGCCGTAGGCGCTCTTTCCACTTGGCGGGTGACACCTCTTGTGCCGACATACAGCTCAGTTGTGCTGACCGTGGAGACGGATAGGGTGCTGTCTACGCCGACAACAGCAGCGGTGAAATTGATATCACGGCGGGACATGCGAGAGTTGCTGCTGCCAGTGACTCTGTCCAGCGCGTCGGTTGAGGCGACGATTCCGGCAGGCATGCTGACCCCGGGCCTGTGGGATATTACTGTGCAAACGGAGCCGGGTGCGGCGGACGTGACAGGGGCACAGGGACTCTTGAGGGTGGCGCCGCTGTCTTTGCGTCTGCAGAGAGAGCAGCAGGGAGACCAGGTGAATCTTCGTGCCACAACTACAGAAGGCCCGCCGATTGCGGCGATTACAGTTACAGTGCAGGTGACGGATACCGACGTAAGTACAGCGGTCACTTTTACGCTCACTCCCGAGAATTTCCAAGATGTTCTCGTTCCGTTTCCGGCGGGTGCCCTGCCCTCGGGACGTTACAGTGTCTCTTTAACGAGCTCGCCGACCGGCACTATAAACACGGTTTCAACGAGAGCTGCGTTGATGGTGCGTGATTACACTCTGAGCTTGGAGGCACCGGCCGAGACTCTGACAGCTAACGAATTCTCGGTCACGGTGAGCGCAGCGCCCTCCCTGGAGACGACACTTAGGGTTACAGTAACACTGCGAAATGACGGAGTGGCGCTACAGACGCGCCTGGCAATCTTAACGGCGGCCACTCCCTCACAGGCTGTGGCTTTCACGGCACCCGATGCTTCCTCCCCCATAACCGTGATGCTGGATACGGAGACTATGGCCGAGGATGAGTCTGTGACAGTGGTGGAGGCAAGTATCGCGAATGTGCTTATTCTGCCGTTGCCGGCCGTTCGCCTTGTGTTCAGTGAGAACACAGCGCGTATCGGCATGGATGTCAGTGTGAATGGTGTGCGTATTATGGTGGACAGCATGCCATTGACGGCTGCGATTGTGACAGTCAAGGCGACACTGCGGAATAGCCGCCAGACGAGCATAACGGCGTCGGTTGAAGTGGGGCCGGATAATTTTGAGAACCTCCGCGCTATGTTTTCGGTGGTCGGCGTGCCGGCAGGGCTCTGGGACTTGTCGGCGAGCTCTTCACCCCCCAATGCTCTGGATACCACTGGCTTCACCGGCACATTGCGACTAAACGCATTACCGTTCTTGGTGTTGCCAGAAGATAATATGCCGGCGGGGCGCAGCCTGAAGGTTTCATTGCGGACCGTTCTTCTTGTGACAGAGGAATTCAGGCTCAGCGCGATAAGGCAGGGAAGCAGCCCAGAAGTGCGGATAGAAGCAGATACGCCCATCACCTTCACAAATACAGACGCCGGTACGGCGACGTTTGCAGCGGGCTTAGATTCAGGAGTGTGGAGATTTCGGCTGTCGCCAAGACCGGGTGAGAACTTCGTGGAAATTTTCTCTTCAGGCTTTCCCATGCTGACGGTATCGCAGCGGCTTCTGACGCTGACACCGACCCAAGAGGGCGCCCAAGTGCAGGTTCACTTAGCGGCTATAGGAGGAGCGCCGGCGACGCCGGTGACAGCGATGGTGGTGGCAGAGGGTGGCGCAACGAGCAGGACACTGGAAATCACTCTTGGGCCAGATGCTGCTGAGAGTGTCTCTGCATTCCCGCCAGGCGTTCTGCCGCCAGGTGTCTATGATTTTTCAGTGGTTTCTTTATTGCCGCCCGACATCGCAATGATTGATAATGAAACAGGCACAACTACGCTGACAGTGGTATCGGGACTGAGTTTCATGCTGCCGACGGGCTCAACGCTGCCGGCGGGAAGCACAGTGATGGTTACGGTAATACGCAACAGCTTGGGAAGTGCGCTTCTGGATATTGATGCATATACTGGGGATGGAGACATTGAAGACAGCACGATAGTGTCAGCCAACGAAGTCGTTTCTTTTCCTGAGGATATGCTTACTGGGATGGCGGTATTTTCTGCGGGGAGTTTGCTTCCCAACATATGGAGATTTAGGAGTAGTAATGATCTGAATATTGGGAGCAATGATAGGGTCACTGCATTGACCATAGAAGATCGGGTCCAGGTAACCCTGACCCCCGATGCATCTGCGGTGTCGGCAGGGGGGGCGGTCCGCCTGGTTGCGACCGCGGTGCCTTCGCTGGCTGAAAGCCTCGGCAGGGTGCTCATTACGGTTACGGCGACCGGAAGCAGTGGCCTCGCCTCTGGGCAATCAGAGGAGCAGATGGTCACTCTGTCATCGGAGCTGAATGCTGAACCAGTGATATTCCCGCGCCTGGCTTCGGGCGTCTGGATGATTAACGGGACGGACGCAAGAAACGCTGTGACCATTCCTGAAACAGAAGTCACCGTAGTGCTGTCAGCGGTAATTTTTGAGTCGACAGCGTCACTGACCGATATAGATGGCGCCATGCGGCGGGCGGTGGCAGTGGGCAGCGATGTGCGCCTTGGACTGACGGCAGACCCTGCACCGGGCACGTCGGTGACGGTCACGGTGAGTGCTGTAGATGGCGATACGGGGGAGACGACAACGACAGAGGTCATGCTCTCGTCGAGCGCACCTGCGGCTGAAGCGCTATTCAGCGGGGCGAATGCCCTGGGTGTGGGCACATGGGGGTTTACCGCTGTGGCGAACCCGACTGATACAGTGGTATTTCAAGCAGCACCGATGGTGGTTGTGCTGGTGCCGACAATAATTCTCACATCGGACAGCGATGGAGAGACTGTGCGCGTAACCCAGCCGGTGCGCTTGACGGTAGCCTCAATGCCGTTTGCGCCAGGCATGCCTGTAGAGATCAGTGTCCTTGCATCTCTTGGAGATAGAGAAAGCACGCAAATGGTCACCCTGTCGCCAGAAATGAGCTCGGCGTCGGTCGAATTTACGCCGGACGTGCTGGGCCGGGTGGTGGGTGATTGGACCTTTACAGCAACAGCAGAGCCGGAGGGATTGGCAGATGTATCCGGGGCGGCGGTGACCGTGCCGGTAGGGCTGCCTGCAGTGCTTCTGACGCCGGTGGGAACAAGCTTAGACACAGGCAGCAGCGTGGTGCTGACAGTGAGCACAGATGCTCCGATAGAGGGCGAAGTCAGCATCACGGTGACAGGTATGTCAGAGGCAGGTCCGTTGCCACCCATGGCGGTTGTGCTGAGCCCGGGTGATACTGAAGAGACGGTAGATTTTGGTGTACTGCCCGAAGGCGAATACACCTTTACGGCAACATCCACGCCGACAGGCACTGTAGAGACCGTTTTTTCGACAGTGACGGTGATCATCGCCCCGGGCGGGAACCTATTGGACAGCCTTTCTCTGACACCGAGACAAATCGTGCAGGGCACTGTCGCCATCCTGAGGGTGGAGAAGGTCAGGTCGGCAGACAGTGCGCAGACTGTGACCGTTCTAAGAGATGGGGTGCCAGAGGGGGATCTGGTTATTCCTGCTGATTCACCCTCTGCCGAGGCAATGGTGCGGGGAGACGGTATCGGCGCATACACCTACTCTTTGGGAGACCCGAACAGCGAGCTGGCCAACGAAGAAGAGGAGCGTTTCCGACAGCCGCTGCGCGTGGTGGCCGATGTGCAGCTTAGCTTCGGGTTAAGTTTTGGCTATGTTGGTCAGTCTGTGGGCATCCGTGCAGCCTTGGTGGATGCAGACGGAAGCGCCGAAAGCCTGGACACGAGCGTGACGCTGACCCTGCGGGCTGAGGAAGAAACGAGCGGGATGGTTTTGGATGACATCTCGCTGACAATCCCTGCAACAACGATATCCGGCAGCGCCGTATTCCTGCCGTCCATAGCCACTACTTGGACAATAACCGTAAGCGAGATAAGTCCGCCGGATGCCCTGCTGGTGCCGGCGGTCAGTATTGCACCGGCAGCAATAGCTATCAGGGAGCCGCTGCAGCTGGTGCTTATGCCGACTATTTCTTCGGTGCTTATCGGCAGTCCGATTGAACTGATGATAACTGCTGGCAACGCAGCAGATGTGGAGGTGACGGCACTGACGGTAAGAGCCGTGCGGGGAGAAAATGGGCGATCAGACAGCCTGAGTCTGCCCACAGAAAATGAGGTGACAGTACAGCTAGACAGCCTGAGTCTGCCCACAAATGTGGTGTTCAGGGCGGGCGATTTGGGGATCGGTGAATGGCAGTTTGAATTAATTGCAGAGCCCGCCTTTGCAATATCAGTTTCAGCGCCGGCGACAGTGACCCTGCTGGATGCAAACCTGGACCTCAGCTTGCCGGACGGGGACGGGGTAGGTGCGGATGATTTGATATTGCTATTGCGCTACCAGATATTGTGTGTCAGGCGGGTGCGGCCGGAATTTGACTGTGCAGACGGCCGGAATCTTACGCGCAACTTGAGCGCCGCCGACTATGATCTGCCGAGGCTGGTTGACCTGCGTGTGCCGGATGTGGCGAGCGACGGCATCGATCGAGTGAGGGCAGACATTTTTATATTGATGAGTTATCTGCAGGGGGTTGAAGGAGAGGAAATTTTCCCTCCCTTTGTGGCGCAAGAAGGTCGGGCGGGACTTCTGCGTGTCGTTCGGCACCTGCTGGACAGAGGGCAGTAACCCCTGTCCCCGTGAGCAGGCAAACCCCTGGGCTTCTTCTCGGCGGACTGCAATTCTGCGAATGCCCCCGCTGGCGCGACGGGCGCCTGTGGTTTTCTGACATGACCGCCGGGCGCATACTGGCGACGGACATGGCGGGGCATGCCGAGGAAATCGCCCGCTGGGAAGGCAGACCCGCCGGTCTCGGCTGGCTGCCGGACGGACGGCTTCTGGCGGTATCCATGCTGGACTGCCGGCTGATGTGCCTGGACAAAGAGAACTGGCGCGAGCTCGCTGACCTCAGTTCCTGGTGCGGCGGTCACGCCAATGATATGGTGGTGGACAGCGAGGGACGCGCCTATGTGGGCAATATCGGCTTTGACCTTGAAGCCGAACCCTTTGAGCCCCGGCCCACAGTGCTCCTGTGTATTGCGCCGGATGGACAGGTGCAGGTGGCGGCGGAGGAGCTCATTGCTCCCAATGGCATGGCCCTCTCTCCCTCCGGGAAGCAGCTGATACTGGCTGAATCCGGAGCGTATCGCCTGCTGTCCTACGACATTGCCGCCGATGGCAGTCTCAGCAATCGGCGGGTCTTCGCCGAACTGCCGGAGGGTGCTGCCCCGGATGGCATCTGCCTGGATGCGGAAGGAGCGGTATGGGCCGCCAGTCCCACCTCGGGGGAGTTCCTGCGCCTGGCGGAAGGGGGCGATGTGCTGCAGCGTATTTCCTGCCCCGGCCGTGCACCGGTGGCGGTTGCTCTGGGCGGTGAGCAGGGACGCACTCTGTTCTGCCTCAGTGCTCCCCGCATGAGCATGAGGGAATCCGCCATGCTCAGCGATGCGCGCATTGAAACCGTGCAGGTAGAATCTCCAGGAGCAGGCCTTCCTTGCTAGAGCGAAAGCGGCAGCGCCTGGGGGGAGCAGCCCATGGGCAGACGCTCGGGCATGTCCTGCCCCTGAGCAGGCAGCCCGCATCTGTGTATAATTCCGTTTCCAGCTGGCGAGAGCAGTCTTTCCGGTGAACAGCGGACGACGGATTCCGAGTATTCCCGGCAGGCAGGCCGCCTTCCGCATCCTCTTCGGTCTCGGTGCGGCGGCTCTTCTGGCATCAGCCTTTCTGGCATCGGTGGATTTTGCTGCTGCCCGATCGGTATTTGCGGGATGCATGCTTTGTGTGCTGCCGAGTCTGTGGGCCGCCTTTGTCGCCTTTCGTCCGGCGCGGGCATCTGAGCCGGGGCGAATCGTGGGGCACATGTTCCGCGCCCAGTTCGGCAAATGGCTGCTCACTGCGGCGCTGATGCTCTTGGCTATCGCTGGAATACAGTCTGGCAGCTTGACCGCAGGTATTTTTTTTGCGGCCTATGGTGTGGCACTGGCGACCTACCTGGCACTCAGTGCACGGTGGAGCCTTTGAACCGATAAAGAGAAGAGATGGCGAGCGAAGCGCAAAGTGCCGGCGATTACATCCGGCATCATCTGCAGAACCTGACCTTCGGCAAATTGCCGGAGGGGTACCATCGCGATAGCGGTGAAGTGCTGGATGCCCCCGCCTGGATGGTTGCCCATTCTGCACAGGAAGCATCTGATATGGGGTTCATGGCCTTTCATTTGGATACTTTGGGTTTTTCTGTTGTTCTCGGTTTTGTATTTATTCTTCTGTTTCAGCGCGTCGCCAAGAGTGCCACGAGCGGCGCGCCCGGCGCTTGGCAGAACGCTGTGGAGTGGACGGTGGAATTTGTGGAGAACAATGTTAAAAGCTCTTTCCGCGAGCCGAACCCCCTGGTCGCTCCTTTGGCCCTGACCCTGTTCTGCTGGATCCTTCTGATGAATATGATGGATTTGGTGCCCATTGACTGGCTGCCCCAGGCGGCGCACCTGGTGGGCATTGAGTACCTGAAGGTAGTGCCCACCACCGATGTGAACGCCACCTTCGGCATCTCTTTGTCGGTGTTCGCACTGGTGCTTTATTACAGCATTCGTATCAAGGGGCTGGGCGGTTTTTTCAGCGAGCTGGCCTTTCATCCCTTTCCGAAGTGGCTATTTCCAGTCAATCTCTTCCTAGAGGGCATCAGTCTGATAGCCAAGCCGGTATCATTGGCACTTCGGCTGTTCGGCAACTTATACGCCGGCGAAATGGTTTTTATCCTTATCGCCGCGCTGATTCCATTCTGGGCGCAGTGGACATTGTCCCTGCCCTGGGCTATTTTTCACATTCTGATCATCGTGCTGCAAGCATTCATTTTCATGATCCTGACGGTCGTGTATCTGAGCCAGGCGCACGAGACGGAGCACTGAGGTTTTCATGGTGCCGGCGGTGTCGGCATCGGGCGAAGTTCTGACAACTGGGAGAACACTGTGGACGAAGCACAAGCAACGTTATATCTGGCCGGCGGCATTCTGATGGGGCTCGGCGCCATCGGCGCCGGTGTCGGTGTCGGCATATTGGGCAGCAAGTTTCTGGAGGGCGCAGCGCGTCAGCCGGAGCTGATCCCCATGCTGCGCACCCAGTTCTTTATCGTGATGGGGCTGGTGGATGCGGTGCCGATCATTTCGCTGGCTATCGCCCTGTATATCATCTTTGCGGTATAGAGCGAGAGCGGAGCGCCCGCAGGGGGGCTGACCATGAACATCAACATGACGATGCTCGGGCAGGCGCTGGCCTTTGCCTTCTTCGTCTGGTTCTGTATGCGCTACGTATGGCCGCCGATTATCGCGGCCCTGCGGGAGCGTCAGGCCACGATTGCAGAGGGTTTAGATGCAGCGGAGCGCGGACAGCGCAGCCTGGAAGATGCTGGGCAGAAGGTGCAGGAATTGACCCAGGAGGCCAAGCGGCAGGCCGCAGCTATTCTGGAGCAGGCCAATCGCCGGGCGGATCAGGTGGTAGAGGAGGCCAAAGAGCAGGCCCGGACCGAGGGCGAGCGTCTGAAAGCCGCCGCCCGGGCCGAAGTGGAGCAGGAGGCGAGCCGCGCCCGGGAAAGCTTGCGCCGGGAAGTCGGGGCCTTGGCCCTCGCCGGTGCAGAGAAGGTGCTGGGCCGGGTGGTGGACCGCAATGCCCACCAGGATCTAGTGGCAGAGCTCGCTAAAGAGCTCTGAGCGATATGGCGGAGCTGAGCACCCTGGCGCGCCCCTACGCAAAGGCGGCTTTCGCCTTTGCCCGGGAGCACCGTGCGCTGCCCGCCTGGAGTGCCATGCTGGCAATGGCGGCGACGGTGGCAGAGGAGCCCCAAGTGGCGCAAAAGATAAATACTCCGAGCCTCAGCGCGACAGACCGGGCGACGCTGCTGATTGAGCTGTGCGGGGATGCGCTGGACCAGGCCGGTCGCAATTTTCTGCACATTCTCGCCGAGAATCTTCGCCTGCCGCTCTTGGGAGAGGTCGCCCGTCTTTTTGAAGAGCTGAAGGCGGCGGCAGAAAAAGAGGCGGCAGTGGAAATTATCTCGGCGATGCCCTTGGAGGAAGAGATGACTGCACGCCTCACTCAGGCCCTGGGCGCACGGCTCGGGCAAGAGGTGAGCGTTCGTGTTCGGATAGATGAGAATCTGCTCGGCGGTGCGGTGGTGCGTGCCGGGGACATGGTGATTGACGGTTCTGTGCAGGGTCGCTTGCAGCGTCTTGCAGAAGCGATAAAAAGCTGAAGCAATTAATTTTCGGGAGAGCAGTGCATGCAGCAGTTAAATCCATCTGAGATCAGCGACATTATTCGTCAGCGAATAGATCAGCTGGAGGTGCGGGCGGAAGCGCGCACCGAGGGTGTGCTGGTCAGTGTGCAGGACGGCATTGTCCGCATTCATGGCCTGCGCGATGTCATGTACGGCGAAATGATTGAATTTGAGGGCGGCAGTTACGGAATGGCCCTCAACTTGGAAAGAGATTCGGTGGGCGCCGTGGTGCTGGGGGACTACCTCGGCCTGAAAGAGGGGCAGAGCTGCCGCTGCACCGGCCGCATTCTGGAAGTGCCGGTGGGCCCGGCGCTGCTGGGCCGGGTGGTAGATGCCCTCGGAAATCCGGTGGACGGCAGGGGACCCCTCGCCGACTGCGAGACCTCCCCCCTGGAGAAAGTCGCCCCCGGCGTTATCAGCCGCCAGTCGGTGAGCCAGCCGGTGCAGACCGGCCTGAAGGCCATTGACTCCATGGTGCCGGTGGGCCGGGGCCAGCGGGAGCTCATCATCGGCGACCGCCAGGTGGGCAAGACGGCGGTGGCGATTGACACCATCATCAACCAGCAGGGCGGTGACCTGAAATGCATTTATGTGGCAGTGGGGCAGAAGCAATCTTCAATTGTCGGCGTGGTGCGCAAGCTGGAGGAGCACGGCGCAATGGAGCACACTATCGTGGTGGCGGCCGGGGCGGCCGACCCCGCTTCAATGCAGTTTCTCGCGCCCTTCGCCGGCTGCAGCATGGGCGAGTACTATCGCGACCGGGGCGAGGATGCCCTCATCATCTACGACGATTTAACCAAGCAGGCGTGGGCCTATCGGCAGATCTCCCTGCTGCTGCGCCGCCCGCCCGGCCGGGAGGCCTATCCCGGAGATGTGTTCTACCTGCACTCGCGCCTGTTGGAACGGGCTGCCCGGGTGAATGCAGAGCACGTGGAAAAAATTACGGATGGCGCGGTCAAGGGCCGTACCGGCTCCCTGACGGCGCTGCCCATCATTGAAACTCAGGCTGGCGATGTCTCCGCCTTTGTGCCTACCAATGTGATCTCCATCACCGATGGACAGATCTTTTTGGAAACCGATTTATTCAACGCCGGCATCCGTCCTGCCATGAATTCGGGGCTGTCCGTTTCCAGGGTGGGCGGCGCTGCCCAGACCAGCATCATCAAGAAGCTGGGGGGCGGCATCCGTCTTGCCATGGCCCAGTACCGGGAGCTGGAAGCGTTTGCACAGTTTGCCTCGGACTTGGATGAGACCACCCGGGCGCAGCTGGAGCATGGCCAGCGGGTGACGGAGCTGATGAAACAGAGGCAGTACTCGCCGCTGTCGGTGGCGGAGATGGCGATCGGCCTGTTTGCTGCCAACGAGGGCTACCTGAAGGAGGTGCCGGTAAAGAAAGTGGGGGACTACGAGGCCGCACTCCTTTCCTACATGAACAGCGAGTACACCAAGCTGATGGCAGAGGTCAACAAGACCGGCAAGTACGACGACGACATCACAAAAGCCTTTCGGGAAGCGCTGGACCAGTTTCAGGCGACACAGGGATGGTAGCCATGGCGATATTCCCGACATCCCCCCGCGGCTGACAGGGAGAGCGCAGCATGGCCGCCGGCAAAGAGATCCGCACCAAGATCGCGAGCATTTCCAGCACGCAGAAAATTACCAGCGCGATGGAAATGGTCGCGGCGAGCAAAATGCGCCGTGCTCAGGAGCGCATGGCCCGGGGCAAGCCCTATTCCGGCCACATCCGCAGCGTTATCGGTCATATCGCCTGTGCAACACCGGAGCACCAGCATTTCTACATGGACGAGCGCGAGCCGAAGCGGGTGGGGCTTATCGTGGTCTCTACTGACAGGGGGCTGTGCGGCGGCTTGAATATTTCCCTGTTCAAGGCAGTGGTCGGACACATGCGCCAGTGGAATGAGCAGGGCATTGAGGTGGAGCTGTGTCTCATCGGCGCTAAGGCTGGCGCCTTTTTCAAAAGTGTCGGCGGGAAAGCGGTCTCCCAGGTGCGCGGTCTTGGTGAGAAGCCGTCGGTGGAGGATCTGATAGGCACTGTGAAGATAATGCTGGACGGCTTTGAAGAGCAGCGCTTAGATCGTCTGTTCCTGGCCGGCAATGATTTTGTCAATACCATGACCCAGAGCCCGCAGGTCAAGCAGTTGCTGCCGCTGCCGGCGGACGAGACAGCGGACTACCAGCACCACTGGGACTACATCTATGAGCCGGACGAAGCGGGACCGCTGCTCTCCGGCCTCCTGGCACGCTACATAGAGGCCTTGGTGTACCAGGCGGTGGTGGAAAACGGCGCCTGCGAGCAGGCGGCGCGGATGGTGGCAATGAAAAGCGCTACGGAGAATGCGGGCGAGCTGATAGATGAGCTGCAGCTGGCCTACAACAAGAGTCGCCAGGCTGCCATCACGCAGGAGCTGTCAGAAATTGTCAGCGGTGCGGCGGCGGTATAGACTGGAGCGGTGCCATGCGGAATTTGTTCAGCACCGGGCCATGCCGAGTCAGCAGAACTCCCCGCAACTTGGATTTCCAAATGATGCATGTTCAGAAAACCGGGCGGGAAGATGGCTTTCCCAAGCTGCTGGATGAATACCTGCCCCCGCCATCGCCAGATGCCGAGCCCCCGGTCCGCGAAGTCTTGGATCTTCACGGCTTTTATCTGGAGGAGGCCCTGGAGAAAGTGCGCAGCCATGTCATCGCGGCGGCCAGAAGCGGCATGGAGCAGGTGCGCATTGTCTATGGTCGGGGGCGGCACTCCCCGGACGGCCAGCCAGTGCTTCGGGAAGAGGTGCAGAAGCTCCTGCAAAAGGAGCTGCGACCCTATGTACAGAGATTTAAATCTGCGCCGCGCAAACAGGGCGGAGAAGGCGTGGCCATCGTCTATCTCTCCCTCGGTGACAGTCGCCAGCGGCTGGCGGCACAGCGGCATGAATCATGAAACAGACTTCGGCAATTATGCGAGGCAACTAGACAGATGAGCAGCGGACAAATCGTACAGGTTATCGGGGCAGTTATTGACGCGGAATTTCCCCGCGATGCGGTGCCCTCAATTTATGATGCCATCAAGGTGGATGATCGGGACCTGACCCTGGAGGTGCAGCAGCAGCTGGGAGACGGCGTCGTCCGCACCATTGCGCTGGGCTCTTCCGAAGGCGTGCAGCGCGGGCTGCCGGTCACCAATACCGGCGAGCCCGTCCAGGTGCCGGTGGGCACTGCCACCTTGGGACGCATCATGGATGTGCTGGGGCGACCCATTGATGAAGCAGGGCCGGTAGAGGCTGAGCAGCACCTGCCGATTCACCGCAAGGCGCCGCTTTACGAAGACCAGTCGCCCACCGTGGATGTGCTGGAGACCGGCATCAAGGTCATTGATCTCATCATGCCGATTGCCAAGGGCGGCAAGGTGGGGCTGTTCGGCGGTGCCGGGGTGGGCAAGACGGTCACCCTGATGGAGCTGATCCGCAACATTGCCATTGAGCACTCCGGCTATTCTGTTTTTGCCGGTGTCGGCGAGCGCACCCGAGAGGGCAACGATTTCTACCACGAGATGAAGGAGTCCCAGGTGCTGGACAAGGTGGCGCTGGTGTACGGCCAGATGAATGAGCCGCCGGGCAATCGCCTCCGAGTAGCCCTGACCGGTCTTACCATGGCAGAGCACTTTCGCGATGAAGGGCGGGATGTGCTGATGTTTATTGACAACATTTATCGCTATACGCTGGCGGGCACCGAGGTTTCGGCCCTGCTCGGGCGCATGCCCTCGGCGGTGGGCTACCAGCCTACCCTGGCGGAGGAGATGGGGGTGCTGCAGGAGCGCATCACCTCCACCCGCGCCGGTTCCATCACCTCTTTCCAGGCGGTGTATGTTCCGGCGGATGACCTCACCGACCCGTCACCGGCCACCACTTTCGCACACTTGGATGCGACCCTGGTGCTGTCTCGGCAGATTGCGGAACTGGGCATCTACCCGGCGGTGGACCCGCTGGGCTCCACCTCTCGCCTGCTGGATCCCCTGGTTATCGGCCAGGAGCATTACGAGGTGGCCCGGGGCGTACAGTCCGTATTGCAGCGCTACAAAGAGCTGCGAGATATCATCGCCATTCTCGGCATGGATGAGCTCTCCGAGGAAGACAGGCTGACAGTGGCCCGGGCGCGCAAGATCCAGCGCTTCTTGTCCCAGCCCTTCTTCGTGGCGGAGGTGTTTACCGGCAGTGCGGGCAAATATGTCCCCCTGCGCGAGAGCATCGCTGGCTTTAAAGGCATACTGGAAGGGGAGTACGACCACCTGCCAGAGCAGGCGTTCTACATGGTGGGCGGCATAGAAGAGGCGGCGGAGAAGGGCGGCAGTGTGCAGTAGGCGCATGCCCGCAGAGTACCGAGCCCGGACATGAGCCAAGCCAGAGTGCGCTGTGAAATCGTCAGCGCAGAACAGCAGATTTTCTCCGGCGAGGTGGAGATGCTGCTGGTCACCGGCGCGCTGGGAGACCTCGGTATCGCACCCGGACATGCACCGCTCCTGACCGAGCTGAAACCCGGCCCGATAGAAATCCGCCAGGGCGAGGGCAACACCCAGGTGTTTTATGTCTCCGGGGGCTACTTGGAAGTGCAGCCCAACTGCATCACCGTGCTAGCCGATACCGCGCTTCGGGCTGCGGACATAGATGAGGCGGCGGCAGAGGAGGCGCGCCAGGCGGCGGAGCGGGAGCTGGGCGACCGCAAGGGCGATATGGATTACACAAAAGCTGCCGCGCAACTGGCGGAGGCGGCGGCGCAGCTGCGGACTCTGCGACAGCTGAGGAATAAGCGCAGCGGATGACCGCACAGCCTGAGTTCCGGGGCAGCGCCTTGGATTATTTCGGGATCTGGAGCACCAACCTATTTCTAGTAATTCTGACCTTGGGCTTGTACTCCCCCTGGGCCACCGTTCGCAAGCGCAAGTATCTGTACGGCAGCACCTGCCTGCTGAACTCGCCGCTGGACTACCATGCCCGGCCGCTGGCAATATTGAATGGCCGCTTGGTGGCTATCCTGCTGCTAGTGCTGATCAGCTTGCTTTCCTTTTTCCCGATAGCGGAAATATTGTTTTTACCCCTATTCGTTCTAGCAACGCCTTTCTTGGTAGCGCTTGCCTACAGGTTCAGTCTTCGCAATACTTCTTGGCGACAGGTGCGATTTGATTTCCGGGGCAGCGGCAAAAGTGCTTTCGCTCCCTATTTTTTCTGGCCTTCCCTAGCCATTATGACGCTCGGGCTGCTGCTCCCCTATATGCGCTTTCGCCAGCTGCAATACACCACCGACAACATGGAATTCTGCGGGCAGCGCTTTCGTTTCAGCGGCAGGGCCGCCACTCTCTACAAGTTTTATATATTGGCTCTTATCGCTTTTTTTCTGGTTATCTCTGCGTATTTTTTCTTCTTTGCAAACTTTAGAGGTTTCGGCTTTGGCCCGCAGTCACTCCCTACGATTGCGCAGTCTATTTTAGGATACTGGGGAGATATCCTTGCATTTTTTGCAATAGTTTTCGTCATTCCCACTGCCGTCTATGTGGCCGAACTGCGATACCGATATAACCACACCAGTTTTGGTCCGGACATCGCCCGCTTCAGCAGCGACATCAGCACCGGCGGAATGCTGTGGCTCTCTATGACCAACCTGCTGGCAATTATTCTCACCTTGGGTCTGGCCATCCCGTGGGCCGCTATCCGGGTGCTCCGCTATCGTCTCGCCCACATTCAAGTGCACTGCGAGTCCGAAGAGCGCATTGACGCGATGATAGGCGAAGCCAAAGGGGAGGCCAGCGCCATTGGCGAGGAGATAGTGGAGGGCTTGGATGTCGGCACGGGCATAGGGATATGAGCAAGACAGAGGGCCTTCTTTTTGATGGCCGCTCTGCGAAGGGACAGCCTGTTTCACTGGAATGGGACGGCAGCTGCCTGCACATTAATGGAGAACATGGCAGCAGCGTTTGCAGCCGTGAGTCCCTGCGCGTCAGTGCCGATATCGGCGGCATTTCCCGCTGGATCTACCTGCCCAGCGGCCTGAGCTGCGAGGTGCGGAATTCGGCCTTCGCCGATGCCCTCTCTCCGCCGCCCCTGCGCCACCGCATCTTGCGAACATTTGAATCCCGCATCGGTCTCAGTATGGTCGCCGCCGTTTTGGTGCTGGCTGCGGTGGCTTGGGTGATGGCCCGGGGAGTGCCACTGCTGGCAGAGGCTGTAGCTGAGCGCTTGCCGGAGGAGACCCGTGCCGCTGCCGGCGAAGTTGCCTTGCTGGCAATGAATCAGCTGACCCGCCCCACCAGCCTCGGCACTGCAGAGCAGGCCCGGCTTGCCGCGCTGTTCAGTCGGGTAAAGGAGATGGCCGACCGGCCCGATGCCACCCTGTACATGCGAGACGGCTGGAGTATCGGCGCAAATGCGATTGCCATACCAGGCGAGCGCCTGGTCATCACCGACCAGCTGGTGCAGCTTGCAGAAAACGAGGACGAGCTGCTCGGCGTGATGGCGCATGAATTCGGTCATTTTGAATATCAGCACAGCATAAGAATGCTTTTTCTTTCAACCGGCATCACGATAATGATGGCGGTTCTGCTCGGCGATATCAGCGCACTCTTTGACCAGGCAGGAGGCTTGCCCGTCCTGCTGGTATACAACGGCTACTCCCGCGAATTTGAGCAGGAGGCAGACGCCTATGCAATCGCACTCATGCAGGAGGACGGCATAGAACCATGGCATCTGTCCGCACTCCTCAGCCGACTGACCTCTGCAGCAGAACCCGGCCTGGACTATTTCTCCAGCCACCCGGCCACCGACAAAAGAATAAGAGCAATAGGATGTCCGCCGCTTTCACCAGCGGCAGACTTGCCAGAAACCGACCTCCTCCGCACCGCATGCATGCCGCAGGACAAGGCTGAAGACCCTGCCGTATTAATACGAAACTAACATATTCTGTTTTAGCCTAGTAGACGAATTCGCCACCCGTCAAAATCGCCCCAGACACGGGTCTCCCCCTCCGTGGAGCAGGTCGCTAAGAACTTATTATAATGAAAATCCATGTCATAATCGATTATGGTAATTAGTCAGAGTTGCCTTAATTTAATAGGAAAAAATCATGAGTTCAATCCCAATTACAGATATCCTTGATATTGACAAACCAAGTGCATACAAACTTCATGCCGCTCGGTATAATCGAGTCGATGAACCACTTTCTGTGTATGTTAGAGACAAGGATGAGTGGGTTGGCTGGAATAAGTGGAGAGGGGAAAGGCATGATTTCAATCGGCGATATATATTTTCATTGATTGATTTTTATCATGAAGCAAACACGTGGTTATTTGGTGGAATATTCAAAGTGATGGAAGAAAAGAAAGGTGAAAATTATAAGATAAAAAAGCTTAGTCAATATTCTAATTATGTTGGTAGATTGAAAGTTAAATGGACTCCCCCCAGTAGAAACCGGGCCTTTAAATTGGAGAAGTATTTGGAAGAAATGATAGTCTCTGAGATTCTGAAACTGCGATATTCAGGAGAAAGTTTTCCCGGGTACGAAAACATAAATCATCGCTTCAGCACCCTAGAACCTATATTCAAAAATGAAGTCGCTGGGTGGAAAGCCGCATTAGAGAACGTTAAAGGGGTTTATGTGGTTATGGATGACTCCAATGGAAAAAAATATGTTGGATCTGCATATGGAGAAGATGGCGTTTGGTCTCGCTGGGGTTGTTACATCGGAACAGGCGGGCATGCGTGGAATGATGAGCTTGAAAAACTAATTAAGAAGAAAGGGCCCGACTACGCACATAATCATTTCACGCTATCATTGCTTGAGCATTACCCAATGAAGGTAGATGACAGCGTGATTATAGGCAAGGAGGGCAGGGAGAATTACTGGAAAAAAGTATTTCTCTCAAGCTCAAAAAAGTTTGGCTACAACAAAAACTAGAGATTTAGGGAATATCTGATTAATACGCGAAAACTTTGTGGTCAATGCGAAACTCTCTTTTATTATTCAGATATGCGGCATTGGTGCCGATGAAACTGCGGCACTTTTCACCACTTCAGCAACAAACACATGCTATGCTGTAAAGATGAATTCGCCACCCGTCAAAATCGCCGTGGCAAGCTGGGTTGCAGCAACCTAATCGGAGAACATGCCAATGCCTAGACCAGTTGCCAAACGGATTGAACCGATCAATGCGTCATCCGATACGCTGACCGCCAGCGTGTTCTCAAGTGTTCGGACTGTCCAACTGCCGGCGATAGAAATACCCGCCGGCTTGAAGCTGAACAAGCGTATGAAAATGGACGGCTTGAAATTCCTTTCCAAACTGCCGGACAGCGCCATACCGGTCGCGTTCTTTGACCCGCAATATCGGGGGATACTCGACAAAATGTCGTATGGTAACGAGGGTATCGGACGCAGCCAGCGCCGCTGCGCTTTGCAGCAAATGACCGAGCCGACTATCGCCGAGTTTATTCGTGAGATTGATCGGGCACTGATACCAAGCGGGCATCTATTCCTATGGATGGATAAATTCCATCTTTGCAACGGCTTCCGTGGATGGCTGGACGCAACCGACCTTGATATTGTCGATCTGGTGAATTGGGATAAAGGCAAAATCGGCATGGGATATAGAAGCCGCCGGACTACCGAATACTGCGTCGTGCTGCAAAAGAAACCCCGCAAGGCCAAAGGCGTATGGAAAGTACACAATATCCCGGACACCTGGCGAGAGAAAACAAACAACGGAAACGGGCACCCGCATAAAAAACCGTTGGACTTGCAAGGCGAGCTAATCGCCGCCGTGAGCAATGAAGGTGATATTGTGATCGACCCGGCGGCCGGTGGTTTTACAGTGCTAGAAGCGGCAAAGCTGCAGCGTCGTAACTTTCTAGGCTGCGACCTAAACGGGTAATAGTGCAGGAACGGAAGCAAGAGCAGCCGGCAAATGTCCAGTTTTTCCTGTTCCTTTCTTCCCGCACTAGTTTAATCAACAACTAAACTATAAGAAGGCAGCAAGTCGCGTAACACGTATGTGCGGTGAATTGCCGCAGCACGATAAAACTGCCAAACTGGAGATTTTATGGCTTTAAAATAGTTTTCTTGGTTGTTAAACGCTTCCCATTCTTCATTCCAAGATTCGCCATCGTAGTCAGGTATCTGCTCACCACTTTCAGTGCCAAATATCTTTCCCGATTCAGCAGCATCTTTCCAGACTTGGATTCGTCCTTCCTTGTTGGCCTGTGTTGCTAAAATGTTTATTACACTGTCTCTGATGCTAGAGAATGGACGTCCATCTCCAGAATTATACTGCCCATTGGCTTGGGAAAATTTCCCAAATACTCTGTGTAAAGCTTGGCATCCCTCAAGAAAAGTTTCAGGATTATTTCTCTCACTCAACCGATTTTCTGCTTCAGCATCATCTTCATCATATTTGAAACTCCATTTCAAAAAGGGGCGGTCCGGGAAGGTTGCGGCAGCACCATGCCCCAAAGCGCCAGAGGCTATTTCGGCAACTATGCCTCCCAACGTGCTTTTTATATTTTTTATAGAGAAAGCATTTTCCTTTTTTTTGAAAAACTCTTTTTCTTTAGCACGAACATAGTCCTTAATTTTTTGGTCAAGGCCTTCATCAATATAAATTGAGGAATGCTTAATCTTGTTTCCACGGGAGCTAATACCAGAAAAACCGTAGTGCGAAAAGGTATCAGCGTAAACATGTGCGCCAATCCCTATCAACTCACGAGCGAATCCGCGGCCTGCAAAACCAAGATGGTGCTCGATCATCTCTCTTGCTGGTTTGCTGTCTTTTCGGCATTTCATCCTATCTCTATAGCTTTCACCAATATTGCCTGGAATAAAATGGAAAGGCACCCATACCCTACGCTGATCGTGTGGATCCAGATTCGCTAGCGTCATAGGGTGATGAGCAGTAGCTTCACTATCTATTCTTGATCCGTCTTCAAATTCAAGAGCTTCCTTTGCCACATTGTCGTCTACAAATTGAGCACAGGTCGCAATAATTATTGCGGCATCCTGACTAAGGCCAGCGGCTCTCGCCATCGAGTAAGTGCCATGGTAATGCATGTCTAATTGCATGACATTGCTCCTTTTTGTAAAATTCCAGTTTGCCTTATAAAACTAAGGCCACCATCAAATATATACCATGCTCTATTCTTCATGTTCAGTCAACCCCACTAAATTATACGCCGCGCTGAATGCTGGCGCAGGCCGATGGAGATCGCTGGATAAGTGAGTTATAGGTTTCACGGCAAATAAACTGTATGAAATACGGATACCCGCCCGATATTGTGTATATCCTCTCCACCGATGCATCATCCAACTTCACCTTTTCGGTTAAAATCACTCGGCTTTGTCACGCAGATCGGATATGCAAACAGAAGACGAATGGAGAAAAGCGCTTGACGTGCTGCGCGGGACTTTCGGGTTTTCGGAGTTCCGCCCCCACCAGGGAGAGGTCATACGGACGCTGCTGGCCGGCAGGGATGCGATTGCGGTGATGCCCACCGGCGGCGGCAAGTCGCTTTGCTATCAGATTCCGTCGATCGTGCGCCGGGGGACCGGGGTGGTGGTTTCGCCGCTGATTGCACTGATGAAAGACCAGGTCGATGCCCTGCGCCAATACGGGGTTCGTGCGGCGTTTTTGAATTCCAGCCTGTCGTATGGCGAGCGCCTCGATACCGAGCAGACTTTCCTGCGCGGCGGTTTTGATTTGATCTATATGGCGCCGGAGGGCCTGCTCAGCGAGCCGATGCTGCAGCTGCTGGAAAAGGTCGATATTGCGCTGTTTGCAGTTGACGAGGCGCACTGCGTATCGCGCTGGGGGCACGATTTTCGGCGGGAGTATCTGGGGCTTTCGGTGCTGGCGGAGCTGTTTCCCGAGGTGCCGCGGGTGGCGCTCACCGCCACCGCCGACGAGATGACGCAGCGCGAGATCACCGAGCAGCTGCGGCTGCGCAGCGCGGACAGGCATATCGCCGGCTACGACCGCCCCAACATCCGCTACATGATCAGCGAATCGGCCAACGCCCGGCAGTCGCTGCTCAATTTCATCACCGAAAACCATGCCGGCGACAGCGGCATTGTCTATTGCATGTCGCGCAACGGCGTCGAGAAAACCGCCGAGTGGCTGGCCGCAAAAGGATTTTCGGCAGTTGCCTATCACGCCGGCATGACGCCCTCGGAGCGCGAGCATAATCACAACCGCTTCTTGAACGAGGCCGGCATCATCGTCGTGGCGACGATCGCCTTCGGGATGGGCATCGACAAACCCGATGTCCGCTTTGTCGCGCATTTGAATCTGCCAAAAAACATCGAATCGTACTATCAGGAAACCGGACGCGCCGGACGCGACGGCCTGCCGGCAAGCGCGTGGATGAACTACGGGCTGCAGGATTTGATGATTCTGGTGCAGATGCTCGGCGATTCCGACGCCGATGATGCCTTCAAGCGGCGCGAGCGCTCCAAAATCAACTCGCTGCTGGGGTTTTGCGAAACCGCCGAATGCCGTCGGCAGTCGCTGCTCAACTACTTCGGGCAGCAGTACCCGGCGTCGTGCGGAAACTGCGACAACTGCATCAGCCCGCCCGAAACCTGGGACGGCACAGTCGCCGCGCAAAAGGCGCTGTCCTGCGTCTACCGCACCGGTCAGATATTCGGCGTCAGCTACCTGATCGATGTACTGCTCGGCAAAGATACTGAGCGAATACGGAATTTCTGCCATAACTCGCTGAGTGTTCACGGCATCGGCGCTGATTTTAACGCGCTGCAATGGCGCGCCATCATGCGGCAGCTGGTCGCCGCCGGCATGCTCGCCCCCGCCCCGGGCGGGCACGGCGGCCTGTGCCTGACCGGCAAAAGCCGCGGCATACTGAAAGGCGAGCACACGATATTCTTCCGCAAACTGCCGCAAAAGCTGGCCCGTTCATCCTCCGCCGAAAGCCGGCCCCGCCCATCCAGAGTCGTCGAGCCAGCGGCCGCGCCGCTATTTGAAAAACTGCGCGAGCTGCGCCTGCAGCTTGCCCGCGAGCAGGGTGTGCCGCCTTATGTAATTTTTCACGACGCTGCCCTGATTCAAATGGCAGCGGAAAAACCCGCCAACCTGGAGCAAATGTCCGCCATCTCCGGTGTCGGTCAGGCAAAGCTCGACAAATACGGCGCCGCTTTTTTGCAGGCCGTACGCGATTTTCAACAGCAGGCTATTTCAGCGGTTGCCGGCAGCGGTTGACGGGACTGGTGGTAGACTATTCAACGATCGAGGATTTCCCGGTCGTTCAAAATAAGGGCAGCCCGCAAGGTTTAGGAACATGCTGAAGCAGATTTTTCTTGTTGCCTGTGTGAAAGAGAAGAAAAGCGGGCGTGTGCCTGCAAAAGATCTTTATCAGTCAACATGGTTTAAAAAAGCGCGCACCTATGTTGAACCATATCAGGCGCCATGGTTTATCCTGTCAGCCAAACATGGCCTGCTGTCCCCGGATAAAAAGATTGCACCCTATAATGAAACGCTAAACGATATGGGGGTTCAGGAGCGCCGCGATTGGGCAGATTGTGTTAAAGCACAAATGTGTGAGGGCCTGCCACCGGCGAAAAAGGTGGTTATTCTTGCAGGCAAGAAATATCGGGAAAATCTTCTGAAGTTTTTGTGCTGTAGATTTGCTTGTATTGAAATCCCAATGGAAGGAATGGGAATCGGTGAACAGCTTGCGTGGCTAAAGAAGCAAAATGACAAACGTGAGGATGTTATCAATTTTTATAGGCTGATGGATGAGCTGGAAAGACGCATCGGCGGCAAACGCAAACTCGGTGACGCACACGGGCGGATGTATTGGCCTAAGCGTGGGGTTTATTTCTTTTTTGAGGAAGGGGAAATGCGCACCGGAAGCGGGCAGGGGCCGCGCATTGTTCGGGTCGGCACACACGCGCTGAAAGCGGGCTCGCAAAGGACCTTGTGGATGCGGCTCAGTCAACATCGCGGCACAAAAGACCCGTACGGCGGCGATCATCGCAGCTCTATTTTTCGCAGTCTGGTTGGCGCGGCTTTAAGTCGGCACATGCCGCAAAAACCGACCAGTTGGGGGCAAGGGTCAAGTGCTGATAAAGCAACATGCATGACTGAACGCCCCCTTGAGCAAAGCGTAAGCGACTATCTTGGCGGCATGTCCCTCCTTTTTCTGCCTGTTGACGACCCGCCCGGCCCAAAGAGCAGGCGTGGGTATATTGAACGCAATGCCATTTCTTTGTTGAGCGGCTATGTGTCGCCTTCCCCTGACCCGCCTTCTTGTCAGTGGCTCGGCCGTGATTGTGACAGGGAAAAGGTATCTCGCTCCGGCCTTTGGAATAATGATTATGTTGATAAAGATTATGACCCCGAATTTCTGGGCAAGTTGGAGGAACTTATCAAACAGATTTAGATTGGCATGGGCTGAGTGATGTATAAATAGCACTCAAGATCAGGCAGTGGTTCATGGATCTGTCATGATCACTGACCTTATTCAACCGCAAACTCGCCGGATCGGCTGGTGCTTTACAACACTCAACGACTACACCACGCGCTGGATCTGATATCCCCTATACAATCACTGCTTGCCAACCACCTCGAGCACCATATGTTATGGACCCATACACAACATATACAATGATGCAGGGAGGCACCTTGTGAGCGGAAGACGTCAACAGATTATGTTAAAACCGGAGGTTCTGCGCTGGGCCAGAAAGCGTGTTGACTACCAAACCGCCGAACTCGCCGACAAGGTCGGCGTGGAACCGGGCCAGGTGAAGGAATGGGAGAAAACCGGGAAAATCAGTATCGCCCAGATTAACAAACTCGCCCACAAAACCTACACGCCCCTCGGGCTTCTGTATCTCTCTGAGCCGCCGGAAGACTTGGATAAGCTGCCCATTCCGGATTTTCGCAGCGGGGACAGCCATTTGCGACAGCATCCCAGCCCCAACCTGTTGGAGACGGTGCATACCATGCAAAGAAGACAGGCATGGATGCGGGAAGAGTTGCTGCAAGACGGGGTTGAGCCAATCTCATTTGTCGGTTCTGCCCGTGTCGGTTCTGCCCGTGTCGGTTCTGCCCGTGTCGGTTCTGCCCGTGTCGGTTCTGCTCGTCTTGGGAAGAATCATGATGCAGTTGCGACGGCTATGAAAAAACATCTCGGTCTGGCAAAAAACTGGGCGGCGCAAGAGCCCACCTGGGAAGACGCACTTCGGCACTTGAGAAACATTGTCGAGGAAGCGGGCATCCTGATTATGTTTAACGGCGTGGTGGGAAATAACACCCATAGAAAACTGGACCGTGAAGAGTTTCAGGGTTTTGCCCTTGTTGACGACTATGCCCCGCTGATCTTCGTCAATGGGGCCGATTACAGAGCGGCGCAGATGTTCACGCTTAGTCACGAGCTGGCACACATTTTCGTTGGTGAAGCTGGCGTCTCGAAGTTCAAGCAACTTCGCCAAACGGAAAATGTCACCGAGAAATTCTGTGATCAAGTGGCGGCAGAGTTCCTAGTGCCGAGCGAGGATCTCCAGGTGCTGCTGAGAGATGCATCCAATCTCACGGAGCAATACGGCGAGGTTTCCGGTCATTTTAAGGTCAGCACTATAGTTGCAGCCCGCCGCATGCTTGATGTTGGCCTGATTAATCTCGACGATTTCTTCGCCTTCTATAAAAGATGGAAACGAAAAGAGATTGCAGAGCAGAATAAGGGAGGCTCCGGGGGGAATTTCTGGAACACCCAAAATGTGCGTATTGGGCACCCATTCGGCGCCGCCATAGGAAGGGCCGTCGGCGAAGGCAGGCTCTTTTACCGGGAGGCATACCACCTCACGGGATTAAAAGGAAAAACCTTTGATAAGTTTATGAGTAAAGTAAGTGGGTAACGGTAAATCAAAAACCTTGCTACTCGATACCAATGTCTTTGTCGAAGCGCACAAACGCTACTATGCACAGGACATTTGCCCCGGATTCTGGAATTGCCTGCTGCTCCATTGCAACAAGGGCTCTGTCAGGAGCATTGATAAAGTCAAGGAAGAAATAAAAACGGGACAGGACGAGTTATGGGATTGGGTCCAATCTGCTCCGCAGGATCTGTTCGCAACATCAAATGAACAACCGGTACAGGAAGCTTTCTCGGAAATTATAGAATGGGTAGTCAGAAATCAGCAGTTCACCGATGCCGCACAAACCGAGTTTGCCAGAGGTGCCGATGGCTGGCTGGTCGCATACGCCCGGGTTCATGGCGTGATGCTTGTTACCGATGAAAAATCGGATCCAAAAATAAAAAAAAGAGTGCCAATCCCCAACGTATGTAAAAAATTCAATGTCTCTTATGAAAACACGTTTTCGATGCTGCGCGGTTTGGGGGTTCAGTTTAAATGACACCGACCCCTTTCCTTTCCCCTTCACGACAACCCCGCCGCACGGATCGGAATGCAGTATATTTTCTCCGGAGCGCCCGACCATATTACGGCTGAATTATCGCAATACGCGCGAGATATTGCGCCTTGCCTACCGTTTCGCGGCACATTATCTCAAACCGCAAAACGCGGATGACGACCATATCCCACTTTAAACTGTTTACAAAATAAGCAAATTTCCTCTACGATAAAATTAATGAAAACGACTTACAAACCCGCACACTTCAGAACCTATGCAATACTCTGTTGCCGAAGTTAATGAGTGGAACTGTGGAGGTGACAATATGAATAATCCAATAGAAAAAGATAATAGAAAAAAGAATGCAGGATTTAAGATTTTAAGTATAGATGGAGGCGGAGTACGTGGGATATTTCCTGCTGAATTTCTATCACTTATGGAAAAGAAACTAAATATCAGCATATATGAAAAATTTGATATGATCGTAGGAACTAGCACTGGTAGTATTATAGCGGCGGCAATAGCCCAAAATCATGATCTGAGCCAGCTTGCAAAAGACTACAAAGAAAATGCATCGAAAATTTTTCAGAAGAAATGGAGAGGTCTTTGTGGAATTATAGGATCAAAATATAATTCAAAATTTTTAGAAAATTTTCTTCATAAAAAGCTCGGAGATATTACATTAGGGCAAATAGAAAAACCTCTCATTCTTAATGCTACAAACGTCAGCTTGGGGGAAGTTTATGTTTTTAAGTCAGCTTATCAAAAACGACAACGAGGAGAGGAGCATTATATAAGAGATTCAGGTGTGCCGCTGTACAAGGCTGTACTAGCCTCTTGTTCTGCGCCGACATATTTCGACCCGGTGGGTATAGATGGCACTCTCGTTTGTGATGGAGGTATTTGGGCTAACAACCCGTCGGTAGTTGGTTATACGGATGCCATAAAAAATTTTCACAAAAGCAAGGATAATATTAAAATTCTATCAATAGGAACTGGACGTACAAAATCGATTTACTACCAATCAGCTATGGGGTGGGGTTTGATGACAGGCTGGAAGGGCAACAAATTTGTGGAATTCATTATGTCTTGTCAAACGGAGTTCCCACAGAACATTTTGTCTTTAATTAACAACAAGATGTCCCTGAGAATTAATATTAATGTCGACCAAGATTATTCTCTTGACAATTGTAAAAATATCCCTATGCTATCCCAAATGGCAAAGGAAGCCTTTACTAGAAATCAAGTGAAGGTTTCAAATTTTCTAGAACTAAACTAAGAGGAAACCTATGAAGCACGAAAGATACTTCAAAGATTTTTTGGATAATACCGTAAATCTCAACCAATCTAGGATAGACGATCTAAATGATCGAGTGGATGCTGTTACTAATTTCCTCAAAACGAATCTCGACGGTTACAGAAAATATAGCCAACAAGGGTCGTATGCCCACAGAACGATAATAAAGCCAGTTCAAAATAATGACGAGTTTGATGCTGATATATTAGTATTTATCAAAAATGATGACCCCAACATCGATTCATTTGTTGATTATGTGAGCAGAGTTTATGACATTCTCCAAAATAATGGAAATTATAAGGATAAGGTTAAAAAGAGAACACGATGTGTGACTATTGACTATTCAGAAGATTTTCATTTGGATATTGTTCCTTGCGTAGAATATAAAAATGACTGTTACATCTGCAACAGAGACGATAACTGCTACGAGGAAACTGATGGGGATGGGTATAAAAAATGGCTGGCAGAAAAAAATACAATCGTTGGAGGAAATAACTTAATAAAAGTAATACGGATTTTGAAGTACTTGCGTGATCATAAAGATAATTTTTCGATAAAATCCATACTGTTAACAACAATTTTAGGGAATCAAGTCAACCCAATCGATAATAGCTTTCCTGATTTACCGACAATATTAAATACACTCTCCAACAGAATGAATGATTTTCTTCAACGAAATGAGAGTATGCCTATTGTTCAAAACCCTGTACTACTCAAAGAGAATTTTAACAGGCATTGGGATGAAAGAAAGTATGCCAATTTCCGGAAGAAATTTTTTTCTTACAACGAAAAAATTAACATTGCCTTTAATAAGAAAGATCACAATGAAAGTGTTAAGGCATGGCGCAAGCTATTTGGTGATGATTTCGGTGAACTGAAGGAATCCAGTGGCAAAAATTTGAAGAGTGCGACCAGCGTGGCTGGTTTAACTGGTGTATCTACAGCTGTGCCTGCAACAAAACCATATGCTAGTTATGATTAAGTATTGCTGTAAAGATTTTCAAAAAGTTCAGCAATGCTTCCCCAATCTTTTTTATGACAAAAAAGGCAACTACATTAAGGGTGAAATAGAATTTAGCGCTCGTTACGAAAAAATAAAAAGCAAAAGAGGTATCCCTTGGGATATTGTCTTCTGTTCATCTGGTAAAGGCTGTATTCAAGATTGTTATGAAATCAAAATTCTTCTAAATAATCAAAATCCATTACCAAGGGTTTTTGAAATAGGTGGAAGGATCAAAGAATTGGCAGTAAAGCGATCAAGAAAAATTATTGATTTACATATTAATTATGATGAAAGTTGTTGCCTTGGTGTGCGTATTAATTCTAACATAGCACTTAGCAGCTTTATTCTGAACAAAGTTTATCCGTACTTTGTATGGCAAGCGTATTTTGATAAATATGGAAAAATGCCACCGTGCGGTGAATATCCACACAATAAGTCTGAGGCTTTGAAAGAGTTTGAGAAAGAAAGACATAAATCAGGAAGAAATGATTTATGTCCTTGTGGCAGTGGGGAAAAATATAAAAATTGCTGCCTAGGCTAATATGCAAAGCGAAAAGGAAATATCCGATCCGATGAGCACATCACCAATAACCGTAGCATAAAAGATACCCTGATAAAGCGCGGCATTCAACCGGAAAAACTGCCGCCCGAAGAGGACATCGGGAAGGTGGCGAGAAAACTGAAATCCGACGAGAAAAAGGCTTGAGAAATCAGCGCCCCTTGGCTGACAAGCCGCAATAACCGCCCGCTGCGAATCCCGAGGTCGAGCTGTGTGCGGTAGCACTGCCAGAGCGACGGGCTACTTCCACCCCCAACAGCAGGAACCCGAAACCGGCGCTGCCGCCGAGGTCGTTTTGCGCAACCGTGAAGCGGGGCGTTTTATATTGACCTGGTCGGTGAACCTGCTGCAAATGGCGCGGATAAAAGAATCACTTGCCGGTCGGAGGATATCGTAAGGCTGTATCCTTTTTCACAGAGCAAGCTTGCACAAACCCCGCTGACCTTGCTGGATTCTCTGTTTGCTCCGAATTTCCCTATTCGTCAGGGCGCGCCTTGCGGTGAGCAGATTATCGACCGGGTGGTGGCGCAGGCAGCTATCCGGCGGCAGCAACGCTCGGCAGCACGGCGGGCAAACTGGTATCATACCTAAATTGAAGCGCTGGTCGAAAGAGATGCGCCGATGATTGCGGAAATTCATTCTCTTGAAACCCTGCCTCGATTGCTCGAACTGGCGGCGGCGCACACCGCACAGCTTCTGAGTGTGAACAGTCTGGCGTCTTCATTTTGATGTCAGGGAAAAGTATTACGTCGCCGTGTAGCGCAACCAACAACCATTGCTCGTAGGGCGGAAAATCGAATGGAAGCCAACAAAACCAAACTGCTTGATTCTCTTAAGGAGTCGTCACAGTTAATCGTTCCCATCTACCAGCGGACCTACTCATGGACCGAAGAGCAATGCCGGCAACTCTGGGAGGACATCCTCCGGGCAGGTCGCAACGATAATATCTCCGCTCATTTTGTCGGTTCCATCATCTACATTGAGAAAAGTCAAAATACTCCTACCAGCCGGTCACCGTTTCTCGTCATTGATGGGCAACAGAGGCTCACGACTATGTGTCTCATCATTGAGGCGCTCGCTCGCCGCATCGGAAACTCCGAACCGCTTGACGGCTTTTCCGCCAAGAAACTTCGCAACGACTACCTGCTTAACACGGAGGGGGAAAACGAACATCGCTATAAGTTACTGCTCACCCAGACCGATAAGCAAAGCTTGCTCTCCATCGTGGACCAGAAACCATTGCCTGCCGAACACTCTTTGCGCTTGCAAGAGAATTTCGACTATTTTGAGAAGTGTGTAAAGGGGCTTGGAGACGATCTCGCCCCCCTCTGCAAGGGCCTCACCAAGCTAATGATCGTGAATATCTCGTTGGACCGCGAGCGGGACAACCCGCAACTGATTTTCGAAAGCATGAACTCCACCGGGCTTGACCTCAGTCAAGCCGACCTGATTCGAAACTTTATCCTGATGGGCCTTGAACCGAAACACCAAACCCAACTCTATAACAAACATTGGCGTCCCATGGAGGTGGTCTTCGGCCAGGAAGCTTATAGCGCGCATTTTGACCGCTTCATGCGCCACTATCTCACCTTCAAAACCCGTAAGATCCCCAAATTGAAGGAAGTCTACGAAGCCTTTAAAACTCATGCCCAACAGCAAGTCGCATCGGCGAGTGTTGATGATCTTGTCGCCGATCTGCATATATTTGCTGTCTACTATTGCGCGATGCACTTGGGAAAAGAGCCCAACCGAAACCTCGATCGTGCCTTCCGCGACCTGCGCGAGCTGAAAGTGGATGTCGCCTATCCCTTCCTGCTTGAGATGTACCAAGACTATTCGGATAAAGTGCTGTCAGCTGAGGAGTTGGAGCAGGCGGTGCGGCTGGTGGAGAGCTACGTGTTCCGCCGGGCCGTCTGCGCCATCCCGACCAATTCACTCAACAAAACCCTCTCCACCTTTGGTCGGACCCTCAAGAAAGATCGCTACCTGGATAGCATCTGCGCCAATTTTTTGCTCCTGCCTTCCTACCGACGATTTCCGAGCGATGAAGAATTCAGCCGGGAAATCAAGGTCAGGGATCTCTATAACTTTCGCAGTCGCAGCTACTGGCTACGCAGGCTTGAGAACCATAATCGCAAAGAATGGCCGCCCATCCATGAATACACCATTGAGCACATCCTTCCGCAGAACCCAGATCTTTCGCTGCCATGGCGAGATGCGCTCGGCCCCGAGTGGAAGCAGGTGCAGGAGAAATGGCTACATACCCTGGGTAACCTAACGCTGACCGGCTATAACACCGAGTTGAGCGACCGTCCTTTTTTGGAGAAACGCGACATGGAAGGTGGCTTCCGAAAAAGTCCGCTTCACCTCAACGAAGATCTGGGAACACGGAAAATCTGGAATGAAGAAGCGATCCAGGATCGCGCTTGCCATTTGGCGCAGAAAGCTGTCGCTGTCTGGTCAGCACCGGCCCTTCCTGCTGAAGAGCTTGAAGTCTACCGCCCCGAAAAGAAGAAAAAGCCGGGGGGGTGCAACTTAGAGGATCATCCTTATCTTGCGAAAGGAAGCTGCATGCGACCCCTATTCGATAGATTCCGAGAGGAGGTATTGGCCATTGACCCGTGTGTCTCTGAAGAGTCCCTCAAGCTCTACATTGCCTACAAGGCCAAGACAAATTTTGTCGATGTGGTGCCTCAGGCCCAGCAACTGCTCCTGTTTCTAAATCTCCAGTTCCACGAACTGGACGATCCGCAGGGGTTGGCTAAAGACGTGACAAATATCGGTCACTGGGGCAGCGGTGATGTGGAGATTAGACTGAGCAATCTAGATGAACTCCCATACGTACTAAGGCTGGTGCACCAGGCATTCAAGAAAAAGATAGGCAACGAGGGTGTAGACGCATAATCGCCCTGAAATCCTATCCCGCGATGATAAGGAACCCTGAGCGTTAAATTGATCCTCTGATAAAATGTACTGTGTTATAAGCAATTATGACAATTAATCAGAGTTGCCTTAACTCATGAGCAGAAATAAGCCAGCTGTCAGTGTCATTTTACCTGCCTTCAATGCCGAGAAATATATTGGCGAAGCTGTGGATAGCATCCTTGCGCAGACTTTCACCGATTTTGAATTGATCGTGGTCAATGACGGCTCGACTGACCGCACGCTGAAAATACTGGAAGTAGCGCAAGCAGGAAAACAAGCAGGCTGCGGTCCGCATAGCAGGCTGCGAGTTATTTCCAATACCCGCAATCTGGGACTGAGTAAATCCCTGAACAAAGGGATTGCCCTGGCTTGCGGTGACTACATCGTCAGACAGGACGCCGATGATATTAGCCTTCCGGAGCGGCTGAGAAAACAATACGAATACCTGCAAAAGCATCCCCAGGTTGCCCTGCTCGGCACCGCAAGAAAAACAATTTTGACTAATGGTGCAGTCAAAGAGAAAAAATTAAAACTGCAAAACCCTGCTTTCAAGGATATGCTGCAAAGCAATTGCTTTGTGCATGGCTCGGTAATGATTCGTAAAACAGCCTTGGATGCGGTCGGTGGCTACAACGAGTTGTTTTACTCTTCGGAAGATTACGAACTATGGCTGCGCCTGACAAAACAATTTCCTGCTGCAAATTTACCCGAACCGCTATACATCCTAAGACGGCATCCAGATCGATCCACATGGAAATCTACAAACCTGGCCATTTTGTATCGGCTTTTGGCAAGAGACGTTGCGTTAGAAAAAGTTAGCGGTGAAGCGCTTATGCAAGTTCATAGCGAGGGCATTGAATCTTATTATCAACGCTTGCCGGATAAAGATAAAGTCGATTTTCATAAGAGGCTGACGAATACTTATCGGCGCAACAAGCGTTACCCGGAAGCTTTGGAACAATACTCGTATTGGCGGCGTTTGCCGGGGTGGAAGAGATGGAAAGCCATATTTTATATATGGTCCTTGAAATTGCGCGGCTATAACTTGAAAACTGCGAATGCGGCCAACTCCTCAAGCCTGTCGAATTTGCAGAGTACCAACGATGAAGGTTGACGGCAAACCGTTGGAGCGACGCACTTTTGATTCTCCGGTTGACCTGCTGGTGCCCGAACGGTTTGATGTGGTTGCCAAATGCATCTATGCCAGATGGAAAGATAAAAAACAGCACTCAGATTGGGGCAGAACGGTGTACGCCAATCACATACTTGCCATCAATGGCGGTGTAGAGAGCAGATCCGATCCCTTAAAGTTGGCCGAAGACTACCCGAAAATTAGCATGGACGATTTTTATGCCAGTTATGACACAGTGCTGGAGAGCATTAAACATCGCGGGTTTAATTCCACGGGAAAGACGCTCCCCGTCAGCCGTGACGGTGTCTTGCTGGATGGCGCACACCGCGCCGCCGCCTGCATTTATTACCAAAAGCAGCCGATAGCTGACATTTACGCTGTCACTAAGCCGTTTAGCTATTCCTACGATTATTTTGACAAGCGGGGGCTGGATGCTGACGTGCTGGATTTTATGGCGGTGGAGTATGTTCTTTTGCGTCCGGATTGTTATGTTTTGCTGGTGTGGCCATCGGCAGAGAAAAACATGCCGGAAATTCGCCAAATGGCCGCTAAAGCAGCACAGGTGGTTTGCGAGAAAAAAATAAAAATTACCACCAAACAAATGCCGATTAACATTGTTCAGCAGGTTTATTCCGATGAACAATGGTTGCTTGATAAATATGGTTCAAAAAACGGCGGCAGGAGGAAAGCCGCCCGTTGTTTTGTGGACGGGAAAGCCGCGTATATCATGTTGCTGTGCGCCAGTTCAAACCAAGCGGTCAGCAGGTTGAAAGACGATATTCGCAAACTAGTCAGCATCGGAAACCACTCCGCACACACCACTGAGGGGAAAACCGAAACAGTACGGCTGGCACGACTATTTTTTAACCGCAATTCCTTACATCATCTTGCGTACGCCCGTCCATATCAATCTGCGGGGTTTTGGGAACGACTAAGCGCGTATAAGCAAGCATTGCCCGCGGATGCCGATAATTTTTGTATTCACGGAAGCACTGTGATGGAGGCATACGGCATACGTGAGGCGCGGGATTGTGATTATGTCAGTCTGAACTGTATGGAGCTGCCCGGACTGGATATTTCTTTAGCCAATGAAAAACCAGAGCTTGCCAATATGAGTATTGGTGAAGCCATAGATGATCCAAGAAATTATTTTTATTATCACGGACTAAAATTTGCCACTTTGCAGGCGGTGATGCAACTGAAACAAAATCGTGGAGAAAAGAAAGACCGCCGCGATGTACGCATGACTAAGTCTCAAGTACTTGGCGGGTTTTCTTTTGACGCGGCTGCAACATTATGGCATCGGTATGTTCTTTGGCATAAGCAACGCAAGATGCGCCGAAAGATTAAGAGGCAGTTGCGTCTTCAAAAAATCAACGAGGATCTGTGCAAGAAGGCGGTAAAGTGAAAATATTTTTAGATGTAGGCGGCCACTACGGCGAAACACTGGGCGAGATACTAAAACCTCGTTGGCGGTTTGATGCTGTGCATTGTTTTGAACCACAAGCACAATGTTACGCCTACTTGCAAAGCAAGTTCTCCGACCAAATCGCCACCAACAAACTGACATTGCATAACTACGGCTTGGCGGATTTTGACGGCGAGCGCGATTTGTTCGGCGGTTCGACTCGAAGCATCGCCGCGAGTTTGTTCGCCGACAAAAATGATATTAACAACAGCGAAACCGAAAAATGTAAGTTTATCCGCGCCTCTACTTTTATTCAGCACCACATCAGGCGGATGGATTTTACGCTAATGAAACTAAACTGCGAGGGCGGCGAGGTGCTGATACTGCGTGACTTAATACAAAGCGGTGCGATACATCTGCTTAACTCAATATACATTGATTTTGATATTCGCAAAATCCCATCCCAACGATCAGAAGAGCCAAAACTTCTCGCAGAACTTAGGAACTGCAATTTTAATAACTTTGTGCTGGCGCACGAAGTGGCACAAGTCAAAATATTCTCGTTATCTCGAAAACGCATGGTGGACAAGACAATTATGAGTTACCCGTCGTCTCCAGCTTGGCCTTGGCTTATCCAGTTGAGTGAAGTAAAACTCATTCGCCACTTATCTGTTACTGATAAAATGATTAGGGCCGTGATTACAATTCTGCCGAAATTTATCTGGGGAAGATTGTTCAGGATTAAACGGATAATTAACAGGCCTCGCCATAAAAACCGCAATCGGGATAGCTGAATGATGGACTAGTGAATTTCTCCTCTTTCTTGCAATATTTTCCGATACTTTCCACAGTTGCTGAGACTGCCTTGGCTGTCCCAGCTTTCCACCACATCATTTTTGTCTAGGATTACACGCAGGGTACAGCCGTAGTTGCGATAACCGGAACCATGCAATGAAATACCATAATAGTGGCGGTAGTTGGGATAGTCGTTTGACAACGAGCGGCTGGGGACAGCCGTCCAGACAAGCACTCGCTTCCCGGCTATCTGCTCATCAGCATGAGGAAAACCCAGCGCTTTAATCGTGCTGTCTGCAGACTTGCCTACGAAGGACTCCATCCCCGCTTCCAGGCTGGAGTTGACAGCACATCCTCCTGCCAGCAGCAGGCACAGCGTAACTATAGAGATTTTTCCTTTGATCATCTTCCTTTCTCCCCGCATCAGGATAAATCCACTATAGCACGGGAAAGGCAGCAAATTGCAGGGAAGCGGGTATTGGCTTGAGAAGGATTAGACGCCTTATATTTGGTTTTTTATAAGTATTGAACTCTATGGCTTACAGGGTTGGCGAAGACTCAAGTTTGTCGCAGAGCATCTGACCATTTCTCCTCAGAGATTATCAGAAGCTTGCCATATTTTTCTTACAGAAACCCTGTATATGTGTATTTGGTCTTCCTATCGGTTTTCCTTTTCTTCCAGCCCCGCCGCATCCCGTGCGGCGATATAGCCGAAGGTCATGGCGGGTCCGATGGTGGAGCCTGCGCCTGGGTAGCCGGAGCCCAGGGTCGGGGCCGCGCAGTTGCCGGTGGCGTACAGGCCGGAGATGACCGTGCCGTCTTCTCGCAGCACCCGTCCCCGCACATCGCATCGCAGCCCGCCCTTGGTGCCGAGATCTCCGGGATAAATTGGAAAGGCATAAAAAGGCGGCTTTTCAATTGGCGCCAAAGTGGGATTGGGCTTTACCTTCGGGTCGCTGTAGTAGCGGTCATGGAGGCTCTGTCCTCTGCGGTGCGCAGGATCTTCGCCTCTTCGGGCGTGCTCGTTGAAATGCCGGATTGTCTCTGAGAGGCCGTCTTTGCTGATACCAAGCTTTTCTGCCAGTGCTTCCAGCGTGTCAGCCCGGGTGAGAAACTCCCGCAGGTCTCCCTGTATCGCCACATCCGGCATCACCTTGCCGGGGGGAATGGGGCCGGTGGGGTATTTCCGCCGCACCCGTGCATCAAACAGCAGAAAGCAGGGGATGCTGTCCCCTCTCTCATGGGCGGCGTACTGCCCCCGCACCACGTCTTCGTAGGGTGCCGCCTCGTTGGTGAACCGCTGCCCGGCGCGATTTACAAAAATACAGCCCGGCATGGACTTGCCGATGATCAATGCCTCCGCCCTGCCGTCTGGGCGTATGTAGGTGGGAGTCCACCAGGCGGCATGCATATGCTCCACCGCCGCTCCCGCTGCCATGCCCATGCGAATGCCATCCCCGGTATCCCCTGGCTGCACCGCACTCCAGGTCGGGTCGGACAGTCCCTGGTGGTAGCGGCGGCGCATTTCTCCGTTGCGGGCAAAGCCCCCGGCGGCCAGCAGCACACCCCGCCGGGCGCGAATGTTCAGAAGACGACCCTCCCGCTCGGCAATCACTCCCGTTACCCGGCCGTCTTTCAGCAGCAGCTCCCGCACCTCCGTATTGCGCCATAGGGAGATGTCCCGCTCCAGCATTGACTGGCGAAGACGACCCGCCAGGGCGCGGCCGAGGGTCAGGCGCCGGTCCTGCCGTCCCCGCAGCCGATAGGGAATGTCCAGCCAGTAGCGAAGAGCAAGGCGGGTCATCAGCAGCCAGGCCCGAGGTCCCAGCTCTATCAGCTGGTGCACCTCGTCGGCGGTGGCAGCGTAACGCTGCATGCCGTAGTTAGGCTTGCGCATGGTGTTGAGCTCCTTGCCCAAGGGAGCGCTGCTGCAGGGCAGCGGGTCCAGAGAGCGCCCGCCGGGCTTGGCTCCCGGCTCTTCCGGGTAGTAGTCCATGTATCTGGGCGTTGCCCTGTAGGCGACCCGGGTGTGTTTTTCCATGTACAGAAGCATTTCCGGCGCTCGCCGCAGGTAGGTCTCGCGCCGCGCCGGGTCGGCATCGGCGGCAGCCTTCTCCAGATAGTGCCGTCCCTCCTCCTCGGAATCGTGAATGCCCACCTCGGCACTCAGGTGATTGTCAGGTACCCAGATCACTCCTCCAGAGGTGGAGGTGGTGCCGCCCCAGAGTTCAGTTTTTTCCAGTACCAATGCCTTCAGGCCGGCGTCGCGGGCAACTATAGAGGCGGTCATGCCGCCGCCGCCGCTGCCTACTGCCAGAAAATCTGTATGGATTTCTTCAGGTTTCAATTTGTTCTTTCAGTCTGTTTATCTTGTTTGGCAATTCTGCTGTCAGCAGGCATTCCTCTGCAGGCATATTGACAGCCATGCCCGAGGAAATATGCCCTCGGCGGCAAAGGGGGTTCCGGGTGCGGTCTGTGGGAGCAGGTGGGCTGGCATTTGTTAGGCGATTTGCTGGCGGCAAGAGATCTTCAGGCGGGCAGCAGGCAATCTCAGAGTGCTGTACAGCCCAGCTTTTCCGTGAGGGTCGGGGCCGACACTGACGGCTATAATAGCCGCTCCAATTGGCTAAGCCTCCCGTTGTTGCTGCAAGTGTCGCAGAATCCGGCAGAGAGCGGGGGGATATAGCCTGAATTTATGGAGTCCAAACTCAGAATGAGCAAGCATACCCAATCCGATGTGGTCATCCTCGCAGCTGGCGAGGGCACTCGTATGCGCTCTTCTGAGCCCAAGGTGCTGCGGCTCCTGGGCGGCAAGCCCATGCTCGGGCATGTTTTCGCCACTGTCTCGGCTCTTCCCGGCATTCGGCTTCATGTGGTGCTGCCCCCTGGGTCCGGAGGGCAGGCCATCCGCGGTCAATTTGCAGACAGCGAGGTGAACTGGGTAGAGCAGCCGGAGCCCCTCGGCACCGGTCATGCCGTGCACCTGGCGCTCGGCAGCCTGCACCCCGATGGCGTGGCGCTGATCCTGTACGGCGATGTGCCGCTGGTGCAGAGAGAAACCCTTGAAAGGCTTACCGAGCAGGCGGCGCAATCCGGCTTTGCGCTTCTTGCGACAAACCTGGCGGAACCCTTCGGTTACGGCCGTATTCTGCGGGATGCTTCCGGTGCGGTGGAGGCCATCGTGGAAGAGGCGGATGCCACTCCCGAGCAGCGCGCTGTCAAGGAGGTCAGCACCGGCGTGATGGCAGTTTCCGTCACCAATCTCTCTTGCTGGCTGCCCTATCTTGCCACAGATAATGCGCAGGGAGAGATGTACCTGACCGATTTGGTGATGCTGGCCCGGCGAAAGGGCTGCCCGGTGAGCGTTTGTGCAGTAAGCTCCCCCGAGGAGGCCCTGGGTGCCAACGACCCCGCGCAGCTGGCCGTTCTGGAGCGCGCTTTGCAGAAGCGCCTGGCCCAGCAATGGATGCAGCGGGGTGTAACCATCGCTGATCCGGCCCGCTTTGATCTGCGCGGAGAAATGGAGGCGGGGGAAGACGTATTTATTGATATTAATGTGCTGCTGGAAGGCCGCGTGCGCATAGGCTCCAGGGTGCGCATCGGTCCCAACTGTGTGCTTCGTGATGCAGACTTGGGCGACGATGTAACCGTGCAGGCAAACAGCGTCGTAGAGGAGGCGACTATAGGCGCAAATGCCGTGGTCGGCCCCTTTGCCCGTCTGCGGCCCGGCACGACACTGGCCCCGGGTGTGCAGGTAGGCAATTTTGTGGAGATCAAAAACACCTATGTCGGAGCAGAAAGCAAGATCAACCACCTGAGCTACGTGGGAGATGCGGAACTGGGCAAGAAATCCAACATCGGCGCCGGCACCATCACCTGCAACTACGACGGCAAGAGCAAGCACAAAACCATCATCGGTGATCGCGTGTTCATCGGCTCCAACACTTCCTTGGTAGCACCTGTGGAAGTGGGTGATGATGCCACAGTCGGTGCCGGCTCCACCATCACAGAGAGTGTGCCGGAGAAGACTTTGGGAGTGGGACGCAGCAAGCAGCGCAATATTCCCAACTGGCGCCAGAGCAGGGATCGGCGCTGAGCTGAAGTACATGTGCGGAATTGTCGCGGCAGCAGCAAGAAAACCGATTATCTCCCTGCTGGTCAGGGGACTTTTACGGCTGGAGTATCGCGGCTACGATTCCGCCGGCATTGCTGTCTTGGAAGAGGGCCATCTGCGCTGTGTCAAGCGCGCCGGCAAGATCAGCGAGTTACGCGCCGCCTTGGAAGCGGAGCCGCTGTCCGGCAGCTGCGGGATTGCCCATACCCGATGGGCCACCCATGGCATGCCCAGTGCAGAGAATGCGCACCCGCATCTATCCGGCGGCGATATCGCTCTGGTGCATAACGGCATCATTGAAAATCATGCGGCGCTGCGCGAAGAGCTGCAGGCGGCGGGCTATGAGTTTTTCTCTGCAACGGACACGGAAGCGGTGGTGCACCTGGTGCATCACTGCCGGAAGGAGACCGGCAGCTTAGGAGAGGCAGTTCGCCGCGCCGCGGGCCGGCTGGAAGGGACCTATGCCCTTGCCGTTATTGCCCGTGATGAGCCCGAGCGCATTATCGCGGCTCGCAGCGGCAGCCCCCTGGTGATCGGATTGGGAGAGGGGGAGAATTTTCTCGCTTCCGATGCCGTTGCCCTGCGCTCCTTTACGGATCGTTTCATATACCTTGAAGAAGGGGATTGCGCAGAAATCACCCCGGACAGCTGCGTGGTCCAGGATCTTGCCGGCAAAACCGTAAAGAGGGCTACGGTGCGGGAATCCGATGCCGACGACACGGCGGACAAGGGTCGGTTCCGTCATTTCATGCAGAAGGAAATTTTTGAGCAGCCGAGTGCTGTACAGACGATTCTGCAGTGCTGCCTGGATGGCGGGCGCATATCGGCAGAGGCATTCGGTCCGCAAACAGCGCAGCTGCTAAGCCAGGTGCAAACGGTGCACATTGCAGCCTGCGGCACCAGTTACCACGCTGGCCTGGTGGCACGCTACTGGATTGAATCCTTGGCAAAAATTCCCTGCACCGTGGAGGTGGCGAGCGAATACCGCTACCGGGATGTGGCGGTACCGCCGGGGGCGCTGTTCGTGGTGATTTCTCAATCAGGAGAAACCGCTGATACCCTCGCTGCCCTGCGCCGGGCGCAGGCGGCCGGCTACTTGGGCAGTCTCGGTATTTGCAATGTGCATCACAGCTCTTTGGTGCGCGAGTCAAAATTGGTGCTGATGACCGAGGCCGGACAGGAAATAGGCGTTGCATCTACCAAGGCATTTACCACGCAGCTGGTGGCGCTGCTATTGCTGGCTCTGACCCTCGCCGGGCAGCAAAACGGCGGCTCTGCACCTCCTGCTTTGATGCTGATGCTGCAGGGGCTGCCCCAGCTGCTGGAGCAGACCCTGGCCTTGGATGAGGCTATACGCGAGCGAGCAGAGCGCCTGGTGGAGCGACATCATGCACTGTTCCTGGGACGGGGCGTGCACTACCCGGTCGTCATGGAGGGAGCGCTCAAGCTCAAGGAGATCTCTTATATTCATGCCGAAGCGTATCCGGCCGGAGAGCTCAAGCACGGACCGCTGGCATTAGTGGATGAGCGAATGCCGGTGGTGGCTCTTCTGCCCGACAACAGTCTGCGAGAGAAGGTGATTTCCAATTTGGAGGAGGTGCATGCCAGGGGTGGCGATATTCATATATTTGCAGATCCAGGCATGCATCTTGACGGCTGGATGAAAGCCGCAGCGATTGAAGTGCCGGCAGCAGACGAGATGCTGTCTCCCATCGTGTATGCGCTTCCGCTGCAACTGCTGGCCTACCATGTGGCTGTTCTCAAGGGCACAGATGTGGATCAGCCGCGCAATCTTGCTAAATCCGTAACGGTGGAATAGAGGCAATGCATAAGACATATTCATGCAGAACCCGGCTTTTTGTGTTTGACTGCTGTAATTAAAAATGAAAAAGTTTCATTATCTCGCTTTGCGTCCAGCTGAGAGTGATCTGCTGGATATTGAACTCGGCCTGCGTATCAGCATGGCCATTCTTACCGAGCACGCCGGTATTCCATTTGTTCATACACCGATTCAGACCGTTCAGGGCTTTAGCAAAAGCAAATATTCATGGGATGTTTTGGACCAGAAGTGGGCGCGGTATTTTAGCCTGCTAGCGAAAGATTTCCTTTCTCATCAGGCGGATGGCAAATGCATATATCTCAATGAAAACCTGCGGCATCTAAGAACTATAGTTACAGTGCGATCCCCGATACTGGATGAAATGCAGCCCCATTACTTAATTCAACCGTTACTTAAGGATTTCTACTATACAAGTAAAATCTTTAACCGGCGGCAATACGCAAATATACTGCCGCCTATTGATACACAAGAAATCCTTGCATTCGCTGCGCGGTCTCATTCTGCTTATATGCAGGCCTTTGGCCTCAAAAGTCGCGCTCCCTTTGAAGATAATATATTGCGTGCGACCTTTATGCTGAATGACGATGGACTGAAGACCCCATTCTTTTATGAACTGCTGCTCCCGCTAGCAGATTTTGTAGAAGAGCAAGCACGTCGGATCGGCTGTAAAGCAGAAATCAAGCTATTTACATCTTTCAAAACAGATACTCCGCAAACAGCTGCTTTTGATAAGAAACATGAAGAAATTCTTACACTACTGCGTTCTCGTCCCGGCATTTCTCACTGTGAGAAGCCTTTATTTGAAGAAGTCATTGATGCGGCTGTCACGGCGGATTTTCTATGGATCTCCGGGGCGCTTTATGCCCGCACCTTTATCCGAAATTTTCTATTCTTTCTTTCCCGGCCGGGGCAAATTGGCCTAGAAACAGTTAATTGCAGTGGGCAATTAAACATCAATAAATGTTTCCTAATGTGGGATGGAAAGCGTTTTACATATGAGCGCGGGAAAATGGATGCCTACTTAGAAAATGCCGGGAAAGAAAACCTGTCCGACAACGGATATCGGAAGACGGCGGGTATATCCCGTTTACTTATACTGCTTTCCAAGAAAAAAAGACCCCCCAAAGTAGCCCTTGGAATAGTAGACGGCATCGGCTCATATATTACGAAAGATTTTGTCTTGCAATCTGTCGCAGACCATTATGGTTTTCCCTATGTGCATGTGCCTCCGCTTCACCTTGATCATAACCACGATGGCGAACCCGGATGGGCGCAGAAGTGGAGAGATTTTTTTATGATCGGGGAAGGGTATCCGCATGTAAATGAAGTGTTTGAAAACAGTCCAGAGAATATTGATTATTTTTACAATTTACCGAATACTGAAGTTATGCATTCTATGCGTTATGAATCTTCCCATCTTGTTGTGTGTTCTATGGCTGACTACTGGGTATGGCCGGTCCCCGATGATATTCTTGCAGCAAAAATATCTAAGGTAAGGGATGCATTCCAGAAAAAGCATGAGGGGATCCAAGACCAGTTTAGCGCAGGAAAACTGAATGTGGCTGTGCATGTCAGGAAACAGCATGACCGTACTCTTCCGATGCAGGTAGGGTACGGATCAATCAATGAGACATTCGCGCAGGAGCGGGTTTTTACCTACACTTTAGACAGGCTTGATGCCCTGTATAAAACAATGGAGCAATTAGGGATTCCTTTCCGTATGCACATTTATTCCGACATGTTGCGCAAAGATGCAAAGCCGCTGCTGGAGATTGGGGATATGCAGCTGCATCTCGCGGAGGAGAGCGAAGACCAGGCTCTAGATTTCCTAGAGATGTCCCGCGCAGATGTTTTCATGCTTGCACCGAGTCGCACCAGTTATCTTTCCGCTCTTTTTGCCAAGCCGAACCAGCTGCAGATAGTTACCCAAAGCTACGAGAATGATCTCATACGCTTGATGAATATTCGCAAGGCTGTCTATACAGAGGATATTGAGACGCTGCATGATGCGCACTTCATGGAAGAGTGCCTTAAGCAGCGGAACCTCCTGTAATGCCGACGGATGCGGATGTTACTGCCGTCTTGGAGCCTCTGAATGAGGCGCAGCGCCAGGCGGTAACCAGCGAGGCGCCGGGGCTGCTGGTACTGGCTGGCGCCGGCAGCGGCAAGACCCGCACCCTGACCCACCGGGTAGCGTGGCTGATACGCGGCCGGGAAGTTTCTCCTCGCGCCATCCTGGCGGTCACCTTTACCAACAAAGCGGCCCGGGAGATGCGGGAGCGCATTGAGGGGCTTTTGGCGGGGAAGTCTGCCGGACTGCTGGCCGGCACCTTTCACGGTGTTGCCCACCGGTTCCTGAGAATCCACTGGCAGGATGCCGGTTTAGCGCGAGATTTTCGCATCTTAGATGCCGACGATCAGCTTCGGCTGGTAAAGCGTGTGTGCCGTGATTTGGATATTGATGTAAAGCAATGGGCCCCCAAGGACTTGCGGCATTACATAGAAGCGCAGAAGGAAGATGGCTTGCGCCCCCAGCATATTGAGCCCCAGGAGGACAGCCCTCGGCAGAGCGCCATGCTGCGCGTTTATACCGAATATGAGCGTTATCGCGTGCGTGCCGAAGCACTGGACTTTTCCGATCTGCTGCTCTGCTGTCACGAGCTGTGGCAGAACTGTCCGGAGGTCTTGTCTCAATATCGCCAGCGTTTTCAGCACATTCTGGTGGATGAATTCCAAGATACGAATGCCACTCAATATGCCTGGCTTCGCCTGCTGGGAGGGGACGGCGCCAGCATGGCGGCAGTGGGGGATGATGACCAGTCCATCTACGGCTGGCGCGGCGCGCGCATAGAAAACATTCATAATTTCAGCAAGGATTTTCCCGGCGTAGAGACGGTGCGCCTAGAGCAGAATTACCGCTCCACCGGGAATATTCTGAAAGCGGCAAACGCAGTGATCGCCCACAACGAGATGCGTCTTGGCAAGCAGCTGCGCACAGACGCTAAGCCAGGGGCTCTGCTGCTTCTGTATGGGGCGGAGAATGAAGAGGAAGAGGCCGCATTTATTGCCGAGCGCATTGCCTCTTGGAGTGCAGCGGGAGCTCCCCTGTCCGAGGCGGCGGTGCTGTATCGGACCCATGCCCAATCGCGAGTGCTGGAGCAGGCGATGAGACGGGCAAATCTGGCGTACCGGATCTATGGCGGCCAGCGGTTTTACGAGCGTCAGGAAATCAAACACGCTGTGGCCTACCTGCGCTTGGTTGCCAATCGGGGCGATGATGTCGCATTCCTGCGTGTTGTGAATACGCCGTCCCGGGGCATCGGCGACAGGACCGTAGAGCAGCTGCGGCAGGCGGCCCGGAGAAACGATATCGCCCTGTGGCAGGCAGCCAGGCAGCTGACGGCGGGAAGCGGAGGCAGGCGCGCGGCATCGGCGGTGGCGGAATTCCTGCGCCTTATTGAAGCGCTGGCCGGGGAAGCGGAGAAGCTCTCCCTGCCCGAACTCACGGAGTTAGTTTTGGAGCGCAGCATGCTGCCGGAGCACTATTCCCGAGAGGGGGAGTTGGCCGGTTCCACGCGGCTGGAAAACTTAGAGGAGCTGGTCAATGCCTGCAGACAATTTACACCCGGAGAGGATACGCCGGAAGACATTTCCACCTTGCAGGCTTTCCTGGATGAAGCAACGCTGGACATGAATGAACAGGGCGACGGCGACGAGCAGGCGGTGCAGATGATGACCATGCACTCTGCCAAGGGGCTGGAATTTCCTTTGGTCTGTATTGCTGGCATGGAAGAGCAGCTGTTTCCGGGGCACCGCGCCCAAGGCGATGCGGAGGAGCTGGAAGAGGAGCGGCGGCTGTGCTATGTGGCGATCACCCGTGCTAAGCAGCAGCTGTGTATGAGTTATGCAGACAGCCGTTACCTGCATGGTGAGCGCAATATCTGCAGACCCTCCCGCTTTCTGGAGGAGATCCCGAAAGATCTTTTGCAAATGGAGGGCAGCATGGAGAGAGTGTCGTACACCGCCCGTTCTTCAGGGCGACGCGGCGGGAAAGAAATCAGCCAGGGAATAGGAAATGGTTTTTTCCTGGGGCAGCGTGTGCGCCACAGCAAATTTGGCGAGGGCATTATCCTCAATCTTGAAGGGCAGGGCGACCATGCCCGGGTGCGGGTGGACTTTAGCTCAGCAGGCAGCAAGTGGCTGGTACTTTCCTACGCCGGTCTGCAGCCGAGCGGCTAGGGGGGAAACCTACGTCTTTTATTTTGATGTGATAAGGATAAGGCACCTCGGCAGAGCATGCGGCAATGAGCTTATCCTGTGTATTGAAAATGAGTTGAGAAATATATATGTTGAAGTGTAAAACCTACTTAACACTGTGCCTTTTGCTGCCGATACTTGCCGGGTGCGGTGAGACCGGTCAGGAGATAGCTGCTCAGCATTCCGGGCAGATGGTTTCTTGGAAGCTGGTTACGGCGTGGCCCAAGAATTTCCCCGGTCTCGGCTCGGCGCCGGAGGAGCTGGCTCGCCGGATAGAGGCAATGAGCGCCGGACGATTTCGCATTCGCGTCTATGGCGCCGGCGAGCTGGTGCCGGCCTTGGAAGTTTTTGATGCCGTATCCCAGGGTACGGCGGAAATCGGGCATTCCGCAGCTTATTACTGGAAGGGGAAAATACCGGCGGCACAATTTTTTGCTACGGTGCCTTTTGGTTTCACCGCCCAGGAAATTAATAGCTGGCTCCACTATGGCGGCGGGCTGGAGCTGTTCCGGGAGATATACGAGCCTTTTGATTTGGTGCCCATGGCAGGGGGCAATACAGGCGTGCAGATGGCGGGCTGGTTCAACCGTGAAATCCGCTCGTTGGACGACATCCGGGGGCTTAGGATGCGCATTCCCGGCTTGGCCGGAGAGGTCTTCAATCGCTTAGGCGGGGTCGCGGTCACACTGCCTGCCGCTGAAATTTATACCGCCATGCAGACCGGCGTGGTAGATGCCACCGAGTGGGTAGGCCCTTACAACGACTTGGCGCTGGGGCTGCACGAGGTAGCTCGCTACTGTTACTATCCCGGCTGGCACGAGCCGGGTACTTCTTTGGAGCTGGTGGTCAACAAGCAGGCGTATGAGTCGCTGCCGGAAGATCTGCGCGCCATCTTAAAGACGGCTGCCCGGGCGGTCAATCAGGATATGCTGGACGAATACACGGCGCGCAACAGCGATGCGCTGCAGCAGCTGGTGAAAAAACACGGCGTGGAATTTCGCCGTCTGCCCGATGATGTTCTGGACGGGCTGCGCAGGGTTTCTCGGGAGGTGGTCGCCGAGATTGCCGCCGAGGATCCGGCAGCGGGCCGGGTGTATAAATCTTTTTCCGCCTTTCTGCAGAAAGTCAGCGCCTATCACCGCCTGTCTGAACAGGCCTATATTGGCATTAGGGAACCAGGGTCATAGCTGCTGTCGGCAGAAGGCCGGTGCGGGTATCGCATCGCTTGACGGAATACGCGTCTTTACTCTTTGCCCGGAAGCTCCCGTGTGCGCCCGTTCTCGTCTATGGCCACATAAACAAAAATTCCATCCGTAACCTTGCGCTGTCCGTCACCGGAGTATTTCCAGACTTCAATGTCAACGCGAATGGAGCTGCGGCGAACTTTCTTCACCTCGGTATAGCAGCTGACTACCGAACCGACCGCCACCGGCACAAGGAAACTCATCTTATCAATAGCGACAGTGGCCACCCGCCCTTTGGCCACTTCCGCAGCGGCGATCCCCCCCGCCAAGTCCATCTGTGAGAGCAGCCAGCCGCCGAAAATATCGCCGCTGGCATTGGTGTCCCTCGGCATGGCGACAGTCTGGAGCATTAATTTTCCTATGGGATTGGGTTCAGCATCAATTTCAGTCAGGTTATCGCTCATAGAAAGCACCTTAGCGCAGCAGTTCGGGAAGCCATGTGGCAAGCGGGGGCCATACTATCAGCGCCAGCAATACCAGAATCTGTATAGCGATGAAGGGTATCACACCTCGGTAGATGGCTGCGGTGGGAACCGAGGCAGGTGCCACGCCGCGCAGATAGAAAAGTGCAAATCCAAAGGGCGGGGTAAGGAAGGAAGTCTGGAGATTGACGGCGATGAGAACTCCCAGCCATACCGGGTCAATGCCCATGGCCAGAAGGCCCGGCCCGACGATGGGCACTACCATGAAGGTAATTTCTATGAAGTCCAGGATAAATCCCAGCAGAAATATCATTCCCATCACAAGGACGATGGCGGTGCCGGTGCCGCCGGGCAGATCTTGGAATAACCCCTGCACCAGATCGTCGCCGCCGAAGCCCCGAAAGACTAGGGAAAATACGGTCGCCCCGATTAGTATCAGGAATACCATAGATGTGATCTCCAAGGTGGAGCGGGCTGTTTCTCGCAGCATGCGAATATTCATCCGACGCTTACTGGCTGCCAGCAGCAGCGCGCCCAGGGCACCGATGCCCGCCGCTTCGGTGGGCGTGGCAGCCCCCGCCAGAATAGAGCCGAGCACGGTGATTATTAAAGCCATGGGCGGCAGCAGGTTTGACAGCAGGCGGCCAGGGCTGGGCCGCCCGGCATTTGCCCGGGGGGCGATTTCTGGGTGCAGATAAGCGCGGCCCATGATGTAGAGAATATAAAGACCTGTCAGCAGCAATCCCGGCAGCAGGGCGCCGATAAACAGATCGCCTACGGATACGGTTTTCGGCGTGAAGATGCCCTGGCTCAGCTGTGCCTGCTGATAGGCGCCCGAAAGCACATCTCCCAGCAGCACTAAGGCGATAGAAGGGGGGATCACCTGTCCCAGTGTGCCGGTGGCGCAAATCGTGCCAGCCGCCAAGGCCGGGTGATACCGGTTCTGGAGCATGACGGGCAGGGACAGAAGTCCCATTGTGATCACCGTGGCGCCCACGATGCCGGTGCTGGCTGCCAGCAGAGCTCCCACAACCACTACGGCGATGGCGAGACCGCCCGGCAGGCGACTGCACAGAGCGCCGAGGTCCTGCAGCAGGCCTTCGGCAAGCCTGGAGCGCTCTAAAGCCACGCCCATAAATACAAACAGCGGTACGGCGATGAGGGTGGTATTGCTGATAATGCCGTACAGCCGATTTGGCAGTGCGCTTAGGAAAGCGGTATCAAAATGGCCGGTTAGAGCACCGATGCCAGCGAATAGCAGCGAGATTCCGGCCAGGGTCAGAGCCACCGGGTAGCCCGCCATCAGTGCTAGACAGATGGCGATGAAAAGTGCAATAGCAAGCATGGACAGCGGTATCTCAGGGCTCTCGTCCGGCCCTCGTTTCCCCACGAGAGAGCAATGCCACAAGCCGCAGGGTCTCAGCCAGGCCTTGTGCGAGAAGAGTGAGGGCGAACAGGGGAATCAGGGTTTTCAGCAGGAAAATGGCTGGCAGACCCGCCGGTTCCGTGGAAACCTCTCGGATACGCCAGGAGACCAGCACGTAGTCCAAGCTTGTGAACAGCACGGTCAGGCAAATCGGCACCAGAAATAGCAGGTGCCCCGCAATATTCACTTGCATGCGCCGTCTCTTCGGCAGGCGGCGGTAGAAAATGTCTACCCGAACATGCCTGCCCTGCTGCAGGGTGAAAGCCGCTCCCAGCATAAAGATAGCGCCGTGCAGGTAGGTGATCAGCTCCTGCAGGGCGACAAAACCGATATTGAAACCGTAACGGAGCACTACCACGGCAGCGGTAGCCAGCACTATGGCAACTGTCAGCCATGCCGCTGCCCGCCCGGTGAGAACCGTGCAGCGGTCCAAGGGTCGGGCAATCGCTTCTAGTATTTCAGGGGGAATAGTCAAAGAGACAGGATACAGGGATAAGAGGGAGTGGAAAGATAGGAAAAGAGTATTATAATATTTGGGCAGTAACGTAGTATTCACCAAGTATGACAATTGGCAGTGGCTCAGGCAGTATAGTGGCCGTTCTCTTACATTTAGTGATTCGCCCCCCCCCCCCCCGCCGCTGCTTGCCGACTTTCTTCAGGCGACAGCAAGATGGCTGTTTTATGTATGTATTTTAGGAGAGCAAACAGATTTTGCGCATTGAATGTCAGGTCCCGATGGGCTGTTTCATGTATGTATTCTAGGAAGGTAAACATATGAAACATGAAATACCGCATCATCAAAGCGGAAATTCTGTATTAATATATATCCATCAGCCAAAAACTGCCGGGACATCTGTAAGAAGTCTGCTGCTCAAGCATTTTGGCCAAGAGAATTGTTTTCTAATCAGGTTCTCCTTACAAGATCTAAATAAATTCATGGATCTATCTCAAGAGGAGAAGGACCATTTTGATTGTATTGCTGGTCATGGACTCTATGGAATCCACGAACACCTATCACGTCCCTGCATCTATGTCACTTTGATGCGTGAGCCGCTAGACCGAGTGATATCGCATTTTTCTTTCCGCAAGGAGTTTCCTGAACCCAGAGCCGCAGCAGAAGGGAGGGGAATGAATGATAAGGCATATACCCTTGCAAAGCATTTGCAGTACTACGAAGAGGCGATGCTGGAAGAAAATGATATGAACATGCTTCCATACTCACATCTGTGCGATATGCATAAATATGACGATGTTCACGGAGCAGGCAATGGATACTGGGGCCGTTCGCCAAAGGTGCCGAGTATTGCGGAATTGAAAGCAAAACTTCGTGAGCAGTTTGTGCTTGTAGGGCACTACGAGCGGCTGGATGATTTCCTATTTGTGTTTTGTCGCATGATTGGCGGGAGATTGTATTATCCTACACCGGGGAAAGTATCGCGTCACCGTTTGAAAACCAAAAATCTGGATCCCGATCAAAGTGGCCAAATTCAAGACTTGACTGTTCTAGAAGCTCGTCTTCACAACTATGCCATGGAGATGTTTCAGGAGCAGTGGGATCAGCTTAGCATGCTAGAAAAAATACATGCAGGATATTATCGCTTTCTAAGAAAGGGACAATATTTAATATATAAACATTTTTACAAAACCCTGCACCAGGTATGGTTTGGCTTGCTGATACGGGTAAAAAATCGCTTGCAGAAATAAAATCGCAATAATCGGCGACCGCACTATAATGGCAACTCTTATCAGCGCCTTTTTATTGTTGCCGTGCTCATCGTGATCTCTCCGGCCAAGACCATGGATTTTGACGCGTCGCTGGCCACTCGGCGGCGCAGCACCCCCCAGTTCCTGGATGAAGCGGCTGTCCTGATCGGTGAACTCGGCAAGCTGTCGCCTCCACAGCTGGAAAAGCTTATGAACATCAGTCCTAAGCTTGCAGCCCTCAACTTTGCACGCAACCTGCAGTGGGGCTCTTCTTCGGGGCTTCCCAATGCGCGGCCGGCTCTGCTCGCTTTTCGGGGGGATGTCTATACGGGGCTGGAGGCTGACAGCTTTTCATCGCAGGATTTTGCATACGCCCAGAAGCACCTGCGCATACTCTCCGGCCTCTATGGCCTGTTGCGTCCGCTGGATTTGATCCGTCCCTATCGCCTAGAAATGAGCACTCGCCTGACCAATTCCCGGGGTGCCACCCTGTACGATTTCTGGGGCAGCCGTATCACGCGGGAGATCAATCGGCAATTGCGGCCCGCCGGCGGTGCACTGATCAACCTTGCCTCCGGCGAGTATTTCAAGGCGGTTCAGCCAGGGGATGTGCAAGGTGAGATTTATACCCCTGTATTCCGAGACTACAAAGGCGGCGGCTACAAGGTGATCAGCTTCTTTGCCAAGAGGGCCCGGGGCATGATGAGTGCCTGGATTATCAAGAACAGCGTTTCCTGCCCGCAGGACCTGCGGGATTTTGATGGCGGCGGCTACCGCTATGCGCCCCGGCTATCTCCCGACAGTCATAACCCGGTATTTATCCGTTGCGTCTCCTGATGGCAGGGCAGACCATACGGAGTTTCAGGGCTGAGGCCGCCTATGCCTATGCCAACGGCAGTTTGAAGGTTGCTATAATAGGAGCCCGTTGGCCGCTCCAGAAGGCGTTGGGGCGGCTTTTACAGAGTATTCAGAGCGGCCTTGGTTTCCAATGGTGCCGGGTCGTATATGGCGGTGATCAAAGTAGCAGCGTTGTTGTCAGTCATTCGTAAACACCTTGCGGCGGCAATCGCGTCGGCTGCTGCTCTGTTTGTATCGGTTCCAGCAGGGGCAGCGGAGGGAGCAGCAGAATACGGGCATGCCTTGCGCTGGGGTCTGAATATGCCGAAGGGTGTCACTGGCGTCAGCCAGGGCATTTATGACCTCCACATGCTGATCTTCTGGATCTGTGTGGTCATCGGCGTGGTGGTCTTCGGCATCATGTTCTTCTCCATGTATATGCACCGCAAGTCCCGCGGCGCAAAACCCGCCGACTTTCACGAGAACACCCCCTTGGAAGTGCTCTGGACCTTGCTGGCCTTTTTCATTTTGGTGGGCATGGCCGTCCCTTCCACCACCATGATGGTGCGGATGTACGATACCAGTGATTCCGAGGTGGATATCTTGGTAACCGGCTACCAATGGAAGTGGAAATACGAATATTTGAACGAGGACCTGAGCTTCTTCAGCAATCTTCTCACCCCTCAGGACGAGATTTACGAAGATGCTCCCAAGGGCGAGCATTACCTCTTGGATGTGGATAATCACCTAGTCGTGCCAGTCGGCAAAAAAATTCGCTTTCTCATCACTGCCGCCGATGTGCTGCACTCCTGGTGGGTGCCCGCTTTTGCGGTCAAGCAGGATGCCATCCCGGGGTTTATCAACGAGGCGTGGACGATTATTGACCAGAAGGGAATCTACCGGGGCCAATGCGCGGAACTGTGCGGCAGAAATCACGGCTTCATGCCGATTGTTGTGCAGGCTGTTGGTGAGGCCGAGTACGACAATTGGCTGGCGGAGCGCAAGGAAGCCGCCGCCCGAGAGAGCGCCCTGCGGGACCAGCATTTCACCTTTGAGGAGCTGATGGCGCGCGGAGAGGGTGTGTACAGCAAGAATTGCGCATCCTGCCACCTGCCGAATGGTGCCGGCTTGCCCGGGGCTTTCCCATCGCTGCTGGTCGGCTCCATGGCCACTGGCCCGATGAAAGAACACTTGGACATGGTGGTCAATGGCCGCACTGGCACCGCCATGGCCGCCTTTGGCGCGCAGCTGAGCGAGGCGGACCTCGCCGCGGTGATCACCTACGAGCGCAACGCCTGGGGCAACGATATGGGCGATATGATTCAGCCCATAGATGTGGCAAATTTCCAAGGCGGGCCATGAGTTTTGAGAAAGCACCAGAAGACAGCAGCAGAGCAGCTTGGGAGAGACGGCAATGAGTGAGCACCATCACGGTCCCCCGCCGGGCATGTTTACCCGGTGGCTTTTCACCACCAACCACAAAGACATCGGCACTCTGTACCTGTGGTTCAGCTTTCTGATGTTCCTGCTTGGCGGCGCCATGGCCTTGGTCATCCGCGCCGAGCTGTTCCAGCCCGGCCTGCAGATAGTTGAGCCTGGATTTTTCAACCAGATGCTCACCATGCACGGCCTGATCATGATATTCGGCGCCGTCATGCCGGCCTTTATCGGTCTCGCCAACTGGCTGGTGCCGATGATGATCGGCGCTCCGGACATGGCTCTGCCGCGCCTTAATAACTGGAGCTTCTGGATTCTTCCCTTCGCCTTCCTGATGCTCATCTCCACCCTGTTCATGGAAGGGGGCGGCCCGAACTTCGGCTGGACTTTTTATGCGCCCCTCTCCACCTCCTATGCACCGCCGAGCGTCACCTACTTTATTTTTGCCATCCACATCTTGGGCGCCTCCTCCATCATGGGGGCCATCAACATCATCGCCACTATCCTGAACCTGCGCGCTCCCGGCATGACCTACATGAAGATGCCCCTGTTCGTATGGACTTGGCTGATCACCGCCTTCCTGCTGATAGCGGTCATGCCGGTGCTGGCTGGCGCCGTCACCATGATGCTGATGGATATTCATTTCGGCACCAGCTTCTTCAGTGCTGCCGGCGGCGGCGACCCGGTGCTGTTCCAGCATGTGTTCTGGTTCTTCGGGCACCCGGAGGTGTACATCATGATCTTGCCGGCTTTCGGGATTGCCTCCTCCGTCATTCCCGCCTTTGCCCGCAAGCCTCTGTTCGGCTACAGCTCCATGGTCTACGCCACCGCCTCCATCGCCATCCTGTCCTTCCTGGTCTGGGCGCACCACATGTTCACCGTCGGCATGCCGATCGCCGGTCAGCTCTTCTTCATGTATATCACCATGCTCATCGCCGTGCCGACCGGGGTCAAGGTATTCAACTGGGTGGCCACCATGTGGCGGGGCTCCATGACCTTTGAGACGCCGATGCTGTTCTCGCTGGCCTTTGTCATCCTGTTTACCATCGGCGGGTTCTCCGGATTGATGCTGGCCGTTGCACCGGCGGACTTCCAGTATCACGACACCTATTTCGTAGTCGCGCACTTCCACTACGTGCTGGTGCCCGGTGCCATATTCGGCATTTTTTCCGCCGTTTATTACTGGCTGCCCAAATGGTGCGGGCGCAGGTACGACGAGTCCATGGGCAAGGCCCATTTCTGGCTCTCCTTCATCGGGCTGAATGTCACTTTCTTCCCGATGCATTTCGTGGGTCTTGCCGGCATGCCTCGGCGCATCCCGGATTACGCCCTGCAGTTTGCAGATTTCAACATGATCTCCAGCGTCGGTGCCTTCCTGTTTGGCATTTCTCAGCTGGTGTTCCTATTCAACGTATTGCGCACCCTGCAGGCAGGCCGCCGGATCGTCGGCACCGAGCAGGTATGGGATGGCGCAGAGGGATTGGAATGGGCCCTGCCATCGCCGCTGCCCTATCACACCTTCACCTCGCCGCCGACGGTGCGCTGATTGCAGGGCGATTACCGGCTTGGCCGTAAATGCTATGAATGACGTCACACCAGCAGATAAACGCCGCGCATCCCGGCGCGTCGCCCTGCGGCTTCTGGGTGTCGTAACGCTGATGTTCGGCTTCGGTTTTGCGCTGGTTCCCCTGTACGATGTGTTCTGCGATGTGCTGGGCATTAACGGCAAGACCGCCACTGGGCGCTACGAATACCGCCTCGACGACGTGATCCCAGACCGCACACGCACTGTGCGTGTGCAGTTCGCCGCATTCAACGGCGAGGGGCTCTCTTGGAAATTTCAACCTCGCGAGCGGGAGCTCAAGATTTATCCGGGGCAGGTGATTTCCACATTTTATTATGCCCGCAACAGCGCCGGCAGGGACATGGTGGCCCAGGCGGTGCCCAGCGTATCCCCTGGCCCGGCCGCCCCCTATTTTCACAAGACCGAATGCTTCTGTTTTGATCGGCAGGCCCTGTCCGCCGGTGAGGAGCGCGAAATGCCCTTGCGCTTCTTCGTTGACCCGGCCCTGCCGAAGGACATCGGCACCATTACCCTGTCCTATACACTTTATGATGTAACCGCCCTCGCTACGGCACTTGACGAAGCAGCGGGTCCGGCCGCCAAAGCGCTCAACTAAAGAGGACAGAGAACAGCATGGAAAAAAGAACTTCTACCCAGGCCTACTATGTCCCGGAGCAGAGCCGCAAGCCCATCCTTGCGAGCATTGGCCTATTCCTGTCGGTATTCGGAGCCAGCACGATACTCAACGAGATCTCCGCCGAAGCTGCGAATCGCTTCGGTCATTGGGTATTTCTATGCGGCCTGCTGCTGCTGATTGGGGTTTTGTTCAACTGGTTCTCCACCGCCATCCGCGAAAACTTGGAGGGAATGAACAGCGCTCAACTGAAGCGCTCCTATGTGATGGGCATGGCCTGGTTTATCTTCTCGGAGGTAATGTTTTTTTTCATATTTTTCTTCGCACTTTTTTACGTGCGCACATTGGCGGGCCCTTGGCTGGGGGGAGTACGGGAGAGCACCAACGAGCTGCTCTGGCAGGGCTTTCAGTTCCAGTGGCCGATGCTGGAAACGCCCCAGCAGGCAGTGGGCGGACCGCAGGCTCAGGTGCCATCGGTCACGAACATATTTAATGGCCCTCACAGGGACATGTCCTTTCCGGGATGGGGCGGAATGTTCTCCTGGCTGCCGCTGTGGAACACGATTATCCTGCTCTCCTCCAGCCTGACCGTGCACATTGCGCATCTGGGTCTCAAGGCTGGCAACCGGCGGCAGCTGGGTCTGTGGCTCGGCATCACGGTGCTCCTCGGCATGGCCTTCCTTGTCCTGCAATATCTGGAATACCATGAGGCCTATGCCGAGTATGGCCTGACCCTGCGCTCCGGCATTTATGGCACCACCTTCTTCATGCTCACCGGCTTTCATGGTTTTCACGTATGCCTGGGCACCGTCATGCTTCTCACCATGTGGCTGCGGGCCACCCTGACAGGACACTTCACACCGGATGATCATTTCGGCTTTGAAGCAGCATCCTGGTACTGGCACTTCGTGGATGTTGTGTGGCTGTGCCTGTTCCTTCTTGTCTATATTCTCTGATGGTGGAGGGAGCGAAGGACGGCACCCGCTGAATGTGGAGGTGATGATGCTCCCGCTCGCCCGCTGCCGAAAACAAAAACAGGTGCTGCATTAGCGGTGCGTATCGGATTGCTCCTTGGGCAGCGGCTGCTCCCAGGGCGCCTTAGAGCCCAGCTGCCCGCTAAAGATTCCGTAGGCCAGCAGAATCATGAGCAGGGCAGCGAGTACCAGCCGCACTCCCAGCGAGTTGACGGTGCGCCGAGAGTGCCCCATGTCTTTCAGCAGGAATACGAGGCCGCTGCTCAAGCTGACAAGCAGGGCGATGAGAAGGGCGATAATAGCGATTTTCAGCCACATGATCGTGTCCTTGCAGAGAGCTTCAAGTCCGACGACAGCTGCTAATGATAACCGCGGACTGTCTGCGGTATTGCTTTGACGACGAATTCTTTTTTACAGCAGCCGTGAAGATGGCACCAATTTCTTTGCATCCTCATCGGAAAGAGGGCATCTTGCTGGCGGCAGTCCTGCCGATGCTCTTGGCGCTCGGTTTCTGGCAGGTGGACCGGGCCCGCCAGAAGGACGCGCTGGAAGCCGAGCTCACTGCACAGGCATCTGCCCCTGCAGTGAATATTCACCACATCCGTCCCGGCTCCGGGCTTTCTTGGAAAAAAGTCCGCCTTGAAGGCCGCTACGACAACAATCGCCTGTGGTACTTAGACAATCGCATTTATCGGGGGCGAGTCGGCTTTGAGCTGATCAGCCCTTTTCAGACGGCGGGCGGTCTGCTTCTGCTGGTGAACCGGGGCTGGCGGGCTGGGGACCCCGCCCGTCGCCGCCTGCCGGAAGAGCCGCCAAGCCCGGGGCAGTTATTTCTTGAAGGACATATATATATTCCACCCGGCAAATCCTTGCTGCTGGCCCCGGATACTCCCGCCCCGGGCTGGCCCAAGCTGGTGCAGACCGTTGATATTCCCGCGATGGGAAGTGCCCTGCAAGAGGAGACCTTTCCTCACTTAGTGCGCTTGGGCCCGGGCCAGGCCGGCACGGGCCCCTCCGACTGGCGGCCGCCCTACTCTCTTAGCGCAGCCCGGCATCGGGGATACGCCCTGACCTGGTTTTCCTTGGCAGCTGTGCTGCTGCTGCTGTTTCTGGCCCGCAGGTCTCGGTGATAAACTGCAATTCCTTGCGCTTGATAAGTTGAAAGCTGAATGCCATTCTTTCTGCCATTGCAGACTAGACCTGCAGCTTGTGCCCGCTTTTTTGCTGTCAGCCTCTGCTTGCAGATGAGACGGGAGCCGCAGCTGCAAAACACATCCTCGCTGGCGGCAGAAATTCCGCAGGACGTCCTGCTGCACGGTGAGGCATGCGAATTTTCCTGCCACATGTATCGGCGGGTGACAGGCACGAAGACACGCTAATGGCTTCAGAAATAGTGCATTCAGGTCGCGGCCGCCTGGGCATGCTGGCTCTTTGGGGGATACCCGTCACCCTGATGGCCGCCGCATGGCTCGTCTACACCACCGGCATCGGACTTCCCTCGGGCACCAGCAACCAGGGATTGCTGGTGCAGCCGGCCATCGCGGTTGGCGACCTGCTGCCGCCGCCGGAGGAGCGGCCCCGATGGAGGCTTCTCATTCGGGGCGGCACAGAATGCAATGCGGGGTGTCGCAGAGACCTGTACGTCACTCGGCAGGTTCATATCGCACTGGGCCGCCAGGGCTGGAAGGTGCGCCGGGTCTATCTGCATGAGGGGGCAGAAGAGCTTGAAGAGTTAACTGGCTTTCTCGCCCGGGAGCACCCGCAGATGGCGATACATTCCATTCTGCCAGGTGCGCTCCGTCTCCGCTTGGCCAAGGCGGAGGAGCCCTCCGGCCTGAGCGGCACGGATGCTTTTTATCTTGTGGATCCCGAGGGCTTCCTGATGATGGCCTATGGCGAGCGGCATGGGGGCGCCGATCTGCTGAAAGACTTGCAATTTTTATTGCGTATCGGCAATGCCGCCCTGTGAGCGCTTGTCAGCTCTCCGGCTCTCAGGAAGAGCTCCGCATTGCCGGCTCTGCTCCGGCCCGGCCGGCATAAGGGCAGTTGATGAAAGTAATCTCCCGCCCTGGTTATCGCTTGGCGCTGTGCGGCCTATTCCTGAGCCTGCTGGTGATAGCGCTGGGCGCATATACGCGCTTGGTGGATGCGGGTCTCGGCTGTCCCGACTGGCCGGGCTGCTACGGTCATCTTCTGTGGCCCAGCAGCCCAGAGGAAATTGCCCGCTCCAACCAGGCATGGCCCGAAACACCGGTAAACATCGAGCGCATCTGGCCCGAGATGGTGCACCGCTACTCTGCTGCTCTCCTGGGGCTGCTGATGCTGGTCTTGGCAATCCTGGCAGTGCGACAGCGAGAGCCCGGCTATCCCAGCGGCTTGATACTGGGCTCGCTGGCCCTAGTGATCTGCCAGGGTCTGTTCGGCATGTGGACGGTGACACTGAAGCTTTGGCCCCAAGTAGTGACCTTGCATCTCCTAGGGGGTTTCGCCACCATGGCGCTCCTCTGGCTGATAGCGCTTCGCCTGCGACAGCCCTCGCCAGGTTCTCTTTCTCTGCCTGCTGCTTCTCGCCGTCTGCGCATTGCCGCGCTGCTGGCTCTGCTTATCGTGACGGCACAGATAGCCCTGGGAGGCTGGACCACCGCCAACTACGCGGCCCTGGCTTGCCCGGATTTGCCCTTCTGCCAGGGGGAATTATGGCCAGAAGCAGACTTCGGCACGGGTTTTAATATATGGCAGCAGGTCGGGCCCAATTACCTGGGAGGACTGATGGAGCATTCGGCCCGGGTGGCGATTCACTTAGCGCACCGGGCAGGATCTCTGCTCACCCTGGTCTTTCTGTCTGGCTTGGCGCTGGCACTGCTGCGACGGACTGCTAGGGCCGCTCCTCTGCGCCGAGCCGCCAGCCTGCTCCTGGTGACCCTGCTGCTGCAATTTGCCTTGGGCCTCAGCAATGTATGGTTCAGTTTTCCGCTGGCGGTCGCAATAGCGCATAACTTGGGAGGAGCTCTGCTGCTCTTGGTCACTGTGAGCATCAATTACCTTTTATATACAGCCGGCAGGGCAGGGCGGCCAAACGCCTGGGAATGATGCAAACCACATCCCTGCAAGCCACCTGGCGCGACTATCTGACCCTCTCAAAGTGGCGGGTGGTGGCGTTGATGCTGCTTACCGTCGTTATCGGCATGTGCATGGCCGCCCCCGGCTGGCCCGACTGGCGAATTATTCTGTTCGGCAATCTGGGCATTGCGCTGTGCGCCGCCGGAGCAGCGGCAGTAAACCACCTGGCAGATCGGCACCTGGATGCGCAGATGGCGCGCACCGCTGGCCGCCCATTGCCGAAAGGTCGCATCGGCACCGTGCAGGCGCTGGCTTTTGCGTTGCTGCTCAGTGTCGCCGGCGAGGCTGTTCTTTTCTTTCAGGTGAATGCGCTTACCGCGGTGCTGACCTTGGCAGCGCTGCTTGGCTACGCCGTGATTTATACCCTGTACCTGAAGCGGGCCACACCTCAGAACATTGTCATCGGCGGTCTTGCCGGTGCGGCCCCTCCGCTTCTCGGCTGGACTGCCGTAACGGGCACTGTCCATCCCTACGCCCTCCTGCTGGTGCTTATTATCTTTGCTTGGACACCGCCGCACTTCTGGGCACTGGCCCTTTCCCGTCGCGAGGAATATGCAGCGGCAGGCATACCCATGCTGCCGGTCACCCATGGCGAGGCGTATACCCGCCTGCATATTCTTCTCTACACACTGCTGCTGCTGGCTGCCAGTTTTCTGCCCTTTGCCGTGGGCATGAGCGGTCTTCTCTACCTTGCTGTCGCCGTCGCTCTGGGCGGCGGCTACCTGTACCAGGCCCTCCGGCTGATGCTCCGGCCCGCTGCCGCCGCCAACTGGGGGGCCTTCCGCTATTCCATTTGGTACCTGATGGCACTATTTGGCGGCATGCTGCTGGATCACTACCTGCCGGCGGAGCTGGTGCGCATCTAGGCAGCGCAGTCCAAAAGGTTGAGTCCGCTCCCTCCATTCTGGCAAGGGGCGCACATCCTCTCGCCTGCTGGACCCCCTGGTTATCGGCCAGGAGCATTACCAGGTGGCCCGGGGCGTACAGTCCGTATTGCAGCGCAAAGATGCAGACACCTGGCGAGCAGGAGAGGGGGCAGGGCGTGGTCTTGCAAGGGGAGGTACACTTTGCGTGATGACTAATTCAACTGAGAAAAAAATTACCCAGCGCCTGCTGCTTCCCGCCATCCTCTTGGTGGTGCTGGTGCTGTTCCCTGCGCTGTTTGTCTATCGCTTTACTCGGGGCCCCACCGTTGAAGACATTGCTGATCTGGGGGCAGTAGAGCTGGCGACGCCTGTGTCGGTGACCTTGCCCCCCTTGGTGGACCACCGGGGCCGCCCCTTCGGGGAAGAGCAGCTGGGAGGGCAGTGGAATATGTTTTTCTTCGGCTTCACCCATTGCCCGGATGTATGCCCCGCCACCCTGTCGGTATTCCGGCGGCTCTCCGAGAGACTGGCCGCAGGAGGAGAGACGGCGGACCTGCGCTGCCTGATGGTAAGCGTGGACCCGGCCCGGGATACGCCGGAGCGGCTGGCGGAATGGCTGGAGCGATACGGAGACGAAGTGGTGGGGCTTACCGGTCCCCTGTCCTCCATCCGGCAGTTGGCGAGGGACTTTGGTGTGCCCTTTCAAAAGATGGCCCACGACGGCGACCATTACGACATGTCCCACGGGGTGAATATTTTTCTGGTGGGACCTGACGGCAGACGTTACGGCTTTGCCCGGCCGCCCCATGAGCCGTTGCGCTTGGAGCGAATTTACCGGGCCTTCCGCGCCCGCGCATAGATAACTCCTGTTCTCCTTGTGCGGGCACATAAAACCCCGTCCCTATGTGTCCCTATGTGAACCCGCCGGATGATCGCGCACATGCGTAATCACTTGCGGGGGCACATAAAAAACCCGGCCCTGTGAACTTGCACAGGGCCGGGTGGGGGGAAGAAGGTGCTTTAGATCCCGTTGCTGGCAAAATCTCTCAGCATGAGGACATCCAGCCTTTCATCCAAGCCTGCTATCACTTCCTCGGACTGGTCCACCGGATTGATCGGAAGAGCGGCGAGGGAAACAGGCCTTTGCTGCTCTAAGTCGGCTGCCGGCACTTTCGCAATTTCCTGCAGCACCGGCTCCGGCGTCTTTCCGATAAAGAGGCTGAAGAAAAGCGGAGCGGCTATCGCATTTCCCGTAAGGGAGGCTGCGAGCAAGAAGGCCAAGAATAGGCGGGACATGATTTTAGAACTCTCGTGTCAAAGGGCAACGTTACTTTCGGAAACAATCATAGAGTATTTTTGTAGAAAATCAACCCCAATTTATGTATGAATTTCAGACAATACGATTCCGCATAAGAATTATTGTTATATTTATGGGTATATTAATATTCATATTATTATAAATCAATAGGTTACTTGTGCATACAGAATATTTTTCTCTAAAAGTTTATGCTAGAGTGGCTGAGCTTTGGTGTAAAGTTCCGTCAGAAGGGGTGCTCCGCACCATCGCCGAGCTGTATAAGACTTGCAGGGTATAAAGATAAAGGGCGGCTTTCCTGTCCGCCTGTCCTGCTCGGCGCGGCACGATGCTGGCATCGGGCTCACGTTTCCCGCCAAGATGCCGTCAGCAGCGCTGCTCGGCGGAGTGATGGCTGGCAGCAGAAAATATGCGCCGCTGGTATTTCATTTCCTTATAGGATTAAATGGGACCTTTCCTCTGCCTGATATTTTCTTCCTGTCGTGAACGCTCCTTCTGCTCCGCCAATATTATTGGTAGATGGGAGCGCCTATCTCTATCGCGCCTTCCATGCGCTGCCGGAACTCACCACCTCCAAGAAGCAGCCCACCTGGGTGATCAGGGGGGTTGCCAGCATGCTGCGACGCCTTTGCAGCGACTATCCGCAAAGCCCCATAGCAGCGCTGTTTGATGCCAAGGGCAAGACCTTCCGTTCCGAGATTTATCCCGAGTACAAGGCGCATCGCCCTCCCATGCCCGAGGAGCTGCGAGTGCAGATTGAGCCCCTGTATCGGCTGATAAAAGCTATGGGGCTGCCGCCGGTGGTAGTGCAGGGGGTGGAGGCGGACGACGTGATCGGCACTTTGGCGGCCCGAGCTGTGGCAGCGGGCCGCCAGGTCGTGGTTTCTACCATTGACAAAGACATAGCGCAGCTGGTGGACGAGAACGTCACCTTGGTAGACACCATGAGGAACAAAACCCTTGATGCGGCGGGAGTAGAAAAGAAATTCGGGGTGCCGCCAACACTTATCGTAGATTATCTGGCTTTGATGGGAGATTCCTCTGACAATATTCCGGGTGTCAAGGGTGTCGGCCCGAAGGCTGCGGTGGCCCTTCTCCAGGGCATCGGCGACTTGGATGCCATCTACGAGAACTTAGAGAAAGTGGCCGAGCTGTCGGTGCGCGGCGCCGCCTCTTTGCGCGACAAGCTGCGGAACGAGCGGGAGAAAGCCTACCTGTCCCGGGACCTGGCCACTATTCGCCGGGATGTGGAGCTGGACTTGGACATCGCTTCCCTGGATGTTCCGCAGGCAGACCGGGAAACCCTGCTGGCCCTGTATGAGGAACTGGAATTCAAGTCTATGGCTGATGAGCTGCGCAAAGAGATGGATTTGCCGAATGAGAGGGAGATTACAAAGGCGCTTACTGCAGAGTATGAGGCGGAAATGGCCCAAAGGCCCTCTTCAGCCGAGCAGTCGGCCCAGCCCTCAGCAGGGGCGGCATCCCGGGGGGCGGCGAGGCAGCCGAAGGCGCCAGCGAGGGAGGCGGCCGACTCGTCGGCAAAGGCAGCGGGATCAGAGCCGGGCCGCAGTCCCCAGGCAAAGGGCCCGGAGCGGGGTACCCAGAGACAGCTGTATGCCTTCCCCCAGCACACTGCTGACGGAGAGAACCAGGAAGAGACAAGCCCGGATGCAGCCTCTGATCCCAGTCTGCGCAGCCGCCCCGATGGCAGCACCGCGATTCAGACGGAGACGGTGCTCAGCGAGAAAGCCCTGCAACGCTGGCAAGAGAAGATTCTCAAAGCAGGAGAATTTACGGTGGATGTAGAGTCGACCAGCCTGGATGCTCTGCGGGCGAGGGCGGTGGGCATAGCCTTGGCGGTAGCCCCGGGGGAAGCCGCTTATATTCCCTTTGGCCACAACTACCTGGGCGCAGCGAAGCAGCTGCCGGAGGAGACGGTGCTGGGAGTCCTGCGCCCTCTCTTGGAAGACCCCGACCTGCCGAAGACGGGGCAGAACCTTAAGTACGACAGCAATGTGCTGGCCAACCACGGCATCACTCTCCGGGGCATTGTCTGGGACACCATGCTGGAATCTTATGTGCTGGAGGCAGATGTGGATGGGCGCAGCTTAGACGCGCTGGCGGAGCGGCATCTGCACTACCGCACCATCCGCTTTGAAGAGGTGGCCGGCAGCGGTGCCGGGCGGATCAACTTCAGCCAGGTGCACTTGGAGCAGGCTGCGCCCTACGCTGCCGAAGATGCGGAGGTGAGCCTGCGCCTTCACCGACTCTTTCGTTCCCTGCTGGAGAAAGAGCCCGCCCTTGATACTTTGCTCCAAGATATTGAAATGCCGCTGGTGCCGATACTGGCCCGCATGGAGCGAAACGGTGTGCTGGTGGACATGGACGCGCTGGCGGAGCTCAGCGAGGAGCTGGGCGTACAGGCGAAGTCCTTCCAGGAGCAGGCGTGGGAGTTGACGGGCCATAAGTTCAATCTCGATTCCCCCCAGCAGATTGCCAACATCTTTTATGGGCAGGACAGTGCACCCATGCTGGAGGGGCTGGCGAAGCGGCAGCCGGAGATGCCAGTCCTGCGAAAGACACCGACAGGGCAGCCCTCCACAGCAGAAGCGGTGCTGCAGGAGCTGGCGGACTTGGGACACGAGCTGCCCGCTGTCATCATGAAATACCGGGGCGTGAGCAAACTGAAGTCCACCTACGCCGATGCCCTGCCGGCGCAGAGGAATCCCGATACCGGCCGTGTGCATACCTCTTGGCACCAGGCGGTGGTGGCCACTGGCCGGCTGTCCTCCTCCGACCCCAACCTGCAGAATATTCCCATCCGCAACCCCGAGGGACGGCGCATCCGCCGCGCTTTTATCGCCCCGGACGGCTTTTGCCTTCTCGCAGCGGATTATTCACAAATTGAGTTGCGCCTGATGGCCCACTTTTCCGATGACGAAAGGCTGCTCAGCGCTTTTGCCGAGGGGCAGGACATCCACCGGGCCACTGCGGCTGAAGTTTTTGATCTGCCGCTGGAAAAAGTGGGGGACGAGGAGAGGCGGCGTGCCAAGGCCATCAACTTCGGGCTCATTTATGGCATGTCCGCTTTCGGTCTTGCACGCCAGCTGAAGATTGAGCAGTCCGCCGCCCGTGATTACATGGAGCGTTATTTCAATCGCTACGCGGGGGTCCACCGCTACATGCAGCAGGCCAAGGAGAGTGCAGCCGAGCGGGGCCATGTGGAAACCTTGTTCGGTCGCCGCCTGCGCCTGCGAGGTATTAAATCACGCAACCACACCCAGCGGCGGGGAGCGGAGCGGGTGGCCATTAATGCGCCTCTGCAGGGCACTGCGGCGGACATCATGAAGCGGGCGATGATCGCCGTGGATGCCTGGCTTGAAGAGAGCGGCGCCCCTGCCCGCAGCATTATGCAGGTGCATGATGAGCTGGTGCTGGAGGTGAAACAAGAAAACTTGGAAGAAGTTCAGGCGGCAGTGATCAAGCATATGACCGCCGCCGCGGAACTAAAAATCCCCCTGGTGGTGGATGCCGGCAGCGGCGCGAACTGGGACGAAGCGCACTGAGCAGCACATGCCAGCCTCGCGCCTCCCTTTGCTCGCATAAACCTTCGTTATTCGTTGACCAGCAAAAAGCGATTCACTGCCGCCAAACTGCTCGGCCTGCCTTGGCGCATCAGCGGAGCAGGGCGGCAATCATCTCCCGGGCCTCTTCCAGCCCCTCTCGTTTAAGCACCGAAAACCCCTGCACCGTCACGGCCTGTCCCTCTAGGGATTTTTCCATGCTACGCAGGGTGCGGCTGACCGCGCCCCGGCTCAGCTTGTCGGTCTTGTTCAGCAGGATATGCACCCGCCGTCCCGTTGCCTTGGCACAGGCAAGAAAGTCCCTGTCGCTCTCCTTCATAGGATGGCGCACATCCATTATCAGCAGCAGTCCACGCAAGGATTGCCGCTGTTCCAGGTAATTCTCCATCAGCCTCTGCCAGCGCCCTGCCTCCACCTTGGACATACGGGCATAGCCGTAGCCTGGCAGGTCCACCAGTCGTCGCTCCTCATCCAGAGCGAAGAAGTTGAGCGCTCGTGTGCGCCCCGGCATCCGGCTGGTGCGGGCCAGTCCGCGCCTCCCCGCAATAACGTTGATCACGCTGGACTTGCCGGAATTGGAGCGCCCGACAAAAGCGGCTTCCGCCCCGTTATCCGGCGGACACTGCTTCAGCCCGGTGGCACCGCGCAGGAAATGCACCTGCCCCGGAACAAGAATTGCCGGAGCGGCAGGGGGAGGTTTTGCAGACATGGCCTATGCGCCAGCAGGAAAAAGAATACGGGGAAGCGGTAATAATAGTGGAATGACAAAAAACAGGGTATTTCCGGCCAGTTTTGGTCAGCCAGCCTTGCCTTTTTCACCCGCACTCGGCGCAGAACCACGAAGACGCTGTGCTATAATTCGCCCGCGGGGTAGAGCAGTCTGGTAGCTCGTCAGGCTCATAACCTGAAGGTCGTAGGTTCAAATCCTACCCCCGCAACCAAATAAATCCAAGGGTTAGAAAAAATGCTAACCCTTACGATGCTATGCTTGAGGAAATTATGGCGTGGCGGAAACAGCGATCCTCGGCAGTCTCAAGCCGACCTGTCAGTTAAGGCCAACGAGTCCTTTCATATTTGCTCTGCTCCTGCCTAGATAATGGTTCACTTGAGCAACCTAGTCGCACATAAAATTCCTCACGTCCTTCAAATTTGATGAACTCAGGTTTATTGGATGGCAAGACATCCACTTGGCAAATTTCCTGATTTTCAATTCGCGGATAACGCAGATTAATAAGTTTACTAAAATCTTTGCCGAATGCACTAGAGAGGAGTTTCACAAAATAGAGTTCAAAACCGTCTCTATTTGGTTCGTTGCTAAACGTCGAATAATTCCTTATCTTATGGAAAGTCGTGTAAGTTTTTTCGGGACAATTTAGGGACAGTAAAATCATAAAGTGGATCATAATTGCCAATAAACAATAAGATAGTTTGCCTTTTCAATAAAAATTCATTAGAATTCATTTTTTCATCTCCAATTTGCCGAGAGGGGAGGACGGAGATGAATATATTGCTATTTTGGTGTAATGGGGATCACAGAGTTTTCTTCGGCGGGGGCAGGTTCCCCCATGGCGGGCGCTGGCTTGCCTTTGCGCATTTGCCTGCTTGGCTATCGTGGCGCTCCCTGGGTTGGGGGGCAGGGCATCTACCTGCGCCACCTGAGCCGTGCACTGGTGGAGGAGGGACATCGGGTGGATGTGGTTTCCGGTCCCCCGTACCCGGAGCTGGACCCCCGGGTAGGCCTCGTGCAGATGCCGGGGCTGGATCTGTATAGGAATGGACTTGGCTCTCTGCAGCTCAGTCACTTGAGCTCATTTGCCAATGTTGCGGAATGGTTCTCCAAGCTGAGCGGCGGCTTTGCTGAGCCGTGGGCGTTCTGTCACCGGGTGTCCCGCTGGTTTGCAGAGCATGCTGCGGACTACGATGTTGTCCAGGATAATCAGAGCTTGGGCTACGGCCTTCTATCTTTGCAGCGGCACGGGTTGCCGCTGGTAGGCACCATCCATCATCCGATTACCCGTGACTTGACGTTCGCCCTCAGTGTGGCGCCGAATTGGCGGCGCCGTCTCCTGCTGCGGCGCTGGTACAGCTTCCTCGGGATGCAGAAGCGGGTGGCCCAGCAGATGTCTCGTATTGTGACGGTCTCCCACAGTGCTAGGCAGGATATTGTCACTGACTTTTCTATCCCCGAAGAGCGCATCACTGTGGTGCATGGCGGGATAGACACAAATTTGTATCACCCGCAGCCCGAGGTGCAGCGTCGCCCCTGTCGCCTGATGGCGACGACCTCTGCCGACCATCCGCTGAAGGGTCTGCGCTATCTGCTGCTCGCCTGCGAGCAGCTGGTTTGCGATTTTCCGGACTTGGAGCTGGTAGTTATCGGTCGCGCTGAGCCGGGCGGTGCCACCGAGCAGCTGATTGCCAAGCGAGGTTTGACCAGACGTGTGCGTTTTTTGAGCGGACTGTCTGGCGAAGAGATCGCCCGCCTGTACGCCGAGACGACCATAGCGGTGGTGCCTTCTCTATACGAGGGTTTCGGCTTTCCTGCCGGGGAGGCGATGGCCTGTGGCACTCCGGTGGTGTCCACCGACGGCGGTGCACTTCCGGAGGTGGTGGGAGATGCGGCGGAGGTGGTGCCAGCGGGCAATGCCGATGCGCTGGCTGTCGCTATTGCCGCCTTGCTGCGAGACCCTGCGCGCCGCGAGTATCTCAGCACTGCCGGGCAGCACCGCGTTTTGAAAAGATTCAGCTGGCGAAAGGCGGCGAGGGGAATGCTTTCCCTTTACCGACAGGCGATCGCCGATACTCGCACGGAACAGATATCTGCCGCTCCGGCTGTGCGGTAGGTAAATTCAGTGATTTCCTAGTACTGGGGGAATTATATTTTTCATCATACCTCTTTATTAACTGCTGCTATCTCCATCCTTGCGACGAACCGTAAGGCAGGCCAGGCGGGCATCAGTAGGGTTTTCCAAAAGCACTCCATTTAATTCTCTATTCTTGCCTAGAGTACTGATTTTATCGTTCATATGCAAAATATGTGAATGTTCCAGAAGTATTCCATTGAGACTTTTATTACGATAATAAGAAAGAGCCAAGGCACATGCGGAGAAAGCACTTTGGCTGCCGATAATATAGTCGCACTCGGCCAGCAGATAAATATTCTTTAAAATCGCCATAGTTTCTTGCTTTTTTAGGGCTGGATTTTCCAAAAGCATAAGCACGATACTATTGTCATATCGCTTCTCCTTATCATCATAAATAAAATGTATGCCTGAATCCTTCGGCAACTGGCAGAGAGCTTTATTTGAATCAGTAGATATGAAAACAGTCTTGATACCGGTGGCATCCACCACTTGCTCTACTGTATGCATATAGCTGCTGATATTGAAACCCCTCCAGCTTCTTGTCGTATCCCCCTGCCGAATATGAACGCCAATTTTAGGACCTTCAGGCAGGAGCATACCTCTGCGCTCTTCAATATGTGCTCTGTATTCCTCCTTGAGTCTCAGGAAGGAATCCATGATGAGCCCGCGATAATATAGGTAGAAGTTAGGCATATTCTCCAATTTGTAGTTAGCAATAAGGCTATCCATAATCACAATATTCTTTCTTCTGTCCGCTGGGCTTAAGTTCCATGGCATTTGTGGGTTCTGTCCAAGATGTACGGTTTTTTCTTTCTGCAGAAGGTAATTAAAATCAATTGGTTTTTTGTCAGAAGAGAGAATTTTGTTAATCTCTTTTTCTGAAAGGCTCCCTATTGGTTCATAGGGGGAATCGTAGACTATTCTGTGCCTCCTACAAATAATTGTTCGCTCATACCGGGAGCCGATAGTGAGGGCCCTTATTAATTGGTGGAGAAAAGCAGCAAAACCACTTAACTCTGCGTGATACACCAGGTATCTATTATTTTCTTCAGCGGGAGATTTGTATTGGAGAAATTTCATTTTACTGATGATATAGTTGTCCATTAACTTCAGTGTGTCTTCTGTATAGGAAAGAGAATCCAAATTTCTTATTTCCCTATCGGCGGGATAATATCTATTCCTCTTAATATGAGCTATAGCACGAGGCGCTGTAATATAGCGGGCATGCCTATCTTGAATAATGATTTTTGTCCGGTTTCTGACCATCTTCCATAATTTCATGATATTGGGGAAAATTATATTTTTCATCATACCTCTCTATTAACTATAGAAAGATAAATCACGGATGTGAAGATGTGAATTACTCCCCCCCCCCCCCATCCTTGCGACGAACCGTAAGGCAGGCCAGGCGGGCATCAATGGGGTTTTCCAAAAGCACTCTATTTAATTCTCTATTCTTGCCTAGAGTACTGATTTTATCGTTCATATGCAAAATATGCGGATGTTCCAGAAGTATTCCATTGAGACTTTTATTACGATAATAAGAAAGAGCCAAGGCACATGCGGCGAGAGCACTTTGGCTGCCGATCATATAGTCGCACTCGGCCAGCAGATAAATATTCTTTAAAACCGCCATAGTTTCTTGCTTTTTTAGGGCTGGATTTTTCAAAATCATAAACGTGGCATTATTGTCATATCGATTCTCCTTATCATCATAAACAAAATGTATGCCTGAATCCTTCGGCAACTGGCAGAGAGCTTTATTTGAATCAGTAGCTATGAAAACAGTCTTGATACCGGTGGCATCCACCACTTGCTCTACTGTATGCATATAGCTGCTGATATTGAAATCCCTCCAGCTTCTTGACACATCCCCCTGCCGAATATGAACGCCGATTTTAGGACCTTCAGGCAGGAGTATACCTCTGCGCTCTTCAATATGTGCTCTGTATTCCTTCTTGAGTCTCAGGAAGGAATCCATGATGAGCCCGCGATAATATAGGTAGAAGTAAGGCATGTTCTTCAATTTGTAGTTAGCAAAAAGGCTATCCATAATCACAATATTCTTTCTTCTATCCGCTGGGCTTAAGTTCCATGGCATTTGTAGGTTCTGTCCAAGATGTACAGTTTTTTCTTTCTGCAGAAGGTAATTAAAATCAATTAGTTTTTTATCAGAAGAGAGAATTTTGTTAATTTCTTTTTCTGAAAGGTTCTCTATCGGTTCATAGGGGTTATCGTAGACCATTTTGTGCCTCCTATAAATAATTGTTCGCTCATACCGGGAGCCGATAGTGAGGGCCCTTATTAATTGGTGGAGCAAAGCAGAAAAACCACTGAACCCTGCGTGATACACCAGGTATCTATTATTTTCTTCAGCGAGAGATTTGTATTGGAGAAATTTTATTTTACTGATGATATGGTTGTCCATTAACTTCAGTGTGTCTTCTGTATAGGGAAGAGAATCCAAATTTCTTATTTTCCTATCGGCGGGATAATATCCATTCCTCTTAATATGAGCTATAGCACGAGGTGCTGTAATATAGCGGGCATACCTATCTTGAATAATGATGTTTGTCCGGTTTCTGACCATCTTCCATAATTTCATGATATTGGGGAAAATTATATTTTTCATCATACCTCTCTATTAACTGCTGCTATACACGCCAAGAATCTTTTATTGAATTGGGCGCACGATAGAAAGATAAATCCGGATGTGAAATAGCTTTCCCCCCCATTCTCCGCGGGTCTGGATATTTAGCTTGTCGTGATTTTTAATGGGGAAAAAAGATAGCAGCAGCAGCAAGAGGCGCATCGGGCTCAGAAGGCCGCGCATATCGTGGAAAAAACCTTCCAGCCGCTGCCGGGCAGTTGGTGCTTGCAGCTCTTTTGTTGATTCTGGGTTTGTGCTGGAAGGCATCCAAGTATGCCGACCCAGCCGCGGCCGCAGGCGGAGACCTTCCCGGCTGCAGACCGCGTGGGGGACGCGCAGGCTGTAGCGGTTATCAAACAGCAAGGTATCAATGGGCAATGTGATCGGAGACAGCAGCGGGATCAGTTTTTCTGCATAGGTGCGCCGGATGAGATAGGCCTGTGTGCCATAGGAAGCTCCCAAGTATTGCCTTGCATGATAAGCGCCGTACAGATGTACATTCCCGCGTCGGGAAAAGACAATGCCTATCGGGTATTCCGAGTTGCACGGCACCAGCTGCAGGATACTCCAGTCGGCGGGCAGTCGGCGGCAGTTGGCCAGCGTGTCGGAGAAGTCATCGGCCAGCTCTACGTCGTCTTCCATGATAACTGCCTCCTCAATGCATTCCTCCTTCATTTTTTGATAGATCAGCCGGTGGGAAAGGGCAAGACCCACCTCGCCTCTGAAGAGCGGACGGCGCAGTATGCGCCTGGCAGTGCTCTCATCATAGGCCGTCGCCAGCTCATCCTTAGAGAGGGTTTGGCCGTCCACTGCGCTTTCTAGCCGATATTCCAAGCCAAGACGATGTAGCCGGGCTTCCATCGTCGCGCGGCGGTCAGGATGTCTTTCAAGGTTGATAAGAAAGATCGGCGGGATGCAGGAAGAAGACGACATGAATTGCGGGTAAGTTTCGGTGAATTATTATAGCTGCCCGTTTATTATAGAGGACAGAAAGCGTATTCCATAAATATGCCTTTACTTGGGGCAGCATGTCCCGCCCAGATATTACAGGCTATTTGTTTGACAGGTAGTCTGGTGGAGGCTACGCTCTCCAATTGGTGATGAAGACAGCAGCTAACCAAAGGAGGTATGCGAGATGTCACAGTCAGCCATGGGGAAACCAACCGAGACTGCCTATCGTATTGACCCGCGCAAAAACTGGGAAATGTTAGAGCGGCGCTTGGCTGAGGAGACCGACCCAGCCACCCGCCGCAATCTGGAAACGATTGTCAAGCACAGTCAATCGGAAGCGCTCCCGGATTTTGAGGCACTGATGGCTACCGTCTCAGAGCGGGCCCACTATCACAGTTTTGCCACCGATGATCCCACCCACAGCCCCCGGGGGAAGGACGGAGTCGCGGCCTATTACAAGATGATTGTTGAGACGGGCTGTCACCTCATTGAGCATCATGTGGACCGCGTTATAGCAGACCGCAATTGCGCAACCACTGAGGGCGTGATACGCATCGCCTATCCCCATGATATTCTGCGGGCGATGGGGTACGATGTCTCCGATGTCAGCAGCCACTACATGTTTGAAAGTCGGCTGATGATTGTCTGGGAGTTTGATGAAGAAGGGCTTGTCCTCTGTGAGGATTCCTATTCTGGCCAAGACGGCTTTGAGGGCATCGCCGAGCGTCCTATTAGCATGGACGAAATTTTTGATTACAAGGCAAGCATTTCCTAAAGCAGCATTGCCTCGCTTTTCGGGATAGCGAGCATGGCAGCGTTTTATTTCCTGACCTGCTGTGCCGGCAATTCCGAATACGCACTGGGGATGCGGGTGATGTTCTGCCTTGGGAGGGGCACGAGAAATCTCAGACCTCGTCGGGCACACTGAAGCGCTGCTGATAGGTGCGGAACAGGGGGCGCTCCCGGGACGCTTCCTTCGGCGAAAGATCTTCATAGGCGTGGGCACCGAACTTGCCCTTCGGCTTCCCGTGCAGGTATTTTTCCACCCGGGCCATCGCCGACGGGCTGAAATCCATTTCCAGAAAAGCATAAATGCGCTCCAGGGCGGCCATCGGCTTCTCCATTAAATCCTGGTAGCGGGAGTCCAGGAACTGCATGGACGGAATTTTCTCTTCCTCTCGCAGATGCGCTGCGTTTTCCAGCCGGGCAGCGGTGGCTTCGCCAAGGACGATATCTTCAAAGGCAGAAACATCAAAGGGCTTGTCCGAGCGCATCCAGTAGAGGGTGCCCAGCAGGTTGGCAGTGGATGCCATGCATTTCAGCGGGTCCCGGTGGGTCTGGATGACGCGGGCATCCGGGTACGCCGCAAACAGCTCCGGCAGGAAAGACAGGTGGTTAGGGGCTTTCAGCAGCCAGTGCTCCGCCCGCTTTTTCCATTGCAGACTCTGCAGAAAGCAGCGATGGTAATCGTACACTGGGCCCATGTTCGTTTCTGCCATGTAGGCATGGTACGAGGGTGTCTGGTAGTGAGATGCGATATGGTCGCTGATAAAAGTAGGGGACATGATAAGACCACACTCGCAGGGGATGACCCCCCCCATCTCATGCATGGACTGATATTCCGGCGCCACCCGCGCCCACTGGCAGAGCAGCCCGTCCGCCCGCTGCACCCGCGGGTCATTTTCTGTCTCCTCGCCGGTGGGGAGCGGGCAGGGGAATAGAGCCTCCCAGCTGGCGGGCACCCGAAAGCGCGGATCCTGAGCCAGCAGCTCATAGAGAATAGATGTGCCTGAGCGGGGCAGCCCCAATATGAAAACCGGACGCTCTACAGGCTGCTTGAGAATCGCGGGAATCTCGCGCCACAGGGCAGTGAAATTGAGCCGTACCTGCAGCCAGATTAGGAGGTCACTGCGTGCCATCAGGCGTCCGATCAGAGTGAGCTCTGCCTCTGTTTCCAGCGCATTGAGAAGAGTGCGAAACGGCGTCTGCCAGTCTCCTTCCCCAAAATCATCCAAACCTGTTGCCCGCCGCGCCGCTGTCAGCAGAGATTCTTCGTCCAAGGGCACAGCTCCCTGCAAGTCAAAAAGGCGGCCCTCTCGATTGACGGTCTCCACCCAGTCCGGGTGCGGCGCCGGCTTCCAGTGCCGCTCCTTGCCGATAGATTTTTTCATTGCTGGTGCGCTCCGTGCTAAGGACTAGGTGCGAAAGCGGTTGCATACGCCGCGACGATGCGCCGCAATCTGCTCTCGCCGCTCCGCCGGTGACAGGCGCCGACAATTCGGGGGCAGGGCCTTTGCGAGCTCCGCACGCTTAACCTGCTGGCATTCCGGCGCCGGGTGTTCCCGCGCGCCCATCCACCGGAAGGTGATATAGCCAGCCCGGTGACCGCTGGTGTCCAGCCAGTTGGCAGCCCCTGGGTCATCATGGCAAACCACGGCAATCAGGCTGCTGTCCTCTTCCAGATGTGCATAGTGGCTGTTCAGGCCAGTGCTGCGGTAGCGGTAGTCCATCGTTTCAAACCAGTAGGAGCCGAATTCGCAGTTCCAATAGGTGCAGGTCGGCGGTGTGACCCGTATGATCAGCGCTTCGTCCTCCGGCAGATCCCAATAGCAGATGAGAGGGGTGCCGCCGGGAGTGGCGTCAATCTTCTCTTCCACCATGTCGCGCCAGCCGATGAAACGGTTAGGCGCAGCCCGCCACAGATCCAGCTTCTCCGCCCAGTAGGTGGTGGACCAGCGCAGCCATTCCGCTGAAGCTGCCAGCCCCTCACAAAGATTCTGGGGCTCCAGGGGTGCTGGCGGTTCTTCTGTGTCCAGGCAGTCAATGCGGACAGTCATGGGCTCTTCCCGCTCCCAGTCGGCGAAGAACTGGCGTATGGTGACCCGGAAGGCCTTTGGTGTAGTGCGGATGAAGTTGCCGGGCACGGGCTCCGGCCCCAAGTGCAGCTCAAAGTTGCCGATCTCGTCGCATTCCAAGCCGTTGCCGAACAGGCTGCCCACCACACCGCCGCCCCAGGGCGTTTCGCCGTCTTCAAGAACAGTAATCGCCAGGAAGCGGGCGCCGCCCCTGCGACCGCTGATGCGGTAGCGGCGGGTGCCGTCAATGGGTGCTCCCAGATAAATCGCGTCGCCGTTGTCGCCACCCTGTTTTCGGGTCGGATCAAAATAGCGCATCATCTCCGGGTGCAGAGGATCTCGGTTCTCTAGGTGAAAGGCCAGGGCGAGAGGAATATTGCGCGCGATATAGCGCAGTCCCACAGCCCGGTCTGCCGACCCTGAGGGGGCGCCGTCTCGGAAGATGATCTCGCCAGCCTCTTTCAGCTGCTCGCAAAAATCTGCCCACGCCTTGCGCAGCATGGCATCGTGTTTGTGTTCTCCGTGCATGGCAATTATGCCTGTGTGTTTTCGCAGATGAAGCAATTTAGCATAAGACCTCTCTGCCGATCTTGCGCTGGCAGACTTTTTCGCGCACTATTAGAGAGATTGACAATAGCGGGAGTAAAAGCCGTGGAAAAACTGATTTATGCACTTTGGAAAGACAGCGGTGAGAAATGCGATGATTTTGCGCGTCGCATGCGCGAGGAAACGGTGCCAGCGCTGCTAAAACAGGATCTTCGCGCCCTGCAGCTGAATGCAGTAGATGAAGCAGTCCGCCCCGCAGAAGCCCTGGCGCAGTCCAGCACTCTGCCCCGCCCCGCCGCTTTTGTCTCCATGTGGATGGACGCCGCCAGCCGGCGGCCGGCGGTAGAAGAAGTGCTGCGCGAGAATGCGCCGCGTATCGCGGGCTATCTGGTGACCGAATCTATGCCCATCGTCAACACCGCGCACCCGCCGCAGCTCGGCGAGCGCACTTGGGGATTTGCGCAGATAGTTATGCTGCAGGCGCCGCCCCGGCTCAGCCGCGAGGACTGGCTCAAAACCTGGCTCGGCTCCCACACCCAGATCGCCATAGACACCCAGTCCACTTTTCTCTATGTGCAGAACATAGTTGCACAGCCTCTCACCTACGGAGCGCCGCATTATGATGCCTTCGTGGAAGAGGGTTTTCCGGAAGGCGCGATGACAAATCAGGAAATATTCTACGATGCTGAAGGCGACAAGGCGAAGTACGACAAACATCTCAAGGCGATGATGGAGAGCTGCGTCCGCTTCATTGACTTTGACCGCCTTGATGTCATTCCCACCAGCCAGTATGTGTTCAAGTCAATTTAATTTGTTGTCATCCGGTGCCGATGCTACAGACAATAGTCTCTTTTATCCTATCCCAGCCTAGCCTGACCGCCGTCCAGCATGAGAGACTGCGCGGTGATGTAGGACGCATCCGGACTGCACAGAAAAACCACGGTGCGACCGATATCTTTTTCGCAGTCGCCGATGCGCTTGAGGGGCACGGTTTTCAAAAAAGCCTCTGATTCCTCCGGGTTGTTCTCCTTCCACCATTTCATGCCTGGCGACAGGGCCAGCGGCAGAATGCAGTTTACCCGGATGTCGTGTTCCGCCCACTCGTGGGCGGCGGCGCGGGTGAGACAGCGGATTGCCTCCTTGGCAGCTGCGTAGACGCCATAGCCCCGCATATCCCAGCGCAATTGTGTTTTCGCAGATGAAGCAATTTAGCATAAGACCTCTCTGCCGATCTTGCGCTGACAGACTTTTTCGCGCACTATTAAAGAGATTGACAATAGCGGGAGTAAAAGCCGTGGAAAAATTGATTTATGCACTTTGGAAAGACAGCGGTGAGGAATGCGATGATTTTGCGCATCGCATGCGCGAGGAAACGGTGCCAGCGCTGCTAAAACAGGATCTTCGCGCCCTGCAGCTGAATGCAGTAGATGAAGCAGTCCGCCCCGCAGAAGCCCTGGCGCAGTCCAGCACTCTGCCCTGCCCCGCCGCTTTTGTCTCCATGTGGATGGACACCGCCAGCTGGCGGCCGGCGGTAGAAGAAGTGCTGCGCGAGAATGCGCCGCGTATCGCGGGCTATCTGGTGACCGAATCTATGCCCATCGTCAACACCGCGCACCCGCCGCAGCTCGGCGAGCGCACTTGGGGATTTGCGCAGATGGTTATGCTGCAGGCGCCGCCCCGGCTCAGCCGCGAGGACTGGCTCAAAATCTATATCGGCTCCCACACCCAGATCGCCATAGACACCCAGTCCACTTTTCTCTATGTGCAGAACATAGTTGCACAGCCTCTCACCTACGGAGCGCCGCATTATGATGCCTTCGTGGAAGAGGGTTTTCCGGAAGGCGCGATGACAAATCGGGAAATATTCTACGATGCTGAAGGCGACAAGGCGAAGTACGACAAACATCTCAAGACGATGATGGAGAGCTGCGTCCGCTTCATTGACTTTGACCGCCTTGATGTCATTCCCACCAGCCAGTATGTGTTCAAGTCAATTTAATTTGTTGTCATCCGGTGCCGGTGCTACAGACAATAGTCTCTTTTATCCTATCCCAGCCGAGCCTGACCGCCGTCCAGCATGAGAGACTGCGCGGTGATGTAGGACGCATCCGGACTGCACAGAAAAACCACGGTGCGACCGATATCTTTTTCGCAGTCGCCGATGCGCTTGAGGGGCACGGTTTTCAAAAAAGCCTCTGATTCCTCCGGGTTGTTCTCCTTCCACCATTTCATGCCTGGCGACAGGGCCAGCGGCAGAATGCAGTTTACCCGGATGTCGTGTTCCGCCCACTCGTGGGCGGCGGCGCGGGTGAGACAGCGGATTGCCTCCTTGGCAGCTGCGTAGACGCCGTAGCCCCGCATATCCCAGCGCAATGCCGAGGAAGATGCCAAGTTGACGATGCAGCCTTTTTTCTTCTTCAGCTGCGGAAAACATGCCTTCATAAAGCGAAAAGTGGCCAGCGGGCCTGAATCCTGGCATTCCTGATAACCCTTCTCGTCAATATCCAGCAGGGTGCCGAGGGTAACGATCTGCGCATTGTTGACCAGGATATCAAGACCGCCAAAGTTTTTTTCCGCTGCCGCTGTGCAGGCTGCAATCTGCTCACCGTCCAGCACCTCGCAGACCATCGGCTCTGCGCTGCCGCCGCGGCGGACAATTTCCTCGCAGGTGGAATGCAGTTTGGATTCGGTGCGTCCCGTCACCATCACTTTTGCTCCCTCGTCTGCCAAGGCGAGGGCAATGCCTTCGCCTACTCCCTGTCCCGCGCCGGTGACCAGCGCAGTCTTGCTGTCTAGTGAACCCATCGTGCCTTCTCCTCGTCGCTTGCTTGGGCAGGGATTATAGCGGCTGGAGAAACCAGATGACTTCCCGGTTAGGATGCCGTTTTGGTGACATGCCGGGCGGCGAGATAGCCGAAGGTCATGGCTGGCCCTAATGTTGATCCGGGCCCCGGATAGCGAGGCAGCACTGCCGCGCTGCAGTTGCCGATGGCGTAGAGACCGGGGATGGCGGCGCCGTCTTCCTGCAGCACCTGCGCATCGGTATTCACCGCCAGTCCCCCCGCTGTCCCCATCTCTCCGGGGTGCAGGGTCATGGCATAAAAGGGTGGTTTTACCAAAGGGCCGAGACAGGGATTGGGCGTGACGCTGGGGTCGCCGTAGTAGCGGTCATAGACCGAATCGCCGCGCTGAAAATCCAAATCCTTGCCGGTGCGGGCGTACTCATTGACCTTGCGCTGGGTTTCCTCCAGCACATCAGGGTCCATCCCCAGCTTCTCCGCCAGCTTGCGCAATGTTTTTGCTTTTACTAGGAATTTCGGTGTCCACCAAGAGCGCGGCAGGAGCCAGTCCGGCATGAATTTGCCCGGGATCAGGGGGCCGCAGGGCCGGTTGCGCCGGAAGTTGGCATCAAAAATCATGTAGCAGGGGATGCAGGGATTGCCCTCTTTGTAAGTCCGGTACATATCCATAATGATGCTGATATAGTTCTGAGATTCATTGGTAAAGCGCTCGCCGCGTCCGTTGACCGTGTAGTTGCCGGGCATGGACTCCTCCACGATAACCATCTGGGATTTTTCCCGTCCGGGGGGATGGGTGGTTGCGCTCCACCAGGCCCAGTCCATCTGGCGCGTGGCGGCACCGATGTCCTGGGCGGCGCGGATGGCATCGCCGGTGTTGTAGAGGTTGGAGGCGCTCCAATCCGTGTCGGTGGGGTTCGGCAGGTATTTCTGGCGCATTTCCTGGTTGCGCTCAAAACCGCCCGCGGCGAGGATTACGCCCCAGCAGGCGCGAATGCGGGCCGGCTTGCCGTCCACCATCGCGGTGATCCCCGTCACCCGTCCGTTCTCGGTAACCAGGCCGGTCATAGGCGTATTCAGCCACAGCATGCCGCCCTGGTCTTCCAAGGCCAGGCGCAGGCGTGCAACCCCCGCATTGCCCATGGTGAGACGGCGATGGCGGGTGGAGCGAATGCGCATCGGGATGTCCAGCAGGTAGTCAAGGGTGAGCTGTACTGCCAGCTTCCACCAGCCGGGCAGCGCTCCCAGCAGGGTCTGCCCTTCCACCTGGGTGAAATGAATCAGGCCGAACATAGTGGTCTGGGGGTGCTGACGGCGCAGCTGCTTGAGCAGCTTGTTACCCAGCATGCGCGCGTCCAGAGGCTCCGGCTCCATGGAGCGATTGCCTGCCCGCCCGCCGGGGGCATGGGGGAAATAGTCCGGATAAAAGGTTAGGTTGCGGTATTCCACCCAGTGAGTTCGCTCGTGCAGGAAGTCAATCATCTTGGGCGCTTCTTGGAGGTAGGTATCAATGATCTCGTCGGGAACGGTGCCCGGCGGTGTCATGTGCGCCAGATAGGCCCGGGCATCCTCCAGCGAATCTTTAGCAAATGCCTTCTTTGCGTAACGATTGCAGGGTACCCATACCCCGCCCCCGGAGGTGGCGCTGGTGCCGCCGTACTGGTCGGTCTTCTCCAGCACCAGAGTGCGCGCTCCACGGCTGCGGGCGACGATGCCGGCGGTCAATCCCCCGTTGCCGGAGCCCACCACCACCACGTCGTACTCAAGATCCCAGTGTTTGTCGTCAGTGCTGTCCATCAGTTGTTAAAAGATATCTGGCTAGGGGAAGTGATTTTACGATAGCTGGCAGAGATGTGCTCGGCAGCTGGCAGGGCGGCGGGGAAGGCGGCGGTGTTCTGCCGGCTTGGGGTGCCCATTATCCTGCTGGCCGGGGCCCCCCCGGGCCGGGCCGTCATGGGCCGGGCCGGTCGTGCCAGCCGAGTCCGATCTCTGCAAGACGGTTATCTCCATCGGTGCTTGCCCAAGCGGCTGACCCCATTGACCGCTGCTCTTAGCGGCATATAGTTATAGTTAACGCATTGATTGCCTTAACCAACGGAGGCAATTGCTTCATGCCGACAAGCCGGAGAAACCCATGCTTCATCTCGTAATTGAATATTCTGCCCGCCTGGACCAGCGGCTGAAAATGTCCGCCGTCGTGCGCGGGGTGCACGAGGCGGCCGTTGCCACAAAGCTCTTTGACCTGAAGGAGATATGCACCCGTGCCACAGCGTACGAGCACTTCCGGCTCGCTGACGGTCAGGCCAAGCATGTCTTTGCGCATTTGACCCTGCGGGTGCCCCAGGAATGCACCTCGGAAGAGCGCAAGACTATGGCGGAGACCGCTTTCAATGCCCTGTGCGAGCAGCTGGCGCCGGTGCAGTCCTACACCCCTGTCATCATCTCCTGCGAGGTGCAAGCGGCAGACCCGAAGATCAGTTTCAAAAAGAGCAATATAGAAAGATGGCTTGAAACCGGCAAGAAGAAAAAAGCCAAATAATCGCCGCCGAGAGCATATTCCAGGGCTGAGCCGCTGTACAGGCGGGGGTGCTGTCTTTAGAGCCCTCCCTGGCGGCAAACAGGCTGCTTAAAAAGCAGCAAAAGCTGGGCGGGGCGGCCCGGTCTGCCGATCAGGCTGATAGGGCACTTTTGCCCGGAGACTTGGCCTGGCATATAGCGAGATGCTGCCCTCACGGGTTGGGTAACTTGTGCTAGACTTCCCCGTCTATACTCAATAGCGTTTTATTCGGTATTCAGCGGGGTATGCCATGGCTGACAAAGCCAAGCCGCGCGCCAAGATCAAGGCCGCTGTTATCGGTTCCGGCAACATCGGCACCGATCTCATGATGAAGATCATGCAGAGTTCCGATGTGCTGGAAATGGGTGCGCTGGTGGGCATTGACCCGGATTCCGATGGTCTCGCCAGGGCTCGGCGCATGGGTGTGCCGGTGACCCATGGCGGAGTGGAAGGGCTGTTGAAGATGCCCGAGTTTCAGGATATCCGCATTCTCTTTGAAGCCACTTCGGCAACGGCCCACAGGGCCAACTACGAACTGCTGAAGCCTCATGGCCGCCAGATGGTAGATCTGACCCCAGCGGCCATCGGCCCCTACACCGTGCCGGTGGTCAACATGGAGGAGCATCTGGATGAGCCCAATGTCAATCTGGTTACCTGCGGCGGGCAGGCCACTATCCCCATGGTGGCGGCGGTGCGGCGGGTGGCCGAGGTGCGCTATGCAGAAATTGTGGCCTCCGTCTCCTCCAAGTCCGCCGGTCCCGGCACCCGGGCCAACATTGATGAATTCACCCAGACCACTGCCCGGGGTATTGAAAAAGTGGGCGGTGCCGAGCGCGGCAAAGCGATTATCATCCTCAATCCGGCGGAGCCGCCGATGCTGATGCGCAATACCGTCTTTACCCTGAGCGATGAGGCGGAGGAGGCGGATATTGTCCGCTCGGTGGAGGCCATGGTGCAGGGTGTGCAGGGTTATGTGCCCGGCTATCGACTGAAGCAGGAGGTGCAATTTGAGCACTACAGCAAGAAGAAGCCCCTGCATATCCCAGGGCGCGGCGATTTTTCTGGCGTACGCTCTTCCATTTTTCTAGAAGTGGAAGGCGCAGGGCACTACCTGCCCGCTTATGCCGGCAATCTGGACATTATGACTTCAGCGGCGCTGGGCACTGGCGAACGCCTTGCGCGGATGAAGTTTCTGCGAAAGGACAAAGCCGCTTGAGCGGCGGAGGCGAATGTCATGAAAAAGAGCGCAAATACGACTGTCGGGCAGAACAAGCTCTTCATACAGGATGTAACCCTGCGTGACGGCATGCATGCCATCCGGCACATGTACGGTATTTTGCATGTGCAGAAAATTGCCCGCGCCTTAGACCAGGCCGGGGTGGATGCCATTGAAGTGGCCCACGGCGACGGCCTGTCCGGATCCAGCTTCAACTACGGCTTCGGTGCTCACACCGACAAAGAGTGGATTCGGGCGGTGGCGGATGTGCTGGAGCACGCCCGGCTGACCACTCTTATCCTGCCGGGTATTGCCGTTAAAGAAGATCTCAAATGGGCCTGGGATATGGGTGTGCGCTCGGTGCGCATTGCCACTCATTGCACCGAGGCCGATGTGTCAAAGCAGCACATTGAATATGCCCGGGAAATCGGAATGGATACGGTGGGTTTTCTGATGATGTCCCACATGATTGAGCCGGAGGCATTGGCGGAGCAGGCGGTGCTGATGGAGTCCTACGGTGCCGAATGCATCTATGTGGTGGACAGCGGCGGTGCTTTGAGCATGGACGATACGCAAGCCCGTTTTCAGGCTTTTGGCAAGGCGCTGAAGCCGGAAACCGAACGCGGCATTCACGCCCATCACAACTTAGCCCTGGGAGTGGCCAACTCCATCGTGGCGGTAAAGAACGGTGCCAACCGGGTAGATGCCTCCTTGGCCGGCATGGGCGCTGGAGCCGGCAATGCCCCCCTAGAGGTATTTATTGCCGCCATAGATCGCATGGGCTGGAAACATGGCTGCAGCTTGTACCCGCTGATGGATGCCGCCGACGACTTAGTCCGCCCTCTGCAAGATCGTCCGGTGCGAGTAGACCGAGAAACCCTGTCTTTGGGCTACGCTGGCGTTTACTCCAGCTTTTTGCGCCATGCCGAGCGTGCCGCTGAGCGCTACGACTTGGAAACTCGCGATATTCTGGTAGAACTCGGCAGTCGCCGAATGGTGGGCGGCCAGGAGGACATGATCGTGGATGTGGCCTTGGACATGGTGAAGGCACGGGAAGGGAAAGCGGAAGCCTCCCCAGCTCACAAGCAGAAAACAGCCGGATGAGCTTATCCTTGGCAGGCGACGAACGGGAACACTTTCCCTTTGGGAATAATATACTTGGCTATATATTTTTCAGGCTAAAACTGGCGCAGTAAATCTCTCGAAATGGAGTCGGGGCGCGCGAGTATCGCGCAAGTCTTTCCACAATAGACAACTTGCCCCTGCTGCCTGGTTTTATTCGTAGTCTTTGGTTATCAGAAACCGATGATAAAAACCCGAAGCGCGGAGGAAGAGATCTATTTGCTCGGGGGGTATATGGAACTCACTGTTTGAATCTGGATCTGCGGCGCCATCGGTTCTGAAGTGGATCCCATTGCTCCGCTGAGACTGCAGATATTTCAAAGGCATGCGGATAAATCCATCCGATCGCCAGCAGTGAACGCTTACTACGAGGGTATTTTCTGTCAGACAATTCAGTGCGAGAGAAGAGGAAGGGATTCGCTCAATCGGAAACCTGCGTCCGGAGCCATCAATGATGGCATCCGGAAATCGCCAGGAGCGGGCTGGGTCTATGCCGAGCACTATGGCGTATGCTGTTGTGCGGCGGCCCTGCTGTACTGATGAGGCGGACCTGAGCCGCAAAGTGGAAAGACCCGTATAAGTGGGGACTACGCCCCAGACTTGGCCTGTGTGGTCCAGGGACGGTCCATCCACCACTAGGGAGCCATCCAATACATTGTGGTAGACCTCGTAGGCATCATGCCCGGTGGCGCTTATAGCGTCGGCATTGCCAAGTGCCCTTAGCTGGGGATATTTATCAAAAGCATTGCGAACACAATTTGGCAGGGCCCAGCCTTTGTGCTCCAAGCGCAAATGCCTGGTGAAGTTCTGACAGAATTCGCCAACCTGATGGGCGAGCTTCTGGGGTTCTTGAGACAGGTTCGCAGGAAACTCAATTTTCAATCCTGGACTATGGTGTGGATAGTAGGGCCCGCAGCCAGTCAGCAGAAGCAGTGTGAGCAAGGTGGGAAGAATGGTCTTCATAGGATTTCCCCTCTTCTAACGAAGGTATGCACCCAATTATAGTAGTTTCTTTAGGCTTTGGCATGCGCCGCTTTGAGGCTGCCTTTTGAATATTCTGATTATCTATCCCCTATGCTCCTGCACAAGGTACTCATGCGTCTGCATCTCCCTGAGGCGGCTTGCGGTGCGCGCAAATTCTTTTTGCAGTCTTACGCCCTGGTACAGGGTTTCTGGTTCTCCGTCTGCCGACAGCACTAGTTTTACATTGTGGTCATAGAGCACATCTATCAGATGGATGAAGCGGCGAGCCTGGTCGTCCTGGTCTCCGCTCATACGCGGCACTTTGCTGATGAGCAGGGCGTGGAACAGGCGGGAAAGCTCTAGGTAGTCGTCTCGGCCCCGGGGCTTGCTGCATAGCTCCCTGAAGTCCAGCCAGGCGATGTCATCCATTACCCACAGGGTGTTTAGAGGACGACCTTCCACTTCTATAATCGCATTCTTTTTGCCAGTGCCCGGCGCTAGTTTTTGAAAGCTCTGCTGCATATTTTCTTCCGCCTCAGCATTTAGCGGGGTGTGATAAAGAGGAGCTTTCTCCAAGGTGCGCAGGCGGTAGTCATCGCCTTCGTCTATGTGGTGAATTTCGCAGTGCTCTTGCAGGAGAGCAATGGCTGGCAGGAAGCGCTGCCGCTGCAGGCCGTCTTGGTACAGGTTTTCCGGTGCCGTGTTGGAGGTGGTGACTAGGCAGACACCCTGGCGGAACAGGGCCTCTAGGAGATAGCTCAGGATCATGGCATCGGCGATATCGTTGACAAAGAACTCGTCAAAGCAGAGTACGCGGGAGTCGGCTGCCAGGCGAGCTGCCACCTTTTCCAGCGGGTTTTTTTCTCCTGCCAAGTCTTTCATCTCCCGATGGGTATGCTGCATAAAGTTGTGAAAGTGCGTGCGGGTCTTCTCAGGAAACGGCAGCGTGTCGTGGAACAAATCCATTAGCAGGGTTTTGCCCCGACCTACTCCCCCCCACAGGTACAGTCCCCGTGCAGGGGGCGTTTTTTTGCCGATGAAGCGGTGGAGCAATCTGCTGCGAGTGCCGACCCTGCTCGCAGTCAGCTCTCGGTGCACCCGGTTCAAGTGTCTTGCCGCCGCCTCTTGAGCCGGGTCCGGCAGAAGGCTGCTCTCTGCCAGGCGGTGACGGTAGTTTTTCAGCGGGGTCATATCTTGGTTTTCTTCAGGTTGCTCAGCGCAGATCGCCGGTCTTGTTTAACCCGGCTCTCTGCAGAGATGTTTCCCGACAGACAGGGCATCGTGGCGGCAGAAAAAGATGAACAGCCTTGGCAGCGCTTGCGGATAACGGGGGCGGATGCCGGATTGCAGTCAATACTCAGCCAAACGGGGTATGCAGGCCAAAAGCGCCTGCTCAGGCCGGATTGTCAATGTCTATGAAGGTGTGCGCAATGCCGAGACTTTTTGCCAGGTGCTCGCCTGTCGCCTGCGGTCCGTAACGCTCGGTGGCGTGATGTCCGGCGGCCAGGAAATGCACTCCGTTCTCCCGCGCTGCGTGTACCGTCTGCTCCGACACTTCGCCGCTGAGATAGGCATCCACTCCCGCAAGTATGGCTTGATCTATGAAGGACTGGGCAGCGCCGGTGCACCAGGCGATGGTTTCAATGGTTTCCGCCGGGTCGCCGATATGAAGCGGCTTGCGCCCTAGACGGTCCTCCACCAGCCTGGCGAAATCCGCCACCGGCATGGGCTGGGGCAGGCGGCCGGTGCAGCCAATCCCCTCCGGGTTTTCCGGCTCCAGACTGCCAGTGTGCTGCAATCCCAGCACCCGGCCCAGCTGGGCATTGTTGCCGTACTCCGGGTGGGCATCCAAGGGCAGGTGATAGGCCAGCAGGCTGAGCTCCGCCTCCAGCAGAGCGGCGATGCGGCGGCGTTTCATTCCGGTGATGGCAGCGTCTTCACCTTTCCAGAAATAGCCGTGGTGCACCAGCAGCGCATCGGCGTCAGCGGCAATGGCGGCTTCTATAAAGGCCATGCTCGCGGTAACCCCGGATACCAGGTGGCGCACTTCTGGGCGGCCCTCCACTTGCAGGCCGTTGGGGCAGTAGTCCCGAAAGCGGCCCGGGCTGAGCAGTGAATCGGCAGCTGCCACAAGATTTCTGAGGGTTACGCTGGCAGCTGCCATCTTCAGCTCCTTTCCCCCTTGCTGCTCTCCCCGCCTTTTTTGCGGCATTCCGCCGCTTGGGCATGGGCTTCCAGACCCTCCGCCCGGGCCAGTGTCGCAGCGGTGCCCGCCAGCAGGGACGCACCGGCTTCACCGCACTGAATGATGGAGCTGGTGCGCATAAAATCCTGCACACCCAGGGGAGAGGAAAAGCGCGCCGCGCCGGCGGTGGGCAGCACATGGCTGGGACCAGCGCAGTAGTCCCCCAGCACTTCGCTGCTCCAGGGGCCGAGGAAGATAGCTCCCGCGCAGTGAATCTCGGTTAGCAGTGCTTCCGGGTCCGCCACCGAAAGCCCGAGGTGCTCCGGTGCAATGCGATCACTGATCTGCGCCGCCTGGTGCAGGTCGGCCGTGTGTATCAGGGCGCCGTTTCGGGCCAAGGATTTTTCTATGATCTCTCGGCGGGGCAAAAGAGGCAGCCGCTCGGCGATCTGTCTGCTTACCTGCTCCAAGAAGCCCCTGTCCGGGCACAGCAGAATAGACCGCGCCGCCTCGTCGTGCTCTGCCTGGGCCAGCAGATCCAGCGCCGCCCACTCGGGCGCGGTGCTGCCATCAGCGATGATGACCACCTCCGAGGGGCCAGCGGGAATATCCGTGCCGACCCGGCCGTGAACCAGCCGCTTGGCGGCGGCCACAAAACGATTGCCCGGCCCCACGATTTTATTCACCGCCGGCACCGTCTCTGTACCGAAGGCGAGGGCGGCAATGGCCTGGGCCCCGCCGACTGCAAAGACCCGCTGTACCCCCGCCAGAGCCGCCGCGGCCAGTACCATTTCCGGCAGTTCTTTCCCCGGTGGCGCCGGTGTCGTCATCACGATTTCCTTCACGCCCGCCACCTTGGCGGGCACAGCTGTCATCAGTACCGAGGAGGGATAGGAGGCGCGTCCCCCCGGCACATAAATGCCGACCTTTTCCAGGGGCAGAAGCCGCTGCCCCAGTTTTATTCCCTCTGAGTCTCGCAGCCAGCGCACCTCCTCTGCCTGCCGCTGCTTATGGTCTCCTGCCGATGAAGCTTCGTATGCGAGAGACAGCATGTGAAAGTCGCGAATACGCTCCTCGGCGCATTCCAGGGCTGTCTTTTTTTCTTCCGGCAGTTTTTCCAGAGCTTCCTGCATGCGGCGGCGGGGGACTTCCAAGGCTTTTGCAGAGTCACAATGCCGCCCGTCCAGTCGCTCGGTATATTCCAGCAGTGCTGCATCTCCCCTTGTGCGCACTTCCCCAATAATGTCTGCGGCAATGCGCTCTGCCTCTGCGTCCCGTGTCTCCTCCGAGGCCAGCAGTTTTTTCAGAATGACATCAAAGCCTTCGCTGCCGGCCTCCAGCAGTGCCGGACCCCCGCTGCCTTTGGCCGTCATGGGCTGCCCCTGGACTGCGCTGCGGAAACCGACTTTGCCAGCTGCTCGCGAAGGGCTTGGATCTTATCGTGATCAATGCGCATGGCTGCCTTATTGACCACCAGCCGTGCACTTACTTCGGCGATCAGCTCCAGCGGCTCTAGTCCGTTGCTCTCCAAGGTTTTGCCGGTATCCACGATATCCACGATTTCATCGGCGATGCCGATGCACGGGGCGAGTTCCAGAGAGCCATACAGGCGGATCAGCTCCACTTGACGACTGCTGACCGCGTAGTGGCGGCGGGCGATATTCACATACTTGGTGGCCACTCGCCGCCGCCGCTCTCCCTCATCCCGGGGACGATCAATCAGAGCAGCGGTCATCAGCCGGCAGCGGGCGATCCCGAGGTCCAGCAGGTCGTACAGGTTTCCGCCGCCGGATTCCAGCAGCATGTCCCGACCGACAATGCCGATCGCGGCAGCACCCAGCTGC